>NZ_JNXT01000038.1 GCF_000716675.1 Streptomyces alboflavus
GGACGAGAACAGCACGAACGCGTCCAGGCCGTCGCCGTCGATCAGTTCGTCCAAGAGCGTGGCACCGGCCGTCTTCGCGCCGAAGACCTCCGCGATGTCCGTCGCGGTCATGCCGTCCAGGGGCTGCGTCTGGCCGACGCCCGCCGCGTGGAACACGGAGCGCAGCGTGCGGCCCTCGGCGGCCAGGCCGTCCAGGAGCGTGGCGACCGCGTCGCGGTCGGCGATGTCGCAGGCGGCGACGGTGACGTCAGCGCCCAACTCCTCCAGCTCGGCGCGGAGTTCGACGGCGCCGGGCGCGTCCGGGCCACGACGGCTGGTGAGCACCAGGTGCTCGACGCCTTCCCGGGCCAGCCAGCGCGCGACGTGCCCGCCGACCGCACCCGTACCGCCGGTGACCAGCGCCGTGCCGCGCGGCGACCACTTCTCCGCCGCGTCGGCCGTCCCGGCCCGCACCAGACGGCGTACGAGGACACCGGAGCCGCGTACCGCGAGCTGGTCCTCGTGCTCCCCGGCGAGGGCCGCCGTGAAGCGCGCGCCCGCGCGGGTGCCGTACGCCGACGGGACGTCGATCAGGCCGCCCCAGCGGTCCGGGTACTCCAGGGCCACGACCCGGCCCAGACCCCACAGCTGCGCCTGCGCCGGGTTCTCCACCTGGTCGCTGCGGCCGGTCGACACCGCGCCCCGGGTGACCGTCCACAGCCGCGCGCCGACACCCGCGTCGCCGAGGGCCTGCACGAGCGCCACGGTCCCGGCCAGACCGACCGGCACACCGGAGTGCTCGGCGTGCGCGGTCTCGTCGAGGCCGAGCAGTGAGACCACGCCGGATAGCTCACCGGCGGCGGCATCCGCGAGCCGAACGGTCAGCGCTTCGCGCGTCAACTCGTCGCGCGTAAGGCAGAGTTGGACGACCTCCGCACCGGCGCGCTCCAGGGCCTCGGCGGTGCCCGCGGCCCACGGCTGCTCCGCCGCGTGCTCCGGCAGGACGACCAGCCAGCGGCCGGAGAGCCCGGACGTCGGCAGGGCGGTGCCGGTCAGCGGCTTCCAGGTGACCCGGTAGCGCCAGCCGTCGACGGTCGAGCGCTCACGGCGCTGCCGCCGCCAGGACGAGAGGACGGGAAGGACCTCGCCGAGCCCGGCGGCGGAGCCGTCCGCCACCTCCAGCTCGGCGGCCAGCCGCTCCAGGTCCTCGCGCTCCACCGCGTCCCAGAACCGGGACTCCACCTCGTCCACGGCCGGCGCCGCCGCGTCCTCGGGGACGGCGAAGTCGGGCCAGTAGTGCTGGCGCTGGAAGGCGTACGTCGGCAGGTCCGCGATCACGCGGGCGCCGGGGACGAGGGCCTGCCAGTCGAGTTCGGCACCGTGGACGTGAGCTTCTGCGAGGGAGGCCGCCAGGCGGTCGGCGCCGCCCTCGTCGCGGCGGAGAGAGCCGAGAGTCACGGCCTGGCTGTCGGTCGCGTCGATCGTCGCCTGCACCGGGACGGTGAGGACCGGGTGCGGGCTCATCTCGACGAACAGGGTGTGCCCCTCGGCAAGGAGGCCGCGGGTGGCGTGCTCGAAGAGGACTGTCTGGCGCAGGTTGCGGTACCAATACCCGGCGTCCATAGGGGTGTTGGAGTCCAGCCACTCCCCCGTCAGCGTCGAGAACAACGGAACCTCAGCAGCCTTCGGGGTCACCCCGGCCAGCGCCTTGGCGATCCGCTCCTCGATCTGCTCCACGTACGCGGAGTGCGAGGCGTAGTCCACAGGGATCGTGCGGGCGCGAACGTCCTGAGCCACGCACTGCGCGACCAGTTCCTCCAGCGCGTCGGGCTCGCCCGAAACGACCACCTGGGCGGGGCCGTTGACGGCCGCGACCGAGACGCGGTCGTCCCAGGCGGTGATCAGCTCACGCACCTCGGCCTCGGGCAGCGGCACGGACACCATCCCGCCCTTGCCCGACAGCTCCCGGATCGCCTGGCTGCGCAGGGCCACGACGCGGGCGGCGTCACGCAGGCCGAGGGCACCCGCGACGCAAGCAGCCGCGATCTCACCCTGACTGTGACCCACCACAGCAGCAGGCTCCACACCAGCCGCACGCCACACCTCGGCCAGCGACACCATCACCGCGAACAACACCGGCTGCACCACATCGACCTGATCGAAGTGGTCCCCGCTCAACTCCTCAAAAAGCTCCCACTCCACGAACTCCGCCAGCGCGTCACCGCACTCCCGCATCCGCTCCGCGAACACCGGACTGGAGTCGAGCAGTTCACGAGCCATCCCGGCCCACTGCGACCCCTGCCCCGGGAACACGAACACCGCGCGCCCGGCGCTCTCGGCACGCCCCGTGACGACACCGGCGGCCGTGAGGTCGCCTTCGGCGAGGCGCTCGAGGCCCGTGAGGACGTCCTGCCGGTCGCGTCCGACGACGGCGCCCCGGTGCTCGAACCGGGACCGTGCCGTCGCCAGCGACCAGACGACGTCGTCCAGGCGCAGGCCGGTGTCCGTCAGGAGCCGGTCCCGCAGCCGGGCGGCCTGCGCGCGCAGCGCCTCGGGGGTCTTCGCCGACAGGGCCAGGGGTACGGCGGCGAGGAGCGGCTGGGTGTCGCCGGACGGCTCGTCCGGGCGGACCGGCTCGTCGGCCGTCGGGGCCTGTTCCACGATGACGTGCGCGTTCGTGCCGCTGACGCCGAACGACGACACGCCCGCGCGGCGCGGCGCGCCGCCGTCCCGCTCGGCCCACTCGCGGGACTCGGTGAGGAGTTCGACGGCGCCCGCCGACCAGTCCACCTCGGGGGTCGGCTCGTCGACGTGCAGGGTCTGCGGCAGGACGCCCGCGCGCATCGCCATGACCATCTTGATGACACCGGCGACACCGGCGGCGGCCTGCGTGTGCCCGATGTTCGACTTCAGCGAGCCGAGCCACAGGGGCCGGTCGGCGGGGCGCTCCTTGCCGTAGGTGGCGATGAGGGCCTGCGCCTCGATGGGGTCGCCGAGCGTGGTGCCGGTGCCGTGGGCCTCGACGGCGTCCACGTCCGTGGTCGTGAGGCCCGCGTTGGCGAGGGCGGCGCGGATGACGCGCTGCTGGGCGGGGCCGTTGGGGGCGGTCAGGCCGTTGGACGCGCCGTCCTGGTTGACGGCGGAGCCGCGGACGACCGCGAGCACGCGGTGGCCCTTGCGGCGGGCGTCGGACAGGCGCTCCAGGAGGAGGACGCCGACGCCCTCGCCCCAGCCGGTGCCGTCGGCGGCGGCCGCGAAGGACTTGCAGCGGCCGTCGGCGGCGAGGCCGCGCTGACGGCTGAACTCGATGAACGTGCCGGGGGTCGACATGACGGCGACGCCGCCCGCGAGGGCCATGTCGCACTCGCCCTGCCGCAGCGCCTGCGCGGCGAGGTGCAGGGCCACGAGCGACGACGAGCAGGCCGTGTCGACGGTGACGGCGGGGCCTTCGAGGCCGAAGGAGTACGAGATGCGGCCGGAGGCGACGCTCGCGGCGCTGCCGTTGCCGACATACCCCTCCAGGTCGTCGAGGCCGCCGGGGGCGCTCAGGAGGTGCGTGGCGTAGTCGTTGTACATGACGCCGACGAAGACGCCGGTGGAGCTGCCGCGCGCGGCGGCCGGGTCGATGCCCGCGCGCTCGAACGCCTCCCAGGTGGTCTCCAGGAGGAGCCGCTGCTGCGGGTCGATGGACAGGCCCTCGCGCGGGGAGATGCCGAAGAAGGCCGGGTCGAAGTCGGCGGCGTCGTAGAGGAAGCCGCCTTCGCGCGTGTAGAAGGAGCCCGCGCGGTCCGGGTCGGGGTCGTAGAGCGCGTCGACGTCCCAGCCGCGGTCGCCGGGCAGGTCGCCGATGGCGTCGACGCCGTCAGCGGTGAGGCGCCACAGGTCTTCGGGGGTGGCGACGCCGCCGGGGTAGCGGCAGCTCATCGACACGATCACGATCGGGTCGTCGTCGGCCGGGGCCGAGGCCTTCACCGGCCGTGCCGCGCCCCGCGTGAGGGCCGTGGTGTCGGTGCCGAGGACCTCTTCGAGGATGTGGCGGGCCAGGACGGTGGCGGCCGGGTAGTCGAAGGCGAGGGTGGCGGGCAGGCGCAGGCCGGTCGCGGCGGTGAGGCGGTTGCGCAGTTCGACGGCGGTGAGCGAGTCGAAGCCGACTTCGCGGAAGGCGCGGTCGGGCGCGATGGCGTCGGCCGACGGGTAGCCGAGGACGGCGGCTGCGTGGCCGCGTACGAGCGTGAGGACTTCCTGCTCGCGGTCCGTCTCCGGGAGCGCGGCCAGGCGCTGGGCGAGGGCGGAGCCCTCCTGCCGGTCCGCGGCCGCGGCGGTGCGTCGCTGGGGTGCGCGGACCAGGGTGCGCAGGAGCGGCGGGACGCCGCTTCCGGCGGCGGCCTGGGCGCGCAGGCCCGCGAGGTCGAGGCGGACCGGGACGGTCAGGGGGTGGTTCGCCGTGTGTGCGGCGTCGAAGAGGTCCAGGCCCTCCTCGGAGGTGAGGGGGGCCGCTCCGGCGCGGGTCCTGCGGTCGAGTTCGCCCGCGCCGAGGTGGGCGGTCATCTCGCTGGCCTCGGCCCACAGGCCCCAGGCGAGGGAGGTCGCCGGGAGGCCCTGGGCACGGCGGCGCCGGGCGAGCGCGTCGAGGTAGGCGTTGGCGGCCGCGTAGTTCGCCTGGCCGGGGGTGCCGAAGACACCGGCGGCGGAGGAGAACAGGACGAACGCCGAGAGGTCCAGGCCGGCCGTCAGCTCGTGCAGGTTCAGGGCCGCGTCGGCCTTGGGGCGCAGGACGGTGTCCAGGCGCTCGGGCGTCAGGGCGGTGACGACGCCGTCGTCGAGGGCTCCGGCGACGTGCACGACGGCGGACAGGTCGGCGCCGACCTCGTCCAGGAGGGCGGCGAGTGCGGTGCGGTCGGCCGTGTCGCAGGCGGCGAGGCGCACGCGGGCGCCCGACTCCTCCAGGTCCGCGCGGAGTTCGGCGGCGCCGGGGGCGGCGTCGCCGCGCCGGGAGACGAGGAGCAGGTCGCGGACGCCGTGGCGGGCGGCGAGGTGGCGGGCCACGAGGCCGCCCAGGGTGCCGGTGCCGCCGGTGACGAGGACGGTGCCCTCGCCCCAGGTGCCGGTGGGCGCGGAGTCGGCCTCGGCAGTGAGCGCGGAGTCGGTCCCGGTCTCCGTGAGGGGTACGCGGGTCAGGCGCGGCGCGCGAGGGGTGCCGTCGCGGAGCGCCACCTCGGGCTCGTCCGTCGCGAGGGCGGCGGCGACCAGCCCCTCGCCCGCACCGCCGGCGGCCTCCTCGTCCAGGTCCAGGAGGACGAAGCGGCCAGGGTGCTCGGACTGCGCCGAACGCAGCAGGCCCCACACGGCGGCGGCCACGGGGTCCGGGTCGGCGACGGCGACCGCGCCACGCGTCACCACGACGAGCCGGGACTCCTCGAACCGCTCCTCCCCGAGCCAGCCCTGCACGACCTCAAGGGCGCTCTCCAACTGGGGCCGCAGAGCGCCCAGTTCGGTCGCGCGGCCACCCTCGGCGGCCGTCAGGAGGGGCAGGAACAGCGTCGCGGGCGGCTCGGCGCCGTCGTCGAGCGCGGCGGTCAGGGCCTCCAGGTCCGCGTGGGTGTGGCGTACGAAGGGCAGGGCGCCGTCGGCGTCCGGGGTGCCGTCGCCGAGGACCGCCGCCGAGGCGAGCTGTGTGGCCGTGTCCGCCGGGGTGTCGAGGGTCGTCCACTCCACCTGGAACAGCGCGTCGCGCCGCACCGAACCGGTCAGGTGCTCCTCGGACAGGGCGCGCAGCGCGAGCGACGCGACGGAGACGACCGGCTGCCCGGTGGCGTCGGCGGCGAGCAGCGTGACAGTGTCCGCTCCGGCGGCGGCGACGCGCACGCGGAGCGTGGTGGCGCCGGTGGCGTGCAGGGTGACGCCGGACCAGACGAACGGCAGGTGCGCGCGGTCGGTGCGGGTGATGAAGTCACCGAGCCCGATGGCGTGCAGGGCGGCGTCGAAGAGCGCCGGGTGCAGCCCGAAGGACTCCGTGTCGGCGTGCGCCTCCTGCGGCAGGTCGATCTCCGCGTACACGTCGTCGCCCTGCCGCCAGGCGGCGCGCAGGCCCTGGAAGAGGGGGCCGTAGCCGTGCCCGTTGGCCGTGAGGCGCTCGTACAGGTCGGACACGTCGACGCGCTCGGCCCCGGCGGGCGGCCACGCGGACAGGTCGGCGGCCTCGGTGGCGGCGTCCGCGGGGGCGGTCGGCAGCAGGCTGCCGGTGAAGTGGCGCGTCCAGGGGGTGTCGTCGGTGTCGTCCTGGGGGCGCGCGAACAGGCTCAGCTCGCGCCGACCGGTGCCGTCCGGGCCGCCCACGGAGATCTGCAGCTGGATGCCGCCCTGCTCCGGGACGACGAGGGGCGCTTCCAGGGTCAGCTCTTCGAGGTGGCCACAGCCGACCTCGTCGCCCGCGCGCAGGGCGAGTTCGACGTAGGCCGTGCCGGGCAGCAGGATCCTCCCGTCGACCGCGTGGTCCGCGAGCCACGGGTGCGTCTGCGTCGCAAGGCGCCCGGTGAACAGGTACCCGTCCGCGTCCGCGAGCGCCACGGCGGCCCCGAGCAGCGGGTGCCCGGCGGCACGCAGCCCCGCGAACACCACGTCACCGGCTCCGGCGGGCGCGGCCTTCGGCCAGTAGCGCTCGCGCTGGAAGGGGTAGGTGGGGAGGTCGACGGTGGTGCGGGCGCCGGGGAAGAGGGCGTTCCAGTCGAGTTCGGCGCCGTGGGCGTGGGCTTCTGCGAGGGAGGCCGCGAGGCGGTCGGCGCCGCCCTCGTCACGGCGCAGGGAGCCGAGGGTGACGGCCTGGCTGTCGGTCGCGTCAATCGTCGCCTGGACGGGGACGGTGAGGACCGGGTGGGGGCTCATCTCCAGGAACAGGCCGTGGCCTTCGGCGAGGAGGCCGCGGGTGGCGTGCTCGAAGAGGACCGTCTGGCGGAGGTTGCGGTACCAATACCCCGCGTCCATCGGGGTGTTGGCGTCCAGCCACTCCCCCGTCAGCGTCGAGAACAGCGGAACCTCAGCGACCTGCGGGTCCACCCCGGACAGCGCCTCGGCTATCTGCTGCTCGATCTGCTCCACGTAGGAGGAGTGCGAGGCGTAGTCCACCGGAATTGCGCGCGCCCGGACGTCCTGGGAGACACACTGGGCAACCAGTTCCTCCAGCGCGTCCGGCTCGCCGGAGACCACGACCTGGGCGGGCCCGTTGACGGCGGCCAGCTCGATGCGGCCGTCCCAGGCCTCGATCAGCTCACGTACTTCCTGCTCCGGCAGCGGTACGGACACCATGCCGCCCTTGCCGGACAACTCACGGATGGCGAGGCTCCGCAGCGCCACCACACGGGCGGCATCCCGCAGCGACAGCGCGCCCGCGACGCACGCGGCGGCGATCTCGCCCTGGCTGTGACCCACCACGGCCGCAGGCTGAACACCGGCCGCCTGCCAGGTCGCCGCCAGCGACACCATCACGGCGAACAACACCGGCTGGACCACATCCACCCGGTCGAACCGCTCCCCGCCCAGCGCCTCCAGCAGGTCCCAGTCCACGAACTCCGACAGCGCGTCCGCGCACTCCCGCATCCGCTCCGCGAACACCGGGCTGGACTCGATCAGTTCACGAGCCATACCGGCCCACTGCGACCCCTGCCCCGGAAACACGAACACCGGACGCACCGCACCACCCAGCACCCGCCCGCTGACGACGTGCCGCGCCTCCGGGCCGTCCTGAGCCAGCGTCTCGAGCCCGGCGAGGAGCTCGTCCCGGTCCCGCCCGAGGACGACGCCCCGCTGGTCGAACCGCGACCGGGTGGTCGCCAGCGACCAGGCCACATCACCCAGTTCAAGACCGTCGGACGCAAGCAGCAGCTCGCGGATCCGTTCGGCCTGGGCCCGTACCGCGTCCTCGGTCTTGCCCGAGAGGGCCAGCGGCACGACACCCGCGAGCACGGCCGAAGTGGTCGGCGTGACGTCGGCCTCGGCTTCGGCGGGATCCGTCTCGTCGCCCGGCGCCTGCTCCACGATGACGTGTGCGTTCGTACCGCTCACGCCGAAGGACGAGATGCCCGCGCGGCGCGGTGCGCCGCCGTCCCGCTCGGCCCATGCGCGGGCCTCGGTCAGGACGGCGACAGCGCCGGCGGACCAGTTCACCTGGGACGTGGGCTCGTCGACGTGCAGGGTCTGGGGCAGGACACCCGCGCGCATCGCCATGACCATCTTGATGATGCCCGCGACGCCGGCGGCGGCCTGGGTGTGGCCGATGTTGGACTTGATGGAGCCCAGCCACAGGGGTTCGCCGGTCTCCGGGCGTTCCTGGCCGTAGGTGGCGATGAGGGCTTGGGCCTCGATGGGGTCGCCCAGCGTCGTGCCCGTGCCGTGGGCCTCGACGGCGTCGATGTCCGCCGCGGTGAGGCGGGCGTTGGCGAGGGCCTGCATGATGACGCGCTGCTGGGACGGGCCGTTGGGGGCGGTCAGGCCGTTGCTGGCGCCGTCCTGGTTGACGGCGGAGCCGCGGACGACGGCGAGGACCTGGCGGCCCGCGCGGCGGGCGTCGGAGAGACGCTCGACGAGGAGCATGCCGACGCCCTCGCCCCAGCCGGTGCCGTCCGCCGCGTCGGCGAACGCCTTGCAGCGGCCGTCGGCGGCGAGGCCCTGCTGGCGGCTGAACTCGGTGAAGACGCCGGGGGTCGAGATGACGGTGACGCCCGCGACGAGGGCCATGCCGCACTCGCCCTGGCGCAGTGCCTGCACGGCGAGGTGCAGGGCCACGAGGGAGGAGGAGCAGGCCGTGTCGACGGTGAGGGCGGGGCCTTCGAGGCCGAGGGTGTAGGCGATGCGGCCGGACTCCACGGCGGCGGCGTTGCCGGTGCTGACATAGCCCTCGACGTCCTCCTCGGCTTCGAAGAGGAGCGGGGCGTAGTCCTGTCCATTGGTGCCGACGAATACGCCGGTGCGGCTGCCGCGTACCGTCGCCGGGTCGATCCCCGCGCGTTCCAGGGCCTCCCACGCGGTTTCCAGGAGGAGCCGCTGCTGCGGGTCCATGGCGAGGGCCTCGCGCGGCGAGATGCCGAAGAAAGCGGCGTCGAATTCGGCGACGCCGGTCAGGAAACCGCCGTGTGCCGTGGAAGTCGTTCCCTGCTTTCCGGCGGCGTCCGGGTCGTAGAGGGATTCGAGGTCCCAGTTACGGTCCGTGGGGAGGCCTGAAATGGCGTCCCGGCCTTCGGAAAGGAGTCGCCACAGATCTTCGGGGCCGCCCACGCCGCCGGGGAAGCGGCAGCTCATCGCTGTGATCGCGATGGGCTCCTGAGCAGCGGCCTCGATGTCCTTCAGACGTTGCTGCGTCTGATGCAGGTCCGCCGAAACCCACTTGAGATAGTCGCGCAGCGTCTCTTCATTCGCCATCAAATGTCACCTGTTCAGGACGTGTGCCGCACCCTCTGGCATACAACGGACCTGTCCGCAGCCGTTTTCTCGATGACGCTATGGGGGCCCCATACGACCAACAACCCCTACCCTCCCCCTACTCGCCCCTACGGGATTGCCTCGAAATGAGGCCGGGGGCGAGTGCATGAGCAAAGGGGGTGGGTAGGGGCTGTCGGTTCAATTAATTACCTTGACGAGCGCTCCTTGTCCATCCTTCGACGAAGACGCGGTTTATCTCTGGGTGGTTGTCAGCGGGTGATTGTCAGCCCCTGCCGAGTTGCTTCTTGATGAATTCGAGCATCTCGTCGTCGCTGGCGGCGGCGAGTTGTTCGCCGACGTCAGGGGCGTCGGTGGCGGTCGCTGTTCCGGCGCCCGCTTGCGCGCCCGCGCCGCTGGCTGTGCTCTTCCAGCGGTCGAGTGCCGCCTGGAGGCGCACCGCGACCTTGGTGCGGGTGATCTCGTCGGCGGATCCGGCCGCGGCGAGGCTGCCTTCGAGCCGGTCGAGGTCGCCGAGCAGCAGCAGGGCGGGGTCGGCGGCGTCCGGGGCGAGTTCGGTGCGCAGGCAGTCGGTGAGGGCCGTGGGGGTCGGGTGGTCGAAGACCACGGTGGCGGGCAGGACGAGGCCGGTGAGGGCGTTGACGCGGTTGCGGAGTTCGACGGCGGTCAGGGAGTCGAAGCCCAGCTCGCGGAAGGCGCGGGTGGGTTCGACGGCGGCCGCGCCGCTGTAGCCGAGGACGGCGGCGACCTGCTCGCAGACCAGGTCGAGGAGCAGCCGGTCCTGGTCGGGCCGGGGCAGTGCCGCGAGGCGCTCGGTCAGGTCCGGGCCGCCCTGTCCGGCGGCGGGTCCGCCGAGGCCGGTCGCGGTGTCGGCGGTGGCGGACCGTGCCGCTTCCGCTTCCGGCAGTTCGGCGTAGAGCCTGCTGGGCCGGACCGCGGTGAACGCGGGTGCGTACTGCCGCCAGTCGACGTCGGCGACGAGGACGGCGGTGTGGTCCTGGCCGAGGAGGCGCTGGAGGGCGACGACGGCGCGCTCCGGCTCCAGGGGCGGGAGCGCCCCGCCGCGCAGCCGTTCCGCGGCCACTCCCCCGGCGGCCATGCCGCTGCCCGCCCACGGGCCCCAGGCCACCGAGGTGGCGGTCAGGCCCCGGGCGCGGCGGGCGTGGGCGAGCCCGTCGAGGTAGGCGTTGGCGGCGGCGTAGCTGCCCTGTCCCGCGCCGCCGGCCACACCGGCGAAGGAGGAGAACAGGACGAACGCCGACAGGTCGAGACCGGCCGTCAGCTCGTCCAGGTTGCGGGCCGACTCCGTCTTCGCGCGGAAGACGGTCGCGAGCCGCTCGGGCGTCATCGCGTCGAGTACGCCGTCGTCGAGGACACCGGCCGCGTGGAACACGCCGGTCAGCGGCGCGTCGGCGGGGATGTCCGCGAGGAGGCCCGCGAGGGCGTCCCGGTCGGCGGCGTCGCAGGCCGCGACGGTGACGCGGATGCCCGACGCCTCCAGTTCGGCGCGGAGTTCGGCCGCGCCCGGCGCGTCGGGGCCGCGCCTGCTGGTCAGGACGAGGTGTTCGGCGCCCTCGCGGGCGAGCCAGCGGGCCACGTGGCCGCCGAGGGCGCCGGTGCCGCCGGTGACGAGCACGGTGCCGTGCGGCGCCCACGCGGCGGCCGGTTCACCGTCGTACGGCGCGCGCACCACGCGGCGCCCGAAGGCGCCGGAGCCGCGCACCGCGACCTGGTCCTCGCCGGCCCAGGCGCCGCCGAGGACGCGGCCGAGCCGGGACAGGGCTGCCGTGTCGGCGGTCTCGGGCAGGTCGACCAGACCGCCCCAGCGCTCCGGATACTCCAGCGCGGCGACGCGGCCGAGGCCCCACAGGGCACTGCGGCCGGGCGCGGTCCGCACGTCGGCGTGGCCGACGGCGACGGCGTCGCGGGTGGCGCACCACAGGGGTGCGTCGACGCCGGTGTCGCCGAGGGCCTGGATCAGGGCCAGGGTGGACGCGACCTCCGCCGGTACGGCACCGGTCCCGCCGTCACCTGTCACGCCGTCACCTGTCACGCCGTCACCGGCCGCGCCCGCGTCGGTTTCGAGGCGGTCGGCGGCGAGCAGCGACAGCACACCGTCGTAGGCGGTCACGTCGGCAGCCGTACCGAGTGCGGCGCGCAGGGGTCCGGCGAGCGCGTCCCGGGTGGTGGCGTGCGCGGGCACCTCCACCGTCACGAGGCGCACGTCGTGCTCGGCCATGAGGGCGGCCACGGCGGCGCGCCACGAGGCGTCGGCGGCGCTGCCCGGCCGCCCGTCGGCCTGACCGTCCGTCCCACCGTCCGTCCCGCCTTCCGTCCCGCCGTCCGTCCGGCTCTCCGGTACGACGACGAGCCAGCTGCCCGTCAGCTTCCCCACCGCAGACTCGGTGAGCGGCGTCCACGACTCGCGGTAGTTCCACTTGTCGAGAGTGAAGGTCTCGCGCCGCTGCTTCCGCCAGGCGGTCAGCGCGGGCAGGACCTCGGCGAGCGGGGCGTCGTCCGGCACCTCCAGGGTCTTGGCCAACTCGGCGAGGTCCGCGCTCTCCACTGTCTCCCAGAACCGCGACTCGACCTCGTCCACCGCACCGGAACCGGCCACGCCCGCCGTGTCCGACGCCGCCTCCAGCCAGTAGTGCTCGTGCTGGAAGGCGTACGTGGGCAGGTCCACGCGGCGCCGCGCCTCGGCCGGTGCGTACAGCGGAGCCCAGTCGGCCTCCGCACCGCGCACCTGGACCTTGGCGAGCGCGGCCAGGAACGTGTCCGGCTCGGGGCGGTCCTTGCGCAGCGCGCCGACGAGGCCCGCCTGCGCGTCCGGGTCGGTGATCGTGTCGTGCGCCATCGCCGTCAGGACAGCGTCCGGGCCCAGCTCCAGGAGGGTGGAGACTCCCTGGCCGCTGAGGGTGGCGAGCCCGTCGTGGAAGCGGACGGCCTCGCGGATGTGACGGATCCAGTAACCCGGGTCCTTCAACTCCTCCGTGGTGGCGAGCTGTCCGGTCAGGTTCGAGACCACCGGCAGAGCGGTGTCCTGATACGTCAGCTTCTCGGCGATACGTCAGCTTCTCGGCGACCGCCCGGAAGTCCTCCAGGACCGGGTCCATGAGCGGCGAGTGGAAGGCGTGCGACACCTTCAGCCACCGCACCTTGCGACCCTCACCCCGCAGCTTCTCCTCCAGACCCTCCAGCGCGGCCCGCTCACCGGAGCGACGGCGAACAGCGCGGGCTGCGCGTACCCGGTCCGCTCCAACAGCTCCGCATCCGCACCGAACATGACGTCCTTGAGCGGGCGTTCCAGCAGCCCATCCAGGTGCGCACACACCTCGTCCAGCGCGTCCGCGAACACCGGGAACGCCTCGTACAGCTCACGCCCCATCCCGATCCGCTGGCTGCCCTGACCGGTGAACACCACCCCGAGACGGCCCTCCACCACCGCACCGGACACGACGCCCGGTCCGTGGCCGCCGGAGGACAGTGCGTCCAGGCCGGTCAGGAAGTCGTCGCGGTCGCGGCCGAAGACCACGGCGCGGTGTTCGAGGGGGGAGCGGCCCGTGGCCAGGGACCAGCCCGCGTCGGCGAGTCCGGCGCGGTCGGCGGCGAGGGCCGGGTCGGAGACGAGGCGTTCGCGCAGGCGGGCGGCCTGGGCGCGGAGGGCGTCGGCGCTGCGGGCCGAGAGCTGCCAGGGGACGGCGGTGCGGGTGGCGTGCACCTCACCGGGGCCCTCAGGAGTGGTGGGCCTGCGGCGGGGGGCCTGTTCCACGACGACGTGGGCGTTGGTGCCGCTGACGCCGAAGGACGAGACGCCGGCGCGGCGCGGCGCGCCGTCCCGGTCGGGCCACTCGCGGGCGCGGTCGAGCAGTTCCACGGTCCCGGCGGACCAGTCGACGTGGGTGCTCGGCCGGTCGACGTGGAGGGTCTGCGGGAGCATGCCGTGGCGCATGGCCATGACCATCTTGATGACGCCCGCGACACCGGCGGCGGCCTGCGTGTGGCCGATGTTGGACTTCACGGAGCCGAGGAGCAGCGGCCGGTCGGCCGGGCGCTCCTTGCCGTAGGTGGCGATCAGGGCCTGCGCCTCGATCGGGTCGCCCAGGGTCGTGCCGGTGCCGTGGCCCTCGACGGCGTCGATCTGTTCGGGCGCGAGGCGGGCGTTGGCGAGGGCCTGGGTGATGACGCGCTGCTGGGAGGGACCGTTCGGGGCGGTCAGGCCGTTGGACGCGCCGTCCTGGTTGACCGCGGAGCCGCGGACCACCGCGAGGACTTCGTGGCCGTTGCGGCGGGCGTCGGACAGGCGCTCCAGGAGCAGCAGACCCGCGCCCTCTCCCCAGCCCGTGCCGTCGGCCGCTTCCGCATAGGGCTTGCAGCGGCCGTCGCCCGCGAGGCCGCCCTGGCGGCTGAACTCGTCGAAGGCGCCCGCCGTCGCCATGACGGTGACACCGCCCGCGAGGGCGAGGTCGCACTCGCCCTGGCGCAGGGCCTGCGCCGCGAGGTGCAGGGCCACCAGCGACGACGAGCAGGCCGTGTCCACGGTCACCGCGGGGCCTTCGAGGCCGAAGGCGTAGGAGAGGCGGCCGGAGATGACACTGCCGGACGTGCCGGTCATGAGGTGTCCCTCGACGCCTTCGGGGACGCTGTCGAGTCCGGTCGCGTACCCCTGGAAGCCGGAGCCGACGAACACACCGGTCGAGGTGGAGCGCAGGGACTTGGGGGCGATGCCGATGCGTTCGAAGAGTTCCCAGGTGGTCTCCAGGAGGAGCCGCTGCTGCGGGTCCATGGCGAGGGCTTCGCGCGGGGAGATGCCGAAGAGTCCGGCGTCGAACTCGGAGGCGTCGTAGACGAAGCCGCCCTCGGGCTTGTAGCGCGCGGCGCCGTCGAGGTCCCAGCCGCGGTCGGCGGGGAAGACGGAGATGGCGTCGGTGCCGTCGACGAGCAGCTGCCACAGCCCCTCGGGGGTGGTGGCGCCGCCCGGGAAGCGGCAGCTCATGGACACGATGGCGATGGGGTCGTCGGCCACGTCGGCGGAGGTCGCCGCCGGGACGGGGGCCGCTGTCGCGGCGGGGGTGCCGCCGGACAGCTCGACGAGCAGGTGGCGGGCGAGGACCTCGGGCGACGGGTGGTCGAAGACGGCCGTCGCGGGCAGCTGGATGTCGGTGGCCGCGGTGAGGCGGTTGCGGAGTTCGACGGCGGTCAGCGAGTCGAAGCCCAGCTCGCGGAAGGCGCGGGTGGGTTCGACGGCTTCGGCGCCGCCGTAGCCGAGGGCTGCCGCCGCCTCGGCTCGCACGAGGTCGAGGACCAGGCGCTGCCGCTCGGGCTCGGGGAGTCCGGTGAGGCGGGCGGCCCACTCCGAGACCGGTCCGCTCTCGCCCGCGGGGGTGGCCGTCGTCCGCTGCGGCCGTGGCCGCAGCGCGGGCAGGCCGCCGAGGAAGGTGCTCGGGCGGGCGGCGGTGAAGGTGGGCGCGAACCGCTCCCAGTCGACGTCCGCCACGGTCAGGCACGTCTCGTCGGACGCGAGTGCCTGGGCGAGCGCGCCGACGGCCAGGTCGGGCGCGAGGAGCGCGACGCCGCGGCGGCGCAGGTGCTCCTCGGCCTCGGCGGTGGCCGCCATGCCGCTGCCGCCCCAGGCTCCCCAGGCCACGGAGGTGGCGCTCAGGCCGCGGGCGCGGCGGCGCTCGGCGAGCGCGTCGAGGAAGGCGTTGGCTGCGGCGTATCCGGCCTGGCCGCCGCTGCCCCAGACGGCGGCGATGGAGGAGAACAGGACGAAGGCGTCGAGGTCCGCGTCGGCGAGGAGCGCGTCGAGGTGGGCGGCGCCCTCGGCCTTGGCGGCCAGCGCGTGGGCGAGGTCCGCGGGCGCGGTGTCGGCGAGGGCGACGGCGGGGCTCACCCCGGCGGCGTGGAAGACGGCACGCGGGCTCCGCCCGGCCGCCGCCAGTTCGCCGAGGAGCGCGGCGACGGCGTCGCGTTCGGCGACATCGCAGGCCGCGACGGTGACTGCGGCTCCCAACTCCTCCAGTTCCGCCTTGAGTTCGGCGGCGCCGGGCGCGTCGAGTCCGCGCCTGCTGGTCAGGACGAGGTGGTCGGCGCCCTCGCGGGCGAGCCAGCGGGCGACGTGCGCGCCGAGCGCGCCCGTGCCGCCTGTGATCAGCGCGGTGCCGCACGGCGTCCAGTCCCGTGCCGGGTCGGTGGCCAGCGGGGCGTGTGCGAGACGGCGGACGAAGATGCCCGAGCCGCGCACGGCGATCTGGTCCTCGACGCCGCCGCCGTCCGCCGCCCCGTCGGCGGGGATGCACGCCAGGGCGGTGGCGAGGCGCGTCGCGGTGCGCGTGTCCGGGGTCTGCGGCAGGTCGACGAGACCGCCCCAGCGCTCCGGGTGCTCCAGGGCCACGACCCGTCCCAGGCCCCACAGTTGGGCCTGCGGGGCGCTCGTGAGCCGGTCGCTGCGGCCGGTGGAGACGGCTCCGCTGGAGACCGCCCACAGCTTCGCGTCGACCTCGGCGTCCCCGAGGGCCTGGACGAGCGCCAGGGTGCCCGCGAGGCCGAGGGTCAGTTCGGGGTGCGCCGGGTGCGGGTCCTCGGTGAGGGCGAGGAGGGAGACGACACCGGCGAGTCCGGCCGCCGCGCCGTCGTGGGCACCGGACGCCTCGGAGGTGCCGGGCACGTGCTCAAGCAAGCGCGCGGTCAGCGCATCCCGCGTCAACTCGGCGCCGCCGACACGCATTTCGGCGACCTCCGCACCGGCCTGCGCCAGCGCGTCGGTGACACCCGTGGTCCACGGGTGCGCGGCGGCCTCTTCCGGTACGACGACCAGCCAGCGTCCCGTGAGGGCGGCCCCGGGAAGGGCCCCGCCCGCCAGCGGCTTCCACGTGACGCGGTAGCGCCAGCTGTCCACGGTGGACCGCTCACGCTTCTGCCGCCGCCACGACGACAGGACCGGCAGGACAGCGCCGAGCTCGGCGGCGGAACCCTCCGCCACGTCCAGCTCGGCCGCGAGCCCCGCCAGGTCCTCGCGCTCCACGGCCTCCCAGAACCGCGCCTCCACCTCGTCGGCCGGGACGCCCGGCGTGCCGGCGGGAGTGCGCCCGTCGACGAGCCAGAAGTGCTCGTGCTGGAAGGCGTACGTAGGCAGGTCGACGATGGTGCGGGCGCCCGGGTAGAGCGCCTTCCAGTCCAGCTCGGCGCCGTGCGCGTGGGCTTCGCCGACGGCGGTCATGAGGCGGTGGGCGCCGCCCTCGTCCCGGTGCAGGGAGCCGAGTGCGACGGCCGGCGTGCCGGTGGCGTCGGCGGTGGCACGGACGGCGGTGGTGAGGACGGGGTGGGGGCTGATCTCCACGAACAGTCCGTGGCCCTCGGCGAGCAGGGCGCGGACAGCCTGCTCGAACCGGACGGTGTGCCGCAGGTTCCGGTACCAGTACCCGGCGTCCATCGGGGTGCCCGCGTCCAGCCTCTCCCCCGTCAGCGAGGAGTACACCGACACGTCGGCCGGGCGGGACACCACGGGGGCGAGCACCTGCGCCAGGTGCGCCTCGACGGCCTCGACCTGCGCGGAGTGCGCGCCGTGGCCCACCGCGAGGACATCGGCCAGGACACCCTCGGCGGCGCACTGGGCCACCAGCTCGTCCAGGGCCTCGGTCGTGCCCGAGACGACGGTCTCCGCGGGGCCGTTCACCGCGGCGAGCTCGATCCGGCCGTCCCAGGCCGCGATCAGCTCGCGTACGCCCTGCTCGGGCAGCGGCAGGGACACCAGGCCGCCCTGGACCGGCAGTTCACGGATCGCGAGGGCGCGCAGGGCGACGACGCGGGCCGCGTCCGCGAGCGAGAGCACGCCCGCGACGCACGCGGCGGCGATCTCACCGGGGCCGTGGCCGACGACGGCGGCGGGCTCGACACCGGACGCCTGCCACACGGCCGCCAGGGACACCATCACGGCGAACAGGACCGGCTGGGCCACGTCCACCCGGTCGAAGTTGCCCCCGCCCAGCTCGTCGAAGAGGTCCCAGTCGACGAACTCCGAGAGCGCGTCGGCGCACTCGCGCATCCGGTCCGCGAACACCGGCGACTCGTCGAGGAGTCGGCGGGCCGTCCCGGCCCACTCCGCCCCCTGCCCGGGGAACACGAACACCGGGCGTGCCGTGCCGCCCTGCGCCTGCCCGACCACGGCATGCCCGGCGGTCACGCCGTCGGCCCGCGCGATCGTGCCTTCGCCGCGTGCGGTCGTGCCTTCGCCGCGCGCAAGGCGCTCAAGACCGGCGAGCAGCTCGCCCCGGTCCCGCCCGAGGACGACACCCCGGTGCTCGAACCGCGACCGCGCCACGGCCAGGGACCAGCCTAGGTCGGCGACGCCCGGCCCGTCCTGGGCCAGCAGGTGCTCATGGAGCCGTCCGGCCTGCTCCCGCAGTGCCTCCGGGGTCTTCGCGGAGAGAGCGAGGGGGGTCACGCAGGTGGGCGGTCCGGCGTGGCCGGAGGGCTCGTCCGGCTCGGCCGGGGCGTCCGCCGGTGCCTGCTCCACGATCACGTGGGCGTTGGTGCCGCTCACCCCGAACGCCGAGACGCCCGCGCGCCGGGGTGACCTGTCGGCGCCTTGCGGCCAGTCGCGTGCGCCCGTCAGGAGCTCGACGGCTCCCGCCGACCAGTCCACCTCGGTGGAGGGGGCGTCCACGTGCAGGGTCTTGGGCAGCACGCCGTGCCGCATCGCCATGACCATCTTCATGACACCGGCGACACCGGCGGCTGCCTGGGTGTGCCCGATGTTGGACTTGATGGAGCCCAGCCACAGGGGCCGGTCGGCCGACCGCTCCTTGCCGTACGTGGCGAGGCGGAGCCGCGCACGACGGCGAGCACGCGGTGACCGTTGCGGCGGGCGTCGGACAGGCGCTCCACGAGAAGCATGCCCACGCCCTCGCCCCAGCCCGTGCCGTCCGCCGCGTCCGCGAACGCCTTGCAGCGGCCGTCCGTGGCGAGGCCGCGCTGACGGCTGAACTCCACGAAGGTCGCCGGGGTCGACATCACCGAGACGCCGCCCGCGAGGGCCATCGTGCACTCGCCCTGGCGGATCGCCTGCGCGGCCAGGTGCAGCGCGACCAGGGACGACGAGCAGGCCGTGTCCACCGTCACCGCGGGGCCTTCGAGGCCGAAGGTGTACGAGATGCGGCCCGACGCGACGCTCGCGGCGTTGCCGATGCCGAGGTAGCCCTCGACCTCGTCGGGGACGTGGTCGACGCCCGCGGTGTAGTCCTGACCGTTGGTGCCCGCGAACACGCCGATCTGGCTGCCGCCGAGCGTCGCCGGGTCGATCCCGGCGCGCTCGAACGCCTCCCAGGACGTCTCCAGGAGAAGGCGCTGCTGCGGGTCCATCGCGAGGGCCTCGCGCGGGTTGATGCCGAAGAACTTGGCGTCGAACTGCCCGGCGTCGTAGAGGAATCCGCCTTCGCGGACGTACGAGGTGCCGGCGCGCTCGGCGTCGGAGTGGAAGAGCCCTTCGGTGTCCCAGCCGCGGTCGGCGGGGAAGTCGGCGATGGCGTCGACACCGTCGGCGACCAGACGCCACAGATCCTCGGGGCTGCGCACACCGCCCGGGAAGCGGCAGCTCATGCCGATGATGGCGAGGGGTTCGTCGTCCACGGCGGCGCCGGTGGGTGCGGGCAGCGGGGTCGCGCTCTCGTCGCCGAAGAGTTCGGTGTGCAGATGGGCGGCGAGCGCGGTCGCCGTCGGGTAGTCGAAGACCAGCGTCGTCGGCAGCCGGAGGCCGGTGGCGGCGCCGATGAGGTTGCGCAGCTCGACGGCCGTGAGCGAGTCGAAGCCGAGTTCGCGGAAGGCGCGCGTGACGTGCACGTCGTCCGCGCTCGCGTGGCCGAGGACGTCGGCGGCCTGCCGGCGCACCAGGTCCAGGAGCGCGGCCTCGCGGTCGGCGGGGGTCAGGGCGGCGAGGCGGTCGGCGAGCGCGTTCGCGGGGACAGCGGCTGTGTCGGCACCGCCGGTGCGGTCCGCGAGGGCCGAGTGGGCCTCGGGGATGTCCGTGAAGAGGCGGCTCGGCCGGGCGGCGGTGATGCCGGGCGCGTACTGGGCCCAGTCGACGTCCGCGACGACGGCGAGCGCCTGGTGGCCGCCGAGTGCCTGGTGCAGGGCGGTGATCGCGAGGTCGGGGTCCATGGGCGGCATCACGCCGTGCCGCAGCCGCTCGGCGGCCGCGCCCTCGGCCGCCATGCCGCCGCCGTCCCAGGGGCCCCAGGCGACGGAGGTCGCCGCGTGTCCGGCGGAGCGCCGGGCCTCGGCGAGGGCGTCGAGGGCCGCGTTGGCGGCGGCGTAGCTGCCCTGGCCCGCGCCGCCGACGACACCGGCGAGCGAGGAGAACAGGACGAACGCCGACAGGTCCGCGGCGCGGGTCAGCTCGTCCAGGTGCCGGGCGGACGCCACCTTCGCGCGGAAGACGGCGGCCATCCGGTCCTCGGTGAGACCGTCGATGACGCCGTCGTCGAGGACGCCCGCCGTGTGGAACACGCCGGTCAGCGGCGCGTCGTCGGGCAGGTCGGCGAGCAGCGCCGCGAGCGCCGCGCGGTCGGCGACGTCGCACGCCGCGACCGTCACGCGGACGCCCGACTCCTCCAGTTCGGTACGGAGTTCCCGTGCGCCCGGCGCGTCGAGGCCGCGACGGCTCGTCAGGAGCAGGTGCCCGGCGCCCGCGCGGGCGAGCCAGCGCGCGACATGGCCGCCCAGGGCGCCCGTGCCGCCGGTGACGAGGACCGTGCCGCCGGCGGCGGACCACTCCGCGCCCGGCGCCGCGTCGCCCAGGGGCGCGCGGACCAGGCGCCGCGCGAAGACGCCGGAGGCGCGCACCGCGAGCTGGTCCTCGCCGGACCAGTCCGACGAGCCTGCCGGGCCCGACGCTCCCGCCGACGAGGCGAGTGCCTGGGTGAGGTGGGTGACCGCCGTGGTGTCGGCGGTCTCGGGGAGGTCGACGAGGCCGCCCCAGGACTGCGGGTATTCGAGGGCGGCGACGCGGCCGAGGCCCCAGACGGTCGCCTGCGCCGGGTCACCGGCGGGCTCGGACGGCGTCGTCGCCACCGCGCCGCGGGTCGCGGCCCAGACGGTGGCGGTGCTGCCGGTGTCGCCGAGCGCCTGGAGCAGAACGGCCGTGCGCAGGGCGGCGGTCGGCGCCGATTCCGTACCGAGGGCCGATTCCGTACCGGGGCTCGATGCCGTGTCATGCCCCGATGCCGTGTCAGGGCCCGCTGCCGTGCCGGTGCCGGACTCGGCGGCGAGGGCGAGGAGCGAGAGGACGCCGTCCCACCCGGCCGCCTCACGCTGCCCCAGGAGTGCGGTGAGGGCCGCCCGGTCGGTGGCGGCGACGGCGGGGACGCGCACCACCGTGACGCGGGCGCCGCCCGCGGCGAGGGCCCGCTCGGCCGCACCGCTCCAGGGGTGGTCGGCGTGCTCGTCGGGGACGAGCAGGGCCCAGCCGCCGGTGAGGGCAGGGGTGTCACCGCCCTGCCGGGGCGGCAGCGGGTTCCAGGTCACGCGGTAGCGCCAGCTGTCCAGCGTGGACGTGGACCGCCGACGGCGGCGCCAGGCCGTGAGGGCGGGCAGGACCTCGGTCAGCGGGGCGTCGTCGGGCACGTCGAGGGCACCGGTCAGCTCCGCGAGGTCCTCGTGCTCGACGGCCTCCCAGAAGCGGGCCTCGGCGTCGTCGGGCAGGGCGGTCCCGTGGGTGGGGGCCGCGGTGGTCGGCGCGGTGGTGTCGAGCCAGTACCGCTGGTGCTGGAAGGCGTACGTGGGCAGGTCGACGCGGCGCCGGGCGCGCGTCGGGGCGTACCGCGGGGTCCAGTCGACGTCTGTGCCGCGCACGTGCAGCCGGGCGAGAGCGGTCAGGAAGGTG
Organism: Streptomyces alboflavus; assembly: GCF_000716675.1. Lineage (GTDB taxonomy): Bacteria > Actinomycetota > Actinomycetes > Streptomycetales > Streptomycetaceae > Streptomyces > Streptomyces alboflavus. Next base: position 21,287 of record NZ_JNXT01000038.1, read on the forward strand.
TCGGGTTCGGGCCGGTCGCGGCGCAGCGCGGCCACGAGTCCCGCCTGGGCGTCGGGGCCGGTGAGGGTGTCGTGGGCCATCGCCGTGAGGACGGCGTCGGGGCCGAGTTCGAGCAGGGTGGTGACGCCGAAGCCGGTGAGGGCGGTCAGGCCGTCGTGGAAGCGGACGGCCTCGCGGACGTGCCGCACCCAGTACTCGGGGTCCTTCAGCTCGTCGGCGGTGGCGAGGCGCCCGGTCACGTTCGACACGACCGGGAGCGTCGGGTCCTGGTAGTCGAGTCCCCGGGCGATCTGCCGGAACTCGTCGAGCATCGGGGCCATCAGGGGCGAGTGGAAGGCGTGGCTGACCTTGAGCCAGCGGGTCTTGCGGCCGTCGGCGCGCAGCTGTCCCGCGAGATCCTCCAGGACGCCGCGGTCGCCGGACAGCACCACCTGGGCGGGGCCGTTGACGGCGGCGAGGCCCGCCCACTCGGCGACCTCGGCGAGCAGCGGGGCGACGTCGGTCTCGGACGCCTGCACGGCGAGCATGGCGCCGCCCCGGGGCAGGGCCTGCATCAACCGGCCGCGCGCGGCGACCAGTCGGGCGGCGTCGGCGAGGGACCAGAGCCCGGCGACGTGGGCGGCGGCGAGTTCGCCGATGGAGTGGCCGCCCAGGATCTCGGGGCGCACCCCGAAGGACTCGGCGAGGCGGAACAGCGCGACCTCGACGGCGAACAGGGCGGGCTGCGTGTACCCCGTCTGCTCCAACAGCTCGGCGTCGGTGCCGAACATGACGTCCTTCAGGGGCCGGTCGAGGTGCGGGGCGAGGTGCGCGCACACCTCGTCCAGGGCCGTGGCGAAGGCGGGGAACGTCTCGTACAGCTCACGCCCCATGCCGATGCGCTGGCTGCCCTGGCCGGTGAAGACGATGCCGAGGCGGCCCTCGGTGACCTGGCCGGTGACCGTGCCGGGGGCGGCGGGGCCTTCGGAGGCGAGGGCTTGAAGGGCGTGCAGCAGCTGGTCGCGGTCCTCGCCGAGGAGGACGGCCCGGTGTTCGAAGGCGGAGCGGCCGGTGGCCAGGGTCCAGCCGATGTCGGCGCGCGCGGCGCGGTCGTCGGCGAGTTCGGTGCGGTCGAGCAGTCGCTCGCGCAGCCGGGCGGCCTGGGCGCGCAGCGCCTTCGCGGTGCGGCCGGAGAGGGGCCAGGGCGTGGGGCCGACGGCGGCCAGGGGGTCGGTGCCGGGGGCCGGGGTGGTCTCGGCGGCTGTGTCGTCCGGTCGGCCGGGAGCGTCCTGTGCCTGCTCCTGCGGTACGTCGGCGGGGGCTTCCTCGACGATGACGTGGGCGTTGGTGCCGCTGACGCCGAACGAGGAGACGCCCGCGCGGCGCGGCGCGTCCTCGCGTCCTGGCCAGTCGCGGGGCTCGGTGAGCAGCTCGACCGCTCCGGCGGTCCAGTCGACGTGCGACGACGGCTGGTCGACGTGCAGGGTCTGCGGCAGGAGGCCGTGGCGCATCGCCATGACCATCTTGATGACACCGGCGGCGCCCGCGGCGGCCTGGGTGTGCCCGACGTTGGACTTGACGGAGCCGAGCCACAGCGGTCGGGTGCGCGGCCGCCCCTGCCCGTAGGTGGCGAGGAGCGCCTGCGCCTCGATGGGGTCGCCGAGGGTGGTGCCGGTGCCGTGGGCCTCGACGGCGTCGACGTCACCGGCGGTGAGGCCCGCGTTGGCGAGGGCGGCGCGGATGACGCGTTGCTGGGCGGGGCCGTTGGGGGCGGTCAGGCCGTTGCTGGCGCCGTCCTGGTTGACGGCGGAGCCGCGGACGACGGCGAGGACTTCGTGGCCGTTGCGGCGGGCGTCGGACAGGCGCTCCAGGAGGAGCAGGCCGACGCCCTCGCCCCAGCCGGTGCCGTCGGCTGCCTCGGCGAAGGCCTTGCAGCGGCCGTCGGCCGCCATGCCGCGCTGGCGGCTGAACTCCACGAAGGCGGTGGGTGTCGACATCAGGGACACACCGCCCGCGAGGGCGAGCCCGCACTCGCCCTGGCGCAGCGCCTGCGCCGCGAGGTGCAGGGCGACGAGGGACGACGAGCAGGCCGTGTCGACGGTGACGGCCGGGCCCTCCAGGCCCAGGCTGTAGGAGAGGCGGCCGGAGACGACGGCGGCGGTGTTGCCGGTGCCCGAGTAGCCCTCGGTGCTGTCGGCGGCCTCGGCGACGACGGCCGTGTAGTCCTGGCCGTTGGTGCCGGTGAACACGCCGGTGCGGCTGCCGCGCAGGCTCAGCGGGTCGATGCCCGCGCGTTCGACGGCTTCCCAGGCGGTCTCCAGGAGGAGCCGCTGCTGCGGGTCCATGGCGCGGGCCTCGCGCGGCGAGATGCCGAAGAAGCCCGCGTCGAACTCGTCGGCGGCGTACACGAAGCCGCCCTCGCGGGCGTAGGTGGTGCCCTGGTGGTCGGGGTCGGGGTGGTAGAGCCCGGCCACGTCCCAGCCGCGGTTGGCGGGGAAGGCGGACACCGTGTCCACGCCGTCCCTGACGAGGCGCCACAGCTCCTCGGGGGTGCTCGCGCCGCCGGGGAAGCGGCAGCTCATCGCGATGATCGCGACGGGCTCCGCGTCCTTGGACTCGAGTTCGCGCACTCTCCGACGAGTCGTGTGCAGATCCGCCGTCACCTGCTTGAGAAGGCGGCGGATTTTGTCGTCGTTCACCATCTGGCCTAGCTCCTAGAGACAGTTCGGAGAGGGGAGAGTCGTGGGGTGAGGAGAGGGGCGAAGCGGAGCCCCGGGGCGGGCGCGGGGGCGGCGTGCCCCTACGGGCCCGGGTGCGGGCGGCACGTCATGAGATCCCGAACTCCTTGCTGATGAAGTCGAACATCTCGTCGTCCGTCGCGGACTCCAGCTCGCTCGCGACCTCGGCGTCCTCCTCGCCGTCCTGGCCGGGGGCGCACCGGTCGAGCAGCACCCGGAGGCGTTCGGCGATGGTGGCGAGCTCGGTGTCCGACGGCGCGCTCTCGGCGAGGCCGAGCTCCAGGGTGTCGAGCTGGGTCAGGAGAGCCGCCGGGTCGGCCCCGTCGGTGCGCAGTTCTGCCTTGAGGTAGCCGGCGAGCGCGACGGGGGTGGGGTGGTCGAAGACGAGGGTGGTGGGCAGGGGCAGGCCGGTGGCGGTGCCGAGCGCGTTGCGCAGTTCGACGGCGGTGAGGGAGTCGAAGCCGAGCTCGCGGAAGGCACGGGCGGGTTCGACCTGCTCGGGGCCGCGGTAGCCGAGTACGGCCGCCGCGTGGGTGCGTACCAGGTCCTCCAGGAACCGGTCGCGCTCCGGCCCGGACAGCGCGGCGAGTTGCCGGGCGAGGTCCGTGCCGGTGCTTTCGCCCGCGTCGCCGCCGGATCCGGCGGTGCGCTCCCGCAGTGCGCGGGCCTCGGGCAGGTCGGCGAAGAGCGGGTTCGGGGCGATGCCCGGGCCGCCCGCGAGGTACTGGTCCCAGTCGACGTCGGCGATCACCGCGGCGGCTTCGTCGTGGCCGAGGGCCCGGCGCAGCGCGGCGACGGCGAGGCGGGGCTCCATGGGCGGTACGGCGCCGCCCCGCAGCCGTTCGGCGGCCGGCGTGTCGGTGGCCATGCCGCCCCCGGCCCAGGCTCCCCAGGCGATGGAGGTCGCCGGGAGGCCCTGCGCCCTGCGGTGCTCGGCGAGGGCGTCGAGGGTCGCGTTGGCCGCGGCGTACCCGCCTTGTCCGGTGCCGCCGGAGAGGGCGGCGAAGGAGGAGAAGAGCACGAACGCCGACAGGTCGAGTCCGGCCGTCAGCTCGTGCAGGTGCAGCGCGGACCGCACCTTCGCCCGGAAGACGGTGGCGAGGCGCTGTGCGTCCATCCCGTCGATGACACCGTCGTCGAGGACGCCCGCGGTGTGGAACACGGAGGTGAGCGGCGCGTGCGCGGGGATGTCGGCCAGGACGCGTGCGAGGGCGTCCCGGTCGGCGGCGTCGCAGGCGACGACGGTGACCTCGGCGCCCGACTCCTCCAGTTCGGCGCGGAGTTCGGCGGCTCCGGGCGCGTCCGGGCCGCGCCTGCTGGTGAGGACGAGGTGCTGGGCGCCGTGGGCGGCGAGCCAGCGCGCGATGTGGCCGCCGACGGCTCCGGTGCCGCCGGTGACGAGCGCGGTGCCGTGCGGTGTCCACGCGGGCCGCCCGTCGGGGGCGTCCCCGGTCCGCCCGCGCACGAGGCGGCGCGCGAACACGCCGTTGCCGCGCACGGCCAGCTGGTCCTCACCGGCGAAGGTGCCGTCGAGGGCGTCGGCGAGCCCGGCGAGCTCCCGCGCGTCGGCCGCCTCGGGCAGGTCGACCAGGCCGCCCCACAGCTTCGGGTACTCCACGGCCACGACACGCCCGAGGCCCCACAGGGAGGCCTGCGCGTGACCGGTCAGCGGGTCGGTGCCGCTCACGCCGTGCGCGGCCCGGCTGCCGAGCCAGAGCGGCGCGCCCAGGTCGGCGGCGTGCAGGGCCTGCACGAGGGTGAGGGTCGCGGCGAGGCCGCGGCTCACCCCGCCACGTACGGCATGTTCCGACTCGTCGACGGCCAACAGCGAGAGCACACCGGCGAGTCGACCGCCCGCGGCGTCCGCTTCCTTGCGCAGCCGCTCGGCGAACTCCGCGCGGTCGGCGGCCCCTTCGGTGTCGACGAGGACGGTCCGTACGTCGGCTCCGTGGCCGCCGAGCGTGTCCTCGACGGCCGCCGTCCAGGCGGCGTCCGCGCCGCGGTCCGGCACGACGAGCAGCCACGCGCCGTCGAGCCTCGGCGTGGAGGCGTGCCCCAGCGGCTGCCAGGAGACGCGGTAGCGCCAGGCGTCGAGCGCGGACGTCTCGCGCCGCTGCCGCCGCCACGACGAGAGCACCGGAAGCACCTCCCCCAGCGCGGCCACGCCACTGGTCTCGCCCTCCGCGCCCAGTTCGGCGCTCAGCGACTCCAGGTCCTCGCGCTCCACGGCTTCCCAGAAGCGCGCCTCGACCTCGTCGACGCCGACCCCGCCGCCACGGGCTCCGGTCGTCGGGGCCGCCTCCAGCCAGTAGCGCTCGCGCTGGAAGGCGTACGTGGGCAGCTCGACGCGGCGCCGGGCCTCGGCCCGCGCGTACAGCGGCGCCCAGTCGACGTCGGCGCCGCGCACGTGCAGCTGCGCGAGGGCGGTGAGGAAGGTGTCGGGCTCGGGGCGGTCCTTGCGCACCGCCGCGACGAGGCCCGCCTGCGCGACCGGGTCGGTGATCGTGTCGTGCGCCATCGCCGTGAGCACCGAGTCCGGGCCCAGTTCGAGGAGCGTCGAGACACCGGAGTCGGTGAGGGCGGTCAGGCCGTCGTGGAAGCGGACGGCCTCACGGATGTGGCGGACCCAGTAGCCGGGGTCCGTCAGCTCGTCGGCGGTGGCGAGCCGACCGGTCAGGTTCGAGACGACCGGCAGGGTGGTGTCCTGGTACGTCAGCGTCTGCGCGACCTTGCGGAAGTCCTCCAGAGCCGGGTCCATGAGGGGCGAGTGGAACGCGTGGGAGACCTTCAGCCAGCGCACCTTGCGGCCTTCGCCACGCAGGGTCTCCTCCAAGCCTTCCAGGACCGTGCGGTCACCGGAAAGCACCACCTGGGAAGGCCCGTTGACCGCCGCCACGCCCGCACGGTCCTCCAGACCGGCAAGGAGCGGCAGTACGTCGGCCTCGGCGGCCTGCACCGCGAGCATGGCGCCGCCCGCCGGAAGGGCCTGCATCAACCGGCCGCGTGCGGCGACGAGTTGAGCCGCGTCTTCGAGGGACCAGAGTCCGGCGACGTAGGCGGCGGCCAGCTCACCGATGGAGTGCCCGCCGACGACCTCGGGGCGCACCCCGAAGGACTCGGCCAGACGGAACAGGGCCACCTCCACCGCGAACAGCGCGGGCTGCGCGTACTCCGTCCGCTCCAACAGCTCGGTGTCCGTGCCGAACATGACGTCCTTCAGAGGCTGGTCCAGCAACGCATCCAGGTGCGCGCACACCTCGTCCAGCGCATCGGCGAACACCGGGAACGTCTCGTACAGCTCACGTCCCATCCCGACCCGCTGACTGCCCTGACCGGTGAACACCACCCCGAGGCGGCCCTCGACCACCGAACCGGACACCACACCCGGACCACCGGCGGCAATCGCCCCGAGCCCGCCCAGGAACTCCTCGCGCCCCTCACCGAGCACAACGGCCCGGTGCTCAAGCGCGGCCCGCCCGGACAGCAGGGACCAGCCCACACCGGCGGGCTCAAGGCCCTCGCTCCCGGCGACGTGCTCCCGCAGCCGCTCGGCCTGCGCCCGCAGCGCCTCGGCGCTGCGACCCGACGTGGGAGCTGCGCTCGTCCACGTGCAGGGTGCGGGGCAGGACGCCTTCGCGCATCGCCATGACCATCTTGATGACTCCGGCGACGCCCGAAGCGGCCTGGGTGTGGCCGATGTTGGACTTGATGGAGCCGAGCCACAGGGGCTGCTCGGCGGGGCGGTCCTGCCCGTACGTGGCGAGGAGCGCCTGGGCCTCGATGGGGTCGCCGAGCGTGGTGCCCGTGCCGTGGGCCTCGACCGCGTCGACCTCACCGGCCGTGAGGCCCGCGTTGGCGAGGGCGGCGCGGATCACGCGCTGCTGAGACGGACCGTTGGGGGCCGTGAGGCCGTTGCTGGCGCCGTCCTGGTTGACGGCAGAGCCCCGCATGACCGCGAGGACTTCGTGGCCGTTGCGGCGCGCGTCGGAAAGACGCTCCAGGAGGAGCAGGCCGACGCCCTCGCCCCAGCCGGTGCCGTCCGCCGCTTCCGCGAAGGGCTTGCAGCGGCCGTCGGCGGCGAGGCCCTGCTGCTTGCTGAACTCGTCGAAGGCGGTGGGCGTCGACATGACGGTCACGCCGCCCGCCAGCGCCATGTCGCACTCACCCTGGCGCAGCGCCTGGGCGGCCAGGTGCAGGGCGACAAGCGAGGACGAGCAGGCGGTGTCGACGGTGACCGCCGGGCCTTCCAGGCCGAACGCGTACGACAGGCGGCCGGAGACGACTGCTCCGGCGTTGCCGGTGAGGAGGTAGCCCTCGACGCCCTCCGGGGGCTCCACGCCGTCGCCGTATCCCTGGTAGCCGGAGCCGATGAAGACGCCGGTCTGGTCGCCCCGCACGGAGGTGGGCGCGATGCCCGCGCGCTCGAACAGCTCCCAGGAGGACTCCAGGAGGAGGCGCTGCTGGGGGTCGATCGACAGGGCCTCGCGCGGGGAGATGCCGAAGAACGCGGCGTCGAACTCGGCGGCGTCGTAGAGGAAGCCGCCCTCCGCCTTGTACGCGGCCGCGCCGGAGTTCTCCCAGCCGCGGTCGGCGGGGAAGACGGAGATGGCGTCGGTGCCGTCGGAGACCAGGCGCCACAGGGCGTCGGGGCTGGTGGCGCCGCCGGGGTAGCGGCGTCGCGGCGGCGAGGCGGTTGCGCACCTCGACGGCCGTGAGCGAGTCGAAGCCCAACTCGCGGAAGGCACGGCCCGGTTCGACGGCTTCCGGGCCCGGGTAGCCGAGGACGGCTGCGGCCTGCGCGCGGACCAGGTCGAGGGCCGACCGCTCCTGCTCGGGGGCGGGCAGTGCGGCGAGCCGCTGGGCCCACTCGGAGCCGGTCGGGGTGGCCTGCGTACCCGGCGCGGTGGCCGTCTCGGGTCCGGTGAGCGCGCGCCGGACCTCCGGCAGGTCCTCGACGAAGGGGCTCGGGCGCACCGACGTGAAGGCGGGCGCGAACCGCTCCCAGTCCACGTCGGCGACGGCCACGAACGTCTCGTCGTACGCGACGGCCTCGGCGAGCGCCGCGACCGCGCGCTCGGGCGCCATCGCCGTCACGCCGAGTCGGCGCAGCGCTTCTTCGGCGTCCTCGCCGGCCATGCCGCTGCCGCCGCCCCACAGGCCCCACGCCACGGACGTCGCGGTGAGGCCGCGGGCGCGCCGGGCCTCGGCGAGGGCGTCGAGGTGGGCGTTGGCGGCGGCGTAGGCGCCCTGGCTGCCGCTGCCCCACACGCCCGCGTTGGACGAGAACAGCACGAAGGCGTCGAGGGCCCCGGTGTCGAGGAGCGCGTCCAGGTGGGCGGCGCCCGCGACCTTCGCCTCCAGGACGTCGGCGATGTCGGCGGCGGTCATCTCCGCGAGGGGCTGCTCCTGGCCGACGCCCGCGGCGTGGAACACGGAGCGCAGGGTGCGGCCCTCGGCGGCCAGGTCGTCGAGGAGCCCCGACACGGCGTCCCAGTCCGCGATGTCGCAGGCGGCGACGGTGACTTCGGCACCCAGCTCCTCCAGTTCGGCGCGGAGTTCGTCGGCTCCGGGCGCGTCCGAACCACGGCGGCTGGTGAGGACGAGGTGCTCGACGCCCTCACGGGCCAGCCAGCGCGCGACGTGCCCGCCGATCGCTCCCGTGCCGCCGGTGACCAGCGCGGTGCCGCGCGGCGACCACTCCGGCTCCGTGTCGGCGCCCGGGGCCGCCTCCAGGGGCGCGTGCGCGAAGCGGCGTACGAAGACGCCCGTGTCGCGCACCGCGAGCTGGTCCTCGTCGCCCGCGCCCGCCACGATCGCGGCGAACCGCGCGGCGGCACGCGTGCCGAACGCCCGCGGGAGGTCGATGAGCCCGCCCCACCGGTCCGGGTGCTCCAGGGCCACGACCCGGCCGAGGCCCCACAGCTGCGCCGCGACCGGGCTCACGTCCCGGTCCCCGCGGCCCGTGGTGACGGCTCCGCTGGTGACCGCCCACATCCGCGCGCCGATCCCGGCGTCGCCGAGGGCCTGCGCGAGGGCGACGGTGCCGGCGAGCCCGACGGACACGGCCTCGCGGCCGTCCTGCGGGGACTCGTCGAACCCGAGCAGCGACACCACACCGGCGAGGCCCACCCCGACCCTGTCCCGCAGCCGCTCCGCCAGGGTCTCGCGCGTCAACTCCTGTGCAGACAGGTCTAGTTCAACGACTTCAGCACCGGCAAGCGCCAGCGCGTCGCGCACGCCCGCCGCCCACGGGTGCAGCTCACTGCCCGGCGACTGCACGAGGAGCCAGCGTCCGGAGAGCCCGGAGGCCGCCAGGGCGCCGCCGGCCAGGGGCTTCCACGTGACCCGGTAGCGCCAGCCGTCGAGGGTGGACCGCTCGCGCCGCTGCCGCCGCCACGACGACAGGACGGGCAGGATGGCGCCCAGCTCGGCGGCGTTCTCGTCCGCCATCTCCAGCTCGGCCGCCAGCTCCGCCAGGTCCTCGCGCTCCACGGCCTCCCAGAACTTCGCCTCCACGTCGGCCACGGCCGACAGCGGCGTGCCGTCGGGCACCCCGTCGTCCGTCAGCCAGTAGTGCTGGCGCTGGAAGGCATAGGTCGGCAGGTCGACGACGGTTCCGGCACCCGGGAAGAGCGCCTTCCAGTCCAACTCCGCGCCCCGCACGTGCGCTTCGGCGAGGGACGCGGCGAAGCGGTCGGCTCCGCCCTCGTCACGGCGCAGGGAACCGAGGGCCGCGGCGGTCTCCTCGCGCCCGGCGGCTTCGATGGTGGCCTGGACGGGGACGGTGAGGACCGGGTGCGGGCTCATCTCCAGGAAGAGGGTGTGGCCCTCGGCGAGGAGGCCGCGGGTGGCGTGCTCGAAGAGGACCGTCTGGCGCAGGTTCCTGTACCAATAGCCCGCGTCCATCGGGGTGTTGGCGTTCAGCCACTCCCCCGTGAGGGTCGAGAACAACGGAACCTCGGCGACCTGCGGAGACACCCCGGCCAGCGCTTCGGCTATCTGCTGCTCGATCTGCTCCACGTACGAGGAATGCGAGGCGTAGTCCACGGGGATCGTGCGCGCGCGGATGTCCTGCGCGACGCACTGAGCGACCAGGGCCTCCAGCGCCTCCGGCTCACCAGAGACAACCACCTGAGCAGGGCCGTTGACAGCGGCCAGCTCGATCCGGCCGTCCCACGCGCCGATCAGCTCACGCACCTCCGCCTCGGGCAGCGGCACGGACACCATCCCGCCCTTGCCCGACAACTCCCGGATCGCCAGGCTCCGCAGCGCCACCACACGAGCCGCATCCCGCAGCGACAGCGCACCCGCCACACAAGCCGCAGCGATCTCACCCTGGCTGTGACCCACCACAGCCGCAGGCTCCACACCCGCCGCCCGCCAGGTCGCCGCCAGCGACACCATCACCGCGAACAACACCGGCTGGACCACATCCACCCGATCGAAGTTGTCCCCGCCCAGCTCCTCCAGCAGATCCCACTCCACGAACTCCGCGAGCGCGTCCCCGCACTCCCGCATCCGCTCCGCGAACACCGGCGACTCGTCCAGGAGTTGGCGCGCCATCCCCACCCACTGCGCCCCCTGCCCCGGAAACACGAACACCGCACGCCCTGCGCCGCCCTGTGCACGCCCCGCCACGACATGCGCGGCGGTCGCGTCGCCCTGGGCCAGCTCGGCGAGTCCAGTGAGGAGTTCGTCCCGGGTCCGGCCGAGGACGACGCCCCGGTGCTCGAACCGCGACCGGGCGACGGTCAGGGACCAGCCGACGTCGGCCAGGCCGATGCCGTCGTCGGACGAGCCGATCGTGGCGTCGGCGAGGAGCCGTCCGCGCAGCCGTTCCGCCTGCGCCCGCAGGGCGCCTTCGCTCTTCGCCGACAGGGCCAGCGGGATCAGGCCCGGGACGGCCGACGGCGTGCCGGTCGTGACGGGGCCGTCGCCGGGGTCGGCGGGCAGTCGTTCCTCCACCGGTGCCTGCTCCACGATCACGTGCGCGTTGGTGCCGCTCATGCCGAAGGAGGACACGCCCGCGCGGCGCGGCCGTCCCACCTCCCGCGCGGTCCATTCGCGCGCCTCGGTCAACAGCTCGACGGTCCCCGCGGACCAGTCGACCTCGGTCGTCGGCGCCTCGGCGTGCAGCGTCCTCGGCAGGATGCCGTGCCGCATCGCCATGACCATCTTCATGACGCCCGCGACGCCCGCGGCCGCCTGGGCGTGCCCGATGTTGGACTTCACGGAGCCCAGCCACAGGGGCTCCTGGTCGTCGGGGCGGTCCTTGCCGTACGTCGCGATGAGGGCCTGGGCCTCGATGGGGTCGCCCAGTGAGGTGCCGGTGCCGTGGGCCTCGACGGCATCGACGTCGGCGCCGGTGAGTCCGGCGCCGGTGAGGGCGGCGCGGATGACGCGCTGCTGCGACGGACCGTTCGGGGCGGTCAGGCCGTTGGACGCGCCGTCCTGGTTGATCGCCGAACCCCGCACGACCGCCAGTACCTGGTGGCCGTTCCGCCGCGCGTCGGACAGACGCTCCAGGACGAGCACGCCGACGCCCTCGCCGACGCCGAAGCCGTCGGCGCCCTCGGCGAAGGGCTTGCAGCGGCCGTCGGCGGCGAGGCCGCGCTGACGGCTGAAGGCGACGAGTGTGTCGGCGTTGGCCATGACGGTGGCGCCGCCCGCGAGGGCGAGGTCGCACTCGCCCTGCCGCAGGGACTGCGCGGCCAGGTGCAGGGCGACGAGGGAGGAGGAGCAGGCCGTGTCGACAGTGACGGCCGGGCCCTCCAGGCCGAAGGAGTACGCGATGCGGCCGGAGATGACGCTGGTGGAGTTGCCGGTCATCAGGTGGCCTTCGAGGCCGTCCGGGATGACGCGCACGCTCTCGCCGTAGCCCTGCGAGGAGGCGCCGACGAAGACGCCGCCCGCGCTGCCGCGCAGCGTGGCCGGATCGATCCCGGCGCGCTCGAACGCCTCCCAGGAGGTCTCCAGGAGGAGCCGCTGCTGCGGGTCCATGGCGAGGGCCTCGCGGGGCGAGATGCCGAAGAACGGGGCGTCGAACTCGCCCGCGTCGTGCAGGAAGCCGCCGCCGCGCGAGTACGTGGTGCCCTGGTGGTCGGGGTCGGGGTCGTAGAGGGACGCGGTGTCCCAGCCGCGGCCCTCGGGCAGCCCGGAGGTGGCGTCGGCGCCCTCGCCGACGAGCCGCCACAGGTCCTCGGGGCTGGCGACGCCGCCGGGGAAGCGGCAGCTCATCGCGACGATGGCGATGGGCTCGTCGGTGACCGCCGCGACCGGCGCGGCCGAGGCCGCGGGGGCGTCCGTGTCGGCGCCCGTCAGTTCGGACTTGAGGTGGCGGGCTAGGGCGAGGGGGCTCGCGTAGTCGAAGACGAGGGTGGCGGGCAGGCGCAGTCCGGTCGCCTCGCCCAGGCGGTTGCGCAGTTCGACGGCGGTCAGGGAGTCGAAGCCCAGGTCGCGGAAGGCCCGCTCGGTGTCGACCTGGTCGCCGGAGGAGTAGCCGAGGACAGCGGCGGCCTGGCCGCGCACGTGGTCGAGGAGAGCCCGCTCCCGCTCGCCGTCGGGCAGCCCGCGCAGGCGCCGCACGAGCGCCGGTGCGTCGCCGCCGGACGTGTCCTGGCCCGCGACGGCGCGCCGGGCGGTGCCCTGCACGAGGCCGCTGAGCAGCGGCGGCAGGTTCCGGCCGTGCGCGGTGCGCAGGGCCGCGGTGTCGAGGTGCACGGGGACGAGGGCGGCGGCGCCCAGGCCGAGTGCGGTGTCGAGCAGGCCGAGGCCCTGTTCGGCGCTGAGGGGTGCGACGCCGGAGCGGGTCATCCGGTCGAGGTCGTCGGCGGTGATCTGCCCGGCCATGCCGCCGCGTTCGGCCCACAGGCCCCAGGCGAGGGAGGTGGCGGGCACGCCCTGGCCGCGCAGGTGGCGCGCGTAGGCGTCGAGGAAGGTGTTGCCCGCCGCGTAGTTGCCCTGTCCGGCGCCGCCGAGGACGCCCGCGACGGAGGAGAACAGGACGAGCGCGGCGAGGTCGGCGTCCCGGGTGAGGGCGCGCAGGTTGAGGGCGGCGTCGGCCTTGGGCCGCAGGACGCGGTCGAGCTGTTCGGCGGTGAGCGATGAGGTGATGCCGTCGTCGAAGACGCCCGCGGTGTGCACGACCGCGGTGAGGGGGCGCTCGGCGGAGACCCGGGCCAGGGCATCGGCGAGGGCGTCCCGGTCGGCGGCGTCGCAGGCGACGACGTCGATGGTGGCGCCGGACTCCTCAACGTCCGCGGCGAGTTCGGCCGCGCCCGGCGCTTCGGGGCCTCGGCGGCCGAGGAACAGCAGGTGCCGGATGCCGTGCGCGGCGACGAGGTGCCGGGCGACGAGACCGCCGAGGCCGCCGGGGGCGCCGGTGACCAGGGCGGTGCCCTGCGGGTCCAGGACGGGGGCCGCCGGGGCCTCGAGGTCTCCTGTGGGTGCGCCGAGGTCGCGGGTGAGGCGGGGCACGAGTACGGCTCCGGCGCGGATCGCGCACTCGGGCTCGCCCTGCGCGTACGCGGCGGGCAGCGCGCGCAGCGACTCGGGGGTGCCGTCCACGTCGGCGAGCACGAACCGGCCCGGCTCCTCGGACTGCGCGGAACGCAGCAGTCCGAGGACGGCGGAGTGCGCGAGGCCGGGCAGCGGCTCGTCGTCGGTGACGGCGGCGGCGCCGCGCGTCAGGACGACGAGGCGCGCGTCGGCGAAGGCGTCGCCGTCGGCCGCGGACAGCCACTCCTGGACGAGGGCGAGGGCGTCGCGGGCGGCGGCGTGCACGGATTCGGCGTCCGTGTCGGCGTCGGCCGCGGTGCCTGCGGCTGTGGCTGTCGCTCCGACTGCGACGACGACGCCGGGCGCGGACGCGGTGCCCGCGGCGACCGCCGCGGTGAGGTCGGCGAGTGCCGGGTACGCGGTGACGTCGACGCCGTCCGCGCCCAGGAGGCGGGCCAGTTCGGCGGCGTCGGTGCCGAGCACGGCCCAGGGGGCGGCCGTGGCGGCTTCCGCCCGGGCCGGGTCGACGGCCGCGGGCCGCACCCAGTTGACGCGGTACAGGTGGGCCACCCGGGTCCGGCGGGCGGCGAGACCCTGCCGGACGTCGACGGCCCGGGACACCAGCGAGCCGACGCGTGCGACCGGGGCGCCGGAGTCGTCGGCGAGCAGCACGGAGACGGTGTCGCCGCCGCTGCCCGAGCGGGAGAGGCGTACGCGCAGGGACTTCGCCCCGTCGGCGTACAGCGCCACGTCGCTCCACGAGAACGGCAGCCGGGGCGCGCCGCCCTCGTCCCCGTCGGCGGGGCCCTGCGCGAGATGTGCCGCCTGGAGCGCGGCGTCGAGAAGCACGGGGTGCAGGCCGTACCGTCCGGCCTCGTCACGGCGTTCCTCGGGGACGCTCACCTCGGCGAACACCTCGTCGCCGAGCCGCCAGACTCCGCGCAGCCCCTGGAACGCCGGGCCGTACTGGACGTCCGCCGCGGCGAACTCCTCGTACAGGCCGTCGATCGCGACCTTCTCGGCGCCGTGCGGCGGCCACTGCGCGAGGTCGAACCCGGCGGCGTCGGTGGCCGCGCCGCCGACGGCGAGGACGCCGGTGGCGTGCCGGGTCCACGGCTCCGGCTCCGCGCCGTCCGTGTCCGCGCCGGTCTCCGGCCGGGAGTGGAAGCTGAGCGACCGCCGCCCGGAGGCGTCGGCGTCCCCCACGGTCAGCTGCAGTTGTACGCCGCCCGTCTCCGGGACGACCAGCGGCGACTCCATGGTCAGCTCTTCGACCAGGTCGCAGCCCACCTGGTCGCCCGCGCGCGTCGCCAGCTCCACGAACGCCGTCGCGGGCAGCAGCACGACACCCGCCACGGCGTGATCGGCCAGCCACGGGTGCGTGCGCAGCGAGAGCCGCCCCGTGAGCAGATGCCCGTCCCCGCCCGCCAGCGGCACCGCGGCCCCCAGCAGCGGGTGCCGCGTGTCACCGAGCCCCGCAGCGGTGACATCGCCCGCCGTGAGGTCCGCGTGCAGCCAGTAGTGCTGGTGCTGGAAGGGGTACGTGGGGAGGTCGACGGTGGTGCGGGCGCCGGGGTAGAGGGCGTTCCAGTCCAGCTCCGTGCCGTGGGCGTGGGCTTCGGCGAGGGAGGCCGCGAGGCGGTCGGCGCCGCCCTCGTCACGGCGCAGGGAGCCGAGCGTCCAGCCACTCCCCCGTCAGCGTCGAGAACAACGGAACCTCAGCAGCCTGCGGGGTCACCCCGGCCAGCGCCTCCGCTATCTGCTCCTCGATCTGCTCCACGTAGGAGGAATGCGAGGCGTAGTCCACCGGGATCGTCCGCGCCCGGATGTCCTGAGCCACGCACTGCGCGACCAGCTCCTCCAACGCCTCCGGCTCACCGGAAACCACCACCTGAGCCGGGCCGTTCACGGCAGCAAGCTCGATCCGACCGTTCCAGGCCACGATCAGCTCACGCACCTCCGCCTCGGGCAACGGTACGGAGACCATCCCGCCCTTGCCCGACAACTCGCGAATGGCCTGGCTGCGCAGCGCGACCACGCGGGCCGCGTCACGGAGGCTGAGGGCGCCCGCGACGCACGCGGCCGCGATCTCGCCCTGGCTGTGACCCACGACAGCCGCAGGCTGAACGCCCGCAGCCCGCCAGGTCTCAGCCAGCGACACCATCACCGCGAACAGCACCGGCTGGACGACATCCACCCGGTCGAAGTTGTCCCCACTCAGTTCAGCGAACAGATTCCAATTGGTGAAATCTGAAAGTGCCTCACTGCACTCCCGCATACGTTCGGCGAACACCGGACTGGAATCCAGCAGCTCACGAGCCAGCCCCGCCCACTGCGACCCCTGCCCCGGAAACACGAACACCGGACGCACCGTGCCCTTGGCGCCCAACGCCCGGCCGGTGAGCACCCGCGCGGCCGTCGCGTCGCCCTGAGCCAGCGCCTCAAGCCCGGAAAGGACCTCGTCCCGATCGCCACCGAGGACGACACCCCGGTGCTCGAACCGCGACCGCGCCACGGCCAACGACCAAGCGACGTCGCCCGGTTCGAGGCCGGGCTGCGCGAGCAGGAGATCCCGCACCTGCCCCGCCTGCGCCCGCAACGCCTCCGGCGACTTCGCCGACAGCGCCACCGGGACGACACCCGACACCACGGGGGAGGCGGAAGGTGTGGCAGCCTCCCCGGCCTCGCCGGACTCCACCTCATCGCGCGGCGCCTGCTCCACGATGACGTGCGCGTTCGTACCGCTCATGCCGAAGGAGGAGACGCCCGCGCGCCGGGGCAGCCCGGGCTCCCGCTCGGGCCACTCGCGGGACTCGGTGAGGAGTTCGACCGTGCCCGCCGACCAGTCGACCTCGGAGGTCGGGGCGTCCACGTGCAGGGTCTTGGGCAGCACGCCCGCGCGCAGCGCCATGACCATCTTGATGACACCGGCGACACCGGCGGCGGCTTGGGTGTGCCCGATGTTGGACTTCAACGAGCCCAGCCACAGGGGCTGGTGCTCGGAGTGCTCCTTGCCGTACGTGGCGAGCAGCGCCTGGGCCTCGATGGGGTCGCCGAGGGTGGTGCCCGTGCCGTGCGCCTCGACGGCGTCGACGTCGGCCGCCGCGAGCCCCGCGTTGGCGAGGGCGGCGCGGATGACGCGACGCTGGGAGGGGCCGTTGGGGGCGGTCAGGCCGTTGCTCGCGCCGTCCTGGTTCACGGCGGAGCCGCGGACGACCGCGAGGACCTTGTGGCCGTGGCGGCGGGCGTCGGACAGGCGCTCGACGAGGAGCATGCCCACGCCCTCGCCCCAGCCCGTGCCGTCGGCCGCGTCGGCGAACGCCTTGCAGCGGCCGTCGGCGGCGAGGCCGCGCTGACGGCTGAACTCGACGAACGTCTCGGGCGACGACATGACGGTCACGCCGCCCGCGAGGGCCATGGTGCACTCGCCCTGCCGCAGCGCCTGCGCCGCGAGGTGCAGGGCCACCAGGGACGACGAGCAGGCCGTGTCGACGGTGACCGCCGGGCCCTGGAGGCCGAGGACGTAGGAGAGGCGGCCGGACATGACGCTGGTGGTGTTGCCGGTGAGGAGGTGGCCCTCGACGCCTTCGGGGGCGTTGCGGACGCCCTCGCCGTAACCCTGGTAGCCGGAGCCGACGAACACGCCCGCGCGGGTGCCGCGCAGGGTCGCCGGGTCGATGCCCGCACGCTCGAAGGCCTCCCAGGCGGTCTCCAGGAGGAGCCTCTGCTGCGGGTCCATGGCGAGGGCCTCGCGCGGCGAGATGCCGAAGAAGGCCGGGTCGAAGGCGCCCGCGTCGTGCAGGAAGCCGCCGTGCCGGGCGTAGAAGGTGCCCTGCTTGTCGGGGTCGGGGTCGTAGAGGGACTCGATGTCCCAGCCGCGTCCTTCGGGGAGTTCGCCGATGGCGTCGGCGCCGTCGGCGACGAGCCGCCACAGGTCCTCGGGGCCGCGCACACCGCCGGGGAAGCGGCAGCTCATGCCGACGATCGCGATCGGCTCCCTGGAGGCCGCCGCGAGCTGCTGGTTCTGCCGTCGCAGCCGCTCGGTCTCCTTCAGAGACGCGCGCAGCGCTTCAACGACCGTGTCCGAAGGCCTCGTCATGTCCGGCTCCACATCCGTGCTGCGTCCGTTCGTGCTGCGTGGGCTCGCGCCGCGGCTCGCACTGTGTGTCGTTCGGCGGCTCGTGCCGCGTCTTGCGCCGCGTCCCGCGCCCGGTACCGCGCCGCCGCTCGGGCGGCGCCCGGTGCCGGGGCGCGGGCGGCGTCTCGTACTGGGTCAGGAGTCACTGTTGTCCAAGGCCAGCTGGATCAGGTTGGCCACGTCCATCGCGTCGATCGCGTCGTCCGCGTCGTCGTCATCGGCCGGTGCCGCGCCCGTTCCCGTGTCCGCGGCCGCCAGGCTCAGGAGGGCGTCCAGGAGGCCCGCCTCGCGGATGCGGGCGATCGGGACGGCCGTCAGGGCCCGGCGGGCCTCGGCGTCGGCCGGGTCGTCGGCCCCGCTCCCGTCGTCCTCGGCGGCACCCGGGACGCCGGCGTCGGGCAGGAGTTCGGCGAGGAGCTCCAGGGCGAGCTCGCCGGGGGTCGGGTGGTCGAAGACGAGGGTGCTGGGCAGGCTCAGGCCGGTCGCGGCGTTCAGGCGGGTGCGCAGTTCCACGGCGGTCAGGGAGTCGAAGCCGAAGTCCTTGAACGCGCGGTCCTCGCGGACGGCCTCCGTGCCGGTGTGGCCGAGTACGGCGGCGACTTCCGTGCGCACCAGCTTCAGGACGGTCCGCTCGCGCTCGGCGGGCGCCGCGCCGACCAGCTGGTCGCGCAGGGCGGCCGCCGCGTCGGCGGCTCCGCCGGAGTCGGCCGCGCCCGGGGAGCCGGACGCGGTGTCGAGGGCGCGGCGGGCCTCCGGCAGGTCGTCGAGCAGCGGGCTTGGCCGCCGCACGGTGAAGGCCGGGGCGAACCGTTCCCAGTCGACGTCGGCGACGGTGACGAGCGGGTCGCGCCGGTCGAGCGCGTGCCGCAGGGCCGCGATCGCCGACTCGGGCCGCAGGACGGGAAGCCCGCGCTTGCGCAGGTGCGCGGCGGCGGCGTCGTCGCCCGCCATGCCCGAACCGCCCCACGGCCCCCACGCCACCGACGTCACGGCCCGCCCCTGGGCTCGGCGGCGCTCGGCGAGGCCGTCGAGGAAGGCGTTGGCGGCGGCGTATGCGGCCTGGCCGCCGCTGCCCCACACTCCGGCGATGGACGAGAACAGCACGAAGGCGTCGAGCGGCGTGTCGCCGAGCAGGTCGTCGAGGTGCGCCGCGCCCGCGGTCTTCGCGGCGACGATCTCCGCGAAGTCCTCGGGCCGGGTGTCGTCGATCATCAGGTCCTGGCCGAGGCCCGCCGCGTGCACGACGGCGCTGAGCGGCGCGTCGGCGGGGATCGCGGCGAGGAGCCCGGCGAGGGCGTCGCGGTCGGCCACGTCGCAGGCCGCGACGGTGACCTTGGCGCCCAGGTCCTCCAGTTCGGCGCGGAGTTCGGCGGCTCCGGGCGCGTCCGGGCCGCGCCTGCTGGTGAGGACGAGGTGCTGGGCGCCGCCGCCCGCGCACCAGCGTGCGACGTGCGCGCCGAGGGCGCCGGTGCCGCCGGTGACGAGGACGGTGCCGCGCGGCCGCCACGGGGTGGCCGATGCGGTGCTCCGGGGTGCCCGCGCGAGGCGACGCACGTGCACGCCCGAGGGGCGGACGGCGAGTTGGTCCTCGGTGAAGCCGGGGGATGCGGTGCGGGTGAGGAGGGTGGTGAGGAGGTCGCGGGCGCGGGCGGTGGCTTCGGTGTGCCCGGAGACTGTGCCTTCCGTGGTCCCGCGGATGCCCGTGACGCTGGTGGCGTCCGCCGTCTCCTCGACGCCCGTGGTGCCGGTGCTGCCCGTCGCCTCCGCGAGGTCGATGAGGCCGCCCCACACGTCCGGGTGCTCGAGGCCCACGACACGGCCGAATCCCCACGCCTGCGCCTGCGTGACGCTGCGTACGGGATCGGCGTCGCCGACGGACACGGCACCGGACGTCGCGATCCACAGCCTGCCGCCGGCCTCGGTGTCGACGACGGCCTGCGTGAGCGCGAGGGTCGCGGCCATGCCCCACGTCAGGGCGGGGGCGTCGGGCCCCGGCTGGTCGTGCGTGCCGTCGTCGCCGGTTGCGGCGTGGCCGTACGGCCGCTCGTCCAGGGCGAGCAGCGACAGCACACCCGCCAGGGCAGAGCCACCGCCGTCGGAGCCCGCCGTACCCTCACCGGACTCCCGGAGAAGCCGCGCCACCGCCGTACGGTCGACGGCTTCGTCGCCCACGACGACGCGCCGGACGTCCGCACCCGCGGCGACGAGCGCTTCTTCGGCGGCCGCGCTCCAGGGGTGCCCGACCGCACCGGCCGGTACGACCAGCGCCCAGGTCCCGCCGAACGCCGGACCGGCGCCCACCGCCTGGTCGCCCGACAGCGGCTTCCAGGTGACCCGGTAGCGCAGGGCCTCCACCTCGTGCTGTTCCTGCTGCCGCCGTCGCCAGGTCGCGAGCGCGGGCAGGACGGACTTGAGCGAGGCCTCCTGGTCCAGCTCCAGCGTCTCGGCCAGACCTTCCAGGTCCTCGCGCTGCACGACCTCCCAGAACTCGGCGTCCACCCCACCGCTCCGGTCCTCGGCCGACGCACCCGAGTTCTTCGGCTCCGGCCAGTAGGTCCGGTGCTGGAAGGCGTACGTGGGCAGGTCGACGCGGGCGCGGGACGCGACGGGGGCGTACAGCGGCGTCCAGTCGACGTCGATGCCGCGCACGTGGAGGTGAGCGAGGGCGGTGAGGAACGTGTCGGGCCCGGGGCGGTCCTTGCGGGCGGCGGCGACGAGACCGGCCTGCGCGGCCGGGTCGGTGATCGTGTCGTATGCCATCGCCGTCAGGACGGCGTCCGGGCCCAGTTCGAGCACAGTGGTCGCGCCGAAGCCGGTCAGAGCGGCCAGCCCGTCGTGGAAACGGACGGCCTCACGGATGTGCCGGACCCAGTAATCCGGATCCATGAGCTGGTCCGCGCCCGCCAGTTCACCGGTGACGTTCGAGACCACAGGCAGCTTCGGAGTCTCGTACGACAGTCCCTCGGCAACCTTGCGGAACTCGTCCAGGGCCGGGTCCATGAGGGGTGAGTGGAAGGCGTGCGACACCTTCAGCCACCGCACCTTGCGGTCCTCGCCCCGAAGGGTCTCCTCCAGGCCCTCCAGAACCGTGCGCTCACCGGAGAGCACCACCTGCGAAGGACCGTTCACCGCCGCCACACCCGCACGGTCCTCCAGACCCACCAGGAGGGGCAGCACGTCCGCCTCGGCGGCCTGCACCGCCAACATGGCCCCACCCTCGGGCAGCGCCTGCATCAACCGCCCACGCGCGGCGACCAGTCGGGCCGCGTCCTCCAAGGACCACAACCCCGCCACATACGCGGCCGTCAGCTCACCGATCGAATGCCCGCCCACGATTTCCGGCCGCACACCGAAGGACTCGACCAGACGGAACAGGGCCACCTCGACGGCGAAGAGCGCGGGCTGCGCGTACTCGGTCCGCTCAAGGAGCTCCGCGTCCGTGCCGAACATGACGTCCTTGAGCGGGCGTTCCAGCAGCCCGTCCAGGTGCGCGCACGCCACGTCGGCGGGCTCCGTCCCAGCACGGCCGGTGAGGTGCTCGGCGAGCCGCCCGGCCTGGGCGCGCAGGGCCTCCGCGCTGCGCGCCGACACCAGCCACGGCACAGCCGTCGCCGGGGCGACCTCGGCGGCGGGCCCGGCGGACTCCGCCGACGGCACCTCCTCCACGATCACATGGGCGTTCGTCCCGCTGACGCCGAACGACGAGACCGCGGCCCGACGCGGCGCGCCACCGTCCCGCTCGGCCCACTCCCGGGCCTCCGTCAACAGCTCGACCGCGCCCGCCGACCAGTCCACATGCGTGCTCGGCTCGTCCACGTGCAGCGTCCGGGGCAGCACCCCGTGGCGCATGGCCATCACCATCTTGATGACGCCCGCGACACCGGCGGCGGCCTGCGTGTGCCCGATGTTGGACTTCACCGAGCCGAGCCACAGGGGCTGTTCGGCCGGGCGGTCCTGCCCGTACGTGGCGAGGAGTGCCTGCGCCTCGATGGGGTCGCCGAGCGTGGTGCCCGTGCCGTGCGCCTCGACCGCGTCCACCTCACCGGCCGAGAGACCGGCGCTCTCCAACGCGGCCCGGATCACCCGCTGTTGGGAAGGACCGTTCGGCGCCGTCAGGCCGTTGGACGCGCCGTCCTGGTTCACGGCAGAGCCCCGTACGACCGCAAGCACTTCGTGCCCGTTGCGCCGCGCGTCCGACAGCCGCTCCAGGAGCAGCAGGCCGACACCCTCACCCCAGCCCGTGCCGTCCGCGGCCTCCGCGAACGCCTTGCAGCGGCCGTCCGCGGCGAGGCCGCGCTGGCGGCTGAACTCGATGAACGCGCTGGGCGTGGACATCACCGTGACGCCGCCGGCGAGCGCCATGTCGCACTCGCCCTGTCGCAGCGCCTGCGCGGCGAGGTGCAGCGCGACGAGGGCGGAGGAGCACGCGGTGTCGACGGTCATGGCGGGGCCTTCGAAGCCGAAGGCGTACGAGAGGCGGCCGGAGACGACGCTGGCGGCGTTGCCCGTGCCGATGTACCCCTCGGCGCCTTCGGGGGCGTCCTTGAGGAGGTCCAGGTAGTCCTGGCCGTTGGTGCCCGCGAACACGCCGGTGCGGCTGCCGTGCAGGCTGGGGGGTGCGATTCCGGCGCGCTCGAACAGTTCCCACGCGGTCTCCAGGAGGAGCCGCTGCTGCGGGTCCATGGCGAGGGCCTCGCGCGGGGAGATCCCGAAGAAGTCGGCGTCGAACCCGCCCGCGTCCGGCAGGAATCCGCCCTGCCGGGCGTAGCTGGAGCCGGGCGTCGCCGGGTCGGGGTCGTACAGCGCCCCGGTGTCCCAGCCACGGTCGGCGGGGAACTCGCCGAGGGCGTCGACGCCGTCGGCGACGAGCCGCCACAGGTCTTCCGGATCGCGCACGCCGCCGGGGAAGCGGCAGCTCATCGACACGATGGCGATGGGCTCGTCGTCGGCCGGGCCGGTGGTCGCGACCGCGGCGGAAGGGGTGGCGTCGGAGCCGGAGCCGGAGCCGGAGCCGTTGCCGTTACCGGTGCCGGTGAGGAGGAGGCCGGAGAGGTAGTCGGCGACGGACCTCGGCGAGGGGTGGTCGAAGACGAGGGTGGCCGGCAGGGTGAGGCCGGTCGCGGCGCCGAGGCGGTTGCGGAACTCCACCGAGGTGAGCGAGTCGAAGCCGAGCCCCTTGAACGCGCTGTCGCCGGGCACCGCCTGCGTGCCGCCGTGCCCGAGCACCGTGGCGGCCTGGTTCCGTACCAGGTCGAGCAGGGTCCGCTCGGCGTCCTCGCGCGACAGGGCCGCCAACTGGTCCTTGAGGGAGGCGGCTTCACCGTCGCCGGGACCGGCGGGCCGCTCTGTGCGGGCGGCCGCCGTCTCCGGCAGATCGTCGAAGAGGGTGCTGCGCCGGGTGGCCGTGAAGCCGTCGGCGAACCGGTCCCAGACGATGTCGGCGACGACGAGGGCGGCGGCGCCGCGTCCTCGGGCGTGGTCGTCCAGCGCCCGGCGCAGCACTTCGACGGCGCGCGCCGGTTCCATGACGGGCAGCCCCGCCTGGCGCATCCGCTCGTCGGATCCTTCGTCGGCGGCCATGCCGCTCCCGGCCCACGGGCCCCACGCGAGGGAGAGCGCGGGCAGTCCGGTGGCGCTGCGCTGTTCGGCGAGGGCGTCCAGGAAGGCGTTCGCCGCGGCGTAGTTGCCCTGGCCGGGCGCGCCCACGGTCCCGGTGAGGGAGGAGAAGAGGACGAAGGCCGACAGATCGGTGTCGCGGGTCAGCTCGTCCAGGTTCCGGGCCGCATCCACCTTGGCGCGGAACACGGTGGCCATCCGGTCGGGCGTGAGGCTGTCGAGGACTCCGTCGTCGAGGACGCCCGCCGTGTGGAACACCGAGGTGAGCGGCACATCGTCCGGGATCTCGCCCAGGACCCGAGCCAACGCCTCCCGGTCCGCGGCGTCACACGCCGCGACCGTCACGCGTACGCCCAACCCCTCCAACTCGCTGAGGAGTTCCGGCGCACCCGGCGCATCGAGCCCACGACGGCTCGTCAGCAGCACATGACCGGCACCCGCACGCACCGCCCACCGCGCCACGTGACCACCCAGCGCACCCGTGCCACCCGTGATCAACACCGTGCCGCCACCAGGCGACCACTCCCCCGCCGACGCCTCACCGAGCGCCGCGTCAGCGGAGCCCGCGCGCGTCAGCCTGCGCACGAACACGCCCGAGCCGCGCACGGCCACCTGGTCCTCACCCGAGGAGGCCCCGAGGACCTGGGTGAGCCGGGACATCGCGCGCGCGTCGGCGTTCTCGGGCAGGTCGACCAGACCGCCCCAGCGCTCCGGGTGTTCGAGGGCGACGACCCGGCCCAGGCCCCACACGGCGGCGCCGTCGGCGTCGGCCACGGAGTCCGAGGCGCCGACGGAGACCGCGCCCCGCGTCGCCACCCACAGCGGCGCGGCCACCTCGGCGTCGCCGAGGGCCTGCGCGAGCGCGAGGCTCGGGAGCACGCCGGCCGGTGCGCACGCCAGGAGGGAGAGGACTCCCGTCACGGCCGTGCCGCTCCCGGCGTCGTCGCCGTGGTCCGCGAGGGCGTCGGTCACCTGCGCCCGCAGCCAGTCGCGGTCGGCGTCCGGCGTGTCCACGCGCAGGACCCGTGCCCGCGCCCCGGCCTGCTCCAGGGCGCGCACGGAGGCGTCGAGCCACGGCTCCTCCGTCGCACCGGCGCGGGCGACGACCAGCCAGGTGCCCGTGAGCCCGGCCCGCGCCTGCTTGGCGAGGGGCTTCCACGTGACGCGGTACTGCCAGCGGTCCAGCTCGGACTGCTCGTGCCGCTGCCGCCGCCAGGCCGTCAGCGCGGGCAGCACGGACCGCAGCGGCGCCTCCTCGTCGACGTCAAGGGCTCCGGTCAGGGCCGCGAGGTCCTCGTCCTCCACGGCCTTCCAGAAGCCCGCGTCCGCCGGGTCGAACCCGTCCCCGGCGGCGCTCGGCGCCTGCTCCAGGGGGTTGAGCCAGAGGTGCTGGCGCTGGAAGGCGTACGTGGGCAGGTCGACGCGACGGCGTGCCGCGGCGGGCTCGAAGAAGCGGGACCAGTCGACGGTGGTGCCGCGCACGTGCAGGTGGGCGAGGGCGGCGAGGAAGGTGTCGGGCTCGGGGCGGTCCTTGCGCACCGCCGCGACGAGGCCCGCCTGGGCGGCCGGGGCGGTGACGGTGTCGTGCGCCATGGCCGTCAGGACGGCGTCCGGGCCGAGTTCGAGCAGCGTCGAGACGCCGAAGCCAGTGAGAGCGGTCAGACCGTCGTGGAAGCGCACGGCCTCGCGGATGTGCCGGACCCAGTACTCCGGGTCCTTCAGCTCGTCCGCACCCGCCAGACCACCCGTGACGTTGGAGACGACCGGCAGCTTCGGGGTCTGGTACGTCAGGTTCCCGGCCACCTTGCGGAAGTCCGCCAGGATCGGGTCCATGAGGGGTGAGTGGAAGGCGTGGGACACCTTCAGCCAGCGGACCTTGCGGCCCTCGCCCCGAAGCTTCTGACGGCAGCCAGTCCGACGCGGCCCTCCAGGTCGGCCAGCAGCGGCAGTACGTCCGCCTCGGCGGCCTGCACCGCCAGCATGGCCCCGCCCTCGGGCAGCGACTGCATCAACCTGCCGCGCGCGACGACCAGTTGAGCGGCGTCCTCCAGGGACCACAGTCCGGCGACGTACGCGGCGGCAAGCTCACCGATGGAGTGCCCACCGACCACCTCGGGCCGCACCCCGAAGGACTCGGCGAGGCGGAACAGCGCCACCTCGACGGCGAACAGGGCGGGCTGCGCGTACTCGGTCCGCTCCAACAGCTCCGCGTCCGTGCCGAACATGACGTCCTTCAGGGGGCGTTCCAGCAGCCCATCCAGGTGCGCACACACCTCGTCCAGCGCGTCCGCGAACACCGGGAACGCCTCGTACAACTCCCGGCCCATACCGACCCGCTGACTGCCCTGGCCGGTGAAGACGACCCCGAGGCGGCCCTCGACCACGGAACCGGTCACGACCCCCGGACCGCCGGAGGCAACAGCGCCGAGACCGGCCAGGAACGCGTCCCGCTCGTGCCCGAAGACGACCGCCCGGTGCTCGTGCAGGGCGCGCCCCGAAAGCAGCGACCAGCCCACGTCGACGGGCTCCAGGTCCGCGTGCCCGGCGACGTGCTCCCGCAGCCGCTCGGCCTGCGCCCGCAGCGCCTCCGCGCTGCGACCCGACACCACCCACGGCACCCCGGCCGTGGACGGCGCCTCTCCGTCCGACGCGGCCGACTCGGGTTCCTCCGGCGACGCCTGCTCCACGATCACATGTGCGTTGGTCCCGCTGACGCCGAACGACGACACGCCCGCGCGGCGCGGAGCGCCGCCGTCCCGCTCGGCCCACTCCCGAGCCTCCGTCAACAGCTCGACGGCGCCCGCCGACCAGTCCACATGGGAGCTCGGCGCGTCCACGTGGAGGGTGCGGGGCAGGGTCCGGTGGCGCATGGCCATGACCATCTTGATGACGCCCGCGACTCCGGCGGCGGCCTGGGTGTGGCCGAGGTTCGACTTCACCGAGCCGAGCCACAGGGGCGCGGTGCCGCCAGTGGTGGCTTCGGGGCGGTCCTGGCCGTACGTGGCGAGGAGGGCCTGGGCCTCGATGGGGTCGCCGAGGGTCGTGCCAGTGCCGTGTGCCTCGACCGCGTCGACGTCGGCGGGCGTGAGGCCCGCGTTCGCCAGGGCGGCGCGGATGACGCGCTGCTGTGCGGGGCCGTTGGGGGCGGTGAGTCCGCTGCTCGCGCCGTCCTGGTTGACGGCGGTGCCGCGGACGACGGCGAGGACCTTGTGGCCGTTGCGGCGGGCGTCGGAAAGACGCTCCAGGAGGAGCAGGCCGACGCCCTCGCCCCAGCCCGTGCCGTCGGCGGCCTCCGCGAACGCCTTGCAGCGGCCGTCGGCGGCGAGACCGCGCTGACGGCTGAACTCCACGAACGTGTCCGGGGTCGACATCACCGTCACACCGCCCGCGAGGGCCAGCGAGCACTCGCCCTGGCGCAGCGCCTGCGCGGCGAGGTGCAGGGCGACGAGCGAGGACGAGCAGGCCGTGTCGATGGTGACGGCGGGACCTTCGAGGCCGAAGGTGTACGAGACGCGTCCTGAGGCGATGCTGCCCGCGCTGCCGTTGCCGAGGTAGCCCTCGAACTCCTCCAGGCCCTCGGGGCTGCTGAGGATGCGGTTGCCGTAGTCGCCGTACATGACGCCGACGAACACACCGGTCTTCGAGCCCCGCACGGACAGCGGGTCGACGCCCGCCCGCTCGAAGGCCTCCCAGGTGGATTCCAGGAGGAGGCGCTGCTGCGGGTCGATGGCGAGGGCCTCGCGCGGCGAGATGCCGAAGAAGGCGGGGTCGAACTCGGCGGCGTCGTGCAGGAATCCGCCCTCGCGGGCGTAGCTCTTGCCCGCGCGGGTCGGGTCGGGGTCGTGGAGGTCCGCGTCCCAGCCCCGGTCGTCGGGGAAGGGGGAGATCGCGTCCCCGCCCTCGGCGACGAGCTGCCAGAGGTCTTCCGGGCCGCTCACGCCGCCGGGGTAGCGGCAGCTCATCGCGACGATGGCGATGGGCTCCCGGCTCACCGACTCGGCGTCCTGTAGACGCTGCCGGGTCTGATGCAGATCCGCGGTAACTCGCTTGAGGTACTCGCGGAGTTTCTGCTCGTTCGCCATTTCGGTGCGACTCCTTCAACGCAGAGGGCCGACCCCATCACATCGGCGGGAGGGCAGGGGCAACAACCCCTACCCTCCCCCTATGGACCCCTTGAGGAATTTCTGGGAATTACTTTCAGGAGACGCCGAGTTCGTTGTCGATGAAGTCAAACATGTCATCGTCGTCGGCGTCCTCGAGCTGGTCCGCGATGTCAGGACCCGCGGTCCCGCCCGGCTCGGCGTCGTCGAGCCTGCCGAGCAGCGCCCGCAGCCTGCCGCGCACGGCGGTCCGCTCGTCCCCGGCCAGGACGCCCCCGGCCAGCGCCGCTTCCAGACCGGCCAGCTCGGCGATCACCCCGCCCGGCCGCGCGCCCGCGACCGCGTCGGCAGGCTCCGTACCGCTCGGCAGGCTCTCGTCCAGATAGGAGGCGAGTGCCGCGGGCGACGGGTAGTCGAAGATCAGCGTTGCGGGCAGGCGGAGTCCTGAAAGGGAGTTCAGCCGATTCCGGAGTTCCACCGCGGTGAGCGAGTCGACGCCCAATTCCAGGAATCCACGGGTGGCACCTATTGCCGCGGGCCCGGAATGCCCGAGCACCGTCGCCACATTACCCCGCACGGCGTCGAGCAGAGCCCGTTCCCGCTCCTCGGGGGAAAGTCCCGCCAATTCCCGGACGAGGGCGGGTCCGGTGCCGTTCGGCTCGGCCGGGTTCCCGGAGCGCGCGAGCGCCCTGTCGACGCGGCGGGGCTGCGCGGGCACCAGGTCCGCGAACACGGGCTGGACGCCGTCGGGTCCGGCCGAGGCCCGCAGGGACGCGGTGTCCAGGCGCAGCGGTACGAGGACCGCGGGGACGGCGGCGGCACGCGGCGGTGCGGGGGTCGGCGTGGCGGGGGCCGGTGAGACGGACGTCAGGGTCACGGCGGCGTCGAGGAGGGTGAGGCCCTCCTCCGTGGACAGCGCGGCCACGCCGCCCCGTGCCATGCGTCCCAGGTCCGCCCCGGCCAGCTTGCCCGTCATGTCGCTCTCCTGCGCCCACAGGCCCCAGGCGAGGGAGACCGCCGGGAGGCCCTGGCTGCGGCGCAGGACCGCGAGGGCGTCCAGGACGCTGTTGGCGGCCGCGTAGTTCCCCTGCCCCGGGCTGCCGAGCACGCCCGCGGCGGAGGAGAACAGGACGAACGCCGACAGGTCCAGGCCGGCCGTCAGCTCGTGCAGGTTGAGGGCCGCGTCCACCTTCGGACGCAGGACCGTGTCCAGGCGCTCCGGCGTCAGCGACGTGACGACGCCGTCGTCCAGTACGCCCGCGACGTGCACGACCGCCGAAAGACCACCGCCCGCCTCCGCGAGGAGGGCGCCCAGTGCCTCCCGGTCGGCCACGTCGCACGCGGCCACGTTGACCCGCGCGCCCGTCTCCGCCAGTTCCGCGCACAGTTCGTCGGCGCCCGGGGCCGCGGCGCCCCTGCGGGAGACCAGGAGCAGATCCCGTACGCCGTGGCGCTCGGCCAGGTGCCGCGTCACGACGCGCCCCAGTCCGCCGAAGGCACCCGTGACGAGGACGGTGCCCGCGCCGAACGGAGCGGCCACCTCCGCGTCCGGAGCAGCTGCTTCCTCGGCCGCTGCGGCGACCCGGGCCAGTCGCGGCACCCACACCCCGCCGTCCCGCACCGCCACCTCGGGCTCACCCGAAGCGAGGACGGCGGCGAGGGTCGCAGCGGTCACCGGACCGGCGCCCGTGAAGACACCGCCGTCCGCACCCGCCTGCGCACCCGAGTCCGTACCCGTACCCGTGCTCGTCCTCGTGCCCGCGTCGACGGTCGCGTCCACGAGGACGAACCTCCCCGGATGCTCCACCTGAGCCGACCGCACGAGGCCCCAGATCGCCGCCCCCGCGGGGTCGACGTCCGCGTCGGTGCCCCCGGCGGGCACCGCGCCGCGCGTCACGACGACGAGCCGCGCGTCCTCGAACCGCTCGTCGGCGAGCCAGCCCCGCACC
Source organism: Streptomyces alboflavus (assembly GCF_000716675.1). Lineage (GTDB taxonomy): Bacteria > Actinomycetota > Actinomycetes > Streptomycetales > Streptomycetaceae > Streptomyces > Streptomyces alboflavus. The sequence goes on from NZ_JNXT01000038.1 coordinate 50,304, forward strand.
ACGGCGAGGGCGTCGGCCAGCGTCGCGGAGACGGCCTTGGGCGCTCCGAGCCCGGCGTCCCCGGCCGGCGTGCCGCCCGCGCGCCACAGCACCGCCGCGGGAAGCTCCTCTCCCGCCCCGAGTGCCGCGCCCAGGGCGGCGAGGTCCGCGAAGACCCGCGCGCCGGGCACCGCCGCCGTGTCCCCGAGGAGAGCCAGCGGCACTTCCGCGGCGGCCGTGGTCCCGGCCTGCCGCTTCCACTCGACGTGGAACAGCGAGTCGCCGACCGCGCGACCGCCGCGGAGCTGCTCGTCCGAAACCGGACGTGACACCAGCGAGTCGACGGTGGCGACCACCTGTCCCGCCTGGTCGGCGAGCGTCAGCGTCACGGCGTCGGCTCCGGCGCCGCGCAGGCGTACGCGGACCGTGGCGGCGCCTGCCTGGTGCAGACGTACGCCGCTCCAGGCGAAGGGCAGCCCGAGGCCCTGGCGTTCGTCGTCGCCGTCCTGTGCCTTGGGCAGCAGCAGGGTGGCGTGCAGCGCGGCGTCCAGGAGTGCCGGGTGCAGGGTGAAGGCCTCGGCGTCCGACTCCTCGGGCAGGGCGACCTCGGCGAACACCTCGTCGCCGCGCCGCCAGGCCGCGCGCAGCCCCTGGAACACCGGGCCGTAGCCGTAGCCCGTCTCGGCGAGGCGGTCGTAGAGCCCGGCCGCGTCGTCGATCGGCTCCGCGTCGCGCGGCGGCCACTCGGCCAGGCCCTCGGGCTCGGACTCGTCGGCCTCTGCGGACAGGTATCCGGCCGCGTGCCGGGTCCACGGGCCGTCGGGGTCGCCCTCGTCGCGCGAGTGGACGCTCACCGGGGCACGCCCGTCCTCGTCCACCGCGCCGACACTGACCTGCACCTGCACGGCGCCGCGCTCCGCAAGCACCAGCGGAGCCGCCAGCGTCAGCTCCTCCAGCGTCCCGCAGCCCACCTCGTCACCGGCCCGCACGGCCAGCTCCACGAAGGCGGTCCCGGGCAGCAGCACCCGCCCGCCCACAGCGTGGTCCGCCAGCCACGGATGCGTGGCCACCGAAAGGCGGCCCGCCAGCAGATGGCCACCGGAGTCCACCAGCGGAACTGCGGCCCCCAGCAACGGGTGTTCGGCCGACACCAGCCCCGTGGCCGACACATCGCCCGCGCCGCGCACGGCCGCGCTCGGCCAGTAGCGCCGCCTCTGGAAGGCGTACGTGGGCAGGTCGACGCGGCGCCGCGACGCGGCCGGGGCGTACAGGGGCGCCCAGTCGACCTCGACTCCGCGCACGTGCAGGCGCGCCAGCGCCGCCAGGAACGTGTCCGGCTCCGGGCGGTCCTTGCGCACCGCCGCGACGAGACCGGCCTGCGCGTCCGGGTCGGTGACCGTGTCGTGCGCCGTTCCCGGTACGTCAGTCCCTCGGCGACCTTGCGGAAGTCCGCCAGGATCGGGTCCATGAGGGGTGAGTGGAAGGCGTGGGACACCTTCAGCCAGCGGACCTTGCGGCCCTCGCCCCGAAGCTTCGCACCGCGAGCATGCCCCCGCCCTCGGGCAGCGACTGCATCAACCTGCCGCGCGCGACGACCAGTTGAGCCGCGTCCTCCAAAGACCAGAGTCCGGCCACGTACGCGGCAGCCAGCTCACCGATGGAGTGCCCGCCCACGATCTCCGGACGCACCCCGAAGGACTCGGCCAGACGGAACAGGGCCACCTCGACGGCGAACAGCGCGGGCTGCGCGTACCCGGTCTGCGCCAGGGCCTCCGCGTCCGTGCCGAACATGACGTCCTTCAACGGACGCTCAAGCAGCCCGTCCAGGTGCGCGCACACCTCGTCCAGCGCATCCGCGAACACCGGGAACGCCTCGTACAACTCACGCCCCATACCGACCCGCTGACTGCCCTGCCCCGTGAAGACGACCCCGAGGCGGCCGTCGACCACGGAACCGGTCACGGCCCCGGGACCGCCGGAGGCCACCGCGCCAAGACCGGTCAGGAACTCCTCCCGCTCCCGCCCGAACACAACCGCCCGGTGCTCGTGCACCGCACGCCCCGAGAGCAGCGACCAGCCCACGCCGAGAGGCTCAAGGCCCTCGCGTCCGGCCACGTGGTCCCGCAGCCGTTCGGCCTGGGTCCGCAGGGCGTCCGCGCTGCGGCCCGACACCAGCCAGGGCAAGGCGTGCGTCGGCGCTGCCACCGGAGCAGCCGCGTCGGCGGGCTCGACCGCGTGGGCCTGCTCCACGATCACGTGGGCGTTCGTCCCGCTCACGCCGAACGACGAGACACCCGCGCGACGCGGCGCGTCGCCGTCCCGCTCGGCCCACTCCCGGGCCTCCGTCAACAGCTCGACCGCGCCCGCCGACCAGTCCACATGGGAGCTCGGCTCGTCCACGTGCAGGGTCTGCGGAAGCACGCCCTCCTGCATCGCCATGACCATCTTGATGACGCCCGCGACACCGGCGGCTGCCTGGGTGTGCCCGATGTTGGACTTGATGGAGCCCAGCCACAGGGGCCGGTCGGCCGACCGCTCCTTGCCGTACGTGGCGAGGACGGCCCGTTCGGAGCCGTCAGGCCGTTGCTGGCACCGTCCTGGTTGACGGCCGAGCCACGCACGACCGCAAGCACCTCATGCCCGTTGCGCCGCGCGTCCGAAAGACGCTCCAGGAGCAGCAGGCCGACGCCCTCACCCCAGCCCGTGCCGTCCGCCGCGTCCGCGAACGCCTTGCAGCGGCCGTCCGTGGCGAGACCGCGCTGACGGCTGAACTCCACGAACGTGTCCGGCGTCGACATGACCGTCACGCCGCCCGCGAGCGCCATGTCGCACTCGCCCTGCCGCAGCGCCTGGGCGGCCAGGTGCAGCGCGACCAGCGAGGACGAGCAGGCCGTGTCGACGGTGACCGCGGGGCCCTCCAGGCCGAAGGCGTACGACAGGCGGCCCGAGACGACGCTGGCCGCGTTGCCCGTGCCGAGGTAGCCCTCGCCGCGGTCGGGGGCCGTGCGCAGGACGTCTTCGTAGTCCTGGCCGTTGGTGCCGGAGAAGACGCCGGTGCGGCTGCCGCGCAGGGTCGCCGGGTCGATGCCCGCACGCTCGAAGGCCTCCCAGGCGGTCTCCAGGAGGAGCCGCTGCTGCGGGTCCATGGCGAGGGCCTCGCGTGGGGAGATGCCGAAGAAGTCGGCGTCGAAGTCGGCCATGTCGTGGAGGAATCCGCCCTCGCGGACGTAGCTCGTCCCGGCGTGGTCGGGGTCCGGGTGGTACAGCGCGTCGACGTTCCAGCCCCGGTCGTCCGGCATGTCGCCGATGGCGTCCCCGCCGTCGCCGATGAGCCGCCACAGGTCTTCGGGTGACCGTACGCCGCCGGGGAAGCGGCAGCTCATCGCGACGATCGCGATGGGGTCGCCGTCCACCGCGCCCGCCCGGGCCGTGGTGGGCGCGGGGTTGCCGTCGCCGTGCGGAGCGAGGTCGCCGAGGAGTGCGTCGCGCAGGTGCGCGGCGAGGGCCTCGGGGGTGGGGTGGTCGAAGATCAGTGTCGCCGAGAGGTGGAGTCCGCAGGCCGCGCCGATGAGGTTGCGCAGTTCGACGGCGGTCAGCGAGTCGAAACCGAGGTCCTTGAAGGGGCGGGTGGCGTTGACGGCCTTGGTCGCGGGGTAGCCGAGGACGGTCGCCACGCGCTCGCGTACGAGGTCCAGGAGCTCCCGGTCCCGTTCCGCGGCCGGGAGCGCGGCGAGGCGTTCCGCGAGCGTGGCGGAGGGAGTGGTCGCGGTGGCGCCCCGGGCGCCTGCCGTCGAGGGCTCCGCCGGGCTGTCGGGCCGCGTGAGCTGGTCGAACAGGTGGTTGGGGCGCGCCAGGGCGTAGGTGGGCGCGCAGACGTCCCAGTCGACGTCGGCGAGCGTGACCGCTGCGGGGCTCGTCCCCGTGTGCGTGTCGGATCGTGCCGCGAGGGCGGTGGCCATCGCGGCGACGGCCAGGTCCGGGTCCATCGCGGGCATGCCGCTGTCCCGTACGCGCTGCTCCACGACGCCGCCGTCGACGGCCATGCCGCCGCCGGCCCACGGGCCCCACGCGAGGGAGAGCGCGGGCAGGCCGAGCGACCTGCGGTGGTGGGCGAAGGCGTCCAGGAAGGCGTTGGCCGCGGCGTAGTTGCCCTGGCCGCCGATGCCCATGGAGCCCGCGACGGACGAGAACAGCACGAACGCCGTCAGCCGGTCGTCGTCGTGCGTCAACTCGTGGAGGTTCAGGGCCGCTTGGGCCTTGGGGCGGAACACGGTGGCGAACCGGTCGGCCGTGAGGCTGTCGAGGACTCCGTCGTCGAGGACGCCCGCCGTGTGGAACACACCGGTCAACGGCACATCGTCCGGAATCTCGCCCAAGACCCGCGCGAGCGCCTCCCGGTCCGCCGCGTCACACGCAGCGACCGTCACCCGTACACCCAACCCCTCCAACTCCGTCCGCAGATCGACGGCACCCGGAGCGTCCAGACCACGACGGCTCGTCAACAGCACATGACCGGCACCCGCACGCACCGCCCACCGCGCCACATGACCACCCAGCGCACCCGTACCACCCGTGATCAACACCGTGCCGCCACCGGCCGACCACTCCCCCACCGACGACTCGCCGAGCGCGGCAGCGCCCGAGGGCACCCGCACCAGCCTGCGCGCGAACACGCCGGAGCCGCGCACCGCCACCTGGTCCTCACCCGAGGCCGACGCGGCGGCCAGGGCGTCGGCGAGCCGGAGCCGGGACCGCTCGTCGGCGTGTTCGGGCAGGTCGACGAGGCCGCCCCAGAGCTGGGGCTGTTCCAGGGCGGCGACGCGGCCCATGCCCCACACGGGGGCCTGTGCGGGAGCCGTCGGGCGGTCCGAGCGGCCGGTGCTCACGGCGCCGCTGGTGGCGGCCCACAGGGGTGCCGCCACGTCGATGTCGCCCAGGGCCTGGAGGAGGGCGAGGACGCCTTCGAGGCCGGTGGTGACGGTCGGGTGCGCCGATCCCTCGGACGCGTCGAGGGCCAGCAGGCAGAGCACGCCCTGGGGGCGGCCGGTGCCCGAGTCGACCTGTACGTCGAGGAGTTCGCGGAGCTTGGCACCGAGAATGTCACGGCGTGTCTCCTCGGGGCGGACCGCGATCCGGGCCACGCGCGCGCCGCGGGCTTCGAGGCCCGCGCTCGCGGCGGCGATCCACGGGTACGCGTCGTCGTCCGCCGGGGCGACCACCCACCACGTACCGTCGAAGGCCGCCGGGGCGAGGCCGGTCAGCGGCTTCCACGACTCCTGGTAGAGCCACCGCCCGACCGTGGAGGCCTCGCGCCGCTGCCGCCGCCAGGACGAGAGCACCGGAAGCACCTCGCGGAGGGCGCCCACGCCGTCGGCCGCGCCCTCCGCGCCCAGCTCGGCGCTCAGCGACTCCAGGTCGCCACGCTCCACGGCCTCCCAGAACCGTGCCTCCACCTCGTCGACGCCCAGGTCACCGCGACGGGCGACGGCCGCGGCGGTCGCGGACAGGTCGAGCCAGTAGTGGTCGCGCTGGAAGGCGTACGTGGGCAGGTCGACGCGGCGGCGCGCCTCGACCGGGGCGTAGAACGGCGTCCAGTCGACGTCGCAGCCGCGCGCGTGCAGTTGGGCGAGGGCGGCGAGGAACGTGGCCGGTTCCGGGCGGTCCTTGCGCACCGCCGCGACGAGCCCTGCCTGGGCGCCCGGCTCGGTGATCGTGTCGTGGGCCATCGCCGTGAGCACCGAGTCCGGGCCCAGCTCGAGGACGGTCGACACGCCTTGCGCGGTGAGGGCCCCGAGTCCGTCGTGGAAGCGGACGGCCTCGCGGATGTGCCGGACCCAGTAGTCGGGGTCCTTGAGCTGGTGTGCTTCCGCGAGTTCACCCGTGACGTTGGAGACGACGGGCAACTTCGGGTCCTGGTACGCGAGTCCCCGCGCGACCGCGCGGAACTCGTCCAGGATGGGGTCCATCAGCGGCGAGTGGAAAGCGTGCGACACCTTCAGCCACCGCACCTTGCGGCCCTCACCGCGAAGCTTCTCCTCCAGGCCCTCCAGGGCCGTGCGGTCGCCGGAGAGCACGACCTGCGAAGGACCGTTCACCGCAGCGACGCCCACCTTCTCGGACAAGCCCTCAAGGAGGGGCAGTACGTCGGCCTCCGCGGCCTGCACCGCCAGCATCGCGCCGCCCGCCGGGAGCGACTGCATCAACCGGCCGCGCGCGGCGACCAGTTGAGCCGCGTCCTCCAGCGACCACAGCCCCGCGATGTACGCGGCCGTCAGCTCACCGATCGAATGCCCGCCCAAGATCTCCGGCCGCACACCGAAGGACTCGACCAGACGGAACAGAGCCACCTCGAAGGCGAACAGGGCGGGCTGCGCGTACTCAGTCCGCTCCAGCAGCTCGGCGTCCGCACCGAACATCACCGACTGGACAGAACGCTCCAGCAGCCCATCCAGGTGCGCACACACCTCGTCCAGCGCATCCGCGAACACCGGGAACGCCTCGTACAACTCCTTGCCCATCCCGACCCGCTGACTGCCCTGGCCCGTGAAGAGGACCCCGAGGCGACCCTCGACCACCGAGCCGGTCACGACCCCCGGACCGCCGGAGGCGACCGCGCCGAGACCGGCCAGGAACTCCTCCCGCTCCCGCCCGAAGACGACCGCCCGGTGCTCGTGCAGGGCACGCCCCGACAGCAGCGACCAGCCCACGTCGACGGCGTCGAGGTCCTCGCACCCGGCCAGGTGCTCGCGCAGGTTGTCCGCCTGGGCCCGCAGCGCCTCCGCGCCGCGCGCCGACACCACCCACGGCACCACGGCCACGGTCGGCGGCGTGTCACCGACGGGGTCGGCCGCCTCGGCGGGCTCGACCGGCTGGGCCTGCTCGACGATCACGTGGGCGTTGGTGCCGCTCACGCCGAACGACGACACGCCCGCGCGGCGCGGCGCGCCGCCTGCGCGGCCCGGCCACTCCCGGGCCTCCGTCAGGAGCTCGACGGCGCCCGCCGACCAGTCCACGTGGGAGCTGGGCTCGTCCACGTGCAGGGTCGGGGGCAGCACGCCTTCCCGCATCGCCATGACCATCTTGATGACGCCCGCGACACCGGCGGCGGCCTGGGTGTGCCCGATGTTGGACTTGACGGAGCCCAGCCACAGCGGCTCGCGCCCGTCCGGACCCTCCGGCCGCGTCTGCCCGTAGGTGGCGAGGAGCGCCTGGGCCTCGATCGGGTCACCGAGCGTCGTGCCCGTGCCGTGCGCCTCGACGGCGTCGACGTCACCGGCCGAGAGACCGGCGCTCTCCAACGCGGCCCGGATGACTCGCTGTTGGGAGGGTCCGTTGGGGGCGGTCAGGCCGTTGCTGGCACCGTCCTGGTTGACGGCGGAGCCACGCACGACCGCGAGCACTTCGTGGCCGTTGCGGCGGGCGTCCGAAAGACGCTCCAGGAGCAGCAGGCCGACGCCCTCGCCCCAGCCCGTGCCGTCGGCGGCCTCCGCGAACGCCTTGCAGCGGCCGTCCGTGGCGAGGCCGCGCTGGCGGCTGAACTGCACGAAGGTGTCGGGGGACGACATGACGGTCACGCCGCCCGCGAGGGCCATGTCGCACTCGCCCTGGCGCAGCGCCTGCGCCGCGAGATGCAGCGCCACGAGGGACGCCGAGCAGGCCGTGTCGACGGTCACCGCCGGGCCTTCGAGGCCGAAGGCGTACGACAGGCGGCCGGACATGACGCTCACCGCGTTGCCGGTGAGGACGTGGCTCTCGATGTCCTGGGGGACGGCGGCCATGCGGGAGATGTAGTCGTCGCCGTTGGAGCCGACGAAGACGCCCGCGCGGGTGCCGCGCAGGGTCGTCGGGTCGATGCCCGCGCGCTCGAACAACTCCCATGACGTCTCCAGGAGATGGCGCTGCTGCGGGTCCATGGCGAGGGCCTCGCGCGGCGAGATGCCGAAGAAGTCCGCGTCGAACTCGCCCGCGCCGGAAAGGAAGCCGCCCTCGCGGACGTACGTCTTGCCCGCGCGGTCGGGGTCCGGGTCGTAGAGGTCGGCGAGGTCCCAGCCGCGGTCGCCCGGGAACTCGCCCATGGCGTCGCGGCCCTCGGCGACCAGGCGCCACAGGTCCTCGGGGCCGCGCACACCGCCGGGGAAGCGGCAGCTCATCGCCACTATGGCGATGGGGTCGCTGTCCGTGGAGGTGGTGTCGGCGGAGGCGGTGCGGGGCTCCGTGGCGGCCCCGGCCGTCTCGGACCCGAAGGTCTCCTCGGCCAAGTAGGCGGCGAGTACGAGGGAGTTGGGGTAGTCGAAGACGAGGGAGGCGGGCAGGCGCAGACCCGTGGCCGCCTGGACGCGGTTGCGCAGTTCCACGGCGGTGAGGGAGTCGAAGCCGAGATCGCGGAACGCGCGGCCCGGGTCGATGGCCTCGGGCGCGGAGTGCCCGAGCACGGCGGCGGCCTGGGCGCGGACGAAGGTGACGAGGGCCGCGTCGCGCTCCGCCGCGGGGAGGGGGGCGAGCCGGCGTATCCAGTCGGGTCCGGTGACGGTGCGGCCGCTGGTGTCGGGGGTGTCGTCCGCCGGGGCGGCGGTCCGCTCCCGCACCTCGGGGATCGCGGTGAAGAGGGGGTTGGGGCGGGCCGCGACGAAGCCGGGCAGGAAGGTGTCCCAGTCGACGGCGGCGATGACGACGCTCGCGTCGCCGCGCCCGACGGCGTCCCGCAGGGCGGCGACGGCACGCTCGGGCGGCATCGGCGGCATGCCGTCGCGCCGGGTCCGCTCGGCGCGCACGGCGGTGTCGGCGAGCCCGGCGCCGTCCCACGTGCCCCACGCGACGGAGGTGGCGGGCAGGCCGTCGGCGCGGCGCTGTTCGGCGAGGGCGTCCAAGTAGGCGTTGGCGGCGGCGTAGTTCGCCTGGCCCGCGTTGCCGAGGGCGCCGGATGCCGACGAGTACAGGACGAACGCGTCCAGGTCCAGGTCCCGGGTGAGGTCGTGCAGGTGGGCGGCCGCCGGGGACTTCGGGCGCAGCACGCCGTCGAGGCGTCCGGGGGTGAGGCCGTCGACGGTCCCGTCGTCCAGGACTCCGGCCGTGTGCACGACGGCCGTGAGGGGCGCGTCGGCGGGAATCTCGGCCAGGACCCGCGCGAGCGCGTCCCGGTCGGCCGCGTCGCAGGCCGCCACGGTCACGCGTGCGCCCGACTCCTCCAGTTCGGCGCGGAGTTCGGCCGCGCCGGGCGCGTCGAGGCCTCGCCTGCTCGTGAGGATCAGGTGGTCGGCGCCCGCGCCTGCGAGCCAGCGGGCGACGTGCCCGCCGAGCGCGCCCGTGCCGCCCGTGACCAGGACGGTGCCGCGGGGCGTCCACGGCGTATCACGGGTCAGGTCGGCGCCCGCCGCCTCGCCGCGGAGGAGGCGGCGCACGAAGACGCCGGAGCCGCGCACCGCGAGCTGGTCCTCCACGGCGGTGCCGGGGGCGTCCGCGCGGGGCCCGGCGGTGGCCGCGGTGAGGATCGCGGTGAGGCGGGCACCGGCCCGGGTGTCGCAGGAGCGTGGTACGTCGACGAGTCCGCCCCAGCGGTCGGGGTGTTCGAGCGCGGCGGTCCGGCCGAGTCCCCACAGGTGGGCCTGCGCGGGGTGGTCGAGGCGGTCGCTGCGGCCCGTGGAGACGGCACCCTCCGTGAGGGCCCACAGGCGGGCCTCGGTGCCGGTGTCGCCGAGGGCCTGGAGGAGGGCCAGGGTGGCGGCGAGCCCGGCGGGCACGGCCTCGTGCCCGGTCAGGGGGGACTCGTCGAGGCCGAGGAGGGAGAGGACTCCGGTGAGGGGGGTGGTGGGGGTGAGGCTGTCGAGGGGTGCTTCGGGGCTCGACTCGGCACTGTCGGCGCTCGGCTCGACTCCGTCGGAGGTCGGCTCGGCTCCGTCGGAGGTCGGCTCGGCGGCTTCGGCGCCCTCGGGCCGCGTACCCCCGCCCGACGCGGAACCACCGCGCCCCGCAGCGGCGACCCCGGCCGCCCCACCCCCGGCCGCCTCCCGCAGCCGCTCGGCCAGCAGCTCCCGCGTCGCCTCGCCCGCGGCGACGCGCAGCTCGACCGGCGCCGCCCCGGAGCGTGCCAGGGCCTCGACGGCCCCGGTCGCCCACGGGTGGTCCGCCGCGCTCTCGGGCAGGACGACCAGCCAGCGCCCGGAGAGGCGGGGGGAGGGCAACTGGCCTGCGGGCAGGGGCTGCCAGGCGATCCGGTAGCGCCAGCTGTCGATGACGGCACGCTCGCGGCGCCCGCGCCGCCACGCGGACAGGCCGGGCAGGACCTCGCTGAGCGCGCCCTCGGCGACGTCTCCGAGCGTGGACGTGAGCTGGTCGACGTCCTCGCGCTCGACGGCCTCCCAGAAGCGGGCCTCGGCCTCGTCCGCGGCGGCGGGCGCCGTGGCGCCGGACGCGCGCTCCTCGGTCAGCCAGTAGTGGCGGCGCTGGAAGGGGTACGTGGGCAGGTCGACGACGGTGTGCTCGCCGGGCAGCAGGGCGTGCCAGTCCAGCTCGGCGCCGAGGGCGTGGGCCTCGGCGACGGAGGCGAACAGGCGGTCCGCGCCGCCCTCGTCGCGGCGCAGCGACCCGAGGGTGGCGGCCGGGGTGTCGGCGGCGTCGATGACGGCCTGGACCGGGACGGTGAGGACCGGGTGCGGGCTCATCTCCAGGAACAGGGTGTGGCCCTCGGCGAGGAGGCCGCGCGTGGCGTGCTCGAAGAGGACGGTGTGGCGCAGGTTGCGGTACCAGTAGTCCGCGTCCATGAGGGTGTCGTCGGTCAGCCAGTCGCCGGTGAGCGTGGAGTACAGCGGCACGTCGGGCGAGCGGGGCGCGACGGGCGCGAGGACCCGTGCGAGGTGCTCCTCGATGGCTTCGACGTGGGCGGAGTGGGAGGCGTAGTCGACGGGGATGGTGCGGGCGCGGATGTCACGGGCCAGGCAGCTCGCGACCAGTTCCTCCAGGGCGCCCGTGGTGCCGGAGACCACCACGTGCGAGGGGCCGTTGACCGCGGCCACGGACAGGTCGTCGCCCCACGGGGCGAGCATGGCGCGGACCTGCTGCTCGGGCAGGGGTACGGAGACCATGCCGCCGAGCCCGGAGAGTTCGAGGATGGCCTGGCTGCGCAGCGCGACCACCCAGGCCGCGTCCTCCAGGGACAGCGCGCCCGCGACGCACGCGGCGGCGATCTCGCCCTGGCTGTGCCCGACGACGGCGGCGGGCTCGACGCCCGACGCCCGCCACACGGCGGCGAGGGACACCATCACGGCGAACAGGACCGGCTGGACCACGTCCACCCGGTCGAAGTTGTCCCCGCTCAGCTCCTCGAACAGGTCCCAGTCCACGAACGGGCCGAGCGCGTCGGCGCACTCGCCCATGCGGTCGGCGAACACCGGGCTGGAGTCGAGGAGTTCACGGGCCATCCCGGCCCACTGCGAGCCCTGCCCGGGGAAGACGAACACCGGCCGGACCGTGCCGCCCTGCGCCCGGCCCGCGACCACGTTCCGGGCGGTCGTGTCACCCTGCGCCAGCGCATCGAGCCCGGCAAGCAGCTCCTCCCGGTCGCCGCCGAGGACGACACCCCGGTGCTCGAACCGCGACCGCGCCACCGCCAACGACCAGGCGACGTCGTCCACTTCGAGGCCGGGCCGCGCCAGCAGATGCGCGCGCAGGCGGGCGGCCTGCGCCCTCAGGGCGGGCTCGGTCTTCGCCGAGAGGGAGACGGGGACAAGGCCGGGGATGACGCCAGGGGTGGCAGGGGTGACGTCGGGGCCGGTGGGGGTGAAGCCGGAGGCGGTGTCGGCGGCGAACGCGAACACGTCATCGGGTACGAGGGCGGGCGCGGCGCCCACGAAGGGCTCACCCCCCGGCGCGCCCCCGGACTCCCCCGCCGACAGTTCCTCCCCCGCCGGAGCGTCGATGGGGGCACCCACCGGCTCCACAGCCGAAGCCTCCGCCCGCTCCTCCACCGGAGCCTGCTCCACGATGAGGTGCGCGTTCGTCCCGCTCATCCCGAACGACGACACACCCGCGCGCCGGGGCGCCCCGTCGGCCCGCTCGGGCCAGGCCCGCGCCTCGGTCAGGAGTTCCACGGCCCCCGCGGACCAGTCGACGTGCGTGCTCGGCTCGTCGACGTTCAGGGTCTTCGGGAGCAGGCCGCGGTCGATCGCCTGGACCATCTTGATGACACCGGCGACGCCCGCGGCGGCCTGGGTGTGGCCCACGTTGGACTTCAGCGAGCCCAGCCACAGCGGTTCCCGGCCGTCGGGGCCCTCGGGGCGGTCCTTGCCGTAGGTGGCGATGAGGGCCTGCGCCTCGATGGGGTCGCCGAGGGTGGTGCCGGTGCCGTGGGCCTCGACGGCGTCGACGTCGGCGGGCGTGAGGCCCGCGTCGGCGAGGGCGGCACGGATCACGCGCTGCTGAGCGGGGCCGTTGGGGGCGGTCAGGCCGTTGCTCGCACCGTCCTGGTTCACGGCCGAGCCCCGTACGACGGCGAGGACCTTGTGGCCGTTGCGGCGGGCGTCGGACAAGCGCTCCAGGACGAGCATGCCCACGCCCTCGCCCCACGCCGTGCCGTCCGCGGCCTCGGCGAAGGGCTTGCAGCGGCCGTCGGGAGCGAGGCCGCGCTGACGGCTGAAGGCGAGGAAGGAGCCCGGTGAGGCCATGACGACGACGCCGCCCGCGAGGGCGAGGGCGCACTCGCCCTGCCGCAGCGCCTGCACGGCCAGGTGCAGGGCGACAAGGGACGACGAGCAGGCCGTGTCGACCGTCATGGTCGGACCCTGCAGGCCGAGGGTGTAGGCGATGCGGCCGGAGGCGACGCTCGCGGCGGTGCCCGTGACGAGGTAGCCCTCCAGGCCGTCGCCCGCGTCGCTGAGGCGGGGGCCGTACTCCTGGGTCTCGGCGCCGACGAAGACGCCGGTGCCGGAGTCGCGCAGGGCGGCGGGGTCGATGCCCGCGCGCTCCAGGGCCTCCCAGGACGTCTCCAGGAGGAGGCGCTGCTGCGGGTCGGTCGCGAGGGCCTCGCGGGGCGAGAGGCCGAAGAAGTCCGCGTCGAACTCGCCCGCGTCGTGCAGGAAGCCGCCCTCGCGGACGTAGCTGGTGCCGGGCCGGTCGGGGTCGGTGTCGTACAGGGCGTCGAGGTCCCAGCCGCGGTCGGCGGGGAAGCCGGAGATCGCGTCGGTGCCGTCGGCGACCAGCTGCCACAGCTCGTCGGGGGTCTCGACGCCGCCGGGCAGACGGCAGCTCATGGCGACGATGGCGACGGGCTCGTCGTCGGCGCGGCGGGCAGCGGCGGGCACGTAGCCCACGTCGGCGCTCTCGAAGAGTTCGGCGCGCAGATGGCGGGCGAGACTGTCGGCGCTCGGGTAGTCGAAGACGGCGGTGACGGGCAGCTTGAGGCCGGTGGCCCGCTGGAGTCGGCGGTGCAGCTCCACGGCGGTCAGGGAGTCGAGGCCGAGGTCGAGGAAGGGGCGGGAGAGGTCGCCGGGCGTGCGGGTGCCGTCCGCGCCGCCGAGGACCGCGGCGACCTGCTCGGCGACCACGGTACGCAGCCGCCGCTCCTGTTCCGCGCGCGGGCGGCCGTCGAGAGTGGCGCGCAGTTCTTCCGGCTGGTCCTCCGGCCGGCCTTCCAGCTTGCCTTCCAGCGGAGAAGGGGTTTCCGGGTGAGGCCGGGCCTCCGGGTGAGAATGGGCTGCGAATTCCTCGAAGTCGCTCATTGTTCCACTCCGTAGCACCGGCCATGATGGCTTTCAACAAATCCCTGACTGCACTCCGGGCAATTCTCTGAATCGACGGCGCGACGGGCCCGCGGAATCCATGGACCGGGAATCCTCGACGATTCCCCGATACGCTGTGGATTCCTGCGGCCGCACGGATCCCTGGTTTCCCGAGGTTTCCCGAGGAACACCGGTATTCCCGAACCGACTTCAGACAGATTTGCCCACAATACCTGTGCAGGCTAACAGCGCGACCTTCGCCGCCCCTACCCCTAAGCTGCCCCTATGGCGCCCGGGTACCGGGCGGATATAGGGGTGTTCGGGATTCACGCCCGGCCCTAGGGTCAGGATCGTGGAAAACGCTGTCCGGGTTGAGAATCTGGTGAAACAGTACGCGTCCAACGCACGCCGCGTGGTCGACGGCCTGAGCTTCGATGTGTATCGGGGCGAGGTGTTCGGACTGCTCGGCCCCAATGGCGCGGGGAAAAGCACCACGGTGGGGATGATGACCACCCGGGTGCGGCCGACTTCGGGCAGCGTCGTGATCGACGGTGTCGACGTGGTCGCGCGGCCGAGAGAGGCGAAACGCGTGCTCGCGGTGGTGCCGCAGCGCAACAACCTCGACCGGTCGCTCTCGGTGCGGCAGAACCTGCTGTTCCACGCCACGTACCACGGCATCCCGCGGGCCGAGCGACGGCAGCGCGCCGATGAACTCCTCGACCAGATGGGCCTGTCGGACTACCGCAAGTCCAAGGTCGACGACATGTCGGGCGGGCAGGTGCAGCGCGTGATGATCGCCCGCGCCCTGATCCACCGGCCGAACGTGCTGTTCCTCGACGAGCCCGCGACCGGACTCGACCCGCAGGCGCGCCTGTTCGTGCACGAGCGGGTCGCCGAACTCGCCGAGCGCGGCGTGACGGTGGTCGTCACCACCCACGACATGGACGAGGCCGCCAAGCTGTGCGACCGCGTCGGCATCGTCGACCGCGGCACCCTGCTCGCCCTGGACACCCCGGACGGCCTCGGCAAACTGCTGCCCGCGCACTCGACGCTCGCCCTGACGGTGGAGTCGCCGCAGGGGCCCGCGCCCGTGGTGAAGCTGCTCTCCGACCTGCCCGGGGTGCGTCAGGTCGACGAGGTGGACCCGGAGAACCCGCCCGCGGACGGCGGTTTCCGGTTCCGCATCTATACGGACACCGAGCCGGTGGCGGCGCTCCAGCCGGCGCTCGCGGCGCTGACCGGCCCGGACTTCCGGGTGACGGACGTCGGCGTCGGAAAGGTGTCCCTGGAAGACGTCTTTCTCCACCTCACCGGAAAGAATCTGCGATGACTACGTCGGCCACGGCCGCACCGGCCTCGCGGCAGTTGCACACGTTCGGCGCCATCATGTGGCGCGACGTGTTTGTCGCCCTGCGCCAGTTCCCCACGTTCATCGGCCAGGCCATCATCCAGCCGTTCTTCACACTCTTCGTGTTCGGTGTGCTGCTGAGCGACGCGGGCTATGTGGACGGCGACTACAGCTCGGTGCTGCTGCCCGGCGTGCTCGCCCTGAACGGATTCCTCGGCGGCATGCAGAACACGGCGCTGCCGCTCGTCGTGGACTTCTCGTACACGCGTGAGATCGAGGACCGGCTTCTTTCGCCGATCTCGCTGAGCCTGGTGGCCGTCGAGAAGATTCTGTTCGGCGCGCTGTACGGGTTCGTGGCGTCGCTGATGATGACCCCCGTCGGCATGGTCCTGCTCGATCTGTCGTGGCCGATCAGCAAGACCGTCCCCGCGCTCGGCATCGCCGGGCTCGGCGCGCTCGCGGGTGCCTCCATCGGGCTGTGCCTCGGTACGTCAGTGAGCAGCGACAAGGTGGACGTGATGTTCACGCTGGTCCTGATGCCGCTGCTGTTCACGGGCTCGACGCAGTTCCCGCTGGTCGCCCTGGACGAGGTGCGCTGGTTCCAGGTCATCTGCGGCGCCAATCCGCTGTCGTACGCCAGTGAGGGCATGCGGGCCGTGACGTCCCCGAACGTGGAGCACGTACCGCTGCCGATCACGCTCATCGTGCTCGTCGGGTCGATCACGCTGTTCGCGTCCATCGGCATCCGCGGGTTCCTCAAGCGCGCGCAGACGTAGGCGGCTTCGCGGCAGGCGGATGCGGGAGGACCGGCGGAAGGGCCCCGGAGCGGATGCGCTCCGGGGCCCTTCCTCTGTCCCGCGCCGGGCTGTCGCCCGGTCAGTCCTCGGGCAGGTCGACCGGCGCCAGCTCCGCGAACAGGTCACCGGGTCCGGGGTTCAACGGCATGGTGGCGCCGCCGAGATGGCGCTGCACGCCCCAGACCGCGTTGAGGCCCGTCGTCACGGCGCCCTCGGCGAAGCCCGCCGTCCAGGAGACGTCGTCGCCGGCGAGGAAGAAGCCGCGCTGACGTGGCGTCAGCTCCTGCTGCATGAAGTGGGTGAACAGGCGCCGCTGGTAGCGGTAGTGGCCCGGCAGGTTGGCCTTGAAGGCGCCCTGGAAGTGCGGGTCGGTCTCCCAGGTCACCGTGCGCGGAGGCGCGATGACGCGGGAGCGGATGTCGACGCCGGGGTAGATGTCGGCGAGCACGTCGAGGACACCGTCCAGGCGCTCCTCGGGGGTCAGCGGCGCCATCTTCAGGGAGTCGTCGTTCCAGGTGTACGACAGGCACATCACGCCGGGGCGGTCGGGGCCCTCGTCGAAGAGGTAGACGCCGCGCGGCATCCGGTCGGTGAGGGTCGTGCTCATCACGTCCCGGCCGGTGCGCGGGTCGCGTTCGCGCCAGAACGGGCGGTCCACGAGCACGAACAGCTTGGAGGAGCCCATGTAGTGGCTGCGCTCCACGGCCGTCCACACCGACGTGGGAAGGAGCGCCTGGTCGCAGCGGACGTTGGTGACCAGGGTCCGCTTGTGCGGGGTGAAGACGGCCGCGGGGAAGGCCCGGGAGCCGCCGCCGTGCTCGTGCACGGTGATGCCGCGCGAGGTGCGCTCGATGCGGGCGGCACCGCCGCGGGGGCCGCCACGGTGCAGGGACTCCAGGGACGTGCCCGCGGGCCAGTGGGCCGCGTCGTCGGGGGCGTGCGACCACAGGCGCAGGGGCAGTTGCTGGGAGCCGCCGACGACGAGCCGGTGGTCGTCCTCGGCGCCGGTGTAGACGACCCGCAGGATCTCCAGCATCGAGTTGGGGAAGTCGGTGTCCCAGCCGCCGGCGCCGAAGCCGACCTGGCCGAAGATCTCCCGGTACTTGAAGGACTGGAAGGAGGGCGAGTTCGCGATGAAGCCGTAGAAGGACTGGTCGTCCAGGGCGCGCACCAGCGGGTTCCAGATGGCCTTGATGGCGGCGGTGTCCCGGCGGCGGATCGCGTCGTCCATGGCGAACAGCTCGGCGTGCTCCTGGAGCGTCTTGTCCCAGGCCATGCCGACTTCCTGGTAGATGTCGGGGAGTTCGCCGGCCCGCCGGGCGTAGTGCCGGTCGCCGCCCAGGGCGACGACGGTGCTGCCGCTCGCGGCGGTCAGCGGGTTGGGGAAGGGCCGGGTCTGAAGGCCGACCAGGTCCAGGTAGTGGCGCAGGGCGAGCGCGGAGGCGGGGAAGCGCATGGCGCCGAGCTCGGCCACGGCGTCGGGATGGCTGTCGAAGGCGGCGGAGCGCATGCGGCCGCCCATCTGTCCCGTTTCGTACACCACGGGCCGCAGCCCCAGGCGGAGCAGCTCATAGGCGGCGACGAGACCCGATATCCCGGCCCCGATCACGGCGACCGGTGTCCCGAACTCCGCTTCCGGTATTTCACCGAGGCCGTGGGCGCTGGACAGCCATTCGTCGTAGGCGAAGGGAAAGTCCGGGCCCAGCATGGTGATGGATTCTGCCGCGCCGGGACGCGAACTGCCGTTGAGGGCAACCAACGGATACTCCTCTGACCGTGGTGGAGGCCGGCCCGGCGGTACGTTCAGACGGCCGCGGTGAGCCGGGCTGCGGCAGCAGGAGAACGGTCTGCGACGTACGCGGCCGAGCCTTGCCCCACGGGGCCGTCGGGCTCGCGAATCGCCTCCGATACACGGCGCGTCTGACGGTGCCCTTGATTATGACGACGGCGCCCGGGGGCGGAGAAACCCCTCAACATCCCCTTACGCCTCCTACGTTCACGCACCCGGCACCCCAGGGGCACCACGGCCACCACGATGACGGGGCCGAAAAAGACACGCGACACGCACTGAGTACTTTAGTAGCCAGGCCTCGATCCTGAAGACTGTACGAAAGTCAGGAGACGCCTTGGAATGATCTATGGTGTCCGCACCACGCACCCCCAGAGAGTCCCCGCGTACCCAACTGTGCAACATTCGCAATGAAGGAGAGGCTTCATGCATCGAGGGTCGGACGGCCGAAGGTTCGCGGTGCATGATCACCGGCCGGGCACCGCGCCCGGCGGAGCCCGGCCGGAGCCCATGGCCCTGGAGGTACGGCACGCGGCGGACGGCGGATCGGGGGCGTGCGCGAGCGGTTCGGGGGGCCGGGAGCGCGTCCTGCGGATCGAGCCGCACAGCTGCGTGGCCGCGGTCTCCGACGACGAGTCGGCGGACCGCTTCCTCGCGCGGCTGCTGTGCGACGACAGACCCGGCCGTGCCGTGTCGGTCCACGGCCTCGACCCGCGCGCAGATCCGACGGCCGTGCGACGGCTCGTCGGTGTCGTGTCCGTGGGCATGCCGCTGCCCGAAGTGATGGTCCACGAAGCGCTGGTGGCCGCGGGCAGACACAAGGGGCTCTCCGCGGAGACGGCCACACAGCGCACGGCGGACTTAACGGACGCCCTCGGGCTGCGGGCCGTCGAGCGGGTGCCCGTGTCCGGGCTCTCCCCGGGGCAGCGCTCGCGCACCGCCCTGGGGTGCGCGCTGTTGCACGTACCGAAGTTGCTGTTGCTCTGTCATCTTCTGGACGAGCTGGACAGCACGTCGGAGAAGATCATCTGTCGGGTCCTGAGCCGCTACACGGCGTCCACCGGGACCGTGGTGTTCTCCACCCGCTCCTGGCAGATCGCCCACGCCGTGGCGGACCGCGCCTTCGCGGTCCACGACGGCGAGATGTGCCTCGACTGCCGGTCGGCCGCTCACTGACCGAATCCGGCAGGGCGCCGCCGGTCACGCTCCGGGCGGCCGCCCCTCCCTCCGGTTCTCCACGCCTCCCCAGGTCATCGGACACTCAACTCCGTCTCCCCAGCGGATCGTTGACCGTGGAGAACCATCAGCACAACGTTGTCATCCCGCGCCGGACCGTGATCGGGCGCCTCTTGTGCACGCCCTGTCAGGGGATGTCAGCACGCCGTGTCGGCGAGCAGATCGTGCGGCAGATCCTTGCGGCGGGACACGTTCAACTTCCGATAGACCCGCGTCAGATGCTGCTCGACCGTGCTGACCGTGATGAACAGTTTCCGTGCTATCTCCCGGTTGCTGTGCCCGAAGGACGCCAGTGAGGCCACGCGCCGTTCCGCGTCGGTCAGTTCCTCCGAGGGGCAGCTCTCACCGTTGCCCGTCGGCCGCTCGACCGCGGGGACGTCGCCGTCGCCGTACGGCAGCAGCTGCTCGCACAGCGCCTCGGCCTGGGCGTCGCGCGCGATCCGCCAGGCCCGCCGCGCCATCATGCGCGCCTGGCCCAGCTCGCCCAGGGCGTGGTGGGAGCGGCTGAGCGCCCCGAGGACCCGCACCAGTTCGAGCCGGTCCTCGCACTCCTCCAGTTCCTCGATCGCCTCGTGCAGCGCGTGGTGGTGGCGCCGCAGTCCGGCGACCTCCGCGAGCACCCGCAGGGTCAGCGCGCGGGTGCGCGACTGCCCCGGGCCGCACTTGGACAGCTGCTCCTTGACGAGCCGGTCGGCCTCGGCCTCCCCACCGGTGCGCAGGTGCATCTCCGCGGCGGCGGACCGCCACGGGATGAGCGCGGGCTGGTCGATGCCCCAGCGCGTCATCAGCTCCCCGCAGGTGAGGAAGTCGTCGAGGGCGGGCCGGACCCGGCCGGTGGCCGCGTACAGCTGGCCGCGGGCGTGGATCAGCTCCAGGCCGTAGCGCGTCTCCGGCAGGCCGTCCGGGACGTGGTGGTCGAGATAGGTCATGGCCTGGTCGTACTGACCCATCGCGGTGTGCGCGGACACCAGGGTGGCGAGGACCGAGCCGATGCCGACGCCCCAGCCGAGCGGTGTCATCCACGCGAGCGCGTTGACGGCGTAGCGCACGGCGTCCCCGGCGTTGCCCTGGCGCAGTGCGATCTTCGCCCGGACCGCGGAGAGGGGTGCCTGCCAGCCCGGGCCGCCGAGCTTGGTGGCCTCGCGAAGGAGCGCGTCGCACCAGTGCGCGGCGCGCGTGAGCCGGTCGGAGTAGATGAGGACGTTGAGCGAGCAGGTCAGCGCCTCCAGGTTGGCGTCGTTCAGCGGGGTGCCCTGCAGCACGGCATCGGCGAGGTCGGCGGCGTGCGGGTCGACGCCGCGGGTGAGCACCGTGTTCAGGGCGGCGCCCGCCCGGCTGCGGGGGTCGCTGCCGCGTCCGGTCACGGCGTCCGCGTTGCCGTGCGGGGCAGGCCAGTTGTCGGGGCCGACGCGTTCGCGCAGGACCGGGTAGGTGGTGCGTACGGCACCGGCGCCGAGGTACGCCGAGACGGCGGACGTCCCTTCGTACGCGCCCTGGCACTTGCGGGCGATCTCCGCGGCCTCGTCGAACCGGCCCTGCCAGAGCAGGCCCGCGAGGAGCGCGGGCACGGCCTGCTCGGCGAGCCAGCCCTCGTCGAACGCGGAGCGCAGCGCGCGCAGATGGGGGCCGACGGTGGACGGTCGCACCCGCCAGACGCAGCGCGTCAGTTCGGCCAGGATCTCGCTGCGCCGGGCGCCGCGCGGGCAGGCCTGGTCGGCGAGCTGGAGGCAGGCGATGGCGAGGGAGACGTCCTCGTCGCGGCGGGCGCGGGTGGCCGTCTCCCACAGCACGTCGAGGGACTCCTCGTCGGTGACCTCGCCGGCGGCGACGATGTGCCGGGCGACGACGGGCGGTTCGGCGCCGCCGCGGCGCAGCAGGTCGGCGGCGCGGCGGTGCAGGTCGATCCGGTCGTCGCGGGTGAGGTCGTCGAGGACGGCGGTTCTCGCCAGCGGATGCCGAAACGTTCCCGCCTCGGCGAGGCCCGCGGACTCCAGGGCGCGGCGGCTGAGCGTGACGGTCTCGTGGTCGAGTTCGAGCAGTCCGGCGAGGATCGTGTCGGACGCGGCGTCGTCCAGGATCGCCAGGCCCCGGGCGACCGCGAGCACGGAGTCCTCACCCCGGTGCAGGCAGCTGAGCACGGACTGGCGGTAGGCGTCGCCGACGGTGAGGGCGTGCAGGGCGGACAGGGAGGGGTCGGTGGGGGGACGGTGGGCGAGGATGTCGTGGGTCAGGGCCCGGATCAGCAGGGGGTTGCCGCCGCTGACGCGGTGGACGTCGGGGGCGAGGCGGCGAGCGGTCGCCTCGTCCAGGTGCTCGCGCAGCATCTCGGCCGTCGCCCGCTCGCCGAGGGTGGCGAGGCGCAGCTGGGTCAGCCGGGGGTGGCGAAGCAGTTCGGCGCTGAACATGGGGCGTTCGGCGCGCGGTCCGGTGCGCAGGCCGAGCACGATCACCAGGGGCTTGGCCCGCAGTTCCCGCATGACGTGCTGCAGGCACTGCAGGGACGGGATGTCGGCGTACTGGACGTCGTCGACGAGGATCGCAAGGGGCCTGCCATCGGCCGAGGCGTGCAGGGCCGCGGTCAGCGACCGCATGACGTGGGCGCGGACGTGCTCCTCGCGTTCGTAGTCGGGGTCGCGCAGCATGGCGGTGAACCTCGCGTCGTCGAGCAGCTGCTCCACGCGCGCGGCACTGGTCTCTCGCAGTTCCCCCTGCTCGGGACGGGCCAGGCCGTCCCGCTCCGGCAGGTCCCGCGGCCCCTCGGCCCGGCCCGCGTTCAGGAGCAGTTGGCCGAAAACGGCCATGGGGGTCCTGCGCTCCGCTCGTAAACCCGTCGCCCTCAGGACCGTGAGGCCTCGCGCCTCGGCCTGGTCGGCGACGCCGTTCAGCAACTCGCTCTTGCCGGTGGCCACCGGCCCTCTCACCACAACAACACGGGAAGGCCCCTCCGTGCTGTTCGCCAGAACCTCCTCCAAGAGAGCCCATTCATCGACTCGCTCGACCAGGCTCATTGTGCGGTTTCCTCCCCGTAAGAAATTATCGCAAAGTGCACTGGTGCCTTATTTGCATAACGCACTCTCAAGTAACTACTGGAACCGCTTCGCAGGATACCAGGGCATATTCCTGATACCTCTCCCGTGCTTCTGGCGGCACTCAGTCAACAACACAACTATGACTGAAACTTGACGACGAGGTAGCCCCGAAAGAAGTGAGCCCACCCCCCAAATCCACCACGACTCGCAACGTTCAGCCCTCCCCACTCCGGCCCTGGATGTGGTAGTGGACCTCCCGGAGACCGCCCGCACATACGGAACTTTGAATTCCAATTGAAAGAAAGGAGAAGAAGAACCGGCCACGAGACCAACGACACAGTGATCATCCAGCCACCCTGTCCGGAAACGCCCCTGGCCACGCGCACGTCCGCGGAACCGCCCGCCGGCCCCCTCGTACCCGCTCCCAGTCCGGCCAGTACCCCCGACCTCCAAGCGGAGGGGCTCATACCGCCCTCGCGCGTCACGCTCAACGCCTCGCGGCGCAACCGCCGTTGGCCTGAGGGCGCACTCGCGGGCTCCCCTCTCCCGGCCGGGGCCGTTAAGGATGCGTTAGGCGTTCGCATCCGGGCAAGCCTCTCGCGGAGACCCTGTAACGGTCCCCTGAAGACAATCCAAAGGCAATTTGACGGCAAAATTCACCAAGGAAGTTCATGGCGTTCAGACGCCTTCGGGAGCTGCACACCGCTTGTGCAACCGGAACCCCTGGTGCACACCCGGTCCATACCTGTCGGCGCTGCCAGATGCGTCACATTGTTACGCCGTCGTTTCTGGCCAACGCTCTTTTCGTGAGGGTCGTGCGGAGCCCAACTCGCCGTGGGCGTAAGCGAACTCGGGAGTACGACAGTGCCCGGCGCCGCGTACCGCACCGCACCGGCCCTGCACCGGCCCTAGGGGACGGATAGGGGTGGAGAGCCGCACAGGCCGCGGATAGCCTCCGGCAGGAGGAATCACCGAGGGTCTGCGCCGCCGTGGCGCGGGCACGGCGGACGCCACCCCTGATCCTCCGGAACGCGGCTCGGCTCCCGGACGACGGCCACCCCCGGCCGACGGCCGTCTCCCCCGCTCGGTCACCGGGGCTCCCGTGCACAGCAGACAGGTTCACCGCCCGCGACCGGCCCCGGCCGACCGGGGCACCCCGATGTGACGCGCAGGCGCGCAGACCGTAGAGGACGACCATGGCGAGAATGCACACCGCGGGCTCCACCACCACCCGGAGCACGCCGCGGCAGGCGGACGCACCCCACCAAGGGAGCGTGCCCCGATGAGCGTCACCGGCCCCCACGCCGAGGAGACGGGAGGCCGCGGGCCCACCGGCCGGGAAGAGGCCGCCGCCCCGGACGAGATCGCCGCCCCGGACGAACTCACCGTCCCGGACGAGATCGCCGTCCCGGGCGAGCTCACCGCGGCGGAAGGCATCGCCATCCCGGACGAGCTCACCGCGTCGGAAGTGGCCGCCGCTCTCGACCCGGCCCTCCCCCCGGACGGAACCCGGACCACCGTCACCGTGATCATCCCGACCTTCAACGAGGCCGGGAACGTCGAGGAACTGCTGACCCGCCTCGCCGCCGGGCTGCCCGCGCACCTGGAGTGCGAGGCCCTGTTCGTCGACGACAGCACCGACGACACCCCCGCCGCGATCGAACGCGCGGCCCTCACCTGCCCGTTCCCCGTGAACGTCATCCACCGCGAGGTGCCGACGGGCGGCCTGAGCGGCGCCGTGGTGGAGGGCATGAAGGCCGCCGCGTCCGAGTGGATCGTCGTCATGGACGCCGACCTCCAGCACCCGCCGTCCCTGATGCCCGAGCTGGTCGAGACCGGACGCCGGGCGGGCGCCGACCTCGTCGTCGCCAGCCGGTACGCGGGCGGCGGCAGCCACGCCGGGCTGTCGGGCCGCTACCGCGTCGCCGTGTCCCGCACCTCCACGCTCGCCACCAAGGCGCTGTTCCGCTCGGCGCTGCGGGGCATCAGCGACCCGATGAGCGGCTTCTTCGCGATCCGCCGCAGCACGGTGCACGCCCACTCCGACATCCTCAAGCCGCTGGGCTACAAGATCCTGCTCGAGCTGGCGATCCGCTGCCGCCCGCGCGTCGTCGCCGAGGTGCCGTTCTCCTTCCAGGAGCGGTTCGCGGGCGAGTCGAAGTCGACCGTGCGCGAGGGCCTTCGATTCCTCGCCCACCTGGTGTCGCTGCGCACCGCCACCCCGGTCGCCCGCATGGTGGTCTTCGGCCTCATCGGTCTGACCGGCTTCCTGCCGAACCTGTGCGGCCTCGCCGCGCTCACCGCCATGGGCCTGCACTATCTGCCCGCCGAGGTGGTGGCCAACCAGTTCGGCGTGCTGTGGAACTTCCTGCTCATCGATCTGCTGCTGTTCCGCGACCGGCGCGGCCACCGCCACTGGGCCGACCGCCTCGGCCGGTTCGCGCTGCTCGCCAACGCCGACCTGGTGCTGCGCATCCCGCTGATCGCCCTGCTCGTCGACGGCGTCGGCATGTCGGTGCTGCCCGCGACCGCCCTGGCCCTCCTCACGACGTTCGTCATCCGCTTCATCGCCACCGAGCTGCTGGTCTATCTGCCGCGGCGCGGCCAGGCCAGAGACACCGCCGCCCCACCGGCGCGGGCCGAGGCGGAAGGCCGGGAGAAGGAAGGCACACCATGACTCTCGGGACACGGCACGGCCGTACGGAGACCGAGGCGCCGCACCCCGCGGCAGGACCGCTGCCCACCGAAGCGCCGCTGCCCACCGAGGCGCCGCTGCGCGCCGGAGCGCCGCTCCCCGCCGAAGTGCCGCAGCCCACCGGGGCGCCCCCCGCCCTGCTCGCGCGGATCGTGCCCGCGGACGTCGTCTGCTGCGAGTCCTTGGGCGACCCCGACGGCGTCGTCCTGCACCCCGACGAGCAGGCCCTGATCGCCCGTTCGGTGCCGTCGCGGCGCGGCGAGTTCACCACCGGGCGCCACTGCGCCCACCGTGCCCTGGCCGCGCTCGGGCAGCCCGCCGAGTCGATCCTTCCCGACGCCAGGGGCTGCCCGGAGTGGCCCGGCGGTGTCGTCGGCAGCATCACGCACTGCGACGGCTACCGCGGCGCGGCCGTCGCCCGCACCGCCCGCGTCCGCTCGGTCGGCATCGACGCCACCCCGGGCGAGCCGCTGCCCGACGGCGTCCTGGAGGCGGTGGCGCTGCCCGAGGAGCGGCGTCGCGTGGGCGACCTCCTCGCCCGGTGGCCTGCGGTGCGCTGGGACCGCGCCCTGTTCAGCGCCAAGGAGAGCGTCTACAAGACCTGGTATCCGCTGCTGCGCGCGCCCCTCGGCTTCGAGGAGGCCGACGTCGTCTTCCAGCGGTCGCAGACCCCGGACAGCGGCACGTTCACCGCGCGGATCCTTCCCCCCGTACGCGAACGGGGGTTCCCGCAGGAGCTGACGGGCCGCTGGCTGGCGCGGGACGGCCTGGTCCTCACGGCGATCACGCTGCGCCCGGCGGGCTGAGCAGCGGCGGCGCCGGGGCGGCATCGGGGCGGCGCCGGGCCGCCACCCGCCGGTGGACGGGGCAAGGCCGGGCGCCGGGGCGCGTCAGCGCAGGACCCGCTGCGACAGCTCCTCGATGAGGGTGTCCGTCGAGTACGGCGCGAGCAGGTCGGGCACGGTCAGGTCGTCCACGATCAGGCCCAGCATGCCGAGGTAGATCAGCACGACGCCGGTGCGGTCGCCGGGCAGGCCCGCGCCCAGGTGGAACCCGATGTTGGCCTCGAGCTGCTCGGCCATGAACCGGGTGAGTTCGGCGTGCAGTTCGGGCCGCCGGGTGGCTTCCAGGCGCAGTTCGAGCAGGGCGAGGTGGCTGGCCCGGTCGGCCCGCGTCCGCTCCAGGAGCTGCTTGAGGAGCGTCACGACGAGGGCCGAGTCCGGCTTCTCGCTCATGGTGTCGGCGAGCGCGGCCTCCTCCGGCGTGAGCCGTTCCAGGATGCGCCGCATGACCTGCGCGAGGAGTTCCGCGCGGTGCGGGAAGTAGTTGCTGGCGGTGCCCTTGGGCACCGCCGCCTCCGCGTCCATGGCCCGCAGCGTCAGCCCCCGGGATCCCTCGCGCGCGAGCACCTCGATCGCGGCGTCCAGCAGCGCGGTGCGCCTGGCCGGGTTCTGTCGCATGACGGTCCTCTCCTGTTCCTCTCCCGTACTTCTCGTAAAGGCGGCACCCCACCCTAACCACTGCGGGCGGAGTGCCACGGGGGGAGTGGTTCCGGGTCGCTCACGTTCGCGATCACGCGGCGGAGCACGCGCACCGTACGGACGTGGTCGTCCTCGGGATGCCGTCGTGGCTCCGTGCTCACCGGGGCCGTGGTCCCGGACGTCGTGCCGCGGTAGCGGCGACCGGTCAGCCATCGGACCGCCCGGCCCGCCGCGCGCTCCACACCGCCAGGGTGGTGGGCACCGCGAGGAGCGCCCCGGTGAGCAGCACGCCCGTGAGGGTGACCTGGTCGGCGACGATGCCGCCGAACAGGGCGCCGAGCGCGATCGCCAGGTTGAACACGGAGGTGTTGAGCGCGGTGGCCGCCTCCGTCGAGTCCGGTGCCGACTTCAGGATCCAGGTCTGTACGCCGACGGGGACGCCGCCGAAGGCGAGGCCCCACGCGATCAGCAGGATCGTCCCGCCGACCGGGGTGCCACCGGCGAGGGGGAACACCGCGAGGATCGCGGTCAGGGCGACGCTGATGGTGACGAGGGTGGCGCGGACGTCGCGCGCGGCGGCGGTGCCCGCGAGGAAGTTGCCCGCGATGCCCGCGACGCCGAAGCCGAGCAGCAGCGGTCCGACCAGCGACTCGTCGATCCCGGAGACCTCCTGGAGGACGGGGCTGATGAAGGTGAACGCGGCGAAGTGACCGCTCACGAGCAGGAACGTGGCGATGACTCCGGCGCGCACCACGGGGTTCCTGAACTGCTGCGGCAGCGTGCGCAGTTGTACGGCGCGGTCGGCGGGCAGCGGGGGCAGCAGGACGAACAGGGCGACGAGGACGAGCAGTCCGAGCCCGGCGACCGCCACGAACGCGATCCGCCAGTCGCCGAGGTCACCGATCAGCGTCCCCGCGGGCACACCGAGGACGTTGGCGGCCGTGGCCCCGGCGAAGACGATCGAGACGGCCCGCGGTATGTGCCGCTCCGGCACCAGACGTACCGCGAGCCCGGCCGCGAGGGCCCAGAACCCGCCGATGCTGATGCCGACGAAGAAGCGGGAGGTGAGCAGGAGCGCGAAGTTGGGGGCCAGGGCCGAGAGCACGTTGGCGGCCACCATCAGCACGATCAGGCCGAGCAGGGCGATCCGCCGGTCCAGGTTCCTGATCAGCACCGGGAGCAGCGGAGCGGTGGCGGCGGCGACCAGGCCGGGGACGGTGACCATCAGGCCCGCCGTCCCTTCGGAGACGTCGAGGGCGCCGCCGATGAAGGGCAGCAGGCCGACGGGCAGGGATTCGACGGTGACGAGGGCGAAGGTCCCGACGGCCATCGCGGCGACGGCGAGCCATCTTCGCAGAGGCACCCGGTCGGCTTCAGGGGCGACGGATCTGGGGGTGTCGACGACGGTCATGGTGGTGGCGACTTCCGATCGGTGGGGGCACGGCGGCGGGGTGCGCGGGGCGGAGTCGTCGTCGCGCTCGCGTCCGGCCGGGCCGGACGGGTGCGACGCCACGCCGGTCCCGGGCAGACACCGCGTGCGTGACAGCGAGGGGCCACCCGTCCCAGGTCAGGGGGCCGGGGCGGGTGTGCTCGCAGGACCACAGTGCGGTGCGCCGGGAGAGGGAACAAGGTGCGATAGTGACCTGAGCGTTTAGCCAGACTGAACGACCGGGGGGCGGCCGTGCTGGAGCGTGTGGAGCTCGAGGCGTTCCTGACGCTGGCCGAGGAGTTGCATTTCGGCCGCACCGCCGACCGCCTGCGTCTGACGACCGGTCGGGTCAGCCAGACCATCCGCAAGGTGGAACGCCGCATCGGGACGCCCCTGTTCGAGCGCACCAGCCGCTACGTCCGCCTCACTCCGGCGGGGCAGCAGCTGTACGACGACCTGCTGCCGCCCTACCGCGCCCTCGAGGCCGGCCTGCGGAAGGCGGTCAACGCCGCCCGGGACATCGCGAACGTGCTGCGCGTCGGCTACGTCGGCCCCGCCGTCGGACAGCTCACGATCCGCGCCGCCGAGCTGTACGCGCAGCGCCACCCGGGCTCCCGGATCCAGCCCAGGGAGCTGCAGATCGCCGACGGCTTCCCGAGACTGCGCGACGGCGACGTGGACGTGCTGATCGTGACCCTGCCGCACCAGGAGCCCGGCATGGTCAACGGCCCGGTCCTGTTCTCCGAGCACCGCATGCTCGCCGTGCCCGCGCAGCACCCCCTGGCCGAGCGCGACACGGTCTCCCTGGAGGACCTGGCGGCCGTCCGCCTGCTGCAGGCGACCCGGACGCTGCCGCCGTACTGGCTCGCCGAACGCACACCCCTGTTGACGCCGTCGGGGGTCCCGATCGAGCCCGGCCCCGCGTTCGACACCCTCCAGGAGGCGCTGTCCCTGATCGGCGCCGGACAGGGGGCCTGGGTGGTCGGCGCCCAGGTCACGCGCTACTTCGCCCGCCCCGACGTCGTGTACGTGCCCTTCCGTGACGCGCCGCCCCTGGAGTGGGTCCCGACCTGGCTCGCCGCCACCCCGGCGGCCGCCGTCCACGCCTTCAACGAGATCGCCCGGGACGCCGCGGCGCTGCTCCGTCTCGCCACGGTCCGCGCCGACGTCGGCGGTTCGGCGACCCCCTGAACGCGCGTGCCGGCCCGGGGCGTCGAGCCCTCGGGCCGGCACGTGGGAGACCACCGCGGCGCTAGACGGTCACGGCCACCGCGTCCGCCGTGTCCGCCGTGTCCGCCTTCCCCGCGAACTGCGTCCGGTACAGCTCCGCGTACCGCCCGTCGACCGCGAGCAGTTCGTCGTGCGTGCCGCGCTCCACGATCCGCCCGGCCTCGACGACGAGGATCTGGTCGGCCGCCCGCACGGTGGAGAGGCGGTGCGCGATGACCACGGCCGTGCGGTCCGAGAGTGCCTCGGCGAGGGCCTCCTGCACGGCGGCCTCGGACGTGTTGTCCAGGTGGGCGGTCGCCTCGTCGAGGATCACGACCCGCTGCTGGGCGAGCAGGAGCCGCGCGATGGTCATGCGCTGGCGCTCGCCGCCGGAGAGCCGGTAGCCGCGCTCGCCGACGACCGTGTCGAGGCCGTCCGGCAGCGACCGCACGAGGGCGTCGAGGCGGGCTCGGCGCAGCACGTCCCACAGGTCGTCCTCGGTCGCGCCGGGCCGGGCGAGCAGCAGGTTGGCGCGCACCGACTCGTGGAAGAGGTGGCCGTCCTGGGTGACCATGCCGATGGTGTCGCGCAGCGAGTCGGCCGTCAGGTCGCGCACGTCCTCGCCGCCGACGCGGACGACTCCGGAGTCGGCGTCGTACAGGCGGGGAAGGAGTTGCGCGATGGTGGACTTGCCCGCGCCGGACGAGCCGACGAGCGCGACGGTCTGGCCGGGCTCGGCGCGGAACGACAGGCCGTGCAGCACCTCGTCGCCGCCCCGGCCGTCGAGCGAGGCGACCTCTTCCAGGGAGGCGAGGGACACCTTGTCGGCGGAGGGGTAGCCGAAGCGGACGTCGTCGAACTCGACGGCGACGGGCCCCTCGGGCACGGTGCGGGCCTGCGGCTTCTCGTCGATGAGGGGCTTCAGGTCGAGGACTTCGAAGACCCGCTCGAAGCTCACCAGGGCGCTCATGACCTCGACGCGCGCTCCCGCGAGGGCCGTCAGCGGCGCGTAGAGACGGGTCAGGAGCAGCGCGAGCGAGACGACGGCGCCGGCCTCCAGGGTGCCGTCGAGGGCGAAGTACCCGCCGAGTCCGTAGACCAGGGCGAGGGCGAGCGCCGACACCAGGGTCAGGGCGGTGATGAAGGCCGACTGTGCCATGGCGGTGCGGACGCCGATGTCGCGCACCCGGCGGGCCCGTGCCGCGAACTCGTCGGACTCGTCCGCCGGTCGGCCGAACAGCTTGATGAGGGTGGCGCCGGGCGCCGAGAACCGCTCGGTCATGCGTGTGCCCATGGCCGCGTTGTGGTGTGCCGCCTCCCGCTGGAGGCGGGCCATCCGGGTACCCATGCGGCGGGCGGGCACCACGAACACCGGCAGGAGGACCAGGGCGAGCAGGGTGATCTGCCACGACAGGGCGAGCATCACGGCGAGAGTGAGGACGAGGGTGACGAGGTTGGACACGACGCCGGAGAGGGTGTTGCTGAACGCCCGCTGTGCGCCGATCACGTCGTTGTTGAGGCGGCTGACGAGCGCGCCGGTGCGGGTGCGGGTGAAGAAGGCGACGGGCATGCGCTGCACGTGGTCGAAGACGGCCGTGCGCAGGTCCAGGATCAGTCCCTCGCCCAGGTTCGCCGACAGCCAGCGGCTGAGCAGTCCGAGGCCCGCCTCGGCGATCGCGATGACGGCGATGAGCACGGCGTAGCGGACGACGGTCGAGGACTCGGCGCCGGACACGATGGCGTCGACGACGCGCCCGGCGAGGACGGGAGTCGCCACGGCGAGCAGCGCGGTCACGACGCTCAGCAGGACGAAGTGGGTGATGCGGCGGCGGTGCGGCGCGGCGAAGGCCGTGATGCGGCGCAGCGTGGCGCGGGCGAAGGGTCGGCGTTCCTGCTCGGCGTTCATGACGCTGTGCAGCTGGGTCCAGGCTGTGGTCTCCATGCTCATGTGCAGCACCGTAGAACCTCAAGTTATCTTGAGGTCAAGCGTCGCCTCACATGTCCCGGACTCCCCTGTCGCGCCTCTTGACCCTCCTGTAGCCGGCACGTACTTTCGCTTCAATTCTTGAGCGCATCACTCCGGTTACTCGTGTTCCTGACGTGAGAAGGCGAACGCATGCGAGATGTACGAAGGCGTACCGTGCTGTCCGCGATCGGCGGCACCGCCGTCGCGGGCGGTGCCCTGAACACCGGAATCGCCGAGGCGGCGCCCGCCGCGCCGGCCCGGGGCGCCGCCGCCGAGGACCGCGGCACCCCCCACGAGGGCAAGGTCCAGCGGCTTCTCGACCGTATGACTGTCGAAGAGAAGCTGGGCCAGCTCCAGCAGCTCGCCTGGTCCTGGGACACCGGCCCGGGCGGCGGCGAGACCAAGGACGTGGAGGACGCGGCGCGCGCGGGCCGCCTCGGTTCGGTGCTCTCCATCTTCGGAGCCAAGAGCAGCAACGCCCTTCAGCGCATCGCCGTCGAGGAGTCCCGGCTCGGCATCCCGCTGCTGTTCGGCCTCGACGTGATCCACGGGTTCTGGACGACGTTCCCGATCCCGCTCGCGCAGGCGGCGAGCTTCGACCCGGACGTGACGCGGACCGACGCCGAGGTGTCGGCGAAGGAGGCCCGCTCCAACGGTGTGCACTGGACGTTCTCGCCGATGATGGACGTCACGCACGAGCCGCGCTGGGGCCGCGTCGCCGAGAGCTGCGGCGAGGACCCGTATCTGACGGCCGAGTTCGCCGCCGCCAAGGTCGAGGGCTACCAGGGCCCGGGCAAGGGCGAGTTCACCGCCAAGGACCGGGTCGCCGCCTGCGCCAAGCACTTCGTGGCGTACGGCGGGGCCGAGGGCGGGCGCGACTACAACACGGTCGACGTGTCGGAGTCCCGGCTGCGCAATCTCTATCTGCCGCCGTTCAAGGCCGCCCTGGACGCGGGCGCCGCCACGGTGATGGCGTCCTTCAACACCGTCGGCGGGGTCCCCGCGCACGGCAACTCCCACACCCTGACCGGCATCCTGAAGAAGGAGTGGGGCTTCGACGGCGTCGTCGTCAGCGACTGGACGGGCGTCCAGGAGCTGATCGCGCACGGCTTCGCCGAGGACGGCGCGGCCGCCGCCCGGCTCTCGCTGAACGCGGGCGTCGACATGGAGATGGTCAGCACCAACCTCCGCGAGCACGGCAGGAAGCTGCTGCGCGCCGGGAAGATCAGCGAGCGCCGCCTGGACGACGCGGTCGCCCGCGTCCTGCGGCTGAAGTTCGCCCTCGGCCTCTTCGACCACCCGTACGTCGACGAGGACGCCGCGATCGACGGGCCGACCGCCGCCACCCGCAAGGCCGCCCGCGAGACCGGCGCCCGCTCGATGGTGCTCCTCAAGAACGAGGGCGCCGGAAGCGGCGGCAAGGTCCTTCCGCTGAAGTCCGGCGTCAAGTCCGTCGCCGTCGTCGGCCCGTTCGGGGACTCCGACGACCTGCTCGGCACCTGGGTGGTCCCGGCCGCCGCGAAGAAGTACCCGTCGGTGAAGGTCCTGGACGCGGTGCGCCGCGCGGCCCCGGACGCGAAGGTCACGTACGCGCGCGGCGTCGACCCCGAGGGCAAGGACACCAGTGGCGTCCCGGCCGCCGTGGCCGCCGCGAAGGCCGCCGACGTGACGGTCGTCGTCGTGGGCGAGCCGCCGTCGATGAGCGGTGAGGCGGCGGCGCGCAGCGACATCGGCCTGCCCGGCGCGCAGGAACGTCTCGTCGAGGCGGTCGCGCGGACGGGCAAGCCGTTCGTGGTGGTCCTGGTGGGCGGCCGGCCGCTGACCATGGGCGGCTGGCTGGAGTCGGCACCGGCGGTCCTGGAGGCCTGGCATCCGGGCGTCGAGGCCGGGAACGCCATCGCCGACGTCCTCTTCGGCAAGGTCAACCCGGGCGGCAAGCTGCCCGTGTCGTTCCCGCGCACGGTCGGCCAGATCCCGATCCACTACAACCACGAGTCGACGGGCCGCCCCTACAACGCCGACAACAAGTACACGTCCAAGTACCTGGACCTGCCGCCGGACCCGCAGTTCCCCTTCGGCCACGGCCTCAGCTACACGACGTTCGAGATCGGCACACCGAAGCTGAGCCGCGCCTCCGTCCCCGCGGGCTCCCTGCGCGACGGCGACAGCCTGGAGGTGTCGGTCACCGTCTCCAACACCGGCCGCCGCAAGGGCGACGAGGTCGTGCAGCTGTACGTCCACGACCTCGCGGCGAGCATCACGCAGCCGGTGCGCAAGCTGCGCGGCTTCCGCCGGGTCACGCTCGGCGCGGGCCGCTCCACCGTCGTCCGCTTCCGGCTCGGCGCAGCCGATCTGGGCTTCTGGACGAACGACCCGCACGGCGAATTCCTCGTCGAGGAGGGCAGGTTCGACCTGTACGTGGGCAACAGCTCCACGGCGAAGAGCAAGGTCACGCTGACGGTGACGTGAGCGGGACGCGCCGAGTGGGGGTGGCGGCGCCACGCCGCCACCCCCACTCGGCCGGGTACCGCCGTGCGCTCAGCCGAGTTCCAGCGTCGTGATCCCGAAGACCCGCTCACGCGCGAACTCCCGTACCGGGCCCGTGTACATGCGCGCCGTGTCGAACGACGGCTTCATGCCGCGCCCCTCCGCGAGCGCGACGGCCTGCGTGTTCGTCTCCGGTACGTCCATGGCGACGGCCACGCCGCCGGACTCGGCCCCGAGCGCGTCGAGCAGCGCCTCGGCGTCGGCGCGGGTGTCGGCGAACAGCGGGCCGACGCGCGGCGCGTCCCTGCCCGGACGCAGCACCCCGTACCCGGTGACGCGGCCGTCGACGACGCTCGCCAGCGCGCGGTGGCCCGGCGCGGTCAGCCAGACGTCGAGGAACCGGGGGCGGTCGGCGGGGTAACAGGCGCTGTCGTACGCGGCGACGGCGTCGCGGCCCACGTCCGCGACGGGCCTGATGTGCGCGGGCAGCGGGCCCGGCGCGCCCACGGGGCCGACGTAGCGCAGGCTGCCGTGCTCCCGCTGGAAGCCGGAGCGGCGGTAGTTGTCCTGCTGCGCCGGAACGCCGTCGAGGCCCACGACCCGGTCCCCGGCGCGGGCGAGGGCGGTCCGCCAGGTGGCGATGCCGTGGCCGTGGCCGCGCAGGTCGGGGCGGACCAGGTAGAAGCCGAGGAAGGCGTACGCCGGGCCGTAGGTGACCACCGAGATCGCCGAGACCGGCTCGCCGTCGACGCGGCCGATGAAGAACCCCTCCGGGTCCTGCGCGAAGAACGCCGCCGCGTCGCCGAGACCCGGGTTCCAGCCCTCCCGCGCCGCCCACTCGGTGACCGTGCGCCAGTCGTCGGGCGTCGCCGTCGAGACGACGAGCTGTCCGGGGGTCGCGTTCTCCATCGCCGCACCTTCCTGGAAGGGGTGGCCCCTCTGCTACAAGGGGTGGTCCCTTCGCTAAACGAGCGTTCCTATCAGGTCCCACGGATGGTCCGCCTGCCCACGCGGACCGTTCCGTACAGCGGTCCCATCCTGCCCCGCCGGGCGCGGCCCCATCCGGTCCGCCGAGCCGGTCAGGTCGTCCGTGTCACCGCGCCGCCCCGGGCAGCCCCATGGCGTCGGCCAGCGCCTCCATCTCGGCCTTGAGCAGCGTGCCGGAGCGGTGCCCCATCCCCCCGAACAAGCCCTGCACTTCGAGGCTGACGATCCCGTGCAGCCGGGCCCACGCGGTCACCGTGCCGGCGAGGGCGGTCGCCGGGTCGACGTCCGGTGCCCAGGCCCTGACCCACTCCTCGACGGCCGGGGTCTCGTTCAGCCAGAACCGCATCTCCGCGCGCAGCTCCAGGGCGGCGCCCGCGCAGTCCCCCTGCCCGAGCACGCCGAGCAGCGGGCCGAGCACCGCGCGGGCCCGGTCGGTGGTCTCCGGGGGCGCCTGGTAGCCGGGGGACGGCGTACCGGCCAGGAGCTGGTAGACGTGCGGCGCATCGATCGCCCATGCGCGCAGCGCCGTGCCGAGGGCGAGGAGCCGTTCCCGCGGCGGGGCGTCGGCCGCGCGGTCGGCGGCCTCGCGCATGGCGACGGCCGCCGCGTCGTAGCCGTCGCAGATCAGCTCCGTGAGGAGGTCGTCGCGGTTGCGGAAGTACTTGTAGAGGGCGGGGCCGGTGAGGCCGAGCCCCTTGGCGACGGCGTTGAGGCTGAGCGCGGGCGCGCCGCCCGCGCGGATCTGCTCCAGGGCGGCCGCCTTGATCTCGCCGCGCACCTGGTCGCGGTAGCGCTGGCGAGGGGTACTGCTCTTGTCTGCCATGTCGGTGGCCCCTTCCCCTGTTTCCCGTATTTCCCGGTCACTCGACCATCACTGTTGTTAGAGGCTCTAACTCTAGCAAGAGGAGCCCTTGACAGGCTCCCGGACAGAGGTGCATTCT
The DNA here is from genome assembly GCF_000716675.1 of Streptomyces alboflavus. Lineage (GTDB taxonomy): Bacteria > Actinomycetota > Actinomycetes > Streptomycetales > Streptomycetaceae > Streptomyces > Streptomyces alboflavus. The sequence goes on from NZ_JNXT01000038.1 coordinate 85,386, forward strand.
CAAGTTATAGCTTCTAACCACCGCGATAAGCATTACCCACCGAGAGAGGCCAAGCCATGCGCGAGACCCACACGATCGAGAACCACACGATCGAGAACCAGCCCATGGAGAACACGGCACCGGCGACGGCGGCCGCGGCGGCCACCGCCGGGACCGTCGCGACCCAGGTCGTCCTGCCCGGCGTCGTCGAGCCCGACGGCCTCCAGGTCCGGCACGTCGCCGCTCCCGCCCCCGGCCAGGGCGAGGTGCTGCTCGCGATGGAGGCCACCGGCGTCTCGTTCGCGGAGCAGCAGATGCGGCGCGGGAAGTACTACGACCAGCCGCCGTTCCCGTTCGTGCCGGGGTACGACCTGGTCGGCCGGGTGGCGGCGACCGGCGAGGGGGTCGACCCCGCGCTGGCCGGACGGCGGTTCGCGGCGCTGACGAAGACCGGCGGCTGGGCGAGCCACGTCGTCGTGGCGGCGGCGGACCTCGTCGAGGTGCCGGACTCCGTGTCGTCGGCGGACGCGGAGACGCTGGTCGTCAACGGCATCACGGCCTGGCAGATGCTGCACCGCACGGCCGAGGTCGACGCGGGCGACACGATCGTCGTGCTCGGCGCGAACGGCGGCGTCGGCTCCGCCCTCGTCCAGCTGGCGCGGATCGCGGGGGTCAGGGTGATCGGCACGGCCTCGCGGCGCCACCACGACAGGCTCCGGGCGCTCGGCGTCACGCCCGTCGACTACCGGGACCCGGACCTGTACGGGCGACTGCGCGGACTCGCGCCGCAGGGCGTGGCGGCGGTCTTCGACCACGTCGGCGGCGAAGGCGTCGTGGACTCCTTCCGGCTGCTCGCCCCGGGCGGCACGCTCGTGTCGTACGGCACCGCGTCCACCCGCGACGCCGCCGGGTCCTCCAAGGCCCCCGTCCTCAAGCTCTTCGCACGCCTCGCGCTGTGGAACGCGCTGCCCAACTCGCGGCACGCGCACTTCTTCAACATCTGGGCCGGACGCCGCCGCCTCGACGCCTTCCGCGCCCGGCTCGGCGCCGACCTCGGGCAGGTCTTCGCGCTCCTCGCGGAGGGCAGGCTCGAACCGCAGGTCGCCGCGCGGATCCCGCTGTCGCGGGCGGCCGACGCGATGCGGCTCGCGGAGTCCGGCACGGTCGCGGGCAAGGTCGTGCTCGTACCGGACGAGGTGCGGGAAGAGGCGCGGGAGGCGCGGGACGGTCAGTCCGGGCGATGAGGGGCCGCGGACGAAGCCCGCGGCCGGGCCCCGGCGGTGTCCGGCAGGACCCGGCCGCCGGGCGGACCCTGCCCCCGGACGCGGCGGTCGGCGCGCGTGGTGACCAGCAGGGCGACCGCCGTCAGCGCGGACAGCAGACCCCAGACGACGGTGAAGCTGCCGGTCAGGTCCCGGAGCAGGCCGAGCGCGGGCGGCATCAGGACGATGGCGACCTGATTGCCGGACATGGCGAGGCCGAGGGTGAACCCGGTCCGGCCCGCCGGGGCCGACTCGGTCACATGGGCGACCCACGGCCCGTACCAGCCGTAGCCGAAGAAGCCGAGCCAGACCAGCACACCGCAGGCCAGGGCGGGGTTGCGGCCCAGCGGGGTCATCAGGACCACCATCCCGGCGACCACGGCGACCATGCAGAGGGCGACGGTGCCGTGCCGCCCGGAGCGGCCGCGGTCGCTGCGCACCGCGAGCGCGACGCGGCCGGCCACGCCCGCCCCCTGGGCGGCCACCAGGACCAGGGCCGCCGTCCCGGCTCCGACCGAGGCCGCCTCGTGCAGATGCAGGACCGTCAGGACGCCCACCGCGTACTGCACGGAGATCAGGCTCACCCCGGACAGCAGGATCGTCACCATGGAGGGCGTGCGGAGCAGCCGCAGCCGGACGGCGAGCCGCGCGGAGAGCGGAGCGGGCGGTTCGCCCGGCGGGGGCGCGGGGGCGGACGGCGTACCCGAGGGGGCGGACGCCGTGGACGACACGGGCAGCCCGGACAGGGCTGACGGCGGGCGCCGGTATCCGACCATGAAGACGCCCGCCCCGAGCAGCGCGACGAACCCCCCGACCACCAGCGTCGAGCGCCAGCCGTAGGCCTCCGCGAGGAGCGGAAGGACGGCCGAGGCGAGGGCGGCGCCCAGCGGCAGGCCCGCCTGGCGCACCCCCATCGCGAATCCGCGCCGGGACGTGTCGAACCAGGACGCCACCGACTTGCTGCCACCGGGCTGGACGGTGCTGTAGCCCGCGCCGACGACCAACAGGACGCAGAGCAGGGCGACATAGCCGGGCGCGGCGCTCCCCACGCCGAGGGCCACGGCCACGACGCAGGCCCCGATGCCGACGACCCAGCGTTCGTTGTAGCGGTCGAGCAGCTCACCGGCCACCAACAGGCCGACCAGTGGGACCAGTTGGGACGCGGAGACCAGCATGCCGAGCTGGGCGGTGCTGAGGTCGAGGTCGCGTTGCAGAGAGATGCCGAGGGCGCCGATGCCCTGCACGAAGAAGCCGGCGGCGGCCTGCGTGAAGGTGGCGATGGCGAGGACGGCCCACCGGTAGCGCCATGGGTCCCGCTCCCCCGCGGCTGGACCTTCCCCTCCCGCGGACGGATACCGGTGGCCCGCGGCCGGGCCCTGGCCCTTCGTACGTCGTCGCATGCCGATCAGGCTGCTGTAATGGTCTTATGCACCTCAACCCTTACGGCGCCGACGTCGTGAATCTGGCCGCGGACCTGGCCAACCGGCGCCCGGCGACCGCCGCGGAACTCGCGGACCGCTGCCGCGCGGCCGGGCTCACCCTGGAGCGGCCGGTCTCGCCGCAGGACCTGGACCGCGCCCTGGAGGCGCTCACGGCGTGGGAGGAGGTCGTCGACGCCGCCGACGACGAGGCCCGCGCCGAGCTGCTCAACCGGATGCTGGCGGCGGCCACCGCCCACCCGCGGCTGACCGACCACGCCGGCACGGGCTGGCATCTGCACTACCGGGACGACGCACAACCGCTCGGCCCGCTGCTGTTCGCGCTGATCTCGGTGGGCACGGCGCTGCACCTGACGGGCCGTGGCATGCACCGCCTGCGGCGGTGCACCGTCGCGGAGTGCACCACGATCTTCGCGGACACCTCCCGCACCGGGCGGCAGCGCTACTGCTCGCAGCGGTGCGCCAACCGGGACGCGGTCCGCCGCCACCGGGCCCGCACCCCCTCCTGAGACGCGCGGGCACACCGCTTCCCCGACCCCGCGTGCGCGCCCCCTGAACCGCGCGGGCGCGCACCGCACCCGGCACGGACGGCGCCCGCGCCCACCTGCCTCGCACAGGCCCGACCGCCCCCTCAACTCCCGTCAATACAGGACGCTTTCAGACATTCGTCCGAAAGTTTCGTCCGAGGTCCTCCGTCGTGCCGATCTTCTGGTGAGGATCGACGGAGCCGTCCGGGGCAGGTTCCGGACGGACGACCCTGATCAGGGAGGAACTTTGGCATCACTTCCCCCGGCTGCCGGGAAGCGCCGCCCCGGCGCCCCGACGCCGCCCGAACAACTCCTTTTCGGTGGGCGGTTACGCGGCTCATGGGGCTGGACCACGCATGAACTCGCCCGCCTGAACGCGTCGTTCCTGTCGATCCTGCGGCAGATCCCCCGTCTGTTCCGGCACACCGTGACGCTGGCCTGGAGCGCCGACCCGGTGGCGCTCGTGGTGGTCGCGGTGGCCCAGCTCGGGCAGGCCGCGGCGACCGCGTTCGGGCTGCTCGCCACCAATCGCGTCCTGGTGTCGTTGTTCGCGGCGGGCCCGACGGCCGACCGGGTGCGCGACGCGCTGCCGTCCCTGCTGTGGGTGGCCGCCGCCAGCGCGTTCGCGGCGACGCTGCGCGCCGTGTCGTTCGCGGCGGCGGGCCGCCTCGGTCCGAAGGTGGAGCGGGTGGCGGGGCTCTCCATGATGAAGGAGGTCATCCGGGTGGAGATGGAGCACATCGAGCGCTCCGACTTCCACGCGGTCCTCGACTCGGGACAGCACGGCCAGACCGCGGCCCGCCGTCTGATCGAGCACACCCTCGGCATCGTCGAGGCCCTGATGGCGCTGCTCGCCGTCAGCGGGGTCCTCGCCGTGCTGCACCCGGTACTGCTTCCGCTGCTGCTCGCGGTGGTGGTGCCCAAGGCCTGGGGCACGGTGCGGGCCGCGCGGCGCACGTACGAGTCGGTGCAGATCTGGCTGGAACACGTGCGCCAACAAGGGGCGTTGCGGCGGCTGCTCATCTCGCAGAAGGCCGCGCCGGAGCTGAGGGTGCACGGAGCGGGCCCGTTCCTGCTCGACCAGTTCGACCGGATGGCGGCGCAGGCCGCGGACGAGCAGACGCGCCTCGCGCACCTGGAGGCCCGCACCGAGCTGACCACGTCCGCTCTCTCGGGCCTGACGGCGGGCGGCACCTACGCCGTCCTCGCCCTGCTCCTGACGAACGGTCAGCTGCCGCTCGCGTCCGGCGCCACCGCCGCGCTCGCGCTGACCAGCGGCACGGCGGGGCTGCGCCGCATGGTGTCGCACATCCACCACCTCTACGAACAGAGCCTGTTCATGAACGACTTGATCCGCGCCCGCGAGGAGGCCAAGAAGCGCGCGATCCCCGCGGCCGGCGTCCCGGTGCCGGAGCCGCCCGCCGTGATCGAGTTCGACCGGGTGAGCTTCCGCTACCCCGAGCGCGCGACCCCGGCCCTCGACAACGTGTCCCTGACCATCCGCAAGGGCCAGGTGATCGCGCTGGTCGGCGCCAACGGATCGGGCAAGACGACCCTGAGCAAGCTCCTCGCGGGCCTCTATCTGCCCACGTCGGGCGCCATCACCTGGGACGGCACCGACCTGTGCGCGCTGCGCCGCGACGACGTCTTCGGCCATGTCGCCCTGGTCCTGCAGGACTTCCAGCGGTGGCCGTTCACCGCCCGCGCCAACGTCGCCATCAGCCGCCCCGAGGACATCCACGACACGACACGGCTCGACGCGGCGGCCGCTTACGCGGGCGTGGACGGCGTGCTCGGCGAGCTGCCGCACGGCTGGGACACCCTGTGCGAGAAGGGCTACGAGGGCGGCGTCGACCTGTCCGGCGGCCAGTGGCAGCGCGTCGCCCTGGCCCGCGCCTACTTCCGCGACGCCGACATCCTCATCTGCGACGAGCCGACCAGCAGCATGGACCCCGCCGCCGAGATCGACGCCTTCCGCAAGATCCGCGCGCTCGCGTCGGCGGACCAGACGATCGTCCTGGTCACGCACCGCCTGCACAGCGTCAAGGAGGCCGACGTCATCTACGTCCTCGACGAGGGCAGACTCGTCGAGCAGGGCGACTTCGCCACGCTGATGGCGGCAGGGGCGCCGGACGGGCCGGACACGGAGGCACCCGGCACGCCCCCCGACGCGGCACCCGGATCGACGCCCACCGGACCGGCCGCCGACGGACCGCACCTGTTCCGGCACCTGTTCGAACTCCAGTCGCTCCAATACCGCACCGACACCCTCGACGCCGTGCCCACACAGCGCCGCAGGACCCGGGACGCTACGCCGGACCAGTCCCCGGCGGGCGGCGCAACCGGTTGAGCCGCAGGGCGAGTTGAAGCTCCAGGGCCCGGTCGGGACTGTTCCAGTCCGGGCCCAGGAGCCGTGCGGTGCGGTCGAGGCGCTGTACGACGGTGTTGACGTGGACGTGCAGCGCGTCCTTCGCGCGGGACAGGCTCGCGCCCGCCTCGAAGTAGGCGTCGAGGGTGCGGACGAGTTCGGTGCCGCGCCGGGAGTCGTAGTCGATGACGGGCCCGAGGACGCGCTGGACGTAGCCGTCGATGCCGTCGACGTCCGTGTGGTCGCCGAGGAGCACGCCGACGAACCCCAGGTCGGACAGGCTCGCGCCCTGGCCGGTGCGGCCGAGGACGGTCAGGGCGCGCAGACAGCGCAGCGCCTCGGCGTGGACGGCCGGCAGGTGGGCGGGCCCCTCGGTGGGTCCGGCGGCGCCGCACGTCACGGGCGCCCCGACGGCCACGCCGAGGTCGGCGGCCAGGCGCTCGGCGAGTGGCCCCGGCGCGGCGGTGGGCACGAGCAGGACGACCTGGCCGCCCTGGGGTCCGGCGAGGCCGCGCAGGGTGCGGGCGCGGCGGGCGGCCTCGGTCAGCAGGCGGGTGCGCAGGTCGCCCTCGCAGGTCAGGACGAGCACGGAGGTCGGCTCCGCGAGGTCGACGCCGAGGCGGCGGGCGCGCAGGCAGAGGCGTCCGGCACGGCGCGGGTCCGAGGCATGGGCGGCGGTGAGCAGGTCGTCGAGGAGTTCGCCGCGCACCCGGTCCTCGGCCTCGGCCACGGAGCGGCGCAGGAGCAGCAGCAACGCGGTGTCCAGGCCCGCGCGTTCGAACAGGCGCCGGTCGCTGTCGGTGAGGTCGGGGCGGCCGCTGAGCGCGATGCTGCCGAGCGGTTCGGGCCCGGCGAGCACGGCGGACACCCAGACGCCGTCGACGGCCACGGCGTGTCCGCTGCCGCGGGACGCGGCGACGCCTCGGGCGGGCGCGGTCGCCGAGTCGGCGCCGACGCGGGCCAGTTCGGTGCCGTCGGCGTCCTGGACGACGAGGCCGCCGTCGAGGAGCGCGGCTATCTCGGCGGCCAGGTCGGACACGTCGCCGCCGCGCAGGACCAGGTCGGTGAGCCGGTCGTGGGTCTCGGCGGCGCGCCGCATGGCCTCGCTCTGGGCGCGGGCGGTGGCGGTCGCCGCGTTGAGTTCGACCAGGGCGGCGCGGGTCTCCTCCAGGAGGCGCGCGCTGTCGATGGCGACGGCCGCGTGGTCGGCGAGCGAGGCGAGCAGCGCGATCTGGTCGGGGGCGAAGTCGCGCGGGGTGCGGTCGGCCGCGTACAGGACGCCGATGACGCGGCTGCCGACGCGCAGCGGTACGCCGAGGATGCCGCGCAGGCCTTCCTCGCCGACGCCCGCGTCGATGACGGCGGTGTGCTTGAAGCGGGTGTCGGCGCGGTAGTCGGCGCTGGCGTAGGGCCGGGCGGTCTGCGCGACGAGCCCGCCGAGCCCCTCCCCCATGCCGAGCCGCAGCTGCTGGAACTTCGCGGACGTGGAGCCGTCGGTGACCCGCATGAACGTGTCGCCCTCGGCGGGGGCGTTGAGGGTCAGGTACGCCACGTCGGTGCGAAGCAGCAGCCGGGCGCGGCGCACGATGGCGCGCAGGACCGCGTCGAGGTCGCTGAGGGCGGCGAGGTCGCCCGCGGTGTCGAAGAGGGCGGACAGCTCGGCCTCGCGGCGCCGGTGCTGGTCGAGGGTGCGGCGGATGCCGAGGGCGGTGTCGGTGGCCGCCTCGACGCGGGCAAGGTCGGCCGGGCCCGCCCCCGCCTGTCTGGCCGCGGCGGCGGCCCCGGCGAAGCTCTCGGCCGGTGCCTGCCGCCCGAGCAGGTCGAGCAGGTGCCACAGGGAGTCGGCCACGGTGCTGCCGTACATCTCGGGCGCGGTGTCGCCGGGGGCCGCGGACCCCGTGTCGCCGTACACCTCGGGCGCGGTGGTGCGGGGGCGGGCGGATGCCATGGGTGGTGGCTGCCTTCCGACGTGCGGTGCGGGTGCTCAGGTGGGTTCGCCGGAGCGTACTGCCGTCTCCTCTGTACGCGCAGCGGGTGCGGTGGGCCGTGCCGGGACCGGGCCTGCGGCCGGGGGGTCGCCCGCCTCGGTGCGCAGGTCGCGGCCGCGGGTCTCGCGGGCGAGGGCCACGGTCACCGTCGTCACCACGGCGGCCAGGGACAGATAGAGGGCGACGGGCGTGGAGGAGTCGTACTCCTTGAGGAGTTCCACGGCGATGATCGGGGCGAGGGCGCCCGCGACGATCGAGGCGAGCTGGGAGCCCATGGAGGCGCCGGAGTAGCGGACCTTGGTGTCGAACATCTCGGAGATGAACGCGGCCTGCGGCCCGTACATGGCTCCGTGGAACAGCAGCCCCACCGTCACCGCCGCGGTGATCACCGTGAACGACTCCGAGTCGACGAGGCCGAAGAACGCGAAGGCCCACAGCGCCATGCCCACCGACCCGATGAGCGTCACCGGGCGCCGCCCGATCCGGTCCGAGAGCGCGCCCCAGGCGGGGATGGTGACGAAGTGCACGGCGGAGCCGATCAGGACGGCGTTCAGGGCGGTGCTCTTGGGCAGGTCGAGGTGTTTGGTCACGTAGACGAGCACGAAGGAGGTGAGGACGTAGTACGAGATGTTCTCGCCGAAGCGGGTGCCGATCGCGGTGAGGACCTCCCGCCAGTTCCTGCGGAACACCTCCACGACGGGCGGCTCCTCCTTGGCCCCGTGCGCGGCGGCCGCCTCGGCCCTGGCCTGCGCTTCGAGGAAGACGGGCGACTCGGAGACGGACAGGCGGATCCACAGGCCGACCATCACCAGGACGCCGGACAGCAGGAACGGCACCCGCCAGCCCCAGGACTGGAAGGTGGACTCGGACTGCACGGCGGCGAGCAGCGCGAGCACACCGGTGGCCAGGAGGTTGCCGCCGGGCGCGCCCGACTGCGGCCAGGACGCCCAGAAGCCGCGGTGCTTGTCGCCGCCGTGCTCGGAGACGATCAGGACGGCGCCGCCCCACTCCCCGCCGAGCGCGAAGCCCTGCACGAGCCGCAGCACGGTCAGGAGGATGGGCGCGCCGACGCCGATCGCGTCGTACGTGGGCAGCAGGCCCATCGCGAAAGTCGCGCCGCCCATCAGGAGCAGGCTGAGCACGAGCAGTTTCTTGCGGCCGACCTTGTCGCCGAAGTGCCCGAAGACGACGCCGCCGAGGGGACGGGCGAGGAAGCCGATGGCGTAGGTGATGAAGGCGATGAGGGTGCCGGTGAGCGGGTCGGCGGTGGGGAAGAAGATCTCGTTGAAGACGAGGGCGGCGGCGGAGCCGTAGAGGAAGAAGTCGTACCACTCGATGGTGGTGCCGACGAGGCTGGCACCGACGATCTTGCCGATGCTGCTGCGGGGACGGGCCATGGGGATCACCGGGTTTCACTCGCGGGTGGCACAGGCATGAGCGGGGGCGTGCGGGGGTGTCATGGGGAGGCGGGGTGTGCGGTCAGGTGGCGGTCCAGCCGCCGTCCATCGACAGGGACGCCCCGGTGACGAAGCCGCTGTGGGGTCCGCACAGCCACAGGACGGCCGCGGCGACCTCCTCGGGTTCGATGAGGCGCTTCGTCGGTGACCGGGCGAGCAGCACGTCGGCGACGACGGCCTCGTCGCTGATGCGGTGGGCGGCGGCCTGGTCGTGGATCTGGCCCTGCACGAGCGGGGTGCGTACGTAGCCGGGGCTGACGCAGTTGCTGGTCACGCCGTGCGGGGCGCCCTCGACGGCGGTGACCTTGCTCAGGCCCTCCAGGGCGTGCTTGGCGGCGACGTAGGCGCTCTTGTAGGCGCTGGCGCGGTGGCCGTGGACGCTGGAGATGTTCACGACGCGGCCCCAGCCGCGGGCGTACATGTGCGGCAGGCTCTGCCGCAGGAGCAGGAACGGGGCGGTGACCATCACCTGCTGGATCAGCGCGAACCGGGCGGGCGGGAACGCGGTGAGGGGCGCGATGTGCTGGAGTCCGGCGCTGTTCACGAGGATGTCCACGTCGGTCGGCAGCGCGGCGACGGCGTCCGCGTCGGCGAGGTCGGTGGTGTGCGCGTGGCCGCCGACGGTGTCCGCGACGGCCTTGGCGGCGGCCGCGTCGATGTCGACGACGTGGAGCTCGGCGCCCGCCGCCGCGAGGGCCGCGGCGCAGGCACGGCCGATGCCGCTGCCGCCGCCGGTGACGAGGGCGACGCGGCCGCTGAGGCCGACGGCGCCCGGGGCGGCGGGAGTCGGGGGCTCGGGCGTGGGGTGAGGTCCGCTGGTCATGGCCGGAAACATAGGCACGGCGCGGGGCGCCGCCCATGTGGCCCGGCACCACACTCCGGCGCGGCCCCATGGCGGCGCCGGCCATGGGTGGCGCGTGTCTCCCGGTGGTGACGCGTGTCTCCCGGTGGTGACGCGTGTCTCCCGGTGGTGGCGCGCCGGACGCTTGCGTTCAACTCGGGTTGAGGAGCGAGGGTGGCGTACCACCGGCCGCCGGACCCGGGCGGCGTACGCGGAGGTGGAACGTGAGCGCACCCATGCCCCAGCCCCTGACCCTGTCCGAGACCGCCCTCGCGCTGCGGGCCGGCACCGTGACCAGCGTCGGCCTCACCGAGGCGGCCATCGCGGCGGCGGACCGGCACGACGGGGCGCTCGGGGTGTATCTGGCGCGGTTCGACGAGCGGGCGCGGGCGGCGGCCCTGCGCGCGGACGAGGAGTTGGCGCGCGGGCTCGACCGGGGGCCGCTGCACGGGATCCCGTTCGGCGTGAAGGACACGATCGCGGTCGCCGACGGGCCGACCACCGCGCAGAGCCTCGTCCACGACCGGGCGTGGTGGGCCGGGCGGGACGCCCCGGTGGTGGCGCGGCTGCGGGCGGCGGGCGCGGTGATCACCGGGAAGACGACCGCGATGGAGTTCGGCTGCGGACTCCCCGAGGAGGACGAGCCGTTCCCGTTCCCGCGCAACCCGTGGCGGCCCGACCTGTGGGCCGGGGGCTCCAGTTCGGGCTCGGCGAGCGGCGTCGCGGCGGGCTTCTTCACGGCCGCGCTCGGCGGCGACACGGGCGGGAGCATCCGGATGCCCGCCGCGTTCTGCGGAGTCAGCGGCCTGCTGCCGACGTTCGGGCGGGTGCCGGGGGCCGGGTGCGTGCCGCTCGCGTACAGCCTCGACCGGGTGGGGCCGCTGGCGCGCGGGGCACGGGACTGTGCGGCGGTCCTGAGCGTGATCGCCGGAGGGCGGGGCGGCGGTGGGGAGTCCGCCGGTGGCGGGGCGGGCAGGGGTGGTGGGGCGTTCTTCGGCGGCAGAGCGGGCGGCGGCGGTACGGCGGGAAGAGGCGGCGGTACGACGGGCAGCGGCGGCGGGGTGTCGGACCGCCGTGGCGGTGCGGCGGGCAAGGGCGGCCGGGGCGCCGCGGACGGCCTCGAAGTCCCGTTCGCCGAGCCCTGGTTCGGCGGTGATCTGGCCGGGCTGCGCGTCGGCGTCGCGTGGGCCCACCACTTCCCCGCCGACGGCGACCCAGCGCTGCCCGGCGTGTTCGACGCGGCCGTGTCGGTGCTGACCGGCCTGGGCGCGGACGCGGTGGAGGTGCGGCTGCCGTACTGGCGGGAGCTGATCACCACGGTGCTCGTGACGGCGGCCGCCGAGGGGCTCGCCCACCACCGCGCTGAGCTGTCCCGGCGCTGGGACGACTACGGCGTGGCCGCGCGCGGGTTCCTCGCGGCGGGCGCGCTCGTGTCGGGCGCGGACTACGTCCAGGCGCAGCGCGTGCGCGCGGTGGCGCAGCGGGCCGTGGACGCCCTGTTCGCGGACGCGGACGCGGACGTGGACGTGATCGTGTGCCCGACCGCGTCGATCGGGGCGCCGCCCTTCGACGTGCTTGCGGACGCCGCGGGCCACCAGGACCACGCGGGCGTGTTCGGCCTGGTGCACACGCCGTACTGGAACGCGCTGGCCAACCCCGTCCTCGCGGTGCCGATGGGGGTGACGGGGACGGGTCTTCCGCTGTCGCTGCAGATCGCGGGTCCGGTGGCGGACGAGGCGACGGTCCTGCGCGTCGGGGACGCGTTCCAGGAGCGCACCGACTGGCACCGGCGCGCCCCCGATCCGGCCGGGTACGCGGCGCGGGCGTCGGGCGGCCCGGCCGGCACCGCTCAGGAGGTGCGCGCATGAGCGCCGACCCGCAGGACGTCGGCGTGCGGGTGCGGAGCCTGCTGGCCGCCGCCGGACTGCCCGCGGGCGAACGGGAGACCGCGGGGCTCGTGGCGGCGTACGCCGTGCAACGCCCGTCCGTGGACGCGCTCTTCGAGGTGCCGGACACGGCGGACGCACGGCCCGTGCTGCTCCGGGAGGTCGTCGTGCCGCGCGACTAGGGCGTGTCCAGGGGGACGGTCGCGCGGAAGTCGGGGCAGCGCTCCAGGTCGTGGCCGTGGGCGCAGGCGAGCAGGTGGCCCAGGTAGGTGCGGGCGGCGGCGAGCCGGTCGATGTCGGCCTGGAGCGCGGCGACGCGGGCGTGCACGGTGCCGCGCCAGTCGGCGGCGGGGTCGTCGCGGCGCAGCAGGGTGCCGATCTCGTCGACCGACATGTGGCCGGTCTCCCGCCACAGCTGGATCAGCGCCACGCGGTAGACCTGCTCGGTGTCGAAGTACCGCCGCCCGGAGCGCCGGTGCGGCGTCACCAGGCCGCGCCGCTCCCAGTAGTGCAGCGTGGACAGCGGCAGGCCGAAGCGGTCCGCCACGTCCCGTATCGGGGTGAGGTCGTCCATGTCCCCATGGTCCACGGAGTACCGGGCCCGCGCGCGGACGCGGGCCCGGTGGCGTTGGTGAGGGGCGGGCGCGCCCGCCCCTCACCGACGGGGTCAGGCGGCGTTCACGGTGCCCTGCGGGGCGACCTTGCCGAGCTTGTCGACGGCCTGGTAGTAGGTCCAGGCCAGGGCGTCGCAGGAGACCTTCTTGGCGCCGCTGTAGGTGGCACAGACCCGCTTCAGGTCCGCGTAGAAGGCGCTGTCGACGCGGGCCTTGTTGGCGTTGAAGGTGCCCATTTCCTTGTAGTTGCGGTAGCCGAAGTCGTGCCGGGAACAGGCCGTCTGGAACGGGAAGCCGAACGGGTTGTCCGGGGAGGAGGAGCAGTAGTCCGTGGACCAGTTGAACCGGTACGCGCTCCACGCGCCCTGGTTGTTGCGGGCCGAGACGAACGCGTTGTAGCTGCCCGCGTCGGTCTGCGTCCAGCGGCTGAGCACCTGCGCCTTGTCCGCCGGGACGGCGGACGCCGGGGCGGCCGCGAGGCCGGTGCCGAGGGTGAGGGCAGCGGCGCTCACGGCCACGGCGGCGAGTCGACGACGCATAGGAATCCTCCTTGTGGGGGTCATGACACAACTCCGGGCCCGAGTGCGCGGAGCCATGGCTTTCATTGATCACCGCCGGCCTGTCGGCCCGCGGTCGTGCACGCCGCGTGGGGGTGGCGTCCCGATGACGGGTTCTTGACGGCATCTGGGCTATACGCCACGGGACTTGGCCCCAAACCACCACGCTGACGCTGTCGGGGCACACCCGGACGCGCGCACCTCAGGGCTGGGAGTGCTCCTGCCACACGACGGACACGACGCACTCCCCCTCCCGCGGTACGTCCACGTACTCGACGCGCCGCGCCACACCGGACGCTCTCGGTTCCCCGCACCGGCCCCGGGCGAGGGCACCCGAACCCGCCGCGAGCCGCGCCGGTTTGCGGGCCTCCAGCAGCGCGTCCCGGTCGGACCCGGCGGGCACCGCGAGGCCGAGGCCCACCGGCGCCGCCGCGAGCGCCAGCACGACGAGGTCGCCGTGCGCCGCGGTGGCCACGTGCAGGGGCGGCCTGCCCCGCGCGCTCACCGTGCGCCCGTGGTCGGCGCCGCAGCGCGGGCAGGGGCCCGCGTCGACGGCTATGCCCTGCGGCGCCACGCCCAGGCACGAGGAGAGCAGCAGTCGCAGTCCGGCGCGCTCGGCCACGTACCGCAGCCGCTCCGCCGCGTCCCCGGGCAGCCGGGCGCGTTCGCCGGCACTCAGGGTGTCCTCGCGGGCGGGCACCACGGCGGGGTCCTGCGCGGAGAGCAGCAGCGTGCGCAGGACGACCGTGCCGACGGGCCGGGCGACCTGGGGCAGCGGGGCGCCGAGGTCGAGGGCGGGCGCGGGCAGCGGGACCTTGGCGCGGCCCCAGCCCCCGTCGGGGTTGGCCGACGGCGGCGACAGCGGCACAGCACTCTCCTCGACCTCACTCATCGCGTGCCCCCCGTTCGTTCCCGCCGGTTCCGGTCCGTTCCCGCTCATGCTTAAGGCCGTGCCGCGGCGATCCGCTCCACCATCGACACGAATTCACCCGTCTTGGCGTCGAATCGGGGGGAGGCCGTGCAGTCCTGGTGTCGGAGATGTCGTCGAGACCGCCGATGTGACCCGAGACCGTGCCGTGGTCGTGGCAGTGGTCGAGCAGCCAGGGCGAACCACTGGAGCTCGGCGCTGTCTTCGGGCACTCGCCCTGCCCATGTTCACAGAGGGCACCGTCGGCTCGATCAAATCCTGGCAGAACTCCTGGTGTTCGCCGCCCTGGAGCGGTCCAGAACAGCCCCCCCCCACCGACACCTGCTCGCCGGTGGCGCGACACACCCGCTCCGACGTCCAGTGGTCGAGCAGGGCCCGCTCCCGCCGCGTGGCCGAGACGGGGCGGCCGGATCTGTCCCGTCCACCGGACACGGGTGAGTCCGCAGACGTGGTGAGAGAAGGACCGGGCCCGTCATGCGCGTGACAGGGCCCGCCACACGAGGCACAACACCGGACACGGCCCTGTCACGCTTCGAGCCACCTGTGCACGCACCTTGCGGCAGGACGTTGACCTGCAATGGCATGAAGAAGTCCGCAAGTTCGCCACACAGCTGAGCACCGGTTCGACAGTCATCCCCCCTTCGCCCTACTCTGCCGCCGTAGTAGCCGGTGACAGGGCCGCACGTTCCTTGCGGCCCTTGACCAAGAGCGGTGCCACTCGGTGTGCCCGGGGGCATCCGCTTGTCGCCTCCCGGCAAGCCGGGGCGATCCCTGAGGACGAAGATGATCGAACAGCCCGCGTTCGGACGCAGACTGCGGATGCTGCGCGTGCAGCGCGGCCTGTCCCAGACCCAACTGGCGGGCGACGAGGTGTCGGCCAGCTACGTCTCGCGGGTGGAGAGCGGCCGGCGTTCGCCGAACGAACTCATCGCCGCCTTCTTCGCGCGCAGTCTCGACGTCCCGCTGGACGCCCTCACCCATCCCGCGTCCCAGGACGGGGGCGAGCACCGCAGCCGCCGGCTCGACATCGCCGGCAAGCTGCTCGAGGCCCGCTCCCTGCGCAAGGACGGCGAGCTCACCGTCGCCGCCGAGCTGCTGCGCGGCATCGGCACCGCCGCCACCGGGCACGCCGATGAGTACGTGCTCTGGGAGGCCACGTGGGAACTCGCCGACGTCCTGCGCGAGCTGGGCGACACCACCGCCGAGCACCGCGTTCTCGCCGACCTGGCCGACACCGCCCTGTCCCAGGAGACGCCCCGGCTCGCCGCGCGCGTCGCCACCGCGTTCGCGGAGAACCTGCGCCGCCAGGGCCGCCTCAGCGAGGCCGTCCGCACCGCCGAGCACGCCGTGTCGGTCACCGGCGTCCTGCCGCCCACCGCCCACGAACGGGTCGGCACGATGCTGGCGCTGATCAACTCCTACACCGACAGCGGTGAGCTGGAGAACGCCGCCGGTCTCGCCGACACCCTCCAGGAGACGGCCGAGGACATTCCGTCCCGGCAGCTGCGCGGCCAGGTCTACTGGGCCGCGGGCAGCGCCCGCTTCCTGTGCGGCCGCCCCGAGGACGGCATCCACCTGCACGAACGGGCCTTCGCCTGTCTGCGCCCCGAGGTGAACCTGGCGGCCTGGGCACGGCTGTGCCGGGCGTCCGCGGCGCTCCGTCTGGAGTACGACCTCTCGCAGGACGCCACCGGGCACGCGGCGCGGCTGCTCGCGCGCGCCCGGCAGGCCCTGGAACTCGTCGGCCGCGACGACGACATGGCCGAGCTGATGCTGGCCGAGGCGCACCTGGCGCTCCGCGAGGGCGAGCCGGAGCGGGTCCTCGAACTCACCACGCAGGTGTGCGACGGCGGCGCCGAGCTGCCGCTGGCCGGACTCGGGCAGTGCCAGCTGCTCGCGGCCCGCGCGCACGCCCTGGCCGGGAACACGGCGGCGGCCCGGGACAGCTACCGGCTCGCGGCCGAGACGCTCGACCGGGCGGGCGCCTATCGCAAGTCGTCGGAGGCCTGGCGGCAGTTGAGCGACATGCTCGCGGCCGACGGCCCCGGGGCCGGGCCTGCCGCAGCCACCGGCTGACGGAGCGGAGTGCCAGGAGGCACGCTGAGACGGGTCGGCTGTCCGACGCCACGGGGTGAATCCTTTTACGGTCCTCGCGCCTCTCTTGCATGTGCGGACAGCAGCGTCGGCACAGAAACCGGAGGTTTGTCGTGATCATTGGTGCCGTCATCGTCGGGGCTGTGCTCATCTGTGCCTGCACGTTCGTCGTGCGGCGTCAGCGGGGGCGTTCGCGTGGCTGACTCCCCGTGGCCCGGCGAACAGTTGATCGCGGCGGCGCAGGACGGCGACGTCGAGGCCACAGCCGCTCTGGTGGAGGGCTCGCACCCGCACGTACAGCGGTTCGCGTACGCGTTGTGCGCCACTCCGCAGGACGCCGAGGACGCCGCGCAGGAAGCCCTGATCGTCCTGTACCGCAAGATCGGAATGCTGCGGGCCTCCGGCGCGCTGGCGTCGTGGATGTTCCGCATCGTCCGCAACGAGTGCCTGCGGCGGGCGCGGCTGACGCTGCGCAGCCACGGGCCGGTCCCCGACACCGCCGTGCCGTCGTTCGAGGACGACGTGCTGCGACGCCTGGAGGCGAGCCGGGTGGCGGCGGCGATCGCCGCCCTGCCCGCGGACCAACGGCGGGTGCTGATCCTGCGGGACGTCCAGGGCCACAGCGGACGGATGGTCGCCGGCGCGCTCGGCCTGAGCACCGCCGCGATGAAGTCGAGGCTGCATCGCGCCCGCGCGACGGTCCGCCAGGCGTTGCGGGGAGATCCCGAACCCCTCCCTGGAGGCGGCCATGAGTGACGGAAGGAGCTTCGCCAGTTCGTCGCTGCCCCGGCACTTGGCGCGCGGCGCGCTGGGGTTCGGCGCCCTGGCCGCCTCGGTCCTGCTCGTCCCCGTGGTGGGGATGGCCGCTCTGTTGCTGGCGCCCCTCGGGCTGTTCGCGCTGCGCGGATGCCCCATGTGCTGGACGATCGGGCTGCTGCAGACCGTCTCCAACGGCCGCCTGCGGCGTTCGTGCGCGGACGGTCACTGCGAGCTGTCCGTCGTCCGGCGCGAACACGACGTACTGAGCCGGTAGACGAGGAACCGACAACAACGGACAAGGCCGCATCGGAATCATCCGATGCGGCCTTGTCCGTTACGACTCATTCGAGTCGGGACGACAGGATTTGAACCTGCGACCCCTTGACCCCCAGTCAAGTGCGCTACCAAGCTGCGCCACGTCCCGTTGCGTTCCTCGCGGTGTCCCGCGTGATCACGCAGGTAGAACTCTACCGCACGCCGCGGGGTGGTCCGGTGCGCATGGGTCCCGGTGGGCGGGAGGGGTGTGCCCCGGCCTGCCGTCGCGGACGGGGCGCGGGAGAATCGGCGTATGACTGGCGCACTTGGACCGGACGGCGCGGGCTCCGGCCGCGACCGTGACGCGGAGGGGCGGGCCCGGAACGCCCGGCCGCGCGACGGGCTCGGGCGGCCGCTGCCGTACGGGTCCGACGGGGTGGAGCGGCAACCGGAGGGCGTGGTGCGCACCCCGCGCGAGACCGTCGCCGAGGCGCAGGCGCTGCTCGACGCCGGGCGGCCCTTCCACGCGCACGAGGTGTTCGAGGACGCCTGGAAGTCGGGGCCTGACGAGGAACGCGGCCTGTGGAAGGGGCTCGCGCAGCTCGCCGTCGGGCTCACGCACTCCGCGCGCGGCAACACCACGGGCGGGGCCCGGCTGCTGCTGCGGGGCGCGGGCGCCGTCGCGGCGTGGACCGAGGAGGCGCCGGGACGGCAGCGGCCCTACGGGATCGGCGTACCGGAACTGGTGGTGTGGGCACGGGAGTTGGCGGTGCGCGTGGAGCGGGACGGGCAGCTCGCGGACGCCGCCGCCTGCGCGCCCACCTTGAGCCCGGGCGATGCGGACGCCGGGCGCACGGCGGACGACGGTGGTGCGGGCGGCGCCGCGGGCTGAGCACACGACAGCGGTCCCCGCCTGACAGCACGCCCGCACCCGGCGGCGGGGCCCCACCCGACAGCCATCCCGCACCCGACAGCGAGCCCCACCTGGCAGCACGCCCGCACCCGGCGGGAGCCCCCGCACCCCCGTGCGGCACACTCGCCCCGTGCGAAAGATTCATGTCATCGGCATCGGCGCGGGCGACCCCGATCAGCTGACCCTGCAGGCGGTCAAGGCGTTCGGGGACACCGACGTGTTCTTCATCCTCGGCAAGGGCGAGGAGAAGGCGGACCTCGTGGCGCTGCGCCGGGGCATGCTCGACGCGCACCGGCCGGACGGGGCGTACCGCGTCGTCGAGGCCCGCGACCCCGAGCGCGACCGGAAGGCGGGCGGCGCGGACTACTCGCCCGCCGTCGACGACTGGCGCAGCCGCCGCGCCGACATCTACGAACGGCTCATCGCCGACGAGCTGGGCCCGGACCAGACGGGGGCGTTCCTCGTGTGGGGCGACCCGGCGCTGTACGACAGCACGATCGGGATCCTTGAGGAGGTGCTCGGGCGGGGGGCCGTGGCCTTCGGCTACGACGTCGTCCCCGGCATCAGCAGCGTCTCCGCCCTCGCCGCCCGCCACCGCACCGGCCTGAACCGCGTCGCGCGCCCCGTCCAGATCACCACGGGCCGCCGCCTCGCCGACGAGGGCTTCCCGGCCGGCGTCGACGACGTGGTGGTGATGCTGGACGCCCGGCAGGCCTTCCAGCGGTACGCCGACCACACCGACGTCGAGATCTATTGGGGCGCCTACATCGGCACCCCCGACGAGATCCTGGTGTCCGGGCCCCTCCCGGAGGCCGCCCCGCGCATCGAGCGGCTGCGCGCCGAGGCCCGCGCCCGCAAGGGCTGGATCATGGACACCTACCTGCTGCGCCGACGCACGGACGGCTGACCCGCCCCCGCCGGGGCTCCGTCACCGGACCGGACGGCCCCGCATGCACACCCCCGGCACGGGTGTGAGGGTGAGGCTGTGACCGCTACCGATCAGCCCGTGGCCGCGGCGGAGCAGGGGCCACCGGTCCTGGACAAGCGCCGGCGCAATGTCGTGTTCGTGACGATCATGCTGGGGGTGCTGCTCGCCGCGCTCGACCAGACGATCGTGGGGACCGCGCTGCCGACGATCGTGTCGGACCTCGGCGGGGCCGAGCACATGTCGTGGGTCGTGACGTCGTACCTCCTGGCGGAGACGGTCGCGACGGTGCTCGTCGGCAAGTTCGGCGACCTGTTCGGACGCAAGATCGTGTTCCAGGTGTCGGCGATCGTCTTCATCACCGGCTCGTTCCTGTGCGGCCTCGCCACGAACATGACGCTGCTCATCGCCTGGCGGGCGCTGCAGGGCATCGGCGCGGGCGGACTGATGGTCACGGCGATGGCGCTGATCGCCGACGTCATCCCGCTGCGGGAGCGCGGCAAGTACCAGGGCGCGATCGGCGCGGTCTTCGGTGTGTCCACGGTCATCGGGCCGCTGCTCGGCGGTCTGTTCACGGACCATCTGACCTGGCGCTGGGCGTTCTACGTCAACGTCCCCATCGCGATCCTCGTGGTCGCGGCGGCGGCCCGCACGATCCCGGTGGTGAAGTCGGCGTCGAAGCCCGTCATCGACTATCTGGGCATCGCCCTGGTGGCGGTCGGAGCGAGCGCCCTGATCCTGGCGACGAGCTGGGGCGGCAACGAGTACGCGTGGGGCTCGGGCGTCATCATCGGCCTCTTCGCGGGCGGGCTCGCGGCGCTCGCGGGTTTCTGCTGGGTGGAGACACGGGCGGCGGAACCGATGCTGCCCATGCGGCTCTTCGCGAACCCCGTGTTCACGGTCTGCTCCGTGCTCAGCTTCATCGTCGGCTTCGCGATGCTTGGCGCGATGACGTTCCTGCCGACGTATCTGCAGTACGTCGACGGGGACTCGGCCACGGTCTCCGGCGTGCGGACGCTGCCGATGGTCGTCGGCCTGCTCATCGCGTCCATCTTCAGCGGCAACGTGGTCAGCAAGACGGGCACGTACCGCATCTTCCCGATCGTGGGCTCCCTGGTGATGGCGCTGGGCCTGTTCCTGCTGTCGCTGATGGGCAGCGAGACCAGTACGTGGCTGGAGTCGCTGTACATGTTCGTGCTCGGCGCCGGGATCGGCCTGTGCATGCAGGTGCTCACCATCGCCGTGCAGAACACCGTCGCCTACGCGGACCTCGGCACCGCGACGTCCGGCGTCACCTTCTTCCGCACGCTGGGCAGCTCCTTCGGGACGGCCGTGTTCGGCACGATCTACGCCAATACGCTCGCCCCGAACCTCCGGGACGGGGTCGCCGAGGCCTCCCGTACGGGCGCCGCGCCGCCCGACGCCGTCGCGAAGGCCGCGCAGAGCCCGCAGGGGCTGCACGACCTGCCGGGCGCGGCGGCGGCGCCGCTGGTCAAGGCGTACGCGGACACGCTCCAGACGGTGTTCCTGTGGACGGTGCCGGTCGCGCTCGCCGGGTTCGTGGTGGCGCTGTTCCTCAAGCAGGTCGAGCTGCGCGACAGCGCGCGGATGAGCTCGTCCGACATGGGCGAGGGGTTCGCGTCGCCGCAGTCGGGCGACTCGGGCCGGCTCCTCGAACTCGCCGTCGGCAACATCCTGCGCGCCAAGGGGCCACAGACCGCGCGCGCCGTCATACAGCGGTCCGACACCCGCCTGGACATGGCGGGGGCCTGGGCGGTGATGCAGGTCGCCCTGTTCACCCGGATGGTCGGCCACGCCAACCTGAACCTCATCGCGGCCCGCCGCCAACTGCCGCCCGAGGTCCTTGTGCCCGTGTTCGACCGCATGGTCGAGGAGGGCTATCTGAGCCGCACCGGGACGATGTTCCAGCACACGGCGGCGGGCGCGCGGGAGGCCGACGTGATCGGCACCGCGTGGGGGGCGTGGCTGCGCGAGCAGTTGGAGAAGGACGGCGGCCGCACCCTGGAGGACACGGCCGGGGGCGACGGGAAGCTGATGGCGGCGGTCGACGCGATCGCGAAGCGGCTCCTCGCGGAGGACCTCGCGCACGGGCTCGCCCTCGACCGGGGGCAGCCGGGCCGTCCGGCGGCGAAGACATTGGCGTAGGGCGCTCCCGCGCGGGCCGGGTCCGTCACGCCCCGAGCCGCGCGAGCGCCGTCTCCACGTCGGCCACCACCGGCATCCCCGGCGGCGGCTCCGGGCGGCGCACGACCACCACGGGCAGGGACAGGGCGCGGGCGGCGGTGAGCTTGGCGGCCGTCGCCGTGCCGCCGCTGTCCTTCGTGACGAGCACGTCGACGCGGTGGTCGCGCAGCAGCGCCGTCTCGCCGTCGACGGTGTACGGGCCGCGGTCGAGGAGGATCCGCACGTCGCGGGGCAGCGGCGGCTCGGGGGGCTCCACGGAGCGTACGAGGAAGTGCAGCGCGTCGTACGGGGCGAAGGCGGCGAGGCCGAGGCGGCCGGTGGTGAGGAAGACGCGGCGGCCGAGGGCCGGGAGCGCGGCGGCGGCGTCCGGCAGGGAGGCGACGTCGTGCCAGTCGTCGCCGGTTCCTGGGCGCCAGCCGGGGCGGTGCAGGGCGAGTGCCGGGACGCCGGTGGTCCGCGCGGCCTGCGCGGCGTGCGCGCTGATCGCGGTGGCGAAGGGGTGGGTGGCGTCGACGAGCGCGGTCACGCCGTGGTCGCGCAGCCAGCGCGCGAGGCCGTCGGGCCCGCCGAAGCCGCCGACGCGTACGTCCCCTTCGAGCGCCGCGGGCCGGGTGACGCGACCCGCGAGCGAGCTGGTCACCCGGGTGTCCGGCCGGGCGGCGAGGGCGGCGGCGAGGCGGCGGGCCTCGGTGGTGCCGCCGAGGACGAGCACGTGGGGCATGGGGTCGAGGGTATCGAGGGCGCGGCGGTGTCAGCGCAGCAGGAGCTGGAGGCCGCCGAGGACGGTCGCGCCGATGACGAGCTGTTCGAAGAGCCGCTGGTTGACGCGGTTCACGCACGCCTTGCCGATGAGGGCGCCCGGGATCACGAACAGGACGAGGGTCGCGTCGAGCAGCAGCGAGGGTCCGTCGATGAGGCCGAGGCCGACGCTGAAGGGCACCTTGGAGGTGTTCACGATGAGGAAGAACCACGCCGAAGTGCCGAGGAAGCTCAGCTTCTTGAAGCCCGCCGAGAGCAGATACATCGACATGACGGGGCCGCCCGCGTTGGCGACCATGGTGGTGAAGCCGCCGAGCACGCCGTAGGAGGGCGCGGCGACCCGGGCCGTGGCCCGCGCCGCCGCGCCCTCGGCGTCGGCCGGGGGTCCGGCCGCGGCCGACCGGCGCCGCCACATGGTCACGGCGGCCATGAGCAGCAGGATCGCCCCGATCGACGTACGCATCATGGCGTCGTCGGCGAACATCAGGAACACCGTGCCGAGGACGACGCCCGCGGCGACCGCGGGGAACAGCCGCCACAGCGTGGGCCAGTGGGCGTGTCTGCGGTAGGTGAGGACGGCGAGGACGTCCCCGGCGATGAGGATCGGCAGGAGCACGCCCGTCGACGCGCGGGCCGGGAGGACGGCGGCGAACACGGCGAGGCTGATGGTGTTGGCGCCGCTGACGGCGGTCTTGGAGAAGCCGACGACCCCGGCGGCGAGGGCCAGGGCGCCGAACTCCCAGACGGTCAGGGCGGAGAGGGCCGAGGTGGCGGCGGAGGCGTCCATGCTGGGAACCGATGGTATGCCCAAGCACTTTGCGCCGGGGTGGGCCGGGGTCAGTCCCGTTCGACGAGCAGGGCGGTGCCCTGGCCCACGCCGACGCACATCGTGGCGAGGCCGCGGGCGGCACCGGTGCGGCGCATGCGGTGCAGGAGCGTGGTGAGGATGCGGGCGCCGGAGCAGCCGAGGGGGTGGCCGAGCGCGATGGCGCCGCCGTCGGGGTTGACGAGGTCCGGGTCGATGCCGATGCCGTCCACGCAGGCGAGGGCCTGGGCCGCGAACGCCTCGTTGAACTCGGCCTCCTGGAGGTCGGCGACGCTCCAGCCCGCCCGGGCCAGGGCCTTTTGCGTCGCGGGCACGGGGCCGATGCCCATCACGTCGGGGTGCACACCGGCGGAGGCACCCGTCACGTACCGGCCGAGGGACTCCAGACCCAGGTCGCGCAGGGCTTCCTCGCTGACCAGGAGCAGGCCCGCAGCGCCGTCGTTCATCGGCGACGCGTTGCCCGCCGTGACGGTGCCGCCCGCGCGGAACACCGGGCGGAGCCCGCTGAGCTTCTCGTACGAGGTGTCCTCGCGGATGCTCTCGTCCGCGTCGACGACGGTGCCGTCGGGGGTGGTGACGGGCAGGAGTTCGGCGTCGAAGTGGCCGTTCTTGCGGGCGGCGGCGGCGCGTTGGTGGCTGCGCAGGGCGAAGGTGTCCTGACGCTCGCGGGAGACGCCGTGCCGTGCCGCGACCTCCTCGGCCGTCTCGCCCATGGAGAGGAGCCCGTGCAGCTCCTTCATCCTCGGGTTGACCAGGCGCCAGCCGAGGCGGGTGTCGGCGGTCTCCATGCGGTGCGGCAGGGTCTCGTCGGGGCGGGGCAGCACGAAGGGGGCGCGGCTCATGGACTCGGAGCCGCCCGCGAGCACGATGTCGGCGTCGCCCGCCGCGACGGTGCGCGCGGCCAGGGTGACCGCCTCCAGGCCTGAGGCGCACAGGCGGTTCACCGTGGCACCGGGGACGGAGTCCGGGAGGCCCGCGAGGAGGACGGCCATGCGGGCGACGTTGCGGTTGTCCTCGCCCGCCTGGTTGGCCGCGCCCCAGTAGACCTCGTCGACGCGGGCCGGGTCGAGCCCCGGCAGGCCGTCGAGGAGGCCGCGCAGGACGGTGGCCGCGAGGTCGTCCGGGCGGACGGCGGAGAGGGCACCGCGGAGCCGCCCGATCGGCGTGCGGCGGGCGGCGGCGAAGTGGACGGTGCGCACGGGGCGGCTCCGAGACATGAGCGGTTTAATTAGCGCTGCTAGTTTCGGAGTGTACGGGGGATCTCAGGCGGCCGTCCAGGCGCGGAAGACACCGACGCAGCCGTGGACGGTCAGTTCGTGCCGGTCGAAGTGCAGGTCGAGCTGGGCGCGCAGGTCGTCGAGGGAGTCGGCGTCGTTGTGGAACGCGCCCCGCTTGTTCAGTGACCGCATCGCCCGGCGGGCCCTGCCCGACACCGGCACCCCGGCCGAGAGGACCGTGGTGCCGAAGACGATACCGCCGGGCTTGACCACAGCCGCGGCGTGCGCCAGGGCGATCCCCTTCTCCCGCAGGCTGCCGGGGACGCAGTGCAGCAGATAGCTCATGCCGACGGAGTCGTGGGACCGCGGCGCCACAGGCAGGGGTTCGAGTATGTTCGCGCGCACCGTGTCGACCTGGTGGCGCCGGAGCCGGTGGGCCGTGTGGGCCAGGGAGTTGCGGTTGAGGTCGACGAGCGTGATCCGCGGGTCGGGCACGGGGAACTTGGCGTGGTGGAGCAGGTAGCCGGTGCCCACGCCGATGTCCATGTGGCGGGCGCCGACAGAGCTGTCGTACAGCTTCCGGGACACCGCCGGCGGGCAGCGCCAGAGGAGGGGCGCCGTGCCCCGGTAGACCACGAGGTCGTAGAGGGTGAGGAACGGCTTCGAGTAGCCGGACTGCCCGTCGATGACCTTCTGGTCGAGGGACTGGTCGAGGGGCTTGCCGGCGTGGGCGCCGTCGGACGTCATCATGCTCCTTCAGGGGTGGTGGGCTGCTGGTTCGGTGCGGTCCGTGGGTGCCCCGCGGGGGCGGCGAGCCAGTCGGCCACCGCGCGCAGGGCGGGCTCGCTGTGCTCCCGGATGACCGAGAAGTGGGTGCCGGGAGTGTCGACGGCGGTGTGCGGCAGGTGCCAGTGTGCGCGGCGGTCCTTGGGCAGCCGGGGGTCGTCGTCGAACACGTCCCGTGAGGCCCGTACGAGCACGGTCGGCGCGCTGATCGCCGTCGGGGTCCACGCCTGGAACAGACCGGCGTAGTGCGCCATCGCGGTGAGGTACGCGTCGTCACCGGCCTCCTCGGGCCAACGCCCCTCCGGGAACTCCGCGGCGCGGGTCCGTTCGATGTGGGCGTGCAGGTGCGGGAGCATCGGGCTGGTGGGCCAGTGGCTGTCGAGGAGGACGACGGCGTCGGGGCCGGTGCCGCGCGCTTCGAGGGCGGCGGCGGTGGCGTGGGCGATCCAGCCGCCCGCCGAGTACCCGAGCAGGACGACGGGACCGCCGTCGGCGCACGCGGCGGCGCCGTCCGCGAGGAGGTCCGCCAGCGCGTCGACGGAAGCGGGCAGCGGCTCCTGCCAGGTGAAGCCGGGCACCGGCTGGACCCAGACGTCGTGCTCGCCCCCGGACGCGGCGGCGAGCCGCGCGTACTGGGACGCGCCCGCGCCGACGGCGAACGTCGGGAAGCAGACGAGGCGCGCGCCGGCGCCACGCGCGAGCCGGACGTGCGGCGGCCGCAGCCGGGCATCGGCGGTGTCGAAGGTGGGGCGGAACCCCGCGACGTGGCGCACCAGTTCCTGGAACTCCTCGGTGCGGCCCAGCGCGCCCGCGCGGGCGAGGAGCGGGCCCAGGGTGAGGCGTGCGGTGCCGGTGTCGGCGGGTGCGGTGTCGGAGCCGCCCGGGCGCGCGCCCGTGTCCGCCTGGTCGGCCCCGGCGTCGACCCCGGACCCGGCGGCCTCGCCCTCGACCCCGGACCCGGCTTCGCCATCGGCCCCGGCCTCGGGAGGTGCCGCCTCCCACCGCGCGACCAGGTGCCTGGTCAGCGCGGCGACGGTCGGGTGCTGGAAGACGAGGGCCGGGGGCAGGCGAAGCCCGGTGTCCGCGCCGATCCTGTTGCGCAGGTCCACCGCCGTCAGCGAGTCGAACCCCAGCTCGGGCAGGGGCCGTTCGTCGTCGAGGGCGTCCGGGTCGGCGAGCCGCAGGACCGCCGCGACGTGCGTGCGGACGAGGTCGGCGAGCAGGCCGGGCCGCTCGTCGCCGCCCGCCGCCGCGAGCCGTCGCCTGACCTGCCGCCCCTGGTCCGCCCGCGCCGCGCCGGGCCGCCCGGCCGCGCCGATCGCGAGTCCGGTGCCCTCGGGCCAGTACCGCTCGCGCTGGAAGGCGTACGTGGGCAGGTCCACGAGGCGCGCGCCGCAGTCGGCGAGCATCCGGCCCCAGTCCACCGGGACGCCCTTGACGTGCAGGCGGGCCAGCGCGGCGAGGAGCCCGCCCAGGTCGGTGCCGCACTCCGGACCGAGGAGCGCGGTCAGTGCGGCGTCGGGGCCCAACTGGAGGCAGGCGCCGACCCCTTGGGATCCGAGTTGGTCCACGGCGTCGGCGCTCTGGGCGACGTCCTCCTGGACGAGGCGCACCCAGTGGTCCGGGGAGGACAGCTCCTCGTACGGCACCGGGCGGCCGGTGCGGACGGCGATGACGGGGGTCACCGGCGGGCGGAAGGTCAGGTCCTTGACGGTCCGCCGGACAAGGTCCCCGGCGTCGGGCCGCGCGCTGTCCTCCGCCTCCCGCTGCGCCTCTCGTACGAGGGCGACGGCGAGCGCCGCCGCGTCGGTCAGGGACAGCACGCCCGCGCAGTGCGCCGCGGTCACCTCGCCCAGCGAGTGGCCGAGGAGGAAGGCGGGGCCGACTCCCCAGTGTGCGAGGAGCCGGAACAGCGCGACCTCGCCGGCGAACCGCGCGGCACGGGCGAGCACCGGGCCCCCGGGCGCCCTGCCGTCCGGGTCCAGGACCTCGTTCCAGGGACGGCCCACCTGCTCCGCGACGGCGGCACCGGCCTCGTCCAGCGCCGCCGCGAACACCGGCACCCGCTCGTACAACTCCCTGACAAGGAGGCCCTGTTCACCGCCCTCCCCCACAACCGGATCCGGGATCAGGCCGGTGCACACGAACGCGACCCGTTCGCGCGCCCGCGCCGAGCCACGGACCACGTCCGGCCCGCCCTCGTCCCGTGCGAGCCGCGCCAGGGCCGCCAGGAGCGCGTCCCGGTCCCGGCCGACGACCACGGCCCGGTGCTCCAGGCCCGCGCGGGTCGATGCCAGCGAGCGCGCGACGTCGGCCGGCACGAGGTCCGCGTGCTCCTCGACGTACCGGAGGAGCCGGGCGGCCTGCGCCCGCAGTGCCTCCTCGGTGCCGCCCGACAGCGGCCAGGGCAGCACGGGGAGGTCGCCGCCCGATGCCGCGCGTGCCGGGTGCCGCGCCAAGTCCCCTTCCTCCGGGGCGGGTTCCGCGCCCGCCGCCTCCTCCTCCGAAACGTGTTCCGTCGCAGCGTCCCCGTCCTGCGAGGCCCGCTCCTGCGCCGCGCCTTCGCCCTGCGGAGCCCGGTCCGCCCCCGCTCCCCCGCCTTCCGCCGCGTCCTCCTCCGGCGCCTGCTCAAGGACCACATGCGCGTTGGTGCCGCTGATCCCGAAGGACGAGACCCCGGCGCGGCGGGCCCGGCCCGTGTCAGGCCAGGGGCGGGCCTCGGTGAGGACCTCCACCGCGCCCGACGACCAGTCCACGTGCGGGGTCGGCTCGTCCACGTGCAGGGTGGGCGGAAGGACCGCCCGGTCCAGGGCGAGGACCGTCTTGATGACGCCGCCGACCCCGGCCGCGGCGGCGGTGTGGCCGACGTTGGACTTGAGGGAGCCGAGCCAGAGCGGAGCGTGCGCGGGCCGCCCCTGGCCGTAGGTGGCGAGCAGGGCCTCCGCCTCGATGGGGTCGCCGAGGGTGGTGCCCGTGCCGTGGGCCTCGACGGCGTCCACATCCCGGGCGGTGAGACCGGCCTGGGCGAGGGCCTGCCGGATCACGCGCTGCTGGGCGAGCCCGTTGGGGGCGGACAGGCCGTTGCTGGCCCCGTCCTGGTTGATGGCGGTGGCCCGGACCAGGGCGAGGACGGGGTGTCCGGCGCGCCGGGCGACCGAGAGCGGCTCGACCAGGAGGACGCCGACGCCCTCGCCCCAGCCGGTGCCGTCGGCCTCGGCGGCGAACGCCTTGCACCGCCCGTCGGCCGCGAGGGCGCCCTGGCGGCTGAACTCGACGAACGCGCCCGGCGTCGAGAGGATCGTCGCGCCGCCCACCAGGGCCGCCGTGCAGTCGCCCTGCCGCAGCGCCTGCACGGCGAGGTGCAGGGCGACCAGGGACGACGAGCAAGCCGTGTCGACGGTGACCGCGGGGCCCTCCAGGCCGAAGGTGTACGCGATGCGGCCCGAGGCGACGCTCGTCGAGGTGCCGGTCATCAGGTGGCCCGCGCCGCCGTCCGGGTCGGCGGTGATCAGGGGCAGGTAGTCCTGGCCGCTGACGCCCACGAACACGCCGGTGCGGCTGCCGCCGACCGCGTCGGGCGCGAGTCCGGCCCGCTCCAGGACCTCCCAGGCCACTTCGAGCAGGAGCCGCTGCTGCGGGTCCATCGCGAGCGCCTCGCGCGGGCTGATCCCGAACAGGAGCGGGTCGAACCGGTCGGCGTCGTGCAGGAATCCGCCCCTGCGGACGTACGTGTACCCGGGCCTGCCGGGGTTCGGGTCGTACAGGCCCGCCGTGTCCCAGCCCCGGTTGACCGGGAAGCCGGAGGTCGCGTCCCGGCCGGAGGCGACCAGGTCCCACAGCTGTTCGGGCGAGGCCACGTCGCCGGGGTAGCGGCAGCCCATGGCGACGATCGCGATCGGCTCACCGGCGACGGGGGCCGCCGACACCGGTTCTCCGCCCTGCTCCTGAGTGCCCGTCAGGAAGGTGAGCAGGTGCGCGGCCAGCCTCTCGGCCGTCGGGTGGTCGAAGACCGCCGCCGGGGAGAGGCGGACGCCGGTCGCCGTGGTGAGCCGGTTGCGCAGCTCCATGGCCGTCAGCGACACGAACCCGAGGTCGGTGAAGGCCCGGGTGACGTCGACGTCCCCCGGGGTGGCGAGGTTCAGCACGGCGGCGGCGTGCTCGCACACCGTCTCCAGGGCCAGGCGTTCCTTGCCGCTGTCCGGCAGTTCGGCGAGGCGCCGGCGGAACACGGCGGCCGCGCTGTCGTCGGCCTCGCGGACCGGTGCGGCACCGGGCAGCGCGTCCGGCCAGTAGCGACGGCGCTGGAAGGCG
Organism: Streptomyces alboflavus; assembly: GCF_000716675.1. Classification (GTDB taxonomy): domain Bacteria; phylum Actinomycetota; class Actinomycetes; order Streptomycetales; family Streptomycetaceae; genus Streptomyces; species Streptomyces alboflavus. Next base: position 114,282 of record NZ_JNXT01000038.1, read on the forward strand.
TGGGTCGGCAGGTCCACGAGGCGGGCCGCAGGGCCGATCAGGGCCGACCAGTCCACGCCGACGCCCTGCACGTGGGCCTCCGCGACGGAGGTGAGGAAGCGCCCGATGTGCCCTTCGTCGCGCCGCAGCGAGGTCAGGACGGTGCCCGGCGCTCCGCCGCTCGCCCGGCTTCCCGTGTCCGCGGGGCCCGCCGCGCCCGCCGTGTCCGATGCGCCTGCCGTACCCGCGGCGCTTTCGATGATCTCCTGCACGGACATCGCGAGCACCGGGTGCGGGCTCATCTCGGCATACGTACGGTGCCCGGCCGCGAGGAGTTCCCTGACGGTCGGGTCGAAGCGGACCGTCTCCCGCAGGTTGCGGTACCAGTAGGCGGCGTCGAGTCCGGACGTGTCGACCTCGGCGCCGAGGACCGTCGAGTGGAAGGGGATGTCGGCCGGGCGCGGCGTGATGTCGGCGAGCGTGGCGAGGAGTTCGTCCCGCAGCGTCTCGACCTGCGCCGAGTGCGACGCGTAGTCGACGGCGACGCGGATCGCCCGTACGCCTTCCCGCTCGGCCGCGTACAGGAGTTCGTCGAGGGCTTCGGCGTCGCCCGACACCACCACGGACGAGGGGGCGTTGGCCGCGGCGACACCGAGGCGGCTCCCCCACTCCGCGAGCCGGTCGCGCGCCCGGTCGAGCGGCAGGGCCAGGAACGCCATGCCCCCGCTGCCCGCCAGGCGTTCGGCGACGAGCCGGGACCGCCGTGCCACGATCCGGGCGCCGTCCTCCAGGGACAGGGCGCCCGCGACGCAGGCAGCGGCGATCTCGCCCTGGGAGTGGCCCACGACGGCGCCGGGCTCCACGCCGTGGGACCGCCACAGGGCGGCGAGCGAGACCATCATGGCCCAGAGCGCGGGCTGGACGACGTCCACGCGGTCGAGCGGGGCCGCGCCGTCCACGCCGCGCACGACGTCGACGAGCGAGAAGTCGACGTGGGGCGCCACGGCGTCGGCGCACGCGCACAGCCGCTCGCGGAAGACCGCGGAGTCGCGGTACAGGTCCGCCGCCATGCCCTCCCACTGGGCGCCCTGGCCGGGGAAGACGAACACCGGCTTCCCCGGGTCGCGCGCGACGCCCGCCACGACGCCGGGCGCGCCCCTGCCCTCGGCCACGGCGGTGAGGCCCGCGAGGTAGGTGTCCCGGTCGTCGGCGAGCACGACGGCACGGTGGTCGAAGTGGGTGCGCGAGGTCAGCAGGGAGTGGCCGATGTCGGCCGGGGCCAACTCGGGCCTGGCCCGCACGTGGTCCCGCAGCCGGGCCGCCTGGTCGCGCAGGCCGCGGCTGCTGCGCGCGGTGATCAGCCAGGGCAGCGGGGCGGGGGCCGCGGGGGTGGGGTGGTCGTCGAGGCCGGGTACGGGGGTGCCCTCGGCGTCGGCCGTCGAGATGCCGGACACCGAGGCGTCGGCAGCCGAGACGGCCGCTGCGGCGGTGCCCTCCACCGGCGCCGGATGGGGCGCGGGCGCGGGGAACGTGTCGTCGTCCGACTGCTCCAGGATCACATGGGCGTTGGTGCCGCTGATCCCGAAGGACGACACTCCGGCCCGTCGCGGCCCGTCGCTCCGGGGCCAGTCGCGGGCCTCGGTGAGCAGTCGCACCGCGCCCGACGACCAGTCGACGTGCGGGGTCGGCTCGTCCACGTGCAGGGTGGGCGGCAGGACGCCCCGGCGCAGCGCCATGACCGTCTTGATGACACCGCCGACGCCCGCCGCCGCCTGGGTGTGCCCGATGTTCGACTTGAGGGAGCCCAGCCACAACGGCCGGTAGGCGGCGCGCTCTTGACCGTACGTGGCGAGCAGCGCCTGTGCCTCGATGGGATCCCCGAGCGACGTGCCCGTCCCGTGCGCCTCCACCACGTCGACCAGATCCGCCGAGAGCCGGGCCGACGCCAGCGCCTGCCGGATCACTCGCTGCTGCGACGGGCCGTTGGGCGCCGTCAGACCGTTCGAGGCACCGTCCTGGTTCACGGCCGAGCCCCGCACGACAGCCAGCACCGGATGACCGTTGCGCCGCGCGTCCGACAACCGCTCGAGCAGCACGAGACCCACACCCTCGCCCCACCCCGTACCGTCCGCCGACGCGGCGAACGCCTTGCACCTGCCGTCGGCCGCCAGACCCCGCTGACGGCTGAACTCCACGAACATCCCCGGGGTCGTCATGACCGAAGCACCGCCCGCGAGGGCCAGGGCGCACTCGCCCTGCCGCAGGGACTGCGCGGCCAGGTGGAGTGCCGTGAGGGACGCCGAGCAGGCGGTGTCGACGGTGATCGCCGGGCCCTCCAGGCCGAAGGTGTAGGCGAGCCGGCCCGAGAGGACGCTGGCGAGGAAGCCCGTCGAGTAGCCCTCGAAGGTCTCCCGGGCGCTCTGCAGGAGGAGCGCGTACTCCTGGCTGCTGGTGCCGACGAAGACGCCGGTGCGGCTGCCGCGCATCCGGGTCGGGGCGAGGCCCGCGCGCTCGAAGGTCTCCCAGGCCACCTCCAGGAGGAGGCGCTGCTGCGGGTCGAGGGTCAGCGCCTCGCGCGGGCTGACGCCGAACAGGCCCGCGTCGAACGACGCCACGTCGGCGAGGAAACCGCCCTCGCGCGCGTAGGTCTTCCCGAGCCGGTCCGGGTCGGGGTCGTAGAGGTGATCGACGTCCCAGCCGCGGTCCTCGGGAAAGGGCGCGACGGCGTCCCTGCCGGAGGCGACCAGGTCCCACAGGTCCTCCGGGGAGCGGACGTCCCCGGGGAAGCGGCAGCCCATGGCGACGACCGCGACCGGCTCCGCGGCGGCGTCCTGAAGCTCCCGCAGCCGCCCGCGGGTCTCGTGCAGGTCGGCGGTGACCCGCTTGAGGTAGTACCGAATCCGGTCGTCCGTCGCCATGTGCCATCCACCTCGTCGCGATGTCGCCGTGGTCCGCTCGCGCGCGGGCCGCGGCGCGGGGTCAGGAGATGCCCAGCTCCTTGCTGATGAAGTCGATGACTTCGTCGTCGGTCGCCAGGTCGAGTTCGTCCGCGACGGTCGTCCCGTCGTCCTGTGCTTCCGCGCCCGCGCCGGGCGCGGGCGGTCGCTCGCCGCACCGCTGGGCGAGCGCGCGCAGCCGGTCCGCCACACGGTCCCGCTCGCCGTCGTCGAGCGGCGCCGTCGCGAGGTGTGTCGCGAGGGCGTCGAGGCGGGCGAGGACGGAGTCGACGGGCGAGCCGAGGCCGGAGACGAGCGCGGCCTCGACGTGCTCGCTCAGCGCTGCGGGCGTCGGGCGGTCGAACACGAGCGTGGTGGGCAGGGTCAGGCCGGTCTCCGCGCCCAGGCGGTTGCGCAGCTCGACGGCGGTGAGCGAGTCGAAGCCGAGTTCCTGGAAGGGCCGGTGCGGGTCCACGTTCCCGGTGGTCGTGTGGCCGAGGACCAGGGCGACCTGGCCGCGTACGAGTTCGAGGACGGCCGCGGCGCGGTCCTCGGCGCCGAGGGAGCCGAGGCGTTCGCGCAGCGCGTGCGCGGCGCCCGGTGCGGCCGTCGCCGCGGGGGCGTTCACCAGTCCGCGCAGCAGCGCGGGCAGGGTGCCGTTCGTGGCGGCGGTGCGCAGTTCGCCGGGGTCGAGCCGGGTCGGCACCCACACCGGCAGGCCGGTGGCGAGCGCCTCGTCGAACAGGGCGAGGCCGTCCTCGACGGAGAGGCCCGCCGCCGGTCCCGGTCGCGGCAGGTCCGCCGCCATCCCTCCCGGTCCGGCCCAGCGGCCCCAGGCCAGGGACGTCGCGGGCAGGCCGGTGGCGTGGCGGTGTCCGGCGAGGGCGTCGAGGAAGGCGTTGGCCGCCGCGTAGTTGGACTGCCCTGTGGTACCGACGGTGCCCGCGGCGGAGGAGTAGACGACGAACGCGGCCAGGTCCTGATCCCGCGTCAGTTCGTGCAGGTGCCAGGCGCCGTCGGCCTTGGGCCGGAACACGGTGTCGACGCGCTCCGGCGTCATCGTCTCCAGGAGGCCGTCGTCGAGCACGCCCGCCGCGTGCACCACGGCCGTCAGCGGGTGGGCGGCGGGCACCGACGCGAGGAGGTCCGCCACGGCGGCCCGGTCGGCCACGTCGCACGCCACGGCCCGCACGGTCCGCGCGCCCGCCGCGGTCAGCTCGGCCACCAGCTCCGCCATGCCCTCCGCGTCCGGCCCCCGGCGTCCGGCGAGCACGAGGTGCGCCACGCCTCGGGTGCGCACCAGGTGCCGGGCGACCTCCGCGCCGAGCGCCCCGGACGCGCCGGTGACCAGCGCCGTGCCGTCGGGGTGCCACGCGGGCGGCATGGTGAGGACGACCTTGCCCACGTGCCGGGCCTGGGCGAGGAAGCGGAAGGCGGCGGGCGCCCTGCGCACGTCCCACGCCGTCACCGGCACCGGCCGCAGCCGTCCGCGCCCGAACAGCTCGACGATGTCCGCCAGCATCTCGCCGACGCGCTCGACACCGGCGTCCATCAGGTCGAACGCGCGGTAGGCGACGCCGTCGTGCCGTGCGGCGACGTCGGCGGCGTCGCGGATGTCGGTCTTGCCCATCTCGACGAACCGGCCGCCGGGCCGCAGCAGCCGCAGCGAGGCGTCGGCGAAGTCCCCGGTCAGCGAGTTCAGTACGACGTCCAGGCACCGGGCGCCGCCCGCGGCGGTGAACCGTGCCTCGAAGTCGGTGGTGCGCGACGAGGCGAGGTGCGCGTCGTCGACGCCGAGGGCGCGCACCGCGTCCCACTTGGCGGGGGCGGCCGTCGCGTACACCTCGGCCCCCAGGTGCCGGGCGAGCTGGACGGCGGCCATCCCGACGCCGCCCGCCGCCGCGTGCACGAGCACCTTGTCCCCCGGCCGCACGCCGGCCAGGTCCACCAGGCCCTCGTACGCGGTGAGGAACGTGACCGGGACGGACGCGGCCCGCGGGTACGACCAGCCCTCGGGGATCCGTGCGAGCAGCCGGTGGTCGACGACGGCGACCGGGCCGAGGCATCCGGCGGCGAGGCCGAACACCCGGTCGCCGGGGGCGAGTCCGGCCACGTCGGGGCCCACCTCGGTGACGACGCCCGCGATCTCGCCGCCCAGCGCCCGCTGGTCGGGCACCATGCCGAGGGCCATGACGACGTCCCGGAAGTTGAGCCCCGCGGCGCGCACGTCGACCCGGACCTCGCCGGGCGCGAGCGGCGCCGCCGCCTCCGGGCTCGGGGCGAGGGTCAGGTCGTCGACGGTGCCGCCACCGGTCAGGTCGACGCGCCATTCCCGTACGCCCGTCGGCGGGACGAGCGTGCCGTGCGGTACGCCGCGGGCCAGGCGCGGGACGAGCGTCTGCCCTCGCCTGAGCGCGAGTTGGGGCTCGTCCGCGCGCGCCGCCCCGGTCAGGGCTGCCGTGGACGCGGGCTCACCGTCCGAGTCGACGAGGACGAACCGGTCCGGGTGTTCGGCCTGCGCGGAGCGCACCAGGCCCCAGATCGCGGCGGCGGCGACGTCGGCCACGCGCTCGTCGGCGGACACGGACAGGGCACCCCGGGTCAGGACGACGAGCCGGGAGGTGCCGAGGCGCGGGTCCTTGAGCCAGGCCCGGAGGGTGTCGAGGACGGCCAGGGCCAGGGAGCGGGCGACGTCTGCCGGGCTGCTCAGGTCGGCGCCGGGCGCTTCGGCGCGTTCGGCGTCGGCCGCGTCGGCCGCGTCAGCCGCGTCAGCCGCGTCGGCCGCGTCGGCCGCGTCGGCGTCGGTGACGTCGCCTTCGGTGCCTCCGAATCCTGCGGCTCCGGTCTCACCCGCCGCGCCGCCGCGGCACGGCAGGATCACCGACTCCGGTGCAGGCTCCCCGGATTCGAGTGCCGCGACGAGCGCGCCGAGGTCGGCGTGTGCGGTGGCCGCGAGCCGGTCCGCGAGGTCCGGGTCCCCGAGGACGGCGTGGCGCGCGGCCGGGGCCGAAGGGCCGGGTGCCGTCCCGTCCTCGGCGGACCGCTCCGCCCATGCGACGTGGAAGAGGGTGTCGCGGGTCCGGCCTGACCGGAGCTGGTGGACGGAGACGGGGCGGGTGACGAGCGACCCGGCCGACGCGACCGGTGCCCCGCGCTCGTCCCACAGGGCGAGGGACACCGCGTCCGTCCCGGCCGGTGCGAGCCGCACCCGCAGGGTCGGTGTGCCCGTGCCGTGGAAGGACACGTCGTGCCACGCGAACGGCACCCGCACCTGCCCGGTCGCCCCTTCGCCCTCCCCCGTGAGGAGTGCGGCGTGCAGTGCGGCATCGAGCAGCGCCGGATGGAGGCCGTAGCCGTCGGTGCGGGAGCGTGCGGCGCCGGGCAGGGTGACCTCGGCGAACACCTCGTCGCCGAGCCGCCAGGCCCGCGCGAGCCCGCGGAACGCGGGGCCGTACGCGAAACCGGCAGTGGCCAGGCGCGTATAGAACCCGTCGAGCGGCACCGGTTCGGCGCCGGGTGGCGGCCAGGCCTCGCCGGGACGGGCGGGCGCGGCGGCCGCCTCGGGCGCGAGCGTGCCCCGGGCGTGGCACACCCACGCCCCCTCCGGCTCCGTCAGGTCGTCCTCGGCGCGCGAGAACACGCCCACCGCGCGGCGGCCCTCCTCCCCCGCCGGGCCCACCCGCACCTGGAGGCGCACGGCGCCCCGTTCGGGCAGGATCAGCGGTGCCTCCTGCGTCAGCTCCACCAGGCGGCGGCACCCGGCCTCGGCGCCCGCGCGGACCGCGAGCTCGACGACGGCGGTGCCGGGCACGAGGGCGGTGCCGAGCATGACGTGGTCGGCGAGCCACGCCTCGGCCCGCCGGGACAGGGTCCCGGTGAGCACGGTCTCCTGGGAGTCGGCGAGGTCCAAGGAGGCGCCGAGCAGGGGGTGTTCGAGCCCGCGGAGCCCGGCGGCGGTGACGTCGGCGGCGGCGCCCGCCGTGCCCGCCACGCTCCAGGGGTAGCGGCGGCGCTGGAAGGGGTACGTGGGCAGGTCCACCCGGCGGGCCCCGGTGCCGGCGAAGAACGGGGTCCAGTCGACGCGGGCCCCGTGGGCGAACGCCTCGGACACCGCCGTGCGCGCCGTTTCGGCCTCCGGCCGTCCCGCGCGCGCCGGGGCGATCAACACCGTTCCGGTGCCCGGGGGTTGCTCGGCCAGGCAGTCCTGGGCCATCGCCGTGAGCGTCCCGGAAGGACCGACCTCCACGAACGTCCGCGCGCCCGCCGCGACGAGTCGGCGCACCCCGTCGTGGAAGCGGACGGTCGCCCGGGCGTGCCGCACCCAGTACTCCGGCGAGCACAGCTCGGCCGCGGTGGCGATGTCGCCGGTGACGTCCGAGACGATCGGTACGCGCGGCGCGTGGAAGGTGAGTTTGCCCGCGACCTGGCCGAACTCGTCGAGCATCGCGTCCGTGTGCGGGGAGTGGAAGGCGTGGCTGACCCGCAGGCGGCGCGTCTTGCGGCCCCTCTCCCGCCAGCGTCCGGCGAGTTCGAGCACGGCGCTCTCGGTGCCGGACACGACGACCGACGCGGGTCCGTTGACGGCGGCGAGGGCCAGCTCGTCGGCGTGGGCGGTCACGTCCGGCAGGATCTCCGCCTCGGTCGCCCGCACCGCGACCATCGCGCCGCTGCCGGGCACCTCCTGCATGAGGCGGCCCCGCGCGGCCACGAGCGCGCACGCGTCCGGCAGGGACAGGACGCCCGCGACGTGCGCGGCCGCCAGCTCGCCGACGGAGTGGCCGAGCAGCAGGCCGGGGGCGAGCCCCCAGTGCGTCAGGAGCCGGTACAGCGCCACTTCGTACGCGAAGAGGCCCGGCTGGGTGTACGCGGTCTGCTCGAGGAGCGCGGCCGTCGGCGTCCCCTCGGGTGCGTGCAGGACGTCCCGCAGGAGCGTGTCGAGGTGCGGGTCCAGATGGTCCGCGACGGCGTCGAGGGCTTCGGCGAACACCGGGAAGGCGGCGGCCAGTTCACGCCCCATGCCCGGGCGCTGGCTGCCCTGCCCGGCGAAGAGGAACGCCTGCGCGCCGTCCGTGGCCGCGCCCCGCACGAGGCCGGGCGCGGGGCGGTCGTCGGCCAGCGCCGCGAGCCCGGCCAGCGCCGCGTCCCGGTCGGCGGCCCACACCACGGCCCGCCGGTCGAGGGCGGCCCGGGAGGTGGCGAGGGACCAGCCGACGTCGGCCGGGCGGGTGTCGGGCCGGGAGCGGAGGTGGGCGGTGAGCTGCTCGGCCTGGTCGCGCAGGGCCCGCTCTCCGCGTGCCGAGACGACGAGGGGCACGGGCGGCTGCGGGGCGGGGGCCGGTGCCGGGGCGGTGTCGTCCTGTCGGGGGGCCTGTTCCAGGATCACGTGGGCGTTGGTGCCGCTGATGCCGAAGGAGGACACGCCCGCGCGGCGGGGTCGGCCGGTCTCCGGCCAGTCCCGGCGCTCGGTGAGGAGTCGCACCGCGCCCGACGACCAGTCGACGTGCGGCGTGGGCGCGTCGACGTGCAGGGTCTGCGGGAGTACGCCGTGCCGCATCGCCATGACCATTTTGATCAGCCCGGCGATGCCCGCCGCGCCCTGGGTGTGCCCGATGTTGGACTTGATGGAGCCGAGCCACAACGGCCGGTCGGGGGCGCGCTCTTGGCCGTACGTGGCGAGCAGCGCCTGTGCCTCGATGGGATCGCCCAGGGACGTGCCCGTGCCGTGCGCCTCCACCGCGTCGACGAGATCCGCCGAGAGCCGGGCCGACGCCAGCGCCTGCCGGATGACGCGCTGCTGCGACGGGCCGTTGGGTGCCGTCAGGCCGTTCGAGGCGCCGTCCTGGTTCACGGCCGAGCCCCGTACGACAGCCAGCACCGGATGACCGTTGCGCCGCGCATCGGACAGCCGCTCGAGCAGGACGAGACCCACGCCCTCGCCCCACCCCGTACCGTCCGCCGACGCGGCGAACGCCTTGCACCTGCCGTCGGCCGCCAAGCCCCGCTGACGGCTGAACTCCACGAAGATCCCGGGCGTCGCCATCACGGCGGCGCCACCGGCCAGAGCCAGGGTGCACTCGCGCTGCCGCAGCGCCTGCACGGCGAGGTGCACCGCCGCGAGGGACGCCGAGCACGCGGTGTCGACGGTGATCGCCGGGCCCTCCAGGCCGAAGGTGTAGGCGAGCCGGCCCGAGAGGACGCTGGCGGCGCCGCCGGTGAGCTGGTGTCCTTCGGTGCCGTCGCCGGTTCCGGTGCCGCCGCCGCTGGTCATGAGGACCGAGCCGACGAAGGCGCCGACGGGCTCGCCCTTCAGGGCGCCGGGGTCGACTCCGGCGCGCTCGAACGTCTCCCACGCGGTCTCCAGGAGCAGCCGCTGCTGGGGGTCCATCGCGGCGGCCTCGCGCGGGCTGATGCCGAACAGGTCCGCGTCGAACTCCGCCGCGTCGTCGAGGAAGGCCCCTTCGACGGCGTAGGTCGTGCCGGGCCTGTCGGGGTCCGGGTCGAAGAGCGCCTCGGTGTCCCAGCCGCGGTCGGCGGGGAAGGCCGCGACCGCGTCGGTGCCGGCGGCCACGAGGTCCCACAGGTCCTCGGCGGAGCGGACGCCTCCGGGGAAGCGGCAGCCCGTCGCCACGATCGCCACCGGCTCGTGGGCGGCGGCCGTCAGCTCGCGGGTGCGGGCACGCAGCGACTCGACCTCCTTGAGGGAGGCCCGCAGCGCCTCGATGAGCCTCTCGTCACCTGCCGGCATCGTGCTCCTCCGTCTCGGCGTGCGCGGCGGGCCCGGCGGGGTCCGGGCCGGTGCCGTGGCCGTTGCCGCTGTCGTCGTGGCCGTCGTACGCGCTGGTGTTCAGTGCCAGGGCCAGCAGGCCTTCCGCGTCCATCCGGTCGATCGAGCCGTACGCCGGTCCGGCCCCGTCGCCGTCACCTTCGCCCTCGCCGTCCGGTGGGGGCGCGATGCCCGTCGGGCGGCCCGCGAGGTCGAGGAGGGCGTCGAGGAGGCCCGCGTCGCGCAGGCGGGGCAGCGGGATGGCGGCGAGGGCCTCGCGGACCTGGCGCTCGGTGTCGCGCCGGGTGTCGGAGTCCGGGTCGGCGGGGGCGAGTTCCGCGGCGAGGTGCTCGGCGAGTGCCGTGGGTGTGGGGTGGTCGAACACCAGCGTCGGCGGCAGCCGCAGGCCGGTCGCCGCGGTGAGCCGGTTGCGCAGTTCGACGGCGGTCAGCGAGTCGAAGCCGAGGTCCTTGAAGGCCCGGTCACGCCCCACCGCGTCCGCGCTCGGGTAGCCGAGGACGGCGGCGGTCTCGGCGTGGACCACGTCGAGCAGTTGCCGGTCCCGCTCGGCCGGGGGCAGGGCGGCCAGGCGCCGCCGCAGCGCCGTCGCGCCCGTGTTCCCGGAGGCGCCGCGCCGCGCCGGGGCGCGCACCAGGCCGCGCAGCACCGGCGGAAGGGCCTCGTGGCGCGCGCGGAGCGCGGCAAGGTCGAGCCGCATGGGCAGGAGGAGGGGTTCGTCCAGGGCACGGGCGGCGTCGAACAGGGCGAGGCCGTCCGCAGTCGTCAGGCCCTGGACGCCGGAGCGGGCCATGCGGGCCTGGTCGACCCCGGCCGTCAGCTCGCTGCTCTCGGCCCACAGCCCCCAGCCGAGCGCCAGGGCGGGCAGTCCCGCGCGGCGTCGGCGGCGCACCAGCGCGTCCACGCACGCGTTGGCGGCGGCGTAGTTGGCCTGGCCCGCGCTGCCCAGGGTGCCGGCGGCCGAGGAGAACACCACGAACGCGGCCAGGGGCGCCGTCCGGGTCAGCTCGTCCAGGTGGAGCGCCCCGTCCGCCTTGGGCCGGAACACGCGGTCGATCCGTTCCGGGGTCAGCGCCGGGAGCACGCCGTCGTCGAGGACACCGGCCGCGTGCACGACGGCCGTGAGGGGGTGCGCGGCGGGCACCGACGTCAGGAGCGCGGCCACCGCGTCGCGGTCGCCCACGTCGCAGGCCGCCCAGGTCACCTCCGCGCCGTGCGCGGCCAGTTCGGCGGTGAGCGCCGGGGCCTCGGCGGTGTCGCCGCCGCGCCGGCCCACCAGGAGCAGACGGCGGGCGCCGTGCGTGACGACCAGGTGCCGGGCGAGGGCACGCCCGAGGGTTCCGGCGGCTCCGGTCAGCAGGACGGTGCCGTCGGGGTCCCAGGCGGTGGGGGTGGCCGGGGCGGTGGCCGTGGCGGTAGCGGTGGGCGGGGGCGTGGTGGGGTCCGGGGACGGGGTCGTGTTCTGAGCCGCGGTGGGGTCCGGGGCTGCGGTCGCGCCCCGAGCCGCAGTGGTGTCCAGGGCCGCAGTGGTGTCCAGGGCCGCGGTGGCGCCCGGGGCCAGTGGCGCGCGTTCCAGGCGGGGCAGGAGCATCCGGCCCGCGCGGACGGCGAGTTGGGGCTCGTCCATGGCTGCGGCGGTGGCGAGGGCCGTGTCGAGCGCGGCTGTGGACTCCGGGTGGCCGTCGAGGTCGGCCAGGACGAACCGGCCCGGGTGCTCCGCCTGGGCCGAGCGCACCAGGCCCCACACCGCCGCGGCGGCGGGGTCCTCCTCGGTCGCGTCGTCCGGGGTGGCGACGGCGCCGCGCGTGACGAGGACGAGCCGCGCCGCGCTCCCCGTGTCGTCGGCGAGCCAGTCCCGCAGCAGGTCGAGGGCACGGCAGGTCAACTTCCGTGCGCGCGCAGCCTCGTGCGGGGTGCGGTACGGGTCGGGCGCGCCGTCTTGCGGGCCGGGCGGGGTGTCGTCCGGACCGGGCGAGCCACCGGCCGCGCCGGACGAGCCGCCCCCTGAAGCGTGCGAAGCGTTCTCCGTACCGGGCAAGGCGCCTGGCACGACGGACAGGCCGCTACCCGGACCGCGTGAAGCGTCTTCCAGTCCCGACGAGCCACGCGGCACGCGGAACGCACCGTCATCCGCACCGTGCGAAGCGTCTTCCAGACCCGACGCGCCACCCGGCACGCGGAACGCACCGCCACCCGCACCGTGCGAAGCGTCTTCCAGACCCGACGCGCCACCCGGCACGCGGAACGCACCGCCACCCGCACCGTGCGCAGGCTGCCTGCCGCGCTGGACGCGCGGTCGTAGGAGCCGTGCGAGCCGTCCTGCGGGAGGCACGAGCCGCCCTCCAGCCCCGTGCCGAGCGGCACCAGTACGACATCGGGCGCCGCCGCACCGGACTCGATCGCCGCGCGGTACGCGGGCAGGTCCGCGAAGTGCCCGCCGTCCGGGGCCAGTCCCAGGTCCTCGCCCCCGAGCACGGCCCACGTGCTCGGCGTGCTCGGTGCGGGCGGCGCCGATCCGGCGGGCGCCGCCGTCCACGTGAGCCGGAAGATCGCGTCGTGCCGCCCACCGGACGCACGCAGTTGCTCGGGCGAGACGGGGCGGGCGACGAGGGAGCGTACGGTCACCGCGGGCGTGCCGTCGGCGTCCGCCACGACCACCGACACGCCCTCGGCCGTGCCCGGGGACACCCGAACGCGCACCTCCGGGCCGCACGGGGCGTGCAGGGAGACGTCGTTCCAGGCGAACGGCATGGCCGCGCCACCGGTGCCGGCCGGGCCGCCGTCCCGGGTGCGGAGCAGGCACGCGTGCAGCGCCGCGTCGAGGAGCGCGGGATGGGCGTGGTACCGGGCCGCCTCGGCGTGGCCCTCGTCCGGCAGCGCGGCCTCGCCGAGGATGTCGTCGCCGAGGCGCCACGCGGTGTGCAGGCCGTGGAAGGCGGGGCCGTAGGAGAGGCCGGTCTCCTCCAGGCGTGCGTAGAAGTCGGACAGGTCGACGGCGACGGCTCCCGGGGGCGGCCAGGCGCCGTCGAGGGCGGCAGGTGCCGCGGTGTCCGCCGCGGTGAGCACGCCGCGGGCGTGGCAGGACCAGGAGTCCGGCGCGGCTGTGTCGTCGTGGCCGTCGGGGCGCGCGTACACACTGATCGTCCGCGTGCCCTCCTCGTCGGGCGGCGCCACCCGCACCTGGATCCGGGCCGCGCCGCCGTCGGCGAGGACCAGGGGCCGTTCCTGGACCAGCTCGCGGACGTGCGGGCAGCCGGTCCCCGCGCCCGCGAGGGCCGCCAGTTCCACGAAGGCGGTGCCGGGGACGACGACGGTGTCGCCGACGGCATGGTCGGCGAGCCACGGGTGTGTGTCCAGGGACCAGCGCGCGGTGAGCAGGGCCTCGGCGGATTCGGCGAGGTCGACGCGGGCGCCGAGGAGCGGGTGGTCGGGGCGGCCGAGGCCCGCGGCGGTCACGTCACCGGCCCCGGCGGGGGCGTCGAGCCAGAACCTGCGCCGCTGGAAGGGGTACGTCGGCAGGTCGACGACGCGCGGCGTGCGGCCGGTCCAGGCCGCGGACCAGTCGACGGCGACCCCGTGGGCGTACGCCTCGGCGACCGAGGTCAGGAAGCGTTCCGGTCCGCCCTGGTCGCGCCGGAGCGACGCCACGGCCACGCCGGGCCCGCCGGGCCGCTCCGCCAGGACCTCCCGCAGGCCCATCGTGAGCATGGGGTGCGGGCTGGACTCGACGAAGGCGCCGAAGCCCTGGGCGAGCAGTTCCCGTACGGCGGGCTCGAACCGGACGGACTCCCGCAGATTGCGGTACCAGTAGTCGCCGTCGAGGCCCGCGGTGTCCAGGAAGGTGCCCGTCAGCGTCGACATGAAGGCGACGCGGCCGGGGCGGGGCCGGATCCCCGCGAGGTCCTCGGCGATCCGTTCGCGTACCGCTTCGACGTGGGGCGAGTGGGAGGCGTAGTCGACCGGGACGCGGCGCGCCCAGAGCCCGGTGCGCTCGCAGTGGGCGAGGAGGTCGTCGAGCACCGCCGTGCCGCCCGACACCACCACCGACGCGGGCCCGTTGACGGCCGCGAGGGAGAGCCGCCCGTCCCATGCGGCCACGAGGTCCTCGGCCTCGGTGGCGCCCAGGGCCAGGGAGACCATGCCGCCGCGTCCCGCGATCGCCGTCAGGGCGCGGCTGCGCAGCGCGACGACGCGCGCGCCGTCGTCGAGGGAAAGACCTCCGGCCACGCAGGCCGCCGCGATCTCGCCCTGCGAGTGCCCCACCACGGCGGCGGGTTGAACGCCGTACGACCGCCACAGCTCCGCGAGCGACACCATGACCGCCCACAGCGCGGGCTGGACCACGTCGACCCGCTCGGGGTCGACCCCGGCGGCCCGGCCCCGGACGACGTCCGCCACGGACCAGTCGGTGTGCGGGGCCAGCGCGTCGGCGCACTGGGTCAGACGGGCCCGGAAGACGGGCGCGGCGTCCCACAGTCCGGCCGCCATGCCCTGCCATTGGGCGCCCTGTCCGGGGAACACGAAGACGGTCCTGCCGGGCTCCGCGGCCACCGCCTCGACGGCGGCGGGCGTCTCCCGGGCCTCCGCGACGGCGGCGAGGGCGGGCAGGAGCGCGTCCCGGTCGCCGCCGAGGACCACGGCGCGGTGCTCCAGGGCGGCGCGGGTGGTCTGGAGCGAGTGGGCCACGTCGACGGGGTCGAGCGCCGGGTCGGCGAGGAGCCGCTCGCGGAGGGCGGACGCCTGGGCGCGGAGGGCGGGGTCGCTGCGGGCGGAGAGGGTCAACGGCACGGGGGTGAGGTCTTCTTGGGGGTCGGCCTGTGCGGGGGGCGTCGAGCCGTCGGGGGCGGTCGCCGCGGGCGGATCCGCCGGCTCGGCGGCGGGCGCCTCGGCTGCGCGGTCCGTCGGGGGCCGCTCGGCCGCCGGGCCCGTGGCCGACCGCTCAACCGCCCGGTCGACGTGGGACCGCGCATCCGCGCGGTCGGCGGCGGGCCGCCCGGCTGTCCGGTCCGTCGGGGGCCGCTCGGCCGCTGGGCCGGTGGCGGACCGCTCAACCGCCGAGCCGGTCGCGGACCGCTCAACCGCACGGTCGGCGGCGGGCCGCCCTGTTGCCCCGCCACGCCCGGCCCCCGTGCCCCCCGCGCCCGCCTCCGCGGGCGCCTGCTCAAGGACCACGTGCGCGTTGGTGCCGCTGATCCCGAACGACGAGACGCCGGCCCGCCGGGGCCGCCCCGCGTCCGGCCAGGGGCGGGACTCGGTGAGGAGTTCCACGGCGCCGGAGGCCCAGTCGACGTGCGGTGAGGGCGCGTCCACGTGCAGGGTGCGGGGCAGGACGGCGTGGCGCAGCGCCATGACCATCTTGATGACGCCCGCGACACCCGCCGCCGCCTGGGTGTGCCCGAGGTTGGACTTGACGGAGCCGAGCCACAACGGCCGCTCCGGCGGGCGCTGTTGTCCGTAGGTGGCGAGGATCGCCTGGGCCTCGATGGGGTCGCCGAGGGTGGTGCCGGTGCCGTGGGCCTCGACGGCGTCCACGTCGGACGGCGCGATCCCGGCGCCCGCGAGGGCCTGGGTGATGACGCGTTCCTGGGCGGGGCCGTTGGGGGCGGTCAGACCGTTGCTCGCGCCGTCCTGGTTGACGGCGGAGCCGCGCACGACGGCGAGCACACGGTGGCCGTTGCGGCGCGCGTCCGAGAGCCGCTCGACGAGGAGGACCCCGGCGCCCTCGCCCCACACCGTGCCGTCGGCCGCCGCGGCGAACGGCTTGCAGCGGGCGTCGGCGGCGAGCGCGCCCTGCCTGGCGAACTCGGTGAAGGCGTTCGGCGAGCACATCACGGTGACGCCGCCCGCGAGCGCGAGGTCGCAGTCACCGGCGCGCAGCGCCTGCGCGGCCAGGTGCAGGGCCACCAGCGACGACGAGCAGGCCGTGTCGACGGTGACGGCGGGTCCCTCGAACCCGAAGGTGTACGCGATGCGGCCGGTGGCGACGCTGCCGGAGCCGCCCGTGCCGAGGTACCCGGCGATGTCGTCCGTGATGGTCCCGAGCCGGGTCGTGTAGTCGTGGTACATCAGCCCGGCGAACACCCCGGCCCGGCTGCCGCGCAGGGCCGTCGGGTCGAGGCCCGCGCGTTCCAGCGCCTCCCAGGAGACTTCGAGGAGGAGCCGCTGCTGCGGGTCCATCGCCACCGCCTCGCGCGGGCTGATGCCGAAGAACTCGGGGTCGAACTGCGCGGCGTCCCGCAGGAATCCGCCCTCGGCCGCGAACGCGCCGGGGTCCGGGGACCAGCCGCGGTCGGCGGGGAACGCGGAGACGGCGTCGGCGCCCCGGTCCACCAGGCGCCACAGGTCCTCGGGCGAGGCGACGCCGCCCGGGAACCGGCAGGCCATGCCGACGACGGCGATCGGCTCGTCGGCCCGGACCCGGGCGCGTACCGCGGGGCGCTCGCGCCGGTCCTGGCCGGTGAGCCGCCCGTGGACGTGCGCGGCGAGTTCCTGCGGCGTCGGGTGGTCGAAGACGAGCGTGGCGGGCAGCCGGAGTCCGGTCGCCCGGGTCAGCCGGTTGCGCAGCTCGACGGCGGTGAGCGAGTCGAAGCCCAACTCCTTGAAGGCGCGCCCTGGTTCGACGGCGGTCGGGCCGGTGTGGCCGAGCACGACGGCGGCCTGGGCCCGCACCACGTCGAGGACCCGTGTCGCACGGTCCTGCGAGGCGAGGTCGGCTAGTTCGCGCGCGAGGGCGGAGTCGCCGTCGGCGCTCGCCGCGGCACGGCGCGCGGGTGGCCGCACCAGGGCGCGCAGCAGTGCGGGTACGCCCGCGGTGGCGGCCCCGGCCCGGACGGCGGCCAGGTCCAGGCGGGCCGGGACGACGACGGGCAGGTCGGCGGCGAGGCCCGCGTCGAGCAGGGCGGTGCCCTCGGCGGCGGACAGGCCGGTCACCCCGGCGCGGCGCAGCCGGTCGCGGTCGGCGTCCGACATGCCGCCGGTCATGGCGCTGGTCTCGGCCCACAGCCCCCAGGCCAGGGAGAGCGCGGGCAGTCCCTGCGCGCGGCGGACCCGGGCGAAGGCGTCGAGGAAGGCGTTGGCCGCCGCGTAGCCGCCCTGGCCCGCGGTGCCGAACGTGCCCGCCGCCGAGGAGAACACGACGAACGCGGAGAGGTCCGCGTCCCGGGTCAGCTCGTGCAGGGTGACCACCGCGTCGACCTTCGGCCGGAACACCGTGTCGATCCGATCCGCCGTGAGCGACGCCACGACACCGTCGTCCAGCACACCGCCCGCGTGCACCACCCCGCTCAGGGCGTGCTCCCCCGGCACCTCGGCGAGGACCTTCGCCAGGGCCTCGCGGTCCGCCGCGTCGCAGGCCGCCCAGCGCGCCGACGCCCCCAAGTCCGCCAGGTCCTGCGCGAGTTCGGCGGCTCCGGGCGCGTCCGCGCCACGACGGCTCACCAGCAGCAGGTGGCGTACGCCGTGCGCCTCGACCAGATGGCGGGCCGCGACGCCGCCGAGGACACCAGACGCGCCGGTCACCAGGACCGTTCCGCCGGGCCGGAAGGCGACGGCCGGGCCCCTGTCGGGAACCCGCACGCGCTGGAGCCTCGGTACGAACACCTCCCCGCCGCGCAGCGCCACCTCCGGCTCGTCCCCGCCCACGACGGCGGACAGCGCGTCGGCCGACAACTCCTGGCCGTCCCAGTCGACCAGGACGAGCCGGTCCGGGTGCTCCGCCCGCGCCGAGCGCAGCAGGCCCCACACGGCGGCGAGCACCGGGTCGGCCGTCTCGTCGTCGCGTACCGCGACAGCGCCACGGGTCAGCACCACGAGGCGGGCGGACGAGGCGCGGTCGTCGGCGAGCCACCGCCGCACCGACTCCAGCGCACCGACGACGGCGTCCCGGGTGGCCCGGGGCAGGTCGCACGTGTCGTCGGGCGCGGGTGCCGGGAGTGCCGCGAGCACCGCGTCCGGTAGGTCCTGCGCGGCGGCGGGCGCGGCGAGTTCGTGCTTCCGCAGCACCTGTGCGCCGGTCGCTTCGAGGACCGGGGCGAGCGCCTCGGCGCCGTCGAGGACCGCCCAGGTGCGCGGCGGTCCTGACGTGGCGGCCGGGGCGGGCACCCAGTCGACGGCGAAGAGGGAGTCCGCCGGGTCCGGGGCGGCCGGGCGCAGCCGGTCGGGCGTCACCGGGCGCAGGGCCAGGGACTCCACGGACACGACGGGCGCGCCGGTCGCGTCGGCGGCCTCAAGCGCGACGGCGTCGGGGCCGACCGGTGTGATCCGGACGCGCAGCCGGGTCGCGCCGACCGCGTGGATCCGTACGCCGGACCAGGAGAACGGAAGGCGGGGCCCGTGGCCCGCGTCCGCCTGGCCCGCGCCACCACCCGCGCCACCGCCGTCGCCCGCCGCGCGCGTCCCGCCGTCGAAGGCGGCCGCCGCGTGCAGCGCGGCGTCCAGGAGCGCCGGGTGGATCGCGAACCCGTCCGCGTCGCCGTCCCCCGGGAGCACGACCTCGGCGAAGATCTCGTCGTCCTGGCGCCAGGCGGCCCGCAGTCCCCGGAAACCGGGGCCGTACCGCAGGGAGAGACCGGCCAGGTCCTCGTACACGTCCTCCACCGGCAGGGGTTCGGCGTCGGGCGGCGGCCAGGCCGTCAGCGGGTCGCCGCCGTGCCGGGCGGTGCCGCCGAGCGTGCCGTCGGCCTGCCGGGTCCAGGGCCCGTCGGGCGCGTCCTCGGGGCGTGCGTGGAGGGTGAGGGGGCGGTCGCCGGCCGCGTCGGCGGGGCCGACGACGGCCCGCAACTGGACGCCGCCGCGCGCGGGCAGGACCAGGGGCGCCTGAAGGGTCAGCTCGGCCACGCCGTCGCAGCCGACCTGCTCGGCGGCCTGGACGGCCAGTTCGAGGAAGGCCGTGCCGGGCAGCAGGACCATGTCGTCGACCGCGTGCTCGCCGAGCCAGGGGTGCGTGTCGCGGGAGAGCCGTCCGGTGAGGAGGGCGCCGCCGGATTCGGGCAGGTCGGTTGCGGCGCCCCACCACGGGTGGTCGAGCGGGCTCAGGCCGACCGCGCCGATGTCGCCGGCGGCCGGTTCCGGGTCGAGCCAGTAGCGCTGCCGGTCGAAGGCGTACGTGGGCAGCGACACGCGTCGCGCGTCCGTCCCGGCGAAGACCCGCTCCCAGTCCGGGGATCCGCCGCCCGCGTACACCTCGCCCAGGGAGCGCAGGAAGCGGTCGAGGCCGCCGTCGTCGCGGTGCAGCGTGCCGGTCACGAGGGCGTCGCGGCCCAGTCCGCCGAGCGTCGACGTGAGGCCGAGGGCGAGCACCGGGTGGGGGCTGCACTCGACGAACGTGCCGTGTCCGGCCGCGGCGAGCCGCTCCACGGCGTCCGAGAGGCGGACGGTGCGGCGCAGGTTGCGGTACCAGTACTCGGCGGTCAGTTCGGTGCCCGGCACGACCGCGCCGGTGACCGTCGAGTACAGGGGCAGCGTGCCCGCGCGCGGGCGGATCGGCGCGAGTACGTCGAGCAGGTCGGCGCGCAGGAGTTCCACCTGCGGGGAGTGCGAGGCGTAGTCGACGGCGACGCGCCGGGCGCGGACGCCGTCCCGCTCGCAGGCGGCCACCAGTGCGTCGAGCGCCTTCGGGTCGCCGGACAGCACGACGGACGACGGGCCGTTCACGGCGGCGAGCGCCAGCCGGTCGCCGAACTCGGCGAGCCGCGCCCGGACGTCGGCCACCGGGGCCGTCACGGACACCATGCCGCCCGCCCCGGCGAGGCGTTCGGCGACGAGCCGTGACCGCAGGGCCACGACCCGGGCCCCGTCGTCCAGGGACAGCGCCCCCGCCACGCAGGCCGCGGCGATCTCGCCCTGCGAGTGCCCCACGACGGCGGCGGGTTCGACCCCGTACGACCGCCACAGCTCGGCCAGCGACACAAGGACCGCCCACAGGACGGGCTGGACGACGTCGACGCGGTCCTCGGCGCCGTCGTCGGCGTGGCCGCGCACCATGTCGTGCAGCGACCAGTCGACGTACGGGTCGAGGGCGGCCGCGCACTCCTCCATCCGCTCGCGGAACACGGCGGACGTGTCCCAGAGCTCCCGGGCCATGCCGGTCCACTGGGAGCCCTGGCCGGGGAACACGAAGACCGTCCGGCCCGGGTCCCGCGCCACCCCCTCGACGAGGTCCGCGCAGGGCTCGCCCCCAGCCAACGCCGCGACCGCGCGCAGCAGTTCGCCGCGTTGGCGGCCGACAGCGACGGCCCGGTGCGCGAGCGGCGCGCGTGTGGTCGCCAGGGAGTACGCGACGTCACCCACGCGGTGGCCGGGGTGCTCCGTGAGGTGGTCCTGGAGCCGGGCCGCCTGCGCGCGGAGGGCGTCGGGGGTTCCTGCGGAGAGCACCCAGGGGACGGGGGCGGCGGACGGGCCCGCCGGGTCCGGCGCGACCACCGGGGCCGCTTGGGCCGCTTGGGCCGCTTGGGCCGCTTGGGCCGCTTGGGCCGCTTGGGCCACGGTGCCGTCCAGGCCCTCCTCCCCCGCCGCGACAGCGTCCCCCGCCTCCACGATGACGTGCGCGTTCGTCCCGCTGATGCCGAACGACGACACCCCCGCCCGTCGGGGGCGGCCGCCGGTGGCCGGCCAGGGGCGGGGCTCGGTGAGGAGGCGTACGGTGTCCGACGACCAGTCGACGTGCGGGGTCGGGGTGTCGACGTGCAGGGTCGGCGGCAGCAGGCCCGCGCGCAGCGCGAGGACGGTCTTCATGACGCCCGCGATCCCGGCGGCGGCCTGGGTGTGGCCGATGTTCGACTTCAACGACCCGAGCCACAGGGGGCGTTCGGCGTCGCGGCCCTGTCCGTACGTGGCGAGGATCGCCTGTGCCTCGATGGGGTCGCCGAGGCGGGTGCCCGTGCCGTGCGCCTCGACCGCGTCGACGTCGGCGGCCGTGAGTCCGGCGTCGGCGAGGGCGGCGCGGATGACGCGTTGCTGGGAGGGGCCGTTGGGCGCGGTCATGCCGTTCGACGCGCCGTCCTGGTTGACGGCGCTGCCGCTGACGACGGCGAGCACGGGATGGCCGAGCCGCCGCGCGTCCGAGAGGCGCTCCAGGAGGACCACGCCGACGCCCTCGGCGAGCCCCGTGCCGTCGGCCTGTCCGGCGAACGCCTTGCACCGGCCGTCGGGCGAGAGCACGCGCTGCCTGCTGAACTCCAGGAGGGTCGCCGGGCTCGACATCAGGGTGACCCCGCCGGCCAGAGCGAGGTCGCACTCCCCGTTCCGCAGCGCCCGGACGGCGAGGTGCAGGGCCACCAGGGACGAGGAGCAGGCCGTGTCGAGGGTGACCGCGGGGCCTTCGAGGCCGAAGGTGTAGGCCACGCGGCCGGAGGCGACGCTCGCCGCGCGGCCGGTCTCCAGCTGTCCCTCGTACTCCGTGTGCGTACCGGGCGTCCGCGCCGTGTAGTCCTGCCCCATCATCCCGGTGAAGACGCCGGTGCGGCTGCCGCGCACCGCGGCGGGGGCGAGGCCCGCCCGCTCGAACGTCTCCCAGGAGACTTCCAGGAGCAGCCGCTGCTGCGGGTCCGTCACCAGGCTCTCGCGCGGGCTGATCTCGAACAGGGCCGCGTCGAACGAGGCGATGTCGGCGAGGAATCCGCCTTCGCGCGCGTAGCAGGACCCCACCCGGTCGGGGTCCGGGTGGTAGAGCCCCTCGACGTCCCAGCCCCGGTCGGCGGGCAGCGCGCCGACCCCGTCGCGGCCCTCGGCGACCAGGCGCCACAGGTCCTCGGGCGACGTGACGCCGCCGGGGAAGCGGCAGGCCATCGACACCAGCGCGACGGGTTCACGGGCCGCCGCCTCGGCGAGCCGCAGGCGCTCGCGGGTCCTGCCCAGTTCGGCGGAGAGACGCTTGAGGTAGTCCAGCGTCCTGTCGTCGTCGGGCGCGGAGTCGGTGCCGTGGGTGGTGCCGGTGCCGTGGGTCATGTCGAACGTGCTGCCCTTCCCGCGAAGAGGGGGGACCTGGCGGGCTCGCCTGGGTCGGCCGCCGGCGCCGGGCCGGGTGGGGTCATGCGCCGGCGGCGCCGAAGCGCAGCGGCAGGACGTCGGGCCCGGAGACGCCCGTGGAGGGCCGCCAGGTGATCGGGCCCGCGACCTCGGGCGGGCCGAGGCGGGCCGCGAGCACGTCGAAGGCCTCGGCGAGTTCGACGCGGGCCAGGGCCGCCCCCAGGCAGTAGTGCGCGCCGCCGCCGAAGGCCAGCGGGGACGCCTCCCGTTTGACGGTGATGTCGAAGGCGTCGCCGCCCTTGAACACCAGCGGGTCGCGCTGCGCCGAGTGCGCGCACAGCCAGACGGGGGTGCCTGCCTGGATGCGCAGGTCGTTGACGGAGAAGTCCTCGGCCGCCGACTTGGTGGCCACGACCGTCGTGGTGGGGCACCAGCGCAGCACTTCCTCGACCGCCTGGGTGACCAGCTCCGGCCGCTGCCGCAGCAGCGGCCACTGCTCGGGGTGCTCGGCGAACGCGACCATGGCGTGGCCGAGTTGGTGACTCGTGGTCTGGTATCCGGCGACGAGCAGGGTCGCGATGAGCGTGCGCAGCTCGCGGTCGTCGAGGGCGCCGTCCTCCTGCTGTGCGCGCAGGATGTCGGAGAACAGGTCGTCGCCGAGGTCCGCCTTGCGCTCCTGGATCACGGTGTCGAAGTAGTCGTACATCCCCGCGAGGCCCTCCTCGACCTCGCCGACCCTGCTCTGGTCGGGGCCGAGGGCGAGGACCAGGTTGGTGTTCTTGCACCAGCGGCCGACGACCGCGTGGTCCTCGGCCGGGAAGCCGAGCAGTTCGCAGACGACGGCCGCGGGCAGCGGGTCGGCGAACGCGGCCACGAAGTCGCGCTCTCCCCCGGCCGCGAGCTCGTCGGCGAGGCGTTCCGCGGTGGCACGGATGAAGGGCCTGAGCGCGGTGATGCGGCGGGTCGTGAACGCGTGCGTGACCAGGCCGCGCAGCCTGCGGTGGTCGGGTCCCTCCAGGCTCTGCATGAAGTCGCGCATGAACTCGCGCACCAGGCCCTCGGAGGGTCCGACGAGGTCCACGACGTCACGGAAGCCGGAGACGAGGCGCGGGTCGCGGGAGAGGCTGTGGGCCTCGGCGTACCTGAGGACGAGGAGTCCCAGCGGGGTGCCCGCGACCCAGGACCGCTCCCTGGCCTCGGCCACCTCGGGCGAGTCCCAGGCGAAATCCGGCACGGTGATGTCCAGGAACGGCAGATCCTGCCACGACGTCCCGGACTCTGCGACGGTCGACATACTCGGTCCTTCCCTCGGCGAAAAGGCGGGTGCGCTGCCGCACCGCATTCTGTGCAGTGGCTCTTGGCGCCTTCTTGGAGCCGGCTTGGATCTTGGGTTCGCCCGCGGTCGCGCCCGGCCGCGGGGGCCCGGGGCGCTCCCGGGGCGTGTGGGTCACAGGGGTTCGGCGGGCACGCCGGCGTACAGGGACCGCAGGGTCGCGAGGAGTTCGCCGTCCACGGGGACGGCCGTGCCGTCGACGGCGGCGACCGGTCGCACGCCGAAGGCCGCGTTGGTCGCGAACACGCCGCGCAGGGCGAGGAGTTCGTCGTGCGTGACGGGTGCGTCGAGGGACGGTACGCCCGCGGCGGCGGCCGCGTCGCGCAGGAGGCGCGCGGTGACGCCGGGCAGGCAGTTCGCGCGGGGCCACAGGAGCCGGGTCCCGTCCCAGCCGCAGACGTTGAAGGTGGTGCCCTCCTGGACGCGGTCGTCGTGGTCGAGCAGCAGGGCGTCGTCGAAGCCCCGCCGCCGGGCGTCCCGGCGCAGCCGCAGCGTGCCGAACAGGGCGGTGTGCTTCACCTCGGGCAGGTCACGGACGTGGGCGGCGGTGGCGAGGCGCAGCGGGGGCGCTACGTCCGGTGGCGCGGGACGCGTACTGATGAGCGCGACCGGGGTGAGGGTGTCGGGGCAGTCCAGGCTCATCTCGGGCGCGCACACGGTCACCCGCACCGTCACGGGCCCCTCGCTCCGGTCGGCGACGCGCCGCAGCGCCGCCCGCACCGCGACGGTGTCGAGGTCCGCGGCGAACAGCGTCCGGCAGTCGTCGGCGAGGCGCCGCAGATGCAGGGCGAGCCCGCGGACGCGGCCGTGCTCGACGCGGAGGGCGGTGAAGTGGCCGTAGTTGTAGAGGGCGAGGGCCGAGAGGTCGTCGGCGGTGGCGGGGGTGCCGTCGAGCCGGGTCACCCCTGGACCGACCGTCCGCGCGCCCTCTCCCACCACGCTCACCACACCCGTGCCCCTGTCCGCTCCCGCCCGTTCACCCCTCACCCGGCTCCTCCTCCGCCGCCCCCGTCAAGAGACCGTGCGCCCGCACCAACGCCCGCCCCTTGAGCAGCACTTCGTCGAACTCGTCGGCCGGGTCGGAGTCGAGGACGATCGCGCCGCCCGCGCCGATCACCGTGCCGGTGCCGGAGGTCACGGCGGTGCGGATCACGATGTTGAGGTCCGCGCCGCCGCACAGGCCGAAGTAGCCGATGGTGCCCGAGTAGATGCCCCGGGCCTCCTGCTCCAGGCGATCGATGATGGCCATCGTGCGCAGCTTCGGCGCGCCCGTCATGGAGCCGCCGGGAAAGCACGCGCGGACGCAGGCGACCGGGTCCACGTCCCGCCGCAGCCGGCCGCGGACCGTGGTGACGAGCTGGTGCACGGTCGCGTACGACTCGGTGACCATGTACGCGGGCACGTCGACGGAGCCCACCTCGCAGACCCGGCCCAGGTCGTTGCGGAGCAGGTCGACGATCATGAGGTTCTCGGCGCGGGTCTTGGCCGATGCGGTCAGGGACCGGCGCAGCCGCTCGTCGCTCGCGGGGTCCGCGCCGCGGGGCGCCGTGCCCTTGATGGGCTTGCTCTCGACGGTCCCGTCGCGGTCGACGCGCAGGAACCGCTCGGGGGACGAGCAGACGACGCCGAGCGCGCCGAGGCGCAGATAGGCGCTGTAGGGCGCGGGGTTGAGGCGCCGCAGCAGCAGGTGGTAGTCGAGCGGGTCGGGCAGGGCGGGCAGCCGCATCCGGTTCGTCAGGCAGATCTCGTAGCTCTCGCCGCTGCGCAGTTCCCTGAGGCAGTCCTCGATGTCGTCGACGTAGTCGGCGCGGGCGCGGGCGAGGACGGCCGCGTCCGCGGGTGCCGCGGCGGCCGGGTCGGGGGCGGCGGGGGCGGTGTCCGGCAGGTCGCGGGCGAGCCGGGCCGTCCGGGTCACCCAGGAGCGGGCGGGCGCGATCTCGTCGGCGCCGGGGCCGCTGAGGGCGAGGACGTAGGTGCGGTCCTCCTGGTGGTCGACCGCGATCAGCCGGTCGGCGAACATCCACACGGCGTCCGGCGTCTCGGCCCGGTGGACGTTGGGGCTGCCGCACTCCGCCTTCAGCTCGTACCCGAAGTAGCCGACGTAGCCGCCGTTGAGGTCGAAGGGGAGGTCCGCCGCACCGACCGGGCGGGCGCGCAGGCGGTCCTGGAGGACGTCGAAGATGGTGCCGTCCTCGGTGTGTTCGCCGGTGGCGTCGCGGACCGTGACGGCGTTCTCGCCGGTCCGGTACGTCAGGGTCTCGGCGAGGGGGCCGGAGTCGTCGCCGAGGAAGGAGAAGCGGGCCCCGCCGACGCCGGGGGCGCTGCTGTCGAGCCAGAAGGCGTGCTCGCTCCCGGAGAACAGCGAGCCGAACAGCGCGGCGGTGTCCACGGCCCGGTCGACGGCCTCGACGGTCAGCTCAAGGCGTGCCGCCTTGGCGGTCTCGGGCGGGCGGGCCCAGGGGGCGTACTCGGGGGGCGGGGCGGCGTAGTGGCCACCTATGAGTTCCGCGAAGTTCCGCAGGAGCTGGGCGCCCCACTCGCTGGCCACCGACTCCGGGTGGAACTGCAGGCCCCAGCGGGGCAGTTCGTCGTGGCGCAGCGCCATGACGGTCCCGTCCTCCGCCCAGGCGGTGGCGCGCAGGCCCGGCGGCAGGGGCTCGGTGACGCGCAGCGAGTGGTAGCGCACGGCCGTGAAGTGCTGCGGCAGGCCGTCGAACAGGTCCTCGCCGCCGTGCCTGACCCGGGTCAGATGGCCGTGCCGCGGCACGCCGGGGACCACCTGCCCGCCGTAGTGGTGGGCGATGGCCTGGTGGCCCAGGCACACCCCGAGGACCGGCACGTCCCGCCAGCGGTCCAGGAGACCCTGGCAGAAGCCGAGGTCGGTGGCGCGCTGGGGCCGGCCGGGTCCCGGCGAGATCACCACGCAGTCGAACGCCGCCGGGTCCTGGTGCGTCCAGGACGGGTCGTCGTTGACCAGGACGGTCGGCTCCTTGCCGTACACGCGGGCGAGGAGCTGGAACAGGTTGTAGGTGTAGGAGTCGTAGTTGTCGATCAGCAGCGCACGCATCGCGTGGTTCCTTGTCAGGTTCGAGCGGGACCGGATCGTTCCGGTTCGGCGCGCCGGAGACGGCCTACTCGCCGAGCAGGTTGTCGATGTAGTCGAAGACCTCCTCCCGGGAGGCCGAGCGGAGCCGGTCCTGCACCGCGTCGTCCTGGTCCGGGACGGGTGCGCCCGCGGCACCGGGTGCGGCGTCCGGGCCGGTCGGCGGCGGCGCGTCCGGGAGGAGCAGGGTGCGCAGGTGCTGGCCGAGGGCGTGCGGCGTCGGGTAGTCGAAGACGAGGGTGGGCGAGAGCCGCAGGGCGGTGGCGCCGCCGAGGCGGTTGCGCAGGTGCAGGGCGCGCAGCGAGTCGAACCCGATGTCGGCGAACGGGCGCCGTTCGCCGACGGCTCGCGGGTCGTCGTAGCCGAGGACGGCCGCGACGTGGGTGCGCACCAGGTCGAGGAGCAGGGCGTCCTGTTCGCCCTCGGGGAGCTGGGCGAGGCGGGTGGCCAGGGCGTCGCCGTCCAGCTCGGCCCCGGTGTCGGCGGCGGCGACGGTGGCGCGGCGGACGGGCACGGCGGCGAGTCCGCGCAGCAGGGGCGGTACGTCACCGCCGCCGGGGCCGCCGCGCAGGCCCGTCGTGTCCAGGCGCAGCGGGAAGACGACGGGTTCGCCGGTGGCGCGGGCGAGGTCGAGCAGGGCGAGCCCCTGGTCGTCGGCGAGCGGTTTGACGCCCGACCTGGCCATCCGCCGCAGGTCGCCCTCGTCGAGTCCCGCCGTCAGGTCCGAACGGGACTCCCAAAGGCCCCAGCCGAGCGAGACGCCCGCAAGCCCGGCGTCCCCGCGGGCCGCCATGAGCGCGTCCACGAACGCGTTGGCCGCCGCGTACCCGGCCTGCCCCGCGGGTCCGAGGACGCTCGACACGGACGAGAACACGACGAACGCCACGTCCGTGCCCGCCGTCAGCTCGTGCAGATGCCAGGCCCCGTCCGCCTTGGGCCGCAGCACCCGGTCGACGCGTTCCGGCGTCTGGTCCATGAGGAGGCCGTCGTCCAGTACTCCGGCCAGGTGCACGACGGCCGTCAGGGGGTGCTCGGCCGGGATCGACGCCAGCGCCCCCGCAAGCACGGCCCGGTCCCCGACGTCACCCGTCACGACCTGGACGTCCGCGCCTTCGGTGCGCAGTTCCCGTACGAACGCGGCGGCGCCCGCGCCCGCTGCGCCGGACCGCGACACCACGACGAGGCGCCGCACCCCGTGCGTCACCACCAGATGCCGCGTCACGAGGCGGCCCAGCGTACCGAGGCCGCCCGTCACCAGGACCGTCCCGTCCGTGCGCCAGCCGGTGCCGCCGCCGGGCGCCGCCGTCAGCCGCGCGAGCCGCGGCACGAGCAACGCCCCGTCCCGCACCGCGACTTGGGCCGCGTCGCCCGCCACCGCGTCGACGAGCGCGGACCGCGAGGCGTCGAGCCCGTCGAGGTCGACCAGGCGGACGCGGCCCGGGTGCTCCGACTGCGCCGAGGCGACGAGGCCCCAGACCGCGGCGAGGGCGGGGTCGGGTGCCGTGCCGGTGGCCGGGGCGACCGCGCCCCGGGTGAGGACGACGAGGCGGGTGTCCGCCAGGCGTTCGTCGGCGAGCCAGTCCTGGAGGGCGGCGAGGACGCGGTGGACGGCGTGGTGGGCGGCGGTGGCCGTGTCGGGGGCCGGGCCGGCCGTGCGGCCCCTGCCCGCCGCCGCCAGGTCCCCGGCCGCCGGGTCCTCAGGAGGTTCCGCGAGGACGAGGACCTCGGGGGCGTCGCCGCCGGTGTCCAAGTGGGCCCGCAGCGCCGCCGGGTCGAGGTGGTGGGCGCACCGCACGCCCCGGGCCGCGAGGGCGTCGTCGGCCTCGGTGGCCCCGGGCCCGATCCACGCCCAGCGCGCCGGTTCCGGGTCGCGCGGCGCGGGCAGCGGCTCGGGCCGCCACTCCAGGCGAAGCAGCGAGGCGTCGGCGGTGGCCGCGGCCCGGCGCAGGGAGTCGGCGGCCACCGGACGCATGCCGAGGCTCTCGACCGTCACGACCGGGTGTCCCGCGGGGTCCGTGGCGGTGACGGACAGGGCGCCGGTCCCGGTGAGGCGGAGGTGGGCGCGCAGCCGGGTGGCGCCGGTGGCGTGCACGGTCACACCGCTCCAGGAGAACGGCAGCCGGGTCACGGTCTCGCCGGGGGCCGAGCCGGGCGCCGCCACGAGGGCCGCGGCGTGCAGGGCGGCGTCGAAGAGGGCGGGGTGCAGGGCGTAGCGGTCGGCGCCGCCCGCGCAGACGGGGAGTTCGACTTCGGCGTACAGCTCACAGGCCGCGGCGGCGTCCGCATCCGTGGAGGCCCGCTCGGGACCGACACCCGCGGCGCCGCCCGCCCCCGCCTCAGCGCGCGTCCCGGCCTCAGCACCCGCCCCCGCCTCAGCGCCCCTCCCGGCCTCAGCACCCGCCCCCGTCCCGCCGCCGCCGCCCTCGTCGACGCGCCAGCAGCGCACCAGCCCTTGGAACGCGCCCCCGTAGTGCAGCCCGGACTTGGCCAACTCCCGGTAACAGTCGTCGAGTTCGATCTCCCGCGCGCCGGCCGGAGGCCACTGCCGCGGCGGCTGCGGCGGGCGCTGGCCGCCGGGTGTCAGGGTGCCCTCGGCGTGCCGGGTCCAGGGGGCGTCGGCGGGGGCGTCGCCCGTCCTGGAGTGCAGGGTGAGGGCGCGCCGCCCGGAGTCGTCCGGTCCGCCGACGGCGAGCTGGAGGCGGACCGTGCCCTCCTCCGGCAGGATCAACGGGGCCTGGAGGACCAGCTCTTCGAGGACGTCGCAGCCCGCCTGCGCACCGGCTTGCAGGGCTGCCTCCACCAGGGCCGTGCCCGGTACGACGAGGACGTCGGCCACGGCGTGGTCGGCGAGCCACGGGTGGCTCCGCGCGGACAGCGTCCCGGTGCAGAGCATGCCCCCGGTGCCGTCCGCCAGCGGGACGGCGGCGCCGAGCAGCGGGTGGTCGACGCCGTCGAGGCCGGCCGTCGACACGTCGGCCACCGGCGCGGCCGCGTCCTCGAGCCAGTAGCGGGACCGCTGGAAGGCGTACGTCGGCACGTCCGTGAGGCGGGGCGCGGCGTCGCCGAAGGCCTCCTGCCAGTCGACGGCCACGCCGTGGACGTGGGCCTCGCCGACCGCGGTGAGCAGCCGCGCCAGATCGCCCTCGTTGCGCCGCAGCGACTCGACGACCAGGACGTCACCGGCGCGCTCGGGGCCCACCGCCTCCGCGGTCTCCGCGACGGCGACGGTGAGCACGGGGTGCGGGCTCAGCTCGACGTACGTGCTGTGGCCGTCGTCGAGCAGCCGCTCCACCGTGCGGTGGAACTGGACGGTCTCGCGGAGGTTGCGCACCCAGTACGCGGCGTCCAGGGCCGTCGGGTCGACCGGCTCGCCGGACACCGTCGAGTAGAACGGTACGGTCGCGGGGCCCGGCCGGACGCCGGAGAGGGCCGCCAGGAGGGTGTCGCGGATCTCGTCGATCTGCGCCGAGTGCGACGCGTAGTCCACGTCGATCCGCCGGGCGCGCACCCCGCCCGCGTCGAACGCCGCCAACACCTCGTCCAGGGCCGCCGGTTCACCGGAGATCACCACGGACTGCGGCCCGTTGACCGCCGCCACGGACACGGCGCCGCCCCACCGCGCGATGCTCCGGCGCACGTGGTCGACGGGGGCGACGACCGAGACCATGCCGCCGCGCCCGGCGAGGACCCGCAGGGCCCGGCTGCGCACGGCGACGACGCGGGCCGCGTCGTCCAGGGAGAGGGCGCCCGCGACGTGCGCCGCCGCGATCTCGCCCTGCGAGTGCCCCACGACCGCGGCCGGTTCCACGCCGCAGGACCGCCACAGCGCGGCGAGGGAGACCATCACCGCGAACAGCGCGGGCTGCACCACGTCGACCCGCTCCAGGGTCGGCGCGCCGGACTCGCCCCGCAGCACCTTCGTCAGCGACCAGTCGACGTGCGGGGCGAGGCTCGCCGCGCAGGCCTCGATCGACTCCCTGAACACCGATGCCGTGCGCATCAGTTCGGCCGCCATGCCCGGCCACTGCGAGCCCTGCCCGGGGAACACGAACGCGACGCGGTCCCGTGCCGTGGCCGTGCCGACGGCCGTGTGCGGTCCGTGGTCGCCGTCCGCGAGCGCGGCCAGTCCCGCCAGGGCCCCGTTCCGGTCCGCGGCCACGACGACGGCCCGGTCCGCGAGGGCCGCCCGGGACCGCGCCAGCGAGTACGCCAGGTCCGCGTCCGGCGCGTCCGGGTCCGACGCCAGGAACTCCGCCACGCGCCGCGCCTGGGCGCGCAGGCCCGCCGCACCGACGCCGGAGACGAGCCAGGGCAGGGGGCGGGGGCTCGCGTCGGCGAGGTCTTCGTCGGGCTCCGCCGGGCCGACGGGGCCGGAGTGCGCCACGGGTTGCGCGTGGCCCACGTGGCCGGTATGGCCGGTGTGTCCCGGGAGTTCGGCGTGCTCCGCGTTCCCCGCGTGCTTTGCGCGGTCCACCTGGCCGACGTGCTCCACATGACCAGTGACACCTGCGCCCGCCACGCCCGGCGCACCCGCGGCACCCCCCGGTCCCCCCTCGCCCTCCGGCGGCGCCTGCTCCAGGATGATGTGCGCGTTCGTACCGCCGACACCGAACGAGGAGACCGCCGTGCGGCGCGGCCGGTCGACCTTCGGCCAGGGGGTGGTCTCGGTCAGGAGCCTGACCCCGCCCGACGACCAGTCCACGTGCGGCGTCGGCTCGGCGATGTGCAGGCTGCGCGGCAGTTCGGCGTGGCGCATCGCCATCACCATCTTGATGACGCCCGCCACCCCGGCCGCGGCCTGGGTGTGGCCGACGTTGGACTTCAGCGAGCCCAGCCACAGCGGCCGGTCGTCCGGCCGGTCCCTGCCGTACGTGGCGAGCAGCGCCTGCGCCTCGATCGGGTCCCCCAGCTGGGTGCCCGCGCCGTGCGCGTCCACGCAGTCCACGTCCGCCGACGCGAGGCCCGCGTGCGCCAGCGCCTGCCGGATCACGCGCTGTTGGGCGGGGCCGTTGGGCGCGGTGAGGCCGTTGGACGCGCCGTCCTGGTTGACCGCGGAGCCCCGCACCACGGCGAGCACGCGATGACCGTTGCGCTCGGCGTCGCTGAGCCGTTCCAGGAGCAGCACGCCGACGCCCTCGGACCAGCTGCTCCCTGCGGCGTCGGCGGAGAACGACCGGCAGCGCCCGTCGGGGGCGAGCCCGCGCTGCCTGCTGAACTCGACGTAGCCCCAGGGCGTGGCCATCACGGTGACGCCGCCGGCCACGGCGAGCGTGCACTCGCCCTCGCGCAGCGACTGGGCGGCGAGGTGCACGGCCACGAGCGAGGAGGAGCAGGCGGTGTCGACGGTGACGGCGGGGCCTTCGAGGCCGAGGGTGTAGGCGAGGCGCCCGGAGGCCACGCTGGGCATGCTGCCCACGACGCGGTAGCCCTCGGCGCTCGGCGGCACGTGCCGGATGCGGGCGCCGTACTCGCTGTACATGATGCCGACGAACACACCTGTCCTGGTCCCGCGCAGCGTGGACGGGTCGATCCTGGCCCGCTCGACGGCCTCCCAGGACGTCTCCAGGAGCAGCCGGTGCTGGGGGTCGATGGTGACGGCCTCGCCGGGGCTGATCGCGAAGAACCCGGCGTCGAAGTCGGGCGCGTCGTAGAGGAATCCGGCGTGCCGGGTGCACGTGGTGCCGATGTGGTCGGGGTCCGGGTCGTACGCGACGGTCCAGCCGCGGTCCGTCGGGAACTCGGAGATCGCGTCGGTCTCCGAGCGCACCAGGTGCCACAGGTCGTCCGGCGACGCCACACCGCCGGGCAGTCGGCAGCCCATGCCGACGATCGCGATCGGCTCGTCCTCGGGTCCACGGGCCGCGCCGCCGTTCCGCGCGGCCCGCGTACCGGTCCCCGCCGCGGGCCCGGACGCGGCGCCCTCACCGAGCAGCAGGGCGCACAAGTGGTCGGCGAGCGCCCCGGGCGTCGGGTGGTCGAAGAGGGCGGTCGCCGAGAGGCCGCCGCCCATGGCCTCGCTGAGCCGCTCCCGGAGCCGGGCCGCGGCCCGCCCCCGGATGCCTTGGGCGCCGAAGGCCCGGCCGGGGTCGAGCGGCACCTGGTCGGCGCGGTCGAGGGCGGCGGAGGCGTGCGCGCGGATCAGGTCGAGGAGGATCCGGCGCCGTTCCGCGTCGCGCGCGGCGGCCACGCGCTCTCGCAGCGGCCGGTCGCGTCCCTCGGTCCACTCCATCATTGCTTCCTTCCTGGCGGGGTACGGCGGCCGGGAGCGGGTGCGACGGCGCTGCGGGAGGGCGCCTGCCCCGTCGTACCGGGCGGCGTTGTCGTCGGTGTGACCGGCACTGCGGGCACGATCGGTGTGACCGGCGCTGTCGGCACGATCGGCACCGTCGGCGCGAGCGGCGCGACCGCCGTGAGCGAAGCGCGCGGCGTGACCGAAGCGCGCGGCGTGCTCGGCGTCGTCGGGGCTCGGCACGCCCCCGTCGGGGCGTCCGTGCGGTGCGGGGCGCTCCCGGACGACGCAGGGCTCATCGCCCCGCCAGCGCCCGCGCCGCGTCCGGCCCCGCCGGGTCGAGGCTGTGCAGCATCCGGCCGGTCCGCTCGACCAGCGCCCCGAACGCGTCCGGCGTGATGGCCTGTTCGCCGTCGCACAAGGCGGTGTGGCCCGCGCCGTCGACGTCGACCATGACGCCGTCGGCCCCGGCGGCAGCGGCGGCCGCGGCCAGCGGGGCCACCAGGTCGCTGCGGCCGCAGGCGTGGCTGGGGTCGACGATCACCGGGAGGTGGCTGAGCCGCTTCGCCAGCGGCACGGCGCTGATGTCCAGGGTGAACCGGGTCGAGTCGCCGTGGGCGCGGACGCCGCGCTCGCACAGCAGGACCTTGCCGTTGCCCGCCGCGAGCAGGTACTCGGCGCCGTTCAGCCACTCCGGGACCGTGCAGCCGAAGCCGCGCTTCAGGAGCACGGGGCGGCCGGTGAGCGCCACTTCGTGGAGCAGCGCGAAGTTCTGCGCGTTGCGGGCGCCGATCTGAAGGACGTGCGCGACCTCGGCGACGGCCTCGACGTGCGCGGCGTCGACGACCTCCGTGACGACGCCGAGCCCGGTCTCGGTGGACGCCTCACGGAGCAGGTCGAGGCCGTCCTTGCCGATGCCCTGGAAGGCGTACGGCGAGGTGCGGGGCTTGAACGCGCCGCCCCGCAGCAGGTGCGCGCCCCGCTCCCGCACCGCCCGTGCCACACCGAGGAGCTGGGCCTCGCTCTCCACGGCGCACGGCCCGGCGATCCAGGTGAAGCGCCCGCCGCCCACGGTGCAGTCGTCCGACACCCGCACGGCGCTCGGCTCGCCCGTGGCGGCGAGGCTGCCGAGCGGCGGCGCGTCGGTGCTGTCGACGACCGACGCGACGGCGCTCGTGGCGCGCAGCAGGTCCACGAACTCCCGGCCCTCCGGCGACGCGGCGGCGAGGTCGGGGAAGGTGACCAGGGTGTGGCGTCCGGCCCGGCAGTGGAACGACCGGTGGCCGCGGTGGCGCCACGCGGAGGTCAGTCGGCTCCGCTCGTCGAGCAGCACGTCGGGATGGAGGCGGGCAACGATCATCGGGTCACCTTTCTGCGCCGTGGCGGCGGTGCGGGGCGGAGTCCGGGGTGCTCATCGCTGCCGCCCCACGCCGGGCGACCACTCGGGCCGTTCGGGGAAGTCGAAGTCGACCGCGTCGGCGATCCCCAGCTGCTCGGCCATGCGCTGGGCGCCGGAGAAGTCGCGGACGAGCCGCCGCCCCGACGGCGTCGCGCGCAGGTCGGCCACGATCTCGTCGGCGCCCTCGATGCCCGCGGTGACCAGTTCGAGCCGGAGCGTGGAGAGGTCCTGTTCGGCGAACGCCTCCAGGGCCAGCGGCAGACAGCGCACCAAGGCGGCGCGCTGCCCGGCGTTCATCCGGGCGTACAGCTCCCGGACGACCTCGATGACGATCGAGCCGTGGGCGGTCTCGTCCCGCAGGTGCAGCGTGGTGATCAGGGAGTGCATGGGCTGGATCGAGTCGTCCCTGGCGAGCAGCGCGAGCAGGGAGTTGATGCAGGTCTCGGCGACCGCGCCCCACACCAGGACGGCGACGTCGCGCTCCCACTGCTCCGGCATCGCCGCGAGCACGGCGCGCAGCCGCCGGTAGGTGACGAGTTCGGGCTGCTCGGGCCTCATGCGCACGCCGCGCAGCTCCCGGGTGCGGGAGATGGCGAGCATGTGCATGTACGTGTGGAAGCTCTCGTCGACGACGGCCTGCTGCACCCCTTGGCGCATCAGCGGGTGGTCGCTGCCGGGGAAGACGCCGCGCATGACGAGGTCGAACGCGGGCTCCGCTATGAGGTGTTCGGTGGCGATGACCCGTTCGTTGTAGCCGATCCACAGGCCCGTGAGGACCCGCTCGCGCCGCTCGGGGGCGGCCGCGAGGAACCGGGGGTGCTCGGCGAACGGCACCATCCGCAGCGGGTAGTCCGGCAGCCCGGCGTCGTACCCGGCCCCCTCGTCGACGGCGTCGGGGCTCGTGGTGACCGCGGCCCGGCGCGGCCAGGCGGCGACGAGCCGGCGCAGGGTCGCGCTGCCGATGCCGTCCTCCTCGGCCCACCCTCTGGCCGCCCAGGTGGTCGCCAAGCCCGACTCCTCGCGCATCAGCCCTCCAGGCCTCGTGGTCCGCGATGCGGCTGCATCGTCACCGGCCGCACTTGGCGGTTTCTTGAACGTGACTTGGGGCCCGCCCGGACGGACTTCTGGATGCGGACGGGGGATGCCACGATGAGGCGGGCGCCGCGGTGACGCGGGCCCGGACGGCCCTGCCCCGTCCCTTCCCGCGGCTCCCACCAGACCTTTCCCGGAGTTCGTACCAGGCCTTCTTCGTCGTCCGTCTCCCCAGTCCCCGGCAGCGTGCCGGGCGACGCCACCGTGAGGACGTCTCATGCTCGTTCCGCTCACCATGGCCGACTTCCTCGATCGCGCCGAGTCGGCCGCCGCCGGCCGCGTCGCGCTCGTCGACGAGCCGGACCAGCCGTCCCGCCCGGTGCCGACGACGACATACGGCGAGCTGCTTCGGCGGGTGCGGGCCTGGCAGGCGGGGCTCGACGCGCTCGGCGTCGGCGTGGGCGAGCGGGTCGCCGTGGTCAGTCCCAACTCGGCGCGGCTGCTCGAACTGCTCTACGCGATCCCGGCGAGCGGCCGGGTCTGCGTACCGGTGAACTACCGGCTCACGGCCGAGGAGATCGCGTACATCCTGCGGCAGTGCGACGCCTCGGTCGTGTTCGTCGACCCCGACGTCGAGGCCGCGCTCGGCTCGGTCGAGGGGCCCAAGCGCTTCGTGCTCGGCGAGCAGACCGAGACCCAGGTCATGCGGTACGACGTGGCGCCGCGCCCGTGGTCGCGGCCCGACGAGAACGCCGTCGCGACCCTCAACTACACGTCGGGGACGTCCGCGCGCCCCAAGGGCGTCGCCCTGACCCACCGCAACATCTGGCTCAACGCGATGACGTTCGGCGTGCACGGCCGGATCTGGGAGCGGGACGTCTATCTGCACACGCTGCCCACGTTCCACTGCAACGGCTGGGGGGTGCCGTTCCTGCTCGCGGGGCTCGGCGCCAAGCAGGTGATGCAGCGCCGGATCGACGGCGCCCAGATCCTCAGCCGGGTCCAGGAGCACGGCGTGACCCTCGCGTTCGGGGCGCCCGCCGTGTGGGACGCCGTGCTGCGGGCGGCGCGGAGCTGGCAGGGCGAGGTCCCCGGCCGGGGCAGCGTGCGCATCGTGTGCGCGGGCGCGCCCGTCAGCGACCGGCTCGTCTGCCAGGTGGAGCACGAGCTGGGCTGGGAGTTCCACCAGGTGTACGGCCTGACGGAGACGACGATGCTCACCTTCAACCGGCGTCCGCCGGGCGCGCCGGGGAGCGGGGGCCTGACGAGGGCGGGGGCGCCGGCGCTCGGGGTGCGGCTGCGCACCGGGGAGCGGGGCGAGGTCCTGGCCCGCTCCAACATGGTGCTCGACGGCTACTGGCAGGACCCGGGTGCCGACGCGGCGGCGCTGGCCGGGGGGTGGTTCCGCACCGGGGACGTCGGGGAGTTCGACGACGAGGGGCATCTCGTCCTCTTCGACCGGCTGAAGGACGTCATCGTCACCGGGGGCGAGAGCGTGGCGTCGGTGGAGGTCGAGGACTGCCTGCTCGGTCATCCGGCGGTCGCCGAGGCCGCCGTGATCGGGATGCCGGACGAGCGCTGGGGCGAGACCGTGAAGGCGGTGGTGGTGCCCGCCGAGGGGGCCGCGGCCGCCGAGGCCGAGCTGATCGCCCACTGCAAGCGGCACCTGGCCCGCTACAAGGCGCCCACGTCCGTGGACTTCGTGGACGCCCTGCCCCGCACCAGCAACGGCAAGGTGCGCAAGAGCAGGCTCAGGGAGCCGTACTGGATCGGTCAGGACCGGCGCATCAACTGACGACGTCCGGCCCTGTCCCGGCGGGCGCCGTCAGTGCTGCAGGCACATCCGTCCGACGGACTCGTCGCGGAGGATCCGGGTGAACAGCACCCGCAGCTCCCGCCCCGGGTCCACGCCCAGCTCCTGCGCGAGGGCCCGGCGGATGCGGTGGTAGACCCGCACCGCCTCGGCCTGCCGGCCCACCTCGCACAGCGCGACCATCAGGAGCCAGCCAAGCCGCTCCCGGTTGGGGTAGCGCGCGCTGAGCGCGGCGAGTTCGGCCACCGCGGTGCCGTTGTCCCGGCCCCAGGCCAGCTCGGCCTCCCAGAGCGCCTCCCAGGTCATGAGGCGCAGCTCTTCCAGGCGGGCCGCCTCGCGCACGGCCGGTTCGTAGTCGCCGAGTTCGGCGTGGGGCGCGCCGCGCCACAGGGCGAGGGAGGCGGCGAGCGCACGGCTCGCCTCCGCGTACCTGCCGTCGCGCAGGAGCCTGCGGCCGTCGCGCAGTTGGCTCTCGAAGCGGCAGGCGTCGACGCGTTCCCGCGCCACGGCGAGGACGTAGCCGTGCGGCTCCCTGCGCAGGATCCGGTTGCGTCCCCGGGGCGGGCAGTCAGGCTCCAGCTGACGGCGCAGATGGGAGACGTAACTGTGCAGGCTGGCCACCACGTTGCCAGGCGGTCCGGCCGGCCAGATCGCCTCGGTGAGCCGTTCCGCGCCCACCACTTGCCCCGGAGCCAGCAACAGAGTCGACAGCACGGCACGTTGTCGTGCCGGTCCGAGGGGCAGGGGGCCTGCGGGCGACCACACCGCGAGCGGCCCGAGGATGTTGAATGACAACTCACCTGTCAAATGAGTAACAGTTTTCACAGACATCACGCTCTCCCCCTGGCAACACTGATTTTCAATGGCCACCGTTTCCCCTCACTACTGGTCAGAATGACGTCTACACCCCCGGTCCAGGTTGGCCGAGCCGCGCCTGGACTTTTCGTGTGTGCCGCATGAGTAAAGAGAGGGAGACATTCCCCACTATGACCGCGCGTTACTCTTTGACGCACTCCCTTTGCTCGCTTTTGCCAACGGCCTGTCCTGATGGCGCAAAGACGCGGTTCCAACGCGGCGCGGGCCTGGGATACGTTGGAGGGTTACGCAGAGTTGTTTCGGATCTTGGTCGTGCGCCCCATCGATCACTGCACCGGACACAGGCGCCATGCGATTCGATCAAACTCGCATACATTTACATGTTGAACAGAAATGCCAAACGCGCAATTCAAGTCAGCAACGCGCTTGAAGAAGCAACTTTCTCCATCGTGATGCCGAATAACGATTCTTCAGCTCCGGCGCGGTGATTCGGCCGGGAAGACGCCGGGGGTCTTCACACCCCGCGCACCACCGACGGCCAGTGACCGGAGAGCAGATATCGGCGCACCGACGCCGCGGCGCGCCACCCCTCAGCGGTCACCGCCGCGGCGGGCTCGACGGCGTGCGCCACATTCCCGACCGCGAAGACGCCGGGGATCTCCGTACGGAAGTCCGCGTCGATCGCCGGTCCCCGCGTCCCCGGGTCGAGCGCCACCCCGCCCCGCCGCGCCAGTTCGTGGTCGGGCACGAAGTCACCCGTGAAGACAACGGTGTCGCACGGCAGTTGAGCCAGACGCCCGCCGCGATGCCGCAGCCGCACGGCGGAAATCCGTCCCCTGCCGACGAGTTCGGTGACCTCCGCGCCGGTGAGCAGCGGGACGCCGTGCCACAGCCGGGCCCCGGCGGCGCGCCAGGGCGTGACGCGGTGCCGGGCCTCCGCCGTCACCTGCGCGGCCACGGCGACACCCGCGCGCCGGAGCGTGTCGAGCGCCGCGTACGCGACGGGCTCGGCGCCCACGACCACGGCCCGGGTGCCGATGTGGTGGCCGTACAGGTGGACGGCCTGCTGGAGTTCGCCGGTGGTGTAGACGCCGGGGGCGCGGCCACCGGGCACGAGGCGCGCGGCGCGCGGGCGTTCGCGGGCGCCGGTGGCGAGGACGACGGCCCGCGCGGTGAGGCGTTCCAGGCCGTCGGGGGAGGTGGTGTCGAGGGTGCGGGGGCCCGCCCAGTCGGTGGCGGTGACGCCGGTGCGCACGCGCGCGCCCGCGCGCCGGGCCGCGTCGACGTGGGCGCGGGCGTACCGCGGCCCGCTCGTGCCGGGTCCGGTGAGACCCGCAAGACCCGTAAGACCTGCGAGTCCTGTGAGTCCTGTAAGTCCTGTGAGTCCGGCGAAGGTGCGGGCGCCGAAGCCGCCGTGGTGGCAGTGGCGGGGCACGCCGCCCGCCTGTTCCTCGCGCTCCAGGACCTCGACATGGCCCACGCCCGCCGCCGCGAGCCCGGCGGCGGCCGCGAGGCCCGCGGGTCCGGCGCCGACGATCAGCACGTCCACGGTGCGCTCGTGCCTCATCGTGCCCTCTCCACGCGGTCGCGTCCCGCGCGCGGGACGTTTCCTTCGAGCAGTGAGCGGACCGCGGCGCCGCAGTAGAAGCCCTGGCAGCGCCCGCCGCGGGCCCGGGTGCGGCGGCGCAGGCCGTCGACGGAGACGGGCGGCACGGTGCTCGCGAGGGCGTCGCGGATCTCCCCTCGGGTGACGCGCTCGCAGTGGCAGACGAGGGTGCCGTACGCCGGGTCCGCCGCGATCAGGTCGGCCCGCTGGTAAGGGCGCGGGAAGCGCTCGCCGATGTTCGGCATGGTGACGGGCGCGAGGTCCCGGGGCGCGCCGAGGTCCAGGCCGCAGTCCGCGAGCAGCCCGGTGACGTGCGCGGCGATGGCCATGGACGCGGTCAGGCCGGTGGAGCGGATGCCGCCGACGGTGACGTAGCGCTGCTCGGGCCAGGGGCGGATCCGGTAGTCGTCGTCCTCGGTCGCCGCGCGCAGGCCCGCGTACGCGGCGGTGACCTCCTCGTCCAGGAGGTCGGGCAGGATGCGCGCGCCCCGCTCGCGCAGGAAGGCGAGCCCGTCGGCGGTGGTGCCGGTGGCCCGCTTGTCGTCCAGGTCCTCCGCCGTGGGACCGAGCAGGACGTTGCCGTACACCGTCGGGGCGACCAGGACGCCCTTGCCGAGCGCCGTCGGCACCGGCAGCAGGATGTGGCGCACGAGGTCGCGGGCGAGCTTGTCGAAGACGAGGAGCTGGCCGCGGCGCGGGGTGACGGTGAACGTGTCGTGGCCGAGCATGCGGTCGACGGTGTCGGCGTGCAGGCCCGCGGCGTTGACGAGGTAGCGGGTGCGCAGCTCGCCGCGGCTCGTGGTGAGGACGCGGGGGCCGTCGCCGGGCGCGTCCGTGCCGGCGTCCGTCAGGCGGCAGTTCAGGTGCAGGTCCACGCCGGAGCGCACGGCCTGGGTGGCGTACGCGAGGGGGGTCGTCCAGGGGCAGATGACGCTCTCGTCCGGCACGGCGAGGGCGCCGAGGGCACCGGGGCCGAGCCGCGGCTCGCGGGCGCGCAGCTCGGCGGCGTCCAGGAGGACCGTCCGGTCGTAGCCGTTGCGCTCGGCCTTGGCGCGGAGGGCGGGCAGGGCGGCGAGCTGTTCCTCGTCCCAGGCGACCAGGAGCGCGCCGACCCGCTCCACGGGGATGCCGCACTCGGCGGCGTACGAGGCGAGGCGCCGCTGTCCCTCGCGGACCAGGCGGGCCTCGAGGGAACCCGGCACCGCGTCGAACCCGGTGTGCAGGATCGCCGTGTTGGCCTTGGACGTGCCCTCGCCCACGTCGTCCGCGGCCTCCACGACGGCGACGCGCAGCCGGTAGCGGGCCAGTTCGCGGGCGATGGCGGTGCCGACGACTCCGGCGCCGACGACGGTGACGTCGTACGGGAGGGAGGTGCTGTCGTACGGGAGGGGGGTGCTGTCGTCCGGCTCGTGCGCGGACGCCGACGTCGGCCCCCGCCCCGCGGGCGGTCCCGGGGCGGTCGGCGCGGGCGGCAGGGTTCCGGCACGAGTGACGCGGCCGGGTCCGCCGCGCCCGGGCGCCCCGGCCCCGCTCACGACGGCGTGCGGTCGGTGAGGACCGCCACCTGCGCGCGGAACGCCTCGCGGCGGGCGGCGGCCTCGTCGGCGCCGATGCGCGGTTCGTAGACGGCGGCCGGGCGCCAGTCGGGCACGACGTCCCGCAGGGTGAGGCTCGGGTCGAGGCCGAGGCGGGCGACCGCGCCCACGCCGAGCGCCGTGACGTCGGGGAGTGCGGAGACCTCGACGGGCAGTTGGAGGAGGTCGGCCTGGGTCTGCATGAGCAGGTCCGAGCGGGTCAGACCGCCGTCGACGCGCAGGCTCCGCAGCGGCTCGCCGAGGTCGGCGGTCACCGCGTCGGCGAGCTCGGCGACCTGCGCCGCGACGCCCTCGCACAGCGCGCGCACCAGGTGCCCGGCGGTGGTGTCCAGGCCGAGGCCGGTCAGGGAGCCGCGCAGGTCGCCCCGCCACCAGGGCGCGGCGAGCCCGGCGAGCGCGGGTACGAAGGTGACGCCGCCGGTGTCGGGGACGGCGGAGCCGATCGGGTCGATGTCCTCAGGCCCGCCGATGACGCCGATGTCGGTGAGCCAGCGCACGGCGGACGCGGCGGTGTAGACCTGCCCGTCGAGGCAGTAGCTGCTGCGGCCGCCCAGGCGCCAGGCGACGCAGGCGACCAGCCCGGAGTCGCCCCGGCGCGGGCGGGAGCCGGTCTGGGCGAGCAGGAACGCCCCGGTGCCGTAGGTGCACTTGGCGCTGCCGGGCTCGGTGACGTCCTGGGCGAGGAGCGCCGCCTGCTGGTCGACGAGGAGCCCGGTGAGCGGGACGTCACCGCCGAACGCCGTGGTGGTGCCGACCTGTTCGGCGGCGTCGACGACGCGCGGCAGCCGCTCGGCGCCGAGCCCGAAGACGTCGAGGGCGCGCGGCGACCAGGCGGCGGAGTCCAGGTCGAGGAGCTGGGTGCGGCCCGCGGTGGCCGCGTCGGTGACGAAGGCGCCGGTGAGGCGGTGCGTCAGCCAGGCGTCGCTGGTCGTGACGACGCCGTGCCGGGTGAGGTGGCGGCGTATCCACGCCATCTTGGGGGCGGCGAAGTAGGGGTCGAGGGGCAGTCCTGTGAGCGCCTTCAACTCGTCGGCGTGCTCGGCGAGTTCCGCGCACAGGTCGTCGGCGCGCCGGTCCTGCCACACCAGGGCGTCGGTCAGCGGCTCGCCGGTCTCCGGGTCCCAGGCGAGCACCGTCTCACCCTGGTTGGCGAGGCCCACGGCGGCGACCGGCTCGCCCGCGTCGGCCAGCGCCGCACGGCCGGCGTCGAGCACGGAGGCGAGCAGCTCGTCGGGCGCGACCTCGACACGGCCGCCGGGCAGATGGCGGGGGCGCACGGGTGCGGTGCCGGAGCCGATCACGCCGCGCTCGGGGCAGACGACGAGCGCCTTGGTGCCGGAGGTGCCCTGGTCGACGGCGAGCACCGGGCCGGTCATCGCCGCGCTCCGCGGCGGGGCGGGCGGGCGGCGGGGCACGGGCCGCGGTCAGTCGTGATCACCGCGGAAGCCTGCTACAGCGGGCGCGGGGCCGTCAAGGGTCGGCGCTTGCGTCAAATGCCGCATTCAGTGCTGTTGTTGAGCAACACAGAACTCAACGTTCACATCGGCGCGCCGCGTTGACACAACTTGGTCAAGAAAGATCCGAGGACCGGCCGGTAATCGGAACACTCCGCTCTACACTGACCGCCGAACAACATCAGTAACTCACACACCACTTGACCGACCCGTACACCCCGTCGTCACCCGTCGCCCACACGCACAGCGCGTCCACTCTCCGTTCACCTTCCCGTTCACCCCTTCGTCCGCCGCGGAACACCCCCCACCCGCTCGCCAGAGCCCAGAGGACCATGCCGATGCCGTTAGCCCGCCCGGTGTACCACCCGGCCGGTCACGACGCTCCCCTGCGTGCCGTGCTCCAGGACCTCAAGGCAGGCCGCTGGGTGTCGACCAGAAACCTGCTGACCGAGACCCCCGACTGGGGACTGTGGACGCAGCGCACACAGATCCTGGCCGCGGCCGTCGCCGGTTCCGACGTGGTGCGCGCCTGGCTCGCCGAGGAGCCGCGCAGCGTCGCCGCGACGGTGCTCCACACCCGCGTCACGGTGGAGCGCGCCCTGCGCGCGCACCGCGCGGGCCACCGCCACACCAACGAGCTGTGGCGGGAGGCCAACGAGGCCTGCCGCGTCGCCTCGCAGACCACGCCGGAGGACCCCGTCCCGTGGATCTGTCTGCTGGCCCTCGCCCAGCTCGACGAGGGCCAGCGGTGGGACGAGCACCGGGTGGCCGCCCCGGAGCCGATGCTCTTCCCCGGCCCCTGGCACATCCTCGCCGAGGCCGACAAGCGCGACCCGGGCAACCGCGAGGCGTACCACCGCATGCTCCAGTTCGCGTACCACCGCAGGCCCGGAGCGCCGCTGACGGAGGCCGTCAACTTCGTGCACTGGGCGTCCGCCGCGGCCCCCGCGGGCTCGGCGCTGCACGTCCTGCCGCTGTACGCGCGCGTGGAGCGCTACCGCCGCGAGGGCGGCAACGCGCGCGCCCTCGACCTGCACTGGGTCGGCGAGGACGCCACGCGCGGCGCGCTCAGGGCGCTCCAGCTGTGGTTCGACCACGCGCGGCCGGAGTCGACGTCCCTGCTCGACCTCAACTACCTGGCGCACGCGCTGTGGGGAGCCCACCAGTTCCACGACGCGGTCCGGGTGTTCGAGGCGCTCGACCCCTTCTACACGACCGTGCCGTGGACGTACCGCACGCACGCGCCCGGTGACGCGGACGCGGCCGCGGAGGCCTTCGTCCAGGCCCGCGCGCGCTGTTACCACGCGGCCCGCGGCCCCGGCACCGGCCCGCACGGCTGACCCTCCCCCCTCCCCCGCTCGTCCCCCGCGTTCACAGAGACCCCACACCCCCCGTACCCCCCGCTCTTCCCCCGGAGGTTCACCCGTGTCCCGCACCACCGTGTCGAGCTCCGTCCCGGCGCCAGCGCTCCCGGACGAGGAACAACGGCTCCGAGAGCTCGGCTACCAGCCCGTCCTGGCCCGCCGCATGGGCGGGTTCGGCAACTTCGCCATCAGCTTCTCCGTCATATCCATCCTGTCCGGCTG
This sequence comes from Streptomyces alboflavus, assembly GCF_000716675.1. Classification (GTDB taxonomy): domain Bacteria; phylum Actinomycetota; class Actinomycetes; order Streptomycetales; family Streptomycetaceae; genus Streptomyces; species Streptomyces alboflavus. The sequence goes on from NZ_JNXT01000038.1 coordinate 157,908, forward strand.
CATGACGCTGTACGGGTTCGGCCTCGGCACCGGCGGCCCCGCCGTGATGATGTGGGGCTGGGCGGGCGTCGGTCTGATGGTGCTCTTCGTGGGCCTCGCCCTCGCGGAGGTCACCAGCGCCTATCCGACGTCGGGCGCGCTCTACTACATGGCGGACCGGCTCGGCGGGCGCCGCTGGGGCTGGTACACGGGCTGGCTGAACCTGCTCGGCCTGCTCGGCGCGATCGCGGGCATCGACTACGGCGCGGCCCTGTTCAGCGGCGCGCTGCTCAGCATGCACACGGACTTCACGCCGACGGCCGGATCCACGTTCGTCATCTTCCTGTGCATCCTGCTCCTGCACGCGCTCCTGAACCTCTTCAACGTGCGGCTGGTCAGCCTCTTCAACTCCATCTCCGTGTGGTGGCACCTGACCGGTGTCGCGGTGATCGTCGGCGTCCTCGCGATCGTTCCCGACAGCCACCAGTCGCCGTCGTTCGTCTTCGGCGAGTTCGTCAACGACACGGGCTGGTCGAGCCCGATGTACGTGGCGATGATCGGCCTGCTCCTCGCCCAGTACACGTTCTCCGGGTACGACGCGTCGGCCCACCTGTCGGAGGAGACCTCCAACGCCTCCGTGACGGCGGCCCGGGGCATCGTGCGCGCGATCTGGGTCTCCTGGATCGCCGGTTTCGTGCTGCTCGCCGGTCTCACCTTCGCGATCCAGGACTACGTCGGCACCCAGGAGAGCGCGACCGGCGTGCCCCCGGCGCAGATCTTCATCGACGGGCTCGGCACGTCCGGCGCCACCGCCCTGATGCTCATCGTGATCGTGGCGCAGCTGTTCTGCGGCAACGCCGAGACGGCCGCGGCCAGCCGCATGGTGTTCGCGTTCAGCCGTGACAACGCCCTGCCGGGATCGAAGCTCTGGCGCAAGGTCAGCCCGAAGACGCAGACTCCGGTGCCCGCCGTGTGGCTCTCGGTGGGCCTCGCGGCCGTCATCGCACTGCCCTCGCTGTACTCCAAGACGGCGTACGGCGCGGTCACGGCCATCAACGTCATCGGCATCACGCCCGCGTACGCAATCCCGGTCCTGCTTCGCCTGCGGGCGGGCGACCGCTTCCAGCCCGGGCCGTGGAACCTCGGCAAGTGGAGCAAGCCCGTCGGCTGGATCGCGGTGGTCTGGGTCGGCTTCGTGACCGTCCTGTTCTGCCTGCCGCAGGCGTCGCCGGTGAACGTCGAGTCGATGAACTACGCGTCGATCGCCCTCGCCGTCGTCCTGATCCTCGCCACCGTCTGGTGGTTCGTGGCGCGGCGCTCCTACAGCACGCCGTCGGCGTACGGCACGGACAAGGAGCAGGCGGAGATCGCGGAGGACATCGTCTGACCGGGCGTCCGGGCCCGTTCGGCACCGGACGACAAGGGGGCGGTCCACCGGGTGGACCGCCCCTTCACGCTGTCAGGACCCCTGTTTCCCCAGGACGCTCAGACGGCCTCCCACAGGGCGGGGACGTTCGGGGGCTCCCAGCCCGGGTAGGCGGTGTGCCCCTGGACGCAGCGGTAGCGGACGCCTTCGTACGTCACCACGTCCCCGGCCGCGTAGGTCTCCCCCAGCTTCCAGGTGGTCTCGCCGCCGTCGCCGGGCACGGTGAGGGTGTAGGTGGTGGTGTGGGTGGTCTTCCCCGCACCCGTGAAGGTCAGGGTGTAGGTGCCCTGGGCGGTGCCCGCGGCGACCTCGACCGAGGCGGTCGCGGACTCGCCGGAGGTCACGGACTCCGGGCTCAGGGACACGCTGACGCCGGCCGGGGCGCCCGAAGCCGTGAGGGCCACCTTCTGCGGCGCACCGGCCGTGGTGGCGGTGGCGACGGTGACCTTGGCGGACGAGCCGGGCTCGACGGTGCCCGAGGACGGGTTGGCGGAGATCGAGAAGTCGTCCACCGGGGTGGGCGTGTCACCCACCGCCGTCTTCCAGATCGTGTACGCGACGCCGTCCGCGCTGCGGTCCAGGGCGGTGGCGTTGATGTTGGCGGTGGTGTCGCAGGCGGAGTGGTAGCAGGAGTCGTAGGCGCGGCCCGCGGTGCCGCCCCACTTCGCGGCCTCCGCCGCGGACTTCGTGGCCGAGGCGCCGGTGGCGTAGCCGGAGGTGGCGATGCCCACCCGCTGGAAGGAGTAGTCGTCGGAGCGGCCCCGGCCCTCGACGTTCTCCTGCGGGGCGAGGTTGAGCGACGTCCAGTACTCCCGCATCGGCGCCGAGGCGGCGGAGTTCACGTTGTTGATGAAGTAGCCGGCGTTGGTCGAGCCGACCATGTCGAAGTTGTAGTACGCCTTGATCTTGGCGCGCTCGGTGGCGGGGAGCGACGAGGCGTAGTAGTCGGAGCCGTTCAGGCCCTGCTCCTCGTCGGTCCACCAGGCGAAGCGGACCCGGTTCTTCATGGTCGGGTTGTTCTGCGCCAGGGAGAGCGCCGCCTCCAGGATGGTGCCGGAGCCGGAGCCGTTGTCGTTGATGCCGGGTCCCGCGGACACGCCGTCGAGGTGCGCGCCGAACATGTACACGTTGTCGGCGTCGCCGTGCGGCCACTCGGCGATCAGGTTGTTGCCCGCGCCCGCGGAGCACCCGGAGGCGCAGGTCTGCTCGGTGACGGTGTAACCGGCGGCCTGGAGCTTGCCCTTGACGTAGGCGAGCGAGGCCCGGTAGCCGGGTCCGGTGGCCCGGCGGTTGCCGCCGTTCTGCGACGCGATGGTGTTGAACTGGGTCAGGTGCTCGCGCACCTTGGCCACGTCGACGTCCGGCGGCTGCGTCGGATTGCCGCCGCCTGCGACCGTCAGCGTGTACTGGGCGGTGTGCGTCTTGGCGCCCGCTGTGCCCGTGACGGTGATCGGGTAGGTGCCTGCCTTCGCGGACTGCGCGGCGGTGACCTTCATGGTGGCGTCGGAGCCGGAGGTGACGGTCCCGGGGGTGAACGCGACATCGACACCCGTCGGGGCGCCCGACGAGGTCAGCGTGATCTGCTGGGCGCTGCCGGTGACGGTGGTCGTGTTGACCGTGGCGTTGGCCGTGGCGCCCGGGTCGACCTGGCCCGAGGCCGGGTTGAGCCCGAGGGAGAAGTCGTTCTGCTGCCCGGTGCAGGTGGGGTCACCGCTCTGGGCGGGAATGCTGATGGCGTCCCAGGCCGCCTTGGTGGCCTCGAACAGGCCGCAGCTCGCGTCCAGGTTCTTCGCCGAGGTCAGGGTGGCGGTGCGGTAGCGCTTGTACGTCATGCCGCTGGTCTTGAGCAGCATGGCGCCGTAGAAGATCTTGCCGGCGTTCTGGATGCCCACGCCGGTCACGGTCTTCTGGTTGCAGGTGGGGCTGGTGGGCTTGCCGCCGCCGGGGTTGGAGCCCTCGGCCAGGAGATAGAACCAGTGGTTCATCGGCCCGGCCGCCTTGTGCTCCTCGGTCGAGGGGATCGAGGAGTTGTAGCAGTTGGGGTCGTTGTTGATGCGGCTCGGGTCGTACATGTTGCGGATCGGGCCGCGGCCCTGGAGGTTGACCATCTCGCCGACGGTGAAGTCAGGGGTGTCGTACGGCGCGGACTGGTTGGCGTACGCCTCGGTCAGCGCGCCCATGATGTCGCCGGTGGCCTCGCCGAGGCCCCGCTCGTTGTTGGCCCCGCCCGGGGTGTTGGAGTCCAGGCCGTGGCCGAACTCGTGGGCGACCACGTCCATTCCGGCGATCCACTCGTTGGCCGTGTTGCGGCCGATGGTGACGGTGGAGCCGTCCCAGTAGGCGTTCAGCTCGTTGAGGCCCACGCGCACCGGCCAGCTGCGGCCGTTGCCGTCGTGGCCGTTGCGGCCGAACCACTCCTTGAACATGTTCCACTGCTTCTGCGCCGCGAACATGACGTCGACGCAGCCGGTTTCCTTGCTCTTGGGGTCGCCGGTGCCCCATTCGTCGGTGGTCTTGGTGAACAGGCCGCCGCTGTAGTCCGAGCACTGCAGGCCGGGGCGGGTGGTGTCGCGCAGGACGTAGTTGTTGCCCGACCGGGACGTGTCGATGGTCAGCGGGCTCGGGCCGTTCCACTTGCTGCGTCCGGTGCCCGCGCGCACGTCGTCGTAGGTGTCGACGACCTTGCCGGTGCGGGCGTTCACGAAGACGTGCAGCTTGCTGGGGTCGCCCGCCTTGGACCTGCCGGTCAGCACGGTCTCCCAGGCGAGCGTGGGGGTGTCGTCCTTGACCCGGACGACCAGGCGTCCGGAGTCGACCTTCTTGACCGACGCGAGTCTCGCGCGGCTTGCCTTGACCGCCTGCGCGGCCTGCACCCGCGCCTTGGTGCCGACCGAGATCCGGGCGTCGGTGGCGGCGTGGACGGACCGCACCTTGCCCTTCCCGTCGGCGAGGACCACCGCGTCACCGCCCACCACCGGCAGGCCCCGGTAGGTGCGTTCGTAGGCGACGGAGTACAGGCCCTTGCCGAAGCGTGTGACCTGCTGCCGGTCGTACTGTTCCTCGGGCCCCTTGGCGAGCGCGTCGAGGCCGCTCTGCGCCGCCTGGTCGGCGGCGGCGACGGCCTTCGCGAGGGGGTCCGGCCTGCCCTCCGGGGGCGAGGCCGAGGCCAAGGTCGCCGGCGCCACCACCCCTCCGAGCACCAGGGCCAGGGTTATCCCGGCCGCTGCGGACTTTCTGGGCATCTCGGCTCCTTGTGAGAGGTGTGGAAGCCCTGTTCAGCCGGCGGGATCCGGACGCGGCGGACGCCGGTGCCCGGTACCGCCTTTAACTGACCGTGACATGACACAAATAGGGCTGGCGGCACCCTCACACCCCGCCGGATCGTGGTCAATGAATTCCGGCCGCCCGGCACACCCTGGCAAGATCTGGCAAGTCCGGCCGCACCAGCCGGCCCCGGCTCACCCCGACGCGTCCCCGAGCCGCTCCCTGCGCTCCCGGACCTCCGGCAGGTCGCCCCAGCGCCCGGCGAGCCTGCTCCGCAGCCCGCGCAGCTCGGCGGCGATCATCAGCTCCCGGGAGCGCATCGCCTCGGCGAGCACCGGCTGCGCCAGGGCGACTGCCGCGACCGGGTCACCGGCGCACGCCCAGCTGTCCGCGAGCCGCAGGGTGAGCAGCACTCGGGTGGTGCGCATCAGGGGTGGCAGGAGCGCGCACGACTGTGCGGTGGCCTCGATCGCCCGCCGGGCCGCGGCCCGGTCACCGGTCGCCGCCGAGAGGTCGCGCAGCGCGCCGCCGATCGCGGACTCCAGGCGCAGCACGCCCTCGGCGCCGGCGAGCCAGGGCACCTCCAGACGGTCCCGGTCGTCCAGGCGCGCGAACCTGCGCCGGGCCGACGTGATGTGGCGCCCGCACTCGGCGGCGTCCTGGCGGAGCGCGTACGCCCGCGCCTGATAGAGATCCCCGAGCAGCGCCATCCAGCGCCGCTTGGCGTCGACCGCGCCGATGGCCTCCGCGTACACGAGCGTCGACGCCACGTCGCCGTCGAGCCGGACCAGGGTGCACACGTCGCTCAGCAGCGTCGCCCGGGCCGACGCGTCCTGGACGGTATCCGCCCACCGCAGGCCCTGCCCGAACCAGGCCATGGCGACGCCGCTCTGCCCCTGCTCCATCCGCAGCCGCCCGGCGACCTGGGCGTACTGCGCGGCGAGCCGTAACTGCCCGTACGGCAGGCGGCCCGCGGAGTCGACCGCCTCGGCCCAGCGCACCACGCCGCGCAGGAGCCGTTCCACGGTCGCCGCGCACGCGCCCGTCGGCTGGACGAACGCCTCCCGGATCAGGCAGGCGAGACTGGCGGTGAGACCGTGCAGCAGGTCGGACTCCGCGCCGGCCGCCTCGCCCGCGCCGTCGAAGGGCCCGGCCGCCCCCTTAAGGAGGACCGCCGCCTCGCTCTGGTCGGGCACGGCGCACCCCACCGTGCCGTGCGACGGGCAGGCGAGCCCCTCGGCCGGAAGCCGGTCGGGCCACCAGGAGAAGACCGGGGGCGCCTCGTCGCCGGGCGCGTCCGCTCCGGGGAGCGGGGAGAACAGCGTGGGGGCGGTGAGGTTCCGGCCGGGCGCCGGGGGGACGTGGCGCGGCGCGGCGAGGGCCGCCGCGAGCCGGCCGCCGGTCTCCAGGACGACGTCGAGCCGGCACACCAGACCGAAGGGCGGCTCCCGCAGCCCCCCTTCGAGCCTGCTGATGAAGGTGTGGTGGTACCCCACCCTCCTGCCGAGCTGCGCCTGGGTCAGCCCGGCCCGTCGGCGGTGGCAGCGAAGCTGCCGCCCGAACTCGGCCCAACCCGGCTCGGCCGTCTCCGGCACGCCGACGGACATGGCCCCTCCCCACCGGGCCGTGACCCCTCCCCGTCGGGGACCCCTCCCCATCGGGCCCGCGCCCTGGGGGCAGTGTGGCACCCGAGATTGGTACGTACCAATACCCTCACATGCCAAATCCCCTCAAGGAGTGCGGTCGTTGAGGATCCGCTGGAACAGCCGGTGGTCGCGCCAGGCGCCGTTGATGTGCAGGTACCTGCGGGCCAGGCCGTACTCCTCGAAGCCGCACTTGGCGAGGACGCGCTGCGACGCGGTGTTGTCCAGGAGGGTGCCCGCCTCCACGCGGTGCAGGCCAAGACGCTCGTCGGCGATCTGACAGACGGCGGTCGCGGCGGCGGTGGCGAGGCCGCGCCCGGCGTACGTGACGTCGATCCAGTAGCCCAGGTTGCCGCTGAGGAGCGGGGCGGGGGCGATGTGCGAGAGCGTGACGGCGCCCGCGACCTCGCCCGCGTCCTCGTCCAGAAGCAGCCACGGCGCCACCAGGCCCACCGCGCTCTTCTCCGCCTGGGCCCGCAGCCGCTCCGCCTGGCCCTCGGTGGTGTAGAAGGACTCGGGGCGGACCGGGTCCCAGGGGCTGAGGTGGTCGCGGCTCCGGCGGAAGGCGCGGGCCAGGACCTCGGCGTCGGCCAGGGACGCGGGGCGCAGCACGACGTCGTCGGTGAGCCGCTCGGCCCCCGCGATCAGGGGGTGCACCGCCTCACATCCCGCCGGCGACGCGCAGGACCGCGCCCGTCGTGTACGACGCGTCGTCCGACAGGAGCCACGCGACGGCGCCGGAGATCTCCTCGGGCCGTCCCGAGCGGCCCATGGGGATGGTGTGGGCGAGCTTCGCCGGGCGCTCGGGGTCCTCGTGGAACTCGGTCCAGATGACGCCGGGGGCCACGCAGTTGACGCGGATGCCGAGCGGGGCGACCTCCTTGGCGAGGCCCACGGTCATGGTGTCCGTCGCGGCCTTGGTGGCGGCGTAGTGGACGTACTGGCCGGGGCTGCCGAGGGTGGCCGCGCCGGAGGAGATGTTCACGATGGCGCCGCCGCCGGTGCGGGTCATGTCGCGGACGGCGCGGCGGGCGCACAGCAGATAGCCGAGGACGTTCACGTCGATGGCGCGGCGCATGCCCTCGGCGTCGGCCTCGGCGAGGGGGCCGTTGGGGCCGCTGACGCCCGCGTTGTTCACCAGGCCGGTGACGGTGCCGAGTTCGGCCGCGGCCGTCTCGAACAGCCGGTCCACGTCCTTCTCGTCCGTGGTGTCCAGGCGGACGGCGACACAGCGGCGGCCGGTCGCACGGACGGCCTGAGCCGTGCGCTCGGCGGCCTGCTCGTCGGAGCGGTAGCCGACGGCGACGTCGTGGCCGTCCTGCGCGAGCCGCAGGGCGACGGCGGCGCCGATGCCTCGGGTGCCGCCGGTGACGACGGTGACGTGCTGCTTCATGGGGCCTCCGCCCTGGGTCGTCGGAGCGGGGGTCACGCGGGGAGGCTGTCCATGAAGCTGCTCACGGAGAAGACCGCGTTGCCGGGGCCCGCGGGGCCGTATCCGGGCGGCGAGGTGAGGCCGAACTCCTCCATGGTCGCGCGGTACTCCTGGAGCAGCCGCACGTGGTACTCCAGGGGCGCGCCCAGCGGGTTGGCCTTGCCGAGCGGCGTCGTCGGCTCCGGGCACCAGGTGGTGAACCGGGGCGTGATGCCGTGCGCCATGAAGTAGCGCAGGCCCTCGACGGTGGAGTCGATGGCCTCGTCGACCGTCTTGAACCCGAAGGGCTCGGCCATCTCGACGCCCGCGACGAAGTTCGGGATGACGTTGCGCGGCCCGAACACCTCGGCGGAGTCCAGGATGCGGCGGTGCCACTCGTCGCGGCCCACGTAGCGCTCCTTGCCGGGGCAGTAGCGCTCGAACAGATACGGGTCCCACACCTCGTAGTTGGGGTGGTAGATGCGCACGCCGTAGTCGTGGAAGCGCTGCACGTCCTCCTTGGGCAGCGCCTGCGCGACGACCTTGCCGATCCAGCGGCCGGGGAAGCGCTCCTCGATGGCCTTCGCGTACTGGCCGTAGAAGTCGGCCTCGTCCTTGCCGCCGATCGTCGAGGTCACCGCGCCGCCGGTGAGGGTGTACGCCGTGGAGGTCTTCGCGGTGTCGTACTTGTCGATGATCTCCAGCGCCTCCAGGACCTCCTCGACGGGCTTGACGCCCGTGTAGGGGCGGCCCGCGGCCTTGTGCTGGCGCCAGTTGTGGTTGATGTCGCAGTACTGGCACTCCTCCTTGGCGCCGAAGTACTGGCAGACGCGGAAGACCGTGAGGTAGACGAGGTAGCCCCACTGGATGGTCGGGGCGACCTCCATCACGGACTTGCCGTTCGCGAGCTTGTGCCGGTAGTAGTCCGGCATCGGGGGCAGGCCGACGTCGGAGATGCGCTGGCCGTCCAGGTAGAGGCCGAGCAGGCCGTCGGCGTCGGCGGCCACGCGGTAGGGCGAGGACGGGTTCACCCGCACCGACACCACCGTGCGGCGCAGCTCGTAGGGGCCGCCGGTGAGGACGATCTCCTCCGGCGGGCGGCGCAGCGCGGCCTCCCCCAGCTCCGGCAGGGTGCCGTGGTCGAAGGAGAAGATGAAGTACGACTTCGGCTTGATGTCGCCGGAGGCCTCGTTGGCGCTGTCGCTGAGCGCCGACTCGTCGAAGGCGATCCCGCCGCGCAGCAGGTCCTCCTTGATGACGGCCTCGCGCGGCACCTGGGAGTGCCGCTGCATGAGTCCTTCGATCAGCTCCGTACGCCTGGGCATGGGGCGGGCACCTCGGATCCTGTAGAGCTTTGACGTTGTTTGTCTAATTACGTCCGGTTTACGGCCACGCCCGGGATCGCCGTGCGCAAGGTCCACGCTAATACCGGCGGTTTCGTCGCCGAATCCGCCTCCGGTCTGGACCTCGCTCCGCCTCTGGTCGCACGGGGTGGATCCCGGGAACCCGGCCGCCCGGCCTGCGCGTTCTCCAAGTCACCGCACCGGGTCACGGGGCCCGGGCGGTCCGGCCCGAACCGAAGCGCAGGGGGAGCCCATGAACGACCTGGTGGCGGGAGGCAATCTGCCCCTGCCGGACGGCCCCCTCACGCTCCGCGTGCCCGGCCCCTTCGACCTGTCCGTGCTGATCACGGGCGACAGCGGCAAGGTCGCGGGCGACGCCGACTTCGTCTTCTACAACCAGCCCGCCGCGTCCGGCGCCCGCCTCAGCGGCGACACGGTGACGGTCGACGCCCGCCGCCTGCGCCCCGGCGCGAGCCGGGTCACCGTCGTCGTCAGCCCCGCCGAACCCGGCACCGCGCTCGGGCGGCTGCCCTCGATAGCCCTCCAGGTCAGCAGCGTGCGCGGGGACGCCATCGCCCGCTTCACGCCGCCGCGCGCGCAGCACGAGACGGTGCTCCTGCTCGCCGAGATCTACCGCCGCGGCACGGGCTGGAAGCTGCGCGCGCTCGGACAGGGGTACGCGGACGGCCTCGCCGGTGTGGCCAGGGACTTCGGCCTGGACGTGACCGATGACACACCACCTCCGGCCCCAGCCCCAGCCCCAGCTCAGGCTCCGGCGCCCCGGCAGCCCCCGGTCCCCGCGTCCCGGCAGCCCGCCCCGCCACCCCGGGCCCCTGTTCCCCCGCCCCCGCCCCGCGCGGCGGCCCACCCCGGCCGCCCCGCGCCGCACGCCCCGCCTCCCCCGGCGGCCGACCCGTTCCTCGCCCTCGTGAACTCCGCGCGGAACCGCGCCGGTGTCCCGCCCGTGCAGTCCGACGCCCGCCTCACCGCGGCCGCCCGCGCGCACGCCGCCGCGATGGCGGCCCGGGGCGAGCTCGGCTCCGAGGGCGCGGACGGCGTCTCGCTGCACCAGCGCGTCACCGCGGGCGGCTTCACGTACCTGGCGATCGGCGAGCATCTGGTGTCGGGCCCGCGCACCCCGGCCGACTTCCTCGACTACTGCCTGGGCGACGAGCGGTCCCGGCAGACCGTCCTGGAGCGCGCCTACAGCCATGTCGGTGTGGCCTCCGTGCCGCACGCACGCTCCGGGGACGTCTTCTGGACGGCGCTGTGGGCCGAGCCGTACTCCCCGCAAGGTCTGGCGAGGACGGCGGCCGACGTCCTCGCCCGCACCAACGCCCACCGGGCGGCGGCCGGGCTGCGGCCCCTGGCCCCCGACCCGCGTCTGACCGCCGCCGCCCAGGCGCACAGCGCCGACATGATCGCCCGCGCCTTCTACTCCCACACCGCGCCGGACGGCAGCGAGCCCTGGCACCGCGCCGCCGCCGCGGGCAGCGCGCACCGCGCGGTCGGCGAGAACATCGCCTGCGGCCAGCGCTCGGCCGCGGAGGTCGTCGAGGGCTGGATGAACAGCCCCGGCCACCGCGCGAACATCCTCAAGCCCGCCTTCACCCACCTCGGCGTGGGCTTCGCGGGCGGGGGTTCGGCGGGGACGTACTGGACGCAGCTCTTCGGGGGTTAGCGGGGCCGGGGACGGGCATCCGAACAGCGCCGAAGCCCGCGGCCGGGGGCCGTCGCCTCTGACGGCCGCCCGGCCGCCCGGCCGCGCGCCCGGGCCGGTGCTCCGCGCCCGGCGGATCCGCCCCCCGTAGAGCGGATCCCCCGGACCACCGGCCCTCGCTGGTCCGATCCTCAGCGGCCCCCGGCCCTACGGAGTGGTCAATTCCGTAGGCCTGGCACCTCGTTGCTCCGGCGCTTCTGCTCTTCTGCGCTCCGGCGCTTCGTCGCTGCGGTGCCTTCCTGTGCCGGTCGGCCGGACGCGTCGAACCCGGGTCCGAGTCCAGCGGACGCCGGGTTGTCCAGCAGCCCCGTTCCGCGACTCCGAACAAAGTCAGCCGCGTCCCCGCCGGTCGGGGAATGGCCGGGGAGCGGCTTTTGGGACGTGGGACGTCGTGGTCGGGTGGGGCCCGCGGCACCGGGGCCGATGGGGGTGGGCGCTGCATGGGCAGTCGGGAGAATCCGCTCGATCCGGCGGCGGGTCCGGTGCAGCGGTTCGCGTGCGCGCTGCGCGAGTTGCGGCGGGGCGCGGGGACGCCGACGTACCGGACGATGGCGCGGCGTACGGACTTCTCGGTGACGACGCTGGCCGCCGCGGCGTCCGGCGAGCGGCTGCCGTCGCCCGCGGTGCTCGCCGCGTATGTGCAGGCGTGCGGCGGTGACGTGGCCGAGTGGGAGCGGGCCCGGCGGGCGGCCCACAGGGAGGAGAGCGCCCGGCCGCCCGAGGAGGGCGAGGACACGGCCGACCCGCCCTACCGGGGCCTGGCCCGCTTCGAGATCGACGACAGCGAGCGGTTCTTCGGCCGCGAGCGGCTCACCGACGAGCTGATCCGTCTCGTCCGGGAACACCGGCACGTCATCGTGCTCGGCCCCTCGGGCAGCGGCAAGTCGTCGCTGCTGCGGGCCGGTCTCGTTCCCCGGCTGCGCGGCGCCGACGAGGAGCCGCCGGCCGCGATCCGGATCCTCACGCCCGGGGCGCGGCCCGTGCACGAGCACGGGAAGCTGTTCGTCCCTGCCCCCGGGCCGCGTGAGACCTGGGTGGTCGTGGACCAGTTCGAGGAGGTGTTCACCCTCTGCCGGGACCCGCGGGAGCGGGCCGCGTTCATCGAGCTGCTGCTCGCCGACGGCGACGGGCGACTGCGGGTGGTCCTCGGAGCGCGGGCCGACTTCTACTCCCGCTGTCTGGAGCACCCCGGCCTCGCCGCGGTCGTGCGCGACGCGAGCCTGCCCATCGGCCCGATGACACGGGCCGAGCTGCGCGCGGCCATCGTCCGGCCCGCGGCCGCGGCGGGCCTCGTCGTCGAGCGGGCCCTCACCGCCCGGCTCGTCGAGGAGACCGCCGACGAGCCGGGCGGCCTGCCACTGCTGTCCCACGTCCTCCTTGAGACCTGGCGGCGGCGCCGCGGCCGCACTCTGACCCTGGACGCCCACCTCGCCGCGGGCGGGCTGCGCGGCGCGATCGCGCAGACCGCCGAACGCGTCCACAGCGGGCTCACGCAGGACCAGGCCGAGCTGGCCCGGCGGATCCTGCTGCGGCTCATCACCCCGGGCGAGGGCGCCCAGGACACCCGCAGGCCCGTCGACCGCGCCGAGTTCGACCACGGGGAGCACGGGGACCGCTCGGACACGGACGCGGTGCTCGACCGGCTCGTCAGGGCGCGGCTGCTCACGGTGGACGCCGGTTCCGTCGACCTGGCGCACGAGGCCCTGATCACCGCGTGGCCGCGGCTGCGCACCTGGATCGAGGCCGACCGCGAACGCCTGGTGGCGCACCGGCGCCTGACCGAGGCCGCCGCGCTCTGGGAGGAGCTGGAGCGGGACTCCGGCGCGGTGTACCGGGGCACGCGGCTCAGCGCGGCCGAGGAGCGGTTCTGTGTGCCGGGCGGCCAGGACGACTTCACGGCCGCCGAGCGGGAGTTCCTGGCCGCCGGGCTCGCGGCCCGGGACGCCGAGCGCCGTGCGGCCACCCGCCGGAACCGGTACGTCCGCTATTCCGCGATGGGCCTCGCCGCGCTGCTGCTCCTGGTCACCGGCGTCAGTGTGCTCGCCGTCGACCAGCGCGAGGACGCCGAGCGCGCCCGGCAGCGGGCCACGTCCCGGCAACTGGCCGCGCAGGCCGTCAGCCTGGCGCCGAGCCGTCCGGCCGTCGCGGGGCTCCTCGCCGTCGAGGCGTACCGCACGGCGCCCACGCCCGAGGCCCGCGGCGCCCTCCTGACCATGTCCACCTTCCGCTCCCACCAGGGCGAGCTGACCGGCCACGACGACGCCGTGTCCGAGGTGGCGTTCGCACCCGACGGCACCCTCGCCTCCGTCAGCCGCGACCGCCGGATCATCCTGTGGGACCCTCGACGGCGCACCCGCGAGGCTGTCCTGACGGGACATCACACCTGGCTGCGCACGGTGGCGTTCAGCCCGGACGGCCGCGCCTTCGCCACCGGCGGCGACGACGGCCGGGTACTGCTCTGGGACACCGCCACCCGCAAGCGCCTCGCGGCCGCCGACGGCCACACCGGCCCGGTGAAGTCGCTGGCCTTCAGCCCTGACGGACGCACGCTGGCCACGGCGGGCGTCGACGGCACGGTGGCCCTGTGGGGCCTGGGCGACGGCCGGGCCGACGACCGACCGTCGCGGGACCGGGCGTCACGGGACCGACCGTCGCGGGACCGGGCGTCCCGGGCCCGCACGGCGGTCGACGAGCAGGGCCAGGAGCACCCTGCCCACGCCGCTCCGCCCCGGAGCCGCACGACCCCCAGCCGGCCGGGGCCGGACCGTCCCGCCCGAAACCACCCGGCCGGAAACCAGCCGCCCCAGGAACACACGGCCCAGAACAAGCACGGCCTAGGCCCGCTACCCCAGAGCCACGCGGCCGACCACCCACCGGACCAGCAACGCCGGGGCCAGTACGACCCGGGCCACCACCCCGCCCCCAACCCCCTTCCCCGAGACCTCCTGGCCCCCAGCCACCCGCGCCACGACGCCCCGGCCACCACCCGCTCCACCCGCACCGTCCAAGGCCCGCCTCCCCTAGACCCCGCGTTCCGCAGACGCGACACCCTCCGCGGGCATGCGGGCAGCGTCAACTCCGTCGTGTTCAGCCCCGACGGGCGCACCGTCGCCACCGCCGGGGAGGATCGCGAGGCGATGCTCTGGGACACGGCGAGCGGCAAGCGGCGCGCCAAGCTCTCGGGGCACAAGGACGCGGTCAAGGGCATCGGCTTCAGCCCGGACGGCCGCACCCTCGCCACGGGGTCCGGCGATCACACGGTGATCCTGTGGCACGTCGGCCGCGGCACCCGCGCGGCCACCCTCGCCGGTCACTCCGGTGCCGTCCGGGCGCTCGCGTTCAGCCCGGACGGCCGCACCCTCGCGACCGCCGGGCTCGACCGCACCGTCGTGCTCTGGGACCCGGCGCGCCGCACCCGTACCGCCACGCTGACGGGCCACGGCACGAACGTCTACAGCCTGGCGTTCGCCCCCGGGTCACGGCCGCTGCTCGCGTCGAGCGGCGAGAACGGGGCCATCACCCTGTGGGACCCGTCACGGACCGCCCTGTCCGGCCACCGCGACCGGGTCAACAAGGCCGTGTTCAGCCCGGACGGCCGCACCCTGGCCACGGCGAGCGACGACGGCACCGCCGTGCTCTGGGACCTGCGCCGGGGGATCCGCAGGGCGACGCTCGACGGGCGTACCGGACCGGTCACTTCGGTGGCCTTCAGTCCGGACGGCCGCACCGTCGCCACCGCCACGGGCACCGATGTGCACCCGCCCCGCGCCAAGGACTACACCCTCACCCTCTGGCGCACGGCCGCCCCCGGCCGGCCGCTGGCCCGCCTCACCGGCCACAGCGACCGCGTCCTGGACGTCGCGTTCAGCCCCGACGGCCGGACGGTGGCGACGGCGGGCGCCGACGACACCGTGATGCTCTGGGACCTCGCGCTCCGCGCCCGCCTGGCCGTGCTGCACCAGGGCGCCCGCAGGGGTCGCTCCCCGGCGGACCGCCCGCCGGGCGCCGAGGCCAAGTGGGGTGTCCACGCGGTGGCGTTCAGCCCGGACGGCAGGACCCTCGCCTCGGCGGGGCACGACGGCAGGGCCCTGCTGTGGGACGTGCCGACGCGCACCCGCCGTCTCACGCTGGCCGGGCACACCGGTTCGCTGCGGGCGCTCGCGTTCAGCCCCGACGGCCGTACGCTCGCCACCGCCGCGCTCGACCAGAAGGTCGTCCTGTGGGACACCGCGTCCGGCTCCCGGCGCGCCGCCTTCACGGGCGACTCCTCGGGCCTCGCCGTGGCGTTCAGCCCCGACGGCCGTACGCTGGCCGCGGCCAACGCCGACACCGCCGTCGTGCTGTGGGACCTGCGCGCGCGCCGCCAACTGGCCACCCTCACCGGCCACACCCGGCAGGTGCGCGGCCTCGACTTCAGCCCCGACGGCACCCGCCTCGCCTCCGCGGCCGTCGACGGCAGGGCGGTGCTGTGGAACACCGACGCCGAACGCACCGCGGCGCAGCTGTGCGCGACGCGCCCGCGGGAGCTCTCCGAGCCGGAACGGAACAGGTACGCGGCCCAGGCCGACGTGCACCGCGCCTGCGAGTGACCTCCCGGTCAGGTGTGCCGACGAGCCCGGCCACGTCTGTGGCCGGGTGCCCGGCGCTACCGCCGCCACGGGTCGTCGCTCGCCCGCGGGCCCGTCGTGGCCGGTCGCGCAGTTCCCCGCGCCCCCAACGGGGCACCTCCGCCCAGCACCCGACCACACCCACCGCACCTGCGACTGCCCCGCCCGGGCCCGCCCTCGGCCACGCGCTTCGCTGTGGCTTCCGCCAGAGGTCGTCACTCTCCTGCGGACCGTCGTGGCTGGTCGCGCAGTTCCCCGCGCCCCCAACGGGGCGCGCCCACCCAGCAACCGAGCGCACCCACCGCACCTGCGACTGCCCCCGCCCGGGCCTGTCCCCCGGCCCTCGGCCACGCGCTTCGCTGTGGCTTCCGCCAGGGGCCGTCACTCTCCTGCGGACCGTCGTGGCCGGTCGCGCAGTTCCCCGCGCCCCTACGGGGCGCGCCCGCCGCAGCGGCGACTCCCCAAGCCCCCCACGGGGCACATCCGCTGACGCCGCCCGACGCGCCCCGCGAGAGCCCTCACGTACCGGCCACAGCCACCGGCGCCCCCGTCCGCGCCGACGCGTACGCCGCCGCCACGATCCGCAGTGTGCGCAGCCCACCCTCGCCGTCCGCGACGGCCATGCCGTCGGGGCCGGGGCCGTACAGGAAGGCACGGAGCATCGCCGCGTCCAGGTCGACGCCGAAGGGGAGTTCGAGGGCGCGGCCGTGGCGTTCGCTGTGGCCGTGGACCTTCTGGTCGAAGGCGTCCATCTCCAGGGTGGCGTGCTCGCCGACGAGGGTCATCTCCAGGCCGCCCCAGGCGGGGTGGGAGCGGGGGTGGGACCAGGAGCAGTCGATGGTGGCGACGGTGTCGTTGTCGTACACCACGGTGACGAGGCCGCTGGTCTCGGCGGTCACTTCGCCCTCGTACAGGAGGTTGTTGGTCTGGGCGTAGACCTCCACGGCGTGGGCGGCGAACAGGTCGTCGAGGAGGTCGGCGATGTGGACGGTGTGGTCCATCAGGGCGCCGCCGCCCGCGAGTTCGGGGTCGGCGAACCAGCGGCGGGCGCGGGTCGGCATATGGCCGTTGTTGGCGCCGGACACGGTCAGGACGCGGCCGGTGTCACCGGCGGCGACGGCTCGTTTGACGGCCGCGTACGCGGGGCTGAACCGCACCGGGAAGGCGACCGCGAGCCGCACCCCGGCCGCCCGGCACGCGGCGACCATGGCCTCGCCGTCCGCGACGGTGGTCGCGAGCGGCTTCTCGCAGAGGACGTCGACGCGGTGTGCGGCGGCGAGTTCGACGAGCGGGCGGTGGCGGGCGTTCTCGGAGCAGACGATCACGGCGTCAGGACCCCAGGCGAAGGCGTCCTCGTACGTCTCCGCGTACCGGACGCCGTGGCCCTCGGCGAACGCGCGGCCCCGGGTCTCGCCGGGCGCGGCGAGCGCGGTGTCGGGATCGCTGCCGATGACCTCCACGCCGGGCAGGTCCCGGAGCAGGGTCAGATAGGCCGCCGCGTGGACGTGGGCGAAGGAGAGGACGGCGACCTTCATCGGGTGGGCTCCACGTTCGCGGCGGCCGGGGCGGGGGCCGGGCCGGGTGGTGCCGCCGGGGCGGTGGTCAGTTCGACGGCGCGGCCCGTGCGGCTCGACTCCACGGCTGCGCGCGCGATGCGCACGGCCTCGATACCGTCGCGGGCGCTCACCCGCGGCCGTACCGCCGGGTCGTCCCAGGACGCGGCGAACTCGCGGAGTTCGCTGAGGTAGGGGCTCTCCGTCATGGGGCTCGACGGGATGCCCTCGTTGGCGGCGCGCTCGCCCTGCGCGGTGATGCGGAAGCCGGGCACTGCGGTGGAGTCGTGGCACAGGAGCCCATCGGCGCCCGCGATCCGGAACGTCGTACGGAACCGCTGGTCGGGCAGCCCCCACAGGCCGCTGACGTGGCTGACGGCGCCGGAGGCGTGGGTGAGGACGGCGGTGGCGGTGACGACGCCGGCCGGTGCGCCCGTGGCGTGCTCGACGCCCCGGGTGCGGGCGTGCACGCGCACCACGTCGCCCGCGACCCAGCGGGCGATGTCGATGTCGTGCACCATCAGGTCCATGATCACGCCGCCGGACTGGGCGGGGTCCCCGAACCAGGGCGCCCACTGCGGCCGCGCCCCGCCCCGGGTGAAGCGGAGCACGGCGACGGCACCGAGTTCCGCGCGTACCACGGCGTCCCGCATGGCCGCGTACGCCGGGAAGTAGCGCACCACGTGCGCCGGGTGGAGGCGGACGCCCGCCGCGTCGGCGGCGGCCGCGATGTCCTCGGCGTCGGCGACGGTCAGCGCGAGCGGCTTCTCGCAGACGACGTGCCGTCCCGCGGCGATCGCGGCGAGGGCGAGGTCCTTGTGGGTGGGGGTGGGGGTGCAGATGTCGACGGCGCGGCAGTCGGCGAGGAGTTCGGGAAGCGTGGGCACGGCGGTGACGTCGTGGCCGCGCGCCGCGTACTCGGCGGCGAGCTTCTCCGCCGAGCCGTCCTGGGTGTGGACGCCGACCCGCGCGCCCAGTTCCAGCCAGCCGGGCAGATGCGCGCGGGCGATGCCGCCCGCGCCGAGCAGGCCGATGTGAAGCGGTGGCATGGGGGATCTGGCCTTTCTCTGTACGTCGGGGCTCTGAACATCGGGCTCTGAACGTCGGGGCCCTGAACGTCGGGTCTCTGAAAGTCGGGTTTCTGAAAGTCGGGGTGCCGTCAGCCCTTTGAGCCGCTGAAGGCGACGCTCTGCACGAAGTGCCGCTGCAGGAGGACGTAGACGAGCAGCATCGGCAGGCTCGCGATCAGCGAACCAGCCATCATCACCGGGTAGTTGGTCTCGTACTGCCCCTTGAGGGAGGTCAGGCCCGCACTGATCGGCATGGTCTCAGGGTCGGTGTTGACGACGAGGGGCCACAGCAGGTCGTTCCAGGCGGTCATGGCGGTGATGACGGCGAGCGCGGCGAGCGCGGGCCGGATCAGCGGCAGCATGATCGACCAGAAGATGCGGAAGGAGCCCGCGCCGTCGATGCGCGCGGCCTCCTCCAGCTCCTTGGGCAGCGCGAGGAACGCCTGCCGCAGCAGGAAGGTGCCGAAGGCGCTGAACATGCCGGGGAGGAACAGCGCGGGCGTGGAGTTGAGCAGCCCGAACTGCTGGATGATGTCGTACTGCGGCAGCACGAGCAGCGAGCTCGGCACCATCAGGACGGAGAGGAAGAGCCCGAACAGCAGGTCACGGCCGCGGAACCGCAGGCGCGCGAAGGCGTAGGCGGCGAGCGAGCAGAACACGAGCTGGCCGGCCGTGCGCCCGGCGGTCGCGAGGACGCTGTTGGTGAGCATCTCGCGGAACGGCAGGGCGGTGAAGACCTCGTCGAAACTCGACCAGTTCCAGTCGTCGGGCAGGAACGTGGGCGGGACCCGGGAGACCTCGGCGAGCGACTTGAGCGCGGTGAGGGCCTGCCAGAGGAACGGGAAGACCATCACGACGGCACCGAGCGACAGGACCAGGTGGGTCGCCACGGAGCCCATGTCGAGGCGTCGGCGGTCAGCCATAGTGCACCCACTTCCGCTGGAGCCGGAACTGCAGATAGGTGAGGCCCGCGATGAGCAGCATCAGCAGGAAGGCGAGGGCGGCCGCGGCGCCCTGGGCGTTCTCGATGAACGCCCACTTGTAGAAGAGGCCCACGACCGACTGGGTGTCGCCGACCGCGGGGTTCTTCTCGCCCATCATGATGTAGATCAGGTCGAAGGTCTGCAGGGACTGGATCATGCAGATGACGGAGGCGAAGAACAGCGTGGGGCTGAGCAGCGGCAGCGTGATGGTGAAGAAGCGGCGCAGCGGCCCGGCCCCGTCCAGCTCCGCGGCCTCGTAGTAGTCCCGCGGGATCGCCTTGATGCCGGCCATGAAGATGATCAAGTAGTAGCCGGTGGTCGACCAGACCATGACGGCGCCGATGGCGAGCACGGCCGTGGAGGGGTCGGATACCCAGTAGTGCCGGTCGACCCCGAACCATCCCAGGATCTCGTTCAGAAGCCCGAAGTCGCCGTTGTAGAGCCAGTTCCAGACCAGGCCCACGGCGACAGGCAGCGTCACGAACGGCACGAAGTACAGGGCGCGGTAGACGGCGACGCCGCGCAGCCCGCGCCGGTTGAGGAGCGCGGCCACGACGATGGCGAGGGGCAGCGCGAGCAGCCCGACGCCGCAGTAGATGAGGGTGTTGCCGAGCGCCTGCCAGACGGTGACGTCGCGCAGCACGCGCGCGTAGTTGTCGGTGCCGGTCCAGGTGTGGCCGCCGAAGGGGCCGAACTCGGTGAAGCTGAAGTAGAACGTCTGGATCATCGGCCAGAAGTAGAAGACCGCGAAGCCGATGCCGAGCGGTGCGATGAACCCGTACGCGGCCCGCTGACCGCGCGACGCGGGCCTCGGCGCGGACTTCGGCACCCGGCGGTCGGCCGCCTTCGCGGCGGCCGTGGCGGGAAAGAGACTCATCAGCTCCGCTCCTCCTTCAGGGCCCGGTCCATCTGCTTCCCGAGCGTGCGGGCCGCGTCCTCGATCCCGCCCTTGCCGCTGAACGCGGCGCCGAGAAGGGGGTATTGGAGGTTCTCCCAGACGGCCGTGTTCTTCGAGCTCGGGTACGGGGTGGCGTACTTCTTCATGTCGAGGAAGTGCCTCAGGTCGAACTCCGGCATGGACTTCAGCCAGGCGTCCTGCGTGCCCGCGTAGCTGGAGATCGTGACGCCGGACTCCGCCTGGATCCCGGCGGCCCTGCGGCCCGCCATGAAGTGCACGAACTTCCAGGCGGCGGCCTTCTTGTCGCTCTTCGCGGAGATCACGTTGGCGAGGCCGTGGATGACGGTGGCCCGCTCGCGGCCCCTGGGCAGCGCGGTGACCCCGCCGTGGTCCTTCAGGGCGGGCACCGCGTACATCTGCCCGGCCATCGCGGACAGGTCGTGCACCATGGCCGCCTTCTCCGACCAGTAGCGCACCCGGGCGGTGCTCTCCACCATGGCGCTCTGCGGCGGCGACCAGCCGCGGTCGATCATGTCGGTGAGGAAGCGCAGCCCCTCGACGGAACGTTCGTCACCGAACCCGGAGCGGCCGTCGCGCAGCACATGGCCACCCGCGCCGAAGATGGCGGGGTAGAGCACGAACTGGCGGTGCATCTCGGAGCAGAAGCCGTGCACACGCTGCCGCGGATTCGTGAGTTCGGCGGCGGCGTCCCGCAGGTCGTCCCAGGTCCAGGTGGTGTCGGGGTACTTGATGCCCGCCTTGTCGAAGAGGGCCTTGTTGTACCAGAGGCCGACGGTGTCGAAGTCCTTCGGCAGGCCGTACTGGACGCCGTCGTAGGAGTAGAGCCGCACGAGCTGCTCGGGGTGGCGGTCGACCGGGGTGCGGTCGTTGTCGATGTGCTCGGACAGCGGCTCCAGGACGTCGTGGGCCGCGTACAGCTGGAAGTTGACGGCGTTCATCCAGAACACGTCGGGGGCGGTGCCGCCGCGCATCGAGGTCTTCAGGGTGGTCCAGTAGCTCGCCCACGGGGTCAGCTCGATGCGCACCGAGATGTCCGGGTGCTCCTCCTCGAACGCCGCGATGATCTTCTTCATGCCCGGGACCTGGGCGGGGTCCCACATGCCGTACGAGACGGTGGTGCGGCCGCCGCCGTCGGCGCCGCCGCCCTCGTCCGAGCAGGCGGCGAGCACCGGGGCAGACGCCGCGGCCAGGCCTGAGCAGAGGAGGGTCCTCCTGCGCATCACGCGCCTCCGCTGGTGTTGGGGGTGGGTGGGTCTCCGGGGATCGGGCCAACGGGTCCTGCCGGGCACGGGCGCCCGGCGGGCGGTCAGCCGACGGGGTCGGCGAGGAGTTCCTCCTCGACGCGGTCGAGTGCCTTGCGCACCGCGCCGAGGGCGACGCCGCGCTCACCGAGGGAACTCAGCGCGATCCGGGGCACGTGCAGCGTAAGGGGCCGCAGCCGCTCCTCCAGGAGCGGCACGAGGTGGGCGCCGAGGGGAGTGGCGCCGCCGGTGAGGACGACGAGTTCGGGGTCGAGGGCGAGGGCGAGGGCGGCGATGCCGGGGGTGATGCGGTCGGCGAAGTCCGCTATGGCGTCGAGGGCGCGCGGGTCCTCGGCGTCGGCCGCGCGGGCGAGCGCGGCCACCTCGGACTCGCCGTCGCGCAGCCCGTCCTTCCAGGTGAGGGCTTCATGCGCGCTGTCCATGCCGAGCAGCGGAAGCAGGCCGAGTTCGCCCGCGCCGCCCCGGCCGCCGCGGTGCAGCTGCCCGCCGATGGTGATGCTGCAGGCGACGCGGTGCCCGGTCAGGACGCAGACCACGTCTCCGGCGAGGGTCGCTGCGCCCTGCCAGCGCTCGGCGAGCACCGCGAGGTTCACGTCGTTCTCGACGAGGGTGTGGCCGCTCTCGCCGTCGGCGAGGAGCCGGCCGAGGTCGACGCCGGACCACTCGGGCACCACGACGGAGGTGATGTGGCCGCTCGCGTCCACCACGCCGGGCACGCCGACGCAGCGGGCGAGGACGAGGTCGCGGCGGACGGTGTGGGTGTCGAGGAAGGCGTCGAGGCCGTCCTGGAGGAGGGCGAGGCGGGGGCCGCCGCCCAGCTCCGGGTCGACGTCGGCGCGTTCGACGGCGATGACGTTGCCGCCGAGGTCGGTGAGGAGCAGCACCATCTTGTGCAGGCCGATGTCGGCCCCGAGCACGTACCCGGACTCGCCCCGGAACCGGAACCGCCGCGCGGGGCGCCCCCGCACCCGCTCCCCCGCGTCGGCCTCGGTGACCCACCCCTGCGCGGTGAGCTCCTCCAGGGCCGCGTCCACGGTGGGCCGGGACAGGCCGGTGCCCGCGGCGAGTTCGGCGAGGGTCTGGGGGCTGCGGCGGTGCAGGGCGCGCAGGACGACGGTGGTGTTGAGTCGGCGCAGGGCGGCCAGGTCGTGGCCGCGCGTCCGTTTTCGCATCAGTTCTGCACCCCGGAAGAAGTGGTGAGGCAGCCCGACAGCGGCCCCGTTGAGGGGCCCTGGCCGAACTCCTGTCGAGATTCGGTAGGAGAGTTTCATAAAGCGAAGCCGCCGGGAAGCCCTCACGCACGGCTGATTCCCTTACGGTCACGGTCTCATCGCCCGTACGGTCAAGGGCCGCTGCCCGTACGGTCACCGACCCGATGCCGACACGGCCCCGGACGCCTGCCGGTACGGTCACCGACGCCTGCCGTCCGGCCATGGACGCCCGCCCGCTACCGTCTCCTGGCCGGGCCCCGCACCGCCCGAACAGCCGCCCCCGACCGAGGAGTTGCCCCATGACCGCAGTCCCGCCCGCCTCCGCAGACCTCGACACCGGCACCCCGCACCCGGCCCGCGTCTACGACTGGTTCCTCGGCGGTTCGGACCACTACGCGGCGGACGCGGAGCTCGGGCAGCAGCTGGTCGCGCTGGACGCGAGCACCAAGTACTGCGCCCAGCACAACCGTTGGTTCATGCAGCGCGCCACCCGCCATCTCGCGGGCACGGCCGGAATACGCCAGTTCCTCGACCTCGGCAGCGGCATACCGACCGAGCCGAACCTGCACCGCGTCGCGCAGTCCGCCGCGCCCGGCGCGCGCGTCGTGTACGTGGACAACGACCCGATCGTCCTCGCGCACGCCGAGCCGCTGCTGGCCGGGACCGACGCGGGCGCGAGCACCTTCCTCCAGGCGGACGTCCGCGAGCCCGACCGGATCCTGGAACTCGCCGCGTCCGTCCTGGACTTCGACGAGCCGGTCGCCCTCTCCCTGATCGCCCTCCTGCACTTCGTCAGCGACGAGGACGGGGCGCGGGAGATCGTCGCCCGCCTCGTCGACGCCCTCGCGCCCGGCAGCCACCTGGTCCTTTCGCAGATGGCGGGCGACTGGGACACCGAACGCACCGACCGCGCCGTGCAGATGTACAAGGCGGGCGGCGTCACCCTCGTCCCCCGCTCCCGCGAGGAGGTGCTGCGCCTCTTCGACGGCTTCGACCTCCTGGAGCCCGGCCTGGTGTGGCCGCCGGACTGGCGCCCGGAGCTGGGCGTGGCGGAGGTGCGGGACGGGACGGAGGTGCCGTTGTACGCGGGGGTGGGGCGGAAGCGGTAGGGAGGGCAGGGCGAAACCCCTCCCGCCCCCTTTTAGTCTCCTTGACGATAAGCACGTTGAACCAATATCGTCGGGGTGACGAAAAACGGGAGGGGTTCCACCATGGCCGACATCACCCGGCGCCTGGGCCTGCGTCATCTGCGGTCCGCGCCGACCGCCCACATCCGCCACCACAGGAACGGCAAGCTCGCCCACGACGGGCCCGGGCTCAGCTTCTGGTTCCGGCCGCTGAGCGCCGCGCTGTCCGAAGTGCCCGTGGACGACCGCGAGTTGGCGGTGGCGTTCCACGCGCGCACCGCCGACTTCCAGGACGTCACGGTCCAGGCCGCCGTCACCTACCGCATCAGCGACCCGGCGGCGGCCGCCGCCCGCCTGGACTTCTCCGTCGACCCCGACACCGGGGTCTGGCGGTCCGCTCCCCTGGAGCAACTGTCCACGCTGCTCACCGAGTCGGCCCAGCAGCACGCCCTGGACGTCCTCGCCCGGATGCCGCTCTCGGCCGCGCTCGCCGAGGGCGTCGCGGCGGTACGGGACCGGGTCCGTACGGGCCTCGGCGCGGAGCCGCGGCTGCCCGCCACCGGCATCGAGGTGGTCGCCGTGCGCGTCGTGGCGATCCGGCCCGAGCCCGAGGTGGAGCGCGCGCTGCGCACCCCGGCCCGCGAGCGCATCCAGCAGGACGCGGACAGCGCCACGTTCGAGCGCCGGGCCGTGGCCGTGGAGCGCGAGCGCGCCATCGCCGAGAACGAGCTGGCAAGCCGCATCGAACTCGCCCGCCAGGAGGAGGAGTTGGTGGCCAGGCGCGGCACCAACGCGCGCCGCGAGGCCGAGGAGAAGGCCGCCGCGGACGCCGTGCGCACCGAGGCCGAGGCCGCCCGCACGGTGGCGCTCGCCCGGGCCGAGGCGGAGGCGGCCCGCACCGTCGGCGAGGCGCGCGCCGCTGCGCAGCGGTCCTGGCTGACGGCCCACGCGAGCGCCGACCCGGCGACCCTGCACGCCTTGGCAGCGGCACGGCTCGCCGAGAACGTGCCGCGCATCGAGAGCCTGACGCTGACGCCGGACGTGGTGACGGGGCTGTTGGGGAGGCTGGGGCGTGGTGGGGGTGCGGGGGCCGGGGCTGGTGCGGGCGCCGAGGAGGGTGCGGCTGCGGACGCGGGTGCCGGTGGTGGTCCGGGCGCGGGAGCCGGGGCCGACCCGAGCGCGCGCGGCAGTCGTCGCGGCGCACACGGCGGCGACGGCCCGGACGAAGGACGGCGGTCATGACGCTCGCCCCGCGCGCCGTCCTCGTCCACCGCACCACCGAGTACGAGGAGTTGATCGCCCGGCACGGCACGCACGGGCAGGCCGCGTTCTTCCTGTCCTCGCGCGGCCGGGAGATCGACGAGGTGGCCGGGCGGCACCGGCGGGCGCAGCGGGCGCTCGCCGACGTGGCGGCCGCGGTGCCGCTCCGGTGGCGGACGGCGCGGGTGGAGCGGGCCGATCTGGACCGGTTCCTGTTCGGCCCGGAGGACGTGGTGGTCGTGGTGGGGCAGGACGGGCTCGTGGCCAACGCCGCCAAGTACCTGTCGGGGCAGCCCGTCGTGGGCGTCGACACCGAGCCGGGGCGCAACCCCGGTGTGCTGGTGCGGCACCGGGCGTCGGACGCGGCGAAGCTCCTTCCGCACGCGGCGGCGGGTGCGGCCGGGGCCGACGAACTCACCATGGTCGAGGCGGTGACCGACGACGGCCAGCGGCTGAGCGCGCTCAACGAGATCTACGTCGGCGCCGCCGGGCACCAGACGGCCCGCTACCGCCTCAGCTCCGGCGCGGCCCCCGAGGGCGCGGAGGCACAGGCGTCCTCCGGGGTGGTGGTCGGCACCGGCACGGGCGCCACCGGCTGGCTGGGGTCACTGCGGCGGCAGGCCGGGGGCGGCCCGCGCCCGCCGGAGCCGCACGAGGCGCGCCTGCTGTGGTTCGTACGGGAGGCCTGGCCGTCCCCCACGACCGGCACCTCCCTGGTACACGGCGAACTGATCGCGGACCAACGCCTGTGGCTCACCGCCGAGTCGGACCACCTGGTGGCCTTCGGCGACGGCATGGAGTCCGACGCCCTCGGCCTCGGCTGGGGGCAGAGCGTGCGGGTGGGGGTGGCAAAGGGGGCGCTGCGGCTGGTGGGCTGAGGGCGCGGGCACCCCCGCCCAGGCCGTCCGACCAGGGGATTGCAGGTTTACCCAAGCCTCTTCCGGCTTCATGGACGCATCGTGGCGCTTCCGGGGCAGCGCGCACGGCCTGACGCCCCGCCACCTGGTCCACCCGCGGCGGAAGGCAGGGACGAGTGATCGAGGCATCCTTCACGACCGAGAGTCTGCCGCCGGAGGACCGGTTCGCGTGCTGGCACGAGCTGGCGAGCCGCGTCGTCGTTCCCACGCACGTGCGCTGTGACGACGAGGCCGGCTTCCGGGCCACGGCGCTGACGCGGGGCTCGCACACCCTCCAGGGGACGACGTCCACGGTGCGGTCGTTCCACGCGGAGCGGACCCAGAAGCTCGTCCGCAAGTCGGATCCGGAGCAGTACGTGCTCGACATCACGCGCACCGGTGTCTCCGCGGTCGGCCAAGGCAGCCAGGAGACCCTTCTCAGGGCCGGTGACGTGGTCCTCATCGACTCCTCACTGCCGTTCCGTGCGCGGCACACGACCGGCACCCACGAGGGCCTCGTCCTCCCCAAGAGCCTGCTGCCGTTCCCACCGCAGGACGTGGCACCCCTGCTGGCCCGGCGACTGCCCGGGAGCACGGGCATCGGCGCGGTCCTCATCCACTGTGTGCACGAGGCCCTCAGCGCGGGCTCCCGCTACCGGGACATCGAATTCATCCGCCTCCTCGACACCGCCCTGGAACTGCTGGTCACCTTGCTGGCCCATGAACTCCACACCCTGCACGCCCTCCCACCAGAGAGCCACCAACAGGCCCTGCTCGCCCGGGTCCAGTCCTTCATCCACCACCACCTGGGCGACCCGGAGCTCTCCCCGCAGACCGTCGCCGACGCCCACCACATCTCCCTGCGCCACCTCCAGCAGGTCCTCGCCGCCGCGGGCACGGCTCCCGCGGCCCTGATCCGGCGCAAGCGACTCCAGCAGTGCCATCGGGCCCTGATGGACCCGGGGCAGAGCGGACGCACCATCCGGACCATCGCCGCCCGCTGGGGCTTCGCGAGCCAGGCCCACTTCACCCGGCTCTTCCGCGCGGCCTACGGCGTACCCCCCGGAGAGTTCCGGGCCTCCCACAGCCCTCCCGCGCGCGAGACGGCGAGCGCCGTGCGCGACTAGCCGCCGACAGCGTGGCGCAGGGGCCTACGCCCCGACGAAGATCGCAGGTGGGGGCCGGTGCGGAGGGCTTCGGCGGGTAGGGCAGGATGGGCGGCCGTGTCATCGCGCACGGGAGCGAACCGGCCGATCATGGGAGCGTATTGATGGACCGAGCCCTCACTCTGCACGACTGGACAGTCGCCGGCATCGCGGTGTTCTGCGGGCTCGCCGCGGCCCTGCTGTCGCGGACGACGCTGCGCTGGCTCGGGGAGCGGGCGAGCCGTACGCGGTGGGGCGGGGACGACGTCATCGTCGACGCCGCCCGCGCGCTCGTGCCGTGTGCGGCGGTCGCGGGCGGGATCGCCGCGGCGGCGGCCGCGCTGCCGCTGACGCCGCGTACCGGACGTACCGTCACCCTCGTCCTGTCGGCGCTGCTCATCCTGGCGGCCACGGTCACGGCGGCCCGGATCGTCGCGGGGCTCGTCAAGTCGCTCGCGCAGTCGCGCTCCGGCGTGGCCGGCTCGGCGACCATATTCGTGAACATCAGCCGGGTCGTGGTGCTCGCGATCGGCTGTCTGGTGGTGCTGCAGACGCTGGGCGTCTCCATCGCGCCGCTCCTGACCGCGCTCGGCGTGGGCGGTCTCGCGGTCGCGCTCGCCCTCCAGGACACCCTCGCGAACCTGTTCGCGGGCGTGCACATCCTCGCCGCGAAAACCGTGCAGCCGGGCGACTACATCGAGCTGACCAGCGGCGAGGAGGGCTACGTCGTCGACATCAACTGGCGCAACACCTCGGTGCGCAACCTCTCCAACAACCTGGTCATCATCCCCAACGCCAAGCTCGCGGGCACCAACATGACCAACTACAGCCGCCCCGAGCAGGAGTTGTCGATCATGGTGCAGGCGGGCGTCGGCTACGACGCCGACCTCGACCGGGTCGAGCAGGTCACCGTCGAGGTCGTCGACGAGGTGATGAAGGACATCACCGGGGCCGTCCCCGACCACGAGGCCGCCATCCGCTTCCACACGTTCGGTGACTCCCGGATCGGTTTCACGGTGATCCTGGGCGTGGGTGAGTTCAGCGACCAGTACCGGATCAAGCACGAGTTCATCAAGCGGCTGCACCGGCGCTACCGCGCCGAGGGCATCCCCGTCCCCGCGCCCACCCGGACCGTGACCGTACGGCAGGGCGAGCTTCCCGTGGTGATCCCGCACCAGCGGGACGCGGCGGCGGGCTGACCGGTCCGCGCAGATCGGCCCACCCGGAACGGCGTCTTGCAGAAAGCCCTTGTATAAGGGGGTTTTGGGGGGCCGCGAACGCCCCGTAGGGGAGCAAATCCGGTCGCATATGACGAGTGCGCATGACCGGCACCAAGAGGGAGCGGCGCTCCTGCCCGCCGTACGCGGGCCCGCCGCCGTTCCGCTCGTTGCAGTGTTCGGCTATTTCCGGCCGAGTACCAAAAGTAGTTGAAAAGTTACACCTTGTGGTCACGGAACCGCATGAAGACGATCGGCCCTTGTCCGTCTTCGAGGAGGTTCCCATGACCGTGAACGATCGTCTGTCGCTCTCTCCGGATGCCGCACGGCAACTCGCGACCGCCACCAAGACCGCGCCGCAGATGCGCGGCACCACGCCCCGCTATCTGCTGCGCGCCCTGCCCTGGGTGGACCTCAAGTCCGGTGTGTACCGCGTGAACCGGCGCCGCACGTTCGTGCTCGGCGACGACCGCATCAGCACCCACACCGACAGCGGCTCCCCCCGCGTCATACCGGGCGACCTGCGCGAACTGCCGTACCTGCGGGACGCGGAGGAGTCCTGCCTGACCGAACTCGCGGGCGCCTTCACCGAGGTCAGCTTCGAGGCCGGGCAGGTGCTCGCCCAGGAGGGCGACCCCGCCGAGCGGCTGTGGATCATCGTCCAGGGCCGCGCCGAGAAGCGCGTGACCGGGCGCTACGGCGAGGAACAGCTGATCGAGGTCATCGGCGACGGCCAGTTCTTCGACCTCGGCGCCTGGACCCGCGAGGAGCAGACCCCGTACCGCGTCAAGGCCCTCACCCCCGGTACCGCCCTGTGCGCCGACCGCAGCGCCCTCGCCGCGCTCGCCGACCGCGACGAGCGGGTCCGCACCTCCATGACCGCCTACGTCTCCGGCAACGGCGCCCGCCCCGGCTCCGAGGTCCCGGTCGACCTCGCCTCCGGCCACGTCGGCGAGCCCGACCTGCCGGCCACCTACGTCGACTACGAGGACGCGCCCCGCGAGTACCACATGACGCTCGCGCAGACGATCCTGCGCGTCCACACCCGCGTCCACGACGTCTACAGCGGCGACGTCGACCAGACCCGCCAGCAGGCGCTGCTCACCATCGAGGCCCTGCGCGAGCGGCAGGAGGCGGCGCTGCTCAACCACCCCGAGTTCGGCCTCTTCCACAGCGTGACGTCGGGGCAGCGGGTGCAGACGCGCACCGGGTCGCCGACCCCCGACGACCTCGACGAGCTGCTCTCGAAGGTGTGGAAGCAGCCCAGCTTCTTCCTCGCGCACCCGAAGGCCATCGCCGCGTTCGGCCGTGAATGTACGCGGCGGGGAGTACCCCCGGTGACGGACAGCCGCTTCGGCAGCCCGCTGCTCACCTGGCGCGGCGTGCCGCTGCTCCCGTCGGACAAGGTGCCGTTCAGCAACGGCGTGAGCGGCAACGGTTCCGGCGCGGCCGTCGGCACCACGGAGATCCTCCTCATGCGGATGGGCGAGGCCGACCGGGGCGTGGTCGGGCTGCGGCCCGCGGAGGTCGCCGACGAGGTCGAACCGGGTCTGTCCATGCGGAACATGGGCACGGACCAGAAGGGCATCAGCTCGTACCTGATGACGGCGTACTTCAACACGGCGGTGCTCGTCGAGGACGCCATCGCGGTGCTCCAGAACGTCGAGGTGAACAACTACCATGACTACTCCTGACCTCAGGGCGCTGCTGCGTTCCCCTGAGCAGGTGCCGTCGCCGACGGCCACCTCGGCAGCCGGGATCCCGGCGACTCCCCCGACGACCACGGCTGCGGCGGTGCCCACGACCGGCGTGCCCGGGGCGGTGGCCCCCGCCCCGGCGGACGCCCCCGCCGCGCCCCCGGCCGACCTCTCCGGTCTCACCGCCACGCCCCCCGGCGCCTTCTCCCCCGAAGCCGCCCGCAAGGACGTCCCGATCCTGCACCGCACCGTCAACGGGCATCCGCTCGTCTGGCTCGACAACGGCGCGACCACGCAGAAGCCGCGGCAGGTGATCGAGGCCGTCAGCGCGTACTACAGCGCGGCCAACTCCAACATCCACCGCGGCGCGCACACCATGGCGCGCGAGGCGACGGAGCTGTACGAGGCGGGGCGGAACGCGGTCGCCCAGTTCCTGGGCGCGCCGTCGCCCGACACGATCATGTTCGTGCGGGGCACCACCGAGGCGATCAACCTGGTGGCGCAGAGCTGGGGCCGGGCCCACCTCGGGCCGGGGGACGACATCCTCGTGCCCGTCCTTGAGCACCACTCGGACATCGTCCCCTGGCAGTTGATCGCCGAGGAGACGCGGGCGCGGGTCGTCCCCGTGCCGTTGACGCCGGACGGCGAGATCGACCAGGCCGCGTACGCCGACCTGCTGTCCGCGCGCACCCAGATGGTCGTGGTCAGCCAGGCCTCGAACGTGCTCGGCACCGTGCCGCCGGTGCGCGAGATGACGGCCCTCGCGCATCGCTACGGCGCGAAGGTCCTGGTGGACGGCGCGCAGGCGGTGGCCCACATGCCGGTGGACGTCCAGGAGTTGGGGGCGGACTTCTACGCCTTCTCCGGCCACAAGCTGTTCGCGCCGACGGGCATCGGTGCCCTGTACGCGACGCCGGAGACCATGGCGGAGATGCGGCCCTGGCAGGGCGGCGGCAACATGATCGAGTCGGTGAGCTTCGAGCGGACGACGTTCGCGGCGATGCCGCACATGATGGAGGCCGGGACGGGCCATATCTCGGGTGTGGTCGGCCTGTTGGCGGCGATCGACTGGCTGCGGGGCTTCGACCAGGACGCCGTGGCGGCGTACGAGCAGCAGCTCATGACGTACGCGATGCAGGCGATGGCGACCGTGCCGGGCGTGGAGGTGATCGGGTCGGCGGCCGAGCGGATCGCGGTGCTCACCTTCACGATGGCGGGCCACGATCCGGCGTCGATCGCGGACTGGCTCGACCGGGACGGGATCGCGGTGCGCGCGGGCCACCATTGCGCGCAGCCCGCGCTCGCGCACTACGGCCTGGAGTCGGCGGCCCGCGCCTCGTTCGCGCTGTACAACACCTCGGACGAGGTGGACCAGTTGGTGGCGTCGCTGCGGCGGCTCGGCCAGTCCGGCCAGTCCGGCCAGTCCGGTCAGTCCGGTCAGGGCGCCCCGGCGCAGCAGGCGTGATCCGGCGGGATCCGGGGCCGTCAGCCTTTGGGGCGGCGGCTCCGGGTCCTGAAGTGGAACACGATCAGGCCGACGACGGCGAAGGACGCGGCCCAGATCAGGCCGAAGCCGAGATAGCGCCACAGGACGGTGTCGCCGAGCGAGCCGCCCACGGAGAACTGCATCGGTCCGAAGGAGGGGAAGTACTGCAGGACCGGCTTGTTGGCGGCCGGGTTGCCGAGCGGGTTCTGCAGGAACGTGTCGGTGAGGCCGCCCATGATGATGAGGAAGAAGCCCTCCAGGTCGTTCTTGACCAGGACGCCGAGCAGCAGGCCGAGCGAGCCGTAGGTGAGGGTCATGGTGGCGAACCCGGCGAGGATCGTCCCCCAGCCGGTGAACCCGGGGCGCCAGTACAGCAGCAGGGCCAGCGCGGTGTAGAGCGCGATGGTGCTCGCGACGATGCCGATGGCGAGCATCTTGGCGCCGACGAGGGTGGACTGGCCGAACCCGGCGAAGGCCAGGCGCTTGTCGAAGGCCAGGGCCTTGCGGACGGCGTCGAAGACGACGAAGCCGGAGATCATCGTGAGCGCGTTGAGCCCGGCGGTGATCAGCGTGATGTGCTTGCCGCCGACGCTCAGCATCTCGCCGGTCGCGTACAGCTTGAAGTCCACGTCCTTGTCGCCCGCGATGGCCGTCATCAGCAGATACCAGAGCGGCACGAACAGCAGGAGGAGCAGCGCGGCGAGGCGGTTGCGGCTCTGTTCGCGTACGGAGAACCGCAGCGCGGTCGGGAACTGGCCGTACAGCGGGGTGCCCGGGAGGGTGTCAGGCGCCGGCATGGCTGGGCTCCTTCACTGCCGTGTCACGGGGCGTCAGGCGGCCGTCGACGAGGTCGGCGAGGACGTCGAAGCGCTCCTGCTCGAAGACGAGGTGGGTGATGACGACGACGGCCTTGTCCCGCTCGTGCAGTTGGTCGACGAGGTCCCAGAAGCGCAGGTACGTCTCCCAGTCGAAGCCCTGGTACGGCTCGTCGAGGAGCAGGACGTCCGGGTCGTGCAGGAGCGCGAGCGTCAGGTTGAGCTTCTGGCGGGTGCCGCCGGACAGGTCGCCCGCCGCGGTGTCGCGGTACTTCTCGTAGCCGAGCAGGCGGACCAGTTCGTCCGCGCGGTCCAGGGCGGTCAGGCGGTGGGCGGCGGCGAAGTAGCGCAAGTGCTGATCGACGGTGAGGTTGGCGTTGAGGACGGGGTCCTGGGGGCAGTAGCCGAGGGTGCCGCTGAGGGCGACCTCGCCGCGGTCGACGCGCAGGGTGCCCGCGATCGCCTTCAGGAGCGTCGACTTGCCGGAGCCGTTCTCGCCGACCACCGCGACCAGCTGCCCGGGGTCGACCCTGAGGTCCACGCCGCGCAGCACCTGATGTCGGCCGTAGGCCTTGTGGATGTCCCGGGCGGTGAGTGCGGGCTCGGGCCGTGTGGTCATGCCTGGCCTCCTTCTGCTTGCTGTGCTTGGGGAGTCGCGTTCAGCCCGCCCGCGTAGATGCTCAGGAGCTCCGGGCCCCAGCGGGCCAGGCCCGCCGCCGACAGCGGGTCGACGCCGAGCACTCCGGTGAGCTGGTCACGCAGCAGGAACACCGAGAGGTCGTTGACCAGCAGGAGCGCGGCGCGGACCTGCGGGTCGCCGCCTCTGGCGGCGGCGCCCGACTCGGCGAGGTCGTCCAGGGTCTCCCTGCTCATCGCGTACAGCCGCCGGAAGAGGCCGCGGCCCGCCTCCGTGTCGGACAGCAGGAGCCTGCGCAGATAGCCGGGCAGTGGGGAGCCGACCGGCAGGTGGCGCAGGAAGACCTCGCCGAGGGAACGCGCGGCGGCCGCCGACTCGTCGAGCAGCTCCGGGCCGCTCTCGCCGGTCAGCTCGCTGAGCATGCCCTCGAAGACCGTGATGACGTACTGGTCGACCTCCTGGCGCAGGCCGTCCTTGGAGCGGAAGTGGTGCACCACGAGCCCCGGTGAGACTCCGGCCGCGGTGGCGATCTGCCGGACGGTGACCACGTCGGGGCCGTGCACGGCGAAGAGGCGCAGGGCCTCGTCTCTGATGACCGCCCGGGTGGTGCGGTCCTCGGGCATTGAACGCATGTACAGCAGACTAAACGCTCGTTCAATCGCCTGTCCAGTGCCGCTGGTGGCGGGTCGCCGTCAGTCATCCGTGGAGGGCCGGGGCGCCCGCCTCCACGGATGCCTCCACGGATGACTGAGACGGATATCCGGAAATTGGTCGGGGACCTCGCGAGCAAAACCCGTCAGGTGATCGATGACACCCGGACACCGCCCCTGGAAAACTCGTGCCGGGTCGAAAGAACAGGGCCAAGAGGGGGCCAAAGGGGGACTTGCACTCTCTTCTCTCCGAGCGGCCAGTGCTGCCCTTTGCTGTCCAGTGATGCCGTTTGCTGCCACCGGGGGGAACGTCATGCACATCAATGTCCTGGGGCCCGTGTCCGTGGCCGCCGACGGGGAACTCCACGGAATTCAGGCCGACAAGGTGCGGGCCATGCTGGCGACGCT
Source organism: Streptomyces alboflavus (assembly GCF_000716675.1). GTDB lineage: Bacteria > Actinomycetota > Actinomycetes > Streptomycetales > Streptomycetaceae > Streptomyces > Streptomyces alboflavus. Next base: position 191,637 of record NZ_JNXT01000038.1, read on the forward strand.
CGCCCTCGACGCGGGCCGCGCCGTCGCGCACGGGGACCTCGCCGACGAGCTGTGGGCGGGCCGCCCGCTCGGCAACACCCGCAACGCCCTCCAGGCGCACGCCACCCGGCTGCGCAAGGTGCTCGACGGCCACCGTCCGTGCCGCCGGGGCGCGACCGTCCTGCGCGCGGTGCGCGGCGGCTATCTGCTCGACGTGCCGCCCGGCTGCGTCGACGGCGACCGCTTCCTCGACCTCGCCACGCGCGGCGCGGCGGCGCTGTCCGTGGCCCCCGAGCGCGCGATCGAGCTGCTGCAGGCCGCGCTGGAGCTGTGGCGGGGGCCCGCGCTGCTCGACGCGGGCGACGGGCTGCGCTGCCGGGGCGCGGCCGCGCTCTTCGACGAGCGGCGTCTGACGGTCCGGGAGGACCTGATCAGGGCCCGGCTCACGGTCGGCGACGCCGCCCGCGCGGTGGCCGAGCTGCGCCGCCTGGTGGCGCAGCACCCGCTGCGCGAGCGCTTCTGCGAGCTCCTGATGCTCGGCCTGTACCGCACCGGGCGGCAGGCGGAGGCCCTGGAGCTGTTCCATGTCACACGGCGGCGGCTCGACGAGGAGCTGGGGGTGCAGCCCGGAATCGTGCTCCAGCGGCGGCACACGGAAATCCTGTCGCAGGATCCGGCGCTTTCCCTTTCGACCGCCACAGCGGCCACGTGAATCGCGGCGAACACCTTGACGCCGGTTCCGCACCAGCGGCCCCACTCCTGGAAATCCGGCGCCGAGAAGTGTGTCCTCGCGCGCCCGACAAGAATTCATCGCCGGGTACGACATCCGGTTCTCCATGGGAAACATCTGGTTCGCCGACCGCAGGAGCAGCCGCGTGATGACCTCCGATCCGCCCCCGCCCGGGGCCGCCCCCGCCCGGCCCGGCGAGCCCGTCGCCATCGTGGGCGTCGCGGCGCTCGACCCGGGCACGCTCGACGACGTCGTCGTGGACGTCGCCCGGTTCGGCATCCCGCCCCTGCAGGCCAGGTCCATGAACCGGATGCAGTTGCTGATGCTGGAGACGGCCCGCCGGTGCCTGGCCGACGCGGGCCACCCGGCGCGGCCCCTGCCCGCCGAGCGCACCGACGTCGTCACCGGCCTGTGCTTCGCCCTCGACCGGCAGCACGCGAACGCCCTGAGGGTCGAACTGCCCCGGTACGCCCGCGAGGTGGCGCGCGCGGCCGTCGCCGCTGGTGCCGATCCGGACAGCGCCGCCCGCGCCGGGGACGAGCTGCGCGGGCTGCTCACGCGACGGCTCGGCGGCTCCCCGCACGACCGGGTCGGCGAGATGGCCAGCACGATCCCGGCGCGCGTCGCGGCGGCCTTCACACTCCGCGGCCGCACCCTCGCCGTGGAGTCCGCGGAGGCCACGTCGTTCGTGGCCCTCGCCCACGCACTGGAACAACTGCGGGCCAAGGGCTCGGACGCGGTCCTCGTCCTGACGGGGCAGCGGGACGAGAGTCCTTATGCGGCTTGGGCGTTGGACGAGAAGGGGCGGGGCGGTGGGGGGCGGGGGTCCGGTGCGGGGGTGACGCCCGGCGCGGGAGCAGCACGCGGTGCGGGAGCAGCACGCCGTGCGGGGCAGGCCTCCGGTGCGGGGCGGCCCTCCGACCCTCCACTGTCCGCCCGCCCCCTCACCCCAGGTGTCGGTGCCGTCCTCCTCAAGCGGCTCTCGGACGCCGTCCGCGACCAGGACCGCGTCTACGCCACGATCCTCGACTGCACCCTGCGCCACGACCCGCGGCCCGGCTGTTTCCGCCCGTCGCGCTCCGCCGAGTTGCGGCAGCGCACGGCCACCGCGTCGCTGCGGGCGGCCGGCGTTGACCCGGGCACGGTGCAGTACGTCGAGTACGTGGACTCCGCCGTCCCCACCGGGGCCGAGGCGACGGCCTTCCTAGCCGGACCCGTGGCGACGAGCAACCCGAGCACCCCCGTGGCCACCATCGACCCCACTGACCCCACTGACCCCACCGGCCCCGAACCCACCGGCCCCACCGGCCCCGAACCCGCGGCCGGGCCGCCCCACCGTCCGCCGGATGCCGTCCGTCTCGGCACCGGCGACGGCCGCGCCTTCGCGCACGCGGGACTCGCCTCCCTGCTGAAGGTCGCCCTGGCCCTGCATCAGGGCCGCTATCCCGACCAAGCAGCCGTTCCTGACGCCGAGCCGGGCGGCACGGTGCCCCGGTCGCCGCAGCCGGGCGCGCCCTGGCCGACGGGTGTGCGAGCCGGAGTGCCACGCCGCGCCGTGGTCCAAGGAGCGTCCCTCACGGGCACGTTCAGCCACCTCGTGCTGGAGGAGCACCCCGGCCCGACGGCGGGCGGGCCCCGAGCCGGGGACCGCCCGGGCCCCCGGGGGCGTACCCGCCGCGCCTGGGCCGCCGCCACGCGGGCCGTGCCGGTCGCGGTGGTCGGGCTCGGCGGGCGGTTCGCCGGAGCCGCGGACGCCGCCGGGTTCTGGCGCGTCGTGTCCTCGGGCCGGACCCGGATCGGGCCCGTGCCGGACACGGTGCTCGACCGGGACCTGTACCACTCCCCCGGCGCCCTCAGCCTCACCCACTCGTACACCGACCAGGGCGGTCACGTGCCGGTGCCCGACGAGCCGCCGGAGGACCTGGCGGTCCTTCCGCCCCGGTACGCGGCGCTCGACGGCGCGCAGCGGCTCGCGCTCGCCGTCGCGGCGGAGCTGTTCGTGCCGCGCCAGGTGCTCGGCGGGCGCGGCGTGGTCGCGGTCGGCGGCACGCTGGGGCCGACGCGGGAGCGACGTGCCCACGCCGGGCTCGTCCTGGACGGCCTGGAGGAGACGGTCGTGGGGCTCCCCGCGCTCGCCGGGCTCTCCGCGCTCGGGCAAAAGCGGCTTCTGGAGCGGCTGCGGGAGCGGACCGGCCGGGTAGGGGGCGGGCTGCCGCCCGCACTCCTCGACGGCTGTCTGGCCAGCGGCGTCGCCGCGCTGCTCGCGAACGAGTACGGACTCGACGCGGTGCCGCTCGCGGTGGAGGCGGCCTGCGCGTCGTCGCTCGCCGCGCTCGACGTCGCCGTCGCCGCGCTACGCTCGGGCACGGCGGACTACGCTCTCGCGGGCGGCGTCGAACTGGCCTGCAACGTACGGGACATGGTGCTGTGCTCGGCGCTCGGCTTGCTCTCGCACAGCAGGAACGCGCCGTTCGACGCGGGAGCCGACGGGTTCACTCCGGGTGACGGCTGCGGGCTCTTCCTCCTGAAGCGGTACGACGACGCGCGGCGCGACGGCGACACCGTGCACGGCGTGATCCGTGCCGTCGGCGCGTCCAACGACGCCAAGTCGCTCATCGCCCCGGACGTCGCGGGCCAGGTGCGCGCCATGCAACGGGCCTTCGCCCAGGTCGACTTCGAGCCCTGCACCGTCGACTACCTGGAGGCGCACGGCACCGGCACCAAGGTCGGCGACCGCGTCGAGATCGCCGCGGCGGCGCGCCTGTACGCGGGCGGGCCGCGGGCCGAGCCGCTGCGCATCGGCTCGGCGAAGTCGTTCTTCGGGCACACCTTCGCGGCGGCGGGCAGCGCCGGCCTGCTGCGCACTCTCCTCGCCCTGCGGGCCGGGACGCTGCCGCCCAACACGCTCCTGCGCACGCTCAATCCGGCGCTCGGCCTCGCCGCCATCCCCGCCGAGATCCTGACCGAGGCAAGGCCCTGGACCCGGCCGCCGGGCAGGCCACGGCGGGCGGCCGTCAGCTCCTTCGGGACCGGCGGCATCAACTACCACGTGCTCGTAGAGGAGCACCGCGAGGAAGGGTCCGGACCGCGATGACCTTCGTCTTCGGCGCCGACGCCGGCACATCCGCCGACAGCGACACCGACACCGGCGCGGACGCCCAGGCCGACGCCGCCGAGATGTGCCGCATGGTCGAGGCCTTCGCGCGGCGCGAACTCGGCGACGTACCTGATCCGTTCGCACCCGCCGAGTTCCGGCGGCGCTGGCTGCTCGCGGGCGGGCAGGGGCTCGTCGGCAGCGTGGTGCCGACGGCGTACGGCGGCAGTGGCCTGGACCCGGTCACGGCCGCCGCCGTCCTGGAGGCGCTCGGCCACGGCTCGCCGGACACCGGCTTCGCGTTCTCCGTCGCGGCGCACCTGTTCGCCGCGGTGATGCCGATCGTGGAGTTCGGCACGGAGGGGCAGAAGCGGCGGTGGCTGCCCGCGCTGTGTTCGGGCGAGCGGATCGCGGCGCACGCCATCACGGAGCCGGAGGCCGGTTCGGACACGCTCGCGCTGCGGACGCGGGCGGTGCGCGAGGGCGACCACTACGTCCTCGACGGCGCCAAGGCGTTCACGACGAACGCGCCCGTCGCGGACGTGTTCGTGGTGCAGGCGGCGACCGCGCCCGGCGGCGGCTTCTTCGGCCTGACGGCGTTCGTCGTGGAGGCGGACACGCCGGGGCTCACGGTCGGGCCCGCGTACGACAAGGTGGGGCTGCGCGGCTCGCCGACGGCCGATGTGCGCCTGGACGGGTGCGTGGTGCCCGCGAGCCATGTCCTCGGGGCCGAGGGGGCGGGTGCCAGTGTGTTCGCGGGGTCCATGAAGTGGGAGCGCACCTGTCTGTTCGCGGCGTATCTCGGCGCGATGCGGCGTGTGCTGGATTCCACCGTCGCCCATGTCAAGGAGCGGGAGCAGTTCGGTGTGCCCATCGGCGGCTTCCAGGCGGTGAGTCATCGCGTCGTCGACATGACGCTGGCCCTGGAGTCGGCGCGGCTGCTGCTCCGCGAGGCGGCGCGGGGCCTGGCGCGGGGCAGCGAGGACGAGGTCGCGCCCGCGCTCGCGAAGCTCGCCGTCAGCGAGGCGGCCGTCCGGATCGGCCTCGACGCGGTCCAGCTGCGGGGCGCGCTCGGGGTCCTCTCGGGCGGCGACGCCGAGACGCTGCTGCGGGACGCGCTGCCTGCCCGCATCTTCTCGGGGACCAACGAGATCCAGAAGAACAACATCGCCCGGGCACTCGGCCTGGGCGGCAACCGCCGTACGGGGGGCGGGCGCTGACCGTACGGACAGCGCCCGCCGGCCGACCGCAGGGACCACCCGACCCACCGACTGACGGGATGTCACTCACCATGTCGCTCACCCCATCCGGCACCGCGCGGGACGGCGGCGCCGACGCGTCCGCCACCACCGTCATCGTGCACCGCATCCGGCTGCTCGACGGCGTGGACCCGGAGCGGTTCGAGTCCTGGGTCCGGGACGTCGACTACGCGGCCTGTCCGCGGCTGCCGGGGGTGGTGGCGTTCGCCGTGCACCGCGTCACGGACGCCGGGGCCGCCTCGCCCGGCGAGTACTTCGAGATCATCGAAGTGACCGACCGAACGGAATTCGAACGGGATATGCGGTCCGACACATTCCGCGGACTGGTCGCCGAATTCGAGAAGATGGCCACGGTGGTGGCCGAGCTGACCGGTGATCGAGTGGGGTTCGGATACCGGGCGCGATAGTTTTGCGATACGTAATCAGGAGGTGTCGGCATTCCCGATCAGGAGGTGTCGGCATTCCCGGTCGGGAGCCGTTCATCCCTCCTGGCCACGGAATTCCGCGGTCCGCCCAATTGTCGCCATCAAACCTGTTTCATAGGCGATGGCGACGGCCTGGGCGCGTGTGCTCACACCCATCTTCCGGAGCACATGGTGGACATGGGACCGGACGGTCGCGAGGGACACCGAGAGTTTCTCGGCGACTTCCGCGTTGGACTTCCCCTGGGCGAGCAGGACGATCACCTCGGACTCGCGCGGCGTGAGGTCGGCGGCCCGGCGCCCGGTCCCGTACGAACGCCCCTGCTGGGGCAGGCCCTGGAGGCTGCGCCGGGCGGCCGCCGGCATCACCATGGAGGCGCCCGCGCTCACCGTACGCAGCACGTGGATCAGGTCGTCCGCGGAGGAGTCGGGGGCGAGGACCGCTCTGACGCCGACGCACAGGGCCTCGACGGAACGGTGCGCGGACTCGGCCTTGGCGATCAGGACTATCTTCGTCAGGGCGGCGAGCTCGGCCAGCTCACGGCTGTCGTCAAGGCCGAGCGCGGGCGCCACCACGATCATGACGTGGGGCGTCAGCTCGGCGACGGCCGCGGCGGATTCACGTCCGGTGGTGAACCCGAGGACCTCGAAGTCGGGCTGCTGATCGAGCAGCGCACGCATCGCCGCGGACATGATCGACTCGTCGCAGCACACCAGGACGCGGATCTTCATGGATCGCCGCCTCACCACGTCCCGCCCGGCCGCGGGCCACGCCCGCGCCGGTCGCACCGGACCGTCCCTCCCGCCCTTCTCGTCCCGCCCGTCACGACATCACGCCCGCACGGGCCGGCCTCCCCGGCCCGCGAGAGACTTCCGGCACGTGGCCCTTGCAGCAGTTCCCCATCTCGCCGCCCCCCTTTGAATGACACGACCATGTGCCTTCGGGTACCCCTCGTCGCTGCTGCCCGTAAACGTTCCCGGTTGCTGTTCGAATCTGCACTTTCTCCGTCCGTACGCCCCCCCTCTCACGGCGTATCCGGGCAGACTCACGGGTGCGGAATATGCCGTCCGCACTGCAACATTATGTGGGCGCAACTGGCCGCTGGGCGAGGGTTGTTGGAAGAAGCATGAGAATGGCTCGAAACGGCGCGGCCGGAAAGTCAGATCCTCCGCAGGTGTGCGACGGCAGGGCGGCGTGGGGAGCACGGGAACTCGGTGACGGGCAGGCCGAGACGGCTCACGAAGAACGCGCGCCCCGGAATGCGGAGGCTCGACTGGAAGGCCGTCCGCAGATCTTCGTGCTGGAGTACGACGCTCACGGGATGCAGGGCGAGCCCGGCCGCGGTCGCGCACAGCCAGTAATCGGCCAGTCGCGCTCCGCCCTTGACGGCGTCGGCGAGCGTCGGCTCCGTCCGGTCGAAGCTCATGGCGACCACAGCGGGCGTCGGCCGCACCATCCGGGCGAGCCCGTGGGCGAGGCGGCGGCCGACGAAGCGGTCGTAGCCGACGGGGGCGAGCAGCCGCATCGTCGCGGGCGCGAGGGCGGCACGCAGCGCCTGCCTGCTCGGCCACGACAGCGGCCCGAAGAGCTGGTCGAGGGCGAAGCCGTCCCCGCGCGCGGCGGCTTCGGCCCGGTCGGCCCGCAGGAACGCGTACGTCTCGCGCCAGGCCTCGCGGTGGCTGAAGTCGCGGCCGCCGTGCTCGGCCACGAAGTCGGCGAACGCGTCGCGGTCGGCGCCGGACGTCAGATGCCGCACGGTCACGTCGGCGCCGCGTGCCGCCGCGCACCCCGAGGGGACGAGCAGGCCGTCCAGGAGGGCGGGCCGGACGGGCTGGGGGCGGTAGGGGGCGCGGTTGGTGCGGCGGGCGCGGGCGGCGGCGCGCAGGGTACGCAGTTCCGCGCCGACGTCCTGGGCGCCGGAGCCGACCTCGCCCCCGGCCGCGCCCCGGGCTTCGGCCCCCGCCCCCGCCCGGCCGCGCAGCCGCGCCACGCACAGCGCCGTCCACGACCGGGGCCAGGTGGTCCCGGGCAGCTCGGCGCCGCGCACCGCCCCCGGGTCCAACGGGCCGTCGGCGAACCGCAGGGCGTCCACCGACCAGCCCTGCGCCTCCAGGGCCCGCAGCAACAACTGCCAGTACAGGCCGCAGCTGAGCAGCATCTCGACGGCGTGGGCGGGCAGCGACCGCAGCTCCCGGTCACGGTCGAGCCCGAGGACGAGGTACTGATACGCCTCGTTTGTCCCGTCGCCGCGCCCGACCCCGGGACCGTCGGCCACCCGAGGCACCCCGGACGCCCCGGCCTCCCCCTCCACCACCCGCGCGGCGGCGGCCCGCGACGCCTCGCTCCTGGCCCACGCCACCGCCCACGGCTGGCAGTTGTGGGACGAGGGGCTGAGCACGGCGATCCGGGCCGCCTCGCGCAGGGCGTCGGCGAAATCGGCGGAGGCGGGGGAAGCGGAGGTGGCGGAGGCAGCGGAAGTGGAGGCGGCGGAAGCGGAGGTGGCGGTCGCGGGTGCGGCAGGGGCGCCGGGGGCCGGGGCCCGGTCTGTGGTCATCGTCGTGTTCTCCTCAGCTCCACGCGGGGCGGGTGAGCGGGCGCCGGTCTCGCGGACCCGGCGCTGTCCTGGCGTCAGCGGTCCACGGGCGGCGGCAGCAGGAAGGGGTAGGGCCTGCGCCGGATCTTGCGGTGCCAGAGGCGGTCGGCGGCGCGGAGGCGCTGGATCAGCTCCCACATCCGGGCGTCGTCGCGGTAGTACGAGGCGACGTCGGCGGCCGTGATCGGCTCGGCGAGACGGGCGTTGGCCTGTTCCAGGAACGCGGGGACGAGCGCTTCGAGGCGTTCCTTGTGGAGGTTGCCGAGGAAGTCCAGGAGCACGCCGCGCGTGGCGTAGAACTTGTCGAAGATCGACTTGGCGACGGAGACGCGGACGGCGTCGCGCAGGATCCACGGCAGCGAGGTGAAGAACAGCCGCACGTCGAGGAGTTCCCGGCCGTGGTCGTCGCGCATCAGCGGCGTGGTGACGTCGAGGTAGGTCAACTCGCCGTCGACGTCGACCCAGTTGGAGGCCTGGGCGTCCAGGCCGAGCGTCGGGTGCACGGCGGCACAGACGCGGTCGAGGAAGCGGGCGAAGAAGGTCTTCGCCCATGTCTCGTCCTCGGTGTGCAGGAGCCGGGAGCAGAGCCGCTCCGGCGGGAGTTCGCGCTGTACGCAGTACGCCGTGATCCGCCCGGAGGGCCCGGCCGTGTGCCAGACCTCGGTGGGCGCGACGGTCAGGCCCCGGTCGGCGAGCCGGCGCAGATACGCGTCGAGCGAGTGGCGGTAGCGCTCGAAGCGGTCCCGGTCGGGGAAGACGGGCAGCCGTTTGCAGGCGAAGGAGCCCTCGTCGGCGCGGAGCCGGAGCACGAGGGTGATCTCGCCGTAGCCCAGCACGTCGAGGGCGCTGTCGTCGGCTCGGCGCAGCGCGTCCTGGACCTGTTCCTCCAGGTGCGCGAGGGCGGTGTGCGGGACCGTGAGGGTCATGGGTGCCTCGCTCTCGGCGGCAGCGGGGGTACGGGGGTGGCCTCGGCGCGGTCGTCGGGTCCGGGCGCGGTGTGTGTGCCCCGGCTCATGGCGCCGTCACCACCAGGACGGCGTTCTGGCCGCCGAAGCCGAAGGAGTTGCTGACCGCGACGTCCAGCTTCCGGGTGCGCGCGGTCCCGGAGACGACGTCCAGGTCGATGTCGGGGTCCTGGTCGTGGAGGTTGGCGGTCGGTGGCACCGTGCCGTGCTGCACGGCCAGGACGGTGAGCGCGGCCTCGATCGCGCCTGCCGCGCCCAGGGTGTGGCCGAGCACCCCCTTGGTGGAGGTGACCGCGGGGCCCGCGCCGAGGAACTTGCGGAGGACCGCCGCCTCGGCCGCGTCGTTCAGGGGCGTCGAGGTGCCGTGCGCGTTGACGTGGTCGACCTCGTCCGGCACGACGCCCGCCCGCGCGAGCGCCGTGCGCAGCGCGAGCAGCACTCCGGTGCCCCGGGGGTCGGGCGCGGTCATGTGGTGCGCGTCGGCCGACGCGCCGTACCCGGCGATGCGGGCCCGGACGGCGGCGCCGCGTGCCCGGGCGTCCGCCGCGCGCTCCAGGACGAGCATGCCGCTGCCCTCGCCGATGACGAACCCGTCGCGGTCCCGGTCGAACGGCCGGGAGGCGGCGGCGGGTTCGTCGAGCCGCCGGGACAGCGCGCCCATCTGCGCGAAGCCGGTGACCATCAGGGGGGTCACCCCGGCCTCGCCGCCGCCCGCGACCACCACGTCGCAGCTGCCGTCGCGCAGCAGGTGCAGCGCCGTGCCGATGGCGGTGGCGCCGGACGCGCAGGCCGTCGCGGTCACCAGGTTCGGTCCGCTCGCCCCCAGGTCCATGGCGAGGTGCCCGGCCACCATGTTCGGTACGAGCATGGGGATCAGGAGCGCCGACACCGTCTGCGGTCCCTGGTCGAGCAGGCGGCGGTGCTGGGCCTCCCAGGTCGCCACGCCGCCGAGGCCGCAGCCGACGACGACGCCGACGCGGGCGCCGTCCCACGTGCCCGGGTCGAGCCCGCTGTCCGCGACGGCCTCGCGGGCGGCGGCGACCGACAGCTGACTGAACCGGTCCTGCGTCAACGCGCTGCGCCGGCCGACGTGTCGGCGGGCGCTGAAGCCGGGCACCGTGCAGGAGATGTCCACGGGAAGACCGGCGAGCCCCGGGTCGGTGGCCGCCGCGGACCGCCCCCGGCACACCCCGGCCCAGGTGTCGGCCACGCCGATGCCCGCCGCGGTGACGAGTCCGAGGCCGGTGACGGCGATGTCGTCCGGGCCGCGGTCGGGTGCGGGGCGCGTCATGAGACAGGGGTGGAGGCGGCGGACGGGGTGGGGGTGAGGCGGGCGGGGGCCGGGGGGGGGGCGGGGGGGGCCGGCCCCGCCCTCGGTGCGGCATGGACGACGAGGAACTGTTCGAGCAGGTGCGGCGAGTCCGTGTCGAGGTCGTCGAACGTGGTGCCGGGAGCGAGCTCCGCGGGGTCCACGTCGAAACGGTCGACAAGGAGACCGACCAGCCTGCCGTGCATCGCGCTCATCGAATGCGCCCCACCTCTCCGGTCGCCTGGGGTCGAGTCTGCGGTCCGCGCCTGACCGGCCGCCGTGCCGGACGCTGACCGATGGCTGACCCCGCGGGCCGCGAGGCCGCCCGCGCCCGCGCCGCCGGAGGCGATCAGCGGGCGGTCAGCGAGCCGTCAGCACGCGCGCCCGCTACCCGTCAGCCCGTCCCGCGAGACTCGGTAGCCGCACCCACGTCCTGCCGTCCGGGAGACCGAGGAGCACGCGTGACCGCACCCCCACCGAGCCGACCGTCACCGACCCGTGCCGCGGTGCTCACCGGGGTCGGCGGCTGCCTGCCGCCGACCGCCGTGAGCAACGACGAGCTGGCCGCTCGCCTCGACAGCTCCGACGCCTGGATCCGCTCCCGCACCGGGATCCGGCAGCGGTACTTCGCCGCGCCGGGCACCGCCACCTCCGATCTCGCGGTCGGCGCGGGCGCCAAGGCCCTGAAGTCGTCCGGCACTCCCGACGTCGACGCCGTGCTGCTCGCCACCACCACACCGGACCGGCCGTGCCCGGCGACCGCTCCCGCCGTCGCGGCACGCCTCGGCCTGACCGGGACCGCCGCCTTCGACGTGTCCGCGGTGTGCACGGGCTTCGTGTACGCCCTCGCCACGGCGGCGGGACTCATCGCCACCGGCGTCGCCGACCGGGTCCTGGTGATCGGCGCGGAGACGTTCTCCACGCTGCTCGACCCGGACGACCGCGCCACCTCGGTGATCTTCGGCGACGGCGCGGGCGCGGTGGTGCTGCGCGCGGGCGAACCCGCGGAGCCGGGTGCGCTCGGACCGTTCGACCTGGGCAGCGACGGCGGCCGCGAGGACCTGATCACCGTGCCCGCGGGCGGCTCGCGCCAGCGTCTGTCGGGCCGCTCCCCGAGAGCGGCCGACCGCTATTTCACGATGGACGGCAAGGAGGTCTTCCGGCACGCCGTGCAGCGCATGTCGGCCTCCGCGCGGGCCGTGCTCGACCGCGCCGGGTGGACCCCGGCGGACGTCGACCACCTGGTCGGCCACCAGGCCAACCTGCGCATCACCAACCACGTGGCCGACGAGGTGGGCATCCCGCGGCCGCGCTGCTTCAGCAACATCGCCGACGTCGGCAACACCGCCGCCGCGTCCGTCCCCCTCGCCCTGGACCAGGCCCACGCCGACGGCGTCCTGCGGGCGGGCGACAGAGTGCTGCTCACCGCGTTCGGCGGGGGCCTCACCTGGGGGTCGACGGTGCTGACCTGGCCATGCCTTGACCACACCTGAGGAGAACCGCATGAGCGAGACGTACGACAGGCTGGTCGGTCTGCTGGTCGACCGGTTCGAGGTGGACCGCGCGGAGATCCGCCCCGACACCAAGTTCGAGGAACTCGACATGGACTCGCTGTTCCTCGTCGAGCTGCTCCTCGTCATCCAGTCCGAGTTCCAGGTCGCCGTCGCCGAGGACGCGGCGACCCCGGGCGACACGGTCGCGGCGGTGGCGCAGCTGATCGAGGACGGGCTCCGCGTGCCGAGCCCGAGCGCCCCCGCGGCGTCGGCCACCGGAGAGCGAGCGTAGGGCGGCCATGACCACCGAGCAGTCGATCATCAACTACATCGCCGACGTCTGGCTCGACGGCGACACCGAAGGCCTCGACGCCCAACTGCCCATAGCCGAACTGAACATCATCGACTCGGCCGGGATCTTCGACCTCGTGCACTACCTGCAGAGCGACTTCCGCATCACCGTGCCGCTGCGGGAGATCTCCCCGGCGAACTTCCGCACCGTCGACACGATCGCCGCACTCGTCGAGCGGCTGCGGGCCCAGGGGGAGAGCGTGCGATGACCGATGCCACCACCGCCACCACCGCCGTGAACGGCCACGAGGGCGCCGCCGTGCGGCGCGAGATCGTGGACATCATCGCTTCCCGGACGCTGTACGACGAGTCGTACCTGCTGCCCGAGAGCCACTTCGAGGCCGACCTCGGCATCGACTCCGTCATCCACGAGTCGATCCTCGCCCTGGTGAAGGAGCGCTTCGCGTTGGCCGCGCCGCTGCCCGACGGCCTGTACACGATCCGCGAACTGGCCGCAGCCGTCGAGGAGGCGCTCGCGGCGGCGGGCCGGACGGGCGCCGCGGCCCCTTCCCCCGATCCGGCGCCGGCGTCCGCCCCCGAGGACCCCGTCCTGGAGGCCGTCCTCCGCGCCGCCATGCACCACACCCAGTACCGGCGCGACCAACTGCCCCTGGACGCCGACTTCGAGGGCGAGCTGGGCATCGACTCGGTGGTCCTGGTGTCGATCGTCGCCGACTGCGCCCGCGACCTCGGCCTGCCCGACGACCTCGCGGGCACGCTGACCGCGCCGTCCCCGCGCGATCTGATCGCCGAGTTGCGGGCGTGCCGCGAGACCGAGGGCGGCGACGGGGCGCGCGCAGCCACCGGCACCCGCACAGCCACCGGCGCCGCCACCAGCACCAGCACCAGCACCGGCACGAGCACCCCGGACCTCGCCGCCCCCTGGGACAGCCGCTCCATGAAGGACTTCGTGGAGGGCCGCGACGGCGACCTCTTCGCCAAGACCCGCAGCTTCCGGAGCTATCTGCGCGGCCGCGAGGCCGAGCACCTGTACTGGTACGGGATGCCGCTGCACTCCCGCTGCGGCAACCGCGCCCTCATCCTCGACGAACTCACGGGCACCAAGCGCGAGTTCCTGATGTTCGCCTCCAACAACTACCTGGGTGTCGCCAACCACCCGAAGGTGATCGAGGCGGTCTGCGAGGCCACCCGTTCCTTCGGCGCCACGCACACCGGGTCGCGCTTCATCGGCGGCACGAACATGCTGCACAAGGAGTTGGAGCGGCGCCTCGCCGCGTTCAAGGGCCGCCCGGCGTGCATCGTCTATCCGGGCGGGTACGCGGCCAATCTCGGCACCATCTCCGCACTGGTCAAGAGCTACGACACGCTGATCGTCGACAAGCTCAACCACATGAGCATCGTCGACGGCGCCCGGCTCTCCGGCGCGGTCCGCAAGATCTACCAGCACAACGACATGGCGGACCTGGAGCGCATCCTCAAGCGCTGCGACGACCGCACCGCGGGCAGACTCATCGTCGCGGACGGCGTGTTCAGCATGCACGGCGACATCTGCGACCTGCCCGAGATCGTCCGGCTCGGCAAGGAGTACGGCGCCCGCGTCATGGTCGACGACGCGCACGCGACGGGTGTGCTCGGCGCGCGCGGCACGGGCACCGCCGAGCATTTCGGCCTCAAGGGCGAGGTCGACCTGGAACTCGGCACGATGAGCAAGTCCCTCGCGGGCATGGGCGGTTTCGTCGTCGGCGACGAGGACGTCATCGAGTACCTGCGCTTCTACGCCAACTCCTACGTCTTCGCCGCGGGCATCCCCGCCGGGGTCGCCGCCGGGCTCATCGCCTCCCTCGACCTGATCGAGTCCGAGCCGGAGCGCATCACCCGGCTCTGGTCCAACATCCGCTTCCTGCACGGCCTCCTGTCCGACGCGGGCTTCGACCTGGAGCACTCCGAGAGCGCCATCCTGCCGCTGGTCATCGGCGACGAGCGGCGGGCCCTGGAGATGGGCCGGGCCGTGCGGGCCCGCGGTCTGTTCTGCCAGACGGTGGTGTTCCCCGGCGTGCCGCTCGGCGACGCGCGGCTGCGGGTCAGCGTCACCTGCGAGCACACCCGCGAGGACCTGGAGAGCGCCGCGGGCATCTTCGTCGACGCGGCCCGCGAGACCGGCGTCCTGCCGAAGGCGGGGTGAGCGCGATGACGAAGCCGCCGCGGGGCCCCCGCCCCGCCGACCTCTCGGATGTCGCGCTGATCCGCGAGCCGTGGCCGCCGAGCGCCGAACAGTCCACGCGGCTCGCCTTCGTCGGGCCCGACGCCCGCACGTACGGCGAGCTCGCCGGGCAGGTCGCCGCCGTCGCCGCCGGACTGCTCGGCCTCGGTGCCGAGGTCGGCGACCGCGTCGCGATCTGGACGGACAAGCAGCCGCGCTACGCCGAGGCGATCCTCGGCGCCCTGCAAGCGGGCTGCGCGTACGTCCCGCTGGACGGCGGGCAGCCGGTGGCCCGCGTGGAGACGATCCTCAGGGACGCCGAGCCGGTCGCCCTCGTCACGGACAGCGGCCGCCTGGACGCGCTGATGGAGCGTCAACTGCCGGACTCGGTAAGGGTGGTCGTGCTCATGGACGACCCCGCCCCGGCCCCTGCCGCGCCCGCTGTCACCTGGTGCGACTTCACCGCGGGCGCCGCGGGCCACGTCGTCCTGCTGCCGCCCCTCGACCGCGACGACCTCGCCGCGATCCTGTACACCTCCGGGTCGACCGGCACCCCCAAGGGCGTGCGGATCAGCTACCGGAACCTGGCGTGCTTCATCCGGTGGGCGCGCGAGGAGCTGGACGTCGGCCCCGGCGACGTGTTCGCGGGCCACGCCTCGTTCAACTTCGACCTGTCGACGTTCGACCTGTTCACCGCCCTGTCGGCGGGCGCGGGCCTGTGGATCGTGCCGGACGGGCAGGCCCGCGACGTGGGCGCGCTCGCCGCCGGGATCCGCGACCACGGTGTCAGCGTCTGGTACTCGGTGCCGTCGGTCCTGCGGCTGCTCACGGTGTCGGGCGCGCTCACCCCCGACACGGCGCGGGGGCTGCGGTACGTCCTGTTCGCGGGCGAGGTGTTCCCGATCCCCCACCTGCGTGCCTTGTCCGAGCAGTTGGCACCGGGCACCGCGCTCTACAACCTGTACGGGCCGACGGAGACGAACGTCTGCACCTACCACCAGGTGCGCCCCGAGGACCTGGAGCGCCACGAACCCGTCCCCATCGGCACCCCCCTGCCCGGCGCCAAGCTGACCGTCGTCGACACCGACGGCCGCGCCCTCACCGGCCCCGACGCCTTCGGTGAGCTGGTCGTCGAGGGCGACTGCGTCACCCCCGGCTACTGGCGCGGGGATGCCGGGCCCGCCGCCGCCGGACACCGCGAGGGCCGCCACGCCACCGGCGACCTGGTGAGCCACGACGTGCGCCACGGCGCCGCCCTGGTCTACCGGGGCCGCAAGGACCGCATGGTGAAGCTCGCGGGCCACCGCGTGGAGCTCGGCGAGATCGAGGCGGCCGTCCTGCGCCACCCCGGCATCGCGCACGCCGCCGTCGTCGCCGACACCGAAGGCCCCGACACCACCATCGCCCTGTACTTCACCCTCAACGGCGAGACGCCGCGGCCCGGCCTCATCGAGCTGAAGCGGCACTGCGCGCGCCATCTGCCGCGCTACATGCTGCCGCGCACGGCCACCTGCCTGGACGAGCTGCCGCACAACGCCAACGGCAAGACCGACTACCGGCGCCTCGGCGGCCCGGCGCCCACACCCCGGCCCGCGGCAGGACCCTCCCCGCGTGCCGTGCCCGGCAAGTGACGGAGACGTACATGACCCAAGGCCCGACCGAGACCCACGGACGCGGCGGCGAACCGCGGACCCTCGTCGCCCTCCTGCGCCGGCACGCCGCGCACCGGCCGGACGCGCTCGCCTACCGCTTCCTCGGCACCGCCGACGCCCCGGCGAGAGGCGCGGCCCCCGCCCCGGGGGAGAGCTCCTGGACGTATCTCGACCTCGACCTGCGCGCCCGGCACGTCGCCGCCCTGCTCCAGCGCGAGGGCGCGACGGGCGAGCCCGTGCTGCTCCTGCACCCGCCCGGCCTCGACTACATCGCCGCTTTCTTCGGCTGTCTGTACGCGGGCGCCATAGCCGTCCCCGCGTATCCCCCGGACACCCGCAGGTTCGGCCAGACCATGCCCCGGCTCGCCGCCATCGCCCGGGACGCGCGGGCCACGCACGCGCTGACCACGGGTGGCCTCTCGCGGTTCGCGGACGACCGCAAGGACGAGCTTGCCGCGCTCGGGCTCGGCGGGCTGCGGTGGCTGGTGACGGGTGGCGTGTCCGGCGCGGCGGGCGCCGTGGACACGACGGCAGGCGGCGGCCCGCGCGGGGACGGGGGTGGTCCTGAGGGCGCCGCGGGCACCGACACCGCGACCGCGGGCGACTGGCGGGCGCCGGACCTCAGCGGCGACTCCCTCGCCTTCCTCCAGTACACCTCCGGCTCGACGTCCGCGCCCAAGGGCGTGATGGTCAGCCACGGCAATCTGCTGGACAACCTCGCCGCCATCCACCGCAGGCTCGCGCACGACGCGGACTCGCAGATGGTGTCGTGGCTGCCGCCGTACCACGACATGGGCCTGATCGGCGGCATCCTGTCGCCGCTGTACGGCGGCTTCCCCGCGCACCTGATGGCGCCGATGTCGTTCGTGCGCCGCCCCCTGCTGTGGCTGCGGGCCCTGTCCGACACGCGGGCGTCGACCAGCGTCGCCCCCAACTTCGGCTTCGAGGCGTGCGTCCGCAGGATCACCGACGAGGAGCGCGACGCGCTCGACCTGCGGCACTGGCGGCTCGCCCTGAACGGCGCGGAACCGGTGCGCGCCGACACCCTGGACCGGTTCGTCGAGCGGTTCGCCCCGTGCGGGTTCCGACGGGGCGCGCTGCTGCCCTGCTACGGCCTGGCGGAGGCCACCTTGATGGTGACGGGCGTGCGCGCCCACGAGCCGCCCGTCGTCGGGGAGTTCGACGCGGCGGCGCTCGGCGCGGGGAAAGCCACCCAGGTCACCGGGGCCGGGAAGGCGGCCGGGGCCCGGGTCACGCGGGTCGTCGCCTGCGGCCCCGCCGTCGACAGCTTGGACGTGGCGGTCGTGGACGCGGCGACCCGGCGGCGCGTCCCCGGCGAGGGCACGGTCGGCGAGGTGTGGCTGACGGGTGCCAGCGTGGCGCGCGGCTACTGGCGCCGCCCCGAGGCCACCGAGGAAGCCTTCGGCGCCCGCCTGGAGGAAGATCCCGGCACGCCGTATCTGCGCACCGGCGACCTGGGCTTCCTGCGCGACGGCCAGCTGCACGTCGTCGGCCGCACCAAGGACGTCGTCATCGTGCAGGGCCGCAACCACTACCCCCACGACATCGAACTCACCGTGGAGCAGGCCGATCCGGCCGTCCGCGCGGGCTGCGGCGCCGCGTTCGCCGTCGAGGTGGACGGCGCGGAGCAACTGGTGGTGGCGTACGAGATCGACGGCCGCCGGGCCGCCGACGCGCCGGGCCTGCTCGCCCGGCTGCGCTCGGCGATAGCCGACGAGCACGAGGTGACGCCGCACGCCGTCGTCCTGTTGAAGCGGTCCACGGTGCACCGGACCACCAGCGGCAAGATCCAACGCCAGGCGTGCCGCGCGGACTTCGTCGGCCTCGGCCTGAAGGTGGTGGCGGCCAGCGTCACCCGCGACACGCCGGTCCCGGCCGCGCCGGAGGAGCGGCGGCGGGGGCAGCCGGTGGGCACGGTGGTCGAGGAGGTCCTGCGGGCGTACGTGCCCGACGTCTCCGGCGCCGCCACCCGCACGTTCGCCGATCTCGGCCTGGACCATCCGCGGCTGCTGCTCGTCGTACGGGATCTGGAGCGGCGCCTCGGGGTGCCGATCCCGGTCGGGGAGCTGCTCGTGCGGCCGCGGGTCGACACGCTGACCGGGCTGCTCGCCGAGCGGGTGCCCGCCGCCGGGACGTGGGCCCCGGACTCCGTCGAGGCGTGGCTGACCGCCCGGGTCGCCGAGCGCCTGGGGCTCGCCGTGACGGCCGTCGACCCGGCCAGGCCGCTCGCGTCGCTCGGTCTGGACTCCAAGCAGGCCGTGGCGGTCCTGGCGGAGCTGAGTGCCCGTACCGGCCGTGAGATCCCCGCGTCCGTGGTCTTCGACCATCCGACGATCCGCGCGATCGCCACCCATCTCGGCGCGGCGGGCACCGCGGTGACCCCGGCGCGCTCCGAGGCGCCCGCCGCGGTGGCGGCGGGTCCCGGTGACGGGCCCGATCCTGTCGCCGTCGTCGGGATCGGCTGCCGCTTCCCCGGCGCGCCCGACCCGGACAGCTACTGGCGGCTCCTGCGCGACGGCCGCGACGCGATCACCGAGGTGCCGCGCGGACGGTGGGACGCCGCGCGCGTGGCGGCGCCCGGCTTCGGCGGGTTCCTCGACGGCGTCGAGGAGTTCGACGCCCGCTTCTTCGGTCTTTCGGCGCGGGAGGCGGTCCGCATGGACCCGCAGCAGCGCCTGCTCCTGGAGACGGCCTGGGCGACCCTGGAGGACGCGGGCCACGACCCGACGTCGTACGCGGGCTCCGCCACCGGCGTGTTCGTCGGCATCAGCAGCCACGACTACGCCGAACTCCAGATGGGCCGCCTCGACACGGTCGACGTGCACGGCGCGACCGGCAACGCGCACGCCATCGCCGCCAACAGGCTGTCCTACGCCCTCGACCTGCGCGGCCCCAGCCTCGCCCTGGACACGGCGTGCTCCTCGTCCCTGACGGCCGTCCACCTGGCGTGCGACAGCCTGCGCCGGGGCGAGTGCGGGGCGGCGCTCGCGGGCGGCGTGAACCTGATGCTCACGCCCGGCCTCTCGGTGGCGTTCGCGGACGGCGGGATGCTCGCGGCGGACGGGCGCTGCCGCACGTTCGACGACGCGGCGGGCGGCTACGTACGCGGTGAGGGCGCGGGCCTCGTGCTGCTCAAGCCCTTGTCGGCCGCCCTCGCCGACGGCGACCGCGTGCACGCCGTGATCCGGGGTTCGGCCACCGGGCACGGCGGCCGCGCCAACGGTCTGACCGCACCGAAGGGTTCCGCGCAGCGCGCCGTCATCGAACAGGCTTTGGTCCGGGCGGAGTTGAGCGGCAAGGAGATCGACTACGTCGAGGCGCACGGCACCGGCACGCCGCTCGGCGACCCGGTCGAGTGGGAGGGCCTCGCCGCCGCGTACGGCATGGGCCGCCCGGACGGCGCCCGCTGCCTGGTCGGCTCCGTGAAGACCAACATCGGGCACCTGGAGGCGGCCGCGGGCGTCGCGGGCCTCATCAAGGCGGCGCTCGTCGTGCGCGAGCGCGAGGTGCCGCCGACCCTGCACCTGACCACGCCCAGCCGCCGACTCGACTGGGAGGGCGCCGGGTTGGAGGTGCCGACCCGGCTGACGCCCCTGTCCGGCGCGGGCCCGGCGCGCGCCGCCGTCAGCTCCTTCGGCTTCGGCGGCGCGAACGCGCACGTCGTCCTGGAGTCCCCGCCCGCCCCCGAACCCGCGCCCGCCCCGCCCGCCCGGCCGACGCACGCCCTCTGCCTGTCGGGCCACACGCCGACCGCCCTCACCGCCCTGGCCTCGCGCTGGCGCACCCACCTGGCCGCCCACCCCGACGCCCCCCTCGCCGACCTGTGCCGCGCCGCGCACACCGGCCGGGCCGTGCTCACGCACCGGGCGGTGATCGTCGGCGGGTCCGCGGCGGCGCTGGACGCCGGGCTCGACGCGCTGTCCCGGGGCGAGGCCTCGACGGCCGTGGTGCGCGACACCGCGGGCCACGGGCCCGAGCCGCGCACGGCGTTCCTGTTCAGCGGCCAGGGCACGCAGTACCCGGGCATGGGCAAGGGCCTGTACGACACGCACGAGCCGTTCGCCCGCGCCATCGACCGGGCGGACGGCGTGCTGCGGCCGCACCTCGACGCACCCCTGACCGACGTCCTGTTCGCGCCGGACGGCGCCGAACGGCTGCGCGCCACACGGTACTGCCAGCCTGCCCTCGTCGCCCTGGAGATCGCGCTCGCCGAGCTGTGGCAGTCCCTCGGGGTGCGGCCCACCGCCGTGCTCGGGCACAGCGTGGGCGCGTACGCCGCCGCGTGCGTGTCCGGGGCGCTGTCCTTCGAGGACGCCCTCACGCTGGCCGCGACCCGCGGACGGCTCATGGGCGACCAGCCGGGCGACGGCGCGATGATCTCCTGCGTCGGGGACGCCGGGGCGGTGCGCGAAGTGGCCTCCTCGTACGCGTCGTTGGCGGTGGCCGCCGTCAACACGCCCACCCACCTGGTGCTCTCCGGGGACCGGCAGGAGATCGGGCGGGCCCGCGCGGAACTCGTGGAGCGCGCGGTCGTCGTCAAGCCGCTCGCCGTCTCGGGCGCCTTCCACTCACCGCTCATGGCGGGCGCCGCCGAGCCGCTCCGCGCGGCCGCACGCTCCGTGCGCTTCGCCGAGCCCGTCGTCACCTGGGTGTCGGACGCCACCGGTGAGCCCGTCGGCCGTATCGACGCCGACGCGCTCGTGGACCATCTGCTCGGCACCGTGCGCTTCGCCGGCGGCCTCACGGCCCTGCGGCGCCTCGGCTGCACCGCGTACGTCGAGATGGGGCCGCACCCGACCCTGCTGGGCCTGGGGCGCGCGACGACTCCGGCAGGCTCCGGGCCCGACGCCGGGTCCGGCGTGCGGCCCGTGCTGTGGCTGCCGTCGCTGCGGCGGGGCCGGGGCGGGGCCGTGCCCGGCGCGACGGGCGACTGGGAGACCCTGCTGACCTCCCTCGGGCGGCTGCACTGCGCGGGCGGCACGGTGGACTGGGCGGCGCTCGACGCGGGGCGGCGGGCACCGCGGGTACCGGTGCCGCACGCGATGTGGGAGCGGGAGCCGTACTGGTTCACGCCGGCCGCGGCGGCGTCCGGCGGAGAGCGTGCCGCCGGGGCGGACGCGTCCACGGAGGGGCATGCGCCCGGCCCCGTGTCCGTACCGGGAGAGCCCGTCCACGCGACGCACGAGCCCGTGTCCGTACCGCGTGAGCCCATGGACCCACCCCGAGCGACACCCCCTGTCCCCCCGGACCACCCCCGGACCGGACGCCAGGAGGTGTTCGCGCAGGTGTCCCGTGTCTGCGGGTTCGCCGTCGCGCACATCCCGGGCGACGCCCGGCTCGGCGCGGACCTCGGGTTCGACTCGCTGATGCGCACCGAGTTGGAGCGGGCCCTGACGCGGCGGTTCCCCGGGCATCTGAACGGCAACCGCGAGCGGCTGCCCGAGGACCCCACCGTGGAGCAGCTCGCCGACCTCGTCGCGGGCGCGGTGCCCGTGGCGGACGGGACGGCCCCGGTCGCCGAGGCCGCCGTGGCCCAGGGGCCCGCCGAAGGGACGGTGCCCGCTGTGCGGCAGGAGCGGGTCTTCGAGGAGTGGCCCGAGTACGCCGAACTGCGGGGCAGGCTGCGGCAGGCGACGGCCGACGGCGACAACCCGTACGGGCGCACGCACGAGGGGTTCAACAGCGGCCGGTCCTGTGTGGACGGCCGCCCCGTCCTCAACTTCGCCGCCTTCAACTACCTCGCGCTGTCCCACCATCCACGGGTCCGCGCGGCGGCGCGCGCCGCCGTCGACCGGTACGGCACGTCCTGCTCGGCGACGCCGCTGCTCTTCGGAGAGACGCCGCTGCACCATCAGCTGGACGCGGAGATCGCCGCGTTCCTCGGCACCGAGGCAGCGATCGTGTTCGCGGGCGGGCACGCCACGAACGTCGCGACCATCGGGCACCTCTTCGGCCCCGACGACCTGATCCTGCACGACGAGTGGATCCACGACAGCGCGGTGCGCGGCAGCGTCCTGTCCGGCGCCCGGCGCAGGCCGTTCCCGCACAACGACTGGCGCGCCCTCGACCGGCTGCTCACCTCGGGCCGGGCCGGGGCGCGCCGCGCGCTCGTCCTCGTCGAGGGCGCGTACAGCCAGGACGGCGACCTGCCCGACCTGCCGAAGTTCATCGACGTGAAGAAGCGGCACGGCGCGATGCTGATGGTCGACGAGGCCCACTCGCTCGGGGTGCTCGGCCGCACCGGGCGCGGCATCGGCGAGTACTTCGGCGTCGACCGCGCGGACGTCGACCTGTGGATGGGCACGCTCAGCAAGGCGATCGGCAGCCTCGGCGGCTATGTGGCGGCGCGCCGCCCGATCGTCGAGTACCTGAAGTTCACCGCTCCGCTGCACATCTTCAGCACCGGCATCTCGCCCGCCAACACGGCCGCCGCCCTGGAGGCGCTGCGGGTCGTGCGGGACGAGCCGGAGCGGGTCGCGCGGCTGCGGCACCTCGCCGAGCACTTCCGCGACACGGCCCGCGCCCGCGGGTACGACATCGGCGTGTCGCGCGCGTCCGCGGTGATCCCGGTCGTCATCGGCGGCTGGGAGGAGACCATGGCGCTCTCCAACGCGCTGCTCCGCCTCGGCGTGAACGTGATGCCGATCGGTCACCCCGCAGTGCCGCGCGACGAGTGCCGCCTGCGCTTCTTCGTCAACGCCGACCACACCGAGCACGAACTCGACCGCGCACTGGACCTGTTGGGGCACGCCATGGCGACACGCAAGCAGACGAACGGGACCTCGCGGACGGCGGGGCGCGACGGGACGGCGGCGCGCCGCGAGGCGCGGCCCGGCCACGAGGCCGAGCCGGACCGCGAGGCGGCGCCGGACCGCGAGGCGGCGCCGGACCGCGAGGCGGCGCCGCGCGAGTCGAAGCCGGTCACCGGGGCCGAGCCGGGCACCGCTCCCGCCCCCGCCCCCGGGCCCGCCTCCGTTGCCCCCGACGTCCTGGTGGCGGGCGCCGGCGGCTTCATCGGCGGCCACCTCACCCGCCGCCTCGCCGAACGCGGCCACCGCGTCCGGGTCCTGGTCCGCGAGGGCAGCGACCGCACCGCGCTCGCCGGGCTCGACGTCGACGTGGCCGTCGGGGACCTCGGCGATCCGGACAGCCTGCGCCGGGCGGCGGCCGGGGTGCGGCACGTGTACAACTGCGCGGGCCTGTCGGCCGACTGGGGCCCGTGGGCGGACTTCCAGCGGGTCAACGTCGACGGCAGCCGCAACCTCGTCGAGGCGGCCGGGCACGCGGGCACCGTCGCACGTTTCCTGCACGTCAGCACCACCGACGTCTACGGCTACCCGGTGCGCCCCTGCGCCGAGGACACGCCGCCGCGCGACATCGGCCTGCCGTACAACCGCAGCAAGCTCCTCGGCGAGCAGGCCGTGCGCGAGAGTGCCGCGCGCGCCGGTCTGCCGCTGACCGTGGTGCGGCCGGTCAGCGTGTACGGGCCGCGCAGCAAGGACTTCGTCATCGAGATCGCGACGCTGCTCCTGAGCCGCCAGATGGTCTACATCCGGGGCGGCGACGTACCGGCCGGGCTGCTGTACGTGACCAACGCGGCCGACGCGATGATCGCCGCCTGCGCGTCCGAGGCCGCCGCGGGCCGCACGTACAACCTGCGCGACCCCGACCGCACGACATGGCGGACGTACGTCGAGGCGCTGGCCCGCGGCCTCGGCGTGAAACCGCCCTCGCTGAGCCTGCCCGCGCCGCTGGCGCGCGGTGTGGCGACGGTCTCGGAGGGCCTGTACGGGGCGCTGCGGATCAGGTCGCGGCCGGTCCTGACCCGGCACGCGGTGCACCTCTTCGACCGCGACCAGTCGTACGCCGTCGACCGGGCCCGCGACGAGCTGGGCTTCAAGGGCGACGTGGACTTCGAGGAGGGGGTGCGGCTCACGCTCGCGTGGCTCGACTCGCCGGAGGGGCGCGCCCGCGTCCCCCGCTGAGACCCGCCCCCGCCCGACCGGCACCGAACGGCCCGACCGGCCCGAGCCCGAGCCCGAGAGGAACCCCCGCCGTGCACCTCACCGAACGGCCGCAGCCACCGGTCCGTGCCTGGTTCGCGGGCCCCGGCTTCGGGCCCCCGCCAGGAGCCGACACCGAGCCCACCGCCGGGCCCGCCCCGGGCACACCGGACCCCCGCCCCCGCCTGATCTGCTTCAGCTACGCGGGCGGCACCCCGTCCGTGTACCGCGACTGGCCGCGGCTGCTCGGCCCCGGCGTGACGGTCGTGCCGGTGCTGCTCCCGGGGCGCGGCCTGCGGCTCGGGGAGGTGCCGTACACCGACATGGCGCCGCTGGCCCGCGATGTGACCGACGCGCTCGTGGCGGCCGGACACGTCGGCGACCACGCCCTGTTCGGGCACAGCATGGGCGCGCTCCTGGCCTACGAGGTCGCCTGTGAGCTGCGGGCGCGCGAACTGCCGGGCCCCTCCCATCTGTTCGTGTC
The DNA here is from genome assembly GCF_000716675.1 of Streptomyces alboflavus. GTDB lineage: Bacteria > Actinomycetota > Actinomycetes > Streptomycetales > Streptomycetaceae > Streptomyces > Streptomyces alboflavus. The sequence continues at coordinate 216,154 of NZ_JNXT01000038.1, forward strand.
CGGCAGCAGGGCCCCGCACCTCTACGGCGGCCCCGCCGACCAGGCGCTCGGCGACGACGACCTGCGCCACCTCGTGCACGACCTGGGCGCCCTCGACCCCGGCGACCGGGTGGGCGGCTCCTATCTGGAGCGCAGGCTGCCGGTGCTGCGCGCCGACCTCACGCTCTGCGCCCGCTACCGCTGGCGGCCGCGGCGCCCGCTCGACTGCCCGATGACGGCGTTCTCCGCCGCGGGCGACCCGCTGGCGCCACCGGACCGCGTCGAGGCGTGGCGGGCGTACACCAGCGCCTCGCTGCTGCACCGCAGGGTGGCGGGCGGCCACTTCTACCTGACCGGACCCGCACGGCTTCCGCTCCTACGTGAGCTGCGCGCCGAACTCACCCGTCACCCCGAGGAGAGGGAACCCGCATGGACCTACTGAGGCTGGCCAGGGCCGTCAAGGACCGGGCACAGGAGCCGTTCACGGATCTCGCCGCGATGGCGCGGATCGTCGCCGACCCCCGCCTTCCGCTGCTCCTCGTCCTGAACCGTACGCTGTTCACGCCCCTGTACCGGGCGTCGTTCCTCGCCGCGGCCGCGGGCTCCGGCGTCCTCGGGTGCCTGGCGGCGCGCCCCTGCGACCTGGAGAGCCTGGCCGAGCACCTGGAGAGCGGGCCCGACGACCGGCAGCGGCTGCGCGCCTGGCTGGACATCGGGGTGCGGCTCGGCGAGCTCGACCGGAGCGAGGGCTGCTACCGCCTGCGCAGCCGCACCGCCAAGGCCCTCGCGCAGGTCGGCAACGACGCCGTCGCGGGGGCACTCGAAGAGCTCCTGCGCTTCCATGTGCCCGCGCTCCGCGACGCCCCGCGCATGCTCAAGGACGGCGGCCGCTTCGAACTCTCCGACCAGGACGGCCTGGTCATCGCCCGCTCCACGCTGGTGGTGCGCGGCTTCGTGGAGGAGGCGATCCGCCGGACGCTGCCGCGCACAGCGCCGGTGCGGCTCCTGGAGGTCGGCTGCGGCAGCGGCGCCTACGTCCGGTACGCGGCCGGGCTGAACCCGCGCCTGACGGCGCTGGCCGTCGACCTCCAGGCCGAGGTCGCCGAGCAGGCCGCGAAGAACATGGCGCAGTGGGGCCTCGCCGACCGCGTCGAGACCCGCGCCGGGGATCTGCGCACCCTGGACCTGCAACCGCAGTTCGACGTGGTGACGCTGCACAACAACATCTACTACTTCCCCCGGGAGGAGCGCGCCGAGGTCCTGGCGAGGGCCCGGTCCTTCCTCGCCCCCGGCGGCACCCTGCTGCTCACCTCCTCGTGCCGGGGCGGTGGCCCGCTGGGCCTCGACGTGCTGAACCTCTGGTTCGAGTACGCCGGTTTCGGCGGCCCGCTGCCGTTGGCCGACGAACTGCTCGACCAGCTGCGGGAAGCGGGCTTCGACGCGGTCCGGGCCACCCGGCCGCTGCCCGGCCAGGCGTTCCGCTCGTTCGTCGGCAGCAACCCCACGGCCGGGCCCGCCGCCCTGCCCCCGGCCCGCTCCGGCTCCCCCACCACCGCCGAGGAGGCCGCGTCATGACAACGAAGGCGACCACCGCTTCCAGCCCCACCGCCGAGGCCACCGAAACCCCTGCCCCCGCCCCGCACACCGGCCTCGTGGCCGTGCTCGGCCGCCCGCACGCCGCCACCCCCGAGGAGCTGGGCGGCAAGGCGGCCCGCCTCGACGAGCTGACCGCCGCGGGCCTTCCGGTGCCGCCCGCGTTCTGCCTCACCACCGCCCTCTTCGACGTCTTCCTGCGCGAGAGCGGCCTCGCCGCCGAGATCCGCGCCGCCGAGGCCCGCGGCGCATCCGCTCTCACCGTCCGCGAGTCGGTCCTGGCCCGCGACATCCCGGAGCCGGTCGCCCGCACGATCCTCGCGGCGTACGAGGACCTGGGCCGCCCCCGGGTCGCGGTGCGCTCCTCGGCGCCGCGCGAGGACTCCGCCGAGCGGTCCTTCGCGGGCCAGCACGACACGGTCCTCGACGTGTCGGGCGACGCGGCCCTCCTCGACGCGGTCAGGGTCTGCTGGGCCTCGCTGTGGTCGGACCGGGCGGCGGCCTACCGGGCGGGAGACGGGCCCGCGGGGTCCATCGCCGTCGTGGTGCAGGAGATGGTGCCCGCCGACGTCAGCGGGGTGCTCTTCACGGTCGACCCGGTCGGCGGCAGGCCGAACCGCCTGGTGGTGGAGGCCTGTTGCGGGCTCGGCGAGGGCCTGGTGTCCGGCAGGGTGTCGAGCGACTTCTTCGTCGTGGACGACCGTACGCTCGACGTCGTCGAGGAACGCGTGCGGTACAAGGTCACCAAGTGCGCGCCGCTCGCGCCCGGCCGCATCGGCATGACGAAGGTCGACGCCGCCGACCGGGACGCCCCCTGCCTGACCCGGGACCAGCTCGCGGCGCTCGCCCGGATCGCCCTGGAGATCCGGGACGCCGGCGGCGCGGAGCAGGACATCGAGTGGGCGATGCACGACGGCACGCTGTACCTCCTCCAGGCCCGCCCGATCACCACCCGGCCCCGGCCCGAGACCTCCGACGGCGCCCGCAGCCCCTATCTGCCGGGCCTGTTGGAGCGGCAGCCGGACGCCGTGCGGCACGGCACCCTGTGGTCGCGGATGGACATCGGGGAGATCTTCGTCGGCCTGATGTCCCCGCTCGGCCTGAGCTTCGCCCGGCACTACCAGGACCACGTCCACGGCGACTGCGCGGCCGCGCTCGGCGTGCGCGACACCGGCGATGTCGGCCTGCACATGGGCTTCTTCCAGGGCCACGTCTATCTGAACATCTCCTACACCGCGTATCTGCTCGGCCAGGCCCTGCCCACCCGCGACCAGCGCCACTTCACCCGCCGCTTCGTCAGCGAGGAGGTGGACCTGGCCACGTACGAGAACCCCTTCGGGACGTTCCCCGGGGGCCTGGAGGACCTGCTCTCGACGACGCACTGGCTGCGGGCCACGGCGGGCGAGATGCTGGTGATGAAGGACCGCGCCCGCGACATGGCCGAAAGCCGCCTTTACGAGTTCGACCGCGCCCGGCGCCTCGACCTCACCCGCATGGGCCGCCGCGAGCTGCACGCCGAACTCGTGCGCTATCTGGACTACTTCCACGACGCCCACGTCGGCTACATGCCGTACTACATCAACGCGTTCGGGTTCTACGGCATCCTCACCGAGCTGTGCGCCAAGTGGCTCGGCGCCGCGGGCGACAACCTGCAGAACCGCATCAAGACGGACATGTCGAGCCTGCGTACGGTGGCGTCGGCGCAGGAGATCTGGAGCGTCGCGCAGGCCGCGAAGGCCAGGCCGCGGGTCATGGAGATCATCGAGGCGGCGCCGCTGGAGGAGGTCGCGGACCGGCTGCGCGCGGACCCCGACGGCGAGGCGTTCTGGCAGTCGCAGATGGAGCCGTTCCTGCGTGCCAACGGCACCCGGGGACGCCAGGAGATGGAGCTCACCCATCAGCGCTGGATCGACGACCCGAGCTACGTCTTCCAGATGATCCGCCGCTACGCCGCCGACGGCTTCACCGCCGACGACATCATGGGCCGCAGCCGCGCCCGCCAGGAGGGCGACGTCCGCGCGGTCCTCAAGAAGCTGCCGCTGCCGCGGCGCACGACCATCGAGGGCGTCATCTCGATGTACGCCCTGTGCAGCGAGCTGCGCGAGGCCACCCGCATGTCGATGATCACGTCGATCTGGCTGGTCAGGAACGTGGTGTACGAGGTGGGGCGGCGCCTGGTCGAGGAGGGCGTGCTGCACTCCCTGGACGAGGTCGCGTTCCTCGACTTCGCGGACGTGCGCCGCTGGCTGGCCGGTGGGCTGCCCGCGCGCGAGGCGTTCCCGCGGGCCGCGATCGAGGAGCGGCGGCGCGTGCACGAGTACCACAACCGGCTGCCGGAGCCGCCGCTGACCTTCGTCGGCGAGCACGACGGCACCCGCGCGGTGCGGCCCGTGAAGGACGGGGCGCGGCTCGACGGGCTCGGCTCCAGCCCGGGGCGGATCGTCGGCCGGGCCCGCATCGTGGAGGACCTGGTGTGGCAGGCGGACGAGTTCCAGGCGGGCGAGATCCTCGTGACCCGGCACACCGACGCCTCCTGGACGCCGCTGTTCGCCATCGCGGGCGGCGTGGTCACCGACATCGGCTCGATGCTCTCGCACAGCTCCATCGTGTCGCGGGAGTTCAACGTGCCCTCGGTGGTCAACACCAAGTACGCCACACAGGTCATCAACACCGGCGACATGGTCATGGTCGACGGCGACACAGGTGTCGTCGAGGTCGTGGAGGGCTGAGCGCGCCGGACCGCCCGAGGAAGGCAGGACGTTCCCGAGGAAGGCAGGAAGTTCCAGATGATCCCGAATCAGTGGTACCCGATTCTGCGGACCGAAGACATCAAACGTGACGCGCCGACCGGCGTGCGCCGCATGGGCGAGGAGCTGGTGCTCTGGCGCGACCTTCGCGGCAAGCTCGTCTGCCAGTCGGCGCGCTGCCCCCACAAGGGGGCGAACCTCTCCGAGGGCCGCCTGGTGGGCAACTCGGTCGCCTGCCCGTACCACGGCTTCCGGTTCGGCACCGACGGGGCGTGCAGGCTGGTGCCCGCGCTCGGCTCCGAGGGCCGCATCCCGGCGTCGTTGCGGGTCGACACCTACGAAGTGCGGGAGAAGTACGACCTGGTGTGGCTGTGGTGGGGCGACAAGCGCACACAGCTACCGGAGATCGAGCTGCCCCATGAACTCGCCGAGCACCCGCGGCCGTACGAGACCATCACCTTCAGCCGCCCGGTCCACTACACGCGCTACATCGAGAGCCTGCTCGAGTTCTACCACGTGACGTTCGTGCACCGGGACCACTGGGCGAACATCATCGACTACACTTTCATGTACGGCAGTTGGAAGAAGCTGTGGACGGACGGCCGTGAGCGCTACATCGCCGCCAACAAGATCGTGAACCATCGTGTGGACGTCGAAGGAACGATCATCCGCAACAGCTTCGACCAGTGCGAGGAGGGCAACCCCTCCAACACCTGGCACTTCAACCTCATCTACCAGGCCCCGTGCATGACGCATGTGCGCCAGGGCCTCCTCGAGGTCACGACCTGGCTCGTGCCCATCGACGAGCACCACACCCAGGCGATCATGCGGCTCTACGAATACCCGCTGCTCAAGTGGATGGTGCCGGTCAAGCCGCTGCGGCCGCTGGTGCTCCGGCTCTCGCTGATGATGGAGCAGTACGTCCAGGACCAGCAGGACAACGACATCATGGCGCGCCAGGAGCCGAAGGTCAGCGAGCGCGGGGTGAACAAGTTCATCGCCGTCGACGAGATGAACGCCAAGTACCTGCAGATGCGGGACCGGTTGAAGGCGGAGGCGCGCGCGGAGGCGCAGGCGCGGGAGGCCGGGGCCCGGGAGGCAGGCGTCCGGGAGGCGGACCGTGCGCCGGAGCCGGTGGCGGGCGGCGACGGTCCGGCGGCGGTGCCCGCGGCGGGCGGCACGAACGGGCACGGTCCCGGGAAGGGCAACGGCGGCGCGAGCGGCAACGGCGGCGGCGCCAAGCGGTCCGGCAAGGGCGCCCGCGCGGGCAACCTCAGCGGGAGCACGACCTGACCCCGGTGCGCGTTCCGGCGCCGACGGCCGGAGCGTGCACCGCACGCCGGGCGGCGGCGCGGGTCAGGACGAGGCCACCCGCAGCGAGACCCGCCCCGTCCGCCGTCGGCCCTCGCCGTCGGTGAGGTCCCTCGTCACGCCCGCCCACCACTGGGCACCCTCCTCGATGTGGCGCAGCAGGATGCCCTCGCGGACCGCCCACGGGCAGATGTCCGCCGACTTGACGCCCATGAGCTTCATGGCCGTGTGCCCGACGACCGCCCCGGCCAGGCTCTGGGCCGCCCGTGGCGCCGAGATCCCGGGCAGCCGGGCGCGTTCGGCGGCGGGCAGCAGCGCGAGCCGGTCCTTGGCCCGGCGCAGCGCGGACCGCTCCAGGCGCCGGGGCACGAACAGGCCGTGGCGGCCCGGGACTTCACCGGTCAGCCGGGCCAGCTGCTGGAACGTCCGCGAGGTGGCGACGGCCGAGCGCGGCCCCTCCCAGCGGATCCGCGCGGCCACGTCCCGCAGCTGGTGACGCACCCGGCGGCGCAGCGCCTTGAGCGCCTGCGGGGACGGCGGGTCCTCGTCGTGCAGGAACTCGTGCGTCAGCCGGTTCGCCCCGAGCGGCAGGCTCGCCACGAAGTCCGGAAGGCGCCCGCGCCCGAACGCCACCTCCAGCGAGCCGCCGCCGATGTCGAACAGGACGAGCGGCCCGGCCTGCCAGCCCACCCACCGCCGCGCGCCGAGGAACGTCAGCTCCGCCTCCAGCTCACCGGGCAGGGTGCACAGCTTGACGCCGGTGCTCGCGCGGACGGCGTGCAGCACGTCGAGGCGGTTCGGCGCGTCCCGCACGACCGCGGTCGCGAAGGCCAACGGCTCGTCGGCTCCCCACCGTTCGGCCGTCGCGGCGGCCTCGTCGACGGCGCGCACGAGGTGCCGCACGGCGTCCTCGTCCAGCGGCCCGCCGGGCTCGACCCGTTCGCCGAGGCGCAGCCGCCACTTCGCGGTGTGCACGGGCAGCGGCGCCCCGCCCGCGGCATCGGCCACCACGAGGCGCACCGTGCGCGATCCCACATCCAGCACGCTCACTCGCATGAGCCCTCAGTACCCCCGGCACGTCCTGACACGCGCCACGTTTCGGACACCTGCCGTTTCCCCACACTTCTTCCGTACGCCATCTTTTCGTCAACCGTCGCGCATGGAAAGCTCATTATCGCCCCCTGATCCCTGGTTCATGATCCCTCGGCGGCTTCCCGGTCGACCGCGAGGCGCCGGACATCCTGATGTCGTCATGTCCTCGGATGAAGCATCCCCCGCTCGAAACGCGGCCGGTCCGTGCAGCCGTGCCCGCGCGACCGGCACCGCCCCGCCGGACGAACCCCTAGCGTGGCCCCATGACTTCTCCCGCCGCGCCGCCCGGACACCTCCACGATCTGGTCCTGCGCGGGGGCCGGGTCCTCGATCCGGAGACAGGGCTCGACGCGGTCGCCGACGTGGCCGTGACCGCCGGGACGATCTCGGCGGTCCAGCCGACGGCCCCGGCCGCCCCCGCCCCCGAGGCCTCCCCACAGCCGCCGTGGCGCCTCGCCGCCCGCCGGACGCTCGACGTGACGGGCCTGGTCGTGGCCCCGGGCTTCATCGATCTGCACAGCCACTCGCACACCGTGGCCGGGCACCGTCTGCAGGCCCTCGACGGAGTGACGACGGCCCTGGAGCTCGAACTCGGCCTCTCCCCCGTCGCGGAGGCCTACCGGCAGGCCGCAGCCGAGGGCCGGCCGCTCAACTACGGCTTCTCCGCCTCCTGGGCCCAGGCCCGGATGGCCGCCGTCGGCGCGCTCCCGCACGGCGGCGGTGCCGCGGCCGCCCTGGACCACCTCGGTGACTCCGCCTGGCAGCGCGAGGCGACCCGGCTCCAGGAGGACGCGCTGATCGAGCTGTTGCGCCGCGATCTCGCCGACGGCGCCCTCGGCATCGGCCTGATCGTCGGCTACGCGCCCCGGATCCGGCCCGAGGAGTACCTGGCCGTTGCCCGCGTCGCCGCGCTCGCAGGCCTGCCGACCTTCACGCACGCCCGGAGCCTCGTCGAGCACGTCGCGGACGTTCCGGTCGACGGCGCCGAGGAGATCGCGCGGGCGGCGGGCGAGACCGGGGTGCACGCCCACTACTGCCATGTGACGTCGACGTCGCGGCGGCACACGGACCGGGTCCTCGCCCTGATGGACCGGACCCGGGCCGAGGGCGGCCGGGTCTCCACGGAGGCCTATCCGTACGGCGCGGGCATGACCGCCGTCGGCGCCGCGTTCCTCGCGCCGGAGCTGCTGCCCGCGGCCGGGCTCGACGTCACGGACGTGGTCCTCGCGGCGACGGGCGAGCGGATCCGCGACACCGACCGGCTGCGCGAGCTGCGCGCCGCCGACCCGGGCGCCCTCGCCCTCCTACACTTCCTCGACGAGGCCGACGCGCACGACCGGGCGTTCATCGACCGGGCCCTGCTGCACCCCGCGACGGTCGTCGGCTCCGACGCGATGCCGCTGGCCTGGACCGGACCGGCGCCCGACCCGCTGGCGTGGCCGCTGCCGCCGGGCGCCGCGGTCACCCACCCGCGCACCGCGGGCACGTTCGCCAGGATGCTGCGCCGCTACGTCCGTGAACTCGGCGCCCTCGGCCTCCTCGACGCCGTCGGCCGCGCCACGCTGCTGCCCGCGAGCGTCCTGGAGTCCGGGGTGCCCGCGCTGCGCCACAAGGGGCGCGTCCAGGTCGGCTGCGACGCCGACCTCGTCGCCTTCGACCTCGCGGCGGTGGGCGACCGGGCCACGTATGCCGACAGCACGCTGCCGTCGGTGGGGTTCGCCCATGTGCTGGTCGGGGGGACGCCGGTGGTGGCGGACGGGGAGGTGGTGGCGGGGGCGCTGCCGGGGCGGCCGGTGCGGCGCTGAGCGTCCGGCCCGGGAAGGCTCGGGCGGCCGTGCGGATCCTCGTCCACGCTGATCAGCGTGGACGAGGATCCGCACGGTGGTGGTCCTCCACGCCGTCGGGACCGAGCAGCGGGAAGGTCGTGCCCCTTCTCAGTTCCGTCGGTGTTCGGCTGTGTCGGAGGCAGTCCGCCGCGCCGCGGTCACGCGGGCTGCGCGCGGCGGATCACGATGTCGCCGGCGCCGGTGCGGGCGCGCACCCGCACGGTCTGCGCCCCCTTGTCGGGGCCGTCGGAGGCACCGAGTGAGTTGTGGACGGTGCCGGCCTGGGAGTTGACGTCCAGCAAGGCGGCGGTGCCCACGTTGATGCCGACCTCCAGGTCGCCCGTCTGGGTCTGGAGGTCGACGCGGCCGCGGGCGACCTGCTCGATGCGGGTGTCGCCGTTGGCGGACTTGGACGCGACGTCCGCGTGCGCCTGGCCGACGAAGATGTTGCCGTTGGCCACCTTCAGGTGCAGGGCACCGGTGACCTGGTCGATCCAGGTGTTGCCGTTGGCGTTCTTGATCTCGGCGGCGCCGTCGATCTCGGCGACGCGCACCTGGCCGGAGCCGGTGACGATCTCGGCCATGCCGTCGATGCGCTTGGCGGTGACATCGCCGCGCTCCGTGCGCAGCCGCGCCGGTCCGGTGCGGTCCAGGCGGATGTCGCCGTCCAGGGTGGTCAGCGCGCACTCGCCGAAACTGCCGTCGCCGGTGAAGTCGCCGGTGGCCGCGGTTCCGTTGACGCGGGAGCCGTTCGGCAGCCGGATCTCGATGGCGACGGATCCGGAGTCGCCACGCCGGGCGGCGGCCTTGGGCGTACGGATCGTCAGGCGGCCGCGGCTGAAGGTCACCTTGGTGTCCCGTGCGGCCTGCAGGTCGGCTTCGTCTCCCTCGGTGCGGGGATGCACCTCGACGGAGGTGATGGCGCGCTCGCCGGCGGTGATGTGGGCGACGCCCAGCTCGACCTGGAGCGTGGCAGTGATGGGCTCAGGGGTGTCGAAAGTAGGCAAGGCAGTTCCATCCTCGTGACTCTGTTGGGCGTCCCCACTGACGGGACGGCTGGTTCGGGCGTCAGGCGGCGGCAGGCCGGGAGCGATCCGTGGGGTCCATGGGAGCGCCACCGATCCGCGGGAGATCCCGCGTGGCGTCGGACAGCGCGTTCAGCCGGACCGCGGCCACCGGCGTCGCGGCCAGGCGCTCGGCGAACGCACGGGCGCCCTCGTCACCCGCTTCGGTGGCGACCGCGAGTTCGTGCCGGAGATTGGCCACGTACGGCATCAGGTCCATGCCGCCATCATGGCACATCCATGGCGCCATGGCGAGCCATAGTGGCACCACACACTTTTTCTCGATGCGATCCGGACGCGGCACCCGGGCATTCGTGCTCTGCGGGCCGACGCGGGACCCGGGCTTGCCGACGACAGGAATTCCCCGCCCCCGCCCGCACACCACGAAGCGGGCCGCACCGGCCGGTTGAGCCGGTACGACCCGCTTCCAACGCCCTCTCGGGCAGCGCACGTCGGTCCGCTGCCCGGGAGAGGCGTGCCTCAGCCGCGGTACTGCGGCTCGGGCTGGCGCTGTCGCGGCGGCACCTCCTGCTGGGCGGCGAGGCGCCGGGAGAGCTTCTCGCCCTCGACGTCCATGTTCGGGAGCAGCCAGTCGAGCCACTTCGGCAGCCACCACGCGGACTTGCCGAGCAGGGCGAACAGAGCGGGCACGATGGTCATGCGGACGACGAAGGCGTCGAAGAGGATGGCGACGGCGAGACCGAAACCGATCATCTTGACCAGGTCGTTCTCCTCCATGATGAAGCCGGAGAAGACGCTGATCATGATGATCGCGGCCGCGGTGACCACCCGCCCGCCGTACCGGAAGCCGGTGACGACCGACTCGCGCGGCTCGACGCCGTGGACGTACGCCTCGCGCATCCGCGTCACCAGGAACACCTCGTAGTCCATCGCGAGGCCGAAGACCACACCGATCATGAAGACCGGCATCGTGCTCATGATCGGGCTCGGCTGGTCGACGCCGAAGACGTCCGCGAGCCAGCCCCACTGGAAGACCGCCACCACCGCGCCGAGCGCGGCGGACACCGAGAGCAGGAAGCCGAGCGCCGCCTTCAGCGGCACCAGGATCGAGCGGAAGACCAGCATCAGCAGAAGGAAGGCCAAGCCGACGACCGTGCCCAGGTAGGGCAGAAGCGCGTCGTCGAGGGTCTTGGAGAAGTCGATGAACATGGCCGTCTGGCCGGTGAGCAGGATCTCCGGGCCCTTGTCGGCCTCGATGTCCTTTGCCACCCCTCGCAGGGATTTGACCAGGTCCTTGGTCTCGTCCTCGGCCGGGCCCGTCTTGGGCACGACGTTCACGATGGCGGTGTCGTTGGCCTTGTTGGGTGAGACGGGCCCGACCGACTCGACGCCGGGCTCCTTCTCCATGCGCTTGCGGACGCTCTCGGCCTCGGCCTTGACGTTCTCGGCCTCGATGGTCACCATCAGCGGCCCGTTGAAGCCCTTGCCGAAGGAGTCCGACATCATGTCGTACGCCTTGCGCTGGGTGGTGTCCGGCGCCATGGTGCCCTCGCTGGGCAGACCGAGCTTCATGCTGGCGGCGGGGACGGCCACCGCGCCGAGGCCCACGACGGCGAGCAGCAGGACGGCGACCGGGTTGCGCAGGATGAAGCGCGCCCAGCGGGCACCGAGGTTCGGCTGCTGCTGCTTGCGGGCCCGCTCCTCGGCCTTGCGCTGCTTCTTCTCCGACAGCGGCTTGCCCTTGTACAGCGCGCGGTCCTTGCGGGCGAGCACCTTGACGGGCGCGAAGCCGAGGAGCGCGGGGACGAGCGTCACGGCGATGAAGACGGCGATCGCGACGGTGCCCGCCGCGGCCATGCCCATCTTCGTGAGCATCGGGATGTTGACGACGGCGAGGCCCACCAGGGCGATGATGACGGTGAGTCCGGCGAAGACGACGGCGGTGCCCGCGGTGCCCACGGCCCGCCCGGCCGCGTCCTGGCGTTCTCGGCCCTCGGCGATCTCCGAGCGGTAGCGGGAGACGATGAACAGGGCGTAGTCGATGCCGACCGCGAGGCCGATCATCATGGCAAGGGTCGTGGTCGTGGACGACAGGCCGACGGTGGAGCCGAGCGCGGTGATGCCGGCGATGCCGACGCCGACGCCGACGAGCGCGGTGAGCAGCGACATGCCGGCGGCCATCATCGAGCCGAAGGTCAGGACCAGGACGACCGCGGAGACGGCGATACCGATGGCCTCGGAGGAACCGCCCATGGACTGCTCGACCTTGACGGCGTCACCGCCTGCCTCGGCCTTGAGTCCGCTCTTGCGGGCGTTCTCCAGCACCTCGTCCAGGGCGTCGTGCGCCTTGTCGTTCACCTTGGTCTGGACGACCTTGTAGGTGGCCGACACATAGACGGTGGACTTGTCCTTGCTGACGGCGGCGTTGCCCGCGTACGGGTCGCCGACGGTCGCCACCTGGGGCGCCTTGCGCAGCTCGGCGACGACCTCGCCGACCTTGGCCTTCGGGCCCGCGGCGGTGATGTCACCGCCGCCGGGGACCCTGAGGACCACACGGGCCGTGGCGCCGTCGGCGCTCGCGTCGGGGAACTTGTCCTCGAGGAGGTCGTAGGCCTTCTGCGACTCGGTGCCCGGCATCGAGAACGTGTCGACGGGGGGCGTCGGCGCGGACGAGGCAGCGTAGCCCACCCCGCCGAAGATCAGCACCCAGAGCAGTGCCATCAAACCGCGTCGCCGGAAGGCGAAGCGGCCCAGTTTGTACAGGACGGTAGCCACGGGGAAGGGACTCCTGTCGGGTAGTCAGGAACAGGGGACAGTGCGCGAGCCGCGCTGGCGGTCTCGATGCGCGTCGCCGCGGGACTCGACGGGCAAGCAGCGGCGGCGGCATGCGGCATACGGATGGACGGCACGGCTAAGTCGGCCCGTGGGACCGGGCTTGGGCCGTGCTTGCGAGGGTCGAGAGGGCCCCGAACACGAGCCGGAACACGTCGACGTAGCGCGTGGCATCCATAGCGCTACGATGGCACCATGATGGCGCCATGGCAAGCCACCATGGCACATTTTCGGCACCAGCGCGCCACCACCCCCATCGACACCGCCCCCAACAGGCAATCGACAGCAGGTGGGCAAGCCTTTCGAGCGCACGTTCGATCCCGTCGGAGTCACGGGGTGACGCCCTGGACATCTCGCCCCAGACGTCCGGAAGCAGCACTTCACCAGGCCGCCCCCATCCATCCGCACCATCGCCACATTCAGGTGCGGACAGGTTGCAGTCGCCGATCCCGAAGCGAAATCCAGCCAGTACCCGCAGAGGGCCTTGACTTCAGAGGAACCGCTCCCTTCGCGATAGCGAAAGCCCCCTGAGGCGGGAGTTCGCCCGCACCAACGCCCCCGCAACCAGGAACACGCAGGCCTCAGGGAGAAGAGATTCGGCCAGACGGCGACGGCAGAACAAAGTGGCGCTTCGATGGCGCTATTCATGTGCCACTATGGCGTCATGGACCTCACGCCATACGTCGACGAGTTCCGGCACGAGCTCGCAGTCGCCGCTGACGCGGGCGGAGACGAAGCCCGAGCCCTCGCCCAACGACTCACCGCACCGCTGGAGACAGCGGCCCGGCTCACCCTGCTCAACGCCCTGTCCGCCGCCATGGGAGAGGTCACCCGCGACCTCGCACCCGGCTGCTCGGTGTCCGTGCAACTACGCGGCCTCGAACCCGAGTTCGTGGTGACGCCGGCACCCGGCAGGGCCCACGCGGAGCGGGAGCAGCACCGGGGCGCACCGGGGCACACACCGGCGTCCGTGGCGCCGGTGCGCCCCCTCGTCGACACCGGCCTGCCCGGCACTTTCATCCGCCTGCAATTCGCCAGCGTGAGCGGCCTGGAATCAGCCGTCGCCCTCTTCGAACGCGCCACCCCCGACCCTGAGTCGCTCGCCCTGCACCTGCCGAGCGACGGCTCCGTGCCCGCGCTCCGTGCCGTCCTGGACGCCCTCGACGACGCGGCGATCGAGGCCACGCGGCTCACTGTGCACAGCGCCGGCCTCGACGATGTCGCCCACTCCCTCATGGGCGTGCACCCAGCGGGGATCGGGCTGCCCTCGACGGGCATCGAGTTCGTCGTGTCGAACGACGAACTCACCCGCCGCAAGTCGTCGCCCCGCAAGTCCCGCCGCGGCGACGCGGGCTGAGCCCCGGCCGCGCGACCGCGGCGGTCGCACGGCCCGCGCCCGTACCCGGATCAGGACCCTGTCGACGTCACACCGTCGTTCGTCCCGGCCGTCCCGCGGTGAGCAGCGGCAGCTTCCGCGCGCCCGTCAGCTCCGGGTCCGCCATCAGCACGGGCGGGTTGTCCGGGTCGGTCCGCAGGTCCGGGTAGCGCTCCAGGAGGATGCCGAGCGCGATCCGCCCTTCGAGCCGTGCGAGCGGCGCCCCGAGACAGAAGTGGATGCCCCGGCCGAAGGCGAGGTGGGGGTTGGGGTCGCGCCCGGGACGGAAGTCGTCCGGGCCGAAGAAGACACGCTCGTCGCGGTTGGCCGCGCCGACCCACAGGGCGAGCGCCTGCCCGGCGGGCACCCGCTGCCCGCCCAGTTCGGAATCCCGCGTCGTGGCCCGGTAGAAGAGCTGGAAGGGTGTGAGCAGGCGGAGCGACTCCTCGATCACGGCGGGCAGCCCCGTCGGGTCCCGCCGCAGCGCCTCCCTGTACTCCGGATGGGCGTCCAGGCAGAGCACCGTGTTGCCGAGCAGCATGGTCGTGGTGACGTGTCCGGCGATGAGCAGCAGTTGGGCGAGGTTGCCGACCGCCACCGACGACAGCCGCTCGCCGTCGACCTCGGCCTGGACGAGCAGCGTGAGCAGGTCCTCCCGCGGGTGGCGCCTGCGGTCGTCGGCGTGCTCCGCGAAGTACTCGTTCATGCGGCGCCCGAGATCGAGGGCGGCCGCGACCTCGTCCGCTCCGAAGACTCCCCCGCCACCCCCACCCTCTCCCGCCGCATCGGCCGTCGTCGGCCTTTGCTCGCGCGGGAAGCTCTCCTCGCTCCACTGCCGGAACAGCGGGCGGTCGGAGGCAGGGACGCCCAGGAGTTCGGCGATGACGATCACCGGCAGCGGATGGGCGAGGTCGTCGACGAGTTCCAGCGCGCCCCGGTCGTCGGCCCGGTCGAGCAGCTCATGGGTCAGGGCGCCGATCCGGGGTGCGAGGCCCGCGACCAGCCTCGGCGTGAAGGCTCGGCTGACCAGTTGCCGAAGCTTTCGGTGAACGGGCGGGTCCATCTGGGTGAGCAGGCCGCTCTTGTCGTAGTCCGGGACGTCGGGGGCCAGTTGGCGGAAGGTGTCGGACGAGTAGGTGACGGGGTCGGAGAAGACCTCGACGATCTCCGGGTAGCCGTACACGTTCCAGATCCCGGTCCGCTCGTCGAGGGCCACGGGCTGCTCCGGGCGGGTGCCGCGGAGCCAGAAGTGGGCCGGGGGCGCGCCCCATTGGTCGGCGAGGAGGGTGAGCGGCATGGGGCGCAGAGACTGGTAAGTCACGATATTTCACCTTGTTCAGGGCGTGCGGGGGCACGCTCCGCTGGACGGGGACCACGCGGTCGGGGTGGGAGGGGGAAGATGATGCGTCGACGCCGCGGCTCTGCCGAGGGCCGGCGGCGAGGGGTCAGGAAACACGGCGGGGGCACGGTGTCGGCCACCGCGCCCTCGTGCTGCCGTCAGGCGCCGTGATCAGCCGTGGCGTATGACGATGCCGCCGCCGCTGGTGACGGCGTGTATCTCGGCGTTCCCTTCCGGCAGTTCGGACGGTTCGACCGTCACGTCGACGAAGGCGCCGGGGCCGAAGAGGCCGCGCCGGCGCGGGGCCCGGATGAGCAGCCTGTCCTGGCCGTACGCGACGCGGGTCGGTTCGGCGGCGCCCAGGTCGGTCCGGCTCAGTACGTCGCTCGGGCCGACCTCGACCACCCGCAGGAGTGTGAGCCGGGTCGCCGGTTCGAGCTGCGCGGTGGGACGCTCGGCCCTTGCCCACGCCTCATCGCCGTCCGCGTCGGCTGCGACGGACAGCTCCCGGCGGAGGTGGTCGACGTAGGGCAGGAGATCCATGACGCCACTATGGCATCACGTCAATGGCGCCATTGCAAGCCGGTGTGGCACACGAGTGGCGCAGCATGGCGACGCGGCGGCACCAGAAGATATCGAGAGGGCTCCGACCGACTTCGACAGGGACGTCGGCAGGGACGTCGCCAGCGCCGTGGCACGCAAAGGCCAGAAGGCCGCCCACCGGTGGGTGGACGGCCTGCTCGGTCGGCGCCGGGGAGGTGGTGTCAGACCTCGCCCGCGCGCCGCACCCGGTCCAGGACGTCGGGCAGCACGCGCAGGAACGTCGTCACCTCGTCCTCGCCGATGATCAGCGGCGGGGCGAGCCGGATGGTGTCCGGCAGGGCGGCGTTCACCAGGAGTCCCGCGTCCTGGGCGGCCTGCTGCACACGCGCGGCGCACGGCTCGGTGAGGACGACGCCGAGCAGCAGACCGGCGCCGCGGACCCGGTCCACCAGCGGGTGCCCGAGCGCCTCGATGCCTCGCCGCAGCGTCTCGCCCTGCCGCTTGACGTGGTCCAGGAGCCCGTCGCCGTGGATGGTGTCGAGCACCGCGAGCGCGGCGGCGCAGGAGACGGGGTTGCCGCCGAAGGTGGTGCCGTGTGCGCCGGGCACCATCAGCTCGGCGGCCGGGCCGAACGCGAGCGTCGCGCCGATGGGCATGCCGCCGCCGAGGCCCTTGGCGAGGGTGAGGACGTCCGGCTCGACGCCGTGCGCCTGGTGCTCGAACCAGTGGCCGGTGCGACCGATGCCGGTCTGCACCTCGTCGAGGACGAGCAGCGCCCCGGTGGCCCGGGTGATCTCGCGGGCCGCGGCCAGATAGCCGGGCGGCGGTACGACCACGCCGTTCTCGCCCTGGATCGGCTCGATGACGACGAGCGCGGTGTCCTCGTCGACGGCCGCGCGCAGCGCGTCCGCGTCACCGAACGGCACATGCGTCACATCACCGGGCAGCGGCTCGAACGCGGCGCGCTTCGGGGGCTGGCCGGTGAGGGCGAGGGAGCCCATGGTGCGGCCGTGGAAGCCGCCCTCGGTGGCGACCATGCGGCGGCGTCCTGTCAGGCGGCCGATCTTGAAGGCCGCCTCGTTCGCCTCCGCGCCGGAATTGGAGAAGAAGACCCGGCCGGAGCGGCCGGTCAGCCGGAGCAGACGCTCGGCGAGGCGCACCGGCGGCTCGGCGATGAACAGGTTCGAGACATGGCCGAGCCTGCCGACCTGCTCGCTGACGGCACGGACGACGGCGGGGTGCGCGGTACCGAGGGAGTTGACGGCGATGCCGCCGAGGAAGTCGAGGTACTTCCTTCCGTCGGCGTCCCAGAACGCGGCGCCCTCGCCGCGCACCAACGGCACCCTCGGCGTGCCGTAGTTGTCCATCAGCGACGCCTGCCAGCGCTCGGTGAGCTTGCTGTTGCCGCGCTCCCCCACGGCATCGCCCATGACGCCGGTGTCGCCGGTGTCCCTCGTTGGCTCGTTCATCCCATCCCCTCCGTGCCGGGCACGCTCATCGCGCCCTCTCCTCGACGGCCCCGCTCATCGCAGACCCTCTTCGATGTCCGGCATGACCAGCGTGCCGATCTCCTCGCGCGTGAACATCTCGAGCAGCACCGAGTGCTGGACCCGCCCGTCGATCACGCGCGCGCTGCCCACGCCGTTGCGGACCGCGTGCAGGCAGCCTGCCATCTTGGGGACCATGCCGTCGGCCAGCTCAGGGAGGATCTTCTCCAGTTCGCTGGCGCTGAGCCTGCTGATGACGTCCTCGCTGTGCGGCCAGTCCGCGTACAGGCCCTCGACGTCGGTGAGGAAGACCAGCGTGTGGGCGTCGAGGGAGGCGGCGATCGCCGCGGCCGCGGTGTCGGCGTTCACGTTGTAGACGTAGTCGTCGTCGACGCTGCGGGCCACCGGCGAGATGACCGGGATGCGGCCGTCCGCGAGGAGCGCCTCGACGGCACCGGGGTCCACCCCGGCGATCTCGCCGACGCGGCCGATGTCGACCTTCTCGCCGCCCTCGTTCTCGGGCCAGTGCTTGATCGCGGTGATGGTGTCCGCGTCCTCGCCGGTGAGGCCGACGGCGAGCGGGCCGTGCTGGTTGATGAGGCCGACGAGCTCGCGCTGGACGTGGCCTGCGAGCACCATCCGGACCACGTTCATGGCCTCGGGCGAGGTGACCCTGAGGCCGGCCTTGAACTCGCTGTCGATGTCGTGGAGTTTCAGGGCGGCGCTGATCTGCGGGCCGCCGCCGTGGACGACGACCGGCTTGAGCCCGGCGTGCCGCAGGAAGACGACGTCGTGGGCGAAGGCCGCCTTCAACTCGTCGTCGATCATGGCGTTGCCACCGAACTTGATGACGCAGATCTTGCCCTGGTGGCGGTTGAGCCACGGCAGCGCGTCCATCACGGACTGCGCCTTGACCAGTGCGGGGTGCTCCTGCGTGCTGATCCTCATGACGAGTACGCGCTGTTCTCGTGGACGTACTCGGCGGTGAGGTCGTTGGCCCACAGCGTGGCGGACTGGGCGCCCGCCGCCAGGTCCGCGGTGATGACGACCTCGCGGCCGGACATGTCGACCGCCGTGCGGTCGGCGCCGATCGAGCCGTCCTTGCAGACCCAGACACCGTTGATGGCGACGTTCAGGCGGTCCGGCTCGAAGGTCGCGGACGTGGTGCCGATCGCGGAGAGCACCCGGCCCCAGTTGGGGTCCTCGCCGTGGATGGCGCACTTGAGGAGGTTGTTGCGGGCGATGGAACGCCCGGCCTCCACGGCGTCGTCCTCGGTGGCCGCGTTCACGACGTCGATGCGGATGTCTTTCGACGCGCCCTCGGCGTCGCCGATGAGCTGACGGGCCAGGTCGTCACAGACCTGCCGGACGGCCTCGGCGAACTCCGCGTACTCCGGAGTCACTCCGGCGGCGCCGGAGGCCAGCAGGAGGACGGTGTCGTTGGTGGACATGCAGCCGTCGGAGTCGACGCGGTCGAAGGTCAAGCGGGTCGCCGCGCGCAGCGCCTTGTCCAGGACATCGCTCTCGAGGTCGGCGTCGGTGGTGAGGACGACGAGCATCGTGGCGAGGCCGGGGGCGAGCATGCCCGCGCCCTTGGCCATGCCGCCGACCGTCCAGCCCGAGCCCTCGACGACGGCGGTCTTGTGCACGCTGTCCGTCGTCTTGATGGCGACAGCGGCCTCCTCGCCGCCGTCCGCCGAGAGTGCGGCGACCGCGCTCTCCACACCCGGCAGGAGCTTGCCCATCGGGAGGCGGACGCCGATGAGGCCGGTGGAGGCCACCGCGACCTCGCCCGCGCGGTGCCCCTCCAGGCTCGCCGCGACCTTCTCGGCGGTCGCCCGGGTGTCCTGGAAGCCCGCCGGGCCCGTGCAGGCGTTGGCGCCGCCGGAGTTGAGGATGACGGCGCTCACCGCGCCCAGCCTCAGGACCTGCTCACTCCACACCACGGGGGCGGCCTTCACCCGATTCGAGGTGAAGACACCCGCCGCCGAACGACGCGGGCCGTTGTTCACGACCAGGGCCACATCCGGATTACCACTGCTCTTTATTCCGGCCGCGACGCCTGCGGCCAGAAAGCCTTGTGCTGCCGTGACGCTCATGGCGCAATTACTCCTATAGTGGAAGTTCCCAGTTTCCCGGGAAGGCCGAGGGGGACCACCGACAATGACATGATTCGCGCCGCCCCGTTCCTCGCTTCTGGCGACTGGGTGCCGTGAATCCACAACTCCCCTGGCGCCCTTTTCCATTGAACGCCCCACATCGCTGATCCAGCAGTTCAGCGATGTGTCGCCGCAACTGCCGGGCACGGCCGCCCGACAGTCCGCAACAAACTACAGGCAGATCAGGCTTTCAGCACCGGGCTGTCCTGTCCACGGGACAGCGGGTCACCGGCACCGACCGTGCCGGGAACCATAGGTATGTCCCGTTCGGACCGCCGGATAACCAACAGAGTAGGTACGGGAGCGCACTTCACGGTCGTGCCCGGCCTGTGGAAGGCTCGGCATTTGTCACGGAACTCTGGTCCGGCCGCATGAATACTTCCCGGGACCGCCGCAGTACCCCCCGATCCATACCGACAATTCGTCGGCGAGCAGCCGGGTCTGGACGCTGGGCCTGCCCGCGGCGACAATGACGAGGCTGGTGGACTTTGTCCGTCGGCACCTGAAACGAACGGCTTCCGCCTGGAAGCATCGTGTACGGCTTGAAATGGAGTGGACATGAGCAGCAACCCGTTCGACGACGCGGATGGCCAGTTCTACGTCTTGGTGAACGACGAAGAGCAGCACTCCCTGTGGCCGTCGTTCACCGAGGTCCCCGCCGGCTGGCGGGTGGTCTTCGGCGAGGCCGGCCGCCAGGAGTGCCTGGACTATGTGGAGCAGAACTGGACCGACCTGCGGCCCAAGAGCCTGCGTGACGCGATGGCCGCCGACCAGGCCGCATAAGGCCCCTGCGGCGGGCGCGCTCCTGAGCGACGCCGAGAAGCCGTGCAAGGGCGGGCCCCGGTGCTGGGAAGCACCGGGGCCCGCCCTTCACGCGCGCACGGGCCCCGTCGGGCGCGCGCACGCGAACGGCCCGCCGGTGGGGGCCGACGGGCCGTCCGGAACAGGGGTGGCTCAGACCTTCTCGCCGACACCGCGTCGCTCGACGATCGAGTCGGCGATCTCACCGCTGCGTACGGCGATGTTCGACAGCAGGGACGACGTCAGACCGTGCGTGTGCTCGGTGCCGCCCTGGAGGTAGATGCCACAGGACAGGTCGCCGGTGGTGACGACGCGGTAGTCGCGCTCCACCCGGTGGCGCCCCTCCTCGTCGCGCAGGCAGAAGCCGTCGAGGTCGCCGAGCAGGGAGGTGGCGTCCATCGTGGCGTAGCCGGTCGCGAAGACGAGCGCGTCGACGTCCATCTCCTGCTCGGTCTCGCCGTCCAGGAGCGAGTGCAGGACGACCCGGGTGTCATTGCCGGAGCGCTTCACTTCCTTGACCCGGGTGAGGTTCAGGAAGCGCAGCCGCTGCGCGCCCGCGACCTCCTCCTCGTAAGAGCGGCGGAACAGCTCGCGGATCACGTCGTCGTCGACGACGGAGTAGTTGGTGTTCTTGTGGTACCGCCAGAACGCGTCCCGCGTCTTCTCGGTGCCGAAGTAGTAGTGGTCCACGGCGGTCGGGTCGAAGACCTGGTTGGCGAAAGGCGTGTCGTCCGCGACGGAGTAGCCGTAGCTGGGCAGGATCGCCGAGACCTGCGCCTGCGGGAGCATGTCGTGCAGGTACTTGGTGATCTCGGCGGCGCTCTGGCCGGCGCCGACGACCGCGACGCTCTTCAGCTCCTCGGGCTTCATCTGTCCGTACTTCGCCAGGAACTCCGAGCTGTGCCACACCCGCTCGTCGCGCTCCATGCCGTCGGGCATGCGCGGCACCAGGCCGGTGGAGACGGTGATGTTGCGGGCCTTCACCACGCGCGTGGTGCCGGCGACGGTGTCACGGACGACGACCTCGAGGATCTGCTCGTCCGCGGCGGACTCCGCCGCCAGACGGACCTCGGTGACCTCGGAGTTGTACGAGACGCGGTCGCGGAAGCCCGCCTCCGCCCACTCCAGGTACTGGTGGAACTCCTGACGGGTCGGGAAGAAGTCCTGGTTGTTCACGAACTGGACCAGGCGGTTCGAGTCGTGCAGGTAGGACACGAAGCTGTAGCGCGACAGCGGATTGCGGAAGGTCGCGAGGTCCTTCAGGAACGAAATCTGCATCGTCGCCTGCGGGAGCAGCATGTTGCGGTGCCACCCGAAAGCGGCCTGCCGCTCGAAGAACGCAGCTGTGATCGGCTGCTCCGAGGAATTTGACTCGTGTTCCTCCAGGGCGATGGCGAGGGACAGGTTGGACGGGCCGAACCCGATCCCAACGATGTCATATATCTCGTTTTCACGCGTACCCATAGATATTCTCCCGCTGATGTAGCTTCGACAGGGACTTCCGCAGCTGTGACGACGGCATTGCGGTTATCCGAGAAGACCTTGGTCGGAAAGGCTGCGGTCGGAAATGCTGCCAACTCTCGTCTGACGTGCGGCTGATGGTCTCGAACATCTCGACCGGTGGTCCGGGAGACACGCATTGAGTATTGCGCTGGAGAACACCGCCACGCCAACTTAGAGGTGCCGGACTGACCTTTCAAGAGGCCCCGGCCGCACCGTCTGCCGGGCAACGTTGTCCTGCCGACAGGACAGCCAAGTCGGCTCGTCCGCAATTTTGGTAGCGCCTCTCAAAACGCTGGTAGCGTCGGCGACTTGACACCGCACCGTGAGTGAGACTAGCGAAAGGGTGAACTCCGGATGTTCGTTCCCAGTCAGTACCGCCAGCCGGACAGTTCGTGGATGCTGGATCTGATCCGCGGCAATCCGCTGGCGCTCTTCGTGAGCAACGGCAGTCCCGAAGCGGGACCGTTCGCCACGCATCTTCCGGTGATTCAGGATCCGGAGTGGACCGGCGAATGGTCGGACGACCTCTCGGGCGGCCGACTGCTCGGACATATGAACCGGGCGAACCCGCACTGGAAGGCGCTCGAGTCGGGCAGCGTGAATCTCCTGACGTTCACGGGACCGCACGGCTATGTGTCACCGACGGTCTATCAGGTGACGCCGGCCGCGCCGACGTGGAACTTCACCTCGGTGCATGTCCACGGTGTCGTCGAGAAGATCGAGGGCATCGAGAACACCCTGGAGGTGGTGAAGTCCACCGTGCGCACCTACGAGGGCGCCTTCGGCGACGGCTGGGACATGTCGGAATCGCTCGACTACTTCCGTAAGATCGTGCCCGCCGTCGGCGCGTTCCGCATCAAGGTCACGGGCGCCGAGGGCATGTTCAAGCTCAGCCAGGAGCAGCCGGACGAGGTCCAGGACCGCGTGCGGGACTCCTTCGGCGGCCGCGAGTGCACCCGCCACCAGGCGACGGCCAAGCTCATGAGCAAGCTGCCGTAGCCCTTCCGCGCTCCGGCAGCCCGCCGCGGCCGCTCCACCGGCCAAGGATCTCCGCACGGCCGTTCCGCTGCCACGGACCGTTCGACGGGCCCCACGCACCCTTCTCGCTCACGGGACTTCGGGGCCGGCCGTTCCGTCCGCGGCAGCGGCTCGGCTCATCCGCACCGACACGTCCCGACACGCAGGGCCCGCACTCCCTCTCAGGAGTGCGGGCCCTGTGTCGTATATGTGTCCCGTCGAGGTCAACTGCCCTGATCTCGGCGGTGGTTCACCATGTCAGGCACGGGCGCCCGGTGCCTCAGGCGCTGATTCCGGCCTGCTCCCGCTGCTGTGCCGCCTCGTCCTCGACGAGTGCGCGCTCGGCCGCGTTGTCCAGCGTCGCGAGCACCCACTGCTCGAAGTCGATGCCGGACTGCTCCGCGGCCTTGTGCCACCACTGGAGCCTGCTGCCGGGAACGGCGAGCCTCCGCATCGTCTCGGGCGTCTGGGTACCGTCGCGCGCCTCGTCCTCACGGGCGACGCGGATGGCGCTGCGCAGTTGCTTGGTCGTCCACTGCATCTGCTCGGCCCGGTCGAGCCACAGCTCCTGCTCGTCGATCGGCAGCGAAGCCAGCTCCGCGTGGTGCTGAAAGCTGAGCGCCGCGCGCCGTCGGCTGAAGTCGAAGCGCCGTGACACCCATGCGTAGTTGCGCAGGGTCTGGTACTGGAGCCCGGCGGCGCGAATGCCGCGCTGGTAGCGGTCGGTGTAGTGGTCCTTGCCGTATACGAGCCAGTCCCCGAGCCACCAGGAAGAAGAGTTGACGATTCCGGAGAGCTGGCGGCCTGCCCGCTCCCAGTCCTCGAAGGTGAGACCGGCCGGCATCTGCAGGCCCACCTTCGTCGTCAGCACCTGGCCACGACGCTCGTCCACTGCTGTTCTTCGCTGCCGCGGCACCGCGCTCGCGTTTCGGCGGAAGAGCACAACCTTCGAGTCCTCGAGGTCGCTGACCTGGTTCGTCATCATGCCTCCATGTGAAAGAACATCGAACGAACGCGGACACAACGGTCCGCGTTCGAACTGGAAATGCCGTGCGGGTATGGCAGCCGTGTCCTGACCCGGAACCGGGTCGGAAGCCTTCGCGCATCGCGAGGCACAGGCTGGCCAATCAATCACAGCCGATCGGCCGGATGAGGGCTCTCCCCAAGCCGCTCGCCGAATCGGGTCGTCAGAGTTCCGTCAACTCATCGCTGGATCCGTCGGCGCGGCACGTGCGTGTACGCCGACGGGCCGCCCTCACCGCTCGAGGGGGCCGCCGGCACTGAGCACAGGCAGGTCCGGCCGTTCGGCGCATCCTTGAGGACTGCGCAGAAGGCATTCAGTCGGCATGTGTGTGGATTCGTACATCAACTACTCGCCCCGTTCAACTACTCGCCCCGTTCGCCTCGACCACGACCTCCGCGTCCTCGGGACGGCCGACGTGTCCTCCATCGGTACCGATGACCCGGTTTCGCAGCGGTCTCTTCCAAAGGCCTACCCGAGTAGAACCCGACACCTGTTGGAGATTCAAGGAAGAGGCAGTCGCTCGTCGCGACTTTTCGAAGTTCGAACAAGATAGCCCAGCGCCGCTATGCCTGTCCTGGCGTGGTGCACCTCCCTTATGCCTGTCCTGGCGTGGTGCATCTCCCTCAGGACTCGGACAGCGGGGGCTTTACCGATCAACTTCCGCCATGGACAGCATGAATCGAGCCAACTGCAACGCGGAGTGAAACGGTTGCAGACGAGAAGGGGGACATACAGAAGACGGGGGCCTTCGCTGAGTTGGCGAGCCGGATTCGGGGCAAACGGTGATGGTCCGTCACCATTGGCGCCTATTAGGGGAATCCCAGGGCTGCTAGCACACTCTAGCATTTTCCATACAGACTCTTCACACAAGTATCGGCCACGCTCCCGCGGATGTGGCCGAAGAGCGCCTCGCCCGGCACGTCGGTCTGCGGCTATGCGGAGTCAGACCCACCGGGACGAGCATGGAGGTGCGCGCGGAGAGTCGCGGTGCGAGCGGAGGAGAGAGCCGGGCCCGACGGGCACCCCCCGGGGGCGCTCTGGGGGCCACGGCGGAACACCCCTCGGAATGGTGTACTCCAGGACACGAATGCCCGGAAGTTGGAATTCCAGATCCCCTCCGCAGAAGCGGCCCAGCAGTTGGTGCCGAACTGGAACCCGAAACGGAGAGGTGGATTCCACTGCTTGCGCCCTCGCTGATGTGGTGCGCGAACCCGATTTGCTGCCGTGGTTGCCACATCAGTCACACCCGCAGCAAGATGGTGCGACGCGCTCTCGGATCCTAGACTCGACGCTCCGCAGCTGCCGCTCAGGGACGTCCGGGAGGGATCGCAGCATGCTTGTGCCCTGCGCATTGCCAACGTCGGCTCCGGGCGGCGAGGCGCCCGAAACCCACTTGGCGTCTCCTTTCGGCGACTTCACCGACCAGGTCTTCCAGCATCTGCGCCGTGCCGATCAGCGCAGATGGGCGGGTGCCTATGTGGCGGGTCTTCTCATCACTCCCGGGAAGAAGTCCGTGCGCCGCCTCGCCGAAGCCGTCTCCGGGTCCCCCACCGCCGTGCAGTCCCTGCGCCAGTTCGTGAGCCTGAGCCCCTGGGACTGGGACCCGGTCATGGAGGAACTCACCCGCTGGGCCGAGAGTCACGGCCGCGTCTCCACCTGGGCGATCGGCCGCGCGGTCCTGCCCAAGCGCGGCGACCGGTCCGTGGGCGTGCACCGCCACTTCGACCCGGACTCCGGCCGCACCCTCAACTGCCAGCTGGGGCTCGGCGCCTTCCTGGGCATCGGCGCCCTGCACGTCCCGGTCGACTGGCGACTGCTGCTTCCGGCGCCCTGGACCGAGGACGCCCAGCTGCGCCG
Organism: Streptomyces alboflavus; assembly: GCF_000716675.1. Lineage (GTDB taxonomy): Bacteria > Actinomycetota > Actinomycetes > Streptomycetales > Streptomycetaceae > Streptomyces > Streptomyces alboflavus. The sequence goes on from NZ_JNXT01000038.1 coordinate 241,664, forward strand.
ACGCGCACGCATACCCGACGACGTCTGTCACCGCCCGCTGTGGGCCCAGGCCCTGGACCTGGTCGACACCCTGGAGGCCCGCACCGCGCCCACGCCCGCGCCAGTCGTCGCCGACATGAGCGACGACCCCGACGCGGCGCTCTTCCTGCGCGGACTCAGCCAGCGGGCGCGCGACTTCGTGGTCGCCGTGCCCCAGCACCTGAAGGTCCTGCCCGTCGGTGACCGCACACCCGGCACCCCGGAGCCGGTGAGCGCGCGGAGCCATGTCTCCTCGGGGAACGCCGACTCCGTCCTCGTCACCGCGCCGGACGGCCACCGGCAGCACACCCGCGTCCGGTCGGTGCTCGTGCGCCTGCCCGGGGCCAGGCCGGGCGCGACCCCTGAATATCCCTATCGTCTATTCACGGATGTGCTACCGGAAAGTCGTCCGGGCTCCATGTGGCTGACCAGCCTGACACATGAACGCCTCGACAACGTTGCCTCACTCGCCACCCATCGGACCTGGTGCACCACAGCGGTCACGGGCATGGAACGCCACTTCGGACTCCTCGACTTCGAGGGCCGTTCCTTTCCTGGCTGGTATCACCACATGACGCTCGTTTCCGCCGCGTACACCTATCAGCGACTCACGCACCGACCGGTTCCGCGGCATATGCCTTGCTGTCCCGCGCCACTCCCCCGAAACCATCGGCAACGACTGCACTTGGTCTGACGACCGCACCGGATTGACCTGTATTCAGGATTCGTCCGGCATATTCCCGGCGGCCGCATGACTGCCGTGTGATTACCACCTGACCGTCGCGTGACCGCTACATGGCGACTACGGCGAACCCGATTCCCCGACCCCATGAGCGAATTGGCGCAATTGACTACGAGTCATCCCGGACATCGCGCATTCCACGGGACGCGGCACGCCCGGAATTGCGGCGCGACACGGGAAAGGGCGTCCATCCGGCGCACCGGGTCGACGCGCCTCGCGCACCCGAGGCCCGGCGTGCGTGCCGTAAGGGTGCGGCCCTGGAGACCGCCGGGGGAGGTCGGTCTCCAGGGCCGCGGGATCGGTACCGACATGCGGCAGCACGCCGGCCCGAAGCCTGTGGCCGCGATGCGGCCGGTTCACCCGGCCCGCGGGCTAGTTCACCCAGCCCGTGTAGCGCTGGGAGCTTCCCTGTGCACCGCGCGGCACGCGCCGCTCCGCGCGGCGGCCGCGCTGCTCATCGAACTCCAGCATCGCCGATACCGCTCGAACCAGCCATGCGTTGACCGACAGCCGCTCGCGTCCCGCGGCCTCCTCGATCCGGGTCTTGAGGTGCTCGGGCGGTCGGAAGTTGATGCGGGAGGTCGCACCTTCCTCCCCGTTCATCGTCACTGGCGCCAGTGACACCAGTGATGGCGCCACCCTGCTGTGCGGGTGGTCGAAGTCGTGGTCGACCTCGTCCTCGAACGGCTGGTCCGGCGGGGGCGCCGTCACGACGAACGTCGGGTCGAGACCCCGCAGACGTATCTCGACCGAACCGGGGGCCAGGTCGCGGGTGATCTCGTCCGCGGCGGCCGACAGCGCGTCAAGAAGCGTCAGACGGACAGCGGAAGCCAGCGGCGCGACGAGACGTTCGGCGAGTTCTCGCGTCTCCTCGTCGCCCGCCTCCACTGCGGCCGACAGCTCCTGGCGCAGGTTGTTGACGTACCGCGTAAGTTCCACGGCGCCATCGTCGCACCACTATGGCGCCATGCGCAAGCTTTCGAGGCATCACTATCGCGACTCTTGGCACCGCGTGTCGTCGCCGGGCCCAGGAGGCGGTTTCCGGTCAGACCGCGCCGCCCCCGGCCGACCGTGCCGGAGCGCCAACCCGTGGCGGGAATGAGGCGTGTGACTTACGCTCGCCGCCCCAGGCGCACCACACTGGACCTCCACGCCCAAGAGCCGGAGCGCGACGAGGAGTTGGTGAGATGTCCACGCAGTCCCCCGCGGGATCCGACCGGGCGACCAGGGAAGTGATCGACGCCTATCTGGCCCGGCTCGCGGAGCGGGACCTGGACGGCGCGGTGCGGCTGTTCTCCGAGTCGGCGGAGTGGGTCGCGCCGGGTTCGCCGGAGGTCCCGTGGTCGGGGAACCGGACCGGGCGCGCGGGGGTCCAGGAGTTCTTCACCACCCTGCACGCCTATCTGCAGCCCGAGGAGTTCACCGTCACGCACATCGTCGTCGACGGCGAGCAGGGCGTGATCCTCGGCCACCTGCGCGACACCGTCAAGGCCACCGGCGCCCCGCTGACCACGCCCTTCGCCGCCCATCTCACGGTGGTCGGCGGCCAGGTCACGCGCTACCACCTGTTCGAGGACACCTACGCACTGCACCGCGCCGCGACCGGCGCCTGACCGACCCGCGAGAGAGGCACGCCAGATGACCCCCCGTGACCGCATGCCGTCCCATCCGGTGGTGAGCGCCTTCGTGGACGCGGTCAACGCCCAGGACCCCGCGGCGCTGTGGACCGTGCTCGCGACGGACGCCACCGTGATCGACGTGGGAACCGAACGCGACCTCGACGCGTGGGTGGAACGTGAGCTGTTCTCGTCCCACGCCCGGATGGAGGTGGTGCGGGAGTCGCCCGACGGTCTGTCGGTCACGGCCCGCTTCCACAACGACATCTGGGGCGACATCGACACCGCGTGGGAGTTCTCGGTGTCCGAGGGCGTCATCCGGCGGTTCGTCGCCGGACCCGCCTGAGCGTCGGGTCCGGCGGGAGACCGGGCGTGCCGCGGGGCGGACCACGACCGGTCCGCCCCGCGGGTCCACGGCCGGTCCGCCGGACGGACCGCGCGGCAGAGGGAAGCCGAGGGAAGAGGGGCAATGGCGTGAGCCGCACCCCCGGACCCGAGGTGGAGCAGGCACCGAAGGAGTCGGTGCGGATCCGCCTCCTTGGCCCGGTGAGCGTGGAGGTCCGGGGCCGTCAGGTCGGTCTCGGGCCGCAGCAGCGCGCACTCCTCGCGGCCCTCGCCCTCGCCCGCGGCCACCCCGTCAGCACCTCCCGGCTCGCCGAACTCCTGTGGGAGGGTGAGGCACCGGACGGCGCGGTGAGCGCCCTGCGCACCCACGTCCTGCATCTGCGCCGCATCCTGGAGCCGGGCCGCCGCGCCACCTCCGGGTTCGAGGTCCTGGTCAGCGCGGGGGCCCGCAGCAACACCAGCTACACCCTCCAGGTGTCCGACGAGCAGGTCGACGCTTTGCGCTTCGTCCACCTCACCGACCGGGCCCGCAAGGCCGCCGCCGACGGCGACGCGGACGCTGTCGTCGCGCTGCTCGACGAGGCCCTGTCGCTGTGGACCGGCCCCGCCCTGGAGGGCGTCAGCGACCGCAGCTTCGCGCTCGCCGAGGCCGAACGCCTCCAGGAGCTGCGGCTCGTGGCCCGCGAGGACCGCCTCGACGCGCTGATCGAGCTGGGCCACTACGAGCAGTCGGTGGCCGAACTGACCACGCTCGTCGCCGAGTTCCCGCTGCGCGAGCGGCTGCGCTGCCAGTTGATGCTGGCGCTGCACCGCTCCGGCAGACAGGCGGAGGCCCTCGCCTCGTACCGCGACTTCTACCAGCTCCTCGACGCGGAAGTGGGCATCGAGCCCGGCCGCCCCCTCAAGGAACTCCACCAGCGCGTCCTGTCCGGCGACCCCGCCCCCGGCGCCCCGGCCGCGCCCCCTGTCCGGCCGGTGCCCCGCCAACTCCCGCCCGACGTCGCCAGTTTCACCGGCCGCTCGGACTATCTGCGCCAGCTCGACACCCTCCTCGCCCGGCACGAGGCGGGCCCGGGGCAGACGCTGGTGATCTCCTCCGTGTCCGGCATGGCGGGCGTCGGCAAGACCACCCTCGCGCTGCACTGGATGCACCGGGTCGCCGACCGCTTCCCCGACGGACAGCTGTACGCGAACCTGCGCGGCCACGCCCAGGAGGGGCTGACGACGGCCGACGAGGCGCTCGGGCAGCTCCTGCGGGCGCTGGGCGTCGACACCGGGCATCTGCCGGAGAGCACCGACGAGAAGGCGGCCCTGTACCGCTCGCTGCTCGCGGGCCGGCGCATGCTGATCCTGCTCGACGACGCGGCCGGGCTCGCGCAGGTGCGCCCGCTCCTTCCCGGCTCGCCGACCTGCTTCGTCGTCGTCACCAGCCGCAACGACCTGCGGGGCCTGACCGCCTTCCACGACGCGCACCGGGTCAGCCTCGACGTCTTCGGCGAGGAGGAGGCCCTCGCGCTGCTCGCCCGCGTCATCGGCGCGGACCGGGTGCGGCACGAGCCGGAGGCCGCCGCCGAGGCCGTCCAGTTGTGCGGGCTGCTGCCGCTGGCCGTCAGGATCGTCGCGGCCCACCTCATCGGCGACCGGCATCCGCCCATCGAGGAGGTCGTACGGCGGCTGCGCGGCGGCGACCGGCTGCGCGAGCTGACCCTGGACCAGGAGGAGCACACGGGCGTACGCGGTGTGCTCGCCCTGTCGTACCGGTCGCTGTCCGCCGCCGAGCAGGAGCTCCTGCGGCTGCTCGCGCTCGCCCCGGGACCCGGGATCTCCGCCCCGGCCGCCGCCGCCCTCGCCGGGACCGACCTGCCCGCCACCGCCCGGCTCCTGGACCAGCTGGTCGCCCGCAGCCTCCTCGAGAGCCACCAGCCGGGCCACTTCCATCTGCACGCCCTCGTCGGCCTGTTCGCCCGGGAGCGGGCCCGGGAGCAGGACAGCCCCACCGCCCGCGAGCGCGCCGTCGGCCGCCTGCTCACCTGGTACCTGGCCACCGCCGAACAGGCCGCCCACCTGCTGTACGGCACCTTCTACTCCTGGTACGCGGCCGACCCGCCGGAGGCCGACGGCTCCCCCACGGCGCCACTGGTCTTCAGGGGCGCCACCGAGGCCCTCGCGTGGCTCGACGACGAGCGGGCCGCGCTGCTCGCCTGCACCCGGCACGCCGTCCGGTACGGGCCGCGCTCCTTCGCCTGGAAGTCGGCGCTCGCCCTGCACGGGCACCTCATGGAGCACGGGCGCCGCACGGACTGGCTGCGGGCCGCGCACGCCGGGCTCGGGGCCGCCGAGGCCGCGCAGGACGACCACGCGCGGGCGGTGATGCACTGGAGCATGTGCTACGTGCTGTGGGAGCTGGCCCGGCACGACGAGGCGCTGTGGCACAGCGCGCACGCCGAGAGCCTGTTCGCGCGGACCGGGCAGCCCGTGGAGACCGCCGGAGCGGTGCTCGGGCTCGCCGCCTCGCACCGCGAACGCGGCGCCCTCGACCAGGCCGCCCGCGAGGCCGAGCGGGCTCTTGCCCTGTACGCGGGCAGCGGACAGCCCGCGGGTGAGGCGTGGGCGCTGTGCATGCTCGGCTTCGTCCGCCTCGACCAGGGCCGGCTCACCGTCGCCCACCGGCACTTCGGCACGGCCCGTGCGCGCGCCGAGGCCTCGCGGGACCAGCACACGGTGATGCTGTCCCTGTGGGGGCTCGGCGCCGTCGAGCACGCGCTCGGCGCTGCGGACGAGGCGCAGCGACTCCTCACCCGGGCGCTCGCCGCGGACGGCAGGCTCCTGTTCACCTACGCGGCGGAGGGCGCGCTCAACGCCCTCGCGGTGGTGTGCAGGGACGCCGGGGATCCGCGGCTCGCGCTCAAGTACGCCGTCGACGCGCTCGGCGTCACCCACCGCACGCACCGGCGACTCGTGGAGCCGGAGGCCCTCAGCACGATCGGCACGGTGCTGCTGCGTCTCGACGACGCGCCCGGCGCCCTCGACCACCACGGCCGCGCCCTGGAGGCGGCGCGCGCGGCGGGCTGCCGACGGGCCGAGGCCGGGGCGCTTGTGGGGCTCGCGGCCGTGCACCGGCACCTGGGCGACCACGGCGAGGCGCTCGCGTGCATCCGCCGTGCCCTCGCCACGGCCCGGCAGTCCGGGCTGCGCCTCGCCGAGGCCGAGGCGCGGGCCGAGCTGGCCCTGGTGCATCTGGCGCTCGGTCAGCCCGCCCGGGCGGCGCGTGCCGTCGAGCGGTCCCTGCGGCTGTACCGGTCCGCCAGCCACCAGCCGGGTCTTGCCCGCGCCCTGGAGGTGGAGGCCGCCGTGCGGCGCGCGGACCCCGGGCTCAGCTCAGCGCCCGTACCCCCGCCGTGACGGCGGCGGCCACCAGGATCACCAGCGGTACGGGGGCCTTGAGCCGCCAGGCCACCAGGGCTCCGGCGAAGCCGGCGAGGCGGGCGTCGAAGGTCATGCCGTGCGCGCCCGCAGCGCCCACGAGCTGGGTGACGACGAGGACGGCGAGCAGCGCGGGCGTCAGGTACTCGACGAACCGCGGGAACCAGGCGGGCAGTTCGCGGTCGCCCATGACGAGGGAGCCCGCGCCCTTGATGAGGAAGGTGGTCGCCACCAGGGCGCCGACGACGATCCACGGGTCGCTGCTCATCGCGCCCTCCTGGGCACGCGGCCGGGGCTCGGCCGCTCGGGGCGGACAGGGGTGCGGGGCCAGGTCGCCGGGACCGCCACGTCCACCCGGCTCATCGGGACCGCCACGTCCACACGACGGCGATGACGCAGGCCACGGCGATGGCGGTGTCGGGCACGGCGACGGCGGTGAGGACCGCGGCGCAGGCCGCCGCGGTGGCCGCCGCCGTCCGTTTGGACCCGGTGCCGAGGTGCGGTGCGAGCAGCAGGAAGAACAGGACGGGCGAGACGGCGTCCAGGCCGTAGGTGAGGATGTCCACGGCCTTGAACGGGCCGATCGCGCCGAGCAGGGTGCCGAGGACCCAGCCGAGCCACAGCACCACCCCGGAGGACAGCAGCCGCACCCGGTCGAAGCGGCCGTCGGCGTCGCTGGCGATGGCCCAGGACTCCTCGATGACGAGCTGGGACTCGACCGCGCGGCGGACCCGGCCGCCGCGCAGGGCGGGCAGGATGGCGAAGCCCATCACCAGATAGCGCAGGTTCAGCAGGGTCCCGGCGACGGCCGCCGCGGCCCAGCCGCCGCCGTTGACGATCACCGACACGGCGGCGAACTGCGACGAGCCGACGAACACCAGGCCCGACATGGAGGTCGCGGCGAGCGCGCCGAAGCCCGCGCCCTTGGCGAGGACGCCGAAGGAGATCCCGAAGGCGAAGATCGCGACGGTGAACGGCACGGCGGCCCTGGCCCCCGTGGCCCAGGCCGCGCGCCGCCCGCCCGCCGGAACCGGCCGGGCGGGCCCGGACCCGTGGTCCGTCATCCGCGCCCACCCTCCGTCATCCGCGCCCACTCTCCGTCATCCACGCTCGCTCACCGCGCGGGCGGGGCGGCCGGGCGGCGCCGGGCACCCCTCCTCGCCCCGCACGATCCGTCCGTACGCCGCCGCGAGGGCCGCCCCGACCGGGCCGAGGGGGAACCGCAGGGAGTCGACGGCGGTGACGGGCTGGACCTCGTACGCCGTGCCGGTGAGGAACACCTCGCCGGCGCGAGCGAGTTCGGCGGGGGCCAGGTGGCGTTCGACGACCGGGAGTCCCCGGTCGCGGGCGATGTCGATGACGGTGCGGCGGGTGATGCCGTCGAGGACGCACTCCGGGGGCGGGGTGTGCAGCTCCCCCGCGATCACCAGGAACAGGTTGGCGCCGGTGGCCTCGGCGAGGCGGCCGCGGTGGTCGAGGAGCAGCGCGTCGTCGTGGCCCGCCGCCTCGGCCTCCTGTCCGGCGAGGGCGCCGATGGCGTAGAGGGCGGCGGTCTTGGCGCTGACGGGCGCGGTGTCGGGGGCGGGGCGGCGCCAGCGCGAGGTGTGCAGGCGGATGCCGCGGGGGCCTTCGGTGAAGATCCGCGGCCAGGGCCAGGCGGCGATGGCGACGTGCACGCGGTTGTCCGGCGCGACCAGGCGCAGGGTGTCGCTGCCGCGCCAGGCGACGGGGCGTACATAGCCGTCGGTGAGGCCCGCGACGGCGACGGCCTCGGCCGTGGCGGCGGCGAGGTCCGGGACGGACCAGGGCAGTTCGAAGCCCATGGTGCGGGCCGACGCGGCGAGCCGGGCGGTGTGCTCGTGGAGCTTGAAGACGCGGCCGCCGTAGACCCGTTCGCCCTCGAAGACGCTGCCGCCGTAGTGCAGTCCGTGGCTGAGGACGTGCAGCCGGGCCTCGCGCCAGGGCACGAACGCGCCGTCGCACCAGATGACGCCGTCCCGGTCGTCGAGGGACGGCGCGGGGGCGGCGCGGGTCATGTGGCGAAGCCCCGCTCGGCGTAGGGGAAGCCTTCGAGTTCGTTGGCGGCGACGGTGTCGTCGCGGCGGGACGCGTAGTAGATGCGGACCTCGTCGATGAGCCCGGCGTCGTCGAAGCGGTAGACCTCCGCGCCGCGCAGCACCTTGCCCAGGCGCGGCTTGAAGGCGGTCCACTCGCAGACGGCGGTGCGGCTGTGCTCGTCGGCGTACACGGCGTCGACGGCCCAGTGGGAGTCGTTGGCCCGCACGTCGGCGCCCCAGCGCTCCACGATGGGGTCGATGCCGGGGACGGGTCCCGACATCCCGTGGGCCAGGTAGTGCACGACCCGCTCGGACACGCACCGGGCGAACAGGTCGCGGTCGACCTTGTTGCACGCCTCGAAGTACTGCCGCACCGCGGCTTCCATCGTGGCCCGGTCCAGCGTGGCCCGCTCACGGCTTCCCATGGCTGCTCGCCCTCTCGTCGTGTTCGTTCGTCCGGATACGGCCCGCCGCGCCCCGCTCACATCTCCGCCGGTGCGAACCGCAGCGGCGGCAAGGACATCAGGTGCTCCCGTGCCCGCAGCAGCGTCCGCTGGTCGCCGGTGAAGGCGTAGCGGTCGCCGTCCGCGCCCTCGGGCAGCTGGGTGCGTACGAGTTCCTTGGCCGCCGCGCGGTACTCCGCCGGGGTGCCGACGGACGCTTCCATGCCCTCGACCGCGTCGACCAGTTCCCGCAGTCCGGCGAGGGCACGGTCGAGGTCGAGGCGCAGCCGCCCGCCGCGGTCGGCGGTGAGCGCGCGGCGGGAGCGGAGCCAGGAGTAGAGGAACACGCCGGTGCCCGCGTCGAAGTTGCGGACGGCGTGCGCGTCGAGCGGGTACCGGAACACGCGCTCGAGCAGGACCATGGCGATCTGCTCGTCGGCGTAGGGGACGGCGGGGTCCGTGTGGCAGGCGAGCACGGTCTTCGCGTCGACCTTCAGCTCTTCGAGGAGGCCGATGAACCAGTTCATCTTGAGCTTCACGTGCCGGTCGAGGGGCCACCGGCCCTGGTGGTGGAAGCAGTCGTGGAGATATCCCCACAAGGCGCGGGCCTGGTAGCACACTTCGGGGTCGAGTCCGGCCGAGTCCGTGGGCACGGATTCGGCGGTGAGAACGGACTGTGCGGACGGCAGGGCGAACGTCTCGTGAATCCGGCGGAATTTGTTGAAGAAGAAGATCGCGTAATTCTGTTCGGTGACTCTGTCGTGGGCCGCGACATTCTCGGGGAAGAAGACGATGCAGTTGCCCTGGGCGAACCCCGCGCTGCCCGCGAGCAGGACGGTGGCCTGGCAGTTGTTCTTGGGGTGTGGATAGGGGACGGCGAGTTCGGAAAGGGCGTCGGGTTCCTTGCGGCGGACGAGGAAGAACTCCAGGCGCCGGCCGACCGGCGGGGCGCTGTTGGTGGTCTGCACGGGGGCGAGGAACGCCGCCCAGTCGCCGTCGGCGGGGGCGGTGAGGGCGTCGCGGCTGCGGGCGAAGTGCGGTGGTGTGTCGAGGCCCGCGGCCAGCCAGTCGTCGATGTCGGCGGCGAGCGCGTCGGCCTGGGCCGTGCGGCCGTGTCCGGCGAACCAGCGCACGGCCTCGTCCTTGACGGCGAGCAGCCGGCGGCGGTCGTCGGGGGCCGGGGCGGGGACGGTGCCGTCGTCGCGCTGGCGGGTGCGGAAGTCGTCGATGCGGGGCAGCAGGCCGTGGCCGAGGCGGGTGGCCTCGTCGAGCAGGTCGTCCCGGAGGCGGTGCGCGGCACGGGTGCCGGTCATCGGCCGGACTCCCGTATGCGGTGGGCGGGTTCCCGTAGGCGGCGGGCGGGTTCCCGCACGTGGTGGACGGTGAAGACCATCGGCACCTCGCCGAAGCTGCGGACGACGCGCAGGCCGTGGGCGCGCGCGGCGACGACGGTGGTGACGCAGGCGTCGGCGCGGCCTGCGGCGCAGTCGATGGCGGCCTGGGCGTTGCTGGTCACCAGGCGCCGCGCGCCGCGGTCGGGCACGAGCCCGGCCGGGGCGGGGTGGGTGGCCACGGTGCGGGGCTCGGCGCGCGCTCCGGGCGGGGCGGCGAGCACCATCTCGTGGGTGGGCCACAGGAAGCAGTCGACCATGCGGCAGGTGCCCAGGTTGCCGAAGACGAGGGTGTGCAGCTCGGGGTAGACGGCGCAGGCGAGCAGGGCGTGTTCGCCGGTCCTCGGCACCCTCTCCATGGCCTGTTCGAGGGAGGTGTGCAGGACGACCTGTCCGTCGTCGGCGCGTCCGTGCCGCCGCAGCCACAGGTGGGCGGCGGTCTCCAGGTTGGTTCCGGTGGGGCCGAGGGTGTGCAGATACCGGATCTCGTCGATCGCCGACGACGGCGCCCACGGCGGAGAAGCAACGCTCAATTGTTCCCCCGTCATCATTTCCACTCCCTCTTGAATTTCTCCCGAAATTCTCCGGTCGTGCGGGGGCGACACCTCTCGGGCCATGCGGGGACAACGCCCGGAACGTGTGCCACCGGTTCGGGTTCGCGTCGGCGATCCTAGGCCGCGGCACCCCACTCCGGCCAGGGCGCCCAGGCGCCACGGGGCCGATTTCCATACTCTGGCCAATTCGGCCCGGCCACAGTCCTGAATTCCGCCGACAAATCCCATCGGGCCGGGCGAAAGAGCGCTGCTTTCATCGCCGCGCCCGTGCCGGGGCCGTACGCATCACGTCACGGCGGCCGCAAGGCGCCGCTCAGGCGACGGCGGTGGGCAGCGCGGGCAGCCGCGTCCCGTACAGCCAGGCCTCGAACAGCTCGTCCACCGGGCCGTGCGCGTACCGCTCGACGTGGGCGGTGAACGTCTGTGTGCTGACCACGCCGTGCCGGTGGACCGTGGCCCACGCGCGCAGCATCCGGAAGAACGCGTCGTCGCCGAGGGCGCGGCGCACGGCGTGCACGACGAGGCCGCCGCGTTCGTAGAGCCGGTCGTCGAACATCAGCTTGCGGCCGGGGTCGGCCAGCTTGAGGTCCTGCGGCTGCGAGGCGAGCAACCGGTGGGCGACGGCGGCGAGTTCCTGGGCGTCGCGTCCGCCCGAGCGCTCCGACCAGAGCCACTCCGCGTACTTGGCGAGGCCCTCGTTGAGCCAGATGTGCCGCCAGTCGGCGATGGTGACGCTGTTGCCGAACCACTGGTGGGCCAGTTCGTGCGCCACAAGCCGCTCCGCGCCCCGGGCGCCGTCGACGTGGTTGACGCCGAACAGCGAGAGCCCCTGCGCCTCGACGGGCACGTCGAGTTCCTCGTCGGCGACGACGACGGCGTACTCGGCGAAGGGGTAGGGCCCGAACAGCTCCTCGAAGAGCGCCATCATCTGCGGCTGGCGCGCGAAGTCGCGGGAGAACTCGGCGAGGAGGTGCGCGGGGAAGTGCCCGGTCTGCGGCACCCCGCTGAGCCCGGGGTCGCCGAGGAGCACCGTCTGGTACTTGCCGATGGACAGGCCGACCAGATAGCTGGGGGTGGGCGCGGGCTGTTCGTAGAGCCAGGTGGTGGTGGAGGCCTTGGTGGTGCGGGTGAGCAGACGGCCGCCGATCACCACCTGGTAGGCGGAGGGGGTGGTGATCGAGATCTGGTACGCGGCCTTGTCGGCGGGCCGGTCGTTGCACGGGTACCAGGACGGCGCCCCGACGGGCTGGCTCGCGACAAGCGCGCCGTCGGTCAGCTCCTCCCAGCCGAGCCCGCCCCAGGGGCTGTTGACCGGCCTGGGGTTGCCCGAGTAGTGCACGTCGACGGTGAACGCGGACCCGGCGGGCAGGGCCTTCGCCGGGCGCACCCGCAGCTTGCCGCCGCGGTGCGTGTAGTGCGCGGCGCGGCCGTCGACGCGGACGCGGCCGATGCGGAAGTCGCCGAGGTTCAGCTGGAACTCGGTCAGCTGCGCCCGGCCCGCTATGGCGCTGAGCCGGGCCGCGCCCGCGAGCCGGTTGGGTGCGGGCCGGTAGTCGAGCTCGAGCTCGTAGCGGTGCACCCGGTAGCGGGAGTCACCGTTGCCCGGGAAGTAGGGGTCCGGTGCCGTCTTCTGCTGCCCGCTCAACGCTGGTCCGCTCCCTGCCCTGTGCTCGTACGACGTGACGCGCGCGGCGCCGGCGCGACGCGGCCCGCCGCCTCAGGGGCGCCAGGCCTCGATCGGGTTGCCCAGCCAGCGGGTGTCCGCCGGTACCGACTCCCCGGCCATCACGAGGGACGCGGGGCCCAGGGTCGAGCGGGCTCCGATCTCGCTGCCGGGCAGCACGATCCCGCCCGGACCCAGGGTGGCGCCCGCGCGGAGGACCACAGTATCCGTCCGCAGGATCCGATCATGGAAGAGGTGCGTCTGCAGGACACTGCCCCGGTTCACCGTGGCGGCGGACTCCAGGGTCACGAGATCGGTCTCCGGCAGCCAGTAGCTCTCGCACCACACGCCCCGGCCGACCCGCGCGCCGAGCCCGCGCAGCCACAGGTTCATGACCGGCGTGCCGGGGACGGCGCCGCCGAGCCAGGGCACGGCGACCATCTCGACGAAGGTGTCCGCGAGTTCGTTGCGCCACACGAAGCCGCACCACAGCGGGTGCTCGCCGGTGCGGTGCCTGCCGGCGAGGAGCCACTTGGCCGCGATCGAGGCGAGGCAGCCGAGCGCCCCGGCGGCGAGCAGGACGGCCCCGGAGAGCAGCGCGGCGAGCCAGAGCCCGTGGTCGGCGGCCAGGGCGAGCAGCGCGACCACGAAGATCACCAGGGCCGCCGAGCAGAACACCGGGACGATCCGGCACGCCTCGACGAGCGCCCGCGCCAGCTTGAGCCGGGCGGGTGGCGCGTAGGTGCGCCCTTCGTCGGACCCGGCCGCCGCGCGGGGCAGCTTGACCGGCGGCAGGCCCAGGTAGGAGCTGCCCTTCTTGGCCTTCTTCGGGGTGGCGGACAGGACGCCGACCAGGCCGTCGTCGGGCACGGAGCGGCCGGGCGCGGTCATGCCGGAGTTGCCGAGGAAGGCACGGCGGCCGATCTCGGCGCGGCCGATGCGCACCCAGCCGCCGCCGAGTTCGTACGGGGCGGTGAGGGTGTCGTCGGCGAGGAACGCGCCCTCGCCGACCGTGGTCAGGCTGGGCAGGGCGAGCACGGTGGACACCTCGGCGCCGTGTCCGATGCGCATGCCGAGCAGCCGCATCCAGACGGGGGTGACGAGCCCGGCGTACAGCGGGAAGAGGGTCTGCCGGGACAGGTCCATGAGCTGGGTGACGGTCCACGCCTGCCAGCCGATGCGGCTGTGGGTGGGGCGGGTGCCCGCGTGCAGGCCGAGGCTGAGCAGGCGGACGCCGGTCAGGATCAGCAGGGCGTAGGCAAGGCCGAAGGCCAGGGTGGCGGGGGCGAGGGCGAGGAGCGCGCCGCGCACGGCATCGCCGAGGGCGGCGTCGGCGGGCACGAAGGCGCGGGCGACGAACAGCGCGGGCACCGCCGCCGCGACCGGAAGCAGGCTCAGGGCGATGCCCGTCAGGCCGTACATGGCGCGCCAGTGCACGGCGCGCGGCGGGCGCTCCTTGGGCCAGTCGCGCTTGGCCTTGCCGAGCTTGCCCGCGGGCGATCCGGCCCAGCGCTGGCCGGTCGGGATCTGGCCGCGCACGGCGGAGCCCGGGGCGACCTCGGCGCGCTTGCCGACGCGGGCGCCCGGGAACAGGATGCTGCGGGTGCCGACGACGGCGCCCGCGCCGACCTTGATCGTGCCGATTTCGAGGCGGTCGCCGTCGAGCCAGTGCCCGGACAGGTCCACCTCGGTCTCCACGGCGCAGCCGCGGCCGAGCTTGAGCAGCCCGGTGACCGGCGGCAGTGAGTGCAGGTCGACCTCGGAGCCGACCTTGGCGCCGAGCGCGCGGGCGTACCGCTCCAGCCAGGAGCCGGTCAGGGAGGTCGCGCCGCTGTACTCGGCGAGGCGCTCGGCGGTCCACAGGCGCAGGTGCACGGAGCCGCCGCGCGGGTAGCTGCCGGGCTGCACGCCGCGAAGCAGCAGCCGGGCGCCGCCCGCCGCGACGACGAGGCGGCCGGGCGGGCTGTAGAGGACGAGGACTCCGGCGGCAATCAGCCACCAGGAGGCGGACGGGGCCCACGGGTAGGCGCCGAAGTGGTGCAGGACGTTGCCGAGGGCGGCGAGCGCGACCGTCCAGCGAAGGCCGACGAGGGTGAACAGCGGGAGCAGCATGGCCACCTGGGCGGCCTGGGTACGCACGGGCACGGGGGCGATCTCGCGGGCGGCGCCGTCGTCCTGTGCGGACTTCTCCAGGCGGCGGGCCAGCTTGCGCAGGACGGGCCGTTCGTAGATGTCGATGACGGCGGCGCTCGGGTAACGGGTGCGCAGCCGGGTGGTGAGCTGGGCGGCGGCGAGGCTGCCGCCGCCGATCGCGAAGAAGTCGTCGGACGCGCTGGTCACGGGGATGCCGAGGGTCTCGCTCCACTGCTCGGCGAGCCAGGCCTCGGTGCCGTACAGCTGCTCGGCCTTGCCGCCGGTGTCCAGGTCGGGCAGCGGCCAGGGCAGGGCGTTGCGGTCGACCTTGCCGGAGGTGCGGGTGGGCAGGTCGTCGACGGGGGCGAGCAACGGCACCAGGGCGGCGGGCAGTTCGGCGCGCAGCTTCTCGACGGCGGCCGCCTGGTCGAAGCCGTCCTGGGGGACGAGGTAGCCGACGAGCAGTTGGTTGCCGCCGCGTGCGGTGCGGACGGCGGCGGCCGCGCCCGAGACGCCGGGCAGGGCCTGGAGGGCGGCGTCGACCTCGCCGAGTTCGATGCGGCGGCCGCCGAGCTTGATCTGCTCGTCGGTGCGGCCGAGGAAGATCAGGCCCTCGGGGTCGGCCTTGACGAGGTCGCCGCTGCGGTAGGCGCGCCGCCAGCCCATGGACTCCAGGGGCGCGTACTTCTCGGCGTCCTTCTCCGGGTCGAGGTAGCGGGCGAGTCCCGCGCCGCCGATGACGAGCTGACCGCTCTCCCCCATCGGCACGGGCCGGTCCGCCTCGTCGACGACGACCAGCTCCCAGCCGTTCAGGGGCAGCCCGATCCGGATCGGCTCGTCGCCGGTCATGAGCGCGGCGCACGCCACGACCGTGGCCTCCGTCGGGCCGTAGGTGTTCCACACCTCGCGGCCCTCGGTGACCAGGCGCTGGGTCAGCTCGGGCGGGCAGGCCTCGCCGCCGAAGATCAGCAGCCGTACGTCGCCCAGGGCCTCGGGCTCCCACAGGGCGGCGAGCGTCGGCACGGTGGAGACCACGGTGATCTCCTGCTCGACCAGCCAGGGCCCGAGGTCGGCGCCGCTGCGCACCTGCGCGCGCGGCACGGGCACGAGGCAGGCGCCGTAGCGCCAGGCCAGCCACATCTCCTCGCAGGATGCGTCGAAGGCGACGGACAGACCGGCCATGACGCGGTCGCCGGGCCCGATGGGCTCCTCCTGGAGGAACAGGGCGGCCTCGGCGTCCACGAACGCGGCGGCGCTGCGGTTGCTGACGGCGACGCCCTTGGGCCTGCCGGTCGAGCCGGACGTGAAGATGATCCACGCGTCGTCGTCGAGGCCGGGCCGTCCGGCGGGGACGTCGGCGGGCTTGTCGACGGTGAAGGCGTGCCCGGCGCCGATGACGGTGCGCACACCGGCCTCGCCGAAGACGAGGTCGGCGCGCTCGTCGGGGTCCTCGGCGTCGACCGGGACGTAGGCGGCGCCCGCGGCGATGACGGCGAGGATCGCGACGTACAGCTCGTTGGTGCCGCTCGGCACGCGGACGCCGACGCGGTCGCCGCGGCCGACTCCGGCGGCGTCGAGCCCGCGCCGCAGGTGTTCCACCTCGGCGGCCAGCGTGCGGTACGTCAGCTGGCGGGTGCCGTCGTCGAGGGCGGGTTCGTCGGGGTGTGCCCGCACGGTCGCGTCGAGGATGTCGACCAGGGTGCGCGGTGCGGCGGCGCTCTCCGTGGTGAAGAAGGCCGGCTCCTCGAACTGTTCGCTCATCTCCGCTTCGAGCAGGCTGAGCTCAGCGTTCGCGCGCGTGGCGTCCATCGGGTCCCATCGTCGAAGGCCGCGGATCCCCGGGAGCTCGCCGTGCCACTCCCGGTTTGCCTGGGGTTGTCCGGCCCTGGAACCAAAAATCCGGTCCTGGACCAAACAACCGGCATAGCCTAATCGCTTGTCGTGAACGCGGCGCGCTGGAGTGAGCAAGGCCACCGGTGCGGGCGCACGGAAAAGGCCGCCCTCGCCTTCCGGCGAGAACGGCCTCCGACCTGTGAGACACATGGTCGGGACGACAGGATTTGAACCTGCGACCCCTTGACCCCCAGTCAAGTGCGCTACCAAGCTGCGCCACGTCCCGTTGCCCGCTGACCTGGGGTTTCCCCTGGCCGAACGCGCACCGAAACAATACCGCACTCGGGACTGTGATCGCTCACGCCTTTCCCCGCTTGACCTCAAGTCCAGTTCAGGTTGCACGCTCGTCGGCATGACGACGACATCGGCACACACGTTCACGTACGCGGACCTGCCCCGCCTCATGGCCCTCATGACGGGTGACGAGAAGCACGGCCCCGCGGCCACGTCCACCCTGGACGCGCTGTGGGTGCTCTACGACCGCGTGCTCAGGGTCACACCCGAGCGGGCCGACGATCCGGGCCGTGACCGGTTCCTCCTCTCCAAGGGGCACGGCCCGATGGCCTACTACGCGGTGCTCGCGGCCAAGGGCTTCCTGCCCGTCGACTGGCTGGAGGGCTTCGGGGCGTACGACTCCCCGCTCGGGCACCACCCGGACCGCGTCCTGGTCCCGGGCGCCGAGATCGGCAGCGGCTCCCTCGGGCACGGCCTGCCGCTCGCCGTCGGCACCACCCTCGGCCTGCGGGCCCAGGGCCTGACCGACCCGCACGTGTGGGTGCTCGTCGGGGACGCCGAGCTGGACGAGGGCAGCAACCACGAGGCCATCGCCTACGCGGGCCCGGCCGGCCTCGAACGGCTGCACACCCTCGTGATCGACAACGCGTCGGCGTCCTACGCCCGCCCCGGCGGCATCGCGGCCCGCTTCGAGGCCGCCGGGTGGTCCGCGGTCACCGTCGACGGCCGCGATCACGAGGCGCTGTACGCGGCGTTCACGGCGCCGCACGCGGGGCGGCCGCACGCGGTCATCGCCCGGGTGGAGCCCAAGTCGGCGTGAGCCCCTGGGGGCGGCTCCGCCCCTGTTCCGCCGCCCGTGCCCTGCCGCCCCGTCTTCCCTCCCCCGCGCGTCTCCCTCAGCTCATCTCTTCCGGAAGGACAGTTCCCCATGGACACCATGCGTGACCGTTTCGCCCCCGTCATGACGCGGCTGCTCGACGAGGACCCGCGCGTCGCCGTCGTGCTCGCCGAGATCGGCGTGGACGGCTTCAAGGACGCGATGCGGGCTCATCCGGACCGGGTGATCAATGTCGGCATCCGGGAGCAGCTGCTCGTCGGCACCGGCGCCGGGCTCGCCCTCGCGGGGCTGCGGCCCGTCGTGCACACCTTCGCGAGCTTCCTGGTGGAACGGCCCTTCGAGCAGATCAAGCTGGACTTCGGCCACCAGGACGTCGGCGGCGTCCTGGTCAGCGCGGCGGCGTCGTTCGACTGGCCCGAGGGCGGGTTCACGCACATGTCGCCCGGCGACGTCGCCCTCCTCGACACGCTGGACGACTGGACCGTGCATGTGCCGGGCCACCCCGACGAGGCCGAGACGCTGCTGCGACACGCGGTCGCCGCGGGCGACGAGAAGGTGTACGTACGGCTTTCCGTGCAGGCCAACGCCGCGCCGATGCCGGTGGACGGCACGCGGTTCCTGACCGTGCGGGAGGGGCGGCGGGGCGTGGTGATCGCTGTGGGCCCGCTCCTCGACCAGGTGCTCGCCGCCACGGAGGGGATGGATGTGACGGTGCTGTACGCGACGACGGTGCGGCCGTTCGACGCGGAGG
This sequence comes from Streptomyces alboflavus, assembly GCF_000716675.1. Taxonomy (GTDB): domain Bacteria; phylum Actinomycetota; class Actinomycetes; order Streptomycetales; family Streptomycetaceae; genus Streptomyces; species Streptomyces alboflavus. The sequence continues at coordinate 259,765 of NZ_JNXT01000038.1, forward strand.
GGCTGCGCCGGGCCGTGGGGGGTGGGGCGGCTGACGTCGTGGTCGTCGAGCCGTACCTCGCCGGTACGTCCACGGCCGCCGTGAACGACGCGCTCGTGGAGGTGCCGCATCGGGTGCTCGGGCTCGGGGTGGGGCGGCGGGAGCTGCGGCGGTACGGGCGGGTGGAGGAGCATGTGCGGGCGCACGGGCTGGACGCGGGGTCGCTGCGCGAGCGGATCGGGGGGTTTGTGGGCTGAGGTCGGGGGCCCTGCGGGGCTTTCCCCAGTCCCGCCCCTTCCCGAAACCGGGGCTCCGCCCCGGACCCCGTATCGGCGCTCCGCGCCTCGTCCTCAATCGCCGGACGGGCTAGTGATAGCCCCTCCGGCGATTGAGGAGCGGGGTCTGGGGCGGAGCCCCAGGATCGGGAAGGGGCGGGGTTGGGGAGCCCCCGGCAAGGCCCCCCACCCGCACCAACCCCCGCACCGCAGGCACAGCCAACAACGCCCCACACACCACCAGCACCATCACACCCCCCATGAGCAACACCCGCTCCGCCCCGAACGCGGCCGCCGCAGGCCCCGCCAACGCCTGCCCCACCGGCAGCATCGCCAGCGACCCCGCCACGTCGTAGGCGTGAATGCGGTTGAGAACGTCCGGCGGCACCTGGGTCTGCACACTGGTGGCCCACATCACCGCCCAGAACGACGTCCCCGCCCCGGCGACCACGGCCCCCACGACCATCAACCCCACCCCGGCCTGCGCCCCGACGGACGCCGGGAACGCGGCGAAGCCGACGAGGGCGAACGCCCCGGCGCGCAGCATCCGCCGGGGCCGAAGCCGCAGCGCGATCACCCCGCCGATGACGGTGCCCGCGCCGAGGGCGGAGTTGACCAGGCCGTACGCACCCGACCCGTGCTGCTCGACGACGGTGACGGCGACCAGCGGCGTGGCAGGCCCGGTGACGGTGATCATCAGGACGCACCAGATGGCGATGACACTCCAGAGCCACGTCCGGGCGCGGAACTCCCGCCAGCCGACGGCCAGGTCCTTCCTGAAGCCGAGACTCGCCGCACGGCTGCCGGGCACGGCGGGCGGCAGCCGCAGGAGCAGCAGGCACAGGGCGCTCAGGGCGTACGTACCGGCGTGGGCGGCGAAGACGGCGGCGGGCGACGCCAGGCCGACGAGGACGCCCGCGACGGCCGGGCCCGCGAGCTGCGCGCCGGACTCGGCGACCCTGATCACGCCGTTGGCCTTCTGCACGTCGGTGGCGAGCCGGGGCACGGTGCTGGCGACGCCGGGCTGGAAGACCGCGGCCGCGGCGCCGTTGACCGCGCCGATCAGGCAGATCTCCCACAGCACCACATGGCCGGTGAGGAAGAAGACGGCGGCGAGCGACTGGGTGACGAGGCGCACCGCGTCGGCGCCGATCATCAGGAGCCGGGTGCTGAACCGGTCGGCGAAGACGCCGCCGAAGATGACGAGGCTCGCGAAGCAGGCGGCGGTCGCGGCCATCGCGAGGCCCACGGCTCCGGCGCCGTACCCGTGCTGCAGCATCCCGGCGGCGAGGGCGACCGGCAGCATCGTGTCGCCGAGCTTGGCGATGGCCCGCGCCACGAAGAAGAGCCCGAAGTCCCGCGACCACAGCCCACCGGGCGCACCCGGCCGTGCGCCCGCCGGCCCCCCGCGTATCCCGGGTTCGTCCGACTCCCCCGAACCCCCCGACGCCACCCCTGACATACCCGACCCGCCCCTCCGCTGAGCGATGGTGCCCGCTGACCGCCGACGGCACGACGCCGGATCATGCCATGCGATCCGGCCACACTCAGCCGGATTAAAACGCCGCTGGCACGCCGCCCCCACGCCGTCCGGGCGCACGCCCCCGCCGCCTCCCGAAGACCGCCCAGGTCATCCCCCCTGCCGAAGCGCCCGGCACCCGCACTACTCCCCGGCCGGAACTCCCAACTCCGGGTGGCTCTCCAGCAGTCGGGGCGGCGCCGCCTGCCGCCACGAGTCCGCGAGGATGTCGGACAGCTCCTCCTGGTCGATGGCCTTCAGCCGGACCCGGACCCAGGCGAAGCTCGCCTCGTGGTCGGCGATCCAGAACTTGTCCGGCTCGGCGAGCACCAACTCGTCGCGCTCCAGCTTCGGGCAGCGCACGGCGATGGACGTCTCCTCCTCGGGGAGCGTGACGAACATCTTCCCGGCGACGCGGAACGTCGGCATGCTCCAGGCGAGCTTCTCCGTCGTGTCCGGCAGGGCGAGCGCGGTACGGCGTACATCATCGGCGTTGACCATGGCCAGAACCGTAGCCAAGCCGACTGACAATCGCCCGCCGACCTCGTCCTACGGGATCCGCGCGTCCAGCCACGCCGTGAGGTCCCGCTGCACCTCGTCCCGGTTCGTCTCGTTGAGGATCTCGTGCCGCGCGCCCTCGTACCCCTTCCAGGTCAGGTCCCGTACGCCCGCGTACCGGAAGTCCTCCAGGAGTTCGTAGACGAGCGTCATCCCCTGGTTGCAGGGGTCCTGGGTGCCGACGGCGATGTGGACGGGCAGGTCGGCGGGGACGCGGGCCAGGTTCCGGGGGTCGTTGATCTTGCGGACGGCGTGCACCCAGTCCAGCGTGAGGCCCGCCGAGAAGGCGAAGCCGCAGGCCTCGTCGGCCGCGTAGGCGTCGACCTCCGCCTCGTCGCGCGAGAGCCACTCGAAGCCGGTGCGGTGGGGGTAGGGGTCGTTGAAGGAGGCGAAGAGTTCGGCGAGGAAGGACGAACGGGCGGCGCGGCCGCCCTTGGCGATCTCCTCGCCGAGCCGCGCGGCGGCCGCCTCGGTCTCCGCTCCGGGCAGCGAGCGGAACGTACCGGAGAGGATCAGGCCCGTGAGCGTGTCCGGGTACTCCTGGGCGTAGTCCCGGGCGAGCAGGGAGCCCAGGCTGTGGCCGAGCAGGACGACGGGGACGTCGGGGTGCAGGGTGCGCACCTGGTCGCCGATGGCCTTGAGGTCGTCGACGATCGCCCGCCAGGCGTCGGTGCCGCTGCCGGGGTCGGCCGTGTCGGTGACGCCGTAGCCGCCGGTGGACCGCGCGGTGGCGCCGTGGCCACGGTGGTCGGAGGCGACCGCTCCGTACCCGTGCGCGACCAGGTGGCGGGCGAACCGTTCGTAGCGCAGACCGTGTTCGGCGGCGCCGTGGGCGATCTGCACGACGGCGCGGGGCCTGCTCCCGGCGGGCAGCCAGGTGTACGTGGCGACGGGCACGCCGTCCGGCGCGGTCAACAGTCCCGCGGTGTACGTGACCGGCTCGGCGTGGTCGTGGTCCGGCATCGGAGCACTCCTCTGCTGTGCGGTGGGACTCGTCTCTCCCGGCACACCCTCCCCCGCGAGGCGACCGCCAACCCCCGCGCCGCCCACGGCCCCGCCGACCCATTGACCCTCCCCGGAAGCAGAACCTACGCTGAACAACCTTGCGGAGTAAGCGCTTTCCACTGCGATCGGCCCACCGTCCCGCGCACTCCGCCGCACCACCGCGACTCACCGCACACCCGGCTACCGGCAGCCGTCCAAGCCCAGGGAGCGCCATGAGTTCCACGCGAAGTGCCCGCATGTCCAGACCGTTCACCGTCCTCGTCGCGCTGTTCGCCCTGCTCGTCGGGCTCGGCCTGTCCGCGCCGCCGCGCGCGGAGGCCGCGGCGGCCTTCCGGGTCCTGGTCTTCTCCAAGGTCACCAACTACCCGCACGAGTCCATCCCCGCGGGCATCGAGGCGATCAAGAAGCTGGGCGCCGAGCACGGCTTCGAGGTGGAGGCCACCGACGACGCGGGGGCCTTCACCGACGCGGGCCTGGGGCGGTTCCAGGCCATCGTCTTCAACAACACCAACTCCACGCCGGAGAAGGGCGACCTGCTCGACGCGGCGCAGCGCGCGGCGCTGCAGAAGTTCGTGCGCGGGGGCGGCGGCTGGGTGGGGCTGCACGCGGCGTCGGCGAGCGAGCGGGACTGGGGCTGGTACGAGGGGCTCGTCGGGGCGATCTTCGACAAGCATCCGCCGGTGCAGAAGGGCCGGATCAAGGTCCTGGACCAGGCGCACCCGTCCACGAAGGGGCTTCCGCAGCTGTGGGAGCGCGAGGAGGAGTGGTACAACTGGCGCGCCAATCCGACCGGGAAGGTGCACACGCTCGCGCAGATCAAGGTGCGTGACGGGGTCGACGGCCTCGACGAGGGCGTGGACCACCCGTGGTCGTGGTGCCAGAACTACGACGGCGGCCGCTCCTGGTACACGGCGGGCGGGCACGCGTCCGCGGCGTTCTCGGAGCAGGCGTTCCTGCGGCACCTGCTTGGCGGCATCGAGTGGGCGGCCGGGGCGAAGGCGGGCGACTGCACGGCCACGAAGACGGGCGCGTTCCAGCGGACGCCGCTGGTCACCGAGGATCTCGCCGACCCGTTCGAGCTGGCGGTGGCGCCGGACCGGCGGGTGTTCTTCATCCAGCGCACCGGCAGGCTGAAGGTGATCGACCAGGAGACGCTGAAGGTCACGACGGCCCTCGACTTCGCGTACACGCCGGACATGACGAGCCAGTCCGACGGTCTGCTCGGGCTCGCCCTCGACCCGGACTTCGCCTCCAACCACTGGCTGTACCTGCTGCACTCGGACAAGGCCGAGAAACGCCTCAACCTGTCGCGGTTCACGGAGGCGGGCGGCAAGGTCGACCCGGCCTCGGAGAAGCGGCTCCTGACCATCCCGACGCTGCGCGGCGAGGGGCGGGCGAACTCGCACATGGCGGGCTCGATCGCCTTCGACAGGAAGGGTGACCTGTACGTCGCGACGGGCGACAACACCGACCCGTTCGCGTCGGACGGCTTCACGCCGGTCGACGAGCGCGAGGGCCGCCGCGCCTGGGACGCGCAGGGCACCTCGGGCAACACGAACGACCTGCGCGGCAAGGTCCTGCGGATCACGCCGAAGGACGACGGGACGTACGGGATCCCGGAGGGCAACCTCTTCGCGCCCGGCACGGACAAGACGCGCCCCGAGGTCTACGCGATGGGCATGCGCAACCCGTTCCGGATCACCACGGACCCGGTGAGCGGCGCGCTCCTCGTCGCCGACTACGGCCCGGACGCGCGGCAGGCCGTGCCCGACCGGGGCCCGGAGGGCACGGTGGAGTTCAACCGGATCACCAAGGCGGGGAACTACGGCTGGCCGTACTGCGTGGGCGACAACACCCCCTTCAACGACTACGACTTCGCGGCCCAGAAGCCCGGCGCGAAGTTCGACTGCGGCAAGCTCGTCAACGACTCGCCGAACAACACGGGCCTGCGGGACCTGCCGGCCGCGAAGGCCGCCGACGTCTGGTACGCCTACTCCGCCTCCGCGCGCTTCCCCGAGCTGGGCACCGGGGGCGGCGGCCCGATGAGCGGTCCCGTCTACGACTACGACGCCGACAACCCGTACCGGACGAAGTTCCCCGAGTACTTCGAGGGCAAGTGGTTCACGTACGAGCTGACGCGGCAGTGGTTCAAGGCGTTCTCGGTCCAGGAGGAGGACCAGGAGTTCACCGATCCGCGGTTCCCGCCCGCCAAGGCGGGCGATCTGCACTCGATCAACGGGATCTTCCCGGACATGAAGTGGAACCAACCCTTCGACGCCGACTTCGGTCCGGACGGCGCCCTGTACGTGATCGACTTCGGGCTCGGCAGCGGCACGGGGCGCGGCGGCAGCAACGAAGGCTCCGGCATCTACCGCATCGACTACGTGGCGGACAAGCGGCTGCCGGACGCCCGTGTGAGCGCCACGCCCGACAACGGCACCTTGCCGCTGAAGGTGGCGTTCTCCAGCGCGGGTTCGGGACTGCCGGACGGCAAGCCGGTGACGTACGCCTGGGACTTCGACGGTGACGGGACCACCGACTCCACGGCGGCGAACCCGACCCACACGTACACGAAGAAGGGCCAGTTCACCGCGCGTCTGAAGGTCACGGGGCCGGGCGACCTGGCCGGGCTCGCCGTGCGGGAGGTCACCGTGGGCAACACCCGGCCGACGGTGACGGTCCAACAGCCGCCGGACGGCGGCATGTTCAGCTTCGGCGACACCGTCCCGTTCACGGTGAAGGTCACCGACCCCGAGGACCGGAAGATCGACTGCTCCAAGGTCGTGGTGCAGTCCCAGCTCGGCCACGACTCGCATCTGCACCCGCTGGACAACCACACCGGCTGCAAGGGCGAGATCGTCACGGACACCGGCGACAGCCACGGCCCGGGCCAGAACCTGTACTACGGCATCACCGCCCAGTACACGGACAAGGGCACCCCGGGCGTGCCCGCGCTCACCGGCTCCGACGCGCTGACGCTCAGGACCTCGCTGCGGGAGGCGGAGCACCGCACGGCCACCGGGGGCGCGCACGGCGGCGCGGAGACGGGCAGCCGACCTGACGCGTCCGGCGGGAAGCGGCTGATCGAGATCGAGGACGGCGACTGGGTCGCCTTCGACCCGGTGCATCTGAAGGGCGTGGACTCGGTGACGGTGGGCGCGGCCTCCGGCGGGCTCGGCGGCGACGTCGAGTTCCGGGCGGGCTCGCCGACGGGCAGGCTCCTCGGCAAGGTGACGGTGCCGAACACCGGCAGCTACAGCAACTTCATCTCCCCCACCACACAGCTCGCCCGCCACGACGGCACGACGAAGCTCTACGCCGTGTTCACCAACCCGCAGTGGGCCGAGGACAAGCCGGACCTGTTCACCGTGGACTGGCTGCACTTCAACGGCCCCGGCGTGGAGAAGAACCCGCACGCCCGCGTGACGGTCACGGCCGCCCCGGACAGCGGCGCCCCACCGCTCACCGTCCGCCTCATCGGCAAGCCGCAGCTGCCCGCCGGACGCGAAGTCGCCTCGTACCACTGGGACTTCGGGGACAACTCCAAGCCGGGCGCTCCGGAAGGCCCGACCGCGGAACACGCCTACCCGCGCGCGGGCTCGTACACGGCACGGCTGACCGTCACGGACGACAAGGGCGACACGACGACCGGCTCCGTCCGGATCACGGTGAAGTGAGGAGGCCGCCATGGACGACTCGACGACCAGAGCAAGCGGCGGGGACGGACACCGGGGCAGGCGTGCCTTCCTCGGTACGTCGCTGGGGCTCGCAGCGGGCCTCGCGAGCGGCGCGCCCGCGTGGGCGGCGGGCGGGCCGGGCCGCCCGTGCCGCCGCATCCCGCGCGGCGGCATCGGCATGCACCTCTACACGATGCGCACCGCCCTCGCGCAGGACTTCCCGGGCACGCTGGAGCGGCTCGCGGCGATGGGCTACGCGACGGTCGGCGTCAGCGGCCGGCACGGGCACTCGGCGGCCGCCATCCGGCGCATGCTGGACGCCGCCCGCCTGGACGCGGTCCTCGAACACGTCGCGTACGACGTCCTGCGCGGCCCCGGCCTCGGCCAGGCCCTCGCGGACCTGCACACGCTCGGCGCCGCCTGGCCCGTCGTGCCGAGCCTCCCGGGGGCGCTGCACTCGCCCGCCGGATTCCGGGAGGCGGCACGGGGGTTCAACCGGATCGGAAGGGCGGCGCGGGACGCGGGCCTGGGCCGTCTGCTCTTTCACAACCACGGCTCGGACCACGCCGTGGTCGACGGCGTGAACCTGTACGAGATCCTCCTCACGGAGACCGACCCGGACCTGGTCGGCTTCGAGCTGGACGTGTACTGGGCCGTCAAGGGCGGCGCGGATCCCGGGAGTTGCTTCGTGCGCCACCCCGGCCGCTTCCCGGCGCTGCACGTCAAGGACATGGCCCCGAACGGCGACTTCGCCGACGTGGGCTCGGGGACGCTGGACTTCGCGGCGATGTTCGACCACGCGCGCGGGGGCGGGGTGCGGCAGTGGCTGGTCGAGCACGACAACCCCGCGGATCCGTTCGCGACGGCGTGGAACAGCTATCGGTATCTGGCGGCGTTGCGGTACTGAGGCGCCCGGGGTGCGGGGCCGCCGGGGTGGCGAGCGGCTACGTCTTCCGCACCTGGTCCAGGGCCTGGTCCGGGCCCTGGACCAGGCTTTTGTAGAAGAAGGTGCTGGGGCGCGGCACCCCCGCCGGATCCGCCGCGTGGTCCGGCACGACGCCGACGCGGGTCCAGCCCGCCGTGACGTACAGGGTCTCGGCGGGGCTGTCCGTCTCGGTGTCCAGGAGCAGCAGCGTCACACCCGCCCGTGCGGCCTCCCGTTCGGCGAGGGCGAGCAGGGCCCGGCCGAGGCCGCGGCCGCGGGCCTCGCGGTGCACCAGGAGTTTGACCAGCTCGGCGCGGTGGCGGGCGTTGGGCTTGTCGGCGAAGGCGAGGCTCACGGTGCCGGTGACGCGGCCGGCTTCGCGGACGGCCCAGGTCGCGGCGGACCCGGCGGCCACGTCCGCCGCCCGGTCGCGCCACCAGGCCGCGGCGGTCTCGCCGTCGAGCCCGGCGAGGAATCCGATGGACGCACCGTCGTCCACCGCGTCGATCAGGAGGTCGCCCAGTTCTCCGGCCAGTGCGGCGAGTCGGTCTGCCGTCAGGCGCTCGGCGCCCAGGTCCGGGATCGTCGTCACGGTGCCACCACCAGGAGCGCGTAGCGCACGGGGCCTTGGCCCCCGCACCGGAAGCGGGTGCCGCCCCACACCCGGAACCGCAGGCAGTCACCGGTGGCGAGCGCGTGCGGCGCGCCGCCCACCGTCACTTCGAGGTCGCCGTCGAGGACCCAGAGGTGCTGTTCGAGCCCTGGGACGGGCGGCCGGTCGTACGTCAGGTCGGCGCCGGGGGCGAGCGTGCCCTCGACGACTTCGCCGCGCAGGCCCGCGTGCGGCGGCGAGACGGACCGCCGTACGAAACCGGACGCCTCGTCCGCCCACACGGCCTGCTCGGCCGCGCGCACGAGCTGCGCGGGCTCGGCCTCGACCTCACTGAGGAGCTGCGACATGGTGCGGCCGTAGGCGCCGCAGAGCCGGTTCAGGATCGCGGCCGTCGGGCTGATCTCGCCGCGCTCGGCCCGCGAGAGCGTCGACCTGCTGACGTCGCTGCGCTCCGCCAACTCGTCGAGGGACCAGCCGTGTTCGGCCCGCAGCCCCGACAGGCGGGTGGCGAGCCGGGCGTCCACGTCAGTGCCGGGGGCGGCCGGGTCGGCCACCACCCCTCCATCGGTTCCCATATTCGGGATGCTATCCCATATACGAGACAGCGCGCGACTGGCTCCGGACGGGACCCCTCAGTCGTGTGCCCCCGCCGCCCCGAGGAGTTCCCGGATCCGCCCCGTCGCCTCGCGGAACCCGGTCGACGCGAGCGTGGCCGCGTACGCCCGCTCCCTGGGCAGTCCGACCTCGATGACCTCGGTCACCGTGCCCGGGCGCGGGCTCATCACCACGACGCGGTCGGCCAGATAGACGGCTTCGGGGATGGAGTGGGTCACCAGGAGCACCGTTGTGCCGGTCTCGCGCCAGATGCGGTGGAGTTCGACGTTCATCTGCTCGCGGGTGAGGGCGTCGAGGGCGCCGAAGGGCTCGTCCATGAGGAGGACGGGTGGCTCGTGCAGGAGGGCGCGGCACAGGGCGACGCGCTGCTGCATGCCGCCCGACAGCTCGTGCGGGTAGGCGTCCTCGAAGCCGTCGAGGCCGGTCATGCGGATCAGCTCGTCGGCCCGGGCGCGGGCCGCGGGCGCGGGGAGCCCGCGCATCTCGGCCTGGAGCAGGATGTTGCGGCGGGCCGAGCGCCAGTCGAGGAGGGCGGCGCGCTGGAAGACGTAGCCGATGTCGCGGCGCGGTCCGCGCACCGGCTCGCCGCCGAGCAGCGCCGTGCCCGCCGACGGCGCGAGCAGCCCGGCGACCAGCTTGAGGAGCGTGGACTTGCCGCACCCGGACGGGCCGACGATGGCGACGAACTCGCCGCGTGCCACGTCGAGGGAGACGTCGGCGAGCGCGGTGACGTCCTTCCTCTTCGTGCGGAAGCGGACGGACACGCCGTCGAGGCGGACGGCGGGCGCGGTGGCGCTCCGGCCGGGCACCGCGTCGGAGTCGTTCCGTGCCGTGTCGTTCTTGTTCAGTGCCGTGTCGTTCACGGTCGTCATCCCCTGCCCCCGCTGTCCCCGGACCTCGTCGGCCGTCTCATCCCTTCACCCCGTTGGCCTCGTCCCAGTACTCGGCGACCGGCTTCGGGCTCTTGACCATGCCCGCGTCCGCGAAGACACGGATCGTCTGCTTCCAGTCGGCCTCGGTGTTGACGCCGGGTGCCTTGCCGCGGGTGGCGTCCGTATGGAGCAGCGTGAGCGTGGTCCTGAACTGCTCCGACAGGACTTCGCGGGGCGGCAGTTGCCCGGACGCGCCCTCCATCGCGGCGACCGCGGGCTGCGGGGACTTCCGGGCGGCGGCCCAGGACTCGCTGACCGCCGCGGTCATGCGCCCCGCGAGGTCGCCGCCGCGCCGCAGGGTCTTGGTCCCCGCGATCAGGCCGTTGGAGTAGAAGTTCAGGCCGTGCTCGGAGAAGCGCAGGTAGGAGACGTCCTTCTTGGCCTTGTTCCGCATGATCGGGCCCTGGTCGCTGGCGTAGCCGAGGAGGGCGTCCGTGCGGCCCGAGATCACCGCGGCGATCTTGCCCGCCGGGTCGGTGTTCTGGACCTGGACGTCGTCGAGGTCCATGCCGTTCTTCTCCAGGAAGATCGGGAAGGTCTTGGTGAGCGCGTCGCCCGCGGTGCCCGCGACGGTCTTGCCCTTGAGGTCCGCGGGCGCGTCGATCTTGTCGGCGCCGTCGGCGGCGAAGAACTGCACGGAGGCGGGCGTCGTCTGGAGGTAGACGCCGAGGCTCTTGACCTTGATGCCCTGGTCGACGCCCGCGAGGACGGCCGGGGTGTCGGCCCAGCCGAAGTCGGTACGCCCTGTGCCGGTGGCCTGCACCGTCTTCTGGGAGCCCTGGCCGGCGCGTATCTCCAGGTCGATGCCGTGCTTCTCGAAGATCTTGCGCTGCTTGCCGTAGTAGAACGGCGCGTGCTCGCCGTACGGATACCAGTTGAGGGTGAGCGTCACCTTGTCCAGCTTCTCGCCGGAGTCGCTGACGGTGGTCTTGTCGTCCCCGCCGCAGGCCGTCGCGGTGACGGAGACCAGGAGCAGCGGGAGGAGGCCGGTGCGGATTCGGTTTCTGCGCGTCGCGTGCATGGGTCGGCCCTTCTCGCGTCAGAGCGTGATGGTGGCGGCGGTGTCGCGGCGGGACGCGTGCCAGGGCAGGAGCAGCTTCTCGGCGATCTCCACGAGGACGAAGAGGACGACGCCGATGAGCGACATCACGAGCAGCCCGGCGAACAGCATCGGGGTGTCGAGGTTGCCGTTGGCCTGCAGGATGACGTAGCCGAGGCCTTCGTTCGCGCCGACGAACTCGCCCACGACGGCGCCCGTCACGGCCAGCGTGACGGCGACCTTCAGGCCGGAGAACAGATGCGGCAGCGAGGCCGGGAAGCGGATCTTCAGGAAGGTCTGCCAGGGCCGGGCGCCCATGGTGGCGGAGAGCTGGAGCATCTCCGGGTCCACGGCCTTGAGCCCGGTCACCATCGAGATCACCACGGGGAAGAACGCGATGAGGACGGCGATCAGGACCTTCGGGCCGATTCCGAAGCCGAGCCAGACGACGAACAGCGGCGCGATGGCGATCTTCGGCACGACCTGGGCGAAGAGCAGGATCGGGTACAGGGTCTTCTCGACGGTCGACGAGTACACCATCACCACGGCGCTGAGGATGCCCACGCCGACGGCGATGAGGAAGCCGAGCAGGGTCTCGTACGTGGTGACCCAGCCGTGCTCCCACAGATAGCCGGGCTTGTCGACGATCACGTCGAGGGTGGCGCCGGGGGTGGGCAGGAGGTACGACTCGACCCAGCCCGCGGCGGCGATCACCCACCAGGCGCCGAAGCACACCAGCAGCAGGGCCAGCGGCCGCCAGGTCTTCTCGGCCGCGTCCAGGGCGCGGCGGCGCGGGCCGTGCCGGGCGCGCTCGGCGACACCCGCCGGTTCTTTCGGGGCAGTACGGGACAGGACGCGCTGACTCACGGTGGACTCCCCGGAACGTCGGCGAAAGTCGTCAGGGCTACCTCGAGTTGCTGCCGGAACCGCCTCGCGAAAACACCTCACGCACCTCGCACACGGCACGCACACCATGCGCTCCGCACGTTTCAGAAAGCGCTTTCTGACACGGTGTCCGCCACGCTAATGACTCGCCGACCACAGGGTCAATACGTCGTGGCGAAGTTCCGAACGCGGAATTCCGGGGGCGGTGGGCTGCCGCCGGGCCGGGTGGGGGCGCCGGGGCCTACGCCGCGGCGTCGCCCAGGGCGCCGAGCACCGGGGCGATCAGCGGATGCGTCTCCGCGCCGCGGCGCACGGCCGCGAACACCCGCCGCGTCGGCGTGATCCCGTCCACCGGCCGGACCACGGCTCCCGCCATGTCCATCCCGCGCAGCGCGGACCTCGGTACGAGGGCGACGCCCGCGCCCGCCGAGGCCAGGGCGACGACGGCGCGGAAGTCGTCCGACGTGTGCTCCAGGACCGGCTGGAAACCGGCCTGTTCGCAGGCCAGAACCACCACGTCGTGGCAGGGGTTGCCCGGGAACGGGCCGATCCACGGGTCCTTGGCAAGATCGGCGAGCGGTACCCGTTCGTTGTCCGCCGCGCGGTGGCCCACGGGCAGGACCGCGTCGAACGGCTCCGCGTACAGGGGCACCCGCGTCAGCCGTGAGTCGTCCGCGCCGGGCGCGCCCCGGTACTCCACGGCCACCGCGACGTCCACCTGCCGGTCCAGGACCATCGGCAGGCTGGCGTCGCCCTCGGCGTCCTGGACGCGGACGCGGATGCCGGGGGCGGTCTCGGCGAGGCGGGTCAGGGCGGGGGCCACGACCAGGCCGATGCCGGTGGCGAACGACGCCAGCGTCACCGTGCCCGCGCTGCCCGCGTCGTACGCGGCCAGCTCGGCCTCGGCGCGCTCCAGCTGGGCCAGCACGGCGTTCGTGTGGGCCAGCAGGATCTCACCCGCGGGCGTCAGGCGTACGCCCCGCGCGGAGCGCTCGACCAGGCGGTGGCCCGTCTCCTGCTCCAGGGCTGTGAGCTGCTGTGATACGGCGGACGGGGTGAGGTAGAGGGCGGCGGCCGCTGCGGTGACGGTGCGGTGGTCGGCCACCGCGCGGAGGATGTGCAGCCGACGCGCTTCGATCATGCGGTCATTGTCCCACCGGCGCGTTCACATGGGGCTGCGCCCCTCTCCCCCCTGATTGGCGCTCCGCGCCTCGTCCTCAATCGCCGGACGGGCTTTCTCCCACCCACCCGCCCAACCTCGGACAGGCTGAGCAACAGCCCGGCACCCTCAGCCCCGCGGTACCTCTCCGGCCCGCCCCGGCGAAGTTTCAGCCCGTCCGGCGATTGAGGACGAGGCGCGGAGCGCCGATTCGAGGGTGCCCCCGTCCCACGGCACCGGGACACCCACCCCGCGAGGACTACGCCGCGTCCAGCTCCGCCCGCGCAGCGACGAACGCGTCCACAGCCCGGTTCACGTCCTCCGCGGAGTGCGCCGCCGACAGCTGCACCCGGATGCGGGCCTGCCCCTGGGGCACGACGGGGTAGGAGAAGCCGATGACGTACACGCCGCGCTCCAGGAGCAGCTCGGCCATGCGTCCGGCGACGGCGGCGTCGCCGATCATGACAGGGGCGATGGCGTGATCGCCGGGCAGGATGTCGAAGCCGGCCTCGGTCATCCGGGACCGGAACAGCGCGGTGTTGGCGGCGAGCCGCTCCCGCAGGTCCCCGGCCGACTCCAGGAGGTCGAGCACCTTGAGGGAGGCGGCCGCGATCACCGGGGCGAGGGTGTTGGAGAAGAGGTAGGGACGCGAGCGCTGGCGCAGCAGGGCGACGATCTCGGCGCGCGCGGCGACGTACCCGCCGGAGGCACCGCCGAGCGCCTTGCCGAGCGTGCCGGTGATGATGTCGACGCGGTCCATGACGCCGTGCAGCTCGGGCGTGCCCCGACCGCCGGGGCCGACGAAGCCGACGGCGTGCGAGTCGTCGACCATGACCATGGCGTCGTAGCGCTCGGCGAGGTCGCAGATGTCGGCGAGCGGCGCGACGTAGCCGTCCATGGAGAAGACGCCGTCGGTGACGACGAGCTTGCGCCGGGCGCCGCCCTCGGTGGCCTCCTTGAGCTGCTTCTCCAGGTCGGCCATGTCGCGGTTGGCGTACCGGAAGCGGCGGGCCTTGGAGAGCCGGATGCCGTCGATGATGGAGGCGTGGTTGAGGGCGTCGGAGATGACGGCGTCCTCGGGGCCGAGGAGGGTCTCGAAGACGCCGCCGTTGGCGTCGAAGCAGGAGGAGTAGAGGATCGTGTCCTCCTGGCCGAGGAAGGAGGACAGGCGGGCCTCCAGTTCCTTGTGCACCTCCTGGGTGCCGCAGATGAAGCGCACGGACGCCATGCCGTAGCCCCACCGGTCGAGCGCCTCGTGGGCGGCGGCGACGACCTCGGGGTGGTCGGCGAGGCCGAGGTAGTTGTTGGCGCAGAAGTTCAGTACGTCGCCGGGGCGCCCGCCCGCAGTCACGGAGACCGTCGCGGACTGGGGCGTGCCGATGACGCGCTCGGGCTTGTGCAGACCGGCGGCGCGGATCTCTTCGAGGTCGGCGGCGAGGGCGTCGCGTACGGAGTCGAACATCAGGAGTCCTTCGGGAGTGCGGGACGAGGGGTGCGGAGACGGAGGGTGCGGAGACGAGCGTGCGGGCGGAGCCGCGCGCGGGCCGTGGCCCGGGGGCTCAGGCGGTCCAGTCGAGGATGACCTTGCCGCCGCGGCCGCTCGCCGCGTCGTCGAAGGCCTCCTGGAAGTCCCGGTACCCGTAGCGTCCGGTGATCACGGGCGCGAGGTCGAGGCCGCCTTCGAGCAGCACCGACATGGCGTACCAGGTCTCGAACATCTCGCGGCCGTAGATGCCCTTGATGGTGATCATCGACGTGACGATGCGGGACCAGTCGACGGCGAACTCCTCGGCGGGCAGGCCGAGCATGGCGATCTTGCCGCCGTGGGTCATGTTGGCGACCATGTCGCGCATCGCGCGCGGGTTGCCGGACATCTCCAGGCCGATGTCGAAGCCCTCGCGCAGGCCGAGTTCGCGCTGGCCGTCGGCGATCGTCGACTCGGCGACGTTGAGGGCGAGGCTGACGCCGGTCTTGCGGGCGAGCTGCAGGCGCTCCTCGCTGACGTCGGTGATGACGACGTGGCGGGCGCCGGCGTGCCGGGCGACGGCGGCGGCCATCAGGCCGATCGGGCCCGCGCCGGTGATCAGCACGTCCTCGCCGACGAGCGGGAAGGACAGCGCCGTGTGCACGGCGTTGCCGAACGGGTCGAAGATCGCGGCGACGTCGAGGTCGACCTGCACCCGGTGCACCCACACGTTGGAGGCGGGCAGCGCGACGTATTCCGCGAACGCCCCGTCGCGGCCGACGCCGAGGCCGACCGTCGCACGGCACAGGTGGCGGCGCCCGGCCAGGCAGTTGCGGCACTTGCCGCACACCAGGTGGCCCTCGCCGCTGACCAGGTCCCCGGTCTTGATGTCGGCGACGTCCCTGCCGGCGGTGACGACCTCGCCGACGAACTCGTGGCCGACGACCAGCGGCGCCTTGATGCTCTGCTGTGCCCAGCCGTCCCAGGCCCGGATGTGCAGATCGGTGCCGCAGATCCCGGTGCGCAACACCTTGATCAGGACGTCGCCGGGGCCCACCTCGGGCTCGGGGACGTCCATCAGCCGGAGACCCGGCTCTGCCTTCTCCTTGACCAGCGCTTTCACGCGTCGGCTCCTGTCGTACGTCTGGGGGGTGCCGGCGGCCCGTACAGCTCGTGCACATCCCGTACCGGTGACCCGCACCGGTCGCACACCGACGCACAGCAATCTTCCGTACCTCGCGGCGCGGGTCCATCGAGGATTTCTTAAGCGCGGCCGCAGCTTTCCTTCAGACCGCAGGCGGGCCCCGCGTTCCCGGGCCCGGACGGGCTAGCGCGACTGCCCCCGATCGAAGTACGCGACCAGCTCCGGGTCGAGCTCGGGCACCGTGCGCGGCGCGCCGCCGTCCCGCAGCGACTCGGTGGCCCGCACTCCCGCCGCGACGGCCATCCGCGCGGCCACCGGCGAGGTGTCGGTGCCGCCGCCGTCCCGCGCGAACCGCACGAACTCGTCGACGAGCAGCGGGTCCGCGCCCCCGTGCCCCGCTGCGTCCTCGGCGTCCGGCACCGGATACTCGGCGTCGCCCCGCTCCCGGTGCGCCGAGCGCCCGCTGTTCCACACCTTCACCACGCCGCCGGGGCCGTCGCCGAAGTTCTCCAGGCGGCCCGCGTCGCCGATGACCGTGTAGTTGCGCCAGTAGTCGGGCGTGAAGTGGCACTGCTGGTAGGCGGCGAGGACCCCGTTGTCCAGGCGCATGTTGACCAGCGACACGTCCTCGACGTCGATCACGGGGTTGAGGGCGCGCTGGGTGTCCGGCGGCCAGTGGCCGTCCTCGGTGTACCAGTCGTCGGCCTTGGGCTCGCCCGTGGCGCGGCGGTGCGGGTTGTCGCCGTAGACCATGAGGTCGCCGAGGGCCTGCACCCGCTGGGTGAAGCCGCCCGCGAGCCAGTGCAGGACGTCGATGTCGTGGGCGGCCTTCTGGAGCAACAGGCCGGTGGTATAGCGCCGTTCGGCGTGCCAGTCCTTGAAGTACCAGTCGCCGCCGTAGCCCACGAAGTGGCGCACCCACACCGTCTTGACGGTACCGATCTCGCCGCGCGCCACGATGTCCCGCATCAGCCGGACCACCGGCATGTGGCGCATGTTGTGCCCGACGTACAGGCGGGTTCCGCTCTCGTACGCGGCGCGCAGGATCGCGTCGCAGCCCTCGACGTCGATGGCGAGGGGTTTCTCCACACACACCGGCTTGCCCGCGCGCAGCACCTCGCAGGCCAGTGCGGTGTGGGTGTGGTCGGGGGTGAGGATCATCAGGGCGTCGACGTCGGGGTCCTCGGTGACCTTGCGGTGGTCGGCGGCGATGCGGGCGCCGGGGAAGGCGAGGGCGGCGGCGGTGCGGGCGGCGGGGTCGTGGTCGGCGAGCGCGGTGACGCGGGAGCCCGCGCCGGGGCGGTGGGCGGTGCGGGCGAGGGAGCCGCGCAGGCCGTAGCCGAGGACGCCGAGACGGAGGTCGGTCATGGGGTGCCTTTCTCGATCGTGAGGAGCCTTTCCCGGCCGTGAGGAGCCTTCTCGGGGTGTGTGGACGCCCCGCAGAAGGCATCGCCCAGAAACCGCTTACTACCAAGCCAGCACGCCACTTACAGTCACCCCCTTGCACTTCTTCCCCCACAGCCTCTGGCGTACAGCCTCGCCGCAGTACACGCTTACTGTCCACGGCGTATCGCACTTCGACCCGAGGATCCCGCCCATGACTCCGCCCCACCTCGCGCTCCCGCCCGCCGACCGGGTCCGCTCCCCGCTCACCGGCTGGACCCGCGCGCACTGGGAGGCGCTCGCCGACCGGCAGCTCCAGGCCCTGGTGCCGTATGCCACGCCGAGGTTCGCGCAGTACCGCCTGCCGGGGCGCGGGAGTTGGTCGGGGGTGGTGTCGGACGGGCTCGAAGGGTTCGCGCGGTCCTTCCTGCTCGCCGCCTTCCGGATCGCGGGAGCGGCCGGTGACGCGGACCCCGCGCTCGTGGAGCGCTACGCGCTGGGCCTGACGGCGGGCACGGACCGCGACAGCGGCGAGGCCTGGCCCGAACTCACCGACTGCTCCCAGCAGATGGTGGAGGCCGCGTCCATCGCCGTCGGCCTGCACGAGACCCGGCCGTGGCTCTGGGACCGGCTCGACACCGAGGTGCGGGAGCGCGTCGTCGACTGGCTCTCGGGCTTCGTCGGCGCCCGCACCTGGGACAACAACTGGCGCCTCTTCCAGGTCGTGGCCGAGCAGTTCCTCGCCTCCGTCGGCGCCCCGCACCGGCAGGCCGACATCGACGGCGGCCTCGACCGCATCGAGGACTGGTACCGCGGCGACGGCTGGTACAGCGACGGCGACGGCCGCAACTTCGACTACTACATCGGCTGGGCCCTGCACCTGTACCCCCTGCTGTGGGCGCGCATGGCGGGCCCCGGCCACGACGGCGGCCGCGGCGCGGTCTACCGCGAACGGCTCGCCCAGTTCCTCGCCACCTACCCGGACTTCTTCGGCGCCGACGGCGCCCCCGTGCACCAGGGCCGCTCCCTCACCTACCGCTTCGCCGCGACCGCGCCCGTGTGGATGGGCGCCCTCGCGGACTGCTCGCCGCTGGCGCCGGGACTGACCCGCCGTCTCGCCTCCGGCACGGCCCGGCACTTCGTGGAGCGCGGCGTCCCGGACGAGCGGGGCCTGCTCCCGCTCGGCTGGTACGGCACCCATCTGCCGTCCACGCAGGCCTACTCGGGACCGGCGTCGCCGTACTGGGCGAGCAAGGGCTTCCTCGGCCTGCTCCTGCCCGCCGACCACCCGGTGTGGACCGACCGTGAACTCCCGCTGCCCGTCGAGGAGTCCGACCGGTACACGGCGCTGCCCCGGCCCGGCTGGCTGCTGCACGGCACCCGCCACGACGGCATCGTCCGCCTGGTCAACCACGGCAGCGACCACAACCCCGTCGAGGACACCGAAGGACCGGCGACGGACGACCCGCACTACGCCAAGTTCGGCTACTCCACGGCGACGGCCCCCGAGACCGCCCCGCGCGCCTGGGAGCGCGCCGTGGACGGACACCTCGCGCTGCTCGCCCCGGACGGCACCGCCTCACGCCGCCGCCGCATCCACCCGCTGGCCTGCGCGGGCCGCGTCGCCTCGTCCCGCCACGACGCCTGCTTCCCGGGCACCGAGGACACGTACCCGATCCTCACCACCAGCGCCCTGTACGGCCCGTGGGAGATCCGCGCGCACCGGGTGCGGGCGCCCGCGGGCGCGGCGGTCCGCGAGGGCGGGTACGCGGTGGCGGACGGGACACCGCCGCAGGTCGAGCGGGGACCGGGGTGGGCGCTCGCCCGTACGGAGGCGGGGCTGACGAGTGCGGTCGTCGGGCTGCACGGGTGGGGCGCCGAGCCGGAGGCCGCCGACGCGGTCCGGGAGGTCGAGGCCAACGCCTACGGGCCCCACTCGGCCACGCCGTACCTGCTGGCGGGCGCCCACCCGGGCGGTGCGAGCGTCCACGTCACGCTGGTCGTCCTGACCCGGGACGACGTCCGGCCGTGGGCCCTGAAGGAGGCGATCGGCTGCGTCGTGCGCGGCGACGCGGTGCGGGTCACGTTCCCCGACGGCGAGGAGCTCGTGCTCTGACGTGCTCTGCGAAGTCGTGCGCCGAAGGTCTCGTGCTCCGTGGGCCTCGCGCTCCGCGGCGCGGCCGCGGGCTCCGGGCGGTCACAGGGGGGCGGCCGTGTCCCCGTCGTCCTCGCGCCGCCGGACGCGTTCGGCGAGCTCGGCCGCCATCGCCTTGATCGTGTCGAGCCCGGCGCGGCCCCACGGCCGCGGTCGCACGTCCGCGACGCACACGGTGCCGAGGACGAGGCCCGTCCGGTCGGCGAGCGGCGCGCCCAGGTAGGACCTGATGCCGATCTCGTCGACGACGGGGTTGCCCGCGAATCGCGGATAGTCGCCCACGTCCTCGAGGACGAGGGCCCGGCCGCGCACCACGACGTGCGGGCAGTAGCCGCGCTCGCGGCCCGTCCGGCGCTCGAAGGACGCGGCCGGGGGCTCGGCCGCGTCGGGGGGCGGCTCGGTGGCGTCGGGCAGGTGCAGCCCGGCGAAGAACTGCTGTTCCTCGTGGATGAAGGTGACCATGGCGTAGGGCGCGTCCATGATCCGCGCGAGCCGGTCGGCGAACGCGTCGAGGCCGGGCTCGGGCCGCTCCCCGAGGCCCAGCTCCCGCAGCCGCCGCACGCGCGCCGGTGCCTCCTTGTCGACCGGGGTCAGCAGCAGCCGACCGGTCGCTTCGTATGTCATCGGCGTGCTCCAGGGGTCATGTCGTGCGGGCTCCGAAGGTGGGCGCGGCGGGCGCGTGGGCGAGCAGGTGGCGTACGAGGGTGAGAAGCGTCTGGATGCCGGAGCTTGAGATGCGGGCGTCGCAGCGCACGACCGGGACCTGCGGGTCGAGGTCGATGGCGGCGCGCACCTCCTCGGGCTCGTAGCGGTGGGCGCCGTCGAACTCGTTGATGGCGACGATGAAGCCCATGCCGCGCTGCTCGAAGAAGTCGACGGCGGCGAAGCAGTCCTCCAGGCGGCGGGTGTCGGCGAGGACGACCGCGCCGAGCGCCCCCTCGGACAACTCGTCCCACATGAACCAGAAGCGCTCCTGGCCGGGGGTGCCGAACAGGTAGAGCACGTGCGCCGGGTCGAGGGTGATCCGCCCGAAGTCCATGGCGACGGTCGTCGTGGTCTTGTGCTCCACGCCCGCCAGGTCGTCGGTGCCCTCGCTGACCGTCGTGAGCAACTCCTCGGTACTCAAGGGCGCGATCTCGCTGACCGCGCCCACGAAGGTCGTCTTGCCGACCCCGAACCCGCCCGCGACCAAGATCTTCAGCGCGGTCGGGAAGGCGTCAGAGCTGTCGTCGTAGTCCATCGAGCACTGCCTCCAACAGGGACCGGTCAGTGGGGTTGTGGTAGAAGTCCGGGGCTCTCGTGGTGATCGCCCCGCAGTCGACGAGGTCGGACAGGATGACCTTGGTCACCACCGCCGGCAGCTTCAGCTGGGCGGCGATCTCCGCGACCGACGTGGGGGCCTCGCACAGGCCGAGCGCCAGGGCGTGCTCGGGGCCCAGATAGCCGGACGGGACGGTTCCGGTCGTCCGCACCTGAGACAGCAGGTCGAGCTGCGCCGTCGGTCTGGTGCGCCCGCCGCTGACCGTGTAGGGGCGGATGAGCCGCCCCGCGGCGTCGTCGAGCCATGGCCCGTCGTGCGGGGCCCCCACGCTCAGTGCCTCATCGACGCGGGCTCGACAGCGGGCTGCCGCGGCGCTGTGACCAGATAGGGGCGCACGCTCTTCACGAGCATCGCCATCTCGTACCCGAGCACCGCCGCGTCCGCGTCCCGCCCGGCGAGCACCGCGAGACAGGTGCCCGACCCTGCCGTGGAGACGAAGAGCAGCGTGGAGTCCAGCTCCACGACCACCTGCCGGACGTCCCCGCCGTCCCCGAACCGGACGCCCGCGCTGCGCCCCAGCGAATAGAGCCCCGAGGCGAGCGCCGCCATGTGGTCGGCGCTGTCCGGGTCGAGGCCGTGGACCGACTTCACCAGGCCGTCGCAGGACAGCAGGACGGCGCTGTGGGTGTGCGGCACCCGCTGCACGAGGCCGCTCATCAGCCAGTCGAGATCGGATACCTGGCCGGTCGGCGCATCGCTCGCCATGGTGGATCGACTCCTTGAAGTACGGGGGTTCTCGAAGTTCTCGAGGTCTGCGGGGGACGCAGACGGGGCGGGGGTGGTGCGGTCGGTCACCCTGGTCGGCGCGGGCACGTCCGGGACGACCGGCGCGGTTCGTGCCGCCGGCGGGCCCGGTGCCCTCGGTGCGCCCGGCGCGGTCAGCCGCCCTGGTCGGCACGGCCTGCTCGGTCGGCGGTCGCGGTGGGTCCGGGCCCGGGGTTCGCCCCGGCCGCGCCGTCCCGGGGCAGGTCGCGGGCCTCGGCGGCCTGGGCGAGGCCGATGCCGCGCTGGAAGGCGGCCATCAGACCGGGGTCGTGGCCGACGTGTTCGTCGTCCGCGCGCGGGGCCCTGGCGTCGCGCAGCTGGGGTGCCAGGTGTTCCTGGGCGCGGCGCTTGGGCAACTGCGGTCTGCCGACCCGGCCGCGGACCGCGCCGTTGCGGGGCAGCGGCGGGGTCGCGGTGTGCTCGATGGCGCTCTGCCGGTCCTCGGGGCGGATACCCGGTACGGCCTCGGCGGGGGTGGGCCGGTCGCCTCGGGGACCCCGGACGGGCAGGGGGGTGGGCCCGGTGGTCGTGCCGGGGCCGGTGGGGCCGAGGGCGCCGGTGGTGCCCGGGTGCCCGTGCCGCGGGACGGGGGGCGCCGAGGGCGTCTGGGGTGCGGGCGTGCCGGTCTCGTGGAGCGCGCCCGTGTCCTGGAGGCCGAGGGGGTCGTGGGCGTGGTGGGGGGCGAGGGATTCCTGGGGGGTGTGGGGTTCGTGAGAGGTGTGGGTTCCCTGGTACGAGGGTGAGTGCGGCTGCGTGTGGGGATGCGGGGTGGGGCGGTGGGCGGTGTGGCGGGGGTGGGGGGGGGGGGGGGGGGGGGGGGGGGGGGGGGGGGGGGGGCCCCCG
>NZ_JNXT01000039.1 GCF_000716675.1 Streptomyces alboflavus
GGCAGGTGGGTGGGAATGGCTTGTTGCGGGGGGGGGGGGGAAGGGGGGGCCTGACCCGGTGTGCGGGGTGTGAGGGAGGGGGGAGGCGGCTTCTGCCCGCGAGGGTGGCGGCACCGTTTTGACCCGTACGGGGCACGGCGGGTATTCTGCCTGTTCGTTATGTGTATTGGCTTTCTCATTCTCACGTGAGGGGCTCTTACACCGGCCCACCGGGCCGATGACCAGCGGCAGGACTCGGTTGCGTCACCGAGGTCCGCCAAGGCTGTCGTCCATCGTCCGAGGTGGCCTTGTCAGGACCCTTTCCCGAGGTCCGAGCTGGACTCCGGGAAACCCCACCTCTGAAGAAGCGAAGGCTACGAACCGTGCGTACGTACAGCCCCAAGCCCGGCGATGTGACCCGCCAGTGGCACGTCATCGACGCCCAGGACGTCGTCCTGGGACGCCTGGCGACCACTGCCGCCACCCTCCTGCGGGGCAAGCACAAGCCGATCTACGCGCCGCATGTCGACGCTGGTGACTTCGTCATCATCATCAACGCCGACAAGGTGCACCTGTCCGGCAACAAGCGGACCCAGAAGATGGCGTACCGCCACTCCGGGTACCCGGGCGGCCTCCGCTCGGTCCGCTACGACGAGCTGCTTGAGAAGAACCCCGAGAAGGCCGTCGAGAAGGCCGTCAAGGGCATGCTCCCGAAGAACACCCTGGGCCGTCAGATGCTCTCGAAGCTGAAGGTCTACGCGGGCGACCAGCACCCGCACGGCGCTCAGCAGCCGGTCCCGTTCGAGATCACCCAGGTCGCGCAGTAGTTCCGGCCACCCCCTAAGACGAAAAAGAATCTGAGGAGCATCGTGGCCGAGACCACCGCTGAGCAGCCGCTCGACGAGACCGCCGAGAACATCGACATCGAGTCGTACACCACCGAGTCGGACGCGCCCGTGGAGGGCGAGTACACCTCGGAGTCCAACGCCGCGCGCTTCGGCGACCCGCAGCCGGCCGCCGGCCTGGGCCGTCGCAAGAACGCCATCGCCCGCGTCCGGATCGTCCCGGGCACCGGCAAGTGGAAGGTCAACGGGCGTACGCTCGAGGACTACTTCCCGAACAAGGTCCACCAGCAGGAAGTCAACGAGCCCTTCAAGGTGCTCGAGCTCGACGGCCGCTACGACGTCATCGCCCGCATCTCGGGTGGCGGCGTCTCCGGTCAGGCCGGTGCGCTCCGTCTCGGTGTCGCCCGTGCGCTGAACGAGGCCGACGTCGACAACAACCGTGGCGCCCTCAAGAAGGCCGGTTACCTCAAGCGTGACGACCGTGCGGTCGAGCGCAAGAAGGCCGGTCTGAAGAAGGCCCGCAAGGCCCCGCAGTACAGCAAGCGCTAATCACCGCTGCCTGCTAGTACTTCTCGAACGCCCCGGCGGCACCCTGTGTGCTGTCGGGGCGTTCGTTTATCAGCACCCCATGATCTGGGGTAGAAGTTCGACAGGCTGAGCGTCCGGGACCGTGCGGTGGAGCCGCTGACGTCACCGCGTCCGCAGGACCAGCCGACACTCAATGTTCGGAGGACAGCAGTGGGACGACTCTTCGGCACGGACGGTGTGCGCGGTGTCGCCAACGCGGATCTGACGGCCGAGCTCGCGCTCGGGCTCTCGGTCGCCGCGGCACATGTGCTCGCCGAAGCGGGCACCTTCGAAGGCCATCGCCCGACGGCGGTGGTCGGACGAGATCCGCGGGCGTCCGGGGAGTTCCTTGAGGCCGCGGTCGTCGCGGGTCTCGCCAGCGCGGGCGTGGACGTCCTGCGCGTCGGTGTGCTGCCCACCCCCGCGGTGGCGCATCTCACCGGTGCGCTGGGCGCCGACCTCGGCGTGATGCTCTCCGCCAGCCACAACGCGATGCCCGACAACGGCATCAAGTTCTTCGCCCGCGGCGGCCACAAGCTCGCCGACGACCTCGAGGACCGCATCGAGGCCGTGTACGACGAGCACCGCACCGGCGCCCCCTGGGAGCGCCCCACGGGTGCGGGCGTCGGCCGCGTGACGACGTACGACGAAGGCTTCGACCAGTACGTCGCCCACCTCATCGGTGTGCTGCCCAACCGGCTCGACGGGCTCAAGGTCGTCCTGGACGAGGCGCACGGCGCGGCCGCGCGGGTCTCGCCCGAGGCGTTCGCCCGCGCCGGTGCCGAGATCATCACCATCGGCGCCAAGCCGGACGGCCTCAACATCAACGACGGCTGCGGCTCCACCCACCTCGACCTCCTGAAGGCCGCCGTCGTCGAGCACGGCGCCGCCCTCGGCATCGCCCACGACGGCGACGCCGACCGCTGCCTGGCCGTGGACCACACCGGCGCCGAGGTCGACGGCGACCAGATCCTCGCCGTGCTCGCCCTCGCCATGCGCGAGCGCGGCGTGCTGCGCCAGGACACCGTTGTCGCGACCGTCATGTCGAACCTCGGCTTCAAGCTGGCCATGGAGCGCGAGGGCCTGTCCCTGGTGCAGACGGCCGTCGGCGACCGGTACGTCCTGGAGTCGATGAAGGAGCACGGCTACGCCCTCGGCGGCGAGCAGTCGGGACACGTCATCGTCCTCGACCACGCCACCACCGGCGACGGCACCCTCACCGGCCTGCTCCTCGCCGCCCGCGTCGCCGAGACCGGCCGGAGCCTCGCCGAGCTCGCCGCCGTCATGGAGCGCCTGCCGCAGGTCCTCATCAACGTCCCCGACGTCGACAAGTCCCGGGTCAAGACCTCCGCGGAGCTGTCCTCGGCCGTCGCCGACGCCGAGCGGGATCTTGGCCAGACCGGGCGGGTGCTGCTCCGTCCCTCCGGCACCGAGCCGCTGGTGCGCGTGATGGTCGAGGCCGCCGACATCGAGCAGGCCCGCTCCGTCGCCGGGCGCCTCGCCGACGTGGTGAAGTCCGCGCTGGGCTAGCCCAGTTCGCGTGTCCTCGCGGTACGTTCGCGCTGTCGCGCCCAGAGCAGCTTCTGGGCGGCCAGCGTGCACGTACCGGCGAGGACGATGCCGAGCAGGTTCAGGAGCAGCTGTTCGGTGGAGCCCCAGGCCTGGTTGTACTTGTCGTAGCTGAAGGCGACCGCGGCGTTCGCCGCCGCCGGGACCGTCGTCACCGAGATCGCGACGCCCACCAGGGCGCCCGACTTCGCGGACGTCAGCGAGAGTGTGCCCGCGGCGCCCGCGAGGACGGCCACGACGAAGGAGAACCAGTCGGGCCGGTAGATGAAGTGGGTGTTGGGGCGGGCGGCGTCCAGGGACTCCGCGTCGAACAGGTCGACCGCGTCCATGAAGAAGCTGAAGCCCACCGTCACCACCATCGCCACCGCGAAGCCCACGAGCAGCGCGATCATCGAGCGCAGCGCCAGCCGGGGCGTGCGCTGCACGAGCGCCGTGCAGAAGCCCGCGAGCGGCCCGAACTCCGGGCCCACCGCCATCGCGCCGACGATCAGGATGGCGTTGTCGAGGACCACGCCGCACGCGGCGATCATCGTGGCGAGCGTGATGAAGGCGACGTAGGTGACGGAGAGCGTGGACTCCTCGTGGGTGGCGTCCTCCAGGTGCTCCCACAGGACCGCGTCCGCGCCCTCGCCCGGCGCCTCGTCCTCCGCCTTGTCGGCGCGCAGCGACAGCGACAGGTCGATGTTCTCCAGCGCGATCGAGCCGCACTTGTCGATCTCCAGCGTCCGCAGCCCGTCGATCAGCTCGTCGCCCGCCTCGCGCGCGACGTCGCACATGACGATGTCGCCCGAGGGGTTGCGCGCCGCGCCCGCCACGACGGCCAGATGCGTGGTGCCCGGTGTCTTCTCGATCAGGCGCACCACGTCATCGGTCCTGTCCGGCGGGGTGATCAGGCGCAGATGCAGCATGTCCGCACCTTAACGCGGGCCTGACAGGGCCTTCAGAGCTTGCGCAGGCTGAGGCGCTGCACCTTGTGGTCGGGTCCCTTGCGGACGACGAGGGTGGCGCGGCCGCGGGTGGGGGCCACGTTCTCCAGGAGGTTGACCTTGTTGATGGTCCGCCAGGTGGTGCGGGCGTAGTCCAGGGCCTCCTCCTCGGAGACCTGGGTGTACTTGCGGAAGTACGAGGACGGGTTCTGGAAGGCCGTGGCGCGCAGCTTGCGGAAACGGTTCAGGTACCAGCGCTCGATGTCCTCGGGGCGGGCGTCCACGTACACACTGAAGTCGAAGTAGTCGGCGAGGCCCACGCGGGTGCGGCCGTCCTTGCCGGGCAGGGCCGGCTGCAGGACGTTCAGGCCCTCGACGATGAGGATGTCCGGGCGGCGGACCGTGAGGCGCTCGCCGGGCACGATGTCGTAGATCAGGTGCGAGTAGACGGGGGCCGTCACCTCGTCCTTGCCCGCCTTGATGTCGGCGACGAAGCGGGTCAGGGCCCGCCGGTCGTACGACTCGGGGAAGCCCTTGCGCGACATCAGGCCGCGGGCCTGCAGCTCCTTGGTGGGCAGCAGGAAGCCGTCGGTGGTGACCAGCTCCACGCGCGGGTGCTCCGGCCAGCGCGAGAGCAGGGCCTGCAGGAGGCGGGCGACCGTCGACTTGCCGACGGCCACCGATCCGGCGACGCCTATCACGAACGGCGTGCCCGACTGGGCGGCCTTCTCGCCCGTCTCGCCCAGGAACGTGTTCAGGGCGCCGCGCAGGCCGTCCGTCGCGCCCACGTACAGATTCAGCAGGCGCGACAGCGGCAGGTAGATGTCACGGACCTCGTCGAGGTCGATGACGTCGCCGAGGCCGCGCAGCTTCTCGACTTCGTCGGCGGTGAGGGGCAGCGGCGTCTTCTCGCGCAGCGCGCTCCACTCGGATCGGGTGAGGTCGACATAAGGGGTCGCCTCCGGCTTGTGCCGGTGGGCGCCCCGTGGCGCCTTCGTGGGCGCTGAGACCGAAGAGATCACGTTCCATTGTTACGGCTGTTTGAACAGCTGGGCGGGTGGGGTGCGTCACCTTGGGCGCACGCGTCGTACCCGTGGTACGCGTATCGGGGCATATCGGGACGTACGCTTCCCGGCATGTGCGGAATCGTCGGATACGTCGGCTCGCAGTCGGCGCTCGAAGTGGTGCTCGCCGGGCTCAGACGCCTGGAGTACCGGGGATACGACTCGGCCGGAGTGGCCGTACTCGCCGATGGCCAGATCGCCTCGGCCCGCAAGTCCGGAAAGCTCGTCAACCTGGAGAAGGCCCTGGTGGACCGGCCGCTCCCGGCTGGCGCCACCGGCATCGGACACACCCGCTGGGCCACCCACGGCGGCCCCACCGACAGCAACGCCCACCCCCACCTCGACAACGCCGGGCGCGTCGCCGTCGTCCACAACGGCATCATCGAGAACTTCGCCGCCCTGCGGGCCGAGCTGGCCGAACGGGGGCACGTCCTGTCCTCCGAGACCGACACCGAGGTCGTCGCCCACCTCCTCGCCGAGGAGTTCTCGGGCTGCGCCGACCTCGCCGAGGCCATGCGCCTTGTGTGCCGGCGGCTCCAGGGCGCGTTCACGCTGGTCGCCGTGCACGCCGACGTCCCGGACGTGGTCGTGGGGGCGCGCCGGAACTCGCCCCTCGTGGTCGGCGTGGGCGAGGGCGAGGCCTTCCTCGCCTCCGACGTCGCCGCGTTCATCGCGCACACCCGGTCCGCCGTCGAGCTGGGGCAGGACCAGGTCGTCGAGGTGCGGCGCGACGGCGGCGTCGAGGTCACCGTCACCGACTTCGACGGGCGCCCCGCCGAGGTCCGGCACTTCCGCGTCGACTGGGACGCGGCCGCCGCCGAGAAGGGCGGGTACCCCTCCTTCATGCACAAGGAGATCGCCGAGCAGCCGCGCGCCGTCGCCGACACCCTCCTCGGCCGCATCGGCGCGGACGGCGCGCTCACCCTCGACGAGCTGCGCATCCCCGCCGCCGACCTGCGCGACGTCGACAAGGTCGTGGTCGTCGCCTGCGGCACCGCCTTCCACGCCGGGCTCATCGCCAAGTACGCCATCGAGCACTGGACGCGGCTGCCCTGCGAGGTCGAGCTCGCCAGCGAGTTCCGATACCGCGATCCGATCCTGGACGCCCGCTCCCTCGTCATCGCCATCTCGCAGTCCGGCGAGACCATGGACACCCTGATGGCCCTGCGGCACGCCCGTGAGCAGGGCTCCCGCGTCCTCGCTATCTGCAACACCAACGGCTCCACGATTCCGCGCGAGTCCGACGCCGTGCTCTACACCCACGCCGGGCCCGAGGTCGCCGTCGCCTCCACGAAGGCGTTCCTGACCCAGCTGGTGGCCTGTTACCTGGTGGCGCTGTATCTGGGGCAGGTGCGCGGCACCAAGTGGGGCGACGAAGTGCTCGGCGTCGTCCGGGACCTGGCCGACATCGGCGACGCCGTCGAGCGGGTGCTCGCCGGGATGGAGCCCGTCCGCGCGCTCGCCCGGTCCCTCGCCGGGGCCGGGACCGTGCTCTTCCTCGGGCGGCACGTGGGGTATCCCGTCGCCCTCGAAGGCGCCCTCAAGCTCAAGGAACTCGCCTACATGCACGCCGAGGGCTTCGCCGCCGGTGAGCTCAAGCACGGGCCCATCGCCCTCGTGGAGCCGGGCCTGCCCGTCGTCGTGGTCGTGCCCTCGCCCCGTGGGCGCTCCGTCCTCCACGACAAGATCGTCTCCAACATCCAGGAGATCCGGGCCCGGGGCGCCCGCACCATCGTCATCGCCGAGGAGGGCGACGACGCGGTGCTCCCGTACGCCGATCATGTGGTCCGGGTGCCCGTTACGCCTACGCTGCTTCAGCCCCTCGTGACCACGGTGCCGTTGCAGGTCTTCGCCTGTGAGCTCGCTGTGGCCCGGGGCAACGAGGTGGATCAGCCTCGGAATCTGGCCAAGTCGGTGACCGTGGAGTGAGCTTGTGAGCGGGGGCGCGGGGCTGTGAGCAGGGGAGTGAGTTCGTGATTATTGGGGTCGGGATCGACGTCGCCGAGATCGAGCGGTTCGCCGCCTCTCTGGAGCGGACCCCCGGGATGCGGGAACGGCTCTTCGTCGAGCCGGAGTTGTTCCTTCCCAGCGGGGAGCCGCGCGGGGTCGCCTCCCTCGCCGCCCGCTTCGCCGCGAAGGAGGCTCTGGCCAAGGCCCTTGGTGCGCCTGCCGGGCTGCGGTGGACCGATGCCGAGGTGTACGTCGAGGACAGCGGGCAGCCCCGGCTGCGTGTCTCGGGGACCGTTGCCGCTCGGGCCGAGGCTCTGGGGGTTCGGGGGTGGCATGTCTCGTTGAGCCATGACGCGGGGGTCGCTTCCGCTGTGGTGATCGCTGAGGGGTAGCTGGGGGGAGCTGAGGGGGGTAGCTGACGGGTAGGGGGCGGTGCCTCTCAGGCGCGGGGTTCCCCCGTGCGGGAGACTTGGGGGATGCGTACCGCCTACAGCGTGGAGAGTGTTCGCGCCGCCGAGCACGCCTTGATGGCCCGCGTCCCCGACGGCGCCCTGATGCAGCGCGCCGCCGCCGGGCTCGCCGTCGCCTGCGGGCAGTTGCTCGGCAAGGTGTACGGGGCGCGGGTCGTGCTTCTCGTCGGCAGCGGGGACAACGGGGGCGACGCCCTGTACGCCGGGGCGCGGCTCGCTCGGCGTGGTGCTGGAGTGACCGCTGTGCTGCTTGCTCCTGAGCGGGTTCATGGGGGTGGGCTCGCCGCTTTTCGGGGGGCCGGGGGGCGGGTTGTTCGCGCTGTGGACGGTGCGGAGGGTGGTGAGGGCTCCAGCGGCGACGGGGGTGTCGTCTCGGAGGGCGCGCTCGCCGCCGTCGGCCGTGCCCAGCTCGTCGTCGACGGCATCGTCGGCATCGGCGGCAAGGGTGCGCTGCGGCCCCTCGCCGCCCGGCTCGTGCGTGCCGCCGATGACTCCGGTGCCCTGGTCGTCGCCGTGGATCTGCCGAGTGGCGTCGACGCCGACACCGGGCAGGTGGCCGGGGACGCCGTGCGCGCCGACGCGACCGTGACCTTCGGGACCTACAAGCCCGGGTTGCTCGTCGACCCCGGGCGGGAGTACGCCGGGGCCGTCCGGCTCGTCGACATCGGGCTCGACGGCTCGCTCCGACCACACGAAGCCGCGCTCGAAGCCCTTCAGTACGTCGACGTCGACCGGCTGTTGCCCGTGCCCGGCGCCGAGAGCGACAAGTACCGGCGCGGGGTCGTCGGCGTCGTCGCCGGATCCGCCCGCTACCCCGGTGCCGCCGTCCTCGCCGTCGCCGGTGCCCTGCGGGGCGGGGCCGGGGCCGTGCGGTACGTCGGGCCCGCCGCCGACGCCGTCATCGCCCGTTTCCCCGAAGCCCTCGTGTCCGACGGGCCGCCCGCCAAGGCCGGGCGGGTGCAGGCCTGGGTGGCCGGGCCCGGGCTCGGGGACGACGCCGGGCGGTTGCGTGACGTCGTGGCCGCCGATGTGCCCGTCCTCATCGACGCCGACGGGCTGCGGCTCGTCGACCGCGACGCCGTGCGGGGGCGTGCCGCGCCCACCCTGCTCACCCCGCACGCCGGGGAGGCGGCTGCGCTGCTCGGAGTGTCGCGGGCCGAGGTCGAGGGGGCTCGGCTCGACTCGGTGCGGGAGTTGGCTGGGCGGTACGCGGCCACGGTGCTGTTGAAGGGGTCGACCACGTTGGTGGCGTCGCCCGGTGGGGGGCGGGCGGTGCGGGTCAATCCGACGGGGACCGCGTGGCTGGCCACGGCCGGGAGCGGGGACGTGCTCTCGGGGCTTGCCGGGTCGTTGCTGGCCGCCGGGCTCGAGGCTCGGGACGCGGGGGCCGTGGGGGCGTTCCTGCACGCGTGTGCGTCGTCGCCCACGTTCCCTGTACGCCCCTCGTGGTGAGCCGAGCTGCGCGCGGACATACCGGCACGTCCCCTCCGGTTCGGATTGCGGGGGTCTGTTCGGTGGGGGTCCCCCATTCGGCTTTCGGTCCGGTGGGGGGTCCCGTTTTGTCCGACGGTCGGGTGGAGGTTCCCGGTTTGTCCGACGGTCCGGTGGGGGCGCCTCGTTCGTTCGACGGTTCGGTGGGGGTGCCTCGTTCGTCCGGCGGTTCGGTGGGGTTTCCCGCCTTGCTTTCGGTCCGGTGGGCGGCGATGCCTGCCGTCCCACCCTGTGGGCATCTGGGCCGCCAGGGGCGGCACGGGTGGGCACAGCCCACGGCCGACGGTGCCCGTGATGTGAGGCGAGGGAACGGCCCCGGGCAAGGGGGTGCGTGGATGTGGGGAGAGGGGCGGCCCACGCCGGCGGTGGTGTGGGGCACGCGAGGCCCCACGGTGCGGGAGTGGGACGGGTGTGGGCCCCCGGCCAGATGCGGCTCTGAGAGACTTGGGCGCGATGACTGACACTGCACTGCCGCGCGTCCGCGCCGAGATCGACCTCGCCGCCCTGAGGGCCAACGTGCGTACGCTCCGCGCCCACGCCCCCACGGCCGCCTTCATGGCCGTCGTGAAGGCGGACGGCTACGGCCACGGAATGATCCCGTGCGCCCGCGCCGCCCTGGAGGCGGGCGCCACCTGGGTGGGCACCGCCACCCCGGAGGAAGCCCTCGCCCTGCGCGCGGCAGGCGTCGGCGGCCGCGTGATGTGCTGGCTCTGGACCCCGGGCGGCCCCTGGCGCGAGGCCGTCGAGGCCGACGTGGACGTTTCGGTGAGCGGCATGTGGGCCCTGCGTGAGGTCACCGCGGCCGCCCGCGCCGCAGGCCGTACGGCCCGCGTCCAGCTCAAGGCGGACACCGGCCTCGGCCGCAACGGCTGCATGCCCGAGGACTGGCCCGAGCTGATCGCGGCGGCCCTGCGCGCCGAGGCGGACGGGCTCGTGCAGGTGACCGGGCTGTGGTCCCACTTCGCCTGCGCCGACGAGCCGGGGCACCCCTCCATCAAGAGTCAGCTCGATGTGTTCCGGGAGATGCTCGCGTACGCGGAGGGGGAGGGGGTGCGCGCCGAGGTGCGGCACATCGCCAATTCGCCGGCGACTCTGACTGTTCCCGAGGCCCACTTCGATCTCGTACGGCCCGGCATCGCCATGTACGGCGTCTCTCCCAGTCCCGAGATCGGCACCCCGCAGGACTTCGGTCTGCGCCCCGTCATGACCGTCGCCGCCGCCCTGGCCTCGGTCAAGCACGCCCCGGCCGACCACGGCGTGAGCTACGGCCACCACTACACCACCCCCGTCGCCACCACCCTCGGCCTGGTCCCTGCCGGGTACGGCGACGGCATCCCCCGGCACGCCTCCGGCTCCGGACCCGTCCTGGTCAGCGGCAAGTGGCGTACCGCCGCGGGCCGCATCGCCATGGACCAGTTCGTGGTCGACCTGGGCGGCGACGAGCCCGAGGCCGGGGCGGAGGCCGTGCTCTTCGGGGCCGGTGACCGGGGTGAGCCGACCGCCGAGGACTGGGCGCGCGCGGCGGGCACCATCGCGTACGAGATCGTGACTCGCATCGGTTCCCGCGTTCCGCGCGTCTATGTCGACGAGCGGCACAGCGGCAGCGACGACTGAAGAGGAGCGGCACGTGGGCGAGGGCAGCACGGGGGCGGCCGCCGCGGACTTGGTGACCGAAGTGGCCGAGGCCGCCGGTTCCGCGGGCAGCAACTGGCGGCGGGCCGGCATCGCGGGCGCCGCCATAGGAGTCATCGCCGCGGGCGCCGCGGCCGGCGTCGCCATCGAGCGGATGACCGTCGGACGCGGCATGCGCAAGAAGGCCCGCCTCGCCCTCGACGCCTCCGGGCCCTTCGGCTCGCTGCGCGGCATGCCCGGCAAGGCCTACGCCGACGACGGCACGGAGCTCGCCTATGAAGTCGACGAGGTGGGGGACGGCCGTGGGGAGGGGGCCGGGGACGGTGCGCAGACTCCTCGGCGGTTGCGGCTCTTCGGGCGTAAGGCGCCCGATCCCGTCACCGTCGTCTTCAGCCACGGCTACTGTCTCGGCCAGGACTCCTGGCACTTCCAGCGCGCCGCCCTGCGCGGTGTCGTGCGCTGCGTCTACTGGGACCAGCGCAGCCACGGCCGCTCCGGTCGCGGCATGGCCCAGATCCACGACGACAAGCCCGTCTCCATCGATCAGCTCGGCCGGGACCTGAAGGCCGTCATCGACGCGGCCGCGCCCACCGGGCCCCTCGTCCTCGTCGGCCACTCCATGGGCGGCATGACGACGATGGCCCTCGCCGACCAGTTCCCGGAGCTGATCCGCGACCGCGTGGTGGGTGTGGTCCTCGTCGGCACCTCCTCCGGCAAGCTCGGCGAGGTCAGCTTCGGGCTTCCCGTCGCGGGGATGAACGCCGTGCGGCGGGTGCTGCCCGGGGTCCTGAAGGCGCTCGGCTCGCAGGCCGACCTGGTGGAGAAGGGGCGCCGCGCCACCGCCGACCTGTTCGCGGGCGTCATCAAGCGCTACTCGTTCGCCTCGAAGGACGTCGACCCCGCCGTCGCCCGGTTCGCGGAGCGGCTCATCGAGTCCACGCCCATCGACGTGGTCGCCGAGTTCTACCCCGCCTTCGCCGAGCACGACAAGGCCGAGGCGCTCGTCCACTTCGCCGGGCTTCCCGTGCTCGTCCTCGCGGGTGACAAGGACCTCGTCACCCCGAGCGAGCACAGCGAGGCCATCGCGGACCTGCTGCCGGACGCCGAACTGGTGCTCGTCCCCGACGCCGGGCACCTGGTGATGCTCGAACACCCCGAGGTGGTCACCGACCGCATCGCCGATCTGCTGGTCAGGGCCAAGGAACAGGCAGGGAGCGCCGCCATGTGAGGCGCCGGGCCCGGTGTCGGCCGGGCCGGGGCGGGTGCGCCGAGCGGCTAACGTTTCTGTCATGGAAGCACCGCACAGCCCGGCCCCCGCCATCGCTCTCGAGCTCACCGTGAACTCGCCCGGACAGATGGGCGAGTTGGGCCGCCGCCTGGCCAAGATCCTGCGCCCCGGAGACCTCGTCATGCTCACCGGCGAGCTCGGCGCGGGCAAGACGACGCTGACCCGCGGGCTCGGGGAGGGCCTCGGCGTGCGCGGCGCCGTCACCTCCCCGACCTTCGTCATCGCCCGCGTCCACCCCTCCCTCGGCGACGGTCCGCCGCTGGTCCACGTCGACGCGTACCGCCTGGGCGGTGGCCTCGACGAGATGGAGGACCTGGACCTCGACGTGTCGCTGCCCGACTCCGTGATCGTCGTCGAGTGGGGCGACGGCAAGGTCGAGGAGCTCTCGGAGGATCGCCTGCACGTCCTCATCCACCGCGCGGTCGGGGACACCACGGACGAGGTGCGCGAGGTGACGCTGCGGGGGATCGGGGAGCGGTGGGCCGCGGCCGATCTGACGGTTCTCTCCGCCTGAGGGGCGGCGCGGGGTCCCTCCGAGGCCGAGGGGCCCTAAGGGCGTTCCCGAGGTGACGCGTTCTCGTCGGTTCGCCCGAACTTTCCGACAAGCCGTCGGCAAGATGTTGCGCGCCGAGCGTCGTACGTGGTCACATGGATACCAGGTACGGGTTAGGTCTACCTAACCACGTCTGCCCCCGGAGCCCCAGGAGGCGTCCATGCCGGCTTCAGAACGCGATGCGCAGCCCCGGCCGCACGGGCCGTCGACGACCTTCCACGCGTACTCGATGAGCGATCTGCTGGCGTCCTGCGCCGCCGCGAGCGCCGTCTCCACGCCGCCCCCCGCCCCCGAGGAACCGGCGCGTCCGGCGCCCGTGCACACGGACGAGCGACGCCGCGACGCCGCCTGAGCGGGCGCCGCGGCGCGGGGTGGATGGAGTACGGGGGCGGGGTGGAGTACGGGGGCGTGGCCTGACGGGTCGGCCCTAGCGGACCACGACGACCTTCGTCTCGTACAGGGCGAAGTCCCACATCACGTTGCCGTCCTCACGCGAGGAGCGGATACCGCCGGTCTTCTTCGCCGGGTCCGGCTTCTGCGTCGAGCCGTTGAGCGCCGCGCTGAACCCGACCGCTATGCCGTCGACACTCGTGAACCGCACCACGTGCTCGATCTGCACGCCGTCGGACCCTATGACCTGACCCGTCCGCGAGGTGACGGCGTACGCACCCGGCACGGGGTCCACGGTGCTCGGCGTGACCTTGTACGTGCGCTTCACCTTGCCGGACTCACCGACCAGCCACACCCGGTCCCCTTCGAGGGAGTACACGACGCGCTTGCCGGCGCCGGAACCCGCGGGCAGCTTCAGCGGATCGGTCTTGCCGCCGGGGGAGCGCGAGGGGGCCGTCGGGGACTTGTCCGGGCGGGCGTTGAGGTCGTCCGGGGCGTTCGCGGAGGCCTGGTAGGCGAGGAAGCCGACCACGGCGAGTGCCGCCGCGGTGAGCCCGGCCACGAATCCCGAGCTGCTCCTTGACACCTGGCCCACCTCTCCTACGTACGGCTATGGGGTGACGGTAGCAGCAGGCGCGGCCCGTGCCGGGGCGGCCGTGCGCCGGGCGTCGGAGCCGTAGGCTGTTCGCGTGCTCTTGCTCGCTCTGGATACCGCCACCCCCGCCGTCACCGTCGCCCTGCACGACGGCACGGCCTCCTTCGGAACAGTCGCCGAATCGAGCCAGGTCGACGCCCGCCGCCACGGCGAGCTGCTGCTGCCCGCCGTCGACCGGGTCCTCGCCGAGGCGGGCCTCGGACTCGACGCGGTGACGGACGTCGTCGTCGGCGTCGGCCCCGGCCCCTACACGGGCCTGCGCGTCGGCCTGATGACCGCCGACACCTTCGGCCTCGCCCTCGGCGTCCCGGTGCACGGGGTGTGCACCCTCGACGGCCTCGCGTACGCGGCGGGCATCGAGAACGGGCCGTTCGTCGTGGCGACCGACGCCCGCCGCAAGGAGGTCTACTGGGCGCGCTACGAAGACGCCCGTACGAGGGTCGGCGGACCGGCTGTCGACCGGCCCGCCGACATCGCGGAGCAGGTAGCCGGGCTCCCCGCCGTCGGCGCGGGCGCCGCCCTCTACCCGGACACCTTCACGGACGTGCGCGGCCCCGAGCACGTGTCGGCCGCGGCGCTGGCCGCGCTCGCGGCGGAGCGGCTCGCCGCGGGCGAGGAACTGCTCGAACCCCGCCCGCTGTACCTGCGCCGCCCCGACGCCCAGGTCCCCAAGAACTACAAGGTGGTCACCCCCAAGTGACCACCGTGCCGTCGAAGACGCCGCCCCCCGCCGTCGTGCCGCGCGAGATGCGCTGGTGGGACATCGACGCCGTGCTCGCCCTGGAGAAGGAGCTCTTCCCGGACGACGCCTGGTCGCGCGGCATGTTCTGGTCCGAGCTCGCGCATGCCCGCGGACCCGGCTCGACCCGCCGCTACCTGGTGGCGTACGAGGGCGAACGCCTCGTCGGCTATGGCGGCCTCGCCGTCGCCGGGACGGACTCCGACGGCGGCGCCGCGGTCGCCGCCGACGTGCAGACCATCGCCGTCGCGCGCGACCACTGGGGCTCCGGCCTCGGCGCGCGGCTGCTCACCGAACTGCTGCGGCACGCCACGGCCTTCGAGGCGACCGAGGTGATGCTCGAAGTGCGGGTGGACAACACCCGCGCGCAGAAGCTCTACCAGCGCTTCGGCTTCGAGCCGATCGGCTTCCGCCGCGGCTACTACCAGCCGGGCAACGTGGACGCGCTGGTGATGCGCCTGTCCGACCCGTCCGCCGCAGCGGACTGCTCCGCGCACGGCGCCCCCGACCCCGCGGCCGAAGGATCGGCCGACGGCCCCACCGACGGCCGGGCCCCTGGCCCGCTGAACGGCGTACAAGGAACCGAGATCCATGGCTGACACCCGTGACGAGCCCCTCGTCCTCGGCATCGAGACCTCCTGCGACGAGACGGGCGTCGGCGTCGTCCGCGGCACGACGCTGCTCGCGGACGCGGTCGCGTCCAGCGTCGACGAGCACGCGCGCTTCGGCGGCGTCGTGCCCGAGGTGGCGTCCCGCGCGCACCTGGAGGCGATGGTCCCCACCATCCAGCGCGCCCTGAAGGACGCGGGTGTGAGCGCCAAGGACCTGGACGGCATCGCCGTCACCGCGGGCCCCGGCCTCGCGGGCGCGCTGCTCGTCGGGGTCTCGGCGGCGAAGGCGTACGCGTACGCGCTCGGCAAGCCGCTGTACGGCGTGAACCACCTGGCGTCGCACATCTGCGTGGACCAGCTGGAGCACGGGGCGCTGCCGGAGCCGACGATGGCGCTCCTCGTGTCCGGCGGGCACTCCTCGCTGCTCCTGTCCACCGACATCACCTCCGACGTGCGGCCCCTCGGGGCGACGATCGACGACGCGGCGGGCGAGGCCTTCGACAAGATCGCCCGGGTCCTGAACCTGGGCTTCCCGGGTGGTCCCGTCATCGACCGTTACGCCCGTGAGGGCGACCCGGACGCCATCGCGTTCCCGCGCGGTCTGACCGGGCCGCGCGATCCCGCGTACGACTTCTCCTTCTCCGGCCTGAAGACCTCGGTGGCGCGCTGGATCGAGGCGAAGCGGGCCGCGGGCGAGGAGGTTCCGGTGCGGGACGTGGCGGCGTCCTTCCAGGAGGCCGTGGTCGACGTGCTGACCCGCAAGGCGGTGCGCGCCTGCAAGGACGAGGGCGTGGACCACCTCATGATCGGGGGCGGTGTGGCCGCGAACACCCGGCTGCGGGCGATGGCCCAGGAGCGGTGCGAGCGGGCCGGGATCCGGCTGCGGGTGCCGCGGCCGAAGCTGTGCACGGACAACGGCGCGATGGTCGCCGCGCTCGGCGCGGAGATGGTCGCCCGCAACCGCGCCGCCTCCGACCTCGGGCTCTCGGCCGACTCCTCGCTGCCGGTGACGGAGCCGCATGTGCCGGGCGCGCACGCGCACAGCCACGACCACGACCATGTGCACGAGGTCAGCAAGGACAACCTCTACTCGTGAAGGGCAACCTCTGCTCATGAGCGTCGCGTTGATGTGGGAGGCGCGGGCCGGTGCGGGCCGGGGCCCGGAACTCCTCGCGTGGGCGCGGGCCCAGACCCTTGAGCCCGCGCCGCTGCGCCGGGAGACCTTCCAGGCGCCGCAGGACCGCGTCCTCGTGATCACCTGGTGGGACGCGGCGTACGACGCCGACCTGCCCGAACTCGCCGAGCCCCCCGTGGAGTTGTCCGCCCGGCCGCCTCACCGGTGGCGGTTCGAGTCCCTCGGCCAGGGCTGCCCCCCGTAGGCGCCCGCGCCGTCCTCGCGCGCCCCGAGCAGCGCGATCACCACCAGCGCCTGGAGCGGCAGGGTGACGAACGGCGTCAGGATGGTGAGCGTGCCGAGCGTCGAGTCCCAGTACAGGTCGAAGCCGTCGTCGAAGGCCGGGACCAGGGTGCGGATGTCGAAGTAGGTCGAGGCGAGCGCCAGGGCGAGCGCGGCGCCGCGGGCCGCTGGGCGCCCGGCGAGCAGCAGGGCGCCGACGAGCAGGGGCGCGGCCACCAGGGCCAGGGCGTAGAAGGCCTGGGGGAGCGGGAAGCCGCGGGAGGCGTCGACCGCCGCCCGGAAGAAGTCGCCCGCGTCGGAGCCCGGCCTGCTGCCGATGAAGTAGACGTGGTCCCGGTTGAGGGAGTAGATCAGCCAGCTCACCTCGATCGCGCCGCTCAGGAGCAGCGCGATGCCGGACGCCACGAAGGCCGGCCGGCGGACGTTCGCGCCGGGCCGGGCGGAGTACAGGTCGCCGTAGGGGGCGTAGGACGGCGGGGGCGGGGCGTCCGCGTACGGGGGGTGTGGCGGGGCCGGAGGGTGGGCCGGGGGCGGGGTGCCGTCCGTCCGGTCGCGGGTGCGGGCGACGGCCGCCCAGATCGCGCACCCCAGGGCGATGCCCGTGAACCGGAAGGTGAGCAGGGCCTTGCCATAGCCGATCTCGGTGATGCGGTCGCCGTACTCGTCCGAGGCCATGAGGCCGACGACTTCCCGCAGGCACAGGCAGATCAGGAGCGCCGCCACCAGGGCGAGGCCCCCGCGCGCCACCCGGAGCCGCCCGAGCGCGAGGGCGCCGACGACGACGGCGGTCACGAGGAACGCCCAGTCGTAGTGGGTCTGCGCGACCGGCGTCAGGAACTGCCGCGGGTCGTACAGGGCCTTGAAGGAGAACCTGGAGTACGGGGCGTCCACGGCCTCGTTGGCCTCGTGCCCGATCCAGATCGTCGCCGTGAGCGCGTACAGCAGGACGGCCGCGCCGGTCCACTGGAGGGCCGGGGCGTCGTGCGGTGCGACGCGTCCCCTGAAGCCCTGCCCCCATGAGCCCTGCCCGGGTATGCCTTGCCCGGGTATGCCCTGCCCTGCCCCACCTTGACCCCATGCGGCCATGCGTGCCCCCCTGTGGCGTGCGTGCTGCGCAGAGCCCTGTGTAGTCGGTCGGTAACCGCGTTGTCTATGGCGTGTCCGCTCGCGGGTGCGACGGCGTCGGGCGGGTGGCGCGGCCGAGCAGGCCGTCCACCACCGCGCCGAGCTGGCGGGCGAAGTCGTAGGTCTCCCGCAGCTCCGCCCAGCGGGAGGCCAGCGGGGCGACGTGGGGCAGGTCGGCGGTGTCGGCCTCCGTGAGGGTGTCGGGGAAGTACCGCTTGCGGTCGGGCTCCTCGGCGCGGCGCGTCATCGCGTTCCGGAAGGCGAGGTCGCCGTACACGCAGTGCCAGACGGTGCGGTAGGCGTGCGCGGCCTCGACGGGGGAGAGCCCGCAGGCGACGCCCGCGCCGATGATCTCGTCGACCATCCACATCGCGCCCTTGTCGCTGAGGTCGCCGAGGCTCAGGACCTCCACCACCCAGGGCAGCTCCCGCAGGATGCCGTGCATGTGCAGGGCGACGGCGAGCAGCCGGTCGCGGGGGTCGGCGGGCAGCTCGGGGCGGGGCAGGGTCGCGGCCGTCCCGGCCAGGGTGAGCATCAGCAGCTCGTCCTTGTCGCGCACGTGGTGGTAGAGCGCCATGGGGGTGGCGCCGACCTCCTTGGCGACCCGGCGCATGCTGAGCGCCGCGACGCCCTCCTCCTGGAGGATGCGCCGCGCCACGTCGACGATCGCCTCCGGCTCGATCCGCCGGGGGCGCCCGACGCGGCGCTTCTGCCCGGTCGGGGTCTGTCCGGCCGTGCCGTTCCCGGCCGTGCCGTTCCCGGCCGTGCCGTTCCCGGCCGTGCCGGGTTTCTCGCCGTTCGCTCGCGCTGCCACGCGCTCATTGTCGCGTCCGGAGGTGCGGGGGCCGACCCCCGGGGCCTTGCCTCCGGTCAATTTCCGTACGCGTATAGCTAATTTCTGTACGCGTATAATAATGTGCGCCGCATGACGACCTCTCCGGCCTCTCCGGCCTCTCCGGCCTCTTCGACCCCTCCGCCCGGCCCGCTCCTGCTCCCCGTCCTCCTGACCGTCCAGTTCCTCGTCTCCCTCGACATGTCCGTCGTCAACATCGCCCTGCCCGACATGGGCTCCGATCTCGGCTTCGCGCCCGAGTCGCTGACCTGGGTCGTCAACGCGTACGCGCTCGCGTTCGGCGGACTGCTCATGCTCGGCGGCAGACTGGCCGACCTCGTGGGGCGCAGGCGCACGCTGGTCGCCGGGTTCCTGGTGTTCGGGGCCGCGAGCCTCGTCGGCGGTCTCGCGCAGAGCCCGGGGCAGCTGATCGCGGCGCGGGCGGTGCAGGGGGCGGGTGCCGCCGCCCTCGCGCCGGTGGCGCTCGCTCTGATCACCGTCCACTTCGCGGCGGGCCGGGAGCGGGCGCGGGCCCTCGGGCTCTGGGGCGCTTCGGGCGCGCTCGGCGGTGCCGTCGGGATCATGGCGGGCGGACTGCTCACGGACTGGGTGGGCTGGCGCTCGGTGATGCTGATCAACGTGCCGGTGGTGCTCGTGGCGCTCGCGGCGAGCCGCTCCGGCATCCCCGCCGACCGGCGCACGGGGCCCGCGCCGCGCCTGGACGTGGCGGGCGCGCTCCTGGTCACGGCGGGTACGAGCGCGCTCGTCCTCGGCCTGGTCCGCACCGAGACCCACGGCTGGGGCTCGGCGACGACCGTGGGCACGCTGGCCGCGGCGGCCGTGCTCCTGGCCGCGTTCTGCGTGGTCGAGCGGCGCGGCGAACGGCACGCGCGCGGCCCGCTGCTCCGCCTGGGCCTGCTCACGCACCGCCCCGTCCTGTCGGCGAACGTCTTCGCGCTCCTGATGTCCTCGGGCCAGTTCGCCGCGTTCTACTTCACCTCGCTCTACCTCCAGGACGTCATGGCGTACGGGCCCACGCGCGCCGGAGCGGCCTTCCTGCCGTTCTGCGCGGGCGTCGTCGCGGGCACGGTGATCGCGACCCGCACGGTGGGCCGGGTCGGGGAGCGGGCGCTCCTCGTGGCGGGCGGGCTGCTCGGGGCCGCCGGGTTCGCGTGGTTCGCGCTCGCGGTCGAGGCGGGCGGCACGTTCGCGGGGTCGATCCTCGGCCCTTCGCTCGTGGCCAGCGTCGGCATCGGCATGTGCTTCGTACCGCTCGGCACGGCGGCGACGTCGGGCGTCGCGGCGGGGGAGACCGGGATGGCGTCCGGGCTGCTCAACGCCTCGCGGCAGCTCGGGGGTTCGATCGGGCTCGCGGTGCTGGTGACGGTGGCGTCGAGTGCGTCGAGTGCGTCGAGTGCGTCGAGTGCGTCGAGTGCGACGAGTGCGACGAGGGCGGGGGAAGGTCCGGGGGCGGGGCCGGGGCCCGGGGCGCTCGCGGAGGGGTACGCGGCGGCGTTCGGGGTGGCGGCGGCGCTGCTCGTGGGGGCTGCGGTGGCGACGGCGGTGCTGCACGGGCGGCGGAGCGCGTCCGCGCCGTCGGCGGCGACACCCTCGCGACCTGCGGAGACGTACGTATCCGAAGAATCTTGATCTGCTCGGGCGGTTCGCCGAGGCGGGGGGGGGGGGGGGGGGCGCTGCCCCCAGACCCCCGCTCCTCAAACGCCGGAGGGGCTGGATATGTCGCCGGTGCGGCAAGGTTTTAGCCCGTCCGGCGTTTGAGGACGAGGCGCGGAGCGCCGATAGCGGGGGTCCAGGGGGCGGCAGCCCCCGGTTTCGGAGAAGGGGTGGGACTGGGGCGCCCCCGCGAGGCCTACCCCACCGGGTGCCCCACCAGCATCGTCGGCGCGCCCCCGACCCGGGTGAGGAACACCGTGGCGGACCCAGGGGCGTAGGGCGTGACGACGGCGGCGTCGGAGGTGACGTAGGCGATGGTCTCGTCGATGAGCCCACCGCCGACCCGCGCGGCGACCTCGGCGACGAGATGGGCGCGGATGACGGCCCCGTCGGGCTCGTACAGGAAGCGCCCGACGGCCCGCACATCCGGGTCGGGGAGCATCGTGGCGAGGGGGGAGGCGAGGGTGTCACCGGACGGCAGCAGCGTGGCCCGGTGTGAGCCGGGCGCGTCACCGCCGAACCACAGCACGGCCTCCTTCACGTCACCCCCGTCCGAGATCCACTCGGCCTCGGCCTCGCCGGGCACGGCGTCGTGCGGGATACCGGGGGCGATCTTGAGGGCGGCGCGGGGCGCCTTGCGGGCGGTCTCGACGGCCCAGGAGAGGGGTGGCGAGTACGCCTCGGGGTCGAAGACGCGGCCGCGCCCGCCGCGCCGCGCGGGGTCGACGAAGACGGCGTCGTAGGGGGAGGTGTCGACGTCGGTCACGTCCGCCTCGCGGACCTCGATGAGGTCGGCGAGGCCGAGGACTTCGGCGTTGGCGCGGGCGACCGCGCAGGTCAGCGGGTCGCGGTCGACGGCGAGGACGGCGATCCCGGCGCGCGCGAGGGCGATGGCATCGCCGCCGATGCCGCAGCAGAGGTCGGCGACGGAGCGTACGCCGAGACCGCCGAGTTCGCCGGGGTCGCTGAAGCGCCGCGCGCGGTACGTCGCCACGGACGCGCGCGTGGACTGCTCGACGCCGTTCGGTGTGAAGTACATGCGGGCGGCGTCCGCCGCGCCGAACTTCGCAGCCGCCCGCTGCCGCAGCCGCGCCTGCGCGAGCGCGG
Source organism: Streptomyces alboflavus (assembly GCF_000716675.1). GTDB lineage: Bacteria > Actinomycetota > Actinomycetes > Streptomycetales > Streptomycetaceae > Streptomyces > Streptomyces alboflavus. Next base: position 20,885 of record NZ_JNXT01000039.1, read on the forward strand.
CGGAGACCAGGTCGGCGGGGTGCTCACGGCGCAGCCGGGTGGCCACCGCGAGCTCCTGGCTCGGTTCCACGTCCCGTACGGCGTCGAGGAGGCCCTGGCCCTCGGCGGTGCGGAGCGCGGCGAAGGAGGCAAGCGGATCGTTCACGTCGCCCATTGTGGGCCAGTCGGTGGAAGGTGCGCGTACGGCGGCGGTGTCGGCCCCGTAGGGCCTGCCTGAGCTGCGAGGATGCGGCGCCATGCGACTAGTACGACAAAACGAACAATTTTCCCGGGAGGGTGGACGGGGCGGGCGGGGCGAACGGATCGGGAGGGGCGGGCCGGACGGGCGGCGCGGTGCGCGCGGGCGGCGCAGGCGCGGCCGCCTCGCCGCCCTGGCCGTCAGCACCGCCGTCGTCGCCACCGCGATCGCCTCCGGCTGCGCCGCCGACGGCGACGAGCGGGGCGGCTCCGGCGCGCACGGCCAGCAGCCGCGCCTCGGTCCGCCCGCCCAGGCGCTGCGGGAGTACGCCGACGCGCTGCGCGCGAAGCAGGCCGCGCGCGCCGCGGCGGCGAAGCGCTGGGGGCTCGCGCAGACCCCGCTGGCCGCGCCCCCCGCGCCCGCCGTCAAGCCCCGCATCACCACCCGCAAGGGCTTCGAGGTCGAGGGACAGGCGCAGCTGCCGCCGGTGTTCACCACCGTCCCGACCAAGGACAAGGTCGTCTTCCTGACGATCGACGACGGCGCCGAGAAGGACCCGGCGTTCCTGCGGATGATGCGCGACCTGAAGATCCCGTACACCGCCTTCCTCAGCGACTACCTGGTCAAGGAGGACTACGGCTACTTCAAGCGGATGCAGAAGAGCGGCGTCGTGCTGAACAACCACACGCTCAACCACCGCTATCTGCCGGGACTGTCCTACGAGGGGCAGCGGCGGGAGATCTGCGGGATGCAGGACACCATCCAGAAGCGGTACGGGAAGCGGCCCGAGCTGTTCCGGCCGCCGTACGGCAACTACAACCGCGACACCCTGCGCGCCGCCAAGTCCTGCGGCGTCAAGGCGGTGCCGCTGTGGGCGTCCGAGGGCTTCGCCCGGCACATGGAGTGGCGGGAGTGGGACAAGGACCTGCACCCGGGCGACATCATCCTCACGCACTTCCGCGGCCGCGAGGACTGGAAGGGCACGATGCCCGACATGGTCCGCACGGTCCTGAAGACGGTCACGGCGAAGGGGTACGCGGTGGCGCGGCTCGAGGACTACCTGTGAACCGACCCGCGCGGGGCCGACCCGCGCGGGGCCGACCCGCGCGGGGCCGGGTTTCGAGGGTCCGGGCTTCCAGGGCCTGGGTTTCCAGGGGCCGGGTGGCGGCGGTCGCGGCGGGGGTGCTCGCCCCCGTCCTGCTGCTCACCGGCTGCGCGCAGTCGGTCGACCCGATCGAGCGCCTCGGCCGGAAGGCGGCCGAGAAGATCCCGCGGAAACTCCCGCCCAAGCTGCCGCAGGCGGAGCAGCGGTGCGGGCCCGGACCGCTCGGAACCCTGCGCCCGCGCGGGACGTTGTCCGAAGGCGTGAGCCCGGGCTCCGGCCCACAAGTGCCCCGCCGACCCCCCGTAACGCCGCCTGCATTGGCACTCCGCTTGACCGAGTGCTAATCGTCGTCCTAGTCTCGGGCCTGGCACTCCCCACTGGAGAGTGCCAACAGCGACGGGCAGGTCCGGCACCCGCGACGACGGATCCACCTGGTCGCCACCTCAGATCAGTTAACCCCGCGAGATCTCCGAAGGGGGAGGTCGGATCGTGACGACCGCCAGCTCCAAGGTTGCCATCAAGCCGCTTGAGGACCGCATCGTGGTCCAGCCGCTCGACGCCGAGCAGACCACGGCCTCTGGCCTGGTCATCCCGGACACCGCGAAGGAGAAGCCCCAGGAGGGGGCTGTCCTCGCCGTGGGCCCGGGCCGCTTCGAGAACGGCGAGCGCCTGCCGCTCGACGTGAAGGTCGGCGACGTCGTGCTCTACAGCAAGTACGGCGGCACCGAGGTGAAGTACAACGGCGACGAGTACCTCGTCCTCTCGGCCCGCGACGTGCTCGCGATCATCGAGAAGTAGCCGTACGGCTTCACCTGCAGATTTGCTTTCCGCTGCGCCCCTGGTCACCCCGCTGATTGCCGGGCGGCGAGGGGCGCAGCGCGTTTGCCGAGCATATTTCCCGGGGGCTTCCCCCGGACCCGAGTTTCCGAGAGGGCTGAACCGCTCCCATGGCGAAGATCCTGAAGTTCGACGAGGACGCCCGTCGCGCCCTCGAGCGCGGCGTCAACAAGCTTGCCGACACGGTCAAGGTGACGATCGGCCCCAAGGGCCGCAACGTCGTCATCGACAAGAAGTTCGGCGCCCCCACCATCACCAACGACGGCGTCACCATCGCCCGTGAGGTCGAGGTCGAGGACCCGTACGAGAACCTCGGCGCCCAGCTGGTGAAGGAGGTGGCGACCAAGACCAACGACATCGCTGGTGACGGCACCACCACCGCCACCGTGCTGGCCCAGGCCCTGGTCAAGGAGGGCCTGCGCAACGTCGCCGCCGGTGCCTCCCCGGCCGCCCTGAAGAAGGGCATCGACGCCGCGGTCAAGGCGGTCTCCGAGGACCTCCTCGCCACCGCCCGCCCGATCGACGACAAGTCCGACATCGCCGCCGTGGCCGGGCTCTCCGCCCAGGACACGCAGGTCGGCGAGCTCATCGCCGAGGCGATGGACAAGGTCGGCAAGGACGGTGTCATCACCGTCGAGGAGTCCAACACCTTCGGCCTGGAGCTGGACTTCACCGAGGGCATGGCCTTCGACAAGGGCTACCTGTCGCCGTACATGGTGTCCGACCAGGAGCGTATGGAGGCCGTCCTCGACGACCCGTACATCCTGATCCACCAGGGCAAGATCTCCTCCATCCAGGACCTGCTGCCGCTCCTGGAGAAGGTCATCCAGGCCGGCTCCTCCAAGCCGCTCCTGATCATCGCCGAGGACGTCGAGGGCGAGGCCCTGTCGACCCTGGTCGTGAACAAGATCCGCGGCACCTTCAACGCCGTCGCGGTGAAGGCCCCCGGCTTCGGCGACCGCCGCAAGGCGATGCTCGGCGACATGGCCACCCTCACGGGCGGCACCGTCATCGCCGAGGAGGTCGGCCTCAAGCTCGACCAGGTCGGCCTGGACGTGCTCGGCTCCGCCCGCCGCGTCACCATCACCAAGGACGACACGACCATCGTCGACGGCGGCGGCAACTCCGCTGACGTCGAGGGCCGCGTCGCCCAGATCAAGGCCGAGATCGAGGCCACGGACTCCGACTGGGACCGCGAGAAGCTCCAGGAGCGCCTCGCGAAGCTGGCCGGCGGCGTGTGCGTCATCAAGGTCGGCGCCGCCACCGAGGTGGAGCTGAAGGAGAAGAAGCACCGTCTGGAGGACGCCATCTCCGCGACCCGCGCCGCGGTCGAGGAGGGCATCGTCTCCGGTGGTGGCTCCGCGCTCGTCCACGCCGCGAAGGTCCTCGAGGGCAACCTCGACCTGACCGGCGACGAGGCCACCGGTGTCGCGGTCGTGCGCCGCGCCGTCGTCGAGCCGCTGCGCTGGATCGCCGAGAACGCCGGCCTCGAGGGCTACGTCATCACCACCAAGGTGGCGGAGCTGGACAAGGGCTTCGGCTTCAACGCCGCCACCGGCGAGTACGTCGACCTGGTCAAGGCCGGCGTCATCGACCCGGTCAAGGTGACGCGCTCCGCCCTGGAGAACGCCGCGTCCATCGCCTCCCTGCTGCTCACGACCGAGACGCTGGTCGTCGAGAAGCCGGCCGAGGAAGAGGCTGACGCCGGTCACGGGCACGGGCACGGTCACTCGCACTGAGCGGTGACCTGAGTCCGGGTCGGCCCTGGTCGGCCTGAGCTGCCTGAGCTCGGTCGAAGGCCCGGCATCCCGTCGCGGGATGCCGGGCCTTCGCGATTTCGGCTCCGCGCCGTGCGGTTCGACTTCGCGCTTGCGGGTTCGCGTCTGCCGGGTTTCTCAAGGGTGCCGGGTGCGGGGCGTGGTCCGTCCTCGCGCAGTTCCCCGCGCCCCTTCGGGGCGCTCCTCGTGCGGGGCGCCCTGGTTCGGGGCGTCCTTGTGCGGGGCGCCCTTCAGCGGAGCGGTACCCCTTCGGGGCGTGTTCCCAGGGCTACTTCGGGCCGTACTTGCGGCCCGTCCTCGATGTCACCCCGCCCAGCAGTGCCCTCGGGGTCACCTTCACCACTCCCATCAGGGTCTTGTACCTCGGGTCCGGGATGGACAGGGACTTGCCGCGGGCCAGGTCGGTGAGGGCCGCGGCCACCAGCTTGTCGGCGTCCAGCCACATCCACTTGGGGATGTTGTCCGTGCCCATGCCCGCCCGCTCGTGGAACTCCGTGCGGACGAAGCCGGGGCACAGCGCCATCAGCCGCACCCCCGTGCCCGCCAGGTCCCGCGCCGCGCCCTGCGTGAACTGCACGACCCACGCCTTGGACGCGCCGTACGTCCCGCGCGGCACGAACGCCGCCACCGACGCGACGTTGACGACGCCGCCCCGGCCCCGCTCCCGCATCGCCCCCGTCGCCGCCGACGTCAGCCGGAGCACGGCCTCGCAGTGCACCTTCAGCATCGTCAGCTCGTCGGCGAGCGGCACCTCCAAGTAGTGGCCCTTGTTGCCGAATCCGGCGTTGTTGACCAGCAGGTCGACTCCGTCGCGGCGACGGGCGAGCCGCTCCTCGACGGCCGTGATGCCGTCCTCCGTGGCGAGGTCGGCGGTCAGGACCTCCGCCTCGATGCCGTGCCGGTCGTGCAGCTCGGTCGCCTGCTCGCGCAGCCGCTTGGTGTCGCGTGCCACCAGGACCAGGTTGTGCCCGTCACCGGCGAGCCGCCGCGCGAAGGCAGCGCCGATACCGGCGGTCGATCCCGTAATCAGAGCCGTAGTCATGGACCAAGGCTAGTGAGCCTCAGTGCCCGCTGTGCCGCCCGGACGGCTTGCCCGCCTTCTGGCCCTTCTCGACGACCACGAACTGGCCCATCATTCCTCCGTCCTCGTGACTCAGCAGATGGCAGTGGTACATGTACGGCGTCTTCGGGTCGGCCGGGCCCTCGAAGCGCAGGGCCAGCTTCATGGTCGTGCCGTTCGGCAGGAACACCGTGTCCTTGGGGCCGCGCAGCTCCGGCGGCGGCGCCTCGCCGTTCACCTCCAGGACCCGGAACTGCACGTCGTGCACATGGAAGTTGTGCGGCATGCCGTTGTCGTTGCGCACGGTCCAGGTCTCCGTGGCACCGCGCGTGACCACCTCGTCGATCCGGTCCATCCGCATCGCCCGGCCGTTGATCCCGGACTGCTTCAGGTCGAAGAACCGCGCCCGGCTCGCCCCCGCGCCGTCCGGCACCTCCAGCTCGCCCAGCTCCGAGGGCAGCGCGGGCGATGGACGCAGCCGCTCCGCCGCCCGCAGCTGGAGCACGTCGAAGGAGTCGTCGCCCCCGCTGAACCGCTGCTGCCAGGCGCCCCCGTAGTTGTCCTGCGGGAAGCTGCGCAGCACGGTCCTCTCGCCGGGCCGCATCCGTACCACGATCTCGGCGCGCTCACCCGGCGACAGCTGTATCCGCTGCATCCGCGCCGGCCGCTCCAGGGCGCCGCCGTCCGTGCCCACCAGGGAGAAGGCGCGGTCGTCCGGGAAGCCGAAGTCGTACGTACGCGCGGTGGAAGCGTTCAGGAGCCGCAGGCGTATGAGTTCGTCGCCCACCTCCTGGTACGGCGCGAGTGTGCCGTTGACCATGGTCCGGTCGCCGAGGAAGCCGACGTTGCGCATCATCTTGTGGCCGTGGTCGAACTTCGCGCCGTCGAACCTCACGTCCTGCACGATCACCGGCAGGTCGTCGACGCCGTACTTCTTCGGCAGCGCGAGGCGTGCGCTGCGCTCGTCGTCGAGGAGGAACAGGCCCGCGAGGCCGCGCTGCACGTGCTTCTCCGTCACGCCGTGCGGATGCGGGTGGTACCAGAGCGTGGCCGCGGGCTGGTCCACCGTCCAGTGCGGGCTCCAGCTGCCGCCGGGCCGGATCATCTGGTGCGGGCCGCCGTCCATCTTCGCGGGCAGGTGCATGCCGTGCCAGTGGACGGTCGACGCCTCGTCGAGGCCGTTGCGGATCCGCACGCGGACCTTCTCGCCGCGCTTCGCGCGCAGGGTCGGGCCCAGATGGTCGCCGTTGAAGCCCCAGGTCGGCGTCGCGCGTCCGGCCTTGAACTCCTTCTCGCCGGACTGCATGCGCAGGTCGAAGACGCGGGTGCCGTCCTTGTCCACGCGGGACTTCGCCAGCGGCGGTATCGCCAGGGCGTTGTCGAAGGATTCCTTGCCGACGGTGCTGATCTCGGCGTCCTGCCACAGCCACAGCAGGCCGCCGCCGAGCGCCAGCGCGACGACGGTGACGACGCTGCCGAGGATGATGAGGACACGCTTGAGGCGTGGCCTGCTCGTGAGTCGGGACATGATTCGAGACTCGCGGCTCGGCCGGCCCGGGAGTATCGGGGACGGCCCCCACCCGACCCCGATTCAACTCCCGTGCGCCCCTAGGGACTTCCCCTATGTGCGGCTATGTGCGGCTCGTACGGCTCGTGTCGTCCCGGATCGCTACGCGCCGAGCTTCTCCACGTACTTCCGCGCCTTCTTCACCGTCTCCGGGTGCAGCGCGTCCTCGGCCGCGAGCAGCGAAGGCAGCAGGGCGCGCTCCGTGGTCACGGCCCGGAACTGCACGGCGACGGTGACCTCGTGGTCCGGGCGGTGCACGATCTCGACCGTGTCGCCCGCCTGGATCTCGCCCGGCTCGATGACCCGCAGATAGGCGCCCGGCAGCACGGCCTGCGTGAACCGCCGCACCCAGCCCGTCTCACCCACGTGGCCCTGGAACGTGCGGCATGGGATGCGCGAGGAGGTCACCTCCAGGAGCAGGTCCGGGCCCACGCGCCAACGCTCCCCGATCAGTGCGCCGTTCACGTCCACGCCGGACGTCGTGAGGTTCTCGCCGAAGCCGCCGTTGGGCAGCGTCCGGCCGAGCAGCCGCTCCCATGCGTCGAGGTCCTCGCGCGCGAAGGCGTACACCGCCTGGTCGTTGCCGCCGTGGTGGCGCAGGTCGCAGATGGTGTCTCCGGTGAGGCCGCTGCCGCCGGTGCCCTTGGGGCCGGGCGCGGTCACCCGGACGGCCCCGTCGACGGGCTGCTTGTCGATCCCGGTGCGGCCGCCGGGAGAGTCGGTGTAGTCGACGGTCTTGGGCCGGCCCACATTCACGGAGAGAAGCTTCATACGGCCAGGCTAAGCGAGCGCTCCTCAAAGCGGCCACGCATTATTGGGCGATGGGCCCAAGGGTCGCTTATGCTCGAACCATGATCGAGGCCCGTCATCTCCGTGTCCTGCGCGCCGTGGCCGCCACCGGCTCCTTCTCCGCGGCGGCCCGCGAGCTCGGCTGCACCCAGCCCGCCGTCAGCCAGCAGATGAAGGCCCTGGAGGCGTCGGTCGGCACGCCTCTGCTGATCCGCACCGGCCGCGAGATGCGCCTCACGCAGGCCGGAGAAGCCCTGGTCAGGCATGCCGCGGGGATTCTCGCCGGGCTGACCGCGGCCGAGGAGGAGGTCGCCGCCATCGCCGGGCTGCGCGCGGGCCGCGTCCGCCTCGTCTCCTTCCCGAGCGGTTCCTCCACCCTCGTGCCGGGCGCGCTCGCCGCGCTGCGCGCCGCGCACCCCGGCACCCGCGTCTCCCTGGAGGAGGCCGAGCCCCCGCGCTCGGTGGAGATGCTGCGCGAGGGCGACTGCGACGTGGCGCTCGCCTTCCGGTACGCGGGGGCCGCCGCCGCGGACGAGTGGGACGACCTCGTCGTACGGCCGCTGCTCGACGACCGGCTCGTCGGCCTCGTACCGGAGGAGCACCGCCTGGCGAAGGCCGACAGCGTCACCATCGGTGAGCTGGCCGACGAGTCGTGGATCGCGGGCTGCCCGCGCTGCCGGCGCCAGCTGGTGGAGGTCTGCGAGAGCGCGGGCTTCGCACCCCGCATCGACTTCGCCACGGACGACTATCCGGCGGTGATCGGCCTGGTCGGGGCGGGTCTGGGGGTCGCGGTGCTGCCCGAGCTCGCGATCGAGTCGGTACGGCCCAAGGGGGCCCGCGCGGTGACGGTGGAGCCCGCCGTGCGCCGGGAGATCGTCGCGCTCACGCTGCCCGACCTGGCGCAGGTGCCGGCCGTCGCCGCCACCCTCGACCACCTGGCGCGGGCCGCCGCGCGCTGAGGCGCACCCGCAGAGCCGGGGCACGCTTGAAGAAACGTTCCTTCAGGGCGTCGCGCCGCTGCCCGCCGCCGTGACCAGGCGGTTGCGGGCCCGGCCCATCAGTTCCTCGCGCTCGTCCTCGGTCAGCCCGCCCCACACGCCGTACGGCTCGCGGACCGCGAGCGCGTGCGCCGCACACTCCGCGCGCACCGGGCAGCGCATGCAGACCTCCTTGGCCGAGTTCTCACGTGCGCTCCGTGCCGCACCGCGCTCGCCCTCCGGGTGGAAGAAGAGCGAGCTGTCCACCCCACGGCAGGCCGCGAGGAGCTGCCAGTCCCACAGATCTGCGTTCGGTCCGGGAAGGCGGGAGAAATCTGCCATTGCGTGTCTCCTGGTAGCCGTTCTGACGCGGATACGGTGCCCATGACCGTACATCTACTGTCTAAGGAGATGAAAATATGACTCATTGCGAATCTAGCCACAGACACCAGGAAAAGGGAAGAAAAGCCGCTAAATGGGGCATAGCTCTTGATGGCGCTCGTCGGGGCCCGTTGGGAGGGCGCATCCGCCCGCGCCGCCTGTGCCGTGTCCGCGCCCTCACGTAGAGTGCCGAAGACGGCTGACTGACCCGTAACTCTTTCGAGTGACCGTCGTTGAGAGTGCGGAGGCGGTTGAAAGAACAAGTGCTCGGGCAGGTGTCCGAGTGCGTCAACCGCACAGGTGACGACTTGTACCAGCCTGGAGGCTCAAGGTGACGCGCATCAGCTGCGGAGGACGGCCATGACATCCGTCCTCGTCTGCGACGACTCCCCGCTCGCCCGAGAGGCGCTGCGCCGCGCGGTCGCGACCGTGCCCGGCGTCGAGCGCGTGACGACAGCGGCCAACGGCGAGGAAGTCCTCCGCCGCTGGGGCGCCGACCGCTCGGATCTGATTCTGATGGACGTACGCATGCCCGGACTGGGCGGCGTGGAGACCGTGCGGCGGCTGCTCTCGGCCGACCCGGGAGCACGCATCATCATGCTCACGGTCGCCGAGGACCTGGACGGGGTCGCGCTCGCGGTCGCCGCCGGGGCCCGCGGCTATCTGCACAAGGACGCCTCGCGCGCCGAACTGCGCGCGACCGTCACACAGGCGCTCGCCGACCCGACCTGGCGGCTGGCCCCGCGCCGGCTCCGCTCGGCCGAGATGGGCGCGGCGCCCACGCTCACCGCGCGTGAGATCCAGGTCCTCGAAGGGATGAGCCATGGCCGGTCGAACGCCGAGATCGGCCGCGAGCTCTTCCTCTCCGAGGACACGGTGAAGACGCACGCCAGGCGGCTGTTCAAGAAGCTCGGTGCCTCGGACCGCGCGCACGCGGTGGCGCTCGGCTTCCGCTGGGGCCTGGTTCGCTGAGTGTGCTGTGGCGGGGGCATGGTGATTCCCGTCCGCCGTGCGGCGGACGGGGCCATGGAGGCCCGCAAGCACCCGCCTCGGGAGCGGCTTGTGGCGCTTCGCCGCCGATGCCGCATCCTTGAGGTGTGGAGTTCCTTGGGGACGAGTCGGCCGAGCGGGAGGGGAGGGTGCGGGAGGTGAGTTCCGGCGCACCCGCTCATAACGCTTCGATGCACAACTATGGACGCGGTGCCACAGATCAGTCAGCGCCAAGGCACCATGGACCGATGCGCGATGACAAGACGACGGTGATCGGTGCCCTCGTCCTACGCGCCGTCGAGGGGGACGAGCAGGCCACGCACGACCTGTTGGCCCACGTCCACCCGCTCGCGCTGCGGTACTGCCGCACCCGGCTCTCCCGACTTCCCGGTGACGCGCGGCACTTCGTCGAGGACCTCGCGCAGGAGGTCTGCGTCGCGGTGCTGCTCGCGCTGCCGCGCTACCGGGACACCGGACGGCCCTTCGAGGCCTTCGTCTTCGCCATCGCCGCGCACAAGGTCGCCGACCTGCAGCGCGCCGCGATGCGCCACCCCGGTTCCACCGCCGTGCCCTCGGACGAGATGCCCGAGCGGCCCGACGACTCCCTCGGGCCCGAGGAGCGGGCGCTGCTCAGCAGCGACGCCGAGTGGGCCAAGAAGTTGCTCGCCAACCTGCCGGACAACCAGCGCGAGCTGTTGCTCCTGCGCGTCGCCGTCGGCCTCACGGCCGAGGAGACCGGGCAGATGCTGGGGATGTCGCCGGGGGCGGTCCGTGTGGCCCAGCACCGCGCGCTGAGCCGCCTGCGGGCGCTGGCCGAGCAGTAGTTTTTCCCCCACCCGCCCGCCCTTTCATCGCGCTGCGCGCTCGTCCTCAAACTCAAACGCCGGACAGGCTGAAAATGGGTCGAGGTCGGCGTGGGTGGTTCCCGTAGGGCGTGAACGGTGAGGGTGCGGTGGGGAGGGAGACGTTCACCACCCCGTGGGACACGGCCTCGCCCTCCCGGCTCCGCCGGGATTCCTTCCCCCGGCGGAGCCGGGACCCTTTTTCCGCCGCTTTCCGCCGCTTTCCGCCGCAGCGGTGCCCAGCCCGCACGGCACATCACGGCGATGCCAAGCCGCCCCCGGCCCAAGGGGGGCCACCCCGCCACAGCGCAGCTGTAGAAACCTACGAACCCCGGCCCCCACCGGCACTGTGGAATGAGAGAGCCTTGCTTCCCGTTAGCATGGACATCCGCACCGATCAAGGCCATTGGGGAAGGTGTCATGACTGCAAACGTCGACGGAGTGCCCGAGAAATTCGCGACACTCGGGCTGACCTACGACGACGTGCTGCTGCTGCCGGGCGCGTCCGACATGGCGCCCGGCGACATCGACACCGCCTCGTCCATCTCGAAGAACGTCCGGGTGAACGTCCCGCTGCTCTCCGCGGCGATGGACAAGGTCACCGAGTCCCGGATGGCCATCGCCATGGCCCGCCAGGGCGGCGTCGGCGTGCTGCACCGCAACCTCTCCATCGCCGACCAGGCCAACCAGGTCGACCTGGTCAAGCGGTCCGAGTCCGGCATGGTCACCGACCCGATCACGGTGCACCCGGACGCCACGCTCGCCGAGGCCGACGCGATCTGCGCCAAGTTCCGCATCAGCGGCGTCCCCGTGACCGACGGCGGCGGCAAGCTGCTCGGCATCGTCACCAACCGCGACATGGCCTTCGAGGCCGACCGCACGCGCCAGGTGCGCGAGGTCATGACCCCGATGCCGCTCGTCACCGGCAAGGTCGGCATCTCCGGCGTGGACGCCATGGAGCTGCTGCGCCGCCACAAGATCGAGAAGCTGCCGCTGGTCGACGACGCCGGTGTCCTCAAGGGCCTGATCACGGTCAAGGACTTCGTGAAGGCCGAGAAGTACCCGAACGCCGCCAAGGACTCCGAGGGCCGCCTCCTCGTCGGTGCCGCCGTCGGCGTCGCCGGGGACGCCTTCGACCGCGCCCAGGCGCTCATCGAGGCGGGCGTCGACTTCATCGTCGTCGACACCGCGCACGGCCACTCCCGGCTCGTCGGCGACATGGTCGCCAAGATCAAGTCGAACGCGGGCGGCGTGGACGTCATCGGCGGCAACATCGCCACCCGTGACGGCGCCAAGGCGCTCATCGACGCCGGTGTCGACGGCATCAAGGTCGGCGTCGGCCCGGGCTCCATCTGCACGACCCGCGTCGTCGCCGGCATCGGCGTACCGCAGGTAACGGCCATCTACGAAGCGTCGCTCGCCGCCAAGGAAGCCGGCGTCCCGGTCATCGGCGACGGCGGCCTGCAGTACTCCGGAGACATCGCCAAGGCGCTCGTGGCCGGTGCGGACACGGTCATGCTGGGCTCGCTGCTCGCGGGCTGTGAGGAGTCTCCCGGAGAGCTGCTCTTCATCAACGGCAAGCAGTTCAAGTCGTACCGGGGCATGGGTTCGCTCGGCGCCATGCAGTCGCGCGGCGAGCAGCGGTCGTTCTCCAAGGACCGGTACTTCCAGGAGGGCGTCGCCTCCGACGAGAAGCTGGTGCCCGAGGGCATCGAGGGCCAGGTGCCCTACCGGGGCCCCCTGTCGGCGGTCGTGCACCAGCTGGTGGGCGGTCTGCGCCAGTCGATGTTCTACGTGGGCGGGCGCACGGTGCCCGAGCTGCAGGCCAATGGCCGGTTCGTACGGATCACGTCCGCGGGCCTCAAGGAGAGCCACCCGCACGACATCCAGATGACGGTCGAGGCGCCGAACTACAGCCGCAACAAGTAGTCGATTCACCGGCGTGACGTGTCGCCGCCGCAACCGGTGGCCACGCGCGTGTCGGGGATACTGGAACGGCATACGGAGCGCCATAGGAAAGCTGAAGGGCCACACACGTGACTGAGATCGAGATCGGCCGCGGCAAGCGCGGCCGCCGGGCGTACGCCTTCGACGACATCGCCGTCGTGCCGAGCCGGCGCACCCGGGACCCCAAGGAGGTCTCGATCGCCTGGCAGATCGACGCCTACCGCTTCGAGCTGCCCTTCCTCGCGGCCCCCATGGACTCCGTCGTGTCGCCGCAGACCGCCATCCGCATCGGTGAGCTCGGCGGCCTCGGCGTGCTGAACCTCGAAGGCCTGTGGACGCGGTACGAGGACCCGCAGCCGCTGCTCGACGAGATCGCGGAGCTGCCCGCCGACGAGGCCACCCGCCGCCTCCAGGAGATCTACGCCGCTCCCATCAAGGAGGAGCTGATCGGGCAGCGCATCAAGGAGGTGCGCGACTCCGGAGTCGTCACCGCCGCCGCCCTTTCGCCGCAGCGCACCGCGCAGTTCTCCAAGGCCGTCGTGGACGCGGGCGTGGACATCTTCGTGATCCGCGGCACGACGGTGTCGGCGGAGCACGTCTCCGGTGCCGCCGAGCCGCTGAACCTGAAGCAGTTCATCTACGAACTCGACGTCCCCGTGATCGTCGGCGGCTGCGCCACGTACACCGCCGCCCTGCACCTGATGCGCACCGGCGCGGCCGGTGTCCTGGTCGGCTTCGGCGGCGGCGCCGCGCACACCACGCGCAACGTCCTCGGCATCCAGGTGCCGATGGCCACCGCCGTGGCCGACGTCGCCGCGGCCCGCCGCGACTACATGGACGAGTCCGGCGGCCGGTACGTCCACGTCATCGCCGACGGCGGCGTCGGCTGGTCCGGCGACCTGCCCAAGGCCGTCGCCTGCGGCGCGGACGCCGTGATGATGGGCTCCCCGCTGGCGCGCGCCACGGACGCGCCCGGCAAGGGCCACCACTGGGGCATGGAGGCCGTCCACGAGGACGTGCCGCGCGGCAAGAAGGTCGACCTCGGCACCGTCGGCACCACTGAGGAGATCCTCACCGGCCCGTCGCACATCCCGGACGGCTCGATGAACTTCTTCGGAGCGCTGCGCCGCGCGATGGCCACCACGGGCTACAGCGAGCTGAAGGAGTTCCAGCGCGTCGAGGTCACGGTGGCGGACTCGCAGCACCGCCGCTGACCGCTGCACGGGGCTTGAGCAGCAAGGAGCCCGGACCGCCTGTCGGCGGCCCGGGCTCCTTGGCGTTCCGGGTCCCGGTCGTGTTCGCCGGGGCGCCCTCGACGGCCTACTGCGAGGCGCGCTTGGCGCTGCCGAAGGCCGCGAAGGCGGCTATGGCGAAGAACACGTACGTCATCGCGTCGGCGTCGTGCTTCCACGCCTCCTGCACGAAGTCGAAGTGGTCGAAGAAGACCTCGGTGAAGTCGAGGTTCAGCTTGTCGGCGATGACGATGGAGGCGCCGACGAGCTGGCCCAGGTACACCGCGCCGAGCGAGAAGACCGCGGCGAGGGCGCCGACCGCCGGGTTCGGGCCGCCCACCTTGCCCGCGGCCAGACCCACGACGAAGCCGACGCCGACCGCCGCCCAGCCGATCTCGTGCTCGGTGGCGCCGATGATGCCTCCGTAGACGCCGGCGGCGACCAGGGCGGCGACGAGGGCGGCCACCACGCCGAGGCCCACGTTGCCCCGCGCGGCCGGGGGCGGCGGCGGGAAGCCACCGGGCTGCGGCTGCTGCGGGAAGGGGTTGTACGGCTGCTGCGGCTGCTGGCCGTAGGGCTGTTGCGGCTGCTGCGGGTAGCCGTATCCGGGCTGGCCGCCGTGCGGCTGCTGCGGCTGGCCGTACGGCTGCCCGCCCTGGCCTGGAGGCGTGGGCTGCGTCATCTGGTGTCCCCCTGGGAAGTGAGCGCACTGGTGTGCGGTAAGTGACTGGATCCGCACGGTAGCAGCAGCACGCGAAGGGCCCCAGGGGGTTGTGTGTGGGATCAGAGGCGGTGGGCGGCGCCCGCCGGGGTCGCGCCCCTCGTGTCGAGCAGGAGCTGGGCCTTCACGGCGAGGCCCTGGAGGTCGTAGGTGCGGTGGTGCTGGAGCAGGATCGTCAGGTCGGCGTCGGCGGCCGCTTCGTAGAGGGTGTCCGCGCGGGGCACGGGATGGCCGAGAACGTTCCAGTGCCCCACGTAGGGGTCGTGGTAGCTGACGGCGGCGCCGAGCTCCATGAGGCGGACCGCGATCTCCTGGGCGGGGGCGCCCTGCTGGTCGGCGACGTCCGGCTTGTAGGTGACGCCGAGGAGCAGCACGCGGGCGCCGCGCGCGGACTTGCCGTGCTCGTTGAGCAGGGTCGCGGCGCGCTGGATCACATAGCCCGGCATCCGGTCGTTGACCTGCTGGGCCAGTTCGACCAGGCGCAGGGGGCGCAGGCCGCGCGCGGGTCCGGGGACGTCCAGGGGGACGCCGTGGCCGCCGACTCCGGGGCCGGGCCGGAAGGCCTGGAAGCCGAACGGCTTGGTCTCGGCGCAGCGGATGACGTCCCACAGGTCGATGCCGAGGTCGTGGCAGAGCACCGCCATCTCGTTGACCAGCGCCATGTTCACGTGCCGGTAGTTGGTCTCCAGGAGGTGCACGGTTTCGGCCTCCCGGGGGCCGCGCGCGCGGACGACCTTGTCGGTGAGACGGCCGTAGAAGGCGGCGGCGGACTCGGTGCAGGCGGGGGTGAGGCCGCCGATGACCTTGGGGGTGCCCGCGTAGCCGTGGGTGCGGTTGCCGGGGTCGAGGCGGGCGGGGGAGTAGGCGAGGTGGAAGTCGCGTCCGGCGCGCAGGCCCGAGCCCTCTTCGAGGAGGGGGCGCAGGAACTCCTCGGTGGTGCCGGGGTACGCGGGCGACTCCAGGATGACCGTGGTGTGCGGGCGAAGGCGGGCGGCGAGGGCGCGGGCGGCTTCGGCCACCTGGTCGAGGTCGAGCGAGCCGTCCGCGGCCGGGGGCGTGGGGGCGCAGATGACGGCCGTGCGGACGCGGCCGAGTTCGGCGGGGTCGGTGGTCGGCCGGAAGCCCCCCGAGAGCATCCGGCGGACGTCGGCGGCGGTGAGGGTCCCTTCGGTGCCGTCACCCGGAAGGCGGCCCCCGGCCAGGTCGGGTGCGCGGCCGGGGTCGTAGCCGATGGTGGCGATGCCGCCGGCGGCGGCGGCCTGGGCGAGGGGCAGGCCGAGGTGGCCGAGACCGATGACGGCGAGGTCAGCTGGCATGGCGGTGAGCCGTCCTTCCCAATAGCCGGGGCGGATATAGCCAAAGCGGGACGTTCGCGCAAGCCCTGTGGACAAGATGGGCGAGCGCAATGTCAGACTAGGAGTAAATATGACCGATTTGCGGGATTGGGCCCCTCCCGGCATCGGAGTGTTGGCGGCGGTTTCCGCGCTCGCGGAGGTTCCCGGTGGCCCCGCTGCTCCCGGCAGACACAGCAGCCACAGCGGACTCATCGGTCCCGAGGTTTTCCACAGGCCGTGGCCGAACTCGGCGGGCGCGACCAGAATCTGGGCATGATGTGAGCGCGACCACACCCGAAAAGCACGGGAGGCAGCGGTGAGGACAGCGACTCTTGGCCCGGCGGAGCGCGCCGAGGCACTCGCGGGCATGGCCGAGCACGAGCTGGACATTCTTGTCGTGGGCGCCGGCGTGGTCGGCGCGGGCACCGCGCTCGACGCCGTCACCCGCGGCCTGAGCACTGGTCTGGTCGAGGCCAGGGACTGGGCGTCGGGCACGTCGAGCCGGTCGAGCAAGCTGATCCACGGTGGCCTGCGCTATCTGGAGATGCTGGACTTCGCGCTGGTGCGCGAGGCGCTGAAGGAGCGCGGCCTGCTCCTCGAACGGCTCGCGCCGCACCTCGTGAAGCCCGTCCCGTTCCTGTACCCCCTCCAGCACAAGGGCTGGGAGCGGCTGTACGCGGGCTCGGGCGTCGCGCTCTACGACGCCATGTCGATGGCGCGCGGCCACGGCCGCGGCCTGCCGACGCACCGCCACCTGACCCGCCGTCACGCCCACCGCGTGGCCCCGTGCCTGAAGAAGGACGCCATGGTCGGCGCCCTGCAGTACTACGACGCGCAGATGGACGACGCCCGCTATGTGGCCACCCTCGTGCGCACGGCCGCGGCGTACGGCGCGAAGGCCGCCAACCGCGCCCGGGTCACGGGCTTCCTGCGCGAGGGCGAGCGCGTCGTCGGCGCCCGCGTCCAGGACGTCGAGGCCGGCGGGGAGTACGAGATCCGCGCCAAGCAGATCGTGAACGCCACCGGCGTGTGGACCGACGACACCCAGGGCATGGTCGGCGAGCGCGGCCAGTTCCACGTGCGGGCGTCCAAGGGCATCCACCTGGTGGTGCCGAAGGACCGGATCAACTCCTCGACCGGGCTCATCCTGCGCACGGAGAAGAGCGTGCTCTTCGTGATCCCCTGGGGAAGGCACTGGATCATCGGGACCACGGACACCGACTGGGACCTGGACAAGGCCCACCCGGCCGCCTCCAGCGCGGACATCGACTATCTCCTGGAGCATGTGAACTCGGTGCTCGCGGTGCCGCTCTCGCGCGACGACGTGCAGGGGGTGTACGCGGGCCTGCGGCCGCTGCTCGCCGGGGAGTCGGACGCCACCAGCAAGCTGTCCCGCGAGCACACGGTCGCCCATCCCGCGCCGGGCCTGGTCGTCGTCGCGGGCGGCAAGTACACGACGTACCGCGTCATGGCCAAGGACGCGGTCGACGAGGCGGTGCACGGTCTGGACCAGCGGGTCGCGGACTGCGTCACGGAGGACATCCCGCTGGTCGGGGCGGAGGGATATCGCGCGCTGTGGAACGCCCGCGCGGGCATCGCGGCGCGCACCGGTCTCCATGTGGTGCGCGTGGAGCACCTGTTGAACCGGTACGGCTCCCTGGCGGAGGAAGTGCTCGAGCTGGTCACCGCCGACCCGTCCCTGGGCGAGCCGCTCGCGGCGGCCGAGGACTATCTGCGCGCCGAAGTCGTCTACGCCGCGTCGCACGAGGGCGCCCGCCACCTGGACGACGTGCTCACCCGCCGCACCCGCATCTCCATCGAGACCTTCGACCGCGGCACCCGCAGCGCCCGCGAGTGCGCGGAGCTGATGGCGCCGGTGCTCGGCTGGGACAAGGACCAGATCGAGCGCGAGGTCCAGCACTACGAGAAGCGGGTGGAGGCCGAGCGCGAGTCGCAGCGCCAGCCGGACGACCTGACGGCGGACGCGGCGCGGCTCGGGGCGCCGGACATCGTGCCGCTGTAGCCGCGGGCGGCTCCGGCCGCGGGCCGCCGCGGTCGGACGGCGTGCCGCCGGAGTTCGGCCTCCCCCTCGGGAGAAGACGGGGAGGCTGACCTTCCGCTTGTCAGCAAGTAGTCAAGGAGTGGTCAGGGGTTCTGGGTGGTTTGACCCGAGGAGGGTGGCCAAGGGGGGTATGGACAGCGAGGTTTGGGGTGGTGCGCCGGGGTTCACCCGGTGGGAATGTCCATGATGTGGGACGACGGACCCGCGGCGTCGGCAGGTCCCCGGGTGAGGGACAATGAAGGCTCTGTCGGGGCTGGTTGTGCGGGTAGTTGAGGGGACGCATGTCGGAGGCTGAGCGGACGGGCGAGGCTCGTCAGGATCAGAGCGCACGTCTCCTCGCGGGCCGGTACCGGCTCGGTGACGTGCTCGGCCGCGGCGGCATGGGAACCGTCTGGCGGGCCAAGGACGAGACACTGGGCCGCACGGTCGCGGTCAAGGAGCTGCGCTTCCCGTCGAGCATCGACGAGGACGAGAAGCGCCGGCTCATCACGCGCACGCTGCGCGAGGCCAAGGCGATCGCCCGGATCCGCAACACCAGTGCCGTGACGGTCTTCGACGTGGTCGACGAGGACGACCGGCCGTGGATCGTGATGGAGCTGGTCGAGGGCAAGTCCCTGGCCGAGGCCGTGCGCGAGGACGGGCTGCTCACGCCGAGGCGCGCCGCGGAGGTCGGGCTCGCCGTGCTCGACGTGCTGCGCTCGGCGCACCGCGAGGGCATCCTGCACCGCGACGTGAAGCCGTCCAACGTGCTGATCGCCGAGGACGGCCGCGTCGTCCTCACCGACTTCGGCATCGCCCAGGTCGAGGGCGACCCGTCCATCACGTCGACGGGCATGCTCGTCGGCGCCCCCTCGTACATCTCGCCGGAGCGGGCACGCGGCCACAAGCCAGGACCCGCGGCCGACCTGTGGTCGCTCGGCGGGCTCATCTACGCAGCCGTGGAGGGCGTGCCCCCGTACGACAAGGGCTCGGCCATCGCGACCCTCACCGCCGTGATGACCGAGGCCGTCGAACCGCCGCAGAACGCGGGACCATTGCTGGAGAAGGTCATCTACGGCCTGCTCGCCAAGGACCCCGAGCAGCGGCTCGACGACGCGAGCGCGCGGGCGATGCTCCTGGAGGTCGTCAACGCCCCGGACATCCCCGAGGTCAAGGCACCGGCGGAGCCGGTGGACGCGACGAAGGTCGTGCCGCTGCCCCCGGTCCCGCCGCAGGCGCCGCCGTCCGGTGCTCCCGGTGCCCGTAAGGGCGAGGAGGCCGCCGAGCGGCTGAAGGGCGCGTTCCGCTCCGTGCGCAAGAAGGCGGCGGCCGCGGCCACGTCGGCTCGCGGTGCGGGTGCGGCGGGCGGTGCCGCGGCTGGTGGGGCAGGTGGTGCCGCGTCGGTCGGCGGTCCGGTCGCCGGTGGTGGCGCGGGCAACGCCGGTCCGGCGTCGGGTGCTTCGGCCGGGTCCGGGGTGACCGGGCACGGCGGTGGTGGCGCAGCGGGTGCTGCATCCGGCACGGCGAGCGGGGCGGCCGCTTCGGGGGCGGCTGCTTCCGGTGTGGTTGGTGCGGGGGAACGTATCGGCGGTGCGGCCGGGGGCGGTGGCGCCGAGCGTGGTGCTGGTGCTGGTGCTGGTGCTGGTGGCGTGGGGCGGGGCGGAGGCGCCGGTTCGGGTGGCGCGGGCTCAGCCTCGGGAGTGGCCTCCGGGAGCGCCGGTTCCGGCGCGGGCGTGGGGCTGAACTCCACCGGTGCGGGCGCGGGTTCGCACGGCGGCGCGCGGATCCCCGCGCAGCCCAGTGGGCCGCCGAAGCCGCCCGCGCGGGCGCCGCTCACGGACGTGGTGCCCCGGCGGACGCTGGTGATCATCGCGGTGGTCGTCGCACTCGCCGTGCTCGGCACGGTGCTCGCGTTCGCGCTCAACGGCGACGGCGCCAAGGACGACAAGAGCGGCGGCGGCACGTCCTCGTCCAGCGGGGCGACCGCGGGCGGCGAGGGCGAGGAGAAGGGCTCCGGGAAGGACTCGGGGAAGGACTCGGGCAAGAACGACGACTCCGGTTCCGGCAAGGGCAAGGACGGCCAGGGCGACCAGGGCAAGGAGCAGGACGACAACTCCGGCTCGGGCAAGGACGACGACGCGGGGCAGGGCTCGCCCATCGGCGGCGACGGCAAGGGCAAGGACGGCGCCGAGGAGACGTACAAGCATCCGCAGGGCTTCTCGATAGGCCTGCCCAAGGGCTGGAAGTTCCGCACCACCGACCGCGCGGGCGCGCGCTTCACCGGGCCGAACGGGCAGAAGCTGCTCATCGGCTGGACCCCGACGCCCAAGGACAACCCCGTCGCGGACTGGAAGAACCAGGAACTGGGCATGCGCCGGGCCCAGTACGACCGGATCCGCATCGAGAAGGTCGACTTCCGCGGCTGGAACACGGCGGACTGGGAATTCACCTACGTGGACGGCGGTACGAAGTACCGCTCCGTGGACCGCGGCTTCGTCGTCAACGGCGGCCTGGGCTACGGACTGATGTACACCGCGAAAGCGGACGACTGGGGCAGCGATCAGCGACGCGAAGCCTGGCGGACGTTCACACGGACCTTCGAGCCGAAGAAGTGACGGTGGGGCGGGACCGGTGAGATGGCCGGGCGATGACCGGCGAGATCTCGCATCCCCCCAAAACGGTTCGGTTGTGGCACGTATCGTGAGTGCTTGCGGAGGGTAAGCAGCCGCAACGAGCCGTAAGTCGAACGGAATTGACCACCGGGCGGATGGGGGAGGCATCGTGGACGACTATGCGGGACGGGTGCTCGCCGACCGCTACCGCCTGCCGCTGCCCCCGTCCGACGAGTACGAACTCGCCGAGACCCGCGCCTTCGACACCTACAGCGGCCAGGAGGTCCTGGTCCGGCAGGTGCCGCTGCCCGAGATCGTCGAGGCGGAGGTGCTCGGCGACGAGGCGTACGGCGACGGCGATCTGAGCGACGTCCTGCCCGGCGGGCTGCCCGAGGGTTTCCGGAGCGCGCGCGGGAGCGCGGCCCGTGGCGGCGCCCGGCGCGCGGGCTCGCGCGCGACGCGCAGGCCGAGCGACCCCGCGGTCCTGCGGGCCATCGAGGCCGCCCAGGCCGCCGCGCGCATCCCCGACCACCCGCGGCTCGACCAGGTCTTCGACGTGTTCGCGGAGGACGGCTCGCTGTGGATAGTGAGCGAACTGGTCGCGGCCCGGCCGCTCGCGGCGTTATTGGCCGACCGGCCGCTGAACCCCTTCCGCGCGGCGGAGGTCGCGGCGGACGTCGTCACGGCCCTGCGCGTCCTGCACGCGCACGGCTGGGTGCACCGGAACATCACCGCGCGCACGGTGCTCGTCTGCGACGACGGCCGCGTCATGCTGACGGGGCTCGCCGCGGGCGCTGCGGAGGAGGCCCTGTGCGGGTACGACCCGCGGCCCGAGGAGGACGACTTCGCGGGCTTCACCGAGCCCGAGGGCGCGGTGCCCGAGCCGGTGGGCGGCGCGGGGTACGCGGCGCTGGAGGCCGCGGGGGCGGACGGGGACGGCGAGTACGCCGGGTACGACGAGTCGGCTGAGTACGCCGGGTACGACGAGCACGGTGAGCACGGCGAGCACGGCGCGTACGGAGACAACGGCTCCCACCGCGAGCACGGCGGCAACGGATCGCGTGGGCACGCCGCGATCGAGGCCGCGCGGCAGGCGGACGACGGCGGGGCCGAGCCGCCGTACGGCAGCGCCGAGCGGGACCTCAGGGCGGCGCGGGCCGGGGCCATCGCCGCGTACCGGGCGGGCGCGGCGCGGGCCGCGGCCCGGGTGAGCGAGCGCGGCGCGGCGGGGCGGGCCGAGGCGGACGGCGGCGCCGAGCGCGGCGACGGCGCGTACGACACCTATGGCGGCGAGGGCGCGGACGGCGACGGTGGTTCCGTCGGCGCGGGCGGCTCCGTCGGGCACATCTCGGATCCGTACGGGGTCCGGGAGCGGCAGAAGAAGCCGTGGCACGGGGCTGTGCCGCGCGCAGGAGCCGTGCCCGCGCAGGGCGGCGCGCCGGGTTCGCACGGCGCACCGGGCTCCCACAACGCGCCGGGTTCCCACGGCGCACCCGACGCCCACCACGCCCCGGGCCCGCACGGCGCCCCGGCCCCGCAACGCGCCCCCGGCGCACAGGGCGGCGCGCAGAGCCCCCCGCCCCACCCCTTCACCAAGCAGCTCCCGTCCGCACAGCTCCCGTCCGCACAGCTCCCCTCCGCCCGGACGCAGCCCGCCCCGGACCGGCAGGCCCCCGCGCGCCCGGCGCCGTACCCCTCGGCCCCGCACGCGTCGGCGCCGCGAGAGTCCACCCCGTACCCCTCGACCCCGCACGCGTCGGCCTCCTCGGCCCCGCGCGAGTCGACCCCGTACGCCCCGACTCCGTACCAGCCCAGGCAGAACCTCCCCGCGCCCGCCGCCCGCCCCGCGCCCGACCTCGCCAAGTCGCCCGGCCACAGGGGCACGACCGGTGCCCCCGAGGGCAACGCCCGTCCTCGTGAGGGCGAGTGGGACGACCCCGCCGGTGAGCTGCGCGCGCGCCGTGGTCCGACCACCGCGCTCGCCGCCGAGCGCGCCCGGCACGCCCGGATGACCGTCGTCGGCGCCGTCACGGAGCGGTGGGCGCCGGAGCAGGCCGGGCCGGTGCACGACAACTGGCAGCTGGCCGCGCCGATCGGGCCCGCCACCGACCTGTGGGCGCTCGGCGCGCTGCTGTTCCGCGCCGTCCAGGGCCACGCCCCGTATCCGGAGGACAGCACCGCCGAGCTGGTGCAGCTGGTGTGCGCGGAGCCGCCCGCGTTCGCGGAGGAGTGCGGTCCGCTGCGGCCCGTCGTCGAGTCGCTGCTGCGTCAGGACCCGACCGAGCGCATCGACTTCGAGGAGCTGAGCGGCTGGCTGCGCTCCCTGGTGCGGTCGGCGCCGGAGCCGGACGCGGGCGTGCACGTGGTGCCCGCGCCGCCGTACGACGGCGGCAAGCTGCCCGTCGTACGCCGCCGCGGCGAGGTCGTCCGCAAGCGCCGCTCGCCCGCGCCGGTCCCGGCCGGGGACGACGGCGGCCAGGGCCACGGCCGCCACAAGCGCGGTCGGGAGCGCGTCAAGGAGCGCGGCAGGGACACCAGGCCGGTGCGGGCGCCGCGCCCCGAGCGGGCACCGAGCGCCCGGGGACCGAGGTCCCTTGGCCGTGTCCTGCTCGTCGTGATCCTGGCCGGTCTGGTGGCGGCCGTCGCGTACGCGATGCTGTTCATGCCCGAGTCCGGCGAGGGCGAGGGCACCGGCCGCACCGGAAACGCGGGCGAGGTCAGCCCGGCGCCCGACGGCAACGGCGAGCGCCCGAGCGGAGGCGAGGCGCCGGACGACGACGGCAAGGGCACGGGCGACGGTGACGACGGGAAGGCGTCGGACCCGGAGAAGACGCCCGGTTCGCAGGAGCCCCAGACCACCGACCCGGACCTCGCGTCCGGCTTCACGCTGCGCAAGGACGCCGAGGGCTTCCGGGTGGCCGTGGCCGACGGCTGGGACCGGCATCCCAAGAACGGCCGCGGTCAGGTCCTCTACAGCCACGGCCGCTTCGAGCTCCTCGTCGTCCCCGGCCGCGACAGCACCGGCGACTTCGGCACGGACCCGATGAAGTACCAGAAGGAGGACGAGCGCGAACTCCAGCCGTTCCGCGACTCGTCGTGGGCCACGTCCAGCGGACTCCGGCTCGTCGACGTGGGCGGAAAGTCCCGGGCCGAGGGGCAGTTCACGTGGCAGGACACCGACGGCACCGAGGTCTTCGTACGCAATCTCGCGATGGCCGTGGACGGGAAGTACCACGTGCTCCAGGTGCGCGGGCCCGAGGCGGAGCGGGACGAGGTGACGCGTCTGTTCGAGCAGGCGTCGACGTCCTACCGGCCCTCCGGCTGACTCCCGACCGTCCGCCGCGGGCACGCCGACGGGCCCCCGACCGTCCGCCGCGGGCACGCTGGCTGACTCCCGACCGCCCGCCGCGGGCACACCGACGGACCCCCGGCCGCCCGCCGCGGGCACGCCAACTGGCCCTCGCCGGGCAGGCGTCCGCACCCCGCCCGCGTCACAGTGCGGTCTCCGATGACCCCCTCCCGTTCCCTGTACGCGCCCCCCTCCTTAACCTGGGCTCTGGCAAACCTCAGGAACCTGGCCCTGTCAAGACCAACTGCGGGGGAACGTGAATCAGATGCAGGGCCTGCTCCTCGCCGGCCGCTACCGGCTCGGCGAGTCCATCGGCAGTGGTGGCATGGGCCGCGTGTGGCGTGCGCGGGACGAGGTGCTGCACCGCGTCGTCGCCGTCAAGGAACTGACGGCGGCCCAGTGGGTGCAGGAGGCCGACCGCGAGGTGCTGCTCACCCGGACGCAGACGGAGGCGCGCGCCCAGGCCCAGATCAACCACTCCGCGGTCGTCACGGTCCACGACGTCCTCGAGTACGACGACCGGCCCTGGATCGTGATGGAGCTGGTCGAGGGCCCCTCGCTCGCCGACGCGGTCAAGGAGCGGGGCCGCATCGAGCCCCGCGAGGCCGCCCGCGTCGGCCTGTGGGTCCTGCGGGCCCTGCGCGCCGCACACGGCGCCGGGGTCCTGCACCGCGACATCAAGCCGGGCAACGTCCTGCTCTCCGAGGACGGCCGGGTGCTGCTCACCGACTTCGGGATCGCCTCGATCGAGGGCGACTCGACGATCACGCGCACCGGCGAGGTCGTCGGCTCCGTCGACTATCTGGCGCCCGAGCGGGTCAGCGGCGCCAACCCCGGCCCCGCCGCCGACCTGTGGGCGCTCGGCGCCACCCTGTACACGGCGGTCGAGGGCAACTCGCCGTTCCGGCGCACGTCGCCGCTCGGCACGATGCAGGCCGTGGTGACGGAGGAGCCCGATCCGGTGCGGTACGCGGGGCCGCTCGGGCCCGTCATCTCGGCGCTCCTGGCCAAGGATCCGGACGCGCGGCCGGACGCGGCCGAGGCGGAGCAGATGCTCGCGGAGGCGGCGGAGGGGCGGCGTCCGGGGGCGGCGCAGGCGTACGTGCCGACGACGGTGCAGGAGGAACTGACAGCCCCCACGCCCCCGCACCACCCGTCCGCCGTGCCTCCCGCGTCCCTCCCCGGGGCGCACACCCCGCCCTCGTCCACCCCGGTCCCGGGAGCGGCGCATTCCGGCCACGTAGGTCCGGGCGGGCCGACGTCGGGGCAGGCCGCCGATCCGTCCGGCCGCGCCACACCGTCCCCGTACGGCACTTCGCAGACGCACGCCGCGCCGACCTCGTACGGCACGCCCCCCTCGTACGGCGCCCACGGCCCGTCCGACACGGGCGCCACGCCCACAGGGCCAGGGCGTCGGCGCCTGCTCCGGGCCCTCGTGCCGATCGCGGCGGCCGCGGCGGTCGGCGGGGGTGCGGTGGCCGGCTATCTGTACCTCGGCGGCGGCAGCGAGGGCAAGGACGGGAAGGGCAAGGGCGACAAGGCCGGTGAGGTCGTCGGTGCGATCCCCAAGAGCTGGGTGCGCGTGCACGACGCGGAGGGCTTCAGCCTCATGCTGCCCAAGGGCTGGGAGCGGCGGGTGGACGGCACCCAGATCGACTACACCCCGGACGACGGCCGCCACTTCGTGCGCATCAGCGTCGACCCCGACCCCGACTTCGACAGCCCGTACGCCCACCAGCTCGACCTGGAGAAACAGCTGAAGAGGCTGCCCGAGTACCGGCGGCTGCACCTCAACTCCAACACCTTCCGCGACCGGCCCGGCGCCCTCTGGGAGTTCAGCTGGACGGCGGGCGCGAGCGACACCACGAAGGGCCCGCGGCGCGCCATCTCGCAGAGCTACGTCAGCCGCGCGGGCACCGAGTACGTGATCTACATGTCGGCGCCGGAGGCGAACTGGAAGAAGACCCGGCAGCAGTTCGACGCGGTGCTGCGCGGCTGGCGCGACTGATCCGGCCCGCTCGCCGGGGGACA
Organism: Streptomyces alboflavus; assembly: GCF_000716675.1. Lineage (GTDB taxonomy): Bacteria > Actinomycetota > Actinomycetes > Streptomycetales > Streptomycetaceae > Streptomyces > Streptomyces alboflavus. Next base: position 46,656 of record NZ_JNXT01000039.1, read on the forward strand.
CGACCCGACCGCGGAAGGCCGTGGCCCGAACTCCGCTGGATACGGCCTGAACTGGCCCTTGTCCGGGCGGAGAGGATCCGTGACCACACCTCTGGGGCATGATGGCCGCATGGGGAGCCTGGGTGACAGCACCCGTGTGATCGCCGGCCGTTACCGCCTGGAGGTGCGGGTGGGCCAGGGCGGCATGGGTGTCGTGTGGCGCGCGACCGACCAGCTCCTCGGCCGTCGCGTCGCCGTCAAGGAGATCCCGCTCGACGAGACGCTCTCCGCCGAAGAGGCCGCGCGGCAGCGCGAGCGCACCCTGCGCGAGGCGCGTGCCGTCGCGCAGCTGCGGCATCCGCACATCATCGTGGTGCACGACGTCGTCGTCCACGACGAACGCCCGTACCTGGTCATGGAGTTGATCGAGGGCCCCACGCTGGCCCTGCGCATCGGCCGGTCAGGACCGCTCGGCCCGCAGGCCGCCGCCCGCATCGGCCTCGACCTGCTCGGCGCGCTCGGCGTCGCGCACGCCGCGGGCGTCCTGCACCGCGACCTGAAGCCCGCCAATGTGCTCCTGGAGGAGGCGACCGGCAGGGTCGTGCTCACGGACTTCGGCATCGCGCAGGTCAGCGGGGCGACGACGCTCACGGAGAACGGGTCGTTCGTGGGCTCGCCGGAGTACACCGCGCCGGAGCGCATGTCGGGCGAGCGCACCGGGCCCGCGTCCGACCTGTGGTCCCTCGGCGCGTTGCTCGTGGCCGTGGTCACCGGCGAGTCGCCGTTCCGGCGGGACTCGATCGGCGGGGTGCTGCACGCCGTCGTCTTCGACGAGATCCGCCCGCCGCCCGCGGCGGAGCCGATCGCTCCGCTCGTCCTCGGCCTCCTCGAACGCGACCCGGAGCGGCGCCTGGACGCGGCCGGGGCGGAGCGGCTGCTGCGCGCGTACGTCGACACCGGGGTCATGCCGGGGCTGCCGGGCGCGGGGGACGGCGCCCGGCGTCCTGTGCTCGCGTCCGCGCGGGGGCGGCTGTCGGGGCGTGCGCGGGGGCGCGTGCCGGGGCGTGCGCCCGGGCGGTTGTCAGGGCGGGTGGAAGGGCGCTCGGAGGGCCGCGGGGAGGGGCGTTCACGGGGCTCGGGCCGTTCGGGCCGGACGTGGGGCTCGGGCCGGTCGTGGCGCTCAGGGCGCGCGGGGCCCCCGTCGGGGCGGCGCCCCCTCCTCTCCCTGCTCCCCGGCCGCCACCCGCCCCGGAGCCCGCGCACGCAGCCGCCGCCCGCACGCCCCGGCCACCCGGACGAATCCGCCGCACACCTGTCCGCCCCCGCGCGCCGCCGCCAGAACCGCATCATGCTGATCGCCGCAGCGCTGGTCGCGGCCGTGGCGGGCGGCGCCGTGTCGGCCGCGACGCTGCTGCTCGGGCAGGACGCCGACGGGGACGGCGGCCGGAACACGCCGCCCAGTTCGGCGTCGCCCGACACCCCGACGGACTCCGGCGGCCCGCGCCCCACGGCGACGTCGACGGTCACCAAGACCCCGGACACGGTTTCTCCCTCCACCCCCGACGCCCCCGTGGGCTACCGCCTCGCCAAGGACCCGCGCGGCTTCGCCCTCGCCGTCCCCCAGGGCTACACCCGCCGCACGGACGGCCCGCACACCTTCTACGTCTCGCCGGGCGGCGCCGTCCGCATCGGCATCGAGGCGGCCGACCCCGTCCCCGGCGGCCCGCTCGCCGCGCAGCGCCGCGCCGCCGCCGAAGGACCCCGCGACCACCCCGGTTACCGCGACGCCGAGGTCACCGCGACCACCCGCAACGGCCGCCCCGCCGCACTGTGGCAGTACACCCGGGACGGCTCCGGCGGCGAGGCGGGCGCCCGGCGCACATACGACCTGTGCTGGCAGGAGGGCGGCCGGAGGTACGACGTGTGGGTGTCGGCGCCGACGGGGCAGGCGCGGGAGGGGCGGCGGCACTTCGACACGGCGGTGGACACGTTCGTGCGGCGGTGAGGGTCCGGCGGTGAGGGCCTGCCGGTGGCGGTCCGGCGGTGGCGCGAATGTGCGGTGGCGCACAGGGGCGTGCGGAGGGTGGGAGATCGACTCAGACGCGCCGTTACGTGCGCCTTTCCGCACGTACGTCGCCGAAGTTCCCGGTTCCTGCATCACCCCGGTCACAACTGGGGACCCTGGCTGGAACCCGAGGTACCCCGCACGGTACTCATGGGGGCATGAGTAACGACGGGGGAGCCTCTCACGGCCCGAACGAGACCACCAGCTACGGCCTGCAGCCACCGCAGCCCCCGCAGCAAGGTGGCGGCGAGCCGTACCCCAATCCGTACGCCCAGCCCACCCAGGTGGTACCGAACCAGCCGCGCCCCGAGGCGCCCGCGCAGTCCGCACAGGGCTCGCAGCCCGGCCACCACGGCCAGCCCGCACAGCCCGGCCACCACGGCCAGCCCGTGCCGGACGCCCGGGCCACGGAGGCGACGCGGGCCGAGCCCGGTTCCGGCCGCCTGGTCGGCGGGCGCTACCGGCTGCTCTCCAAGCTCGGCCACGGCGGCATGGGCACGGTGTGGCGGGCCAAGGACGAGACGGTGGACCGCGAGGTCGCCGTCAAGGAGCCGAGGGTTCCGGACCATCTGCCGGAGCGGGAGCGCGCCAACGCCTTCGAGCGGATGCGCCGCGAGGCACGCGCCGCGGCCCGCCTCGACCACCCGGCCGTGGTCAACGTCCACGACGTCGTCGTCGAGGACGGCCAGCCGTGGATCGTGATGGAGTTCGTGCGGGGCCGCTCGCTCGGCGCCGCGCTGCGCGACGAGGGCACGCTCGGCGCCCGGGACGCGGCCCGGGTCGGCCTCGAGGTGCTCGGTGCCCTGGAGGCCGCGCACGCGGCGGGCGTCCTGCACCGCGACGTGAAGCCGGACAACGTGATGATCGGCGGGCACGACCGTGTCGTCCTCACCGACTTCGGCATCGCCCAGATCGAGGGCGAGACGAACCTGACGGACACCGGCGGCTTCGTCGGCTCGCCGGAGTTCATCGCCCCGGAGCGGGTCCTCGGGCAGCGCCCCGGACCGGCGTCCGACCTGTGGTCGCTGGGCGTCGTGCTGTACGCGGCGACCGAGGGCGTCTCGCCGTTCCGCCGCAACAACACGCCCGCCACGCTCCAGTCCGTCCTGAACGCCACGCCCGCCGCGCCCGCGTCCGCGCAGGGCCCGCTCGCCGACGCCATCAACGGCCTGCTGCACAAGGAACCCGCCCACCGCCCGAGTGCCGCCCAGGTCAGGGCCATGCTGGAGGAGGCCGCGAAGCCGCCGCAGCCCCCGCAGCTGCCCGCGACGCGCTTCGTGACGGCGGGCCACGCGGACGCCGGTGCTCCGGCGCCGGACCGCGGCAAGGGCGTCTTCCTCGGCCGCAAGGCGCTCGTGGCCGTCGGCGGTGTCGTCGTCCTCGCGGTGGCCGCCGCGGTGGTCCTCGCCGTGAAGCCGTTCGGGGGCGACTCGGACGCGGGGAAGTGGACGCAGCACGAGGAGAAGTCGCTGGGCGCGACGCTGTCCGTGCCCGAGGGCTACCGCAAGACCGACGACGGGGGCGAGACGCCCAAGGAGCACTGGGTCACGTACACGGACCAGAGCGGCAGCCTCTTCGTGTCGCTGCAGCTCAGCAAGAAGTCCGAGGACGACCTCAAGTACATCGCGGGCACCTCGATGGCCGAGGCGTACGAGGACATGAAGGACCTGGAGAACGGCAGCACGGTGCTCGGTTCGCTGAGCCCGTCGGACGGGGTGGGGTCCGGCAAGAAGACGACGCAGGGCGACTACAAGGGCAAGCAGTCGGCCGAGAACCTGATCCCGTACACCAACAAGGAGTCCTCGGTCGTCTACCCGCGCGAGGCCAAGGTCTTCTACTACCGGACCTCGGCGGGCGACATGTACAAGCTGTGGATCGACTACCCGGCCAAGAGCGACTTCACCGAGCGGGGGCGCGAGGTCGCGAAGAAGGCGATCGAGGGCCTGGAGATCGCGAAGCCCTGAGCGGCCGGTGGTCCGGAGTCACAGGAGCGTCACCGTGCTGGCCCTCGTACGCCCGCGCGCGATAGGCATGCGGCATGAGTGCTGACGGGGGACGTGTGCTCGGCGGCCGCTATCGGCTCGCCGAGCGCATCGGATCGGGGGGCATGGGAACGGTATGGCGTGCCGTCGACGAGCTGGTCGGGCGGGAGGTCGCGGTCAAGGAGCCGCGCCTTCCCGGTGATCCGCACGACGCGGCGGCACGGCGGGCGTACGAGCGGTTGCGGCGTGAGGCGCGCGCCGCGGCGTCCGTCGACCACCCGGCCGCGGTCGCGATCCACGACGTGGTCGTCGACGACGGACGGCCCTGGATCGTCATGGAGCTGGTCCGGGGCGAGTCCCTGCACGAGGTCCTGAGGCGCGGGGCGCTGGCACCCGCCGAGTCGGCCCGCATCGGCCTCGCACTCGTCGGCGCGCTCGCCGCGGCGCACGCCCAGGGCATCGTGCACCGCGATGTGAAGCCCGCGAACGTGCTGCTCGGCGCGCACGGCCGGGTCGTCCTCACGGACTTCGGCATCGCGCGGGTGCAGGGCGAGGAATCCCTCACCGTCAGCGGCGAGTTCGTCGGGTCCCTGGAGTTCATCGCGCCGGAGCGGATGGCGGGGCACGGGGCGGAGCCCGCGTCCGACCTGTGGTCGCTCGGGGTGCTGCTGTTCGCGGCGGTGGAGGGCTGGTCCCCGTTCCGGCGTACGACGCTTGAGTCCACGCTGGCGGCGGTGCTCTCCGCGGACGTGCCGGAGCCGGCGCGGGCGGGCGAGCTGGCGCCGCTCATCTCGCGGCTGCTGTCCCGCGACCCCGGGTTTCGGCCCGGCGCGGGGGAGGTGGCGGCGGCGCTGGAGGCGGTGGCGGAGGGGCGGCCGCTGCCGGAGCCGTTCGGGACGGTGGTGGCGCAGGACCCTTCGGGTATGCGGGAGTTGTCGGACGACGTGGGGACGGTGCGGCTTTCTCGCGGGGGCGCGGGGGGTGCGGGAGCCGGTGGGGGTGCCGGTGGGGGTGTCGGCCCCGGGGCGGGGCCGGGCGTGGTGGCGGATGTGGGGTCGGGCGCGGGTCGGGGGCGTGCCGGTGGACGGCGTACGCCTGCCTTGGTCGCCGCCGCGCTGGTCGGCGCGCTGCTGGTCGGGGGCGGGGTGTGGCTCGGTACGTCGATGGGTTCTGCGGGCGGTGGCTCCGGGGAGACGCGCGCTGAGCGTACGAAGGGGTCGGAGGGCGGGGAGTCCGGAGCCCGCGGGTCCGCCACCCCCGCGCCCCGGTGGAAGGTCCGCCCGGAGCGGGCGCTCGTCGCCGAGATGCCCGTGCCCGCGCGCTACAAGGTCGTCGTGCGCGAGGACGGCGACGACGACCGGCAGCGGACGGGATCCCGGCTCGTGATCTACGCCGAGGACGAGAACAGCGACGTCACGGTGCGCCTGACCAAGGAGGACGGCGGCTCGACGCCCGCCCTCACCTGGGCCCGCCAGGCGGCCGAGACCTGGCACGACTCGGACAACGGCGCCAGGACGAACTACACGAAGACGTCCCACCGCGGCGACGACGCGGCGATCGCCGACACCACGTACGACGACGACTCCATGACCACCCCGGTCCGCTGCCTACAGCTCATGATCATCACGGCCGACCAGGAGTTCTACGAGCTGCGCGTGGACATGCCGAAGGGCACGGCACAGGAGAAGGAGGGCACCGAACTGTTCAAGGGCGTGCGGGCGCGGCTCAAGGTCGGCAAGGACTCGGTGAAGGGCTGACGCCCGCTGTGGACTTGCCCGTTCGCCCCCGGGGAACGCCCTGATCAGCACCTTTGTCGCCAGCAGGCACTGGCAGCGAACGAAGTGGCCCGCGGCCACGTGTGCGTGCTCGGTGAAAGCTCGTTACCCATGGGTACCCAAAGCGTCCGCTCAGGCATACGCTCACCGTCATGACGGACTCGCAGGCCCCCGCCACGCCCCTCGGTACGAACCCGGTCGCCCCGGCCCCCAGCGGCGCACGCACCGCCGCCGACGTGGTCACGCCGGAGCTGGTCGCCCAGCTCACCCGTGATGTGATCGGCTCGGGCCGGACGGCCAACCACACGCCGTTCACCGGCGAGAAGCTGGCCGACCTGCCGGAGTCCACCCCCGAGGACGTGGCCACCGCCTTCGAGCGGGCGCGCGCGGCGCAGGTCGCGTGGGCCCGCACGCCGGTGCGCCGACGCGCCGCCGTCCTGCTGCGCTTCCACGACCTCGTGCTCCAGCGCCAGGCGGAGGCCCTCGACCTCATCCAGCTGGAGACCGGCAAGGCGCGCCTGCACGCGCACGAGGAGATCCAGGCCGTCGTCGTCGCGGCTCGCCACTACGGCCGCCGCGCCGGGGCGTATCTGAACCCCAAGCGCCACACCGGCGTCGTACCGACCCTCACCAAGGTCACCGAACTGCGCCAGCCGCGCGGCGTCGTCGGCCAGATCGCCCCCTGGAACTACCCCCTCGAACTGTCCATCGGCGACGCCCTGCCCGCCCTCGTCGCGGGCAACGCCCTGGTCATGAAGCCCGACACCGAGACCGCCCTGACGGCGCTCTGGGCCCGGGACCTGATCATCGAGGCGGGGCTTCCCGCCGAGGTGTTCCAGGTCGTCCTCGGCGACGGCCCCGTCATCGGCCCCGAGATCGTCCAGCGCGCCGACTACGTCTCCTTCACCGGCTCCACCCGCACCGGCCGCGAGGTCGCCACCGGCGCCGCCGCCCGCCTCGTCGGCGTCTCCCTCGAACTCGGCGGCAAGAACGCCATGCTGGTCCTGCACGACGCCGACGTGGAGAAGGCCGCCGCGGGCGCGGTCCGCGCCTGCTTCTCCTCCGCCGGTCAACTGTGCATCTCCATCGAGCGGTTGTACGTCCACGAGGCCGTCGCCGACGCCTTCGTGGAGCGGTTCGCGGCGAAGACCAGGGCGATGCGGCTCGGCCGGTCGCTCGCGTACGGCGCCGAGATGGGCTCCCTCGTCGGCGAGCGGCAGCTGGAGGCCACCCGGCGGCACGTCGACGAGGCCGTCGCCAAGGGCGCCACACTCGTCGCGGGCGGCGTGGCCCGGCCCGACATCGGCCCCTACTTCTACGAGCCGACCATCCTGGACGGCGTCGAGTCGCCCATGGCGGTGTGCACGGAGGAGACCTTCGGCCCGGTCGTCTCGCTCTACCGCTTCACCGACGAGAACGAGGCCGTCGAACTCGCCAACTCCACCTCCTACGGTCTGAACTCCTCGGTCTGGACGAAGGACGGCAGGCGCGGCCGCGCCCTCGCCGCCCGCCTGCGCACCGGCACCGTCAACGTCAACGAGGGCTTCGCGCCCGCCTACGGCAGCGTGCAGTCCCCGATGGGCGGCATGAAGGACTCGGGCCTCGGCCGCCGCCACGGCTCCGAGGGCATCCTCAAGTACACCGAGGCGCAGACCGTCGCCCACCAGCGACTCATCCCGCTCGCCCCGTCCTTCGGCATGACCGACGAGAAGCACGCGGCGTTCATGACGACGAGCTTGCGGCTCATGAAGGCCTTCCGCCTGAGGTAAGTGGGCGTGCGGAGTCCGCTGCGGTGCGGAAGCGTCCTGGAGGGGCGCGGGAACCGCGCGACCAGCCACAGACGGCCCGCAGACTCGACACCGCACTGTCCAGCGAAGCGCTCAGCGCGCCAGTTTTCGACGAGGAGAGTCAATGGCACGGGAGAACTCTGTCCGGGACCAGGGCGACGACGGCTACGACTACGACGTCATCGTCGTCGGCTCCGGCTTCGGCGGCTCCGTATCGGCGCTGCGGCTCACGGAGAAGGGCTACCGCGTCGGCGTCCTGGAGGCGGGCCGCCGCTTCACGCGCGGGCAACTGCCCAAGAACTCCTGGGACATCAAGAACTACCTCTGGGCCCCGGCGCTCGGCCTCTACGGCATCCAGCGCATCCATCTGCTCGGCAATGTGATGGTCCTGGCGGGCGCGGGCGTGGGCGGCGGATCGCTGAACTACGCGAACACGCTCTACGTACCGCCTGCGGCGTTCTTCGACGATCCGCAGTGGAAGGACATCACGGACTGGCAGGACGAGCTGCGTCCGTACTACGAGCAGGCCAAGCGGATGCTCGGCGTGCGGCTCAACCCCACGACCACCCCCTCCGACGTCCACCTCAAGGCCGCCGCGCAGGCCATGGGAGTGGGCGACAGCTTCCACATGGCGCCGGTCGGCGTCTTCTTCGGTGACGGACGGGACGCCACCGGTGAGTCAACGGCCGAGCCCGGCAAGGAAGTTCCCGACCCCTACTTCGGCGGCGCCGGACCCGCCCGGCGTGCCTGCACCGAGTGCGGCGAGTGCATGACGGGCTGCCGCCACGGCGCGAAGAACACCCTCAACGAGAACTACCTCTACCTCGCCGAGAAGGCCGGAGCCGTCATCCACCCGATGACGTCCGTCGTGGCGCTCACCGAGGACTCGCGCGGCGGCTACGCCGTGGGCACGCTGCCCACCGACAACAAACGCAAGGGCAGGGGCCGCACCTTCCGTGCCCGCCGCGTCGTCCTCGCCGCCGGGACGTACGGCACCCAGACGCTCCTGCACCGCATGAAGGACAGCCATCTGCTGCCCCGCATATCGGGGCGCCTCGGCGACCTCACCCGCACCAACTCCGAGGCGCTGGTGGGCGCCCAGACGACGGACCGCCGCTACCGCAAGCGCCACGGCGGCCTCGCGGGCGCGGGCGGCAAGGTCGACTTCACCAAGGGCGTGGCCATCACCTCGTCCATCCACCCGAACGACACCACCCACATCGAGCCCGTCCGCTACGGCAGGAAGTCCAACGCGATGGGCGGCATGACGCTGCTCCAGGTCCCGTACACCGTGAAGGGCGGCAAGGCGCGCGTCGCCGGGTGGCTCGCCAACACCGTGCGCCACCCGCTCCTGACCGTGCGCTCCCTGTCCAACTACCGCTGGTCGGAGCGCACCATCATCGGCCTGGTCATGCAGACCCTCGACAACTCGCTGACCACGTACCGCAAGGAGAAGGGCATCGGCAAGGGCCTGCTGACCGCGCGGCAGGGCCACGGCGCGCCCAACCCGGACCAGATCGCCGAGGCCACCCGCGCCGCGACCCTCATCGCCGAGGAGATCAACGGCTTCCCCGGCTCCAACGTCGGCGAGCTGATGGGCACCCCGCTGACCGCGCACTTCCTCGGCGGCTGCCCGATCGGCGACGGCGCCGACACCGGCGTCATCGACCCCTACCACCGCCTTTACGGCCACCCCGGCATCTCCGTGGTCGACGGCGCCGCCGTCTCCGCGAACCTCGGCGTGAACCCCTCGCTCACGATCACCGCGCAGGCCGAGCGCGCCATGTCGTTCTGGCCCAACAAGGGCGAGGCGGACCCGCGTCCGGCCCAGGGCGCCGCCTACGCGCGGCTCGCTCCGGTCGAGCCGAAGTCCCCGGCGGTCCCGGCCCACGCCTTCGGCGCGCTGCGGCTGCCGTTCCTGGGGGTGCCCGAGGTGCCGAGGAAGAAGTAGCCGCGTACGTACGCGAGAAGGAGTAGCCGCGTACGTACGCGAGAAGGGGCGCGTGCCCGGCCGCGCGCCCCCGCCGCGTGCCCGACGGAACCGGCCGTGTACGCGAAAGGACCTGCACCCCCCTCCGAGTGCAGGTCCTTCGCGTCTCGCGGTACGTCGCCTACGCGGCGGCGTCCGAGTTCGAGCGGCGGCGTACGACGTACACCGCGCCGGCGCCCGCGACGACGGCGATGCCGCCGACGAGGCCGATGGTGGGAAGGGCGGAGCTGGAGCCGGTCTGGGCGAGGCTGCCGGTCGGCGGGATCTCCGCGACCGTCTGCTTCACCTCGTCGGCGCGGCCGCCCTGCGGCTCCCTGTTGACCGGCGGCTCGGTGACGTCCGGCCTCGGGATGGCCTCACCGGGGTGCTCGTTGTCGCTGCCGGGCTTCAGGACGGTGAAGTCGAAGAACGCGAAGGCGTTGTGCTCGCAGTTCAGCTCGGAGTCCACGTAGCCGCCGAGGCCGAACGCGTAGCCGTCGCCCGCCGGGGCCTTCTTGTTGATGTTCAGGCGCAGCCTGATCTCGACCTGCTCCTTGGCGGCGAGCGTCGTCGTGCCGAAGGTGACACCGCTCTCGACCTCGTCGACGATCGACTTCCAGCCCTTGGCCTCGGGGTCGTAGAACTGGATCCGCGTGTAGCTGCTCAGCCAGTCCTTCTCGTCCTCGCTCTCCGAGAAGTTGTCCGCGGCGGCCAGCCAGCGGACCTTGCCGAGGTCCTCGTCGCTGGGGTTGGCCGCGATCAGCTTGAACTCGTGCCAGCCGCTGCCCGCGACGATCTTGCCGGGCAGGCCCTTGAGCTTGAGATCCAGCTGGTTCTCGGCGTCCTCGCCGGTCTCCTCGTCGACGGCGCACTCGGTGGGCTCGTCGGTGGGCGTGGTCTCGTCGCCGGGCTCGGTGGTGTCCTCGCCGGGGTCGGCGTCGTCACCGGGGTCGGTGTCGCCGTCGCCGGGCTTCGTGTCGCCGTCGCCCGGCTTGGTGTCGTCACCCGGCTCGGCGGGGTCCTCGGGCTTGGTGTCGTCGCCGGGCTCTGCCGGGTCCTCGGGCTTCGTCGGGTCCTCGGGCTTGGTGTCGCCGTCGCCGGGCTTCGTGTCGTCGCCGGGCTTCGCCGGGTCCTCCGGGCCGGGGGACTCCGCCGGGGGCGTCTCGCCCGCGCTCGCGGACGGCGTGGTGTTCGCGTCCCCAGTTGCGAACGCGGCCGGTGCCGAGAGCAGTGCGACCGGGGCGATCACGGCCGTCGCGGCCGCGGCGGCCAGAGCACGGCGAAGCTTCATGAAGACCTCAGAGAGTCCGGCGCACCGCGCCCGCGCGGTACGGAGGTGGAGGCCTCCGCGGCGGGGCGCGGAAGTGGCCGTTGTTACGCATGGATGACCTGCGTGGGCCGGGAATGGTTGTCCTGGAACTCACAGAATTCTTATGTGGTGTAGGTCACAAGTTCGGGGCTCGGCCAGGGCTCCGGCTTGTGCGGCCGCGGCGCGGTGTCGTAGAACTTCCCCCGTTTGCAAGCGAGATGAAGCACGCTCTGGAATGGATTCCTTGGGGGGCACAGTGTCCGTGCAGTCGCCGCGTGAGCCCGACGGCGAGTCGTCGATACCCGACGAGGTGTGGCGCCGGTTCGAGCAGGACAGCGAACGCGAGATCCGGGCGTCCGCGCCGAAGGAGCCGTCCGCGCGGGCGCGCATGGTCGCCGAGCGGCTGCGTCGCCTGGACGAGGAGGCGGCGCGGCAGCAGGCCGAGGGTGTCGTCGGCCGCAAGCGGCGCAAGCGCAGGGAGGAGTCCGCGCAGCCGTGGCGCCCCGACGAGTGGCGCGCCGCGCCCACGGGCCGTGGCGGGGGCCGCCCGGCGCGGTCCGAGCGGTGGCGGCAGGTGCGGAGCGTGGTGATCGTCGGGGGCTGCATGATCCTGGCGATCGCGGTCCTGAGCCCGTTCCGGTTCTGGCCCTGGCAGTGAGGCGGGAGTTCCGGGGGCGGCGGGCCGAGGGGGCGCCCCAGGCGGGTGGCCCGCTCCGGGTGTGACGTAGATCGTGTACGCGTCACACGCTGACCGGGCGTTCCAGGGAACCACGCACGTCGATCTTCAGTCGTAGAAGGGGTGCGGGTGACTCCGCATGGACGTGCGAGGCGTGCGCGCGGCGTGATGCGCGCGGGGTACGCCAGGAATCTGGGGGAACGGAACGTGAAGTCAGCTGTGTCGCGTGTCGTGGTGGCCGTCTCGGTCGCGGCCGCTCTGGGTCTGACCGCCGCGTGCGGTGGCGGCGACGGGGACGGGGGCGGCGACCGCGACGGCGGCAAGTCGTCGACGTCGCAGGCGAAGCCGAAGGGGCCGGGCGGCGGTGCGGGCGGTTCGGGGGCCGAGGGCGGTTCCGGCGGTTCCGCGGACGCATCCCCCGAGGCCAGGAAGCTGAAGGCGAAGGTCATCGCCGCGGGCGACCTGAAGCGGGCGGCCCTGAAGCGGTACGGGGTGACGCCCCGGGAGCGGTCGAAGCTGGAGGCCGCGTCGGACGGCGCCGCGACGACCCCGGCCGCCTGCCGCCCCCTGTCGGACATGATGGCCGCCGCCACCCCGCCGAAGGCCAAGGCCCACGCGGGCCGCGCGGTGGCGCCGAAGAGCGTGCGCGACGACCTGGCGACGACGGACGTCGAGCTGTTCGCGTACGACAGCCCGGACAGCGCGCGGAAGGCGCTGCGGGACGTGCGGTCGGCGCTGAGGTCGAAGGAGTGCGGCGCGTTCCGCGCGGGCGGCGTGCGCTACAGCGGTGTCGCGCCCGAGGCCGCGCCGGACAAGGGTGACGAGTCGGTCGCGTACAAGCTCGGCAGCCGCCAGGAGCAGCTCGTGAAGCGGCACGCGGTCGTCGTGGTGCGGGACGGTTCGACGCTGGTCTCCTTCGCCGCGCGGAACTACTACGACCCGGAGTCCGTGGCGGGCGAGGACGAGTCCCGCAAGGACGGCGGCGGCACGGACCTGCCCGGCTCGGACAAGGCGGACGAGGAGCCCGAGGTGCCGTCGGCGGTTGTGGACGCGCAGCTGGACAAGGTGGGCTAGGCGCGGGTGCCGGGTGCCGGGTGCCGGGTGCCGGGTGCCGGGTGCCGGGTGCTGGGCGCCGGGCGCTGGGCGCCGGGCGAGGCGCGGTAGGCGCTGGGCCGGGGGCGGCGGGCTTTCGGCTGCCGGTTCGACGGAAGAGCGAAGGGCCCCGCGGGACGGATCCGCGGGGCCCTTGGCTGTCAGCACCGACGTCAGGGCAGCGTCGGTGCCTCGGTGCGGCGCCGGGGGAGTGCGCCGCTGGTCGAATGTGCCGGTGGCCGACCCGGCGCACAAGGGGCGCGCGGCTGGTGTAGACCAATGGCAATGGAGTTGTGGAAAGCGGGGCCCGGGGCCCCTCTCCCTCTACGCATCGTGGAGGATGGCCGGTTCTCCGCGCAACTGTTTCGACGACATCTTGGGGCACAAGGCCGGATTGGCACGGGCCGATGAGGCTGGCCGAAAAGCGTTCCAGGAGCGCGCCGCGGAAGCGGAGGGTGCGGGGCCGCCGAAACGGCTCGGCGGGACGGAGCGGGAAACGGAACGAGAACGGAACGGGGGCGGCCCGAGAACGGGACGGGAACGCCATGGGGACGGGACCGGGACGAGGCGGGAACGGAGGGGGAAACGAGGCGGGAGCGGTGCCGGAAGGGGACGGGGGCCGACCGGCTCCGGGCGTCCCCGGAGCCGACCGTTCCCTGGGTGACCGGGCTGCTGTCCCCTGCCGTCCGGTCACTTCTCTGGAGCGAGGTCCCACGGCGTACGCGAGTCGCGTACGCCTCATCGCTCCAGCGGAGCCACGCGTGGTTCTTGCGGCCCGCCCCTGGCTGGCACGGACATCGGGACCAACGAAACCCGTCGGGAACCGGTCACGCGCCGTACGGGTGAGAAGGGATCCGAACTCAGGTCCGTGGCGCAGTGGTTCCGCTTTTCGACGGGCCTCGACAGGGCCTCGACAGGGGCTTCGACAGGGACTTCGCCGGGGACTTCGCCGGGGCGGGGAGGCCCCCGGCGGACTCAGACGCGGCCCCGGCACAGCTCCAGGAGCGTCATGGCGAGCTGGGTGCCGGGCTTGCCGAGAGCGTCCCTGTAGTGGCTGAGGATCTCCATCTCGCGGGAGAGGTTCACGCGGCGCCCGCCGGAGCTGATGCGGGCTTCCTGGATGACGGCGGAGACGGCCATCCGTTCCTGGACGAGCCCGATGATCCGGTCGTCGAGGGCGTCGATGCGCTCGCGGGCACCGCCGATCAGCTCGGCGGCCCCGGGGGTGCGGGCGCCGGTCCGCTCGGCGGGGGTGGTGGCGGGAGTGGCGGTGTTCATGGTGGTGGGGCTCCTCGATCGGGTCGCGGGGCCCGGGGCGGCAGTGCCCGGAAACAACAGAACGCCCCGGGCCTTGTCGGCCCGGGGCGCCTGGGAAGTCGCTTGGCGTTACGTCAAGCAGCTCGACCATGGCAGCCGGCGAGCCGGATGCCATAGGTAAAGACGAAGGTCGAGTGCGTGAACATGCGCCCCAGTGTACGCACACCACCCAGGACATCGACCGCACACCCATCCAGCCCGTCGTGGGGGTACCCCCTGCTCCTTGAGAGCTTGGGGGAGCTTGAGGACGAGCGCGAAGCGCGACAGGGGGGCGAGGGGCGCAGCCCCAGGAGACGGGAAGGGAAGGGGCGGAGGGGGCGAACACCCACACCAGACGCCCACCCCCCGTCCCCCCGTTAGAATCGACGCACACACCCTCATGCTCACCGCCGGAAGGCAGACCGTGCCAGTAGCGCCCCCCGCCGCCCCCGACACCGTCCTGGTCGTCGACTTCGGAGCGCAGTACGCCCAGCTCATCGCCCGCCGCGTCCGCGAGGCCCGGGTCTACAGCGAGATCGTGCCGAGCACCATGCCGGTTGCCGAGATGCTCGCCAAGAACCCCGCGGCGATCATCCTCTCCGGCGGCCCGTCCTCGGTGTACGCCGAGCAGGCCCCGTCGGTGGACCGCGCCCTCTTCGAGGCCGGCGTCCCCGTCTTCGGCATGTGCTACGGCTTCCAGCTGATGGCGACGACCCTCGGCGGCACGGTCGACAACACCGGCGCCCGCGAGTACGGCCGCACCCCCCTGCACGTCTCCAAGTCCGGCTCGACCCTCTTCGAGGGCACCCCGGACGAGCAGTCCGTGTGGATGTCGCACGGCGACGCGTGCAGCGCCGCCCCCGAGGGCTTCGCCGTCACGGCGTCCACCGACGTCGTCCCGGTCGCGGCCTTCGAGAACGACGAGAAGAAGCTGTACGGCGTGCAGTACCACCCCGAGGTCATGCACTCCACGCACGGCCAGCAGGTCCTGGAGCACTTCCTGTACCGCGGCGCGGGCCTGACCCCGTCCTGGACCACCGGCAACGTCATCGACGAGCAGGTCGCGGCGATCCAGGCCCAGGTCGGCACCAAGCGCGCCATCTGCGGTCTGTCCGGCGGCGTCGACTCCGCGGTCGCCGCTGCCCTCGTCCAGAAGGCCATCGGCTCCCAGCTGACCTGCGTGTACGTCGACCACGGCCTGATGCGCCAGGGCGAGACCGAGCAGGTCGAGAAGGACTTCGTGGCGGCGACCGGCGTCCAGCTGAAGGTCGTCGACGCGCAGGAGCGGTTCCTCTCCGCGCTCGCCGGGGTGTCCGACCCCGAGGAGAAGCGGAAGATCATCGGCCGTGAGTTCATCCGCGTCTTCGAGCAGGCGCAGGCCGAGATCGTCGCGGAGGCCCCCGGGGACCAGCCCGTCGAGTTCCTCGTCCAGGGCACGCTCTACCCCGACGTGGTCGAGTCCGGTGGCGGCACCGGCACCGCCAACATCAAGTCCCACCACAACGTGGGCGGCCTCCCCGAGGACCTCGAGTTCCAGCTCATCGAGCCGCTGCGCAAGCTCTTCAAGGACGAGGTGCGCATGGTCGGCCAGGAGCTCGGCCTGCCCGACGAGATCGTCCAGCGCCAGCCCTTCCCGGGCCCCGGCCTCGGCATCCGCATCGTCGGCGAGGTCACCCGCGAGCGCCTCGACCTGCTGCGCGAGGCCGACGCCATCGCCCGCGAGGAGCTGACCGCGGCCGGGCTCGACCGCGAGATCTGGCAGTGCCCGGTCGTGCTGCTCGCCGACGTCCGCTCCGTCGGCGTCCAGGGCGACGGCCGCACCTACGGCCACCCGATCGTGCTGCGCCCGGTCTCCTCCGAGGACGCCATGACGGCCGACTGGTCCCGCCTGCCGTACGACGTGCTCGCGAAGATCTCCACCCGCATCACCAACGAGGTCGCCGACGTCAACCGCGTCGTCCTCGACGTCACGAGCAAGCCGCCGGGCACCATCGAGTGGGAGTAGTCCCCACCACCCCGTCGGCCCCCTCGGCCTGAACGCCGGTGCCGCCGCCCACCATCCGGGCGGCGGCACCGGCGTTCTCATGCCCGCCTGGTCTTCCTCAGCGGCTGCCCCGGCTTCCACAGCTGCACCGCCAGGTACTTCTCGTCCTCGATGTACGTCCGTACGACCTCCGTCAGCTCCACCCGGAACAGGTGGAACGCCGACGGGTCCGGCGGCTCCACCTCGTCCACGTACAGCGCGATCGTCTCCTGGTCCCGCACCTCGACCGCCCGCCCCGCGATCCGCACGTCGCCGCCCGCCATCTCCGTGCCCACCCCCGGATTCGCCTGCAGCGCGAACCGCGGATCGCGGCGCAGATCCAGCGCCTTCAGCGAGTTCGGCATCATCCCGAGCCACAACTCGCCGTTCAGGAAGCGCACTTCGATGCCCGTCGTGCGCGGCGCCCCGTCCTTGCGCAGCGTCGCGAGAACGTGGTGGGTGAACTGTCCGAAGCGGTCCTCGACGGTCCGCGCCAGTTCCGGTTCCGCGGCCGTGAACGCCGCCCAGTTGAAGATCATGCGGTAAGTCTGCCTCCCAAAGGAGACATCTGCTGTCTCCTTTTCCGCGCCGCCCCTGAACGCCCCTGCCCGCCCCGCTCGCCGCACCCCTGGCCCGCCTGCCGACTCCCTTCACAGGAGACCCCTGTTCTCCTGCGCTGACCGGCGGTAACTTCCGCTCCGTACGGCCAGGGACGGAGGACATATGCAGGCGCCCACACCCATACCCGTCGAGCGGTTGCAGTTCGCGATGCCGCAGGCGCACGAGACGCCCGAGGACGAGCGGCGCCACCGCAAGGAACGGCTCGCCGCCGCCCTCAGGATCTTCGGCCGCCTCGGCTACGAGGACGGGGTGTCGGGGCACATCACCGCGCGCGACCCCGAGTACGACGACTGCTTCTGGGTGAATCCCTTCGGCATGCCCTTCAGGCACATCACCGTCGGTGACCTCGTCCTCGCCAACGCCGACGGCCAGGTCGTCGAAGGCCGCCACCACGTCAACCAGGCCGCCTTCACCGTGCACGCGCAAGTCCACCGCGCCCGCCCCGAAGCCGTCGCCGTCGCGCACTGCCACTCCACGCACGGCCGCGCCCTGGCCGCGCTCGGCGAACTCCTCGACCCCCTCACCCAGGAGTCCTGCGCCTTCTACGAGAGCCACGCCCTGTACGACGCCTACACCGGCGTCACCGTCGACGCCGGGGAAGGGCGCCTCATCGCCGCCGCGCTCGGCGACCACAAGGCCCTCATCCTGCGCAACCACGGGCTGCTCACCGTCGGCGGCTCCGTCGACGCCGCCGCCTGGTGGTTCATCTCCATGGAGCGCTCCTGCCAGATCCAGCTCGCCGCCCGCGCCGCGGGGCGCCCCGTCCTCATCGGGCACAAACAGGCCGTCGAGACCCGCGAACAGCTCGGCGGCGACCTCGTGGCCTGGATCAACTACCAGCCCCTGTGGCAGGACGTCACCCGCGCCGAGCCCGACCTGCTCGCCTGACCCGGCCCGGCCGCCCGCACACGCGTGCCCGCCCGCGCGCCGCGTCAACCGGCGCACCGCCGGACCACCCGTGCTGACCTGACCCGCGGAACACGCACAGGCGTCCGTGCGGCACAATTCCCAGACACCGCAAGGAAGTTCACGGACACGCGACCGAACGAAGATCCGGACGCGCGTCCCGCGGTGACTTCGGTCAAGGGTGGGGAAGGCGGCGTACGCGGTGGCGGTCCAGGAAGCCAGGCAGGGGGCGCACGGGGGTGGCTGCGCGTGCGGCGACTCCCCGCACGGGGCGCGCGAGGGGCACCGGCGCGCCGTGGCCGCGTTCCTCGCCAAGCGTGACGAGCTGGCGGCCGGGCATGGCGTGCCCGCGGCCGTCGTCCACTCCGCGGGCGCCTCCCGCCAGTGGGTGTCGGACGAGCTGACCCAGTCCGCGCGGACCGTCGCCGAACGCGGTCGGGCCGAGGGCCAGGCCTGGCTCACCCGGCTGTGGCCGCGCACACTCGCCGTCGTCTGGGTCGGCGTCCTGATCCTGCTGCTCGTCCAGGCCCTCACCGCCGTCGGCACGGGCTGGACCACGGCTCGCACGGCCGGGCTCCTCGCCGCGGCCGTCGTCGCCGTGGTCCTGAGCGGCGCCGCGTATCTGCACCGCGCCCGCGGCGGCGTCATCGCCCCCGTCATCGGGGAGGACAACCGCCTCTCCACCTCACGCGCGGTCGCCGCCTGCTGGGTGCTGTTCGTCGCCTTCGCCGTGCTCGTCCTCGCGGGCGAGCTCGCCGCGGCCTCCGGCCACGACGCGCGCGAGGACCTTGTCGACGGCCTCCAGCTCGCCCGCGCCGCGGGCCTGGTGACGGTCCTCGCCGTCGTCTGCGGCGTCGCCGTGCTCGTACGCCGCGTCGTCGGCCTGCGCGTACTCGGCCAGCGGCTCCAGAAGGTGCGCGCCGACCGGCCGCGCGCCGCCGACCTGCTCACCGACGACGCGGGCCGCGGCCACTTCGCCGACGTCCAGTACGTCCTCGTCAGCGCCGTCGCCGTCGTCTTCGTCGCCGTCCGGCTCGCCCGCCGCCCCGAGCAACTGCCCGACCTGCCGTGGGGCCTCGCCCTGCTCGTCCTCGTGTCCGCCGCCACATACCTGGCCGGCAAGTACGCCGAAGGCGGCAGGCCCGTCATCCTCTCCGTCGTCCGCTCCCGCGAGGCGGGCGACCTGGACGCCCCGATCCGCACCGGCGACGACATCGAGATCCGCGGCGCAGGTTTCGTCCCGCCCGGCGCGGGCAGCGCCGACCGCCTTGCCCGGATGGCCGTCCGCATCGGCACCGTCCACGTCCACGTGCCCCTCGTCCCCGTCCCCGGCGGTTTCACCAACCCCACGGACGCCGTCCTGACCGTCCCCGTGCCCGTCGACGTGGAGCCCGGCCGTGTCGACGTCCAAGTGATCACCGCCGCGGGCGTCGAGACCAACCGCTGCACCATCGACGTCACCGACTGACCGGCCCGCACCACCACCCCCTTCCCGCGCCGCACCGCGCCCCGCACACTCCGCCCGGCCACCCGGACCGCTCCGAATGGACGCATGCACATCCCCCTCCCGAGTGCCCCGGAACCGCGCTCGCCGCGCGGTCTCCCCGAAGCCGTCGAGGAATCCGCCGCACGCCACTGAGCAGCGGCTCCCCTTCGTACGTATGGTCAGTTGACGGGGCAACGGCCGAGGCGCGGGAGAGGCGGCGGACACGATGGCTCACGGCATGCGCACGGACAGCCACAGCGGCTATGCCAGGCGGAACGACTGGCGCGACAACGCCACCCGATACGCCCTGCTCCCCCTACGGGTCTTCCTCGGCGTCACCTTCATCTACGCCGGCCTGGACAAGATCACCGACAGCGCCTTCATGAAGTCGAAGGGCGTCGGGTCCATCGGCGAGACCATGCGCGGTGTCCGCGACCTCGCCGCCTTCCCCGAACTCGTCGATCTGGCACTGAAGAGCCCCGTCGGCTTCGGCTACGCCATCGCCTTCGGTGAACTCGCCGTCGGCATCGGCATCCTGATCGGCTTCTTCGCCCGGCTCGCCGCGCTCGGCGGCGCCCTGATCTCCCTCAGCCTCTGGCTCACGATGAGCTGGCACGAAGAGCCCTACTACTACGGCAACGACCTCCCGTACCTGATGGCCTGGCTGCCCCTGATCCTCGCCGGGGCGTCCTACCTCTCCGTCGACGCATGGCTAGCCGAGCGCCGCAGCTCCAGAGGGCTGGGGCTGGGCTAGGGGCTCGCCGCTGGGCTGGGGGCTCGCTGCTGGGCTGGGGTCCGGCCCGGGGCCGAGGTCGGCTCAGGACCTGCCCGAGGCTTGACTAGAGCCTGTCCGAGGGCGCACCCGAGCTGCTGGTCGAGGCCTTGTCCTCGGGGCTCGCCGGGGTGCCGGTGGCCTCCGGGCCCTTCGTGCGGGGCCGCCGGGCCTTGCGTATGCCATGGGCCACGGCCGCCGTCGCCGCCGCGAGGAACAGACCTCCCACCACGATCGGGATCATCGCGAACCACGGGGTCTCCCACAGCCCGCCCGCGTCGCCCGCGTACACCAGGCCGGCCGCCGCCAGGAAGAAGCCCGCCACCAGCCTGCCGGGCTGGAACTCATGACTCAGCACGTGCCACCTCCACCTGTCCGACGCCGACTTCGAGCCGCAGCTCGATCGTGCCGCCGTCCTTGGCGCCCCGAGGCGGGGCCAGGGTCGCCGACTTCTCCTTGCCCGGCTCCACGTCCACGTCCTTGCTCTTGTCGTCCGGCAACTGGATGTCGCCGACACCCACCTCGGCCCGCAGCCGCACCTCGGCGTCGCTCGGCACGATCACCTTCAGGCGGCCCGCGCCGACTTCCGCGCTCGTGCTCACCGTCTGGTCCTTGCCGATGTCGATCCGGCTCAGGTCCAGCGTGCCCACGCCCGTGCCCATCTCGTAGTGCGGACGGACGTCCGCCGTGGCGGCCGGACGCCAGTCCGTGCGTATCCAGTCCGTGGTGATGTTCTTCGGCAGGGCGGAGGCGCCCGCGACCAGGCCCGCGGTGATCACCGCGAGGACGATCGAGCCCGCGCCCGTGCGCCCGAGGAAGGAGCTGATCGCGATGCCGAGTCCGAGCACGGCGAGCGCGCAGGCGAAGCCCGTCTGCAGGCTGGTGCCGAGCGGCTGGTCCTCCCAGGTCAGGGACGAGCCGAGGAAGGCCGCGACCACGGCGGCGAGGAACACCCAGCCGCCGAGCCAGCGCGGCCCGCGCGGGCCGGTCGGCTCGGGGGCGGGGGTGCGCCGGCCCGCGGGGGAGTGCGGGGCGTCCGGCTGATACTCCACCGCGACCGGGTCCGGGCCCCAGAAGTACTTCGGCATGCCCTCCGGCCCCGTCCCCTTCGTCAGGGGGTCGCGCCACCAGGACGGGCCGCCCGTCACCGGCGGGGCCAGGGTCTCGGGCGGTGCGTCGGCCACGGCCTGGACCGCCACCGGGTCGGGGTCAGGGGCGCCGCGGTGCTGCGACCAATACCCCGCGCCCGCGAGCAGCAGGGCGAGGACGGCGGCGAAGGTCAGCGCGTCGCTGTTGTTCAGCAGGGTCAGGAACACTCCGCAGCCCACCAGGGCGAACAGCACGGCCGTCAGCGCGTGGCCGTCCACGCGGCCGGTCAGGAGGCGGCGGGCCTCGTTCTCCTCCTCGTCGTCGTACGGCACGAACAGCCACGTGAAGCCGTAGAAGACCAGGCCGAGACCGCTCGTGATCGCGAGCACCGCGAGGCCGATGCGGAAGATCACCGGGTCCATCTGGCAGTGCCGCCCGAGGCCCGCGCACACGCCGCCCAGCTTGCGGTGCCGGCGGTCGCGGCGGAGCTTGGGCTCGCGCACGGCCTCCGGACCGCCCGGCTCCGTGGCCGTGGCGGTGGCGGTCTCGTGCGGCGGAGCCGACGGGCCCGACGCGGGCTGCTGATCTGTCATGAGTCCATGGTGACGGCCAGGCACCCGCTGCGGCAGTCGGGACAACCCTGGCCCAACCCTGAAATCGTCCCTGACCGCCCCGGACCCCACAGCCCTGATCACGCCTCGGGGCGGCCCGGAAAACCGGGGCGGGAGCCCGCCGGACCGGCCGGGACCACAAGCTGACCGGCGGGAAGATCAGCGGCGGGGCAGGGCGGCGGGGCAGGGTGGCGGGGCGGCAGGGCTGGGCAGGGCGGGAACGGACGGGGGCGGTGGACCGGCCGACGGGGGCGGTGGACCGGCCGAGAGGTCGGCGCCGGAACGGCCGAGGGACCAGCGGAGGACCAGCGGCGGACCAGCGGGGTGGGGTAGGCGGCGGACCGGCGGGGACACGCGGCGGATCAGGCGAGAGATCAGGCGAGAGATCAGGGGAGTCTCGGGGCTCGACCCTGATGCCCCCGCCCGCGCCCGCATGTGAACATCGGACACATGCCGGAAGCCGCAGCTGTACCCATCGAAGACGAGCGGCCGCTGCGGAAGCTCTACCGCAGCGGTGAGGGCCGCCTGCTCGGCGGGGTCGCGCGCGGCCTCGCGGGCCATCTCGGGCTGCCCGTGATCTGGGTGCGGATCATCTTCATCGGCCTGTTCCTCGACAACGGCCTGGGCGCGCTGCTGTACGCGGCGTTCTGGTTCTTCGTGCCCCTGGGCGTCGGCGGCGTCGGCGGCGCCCAGCGGCCGGCGGTGGTGTCCACCGAGACGTCCCCGGACGGCCGCCGCAAGCTGGTCGCGCGCAAGCCGGACAAGGGCCAGATCTTCGCGCTGCTCGCGATGGTCATCATCGTCATGGTCTTCGTCGGCAGCGTGGACCTGGAAGGCCCGACGCAGGCCTATCTCTGGCCGACCCTGCTCGTCGCCGCCGGTGTCGCGCTGGTCTGGCGCCAGGCGGACAACGCCCGCAGGGCCCGCTGGATGGAGGTCGGCCGCAGACGGCGCACGCTCACGATCGCCCGGACCGCCGCCGGGGTGGTCCTCGTCGGCGTGGGTGTGTCCGGCATCTTCGTCCTGCGGGGCTCCGCGTCCGACCTCGGGGCCGCGCTCCAGGCGGCGCTCGCGGTGCTCGTCGGGATCGCGCTGCTCGCGGGCCCCTATCTCGTGCGGATGTCGCAGGACCTCTCCGAGGAGCGGCTCATGCGCATCCGTGCCCAGGAGCGCGCGGAGGTCGCCGCGCACGTGCACGACTCGGTGCTGCACACCCTGACCCTGATCCAGCGCAACGCGGACAGCGCGGGCGAGGTCCGCCGCCTCGCCCGGGCGCAGGAGCGCGACCTGCGTGCCTGGCTGTACAAGCCGGAGGGCACCGGCAAGGACGAGGCGCAGGAGCCCGACACCCTCGCCGAGGCCGTGCGCCGCAGCGCCGCGGAGGTCGAGGACAAGCACGGCGTCCCGATCGAGGTGGTCGTCGTCGGTGACTGCCCGCTCGACGACCGGCTGACGGCACAGATGCAGGCCGCGCGGGAAGCGATGGTGAACGCCGCCAAGTACGGTGGCGAGGGCGGCGCGGTGCAGGTCTTCGCCGAAGTCGAGGGGGAGACGGTCTTCGTGTCCGTGCGGGACCGGGGCCCGGGGTTTGATCTGGATTCCGTGCCGGACGACCGCATGGGCGTACGAGAATCGATCATCGGCCGCATGCAGCGGAACGGCGGTACGGCGCGGTTGCGCGCGGTGCCGGGCGGCGGCACGGAAGTCGAGCTGGAGATGGAGAGGACGGCGGCGACATGAGCGACGCGACCGAAGAGGGCGGGCCGGCGGAGACCGACGCCCGGCGTGGCGGCGAGGCGGGCGGGGCCGAGGCCGGGCGGCGCGTGCGGGTCGTCCTGGTCGACGACCACCGGATGTTCCGCACCGGAGTGCAGGCGGAGATCGGCCGGACGGAGCGCACGGGCGTCGAGGTGGTCGGCGAGGCCGCCGACGTCGACCAGGCGGTCACGGTCATCACGGCGACGCGCCCCGAGGTGGTGCTCCTCGATGTGCACTTGCCGGGTGGCGGCGGGGTCGAAGTCCTGCGCAGGTGCGCGCCGTTGATGGCGGACGCGGAGAACCCGGTGCGGTTCCTCGCCCTTTCGGTGTCGGACGCCGCGGAGGACGTCATCGGGGTGATCCGGGGAGGCGCCCGCGGCTACGTCACCAAGACGATCACCGGCACGGACCTGGTCGACTCGATCTTCCGGGTCCAGGAGGGCGACGCGGTGTTCTCGCCGCGGCTCGCCGGTTTCGTCCTGGACGCGTTCGCGTCGACGGACGCGGCGCCGGTCGACGAGGACCTGGACCGCCTCACGCAGCGGGAGCGTGAGGTGCTGCGCCTCATCGCGCGCGGGTACGCGTACAAGGAGATCGCCAAGCAGCTCTACATCTCCGTGAAGACGGTCGAGTCCCATGTCTCGGCGGTGCTGCGCAAGCTCCAGCTCTCCAACCGGCACGAGCTGACGCGGTGGGCGACGGCGCGGCGCCTGGTCTGACGGGCCGACTCGCCCCGCGGCGCGGACTCACTCCACGGCGGGGCGGCTCACGTCCGGCGCGCTCGGGCTCACCCCACCCGCGTGGCCCCCGCGAACGGCATCTGGTCGATGGGTGCGAGGCGGACCGGCGCGCTCGGGTTCGGGGCGTGGATCATCTTGCCGTCGCCGACGTAGAGGCCGACGTGGCTGATGCCCGAGTAGAAGAACACCAGGTCGCCCGGCTGGAGTTCGGCGCGTGAGACACGTCGTCCGGCGTCGATCTGGGCGTAGGTCGTGCGGGGCAGGGAGACGCCCGCGGCGCGGTACGCGGCCTGGGTGAGGCCGGAGCAGTCGAAGGCGTTCGGGCCTGTGGCGCCCCAGACGTAGGGGCTGCCGAGGGCCTTGTAGGCGTACGAGACGGCTGCCGCGGCGCGGGAGCCGACGGCCTTCGGGGCGCCGGGTGCGGGGCCGCGAGAGGTGTCGCGCGAGGCCCGGTCGGCGTCACCGGCCGCCCCGTCCGAGGCGAGGCGGGCGCGCTCCTCCGCGGTCAGCCGGGCGAGCAGCCGCTTGGCCTCGGCGAGCTTGCCGGTCACGGTCTTCTTGTGCTTCCGCAGGTCCGCCTGGCGGGACTTGAGATCGTCGAGCGTGCCGTCCGCCTCGGTGTGCAGCTGGTCGAGCTCACGGATCTGGTGGCGGACGTCGGTGACGGTGGCGGCTTGGCGGTGGCCCGCGCGGTCCGCGCGCGAGGCCCGGTCGAGGAACTCGTCCGGGTCGGAGGAGAGCGCCAGCTGCACCGACGGGTCGACGGCTCCGGTGCGGTACTGCGCGGTGGCCAGTGAACCCAGGCCCTGGCGGGCCGTGTTGAGCTTCTCGGTCCTGCGGGCCGCCTCGTCGCGCAGGCCGGCCAGGGACCGCTCGGCCTTGTCGGCCTTCTCCTTGGCGCCGTTGTACTTCTCGGTGGCTACCTCCGCCTCGCGGTAGAGCTCGTCGACCTTGTCCTTCACCTCGCTGGGAGTGACCTTGGGCTCCGCGTGTCCGGTGCCCTCGAAGGCGGTCGCGGTGGCGGCCGACGCGAGGGCGAGGGTGGCGGCCGTACGGGCCGTATGGCCGCTGAGCGAGCGCTGCTTGGGCTTGCGGTGCGCTGCCACGGAGGCTCCACGTCCTTCCTAGTGGCCGGGGCCCTCACCGGTGCCGCCGTGCCTGACGCCGCTGCGGTGCCGGTCCGACGGCGCTCGCACAGGGGAGCGGGACGCCGTCGGACTTTCTCGGCGGAGGTGGCCGACTGCCGCCCCTGGACGGGGTGGCGGTGGGGAGCCGGTCACCTGGCAGAGGACGCTAAACCTGACCGTCACCGGTTCGTGACCCGATGTGCGCTAACGACGGATGAGTGGTGCGGAGTGAACGGATACGAGCGCTCCTGTCGGGGCGCGGTGGCGGGTTTCGCGGCGCGCGTGACCGATGTGGCGTTTGTGGCCCGCTCTCCGGTGGCGGGTGATACAGCCCCGCCCGGACCGCGCCGAGGGCCGGGAATTAGGCTCCGCCCCATGGACGTACTCATCCATCTCTTCGTCGGCCTGCACATCATCGGCATCGCCTCGCTCCTGGGCGGCTTCCTGACCCAGATGAAGGCGATGGGCGAGGGCACGGCCCGGTTCAGCCCCGCGATGCTGCACGGCGCGTTGACCATGTTGATCACCGGAGTCGCCCTCGTCGGGTTGAACCAGGCGGACGACAACACGGTCAACAACGTCAAGATCGGCGTCAAGCTCGCGCTGCTGATCGTGATTCTCGGGCTCGTGTACGTGAAGCGGGACGAGGAGAAGGTCGACAAGGGGATGTTCGGGGCGGTCGGTGGTCTCACGACGGCGAACATCTTCATCGCGGTGCTGTGGACGTGACCGCGGTCCTCTCACGGAAAACGCCCCGCACGCGCGCGTGCGGGGCGTTTTCGTGGCTCTACGTATACAGCGATCGCGCACGCGGAGTGCTAATGGTTCACGCGGGCCGGACCACGCTGTGGATCGGCATGTAGTAGATCGACTCGACGCGGACGTTCGCGCCCGGCTTCGGGGCGTGGATCATCTTGCCGTCGCCGATGTAGATCCCGACGTGGCTGATGTCGTCGTAGAAGAAGACCAGGTCCCCCGGCTTGGCCTGGGAGGTCGGCACGGTCGTGCCGACCTTCACCTGGTCCCAGGTGGTGCGCGGCAGCGAGATTCCGGCGGTCTTCCAGGCCGCCTGTGTGAGCCCGGAGCAGTCGTAGGAGCCGGGCCCCGTGGCGCCCCACACGTAGGGCTTGCCCATCTGCTTCTCGGCGAAGGCGATCACTTTCTGGGCCTTGGCCGCGTATCCGCTGCCCGCGCCCGTGCCCGACCCCGCGCCCGACCCCGAGCCGGAACCCGTGTCCGAGCCCGAGCCCGCCCCGGAGCCGCTGTCCGACCCCGAACCCGAACCCTTCTCCTGACCCTGCTCCTGCTCCCGCTCCCGCTCGCGCCGCTCCGCGGCCTCCTTCGCCTTCCGCTCGCGCTCCTCCGCGGCCTGCTTGCGCGCCAGCTCGGCCGCCTTGCGCTTGGCGGCCTCCTCCTTGCGCTTCTCGATCGCCGCGAGCCGCGCCTTCTCCTCGGCGGTCAGCTTCGACAGGAGCGAGCGGGCCTCGGTCAGCTTGGTCTGCACGGTCCGCTTGCTCGACCGGAGGTCGTCCCGTGAGTCCTGCAGCGACTTCAGGCTCTTCGTGGCCTTCGTGCGCTGCTTGGTCGCCGCGACCTGCTGGGTCTGGTAGTCGTCGACGGCCTTCTTCTGGCGGCTGGTGAGCCGGTCCGCGAGGTGGTTCTGGTCGAAGAAGCCCTTGGGGTCGTCGGCGAGCATCATCGCGGCGGTCTCGGAGACGGCACCGGTGCGGTACTGCGCGGCGGCGAAGGAACCCAGCTCCTGCCGGGCCTCGTTCAGCCGGTCCGTGCGCCTGGCGACGTCGTCCAGGAGCCGGTCGGCCTTCTTGCGCTGCTTGTCGGTGCGCTCCTTGGCCGAGTTGTACTTCTGCGTGGCCACCCCGGCCTGCTGGTAGAGGTCGTCGACCTTCTTCTGGACCTCTTCGAGGCTCGGCTTGCCCGGCTCGGCGGGGGCGGACGGCGCGGCGTTCGCGCTCTGCGACAGCAGGGCCACCGACGTCAGGGCGGCCGTCGTGATGCCGAGAGCGGGGGTCGTGCGTATGAGGGCTGAGCGGCTGCGCGGCTTGCGGTGCGACGCCAAAGCTGGCGACTCCTTCCGTGGACCGCCTACCGGGTTAGCTGTCGGGTTCGGGCGGGTGCTTCGGAAGGCTGCCCTACCGCTCCGTACGCCGTACGGAGCGGATTCACCCCAAAGAACATGGTGGGTCCCCGGCTCCGAACACGTCGGACTCGGCGGAGGCCGCGCGGGACCGGCGGGGATCGCCGGTGGGGGGACGTGCGGCCCGCGCAGCACGCTAGCCAACTCCCGTGGCACGAGGGAAGGATGATGTTCGATATGCCCGATACATTTTCGTGACTTTACGAGGCCCTTGGCGCCGCGCCGACGCGGACGGCCGGGGCCGTGGCACAGCGTGACGCCCTGGGTGCGCAGCGCGGCCGTGGCCGGAACCGGGCGGGCTCACGGCGGCCTCGTGGAACCCGGGGCGGGTTGTCAGTGGGGCCGCCTAGACTCGGGAGGCGATGAGCAGCCTCTTTGACGACAGCTTCCTGGCGGACCTCAAGCCCTCGCAGGGCCATGACGAGGAACCCCCGCCGCCGCCCGAGGACAGCGCTCCGGAGCCCATTCCGGACGACCTGTTCCAAGGGAAGTTCGACGCGCCCGCACCCCGGGACGCGTACTACCGGGACGGTGCCCCCCGCCCGGCGATCGACCCGGCGGCGCTGCTCGACGGGCTGAACGAGAACCAGCGCGCGGCCGTCGTGCACGCGGGCTCCCCGCTGCTCATCGTCGCCGGCGCGGGGTCCGGGAAGACGCGGGTGCTCACCCACCGCATCGCGTACCTCCTCGCGGAGCGCGGCGCGCACCCCGGCCAGATCCTCGCGATCACGTTCACGAACAAGGCCGCGGGCGAGATGAAGGAGCGCGTCGAGCAGCTCGTCGGCCCGCGCGCGGGCGCGATGTGGGTGTCGACGTTCCACAGCGCGTGCGTGCGCATCCTGCGCCGGGAGTACAAGAAGCTGGGCTTCACGTCCTCCTTCTCGATCTACGACGCCGCGGACTCCAAGCGCCTGATGGCCCTGGTCTGCCGGGACCTGGACCTCGACCCGAAGAAGTTCCCGCCGAAGTCCTTCAGCGCCAAGATCTCGAACCTGAAGAACGAGCTGATCGACGAGGAGGACTTCGCGGGCCAGGCCGCCGACGGCTTCGAGAAGACCCTCGCCCAGGCGTACGCGATGTACCAGTCGCGGCTCCGCGAGGCCAACGCCCTCGACTTCGACGACCTGATCATGACGACGGTGCACCTGCTGCGCGCCTTCCCGGACGTCGCCGAGCACTACCGCCGCCGCTTCCGCCACGTGATGGTCGACGAGTACCAGGACACCAACCACGCCCAGTACGCCCTCGTACGCGAGCTGGTGGGCCCCTCCGGAGAGGGACAGGAGCCCGGCGAGCTGTGCGTCGTCGGTGACGCCGACCAGTCCATCTACGCCTTCCGCGGCGCCACGATCCGCAACATCCTCCAGTTCGAGGAGGACTACCCGGACGCGACCACGATCCTCCTGGAGCAGAACTACCGCTCCACGCAGACGATCCTCACCGCCGCCAACGCCGTCATCGAGCGCAACGAGAGCCGCCGCCCCAAGAACCTGTGGACCAACGCGGGCGCGGGCGCCCGCATCACCGGGTACGTGGCGGACACCGAGCACGACGAGGCCCAGTTCGTCGCCGACGAGATCGACCGCCTCACCGACGCGGGCGACGCCAAGGCCGGCGACGTGGCGATCTTCTACCGCACGAACGCCCAGTCCCGTGTCTTCGAAGAGATCTTCATCCGCGTCGGCCTGCCCTACAAGGTCGTCGGCGGCGTGCGGTTCTACGAGCGCAAGGAAGTCCGCGACGTCCTCGCGTACTTGAGGGTCCTCGCCAACCCCGAGGACGCCGTCCCGCTGCGCCGCATCCTGAACGTGCCCAAGCGCGGCATCGGCGACCGCGCGGAAGCGATGATCGACGCCCTCGCACAGCGCGAGAAGATCTCCTTCCCGCAGGCGCTGCGCCGCGTCGACGAGGCGTACGGCATGGCGGCCCGCTCCACCAACGCCGTGCGGCGCTTCAACACCCTCATGGAGGAACTGCGCACGGTCGTGGAGTCCGGCGCGGGCCCCGCCGTCGTCCTGGAGGCCGTCCTCGAGCGGACCGGGTACCTGGCCGAGCTCCAGTCCTCCACCGACCCGCAGGACGAGACGCGCATCGAGAACCTCCAGGAACTGGCCGCCGTGGCCCTGGAGTTCGAGCAGGACAACAACGCCGCCGAGGGGGCGTCCGCCACCACCGAGGGCGCCGAGGCCGCCGCCGAGACCCCGGAGGGCGCCGCCCCCGCCGGGTCCCTCTCGGACTTCCTGGAGCGGGTCGCCCTGGTCGCCGATTCCGACCAGATCCCCGACGAGGAGGACGACGGCTCCGGAGTCATCACGCTCATGACGCTCCACACCGCCAAGGGCCTCGAGTTCCCCGTCGTGTTCCTGACCGGCATGGAGGACGGCGTGTTCCCGCACATGCGCGCCCTCGGCCAGGTCAAGGAGCTGGAGGAGGAGCGGCGCCTCGCGTACGTCGGCATCACGCGCGCGCGGGAGCGGCTGTATCTGACCCGGTCCTCCCTGCGCAGCGCCTGGGGTCAGCCGTCGTACAACCCGCCGTCGCGCTTCCTGGAGGAGATCCCGGAGACCCATCTGGACTGGAAGCGGAAGGGTTCCGTCGGCGCGCCCGCGTCGTCCGGACCGGCCGCCGGTGTCGCCGCCTCGCTGTCGTCGTCGCGCTCCCGCGCGGGCGGCGCGCAGGGCTTCGCCACCCGCCGCGCGTCGGAGAAGCCGGTGGTCTCGCTGGCCATCGGCGACCGCGTCACGCACGACCAGTTCGGACTCGGCACGGTGGTCGGCGTGAAGGGCTCCGGGGCGAACGCCGAGGCGACGGTCGACTTCGGCGCGGAGAAGCCGAAGCGGCTGCTGCTGAGGTACGCGCCGGTGGAAAAGCTGTAGCCCTCACTCGACGTAAGAGGGACACTCTCAAGGGGCAACTCCAGCGACGGGGGCTGGAGTTGCCCCCTTCGGGGGTTACGTCGGGTCGAGCCCGTGGCTGCGCAGCCACGACAGCGGGTCGATCGCCGAGCCGCCGCCCGGGCGGACCTCGAAGTGCAGGTGCGGGCCGGTGGAGTTGCCGGAGTTCCCGGAGAAGGCGATGGTCTCGCCCGCCTTCACGGGGCCACTCGCGATCTTGTGCGTGGAGAGATGGCAGTACCACGTCTCCGTGCCGTCCTTGGCGGTCACGATCGCCATGTTGCCGTAGGCGCTGTTGTACTTCGTGGAGACCGTGCCGTCGGTGGCGGCCTTGACCTCCGTGCCGTACGACACCGGGAAGTCGATCCCGGAGTGCGCGGACATCCAGTTGACGCCCGCCTGGCCGTAGTAGGCGCTCAGGCCGTGCTGCGCGACCGGCAGGGAGAACTTCGGCCGCAGCCGCTCCTTGCGTGCGGCCTCCGCGACGGCCTGCTTGTGCGCGGCCACCTTCTGGGCCTTCAGGTCGATCCGCTCCTGCGTGCGGCTCGCACGGTCCGCGAAGTCGCCCGCGTCCGCGGAGAGGTTCGCCAGTTGCGTGTCGAGCTTGTTGTTGGCGGTGGACGGCTTCACGGTCGCCGGGTCCGGGGCGGACGCCTGGGTGTCCTTGCCGTCGTCGCCCCCGCCGAGACCGCCGACGGAGGCCGCGGCCACACCGGCGACGCCCATCACACAGGCCGACGGCACGGCGACGGTGAACAGCGCGGAGCGCTTGGCGGGGGAGCGGCGCGAGCGGGACCGGCCACGGGGCGCGGCCGACCGGGCGGAACGGGAGCGCTCGGGGCGGTCCACCGGCGCGTGGTCGTGGAGGTCGGCGCGCTCGTCGTCGGCGCGATCGCCGTGCTCGGCGTGGTCGGTGGCCGGTTCGACGCCGCCGAGCCGGTCGTCGGGCGCCTCGTCGGGCAGGAACGCGTGCGGGGCGTCGTCGGAGTCGTACGCCGGGTCGCCGGAGCCGTACGCCTCGGGGCCCGGGGCCGGAGCCTCGTACGGATCCTGGACGGCGTAACCATCCTGCGGGTCGTAGGCCGTGTCGTGCGCCTCGTACGCGTCGTGCTGCTGGGGAACGCCGTACGCGTCGTGCTGGTGCGCGGGCTCGTAGGCGTCGTGCTGCGGGGTGTTGTCGTACGCGTCGTGGCCGCCGGAGTTCCAGGCGGTGGCGTCGTACGCGCCGGTGTCGAAGACCTGCGTGGCCCACTGGCCGGTCGCCGGTGCCTCGTTCCAGGCGGTGGCGTCCCAGGTGGCGCCGGAGTCGGGGCCCGGCTGCGCGGGGATCTCCGACAGCGGCTGGAACGAGGCGCCCCAGGCGGCCGTGGTGTCGTGGGTGCCGGTGTCGTATCCCGGCTGGGCCGCGTACGCGTCGTACGTCAGGGTCTGCTGCGTGCCTGTCGTGGACCACTGGCCGGTGTCGTGGCCGCCGGGCATATCGCCGAAGAGCGGGTCGGTCGCGAAGCCCGCGGTGGGAACGGCGAAACCGGAACCGGAAGTGTCGAAGCCACCCGTTGCGTCATAGCCGTCGGGGGCGTTGAAACCGGTGGTGGAGAAGGTACCGGTGGAATAGCCGTCGTACCCGGGGTAGCCGACGTGCTGCGCGCCCTGCTGGTCGTAGGACCCATAGGGGGCGTAGTCGGCGTCGGGTGCCGGGGCCGGAGCGGGGGTCTCCGACGGGTGACGGTCGTTCACCAACTTCTCTTTCGCCTCGACAGCATGGGCTGGCAGAGCAGTGCCGCGACTGTACCCGGCGGTACGCGGGCGCGACAATCTTCGCCAGGTTTCCTGCTCGCCGGAAACGGGCATTCGGCCGCCTTTCGGCGGTCCCCGGGCACAGCTTTGGCTCTGTGTTCGAGGTTCGTTCGAGTGTGAGGGGTGGATTGCGGTCCGGATTCGGGCTCGGTGGAACCGGAATCCGGAGCAGATCGTCCGGGTACGGCGAACCGGAATCAGGTCGAGTGGAGCCGGGGCGGGGGGAGTCCGGCCCCGGCTTCACTCGGCCGGGGGTCAGGCCACGGTGAGTCCGCCGGCCGACGCGGCGGGGGTCATGCCCGGCGCCGCGAGGTCCAGGGCCTGGCGGATCGCCGTCGCCACGGCGGGGTGCACCGGCAGCGCGAGATGGCCGATCCCGGAGACGCGGACGTTCTGCGCGATCAGGTCCGGATGGTCGACGCAGGCCGTCTCGACGGGATCCATGATCTGGTCGAGCTCGCTCCAGAAGCTCACGAACTGCGTACGGCACCCGGGCGCGGGCTCCCGCAGCTCCGCCACCACGTCCGAGCCCGGCCGCATCTGGCGCACGATCGGGTGCGCGTCCGCGAGCGGCGCGACCCGGGTGCCCGAGTGCGGGGTGCCCAGGGTGACGAGGGTGCGGACGCGGGCGTCGCCGCCCAGGCGCTGGGCGTAGTAGCGGGCGATGAGTCCGCCGAGGCTGTGGCCGACGATGTCCACGCGGTCATGGCCCGTGCGCTCGCATATCTCCTCTATGTGGCGGCCGAGCAACTCGGCGGCGGTGCGGATGTCGCAGGTCAGCGGCGAGTAGTTGAGGGACTCCAGGTGCTGCCTGCCGTGCTGGGCGAGATTGCGGCGCAGCAGTACGAACACGGAGCGGTTGTCGATGAAGCCGTGCAGGAGCAGCACCGGCGGCTTGTCGCTCGCGGGCAGCCGGGGGGCCTCAGGCGGGGGCGGCGGTGGCGCCGTCCGGCGTTCCTGGGTGATGCCCGATGGATACAGCAGGAGGTGTCCGGCGAGGATCACGAACTCGAGCGCGGTCGCCTTCAGGAGCGC
The DNA here is from genome assembly GCF_000716675.1 of Streptomyces alboflavus. Classification (GTDB taxonomy): domain Bacteria; phylum Actinomycetota; class Actinomycetes; order Streptomycetales; family Streptomycetaceae; genus Streptomyces; species Streptomyces alboflavus. The sequence goes on from NZ_JNXT01000039.1 coordinate 79,600, forward strand.
GAGCGGCAGGCCCGCGAGGCTGGCGGGCAGCAGGGTGCTGCAGCGGCGAAAGGGCTGGACCCTTGTGATCGTCATGGCGACCTCCCGGTCGGCACACGGGAGGCGGCTCTGTCCCCCGTGTACTCATCGTGGGAAGCCGGGAGTGGTCTCGTGTGCCGTCCCCGTCGCGGCGCACTCCTTGGCGACGCGCCGACACCACCGTGCCGTGCGGCTGACGGCGCGGTGGGGGCGGCGGCCTCGCGGCGGCTCCCCTCGCGCGGCCCCCGACGCGGCCCGGGCGCCGGGTGGGATGCGGCCCGGGTGCCGGGACGGATCCGGCCCATGTGCCGGGTGAACACGGGAGCGGCGCGCAGCGAACGTGTCCCACCGTGTGATTTCCCCCTCGCTCTCCACCACGAAACTGCGGGCTGCGCGATGCTGGAGATAACGTTCGTTCACCTACCCGGCCGGTGCGGCGCGGGGTGTCCGAGCCGGGACAGCTGGATTTCCGTGCGGGCGGGATTCCGCGGACGGCTTTCTGGCAGACGGTTTCTTGTTCATGGAGGCAGTGATGGGTGTGGCAGCCGGTCCGATCCGCGTCGTGGTCGCCAAGCCAGGGCTCGACGGCCACGATCGGGGAGCCAAGGTGATCGCGCGGGCGCTGCGCGACGCCGGCATGGAGGTCATCTACACCGGCCTGCACCAGACGCCCGAGCAGGTCGTCGACACGGCGATCCAGGAGGACGCCGACGCGATCGGCCTCTCCATCCTGTCCGGCGCGCACAACACCCTCTTCGCCCGGGTCATCGAGCTCCTCAAGGAGCGCGACGCGGAGGACATCAAGGTCTTCGGGGGCGGGATCATCCCCGAGGAGGACATTCCGCCCCTGAAGGAGAAGGGCGTCGCGGAGATCTTCACGCCCGGGGCCACGACCACGGCCATCGTGGAGTGGGTGCGGGAGAACGTGCGGCAGCCGACCGAGGCTTAGGCCTCTGCGGTTCTCGTAGTTCTCGTAGTTCGCGTGGATTCGGGCGGGCGTCGGTGCCGTGGGCACCGGGGCCCGCCGTCGTTTGTCCCGGGGACGGGACTTCGGGCGCCGCACGGACGTTGCTGCTGGTGCTGCTGGTGCTGCTGGTGCTGCTGGTGCTGCTGGTGCTGCTGGTGCTGCTGGTGCGGTCGTGGGGCCGGGGTGGCTGTACCGTGCGCTCCCCCGCGACACGCGGCCCTCGCCCGGCCCCACGCCTCAACCGCCCAGTTCCTCGCGCATCGCCGCGCGCAGGCGCAACGTGCTGACGAGGCGCTGGAACGCCTCCGACCAGTACCCGCCGGCCCCGGGCGACGCGTCCTCGGGCTCGTCCGGCGTCGCTGTCAGCGCCTCCAGGCGTACGGCCTCCGCCGGGTCGAGGCAGCGCTCCGCGAGGCCCATCACCCCGCTGAAGCTCCAGGGGTAGCTGCCCGCGTCCCGGGCGATGTTCAGCGCGTCCACCACCGCGCGGCCGAGCGTGGGCGCCCACGGCACCGCGCACACGCCGAGCAGCTGGAACGCCTCCGACAGACCGTGCGCGTCGATGAACCCGGCGACCCACTCGGCCCGCTCGGACGCGGGCAGCGTGGTGAGGAGCTTGGCGCGCTCCGCGAGGGACACCGCGCCTGGCCCGGCCGCGTCGGGTGCGGACGGGGCGCCGAGCAGCGCCCGCGACCAGCCGGTGTCCCGCTGGCGCACCGCGGCACGGCACCAGGCGGCGTGCAGCTCGGCGCGCCAGCCGTCGGCCACGGGGAGTGCCACGATCTCGGCCGGGGTCCGGTCGCCGAGGCGGCGCTGCCAGGCCGTCAGGGGCGCGGCCTCCACCAACTGGCCGAGCCACCAGGAGCGTTCACCCCGTCCCGCGGGCGGCTTCGGCGCGACGCCGTCCCGCTCCATGCCCGCGTCGCACTCGTGCGGCGCCTCGACGGTCAGCTCCGGTCGGCCCGCCGTGCGGTCCAGGGCCACGCAGGAGGCGGCGCGGTCGGCCATGCGGGCGGCGAGCGCCGAGTCCGGAAGGGCGGACAGCAACTCGGCCGCCGTGGCGCGGACATTGCGGCTCCGGTCGCCGAGCGCCTGCTCCAAGAACGGCTCGTCGGCCGCCCGCAGTCCCGTGCGCAGGGAGTCCAGGAACATCAGCCGGTCCTCGGCGCGCTCCGTCGCCCAGGTGCCGGACAGTAGCTCGCGGGCGTCGTCCGGTGCGTGCGCCCGCAGGGCGGCGAGGAGGGCGACGCGCTCCGCGAACAGGCCTTCCTGCCAGCGCCTTTGGATGTCAGGTCCGTCCTGCGGGCCGGTCGCCGGGGCGCTGCCCGTGGCCGTGCGCAGCGCGAACTTCCAGTCCGGGTTGAACCGGGCGAGCCACTGGGCGCGCGGGCCCGCGAAGGCCAGGGCCTGGGGGCGCAGGTCGGTGCGGCCACGGGCCGCGTTCAGGAGGGCGGGCAGCAGTTCAGGGGGTGCCGTGAAGCCCCGCTCTCCGGCCAGGGCCAGCCACTGGGGCAGCAGTTCCATCAGGTCGGGCGCGGTGCCGCGGCGGCCGCCGCTCGCGCTCGGTTGGTCGGCGAGCAGCGTCGCGAGCCTGCGCCGGGCCGCCGCGGGGACGACCGGGCGCGGGTCCGCGGGCGCGGGTGCGGGGCGCTCGGCCGCGGGGGCGGGGCGCAGGCCGGCCCGGCGCCGCACGGTCTGTACGGCGGCCGCGTCCAGGAGGGCCGTCGGGGCGTCCCTGCCCGGGGTGACGAGCGGTGGGGTGCGCCGGTCGGTGCCCAGGAGCGCGGCTGTGACCAGCTCCTCCCAGGGTGTGCGGGCGTGCCGCCCGGCTGCTTCCGCGGGTGCGGTCGAGGCGGTTGCGGTTCCCACGTGTGCGGTCGGTGTGGCTGGGGTCTCGGCGTGTGTGGTCGGCGTGGCTGCGGTCTTCGCGTGCGTGGTCGCCGTGGCTGCTGCTTCCGCGTGTGCGGTCGCTGTGCCTGGGGTCTCGGCGTGTGTGGTCGGCGTGGCTGCGGTCTTCGCATGCGTGGTCGGCGTGGCTGCTGCTTCCGCGTGTGCGGTCGGTGTGCCTGGGGTCGCGGCGTGCGTGGTCGGCGTGGCTGCTGCTTCTGCGTGCGTGGTCGCCAAGCCTGCGGTCTCCGCGTGCGTGGTCGGCGTGGCTGCTGCTCCCGCGTGTGCGGTCGCCGTGGATGCGCTCATCTCCCCCTCCTCTCTCTCGCTTCTCTCGCTTCAGTCCATTGGTCGCGCGTCACAGTCGTACGGTCTCCGCCCTCGCGTGCGGCCACGCCGCCAGCGGTGTGAAGCCCCGGTGGCCGCATTCGCCGAAGACCGTGAGCGGGGCGCCTCCGGAGAGGGCGACCAGGCGCCACAGTCCGGCCCGGGACGCGGCGGAGGGCGCGAGCGGCAGGGCCGTCTCGCCCTCGGCGTCGGCCAGTTGCCAGTCCCGGCCGTTCGGGACCGGCACCACCCGGTCGAGGGTGACCGGCCAGGTGTCGAGCCAGGGATCGTCGCGCAGCGCGTCGCCGTACCGTGCGGTCGCCTCGGCGGGCGACAGGCCGGGCGGGTGACCCGTGGTGGGGGCCGGTGCCGTGAACTGCTCGCCCAGGTCGGCGCGGAGCTGCCGGGACGCCGGGTCCGCGGCGTGCGGGACCAGCTCGGCGTCCAGGGCCAGGCCGACCGGCAGGGCCAGGGAGGGCGCGCGGCCCGCCGCTCCGTACGACAGGAGCAGGGCGGTGTGCCCGGACCGCTCCCCGTGCAGCCATATGCGGCGGGTGGTCAGCTTGCTGTCCGCGGTGTCGTACTGCGCGAGGACCTGCCAGCTGTCCCGCAGCGGCTCGCCCTGCGCGGGGGCGGGCAGGCCCGTGCGGGAGCGGACCGTGGCCGCCAGCGTGCCGGGCAGGGCGTCGCGGCGCAGCCAGCCCGAGGTGAGCAGGTGCAGGAGCGCGCACTCCTCCAGGAGGCGGGCGGGCCAGCCGGGCCCCGAGGCCGGTATGGCGCCCAGCTCCCGCACCCGCGCGGCCAGGCCGGGCGCCTGGGCGTCGACCATGCGGGCCGCGGTCTCCTCCCACAGGCCGTACCCCGCCTGCTCGGCCGCGGCCATGCCGCCGCGCAGCAGGTCGGCGAGGCGGCGCTCCAGCTCCGTGGCGCCCGCCGTGACCCGCTCGGCCCTGCGCTCCGCGCGCTTGCGCGCGGCCTCCGGATCAGCGGGAGCCGAGGCTCCGGCGCCGGGGCCGGCCGCGGGCGAACCGCCCTTGGCCGCCGCCTTCGCGCGGCGCGCGTCCAGCCACTCCCGCGCCCAGTCCGGCGGCTGCTCGCCGTCCGGCACGGCCCGTCCGCCGCCCTGGTCCCCGGCCCAGAGCAGCAGCAGGCCGAGCGCGTGCTTGCACGGGAACTTGCGGCTCGGACAACTGCATCTGTACGCCGGGCCCGCCACGTCCGCCGTATCTATGACCGTCTGATACGGCTTGCTGCCGCTGCCCTTGCACAGCCCCCACACGGCCCCCTCTCCGGAACTTCCCGCCCGCGACCACGGCCCGGCGATGCCGAGCCTGCTTCCCGCCTTCTGTGACGACGCGTCAGGTGCCAGTGCCAGCACCTGGTCCGCCGTCCAGCGCACCCCCTGCTGAGTCATGAGTCGAAGGTAGGTCCCAGCACTGACATTCGACCTGGGCCTCAGTATCCGTGCAGGTCAGGGGTGTTCCGGCGGTGATTGTCAGTGGCGTGGTGCACGGTGGAACACATCGCGGCCAAGCCGTCGGCGCAGCACCGTCGTTGCTGGTTGCCGCTGCCCTGACGCACGCGCCGCGGCACTGACGCACGCAGGATCTGGAGGGGGATCACATGACTGTTTCCGTGGAGTCGGCCGGGGCTGCCACCACGTCCGCCGGGGTCGCGGGGGAGGGCCCGGCGGAGGGGTTTCAGGAGGCGGCCGGACAGGCGCTGCGGCCGCACGCCGAGGACGCCTTCGCCGCCGAACTCGCCGCGCTCGCCGAGCAGGACGACCGTCCGCGCCCCGCCCGCTGGCTGCTCTCGCCCTGGGCCGTGGCGACGTATCTGCTGGGCGGCACGCTGCCCGACGGCACCGTGATCACACCGAAGTACGTGGGACCGCGCCGCATCGTCGAGGTCGCCGTCACCACGCTCGCCACCGACCGCGCCCTGCTGCTCCTCGGCGTCCCCGGCACCGCCAAGACCTGGGTGTCCGAGCATCTGGCCGCGGCGGTCAGCGGCGACTCGACGCTCCTCGTACAGGGCACGGCGGGGACGCCCGAGGAAGCCATCCGGTACGGCTGGAACTACGCGCGGCTGCTCGCGCACGGCCCGAGCCGCGAGGCGCTGGTGCCGAGCCCGGTGATGCGGGCCATGTCCGAGGGCATGACGGCCCGCGTCGAGGAGCTGACCCGCATCCCGGCGGACGTGCAGGACACGCTGATCACGATCCTGTCGGAGAAGACCCTGCCCATCCCGGAACTGGGCCAGGAGGTCCAGGCCGTCCGCGGCTTCAACCTGATCGCCACCGCCAACGACCGCGACCGCGGCGTCAACGACCTCTCCAGCGCGCTGCGCCGCCGCTTCAACACCGTGGTCCTGCCGTTGCCCGAGAGCGCCGACGCCGAGGTCGACATCGTCTCCCGCCGCGTCGACCAGATCGGCCGCTCCCTCGACCTGCCGACCGGGCCGGACGGCATCGACGAGATCCGCCGCGTCGTCACGGTCTTCCGCGAGCTGCGCGACGGCGTCACCACGGACGGGCGCACGAAGCTCAAGTCGCCCAGCGGGACGCTGTCCACGGCCGAGGCGATCTCCGTGGTCACCAACGGCCTGGCTCTCGCGGCCCACTTCGGGGACGGTGTGCTGCGCCCCGGGGACGTCGCCGCGGGCATCCTCGGAGCCGTCGTGCGGGACCCCGCCGCGGACCGCGTGATCTGGCAGGAGTACCTGGAAGCGGTCGTGCGCGAGCGCGACGGCTGGAAGGACTTCTACCGCGCCTGCCGCGAGGTGAGCGCATGACGGCCGCCCAGGGGCGTACGGCTGCCGGTGGCGGGGCCGCCGCGCGGGCCGCGGGTGCGGGCGGGCCGCTGCTGCTCGGCGTGCGGCACCACGGGCCGGGCTCCGCGCGAGCCGTGCGGAGCGCGCTCGACGCGGCCGGGCCCCAGGTGCTGCTGATCGAGGGACCGCCGGAGGCCGACGGCCTCGTGGCGCTGGCCGCCGAGGCCGACATGCGCCCGCCGGTCGCGCTGCTCGCGCACATCGTGGACGAGCCGGGCCGCTCGGCGTTCTGGCCGCTCGCCGAGTTCTCGCCGGAGTGGGTGGCGATCCAGTGGGCGGTACAGCGCGGGGTGCCGGTGCGCTTCATGGACCTGCCGGCCGCGCATGCGCTGGCGCGCGGCGAGGGCGAGGGGGGCGAGGCCCCGGCCGGCGACACGGGTGGGGACGCGGGCGGGGACGGTCCCGGGGACGGGCAGGAAGGCGCGGCGGGTCGGCCCGATGACGCGGCCGGGGCGACCGGCACGACCGGCGACGCGGTGCGCGTCGACCCGCTGGCGGTGCTCGCCGAGGCCGCCGGGTACGACGACCCGGAGCGCTGGTGGGAGGACGTCGTCGAGCACCGCGCGGGCGGCGGTGACGCGTTCGCGCCGTTCGAGGCGCTCGGCGAGGCCATGGGCGCGCTGCGCGAGACGTACGGCAGCGGCGGGCACGACCGGGACCTGCTGCGTGAGGCGTACATGCGGCTCCAGCTCCGGGCGGCGCAGCGGGAGTTCGGGGCCGGGCAGGTCGCCGTGGTCTGCGGGGCCTGGCACGTGCCCGCGCTCCGGCAGAAGACCTCCGTGGCCGCCGACCGGGCGCTGCTCAAGGGGCTGCCCAAGGTCAAGGTCGACATGACGTGGGTGCCGTGGACGCACCGGCGGCTTTCGCGGCACAGCGGGTACGGTGCGGGCATCGACTCGCCCGGCTGGTACGGGCATCTGTTCAGCGCGCCCGACCGGCCCGTCGAGCGGTGGCTGACCAAGGTCGCCGGGCTGCTCAGGGACGAGGACCGGCTCGTGTCGTCGGCGCACGTCATCGAGGCGGTGCGGCTCGCCGACACGCTCGCCGTGATGCGGGGGCGGCCGCTGCCCGGGCTCACCGAGACGATGGACGCCGTGCGGGCCGTGATGTGCGAGGGCTCGGACGTGCCGCTCGCCCTGGTGCACGACCGGCTGGTCGTCGGCGACGTCCTCGGCGAGGTGCCCGACGCGGCGCCCGCCGTGCCGCTCCAGCGTGACCTCACCCGGCTCCAGCGCAGGCTCCGGCTCAAGCCGGAGGCGCTGGAGCGGGAGGTGGAGCTCGACCTCCGCAAGGACACCGACGCGGCGCGCAGCCGGCTGCTGCACCGGCTGCGGCTGCTCGGCGTCGGCTGGGGCGACCCGGTCGAGTCGCGCGGGAGCACGGGGACGTTCCGGGAGAGCTGGCGGCTGCGGTGGGAGCCCGAGCTGTCGGTGCGGGTCGCCGAGGCCGGGGTGTGGGGCACCACCGTGGTGGGGGCGGCGACCGCCAAGGCGGAGGCGGACGCGGTGGGGGCGGGGGTGCTGGCCGAGGTGACCGCGCTGGCCGAGCGGTGTCTCCTTGCCGAGCTTCCTGAGGCGTTGCCCGTGGTGATGCGGGTGCTTGCGGATCGGGCCGCGCTCGACGCGGATGTGGGGCATCTGGCGCAGGCGCTGCCCGCGTTGGTGCGGTCGCTTCGGTACGGGGATGTGCGGGGTACGGACACGGGGGCGCTGGGTGAGGTGGCCCTCGGCCTTGCCGAGCGGGTGTTTGTGGGCTTGCCGCCTGCGTGTGTGGGCCTCGACGTGGAGGCGGCGGAGGCCATGCGGGGGCATGTGGACGCGGTGCACCTGGCGGTGGGGCTGTTGGGGGAGTTCGCTGCCGGGGGCGGCTCGGGCGGCTCGGGCGGCTCGGGCGGCTCGGGCGGCTCGGGCGGACCGGGGGAACCGGGGGAACCGGGGGAACCGCGCGGCTCAGGCGGACTGGGGGGACCGAGCGGACCGAGCGGACCGGGTGGGCCGGGGGCGCGGTTGGACGAGGCCGCGCCGGGCACCGTGGGCACAGCGCCCACGGGTGGGACAGCGGGCGCCGCCGAGACGCTGGGCTCCGGTGAGCTAGCTGGGGTAGGTGAGGTCAGTGCGGCCGGTGGGGTTCGGGGACGGTGGCAGGGGGTGCTGCGGGGCCTCGTCGGCGGGGAGCGGGTCGCCGGGGGCGTTCGGGGGCGTTGTGCCCGGCTGCTGATGGACGACGGGGTGTTGGCCGAGGGGGAGGCCGCGCGGTTCGTGGGGCTTGCTCTGTCGCCCGGGACCGAGCCGGGGGAGGCCGCCGCTTGGATCGAGGGGTTCCTCGGGGGCGGCGCCGGGGGCGGGCTGCTGCTCGTGCACGACGAGCGGTTGCTCGGGCTCGTCGACCAGTGGCTCGCCGGGGTCTCGGGGGACGCCTTCGTCGACGTACTGCCGTTGTTGCGGCGCACGTTCGGGGCGTACGAGTCGGGTGTGCGCCGCACGCTGGGTGAGTTGGTGCGGCGGGGGCCGGGGCACTCCGGTGCGGCTGTGCCGCTCGCAGAGGGCGCGTCCGGGTTCGGCGCGGAGTTGGATCCGGGGCGCGCGGACGCTGTGCTTCCGGTGGTGGGGCTGCTGTTGGGGCTCGGTGACGGCAGTGCTGGTGAGCGGGGTGCCGGGATACGTGGGAACTCTTTGACGGGGGTGGCGTGATGGGCGACATGGGCGTGGATGCGGGGACGGGGAGTGTGGAAGGGGGCGGTGGGGACGAGCGGTTGCGGCGGTGGCGGCTCGTGCTCGGTGGGGACGCGGCCGAGGGGACCGGGTGTCAGCTCAGTGGGCGGGACGCCGCCATGGACGGGGCGTTGGCCTCGCTCTACGGAGGCGGGGGCAAGAAGGAGCGGGGGGAGGGGCGTTCGGCGGGGCTCGCGGCGTCGGCGCCGTCGGTCGCGCGGTGGCTCGGGGACATCCGGACGTACTTCCCCTCGTCCGTCGTGCAGGTCATGCAGCGCGACGCCATCGACCGGCTCGGCCTGTCCGCGCTGCTCCTGGAGCCCGAGATGCTGGAGGCCGTCGAGGCGGACGTACACCTGGTGGGCACGCTGCTCTCGCTGAACAAGGCGATGCCCGAGACCACGAAGGAGACCGCGCGGGCCGTCGTGCGGAAGGTGGTCGACGACCTGGAGAAGAAGCTCGCCACCCGCACCCGGGCCACCCTCACCGGCGCCCTCGACCGCAGCGCCCGCGTCAGCAGGCCGCGCCACCACGACATCGACTGGAACCGCACGATCGCGGCCAACCTCAAGAACTACCTGCCCGATTACAGGACGGTGGTCCCCGAGCGGCTCATCGGGTACGGGCGGGCCGCGCAGTCGGTGAAGAAGGACGTCATCCTCTGCATCGACCAGTCCGGTTCGATGGCGGCGTCCGTCGTCTACGCCTCCGTGTTCGGCGCGGTGCTCGCCTCGATGCGGTCCATCAGCACGCGGCTCGTCGTGTTCGACACGAACATCGTGGACCTGACGGACCAGCTGGACGACCCCGTGGACGTGCTGTTCGGTACGCAGCTCGGCGGCGGCACCGACATCAACAGGGCCCTGGCGTACTGCCAGTCGCAGATCACCCGGCCCGCGGAGACCGTCGTCGTCCTCATCTCCGACCTCTACGAAGGCGGCATCCGCAACGAGATGCTGAAGCGGGTCGCGGCGATGAAGGCGTCCGGGGTGCAGTTCGTGACGCTGCTCGCGCTGTCCGACGAGGGGGCACCGGCGTACGACCGCGAGCACGCGGCGGCGCTCGCCGCGCTCGACGCGCCCGCGTTCGCCTGTACGCCCGACCTCTTCCCGGACGTGATGGCGGCGGCGATCGAGAAGAGGCCGCTGCCCATACCGGACGTGCATACCCATCGGTAACAGGGGGCTTGCGGCGGCGGTGCCGGGCGTGGCGATGAGGTGCGGGACGGCGTCGGCGCGGCGTTCGGCGAGCACGGGACCGGTGGGGCGGAGAAGGCTCCGTTGCCCGGGCGGCCGGGCGGCCGGGTGGTCGGGTGGTCGGGTGGCCGGGCGGCTGGGTGAGTGGGCCGTCGACGGGCGACGTCACCCCGGACCACCTGCCGGGTGGCGGCGCGACGGGCCTGCCGGTGTACGACACGGCGTACCCGTCGACGTACAACGGCTGACCCCGAGCCACACATCAGCCGACCGGCGTACTGCGACAGCCGACCGGCGTACCGCGACTGATCACAACCGCAAACGCCGCGCTCCGGGGCCCGCGCCACCCTCACGACCCGCGCCGCCCGACCGCCCCACAGACCCCGGAACGCCCGGAAACGGCGCGTGCCGGGGGCGTCCGACACGCCCGGCGGACGCGATCTGTGACCGTCATCACCGCGCAAATGTGATCTGCGATTTAGGGACGCACGTCCCACGGCGATAACCTGCGAGACGGACATGCCGCGTACCGGACTTTCGGCTACGCCTCCCTTGTGACAGCGCAGTCACGTTGCCCTTCGCGGCACGCCCACGCAGAGCACGCAGAGACTGAAGCCGCTGCACGGCGGCGCGAGATCACTGAAAAGGGACGGACGCGCGTGGACCTGTTCGAGTACCAGGCGAGGGACCTCTTCGCCAAGCACGGTGTACCGGTGCTGGCCGGTGAAGTCATCGACACGCCTGAGGCGGCGCGCGAGGCCACCGAGCGGCTTGGCGGCAAGTCGGTTGTGAAGGCGCAGGTGAAGGTCGGTGGCCGCGGCAAGGCCGGCGGCGTGAAGCTGGCTGCCGACCCGGACGAGGCCGTCGCTCGCGCGACGGACATCCTCGGGATGGACATCAAGGGCCACACGGTCCACAAGGTGATGATCGCCGAGCTGTCGCCGGAGATCGAGGCGGAGTACTACGTCTCGTACCTCCTCGACCGCACCAACCGCACCTTCCTCGCCATGGCGTCGGTGCAGGGCGGCATGGACATCGAGGAGGTCGCGGAGAAGACCCCCGAGGCCCTCGCGAAGGTCCCGGTCAACGCCGTCGAGGGCGTGACCATCGAGAAGGCCCGCGAGATCGTGGCCCAGGCGAAGTTCCCGGCCGACGTGGCCGAGGGCGTCGCCGAGGCGATGGTGACCCTGTGGGACACCTTCGTGGCCGAGGACGCGCTCCTCGTCGAGGTCAACCCGCTGGTGAAGACGACGGACGGCCGCATCCTGGCCCTGGACGGCAAGGTCTCGCTCGACGAGAACGCCGACTTCCGTCAGCCCGACCACGAGGCCCTCGAGGACAAGGACGCAGCCAACCCGCTCGAGGCTGCGGCCAAGGCCAAGAACCTCAACTACGTCAAGCTCGACGGCGAGGTCGGCATCATCGGCAACGGCGCGGGTCTCGTCATGAGCACCCTCGACGTCGTCGCGTACGCCGGTGAGAACCACGGCGACGTGAAGCCGGCGAACTTCCTCGACATCGGTGGCGGCGCCTCCGCCGAGGTCATGGCCAACGGCCTGGAGATCATCCTCGGCGACCCGGATGTCAAGTCCGTCTTCGTCAACGTCTTCGGCGGCATCACCGCCTGCGACGAGGTCGCCAACGGCATCGTGCAGGCCCTGGAGCTCCTCAAGTCCAAGGGCGAGGAGGTCACGAAGCCGCTGGTCGTGCGCCTCGACGGCAACAACGCGGAGCTGGGTCGCAAGATCCTGAGCGACGCCAACCACCCGCTGGTCCAGCGCGTGGACACCATGGACGGCGCGGCCGACAAGGCCGCCGAGCTCGCTGCGGCTGCGAAGTAAGGGACGAGGGACTCAGACCACCATGGCTATCTTCCTCAACAAGGACAGCAAGGTCATCGTCCAGGGCATGACCGGTGCCACGGGCATGAAGCACACCAAGCTCATGCTCGGTGACGGCACGAACATCGTCGGCGGCGTGAACCCGCGCAAGGCGGGCACGAAGGTCGACTTCGACGGCACCGAGGTGCCGGTCTTCGGCACGGTCAAGGAGGCCATGGAGGCGACGGGCGCCAACGTCTCCGTCCTCTTCGTGCCGCCGGCCTTCTCCAAGGCCGCCGTCGTCGAGGCGATCGACGCGGAGATTCCGCTCGCGGTCGTCATCACCGAGGGCATCGCCGTGCACGACTCCGCCGCGTTCTACGCGTACGCGAAGTCGAAGGGCGACAAGACCCGGATCATCGGCCCGAACTGCCCGGGGCTCATCACGCCCGGCCAGTCCAACGCCGGCATCATCCCGGGCGACATCACCAAGCCGGGCCGCATCGGCCTGGTCTCGAAGTCCGGCACGCTGACGTACCAGATGATGTACGAGCTGCGTGACATCGGCTTCTCGTCGGCCGTCGGCATCGGTGGTGACCCCGTCATCGGTACGACGCACATCGACGCGCTCGCCGCGTTCGAGGCCGACCCCGAGACCGACCTGATCGTCATGATCGGTGAGATCGGTGGTGACGCGGAGGAGCGTGCCGCCGACTTCATCAAGGCCAACGTGACGAAGCCGGTCGTCGGGTACGTCGCGGGCTTCACCGCGCCCGAGGGCAAGACGATGGGCCACGCCGGCGCCATCGTCTCCGGCTCCTCCGGCACGGCCGCCGCCAAGAAGGAGGCCCTCGAGGCCGCCGGTGTGAAGGTCGGCAAGACGCCCACCGAGACGGCGAAGCTGGCGCGGGCCATCCTGGCCGGCTGACGCTTCCGCTCGCTGAAAGCGGGCCCGCACCCCACGCAGGGGTGCGGGCCCGCTTTCGTTGTCCCTGGGCGGCGCGGGTGGGCGCGGCGGCCGCGGCCGCTGTGGGCCCTACTCCGGTCTCGGGATCAGGCGGGCCGGGCCGCGGGTCGGTTCCTTGCGGAGCTTTTCGCGGAGCACTTCGTCCTCGTACGACAACGGGCCCGGGCCCATCCTCGGGGGGACGCCGCTGATGGCTCGGCCGGGGGACTGCGGGGGCTCGTAGCGGGTGGGGGCCGTGCGGACCGTGAGGGCCGTGGCGCCGATGATCAGGGCCGTGAAGGCGATGGCCGCACGGGTCCACAGGCGGGCCCGGCGCTCGCTGCCGATGCGGACGCGGGCCGGGCGCGGCACCACCAGGCGTTCGGTGCTGCCGAGCGCGCCGAGGTGCTCGTGCAGTACCTCGGGCGGCTCGTCGGCGGCACGCAGGTGCTCGGCCACGGCCTCGCGCGCGTGCAGGAGACGGCTCGCCGCGGCCGGAGTGCTCGCCTCCGTCTCGGCCGCGGTCTCGGGCAGGCCGAGCCCCACGCCGTCGTAGAGGAGCAGCGTGCGGCGCTGCGTGGGCGGCAGGTCGAGGAGCGCGGTCAGCAGGGCGCGGTGTGCCTCCTCGGCGGGCGGTACGTCAGGGCCGCGGTGCGCCGGGCGGAACCGGTGCCACGGGGACAGTGCGTACTCGTGTGCGGCCGCACGTACCCAGCCCGCCGGGTCCCGGTCCACGGCCACCTCGGGCCAGCGTTCCCAGGCCAGTTGGAAGGCGCGCTCCACGGATTCCTGGGCGAGCGCGCGGCGGCCGGTGAGGGCGTAGGTCTGGCGTACGAGGGCGGGGGCGGTGCGGGCGCAGAGGGCGTCGAAGGCGGCTTCGGCGGTCGGACGCTCGTCGGCCGAGGCGGAGCCCGTCGCCGCCTTCGCCGCTGCCCGGGCCGCCGCTTCCGCCTCCGCCTCGACCCGCGCCTCGGCCAGCTCCCGGGCCCTCGCCCGTTCCTCGGCCCGCGCCTCGGCCTCCGCCTGCACCTGCGCGAGGGTCGGCACGCTGGACCGCGCGTGCGCCTCGGGCCGGTCGTGCGCGGCCTCGGCCCGCGCCTCGGGCCGGACCTCCGCGGCCTCGGCCTGCGCCTCGGGCCGCCCCCCACCCCGTCCCACCGCCGAGGCCCCCACCGCCAACCCCTCCAAGAAGCGGGCATAAGCCACCCGTCGTTCTCCCCTTGGATGGGTGCGGCCCGATTCCCACGCGCGGACGGTCTCCCGGCTGACGCCGATGCGCGCGGCGACCTCGGCCTGGGTCAGGGACTTCGCCTCGCGGAGTCTGCGGCGTTCCTTGGGGGTCGGCAGTGGGACGGCAGGGCGCTGGGACATGGCTAGCCGATCCGTCGCACGAAAAAGTACATAAACGTATCTTGAGCGACACATCCGGCATTCGCCCGTTACGCGATGAAAGCGCGTGTCGTTGGGAGCATGGCCGCGTGACCGACATGACCGACCCTGGTTCTTTCACGCTCTACCGGAAGCAGACGGCGCCCGGACTCGGCACCTGCGTCATCGGCGGCGCGATCGCCGCCGGGCTCGGGCTCGGCGCGTTCGCGGTCCTGGTGATGGCCCTGTGGATCAGCTCGCCGTACCCCGACAGCGGGCCGGGCGGCGCGCTGCACGTGGCGGCCGCGCTGTGGCTCCTCGCGCACGGCACGGAGCTGGTCCGCACCGAGACGTTGTCCGGGGTACCCGCGCCGGTGGGCGTCACCCCGCTGCTGCTGCTCGCCCTGCCCGCCTGGCTGGTGCACCGCGCCGCACGGGACGCGGCGGACCCCGACGAGCGGGCGCTCGGCGCGCGCACCGCGTGGGCGGGCGTCGTCGGCGGCTATCTGCTGGTCGCGACGGCGGCGGCGGTGTACGCGGCGGGCGGCGAGCTGCGCCCCTCCTGGCCGAGCGCGGCGGCGCACGTGCCGCTGCTCGCCGTGGCGGCGGCCGGGTTCGGCGTGTGGACGGCGCACGGCCGGCCGCCGGGGCCGCTGCCGGATGCGGTGCGGCGCGCGGCGGCCGCGCTGCCGGTGCCCGCGGCGGTACGTCGTCTCTTCGTGCCCGAACGCGTCCTCGGCTCGGCCCGCGCGGCCGTCGCGGGGACGGCGGTCCTGGTGGGCGGGGGAGCGCTGCTCGTCGGGGTCTCGGTGGTGCTGCACGGCGGCCCGGTGCGGGAGTCGTTCCTGACGCTGACCACGGTGTGGTCGGGACGCTTCGCGGTGCTCCTGCTGGCGCTCGCGCTGGTGCCGAACGCCGCGGTGTGGGGTGCGGCGTACGGGCTCGGGCCCGGGTTCGTCCTGGGTACGGGCACGGTCGTGGCGCCGCTCGGCGCGGCCGCCGCCCCGATGCTGCCCCCGTTCCCGCTTCTCGCCGCTGTGCCGGAGGCCGGTCCGGGATCGCCCCTGACCTGGGCGGTCGGGGTGGTGCCCGGCGTGGCCGGATGCGTGCTCGGCTGGTTCGCGGCGCGGGCGGCGACGGCCGGGGAGTCCGCCTGGTCGGCGGGTCGGACGGCGGCGGGCGCGGGCACCGCGGCGGTGCTGTGCGGTGGCGCGTGCGCGGCCCTCGCGGGTCTGGCCGGGGGACCGCTGGGAGCCGAGGCCCTGGCGGAGTTCGGCCCGGTGTGGTGGCTGACGGGCCTGGCCGCGGTGGCGTGGACGGGGGTCGCGGGGGTGCCGGTGGCGCTGGGGGTGCGGTGGTGGCGGCTGCGGGTCCGGGCGCGGGCGCAGGCGGCCGCCGAGGCGGAGCGGGTGCGGGTGGAGGGGCGTGGCCAGGCGCCACAGGATGCCGAAGCGGAGGGTAAGCGGGGGCGGGGCCGGGGTCGGGGTCGGGGGATCGGGCGTTGGGCGGCGCGGCTGTGGCGCGGGCGAGTGCGGAAGGCCGCCGAGGGGGAGGCGGCGGCCGGGCTGGTGCCCGGCGGGACGGCCGGAGTGGTGGCTGCCCGTACGGAGCCGGTGCCGGAGGCGGGCGCGACACCCACGACGGGCGTGGCCCACACGACGGGCGCGGCACCCACGTCCGACCCCCTGCCCACGTCCGACCCCCTGCCCCCCGCCGACGTCGTACCCCCCACCGACCTCGCACCCCCCACCGC
>NZ_JNXT01000040.1 GCF_000716675.1 Streptomyces alboflavus
GGTCGTGGAATTCCGGAGCTTGAATGTCCGCCAGTGGGACGCGCTGGTAAGGGCCTGGACCGACGCGAACGACGAGGCGCTCGACGACGCCTGGGTGGAGAAGATCGTGGACCTGGGCAGCCAGTGGGGTCAGTACGAGTACGTGACCAACGTGGGATTCGCGGCCTGAGACGGACGGCGCGAAGCCCGCGGACGCCCGACGTTCACGAATACGGCAGGCCGACTGCGGCGGGCGACTCCTGCCCCCTCCCGTCCCGGACGGACTTTTCGAGGAGCGTGAAGGACTTCGCCGTACCGCCCGGCTGCGGCTTGCCCTCCCTATGACCCACCACCTGATAGCCGGCCCTGACGTAGTACGCACTCAGGCGGGCGTTTCCGGCCAAGCAGTCCAGACGTACAAGAGGCCGACCGACCTCGGCGACGCGGCGCTCCGCGACTCGCAAAAGGTGCTGCCCGGTCCCCGACGGAACACGGCTGTGGTCCACCATGAGCCTGTGCACATAGCCGGCCGTCGGAGGCTGCGGCCCCCAGGCATCCTCGTCCTCCCACCACAACTCCCAAGCACCGACCACACGATCAGCCGCCTGCGCGAGCCACACCTCCCCGTTCGCCATGATCCGGCGGAAGTGATCCCTGCCCAACTCGCCGGGCTGCCACTGCCCAGTGATGCCCTGGGCGATCATCCAGCGGGCGGCATCGTCACGGAGCCGGACGAGAGCGGAAAGGTCGGTGTCGTCGGCGAGACGGAAACGTAGATCATTCACGCCGCGATCCTCGCACGGACGCCCTGCTCTCCTCGGCTCCGTCATCGACTGAACCAGGCAGGCGCTCCTCGTCCGAAACCGGTTGGTCCGCTGGAAACACCCAGCTGGATGCTTCAACGCCCGTGCGAGACCGAGGGTGTCAAAGGTTGGGCGAGGCGTTCGTCCACGGCGTTTCCGCAGTGGCGCCGGCACCCGCGCTGCCGAGCAGAGCAACGGTGGTCAATTGCCTCTACCGTGACGGCAGTAGACGCCGTGTCCAAGCGAACGGGGAACCCCATGCCTGCCTACGTCATCGTCAACGTCGATGTGCTCGACGAGGAGGCCGCCCTGGCCTACGCGTCCGTGGCCCAGAAATCCATCCTCAGCCATGGCGGCCGTTACCTGGTCGCGGGCTCCACGCCCGAGCCCGTCGAAGGCACCTGGGACTCGTCCCGGTTCGTGGTCATCGAGTTTCCCGACATGGACCGGATCCGGGAGTGGTACGACTCGCCCGAGTACCGGCGTGCCCGAGAGATACGGGAGGGCAAGGTCCGGGTGGGCATGCTGTTCGTCGAGGGCGCCCCACCCGAGGGCTTCTCCCTCCCGGCCCAGGACCCGTCCGGCGGACCGCGGGCCGAGCCGGGGCCGGAGCGAGGCGAGGGCCGGCCGGCGCCCAAATCGTGTTGACCGCCCCGGCGGGCAGTGCTGGAGTCGGGACGTGGACAGCATCCCCGCCAACCGGCGGCTCTGGAACCAGATCAGCAGCGCCTACCAGGACGTGCACGACCCACGAATCGGCGCCACACCCCGCCTGTGGGGCATGTACTCCATCCCCGACACGCACCTGAAGGCCCTGGGCGACGTCACCGGCAAACGCGTCCTCGAACTCGGCTGCGGCGCCGGCCAGTGGTCCAGGGCGCTCGCCGCCGAGGGCGCCACCGTGGTCGGGCTCGACCTGTCCGAAGCCCAACTCGCCGCGGCGACCCGCGCGATGGGAGCGGCCCGCTACCCGCTGGTGCAAGGCGCCGCCGAACAACTCCCCTTCGCCGCAGGCAGCTTCGACCTGGTGTTCTGCGACTTCGGCGGGCTCAGCTGGGCGCCCCCGCACCTGGCCGTCCCACAGGCCGCACGCGTCCTGGACCGAGGCGGGCGCCTGGTGTTCAATGTCGCCAGCCCATGGTTCGAATCCTGCTACGACGAAGCCGCCAGCCGCGTGACCACGACGCTGCAGCAGGACTACTTCGGTCTGAACACGATCGCCGAAGGCGACGGCGCGACCAGCTATCAGCTGACCTACGGTGACTGGGTCAGGCTCCTGCGCGGCGCGGGTCTCATCATCGACGACCTCATCGAGCCACGACCCGAACCCGGAACACGCAACGGCTACAACGAAACCGACCCACCCGACTGGGCACACCGCTGGCCGGCGGAACTGCTGTGGGTAGCCCACAAACCGTAGGTTCCGCCGCGCGGAAGAGGGCGAACTGCGTGTCCTGGCGCAGATGGACCGCCGGTGAAGTCTCGCACCGCGAGCGCGACCTCCAGAAGCCTGACCAGCCACACGACCTGTGCCGCGACCGCTTCCGTAACCACCAGCGGCAGGGGAGAGGCCGGCGCGAGGTGTGCCTGTGGAACGATCACCGCACATCCGGAGTGCGAGCACGCCTCAGAGGGTGAATGCGGCGCCGAAGCACTCGTCAAAGGCCGACCCGGGGGAAGTCCAAGGGCGCCAGGTCAGCTTCAACAAGGCAGCGAGTGAGAGCAGAGCAACGAACGCAGGGCAGAAACCGGGTGCTCGTGCGCGGGTGCACGAGGGATGCTGCCGACATGATTGATCGCGAGTTCGCCATCCGGCTGACCCAGGAACACCTGGACCACCAGTACTCGGGGTGGCTGGTGGTGACCGAGACTGAGGAGCACGAGCTCGTCTGGATCGTCTACTACCAAAGCGCAGAGTACGTACGAACGGGAGATACCGCTCACATGGTGGGCGGCAACGGCCCTTATCTCGTGGATCGTGCCGACGGCGGCCTCCACCAAATCGGGCCCGTATCCGCGCTGACCGGCGAGTGGGAGGTCGACTACCGGACCCGCATCCGGAAGATGACTGTGCGAACCGCTGTGGATGACATGCACGACGACGTCCGTCGGGCAGCGGCCGCCCGCGGACGGATCCACGCCATGCACCTGCTGCGCCAACGGGTCCCCTCACTCGCTCACGCCGAGGTGATCGAATACGTGACCGCGTTGCAGAGTGGCCCCGCCCCGCTCCGCCTCGTGGCCATCGCCACTGAGGCCCTGGTTCCAGCCCTTAATCCGGTCGTCACAGTCCGGACCATTCGGCCCGGACAGGGCGCAGTTGACTGAACGCGCAACACGAGCCGCCGCGCGCTTCGAGTGACCGGAGCAGCGTGAGCTCGGCGGACTGCCTGGCGCAGGTCTCTAGAGTCGGCAGCTGATCTCCATCCCGTCCTCCACGGGGAACGTGACGCTCTGGTAGCCGTTCCGGGAGTCGCGGACGTAGTCGAGGTACGGCGCGAGGTCCTCCAGGTCGACGTCGTCGGCGACGACGAGGGTGCCGGGTGCGAGGCGTGGTTCGAGGAGTCGCAGGACGGGCAGGCACAGGTCTTTCCAGCCGTCGAGGAGGACGAAGTCCGCGGGGTCGGTGCGTGCGGCGAGGGTGTCGCGGGCATCGCCCTCGAGGACGGTGATCACGTCGTCGAGACCCGTCTCGGCGAACGTCCGGCGAGCGGCCGCGGCCTTGGCGGCGCTCAGCTCTGTACTGATCACGTGTCCCGTCCCGTTGTCGCGCACCGCGGCGGCGAGATGGAGCGTGGAGATGCCGAAGGACGTGCCGAACTCGACGACGGTGGCGGGGCGGACGGCCCGGATCAGGTTGTAGAGGAGGCGGCCGCCCTGGGCGGAAATCGGCATGTACACCTCCGCGTTGACGTCGGCCTGCTCCTGCGGGCCGAGGGGCGCGGAGCCCTGGGGCAGCGCCGCCCGGGCACGCCTGCTGGTCTCCTCGTCCTGCTCGGCATGCCGGAACATCCGGTTGAGGGCGGAGGAGACGCGGGGGTCTTCGAGGGTGTTGGTCGGTGTCATGAAACCTAGGCTAGACGCACCGTTGCGTAGCGTCTAGGGATTCTGGCCTACCCTGGCCCCAGGAGGCAGACATGGAACGAGGGAGTACGGCCGCCACGACGGCCGGGCCGGAACCGGCGGCACGCCACCACGGCAACAGGCACGGCCGCAGCGAACAGGCCCGGCAGGCGGTCCTTGAGGCGGCCGACGACCTCTTGGTCGAGAAGGGCTTCACCGGCGTCACCATCGAGGGCATCGCCGCCCGGGCGGGCGTCGCCAAGCAGACCGTCTACCGCTGGTGGAAGACCAAGACCGACATCCTCCTGGACGCCTTCCTCCAGGACGCGGCCGAAGCCCTGACCCCGCCGGACCACGGCGACCTGGCCCCGGACCTGCGCGCCCACCTGCGCCAACTGGCCCTGTTCCTCACCCGGTCCGACGCGGGCGCCGTCTTCAAGGCCCTCATCGGGCACGCCCAGCACGATCCCGCGTTCGCCGCCGCCCTGCGGTCCGCGTACCTCGACGAACAGCGCCGACGCGACCGACTCCCGCTGGAACGCGCGGTGGAGCGCGGCCAGCTCGCCGCCGGACTCGACCTGGCGGCGGAGGTCGACCAACTCGTGGGACCGGTCTACCACCGCGTCCTGGTCACGGCGGAACCCGTCGACCAGGCGTTCACCGACCGCCTCGTCGAGGATTTCCTGCACCGCGCGGACGTAGCGGACGTAGCCGAAGCCGCTGACGCGGGGGAGATGGGGAGCCGATGACTTTGGAGGCAGGCCAGCGCGTGGTGCTGGCGGCGGACACCCGGCTGACCGATTCGGTCGAGGTGTCGGGGGTCGTCGTCGGGTTCCTGTCCCTGGCGGCGGGCACCGGCGGGACCGTCGAGCAGGTGGTCGTCCACCAGAAGGAGAGCGACGACGGCGTGCGCGAGTACGAGCGGCTCAAGTCGCTGCTCGACTCCTTCGGGGGCCAGATGCCCACGGAGAGCAGGAGGCAGCTCGAGGAGAAGGTCGGCTCCCTGGAACCCGCGTGGACCGCCTTCCAGGAACGGGTGCCTCGCGTGAGCGTGCGGGTCCGCTTCGACAACGGGTTCATCCTCGACGGGGCCCAGGAGGACGTCTTCGTCCCCGCCTGAGGGCGCGTACCGGGCCGTGCCGGTGCCTGGCCGGTGGCGGTGGCCCAGATCCGCCGTCGACAGACCCTGAACGGGGAACTTCTAAGCCGTGACCGGTACGGCCGACCTGGCGGCCTTCTCGATCTTCGCGCGGTGGGCCGCCCGGGCTTCCTCGTCGATCGGCTGCTCGTTCTCGGAGCGCACCCCGGTCCGGCCGTCGACGCTCTCGCGCAGGATGTCGGCGTGCCCGGCATGCCGGATGGACTCGCCGAGGACATGGACCATGACGGCGAAAAGGTTCGTGTTGGGAGATGGCTCCGGCCACCACGGCACGTGGCCGGGGGCGTCGAGGGGAAGCTCGTTGATCGTCGCGTCCGAGTGTTCCCACGTACGTCGGTAGAACGCGATGATCTGTTCGCGGGTCTCGTCCTCGGTCGCCCACTGATCGCTGCCGTCGTGGTCCTGCCACCGGCACAGCGGTTCCGGGGAGGGGCGGTGGAAGACCTCGCCGAAGTATCTGGCCTCGACGGTGGCCACGTGTTTGACCAGACCGAGGAGGTTGGTCCCGGTGGCCGTCAACGGCTGGCGTGCGTCGTACTCGGACAAGCCGTCGAGCTTCCAGAGCAGCGCCTCGCGGTCCCGCCGCAGTCTCCCGTGCAGGATGTCCTTCGCGAATTCATCGATCATGCGGCATGAGCCTGCCACGGGCTGTTGATGGTCTCAAGATCCGTACGTGGTCCGACACGACAGGCAGAGCCGAGGCCGGCCCATGTCCGGCCCCGGCATGCGCAAGATCCCGAGTGCTACGCCACGGTGGGCGCCTGGTCGGCGGGTTCCCAGCCGGTCTCGGTCGCCCAGCGTTCGGCTGCCGTCATCAGAACCTCCGTGGCAGGGGACTTGATCTGCCCGTAGTCCGGCAGGTCCGGCACACTGAGAGCCAGCCGCTGCTTGAACGCCCCCCACGCCTGGCGCGCGGTTTCGTCCGCGCGCAAGTAGTCACGGAACAGGAGGGCGAAGCGAGCGTTCGGGCCGCCTCGCGCACGCAGATGGACGTTGCACCGGCGCACACCGGGCGGCGGCGCGAACACGAGCTTCCGGCATTCCTGCCGCCCGGAGATCTCCACGCGGTTCCATGGTTCGGGGCGGCAACGGAAGCCGATCGCGGCGAAGAGCCCGACGTACCGGGCCTCGTCGATCGTCGTGACCCGCACTTGAATGTCCACGCAGTCCTTGGCCGCCAGTCCTGGCACCGAGGTGGATCCCACATGGTCGATCGCGCAGGCGTGCTCTCCGAGAGCGTCCCGCAGCTTTCCGGCGAGCGACTCGAAGTCCGCTCGCCACTGCGGCTGGTAGTCCAACACGGCCACGGTGTTCGGCTCGTCAGGGAACGGCATGGCTCCAGCATGCACCGGTGGTGCCGAACCCCACCGGCGTTCCCGGGGTCAGGTCAGGTCGAGGAAGCTCCACCGGGCCTCGGGCTGGGCACCACTCAGCCACTTGCCGCAGTTCTGGAGCACGACCGGGCTCGACGTGATGTGCTGCGTGCCCGTCCCGAGGTCGCGCAGGAAGCGGTCGACCGGGCCGCGGCGGATCGCCGCCGAGCCGGCCCAGCGATGTGCAGTGCGGCCCACCTCGTACGCGGACGATGTCGTGTGGTTCAGGGTGAGACGGATCAGAGTGTCCTGCTCCGTGCTCGGCAACGCGCCCTGGTCCAAGGTCTGTTCGACGTCCCGCCAGACGTCGTACACCCAGGCCCGGGCTGCCCGGAGCGTGGCCTCCGCCGTCGCGTACTCGGCGTGGAACTGCGAGGTGTCGACGGCGGCGCCCCGCGAACCGGTCCGCGCCGCGGCGACCCGCTTCAGCTCGTCCAGGAGGCGTCGGCCGACGCCGAGGGCCCAGCCCGTGTGCCCGATGGCGGACATGTTGACCAGGCCGAGGCGGTAGACGGCGCCGCCGTTGACGGGGGTGTCCGTGGTCGCGACGTAGGTGTACTCCTGCGGTACGTACACGTCCGTGCAGTGGTAGTCGATGCTGTGTGTCGCGCGCAGCCCGAGCACGTCCCAGTTGCCGTCCAGCGTCACCTGCGACTTCGGCATCGCGAGGACGCGCAGCTCACCGGTGCCCTCGACCTGGATCGCGCTGTGGATGTGGGTGGCGTGCGCCATCCCGGAGGCGAACTGCCACTGGCCACTGACCCGGAAGCCGCCCGCCACGGGCACGGCACGGCCGGGGCGCGTGCCGTGCCCGGAGAGCAGTGCGTACTTGCCGTTCGCCACGTCGGGGAACAACTCGGCCGCCGCGTCCTCGGCGAGGTACGCCGCGGTGGTCCCTGTCATCAGCTGCAGCGCGAACATCGTCCACCCGGCCGAGGCGTCGTGGTAGCTCGCCCGCTCCACCGTCTCGATCAGCTGCCGCGGCGCGAACTCGAATCCGCCGAGGCTCAGCGGAAGCTCGGCCCGCACGATCCCGGTGTCGAACAGCGCCCGCGCGGTGTCCTCCGGGAGCATCCCCAACTCCTCAGCGGCGTCAGCCCGTTCGTCGAGCATCCCGCCGAGCGCGTCGATCCGCTCCAGCACATCCGCCAGTTCCGCACCGACATGCAGCTGACCCTTGTCCCCCATGAAGTTCCTCTCCTCGTGGCCTGTTCGCCGATCGTCTCACGCACCGGACCGGCGGACCGGGTCGGAGACCGCAACCAGTAGGAGACGTCGGCCTGTTGGAGTGCGATCCGTCTGCCCGGTCACACGCGATGTGCCGCTGCGGAGCAGGACGGCGAGACCCATCAGCGCGACGGCCGCGCACACGGCAACGCCGGTCCTCGGACCTGACCAGGTCCCGAAGACCGACGTCACGCGTGTCGTCCCGGATGGGCGCGAGAGAGCGTCCGGCACAGGACCGGAGCCCACGGTTGTCGCAGCGAGGCTTCTCGCGAGGGCCCGGCCGGGTGACCGGCCGACTCAGCCGCTCAGATACACCTTGGCGTCGGCGGCCTTCCACCAGCCCGTCGAGATCTTCGTGACCTTGCCACCGCAGTCCGTGTACTTGTCGGTCACGCCGGACGGCACGAAGACGATCTTGCCGTGCACGCAACGGCCGTTGCCCTTTGTGTCGTTGAGGGTGCCAGTCACGCTGCGCTTCCCGTTCCAGGCGCACTCCTTGTACTTCAGCTTGCCACCGTCGATCTTGATCGTCTTCTTCCAGCACGTGGGTGCCTGCGCGCCGACGTCCCCGGCCGACGACACGGCGGTCCGTTCGGTCGCCGGTGCGGCAGGCTGCGCCTGTGCGCCCACGGCCGGGAGCGCGAACACGGCCGTCCCCAGGGCAGCGGCACCCACCAGGCTCGTACGGATCTTGCTCATCATGGTTCTTTCCCCTTTGTTCCAGTGCTGCGCTGTGGCAGGTCGTCCTGCACTGGACCAACAAATCCGCCGCCACCAGGCGGGATCAAGGAGTTTCGGAGGCGACCGAAAGACGTGCCTGGAGCGTTTACGTGTCAGTGCTGCAGCACGCCCGCGACCGAACCGTGTCTCCTAGGCGGAAGTCAGGCGGGCCGCGGCCTCTTCGGCCGCGAGGACCACCTTCTCGGTGTTCACGTTGACCAGTTCGCCGCCGGTCTTGCGCAGTCGGCCGTCCACGTACACGTCAGTGACGTTGAGAGGCTGGCCGTTGAGGACGATCTGGCTCGTCCAGTCGAAGCGGGGGGCGAAGTTCAAGGTGCCCGGGTCGAGAACGAGGACGTCGGCGCGTTTCCCGGGGGTCAGCGAGCCCACCTGGTCGGCCATGCCGATGGCCTCGGCACCGCCCAGCGTGCCCATGCGCAGCACGGCGGGCAGCGTGGGGTGGATCTGCGGGTCCTCGTGCACGGCTCGCTGGAGGCCGACGGCGGCCTTCATGAGGGCGAACATGTCGGAGGTGTCGTTCGTCCCGCCGTCGTGGCCCAGACCCGTCTTCACCCCGGCCTTGTGCAGTTTCGGCAGGGGAGCGACTCCCGAGGCGAGGCGCATGTTGCTCAGCGGGCAGTGCGCCACCCGTACGTCGTGGTCGGCCAAGAGCGCGATCTCCTCGCGGTTCAGGTGGACGGCGTGGTTCATCAGCAGGCTGGGGCCGAAGGCGCCGATCTCACGCAGGGTCGCGATCTGTTCGTCGGCGCGGTCGGTGCGGTGCTCCAGGACGTGCGAGTTGAGCATCAGCCCCAGGTCCTGGGCCTGCTTCCAGGAGGCGCGGAGTGTGGCGACGCTTCCCTTGCGCGCGTGCACCGCGATCTGGGCGGAGGCCAGCGGCAGCGGGTCCAGGAGCCGCTCCTTGACCGTGCGGACCTGTTCTTCCGCGCCCTTGAAGGCGGCCATGGCGTAGACGAAACGCAGACCCGCGTCGTCCAGGGCCTGTACGTAGCGCTCGCTCGTCGCGTACGGGATCGCGTGCACCCAGTCGACCAGGGTGGTCACGCCCGCCTGGAGGGCGTCGAGCGCGGACAGGTGCACGAAGGCGTACATGCCAGCGGGGTCGATCTTCGGCAGGGTCGACAGGTTGCACGTCTTGAGCCAGCCGACCAGGTCTTGGTCCGAGCAGCCGCCTCGGATGCTGGACTGCCACAGGTGGTTGTGGATGTCCACGAACCCCGGCAGCACGAACTGCCCCTTCATGTCCCGCACCCGGGCGCCCCGCGGCGCCTTCAACTGCCGTCCGACCTCTGCGATCCTGCCGTCCCGCAAGAGCACATCGGCGTCCTTGAGCAGGCCGAGCTCCCCGTCGCCGATGTGGGGGTCCATGGTGAGGACGAGCGCGGCGCCCCGGAGGAGGGTGGCCTGCCCGGGTCGCTCGGTCACGGCTGCCGCCGGCGCGGCGGTCTTGGAGACAGCGGCCAGAGAGAGACCGCCGGCCCCGGCGAGAAGACTGCGACGGTTGAGGCGCATGGGGTTCTTGAGAGTCATTGCGACGTTATACCGCTCGGCGCGAGGCGATCGACAGACGGCATGAGGACCACAGTTCAAAAGCGAGGTTCCACGATGTGGATGCCGAGGGTGCTGCCGTAAGTATGCAGTCCGTAACCCTATAGACCACGATGATGCTCTCCACGTACGTCGTCGACGAGACCAAGCCCCTGGTGACCATGTACTGATTGAGGGCGGCGGGCCGGAGCGGTGCGCACCGCTCCGGCAAGGGGGTGCGTGGCGTCGACGTGCGTGACGGGTTGTGTTCTCGCCCATCACTGGCCAGTATGGTTACGTGAATCACGCTTTTCCCTGTGGGACGCTCCCTCTCGACTTCGTCGGCACGCTGCGTGCGCGGCGCAACGACGAGCCGATGGAGAAGCTCGCCACCCCCGAGTTGCTCGACGACTGGTTCGTCGAGTCCGGGATGCTCGATCTCGCGCCGTGCGCGAGCGAGGTGGACCTCGCCATCGCGATCGATCTGCGCGAGTCCATCTACGACCTGGTCGCCGCCTGTTTGGACGGCAGGCCGATGCCCACCGAAGCGGTCGCCGAGCTGAACCTCCAGGCGTCGGGCCTGCCGGTGACGCTGCGGCTCGGTCCCCACGGCATGACGCGTACCGGCTCGGTTGCGCAAGGGCTCGCAGCACTGGCCCGCGAGATGATCGTGATCGTCGGCGGCGACGACGGGGCCTTGTTGCGCGAGTGCGCCCGCTCTGAGTGCACCCAGGTCTACCTCGACCGCTCGCGTGGCCGCCGCCGGGAGTGGTGCGCCATGAAGACCTGCGGCAACCGGGTCAAGGCCGCCGCCTACCGGGCTCGCCAGCACGTCAGCCAGGGCTGACCGGCCCGGAGGGCACCCCGGACCCGGATCCGCCGACCGGGGCAGGAGCGGGTGCGTGACTACTTCCAGCTCGGCTACGGCCCGTGCTCACCCCTGCTTCACCAGGGTGTACATGACGGACCGCTGCTGCTTGTGCCGCTGGATGCGTCCCTTGGCGACAAGTGACTCAAGGGTGTTCCGCACCACCTGCGGTGTGGGATTGCGGTCGGGGTGTTTCTTCAGGAGCTCGTCCCGGAGCTCCTTCGCCAGGCGCGGCTCGTCGTACTTGGCGAGCAGCTTCGTGAGCAGGTCACCGAGCAGGGGCTGACGCGGCTTCCCCTTCGTGCCCGACTTCGCCGAGGTACCCGACGACGAACCCTTCGCCCGTTCCGTGCGCGGCGAAGGGGCCCCGGCCGCAGCCTGCTTCGGCCTCGCCGCGACACGCTCGTCCTGTGGCTGCTCGGGCAGTCGGGACGCATCCGTGAAGCCCTTGTAGCGCTCGGCGAGGCTGATGATGTCTCCCAGGAGGGCCTCCTCCTGTTTCAACATCGAGATCCTCTCCTGCAGCTCCTGCTGCAGGCGGCGGTTCTCCTCCAGGTCCGATACGGCTTGTTCCACGTACCGCGACCGGAGCGCGGCGGCTGACTGGCTGGTCACAACCGTTCACTCCCTCGATATGAATGACGTTGCGCATGCTACCCATGCCGAGGGGGCCGTGCAGATAGGTGTCGACGCCCGACGATCCGTCCGGCATGTTTGCTCTTCACGACAGGTGCTGATGTGCTCGCGCACCCAGGCCAGGCAGGCCCGGACGAGTAGACACATGCCTTCAGAGTTCATACGGACATGTGGCCGTCGCGCCACGTGATGGGTGCGACGGTCCGCGCCGGGCACGGAGCCGGGCGCGGACCGTCGCACACGTCGACGGCTCACACCGCCGGGGCCCCCGTCTCCAGGAGCTGCCCGTCGGCAAGCCGCAGCCAGCGGTTCACGCCGATCTCGGTGAGGAACCGTTCGTCGTGGCTGACCACCATGAAGGCGCCCTGGTAGGAGTTGAGCGCGCTCTCCAGTTGGCCCGCGCTGACCAGGTCGAGGTTGTTGGTGGGCTCGTCGAGGAGCAGCAAGTGCGGGGCGGGCTCGGCGCACAGGACGCATGCCAGCGTGGCGCGCAGGCGCTCGCCACCGGAGAGCACCCGGACCGGCAGATGTGCCCGGGCGCCCCGGAAGAGGAAGCGGGCGAGCAGGTTCATCCGCTCCGCGGCGGGCCGCTCGGGTGCGAACGCGGCGAAGTTCTCCGCGACGGTGCGGTCCACGTCCAGCAGGTCCAGGCGCTGCGAGAGGTAGGCGATACGGCCGTCGTTGCGCTTGATGTCCCCGCTGTCCGGCGTGAGTTCACCGGTGATCAGACGCATCAGGGTGGTCTTCCCGGCGCCGTTGGGCCCGGTCAGCGCGATCCGCTCGGGGCCTCGTACGGTCAGGTCGACGCCGCCAGGAGCGAACACGTCGATACCCCCGAGACGGACCTGGGCGCCTTGGCCGAGGAAGAGGTTGCGTCCTGCGGGCACCTGAGTGTCGGGCAGTTCCAGGGCGAGGCGCTGCTCGTCGCGCAGGGCGCGTCCGGCTTCGTCGAGGCGGGCCTTGGCCTCGCTGACCCGGGAGGCGTGCATCGTGCCGGACTTCCCGGCTGCCTCCTGAGCGCCACGCTTCATGTTGCCGGCGAAGATCTTGGGCAGACCGGCGTTCTTGAGGTTCTTGGCGGCGTTGCTCGCGCGGCGCTCGGCGCGTTCGCGGGCCTGCTGCAACTCCCGCTTCTCGCGCTTGAGGTCCTGCTCGGCGTTGCGGACGTTCTTCTCGGCGACCTCCTGCTCGGCGCGCACGGCTTCCTCGTACGCGGTGAAGTCGCCACCGTACAGGCGCAGTTCGTCGCTGCCGAGCTCGGCGATGCGTTCCATCCGGTCGAGCAGCTCGCGGTCGTGGCTGACCAGCAGCAGACAGCCGGAGAAGTCGGAGAGCACGTCGTAGAGCTTGTGCCGGGCTTCGAGGTCGAGGTTGTTCGTGGGCTCGTCGAGCAGCAGCACGTCGGGACGCTTGACCAACTGGGCGGCGAGGCCGAGGGAGACGACCTGGCCGCCGCTGAGGGTGCTGAGCCTGCGGTCCAGGGCGAGGCCGGCGAGGCCCAGTCGGTCGAGGTGGCCGCGGGTGCGTTCCTCGATGTCCCAGTCATCGCCGATCGTGGCGAAGTGCTCCTCGGCGACGTCGCCGGCCTCCACGGCGTCGATGGCGCGGATCACCGCGTCGACGCCGAGCACCTCGGCGACCGTGAGGCCGCCGGTCAGGGGGAGGCTCTGCGGCAGATGGCCGAGGGTGCCGCTGACGGTCAACGAGCCGGTGACGGGCTTGAGTTCGCCCGCGATCAGCTTGAGGAGGGTGCTCTTGCCGGCTCCGTTGGGTGCGACGAGCCCCGTGCGGCCGGTGGGCACGGTGAAGGACAGGTCGTGGAAGACCGGGGTGTCGTCGGGCCAGGCGAAGGACACGTTCGAGCAGACGACGGCGGCGGTGTGGGACATGGAGGTGACCTCGAGGGGTGTGAGGGCGGAGAACAGACCTCTGCCCTGGGCAGACGTGCGAAAAGGGGTACGACGAGACGGACCACGTCAGCGGCGCTCCTGAGCGCCTGCCGGTGGTCGTCGGAACGGGGTCTCACCCCGAGATGTCGTCGTCACCCGCCACGTCTGCGACTCCTCGATAGACAGTCGATGTGCCGCACAGAGTATCAGCTGCGTGAGACGTGGATCCGGGCTCGCCCGACGTGCTGGGAGCGGCCCAACCTCATCTGTGCGTGTGTCGATTCACGTCGGCTGTGTGTTCGCCGCGGATCTCCTGTGACGCCGCCGTTGACACCCACAGGAGGGACGTGTCACGTTCATAACCATTTAGGCGGGTGACGAATGCGGCCTCCTGTGAGGGACCGTCAATTGACCGATGTCCCGCCGCGAACTCGTGGCCAGAGCAGTAGCGGGTCGACGCCGCGCCGCCCGCCCCCAGTGGTCCCGTAAGACGTGACACATGTGTCGTCGCAACCAGACGCACACCTACCTCTTGGATGGGAAAGCAATGAAGAAGGCTCTGACGGCACTTGCGGCCGGTGTGCCGCTGGTCGCCGCGGCGGTGTACCTGCCGACTGCCTCGGCGGTGGACACCAGGGACAGCGCCACCACTGCCGTGTGCGCGGCGCCGTCCGTGCGGGCTCCGGCCGGCACTGACCTGCCGACGACACCTCCCGATCCGAGAAGGGCCGAACCGAGATGAGCACCCGTACCGCGCCCTTGACCGGCCAGGTGGCCACGGACGGACGGTCCGCGATGACGCACTGAGGCGCAGGACACCAAGGGCGGGCAGAACTGAGTCAACGGTCAACCAGCCGTGGACGCGGGGCCTCACCCGTGGGTTCGGCGTCGGTGCTGACCGGGCCGCGGGGAAGCAGCCGGTCCAGCCACCCCGGCAGCCACCAGTTGGCCCGGCCGAGGAGGGTCATGGTCGCCGGTACCAGCACCATGCGGACGACCGTCGCGTCGATGAGGATCGCGGTGGCCAGGCCGAGCCCGAACATCTTGGTGGAGGGGTCCTCGGTGACGGCGAAGGACAGGAAGACCGCCACCATGATGAGGGCGGCCGACGTGATGATCCGGGCGGTGCCCGCGACGCCCTCCACGATCGCCGTGCCGTTGTCGCCGGTGCGCACATACTCCTCGCGTACGCGGGAGAGGAGGAACACCTCGTAGTCCATCGACAGGCCGAACAGGATGGCGAAGAGGAACATCGGGATGAACGACACGATCGGAACCGTCGCTTCCAGCCCGATGAGTGCGCCTCCCCAGCCCCACTGGAAGACCGCGACCATCACGCCGTAGGCCGCGCCGATGCTCAGCAGATTCAGCAGTACCGCCTTGAGCGGTACGAGTATCGAGCGGAAGACCAGCATCAGCAGCAGGAACGACATCGCAAGCACGGCGGCGACGAACACCGGCAGGCGCTCGCTGGTGCGTTGGCCCACATCGGACAGGCTCGCGGCGGCGCCGCCGACGTGGGCCCTGGCCTGGCCGTGCCCGATCGCCGCGGGCAGCACCTCGGTGCGCAGCCGGGAAAGGGTGTCGGCCGTGGCCTTGTCCTGAGGGCTGGTGGTCGGGAACACCACGAGGGTCGCGACGCCGGTGGCCCGGTCGATGCGCGCCGGCGCGACGGACGCGATGCCCGGATCCGCCGTGACCGTCGCGACGAGACGGTCCACTACTCCTGGATCACCGGCGGGGTCCGCGGCGACGACGAGGGGACCGTTGGTGCCCGGGCCGAACCCCTCGGCGACGAGGTCGTAGGCCCGGCGCTCGGTACGGCTGTGGGGCAGTGAGCCGTCGTCGGGCAGGCCGACGCTCAGGCCGAGCACGGGCAGCGTCGCGGTCAGCAGCAGCCCCGCCGCGCCGACCGCGTACGGCACCGGGTGCCGGCTGACGTGCCCGATCCAGCGACGCCACCCGGCGGCGGGGGCGGCGCCTGCCGCCGGGGCCCGCCGTCGGCCGAGGCGGCCCGACCGCCCGGCCCGAAGTGCCCGGCCGATCCGGCCGATCCGGCCGGCCCGGGCAAGGCGCGGGCCCGCCGCGCCGAGGAAGGCCGGCAGCAGCGTCACCGACGCGAGCACCATCGTCAGGACGACGATCGAGACGGCAAGCCCGCCCACCGTCATGAACGGCACGTTCGCGACCGCCATACCGAGGATCGACACGACGACGGTGCCGCCGGCGAAGACCACCGGCCGCCCCGCCGTGGCCACGGCTCGTCCGGCCGCCTCGTGCGGATCGAGCCCGCGCGCGAGGTACTCCCGGTGCCTGGCGAGCACGAACAGCGCGTAGTCGATGCCCACTCCGAGCCCCACCATGCTGCCCAGGACCGGCGCGAAGGTGGGGACCTCTGTCACCCCCGCCAGTACCGTCATCGTGGCGACCCCGACGGTCAGCCCGAAGACCGCCATGCCGATCGGCAGCGCGGCGGCGACAAGCGAACCGAACGCCAGGAACAGGATCGCGGCCGCGGCGAGGAGGCCGATCAACTCGCTCGCGCCGCCGTCGGGGTCGGAGAAGGCGTAGAAGAGGCTCCCGCCCATCTCGATGCGGAGGGGCAGTTCGGCGCGCAGCCGGTCGCCGAGTTCGACGAGGGCGTCGAGGTCCTCGGCCGAAAGGCGGCTCTGGTCGGGGTACTGCACCCGGACGACCGCGGTGCGCCCGTCGGCCGAGACGAGGCCGCCGCGCACGGCGGTGTCCCCGCCCGCGTCGAGCGCACCCGCCGGGTCGCTCGCGCCGAGCACGTGCGGCAGCCGCTTCACCTCGGCCCGCAGCCGCGTGAGAGCGGTGCGCGCGCTGTCGTCGTCGAGGAACGTCGCACCGTCGTCGAGGGGGGTGACGACCACTTGGGCGGTCATCCCCTCCTGGCCGCTGCCGGCCCGTTCGATCAGTTCGGCGGCCCGCCCGGAGTCCAGTCCCGGAGCGGTCATCGAGTCCGCGGTCCGCCCGCCGAAGGCGACGGCGGCGAGGACGGCGAGCGTGGCGGCGATCAGCCATGCCGCGATCACCCGCCAGGGATGGCGGGCGGCGCCGGCGCCCAGGCGCAACAGGGCTTTCGAGAGCATCGGGTCCTCCAACCGCCTCGGCGGCCGTCCTTGTGCGGCCGCCGATGCGTAAGGTTCGTCGCCACGGCGCTCCGCGGCATCGGCCCGCGGGCCGCGGATCCGTGGGCCCCGGGGCGGAGTGACGACCCGTCCTTTCGGCCGATGCGCCCCGCGCCGCGGTCCCTAGGCTGAGAACCGTGCTCCGTGACGACCTGCGAACCCTGTGGACCGAACCCCGGCCGCCCGCCGCACGCGCCCGCGTGGGGCGGGACTGGGCGCTGCTCGCGGCGGGCCTCGCCGGCGTGGCGCTGGAGGCCACCCTGCGCGAGAACGTCGTGTGGCGGCCGGTGGCGGTGGTGTTCACCGTAGGGCTGTTCCTGCTGCCCCTGTGGCGCCGGACCCGGCCGCTGGCGACGGTGACGCTGGCGTTCGGCTCGGTGATCCTGCTTCAGACGGCCTCGCTGGTCGCCGCACCGCGCGAGCCCGTCGGCCTGTACACCGGCGCGGTCGTACTCGTGCTGGTGTACGCGCTGCCCCGGTGGGGATCGGGACGCGAGACCGTGCTGGGCGGCTCGGTGATCCTCGCGGCCGGCGCGCTGTGTTCCGTCACGGACCAGACCCCGGTCGGCGAGAACGTCGTGGGCTTCGTCTTCCTGCTGTTGCCCGGCGTGGTCGGAGCTGCCGTTCGGTTCCGGGGGAGCGCACGCGAGCGGCAGTTGGAGCAGTTGCGCTCCCGCGAGCGCGAGCAACTCGCCCGGGAACTGCACGACACGGTGGCCCACCACGTGTCGGCCATGGTGATCATCGCCCAGGCGGGCCGGGTGCTCGCGGGCACCGACACGTCCGCCGCCGTCGAGGCGCTGGCGGGGGTCGAGGAGGAAGGGGCGCGCACGCTGGAGGAAATGCGCGCCATGGTCGCCGCGCTGCGCGACCGCGGGGTCGGCGCCGAGCTGGCGCCCCCTGCCGGAGTCGCGGATCTGGAGCGCCTGGTGCGCACCCCGGGTGGCCGCCTCAGGGTCGACCTGGGGCTCGACGGCGAACTGGACGCGCTGCCCCCGGCCGTGGACGCGGCCGTCTACCGGATCGTGCAGGAGTCGGTGACCAACGCGCTGCGCCATGCGGTCGACGCGACCGAGCTCTTCGTTCGGGTCGCCGCGGAACGGCACACGGTACGGGTGAGCGTGCGCGACAACGGGCGGCGCACCGGCCGGGGTCGCGACGGATACGGACTGACCGGACTGCGCGAGCGCGCGACCCTGCTCGGCGGCACACTACGAGTCGGCCCGGGTACCGACCAGGGCTGGCATGTCGAAGCCGAACTGCCGAGAGCGAGGAGCGAGAGCGGTGTCCATTCGCGTCCTCGTCGCTGACGACCAGACGATCATCCGCACCGGGTTGCGGATCATGCTCAACGCCCAGCCCGGCATTGAGGTGGTCGGCGAGGCCGCCGACGGACAGGAAGCGGTACGTCTGGCCCGCGAACTGCGCCCCGACGTCAGCCTGTTCGACATCCGCATGCCCATACTCGACGGGCTCGAGGCCACCCGTTCGGTCGCAGGCCCGGGCGTCGTCGACCCGCTGGCCGTGGTCGTCATCACCACGTTCGACCTTGACGAGTACGTCTACGGCGCGCTGCGTGCCGGCGCCCGCGGATTCCTCCTCAAGGACACGGGGCCGGACCTTCTGGCGCAGGCCGTACGGTCGGCGTCCGACGGTGAGGCGCTCATCGCGCCCAGCGTCACCGTCCGGCTGCTCCAGGCCTTCGCGGACCTGCCCGCCGGCCGTCCCGTGGCCCAGCCGGTCTCCCCCGTCACCGCCCGCGAGGAGCAGGTGCTCCTCGCCGTCGCTCGCGGGCTGACCAACACCGAGGTCGCCGACGCACTGCACATCAGCCTCAGCACGGTGAAGACACATCTGGCCAGCCTGATGGCCAAACTCGGCGCCCGCAACCGGGTCGAGATCGCGATGTGGGCCTACGAAACACGCCGTATCCTCCCCGGAACCTGAGCCGGATCTCCACGGTCAGAACTCCACCGTGAAAAAGCCGTCCTCGTCGGCCGGTGCTGGTGCAAGCACGCGGTAGCCGAACTCCTGCTTCAGGTCGGCGAGGTCCCAGTTCTCCGCCCGGTCCCGGTAGTTGAAGACGAGTTCCTTGCTCGCCCCGCCGTTCTTGAGGATCCGGGCGATGGCGATGTCGTCCGGATGGCCGTGGACCTTTCCGTTGGTGGAGATCAGGTAGCGCCCGCAGTCGAGGAGGCCGAGGAGATCGTTCGACACGTTCTTGGAGCTGCCGTGGTGGGCGACCTTCAAGGCGTCGATCCGCAGGCGCCCGCCCTCGTCCTCGGCCCGCGGCCGGATGGACGCCACCAGGCGCGGGTCGTCCGCGTCGCCGGTGAAGACGATCCGGGTGCCCTCGAACTCGAAGAGCAGGGCGATGCTGGTCGGGTTCGTCGGGGACCTGTCCCGCTTGAACGGCACGGCGGCCAGCTCGTCGATGTCGATCGCGCCGAAACGCTCGATGCCGGGCACCGCCTCCCTCTCGACGGGGTCCACGCCCGGCATCAGCCCTGCCTCCGCACACTTCGCCTTCCACGTGGGAATCAGCGACTCCAGCAGCCGGCGGTCCGGCGCGAGCACTTCCATCGTGGAACCGTCGTCGAACCAGGTCAGGGGATGGCCGACTTCGATGCTGCGGCCCTCGAATGCCTTGTTCCAGGGGAGCTGTTGGGCGATGAGCTCGGTGGTGAGTTTCTCGCCGTCCACCGCGCCGAAGATCTCGCGGTCGTGGAGGTGGTCGAAGCCGTTGAACCACACGTCGCCGAACTCGACCGTCCGGTCGACGTCTTCGAGCAGTGCCAGTACGCCGAGGATGTGGTCCTGGTCGACGTGGGTCACCACGAGCACGTCGATCAGGCCGTCCAGCTCGGCGAGCAGGGGCTTGATCCGCCCATAGGTGCCGTGCCGTCCACCGTCGAAGAGGATCCTCCGGACGAAGGTGTCGTCGCCGTACTCGAGGAGCAGGCAGTCGCCGTCCTCCGCGGGCAGCATCCTGAGCCGGATCATCACGCACTCCCTTGCCTCAGGTCGAGAATCACGAACGGCTGACGCATGTCGGCCTGCCACGACAGGCGGCGCACCTCGTCGAGGCGGCGTACGCACGCGGGATCGTCGGGGAAGGCGGAGAGCCCGTCGACGAGCCAGACGAGCCCCAGCGTGTAGAAGGGGATGCCGCGGTCGCACGCCTCGATCAGGCCGTCCCGCGCCCGCCGCAGGTCCGGTGAGGCGCGGCGCAGCATCCGGATCGCCCGCAGGATCGCCCCGTCGCTGATCCAGGGGAAGGAGTCGGCGAGCCGCTCCAGCCAGGGATCCCAGTAGGTCTCGCCCCTCGTGTGGTCGGTGCCGATGAGGACGTAGGCCCCGGCCGCCGCCGCGAGCGGGTTCTGGTGCTTGGAGTACAGCATCGCCTCGACATCGGTGAAGAGCTGGGCGGCCATGTCGAGGGCGCCCAGGGACATGTACGCCAGACCGGCTCCGATCGCAGGATCGCGGACGGCGATGGCGACGGCGCTGCCGGTCGGGCTCTGCCGCAGATTGACCAGGACCTCGACCTCGCTGCCGCCCCAGGGCAGGGGGAGGGTGACCAGGCGTACGGATTCCTCGGCCTCCACGACCAGGAACTGCCGCTCCCCGGGTGGATCGCTGACGGCTCCGACGGGCCCGGTCGGGCCGAAGCGGTAGAGCGGTGAGACCGCCTCCCCGCGCACGTCGGGCTCAGGGAGGACGAGAGGTTCGCCCCGGGCGATCTGCCGGGCGACCGGCTCGTCCCGAGGGTTGTCCCCCAGAGCCAGCATCGACGCGAAGGTGCAGATCGCGGGCGAGGCGTCGCCGATCCAGGTGGCGAGCCCGGTCAGGTCCGCATCGGCCTGGACGGCGGCATCGCGCGGCGCGGACGCGGGGGCGACCATGGACCGCGAGGCGACCGAGGTGGCGAGCGGGACCTCGGCGGGGCTGTGGTAGACCCTGTCCGACTCGATGTTGCCCATGAGGTACTGCCAGGAGTGCGTCTCGTACGGCGAGTTCGTCATGTCGAACTCCACCGGCGTCTCCTCGCCCTCCACCGCCACGGCGTCCTCCGTCAGCACCAGCCCCGACGGCAGCGTCGCCGACACGAGGTAGCGGCCGGGCGTCACGGGGTACACCGCGGGGCGGCGATCGATCCCGCAGGGGATCAGGATGTTGCGTCGGCTCTGGCCCTTGAGGTCGGCCGAGAGGATGTCACCGACGATCACCGCCTCGTTGGACTCCCCGGTGGGGGAGCGGGCGAGGTGGAGCCTGACGGCGAGTGCGGTGCTCATGGCCGGGCCAATCGGACGCGGAAGAACGGCGGGCGGGCGTCGAGCTTCTTGCTGCGCAGGTCTTCGGGGCCCAGGACGGCCTCGACCTTGTACTGGCCGAGCGGCAGGAACGGGGCCCACTCGCGGAGGTCGGGTTCTTCGTCGGGGTCGGGAGGCGGGCGGCGCAGCGTCTCCGCGCCGCGCCGCTTGCACAGGAACTCGGCGCGCGCGTTGTCCTCGGGGTCCGTGCAGCCGATGTACACCGGGACGACCGGGGTGCCCTTCAGCTCGTGGAAGTCGAAGTCGAACGACTCGCCGCTCGTCGGTGTCGAGGCGCCCACGAGGGTGCCCGCGAACGAAGGCTCCTGCATGAAGCGGACGACCGAGCGCAGCAGGGTGGAGGTGGTCACCCGCCACACGCTGTCTTCGGTGTTCTCGCTCGCCGAGCCGTCGAAGCTCCGCAGCAGAGCGTCGGTGAACAGACTGACGCCACCGGCACGTCCGACGGCCGCCGCGCGGAGCATGGTCGAGTAGAGGACGGCGTGCACGCGCGGATCGAACCCGTCGGGGCGGAGGTTCCCGCCGATGACGACCCGTCCGAGCGTGTCCCTGCCCACCGTGTTGACGAGCGTGTCGGAGCCTTCCCGGCAGGCGTCGACGAAGAAGACCTGCTGGGCGGCCCTGCAGTTGTTGAGCCCCCGGACCAGCGCCTCGAAGTGCAGTGCGCCGTTCAGCGGGCTGTTGCGGTCGGCGAACATGTCCGCCGCCAGGAGGGAGGAGTCGGTGCCGAGCGAGACGCCGTGGCCGCAGAAGTAGAAGACGAGCCGAGCCTCGTCGTGGTCGCCCCGGTCCTTCCACTCCTCGATGGCGTGCACGATGTTGTCGATGGTTGCCGGTTCCACCACATGCTCCGCCTGCGTCTTCGGGTGGACGAAGGGGGTGGGATCCGCTTCGCTCAGCAGGAGTGCGAGCGTCGCCAGCGGCCTGCGCGCGTCGTGATACTGATCGATCATCCACGTGGCGAACGCGCGAGCCGAGAGAGGTGGTGAGGTCAGCTGCCTCAATCGCGCGGCGCCCGGGTGGTCCGTCGGCGAGGGACCACCGTTCAGATGTGTGTACGCCCCGACCCCGATGACGAGCGCGTGCGTGGACGAGGGCCCCGCGTTCTCGTCCATGTGCACCGTGAAACCGGCCATGGGACCTCCGCATGATGCACCGGCACGCCGGTAGGAGGCTTTGCTCCTATTATAGAAGTAGATGCGGACAACTGTCCCTTGGAGACCGTGATGGGCAAGAACATCGTGGTGTGCCTGGACGGTACGGGTAATCAGTTCAAGGCGCGCGGCAACACCAACGTCGTCAAGCTCTACGAGATGCTCGACCTCCGCGACCCCACCGCGCAGATCGCCTACTACGACCCCGGCGTCGGCACGTTCTCCGCCGCCGGTGCCTGGTCGCTCCCGGCCCGCAAGCTCTCCAAGCTGTTCGGGCTCGCCTTCGGCTCCGGACTCAAGGCCAATCTCGCCGAGGCCTATACGTATCTGATGCACCATTACGAACCCGGCGACCGGATCCATCTCTTCGGCTTCCGTCGGGGCGCCTACACCGCCCGCGCCCTCGCGGGGCTGCTCAAGTCCGTCGGCCTGCTGCGCCCCGGCTTGGAGAACCTCGTCCCGTACGCCATCGGCGTCTACGCCAAGAACCGCACCTTCAGCAAGGACGACTGGAAGCAACTGCACCAGTTCGCCGACGCGTTCAGCAGGAAGGTCGACGAACGGACGGGCGTCCCCGTCCACTTCATGGGGCTGTGGGACTCGGTGAAGGCCGCCGGACTGCTGCGCTGGAACCTGCGCTGGCTCTACACCCGGCGGATCTCCAACGTCGACCGGGTCCGCCACGCCGTCTCCATCGACGAGAAGCGCCGACCGTACGAGGAGTACCTCGTCCTCCCCCCGGAGGAACCGGCGGCACCGGGCCCGCTGATCGAGGAGGTCTGGTTCGCCGGCGTCCACTCCGACGTGGGCGGCACCTTCGAGGGCGACAAACCGAAGCAGCCAGGTACAGAACCCGCGAAGCTGTCCACGGTCACCCTCAAGTGGGTCGTGGACGGCGCCCTCGACTCCGGCCTGCTGCTCAAAGACGGGGCGTACGCGAAGCACGTCACACTCAGCCCCGCTCACGCAGAGGGCAGGGTGCACCGCATGGGCCGTGTCTGGGCCCTGCTCACCTACCGGCGCCGCCGCGTCCCCGACGGCGCCCGGGTACACGAGACCGTGCGGCTGCGCATCGAATCCGATGCCACGTACGGGAAGCGGATCCCGGCCGGTGTCGGGTGGGCGGACAAGGAATGGCTGTCGCCGCACCCGGGCGCCCGCTGACGGGATCACACCGTTCGATCCGGGCGCGGGAGCTCCATCGGTGTATCCCGACCGGGTTCTCGTTCGCCCAGACCCACCCCCACGCGGCGTGTACTTCGCGTACGAGGGGCAGTGCGGGACGCAGCTCGCGTTGCCCACGCACCGGCTGTCCGGGGCGGGCCGCCCGTGCCGCCCGCGCGGGACATGGCCGCGCCCGCCGCCGTAGCGGGGGTTGGGGGGCCCGACGTGCTCGCGCTGTTCGTCGGCATCGGCGGCCACCCCCAACTCCTCCTCGGCCGCCCGGTAGTGGCGCTCCAGGCCGTCGTACGTGATGGGCCACCGCCGTCCGTACCCGAAGGGCTCGGTGTCGAAGTCCTCCGGGAGCATGCGCGGCGCCAGGCCGGTCCAGACGTTGCCGGTGCCACGAGTCGACGCTTGGGCCCTGCCTGCTGCATCCTGGACACACCGACTGACAAGGGGCAGCGATGATCGCGCGCGTGGCCGTTTGGGAACCGATGCCGACCGACGATCGTGACTGGGTGCTGGACGCTGCCGCCGGCGTGCCCGGCGTCCACGGCAGCTATCACCTCATCGATCCCGTCACCGGCAACGGCCTGAGCGTCGCCTTCTTCGAGGATGAAGCCGCTGCTCAATCCGCGCGAGAGGCGATCGAGAAGCGCGCGGAGGAGATCGGCTGGAACAGTGCTCCGCATCCGGCGCCCGCTTCCACGACCATCTATGACGTCATCCGCCACACGTAGCTCGGCAAGGCCACTGCACGCGGCGTCGCGGCCGACTCGGTCGAAACCGACATCGGCTGCCTGAGCCGATCGCTTGCCGAGGCGTGGACGTGGCCTGCGGTGGTGGTGTTCTCGCGGGCGGACTTCCGTGCGGAGCTGGGGGCGTGGTTGCACCTGCCGTAGCGGCATGTGTTGTCCTCGGAGGCACCACCGCACGAAAGGCTCCGTCTGCGATGTACCCCTCCGTCACACCTCCCCGCCAGGTCAAGATCGGTGATGCCGCGGCCTTCGCCGGGACCACCCCGCGCGCGATCCGCCACTACCACCAGATCGGTCTGCTGCCGGAGCCCGAGCGAGGCGGGGACGGCCGCCGCCGCTACGGCTACGACGACATGATCCGCCTGCTGTGGATCCGCAAGATGGCAGAGGCCGGCATCAGCCTCGACGACATGCGGGCCGCCTTCGACGAAACCCGGGGCATCGAGGAGAACCTGGGCCGACTGGAGGAATCCCTGGCCGCCCAGGAAGCGGACATCAGGCGTCAGCGCGCCGCCGTCCAGCGCCTGCGGGTCGTGGGCAACCCGCTGGGGTTGCTCTCCGACCTGGTGACGGACCGGCTCAGCGACCTGCCCCCTGGAGCGCTACGCCCCTCCGACCTGGAATCCCTGCTGGTCACGGAACGGGTCTTCGGCCCGCTGGGCGCCGCTGTGCAGGCCAGCGTGTTCATCGTGCTGGCCACCCACCCCGACCTGCGGGCTGAGGAGGACCGTCTCGACGCGGCCGAGGCCGCCCTCGACGACGGCGTCGACCCCGATGACCCACGCGTCGAGGAACTCGCCGCACGGCGATTCGCCCACCACAAGGCCCTGCATCAGGCCATCGAGGCTGCCGGGCTGGACACGGCCGAGGAGAAGCTCTTCGACATCTACGATGCCGACCTGCAAGGGGAGGAAACCATCCGGATGAGCGCCTTCGAAGCCGTCACCAAGATGCCGTACGACTTCTCTCCCGCCCGGATGCGCTGCATGGAACTCACGGCACAACTCCTCGGCCGGGACGACTCCGCGGGCAGCTGATTCTCAGGCGGCCCGGCTGACG
Source organism: Streptomyces alboflavus (assembly GCF_000716675.1). GTDB lineage: Bacteria > Actinomycetota > Actinomycetes > Streptomycetales > Streptomycetaceae > Streptomyces > Streptomyces alboflavus. Next base: position 24,884 of record NZ_JNXT01000040.1, read on the forward strand.
TCCAGCCGTTCGGGCGACGGCTCGTACCCAGCAGCCCTGTAGGCGGCGACGGCGGCAGCGTTCGAGCTCGGGGTGCTGACGAGAGCGCTTGACGCACCCAGTTCACGCAGCGCCGCCGCAGCGGCGACGCTGATCGCCGTCCCGTAGCCGTGACCGCGATGGTCGGCGTGTACGCCGACCGGCTCCAGCAGGCCGGGCTTGCCGGGCCCGGCCGACCAGACCGTCGCCGCGGCCACCGCGGTGTCCTGGTCGTCGTAGCCGATCAGGCAGCGCGCGTCGGCGTAGACCGGCCCGGCCGCGAGGACGTGCCAGATCTCCTCGGTGAACATCGGGCTGCTGAACGCCGAGCGGTGCACCGCGGTCCGCACCCCCGCCGTCTGCGGACCGGCTACCTCGATCCGCAGGCCGGAGTCCTGCACCGGCCCGGAGAGGTCGCGGCGCAGCGGCGTCCACGGCTCGTCCAGTTTCCAGCCCGCCTCCAACAGGACCTCGCGGAGCAGGGCGCCGTCCGGGATCTCGAGACCGACCTTCCCGGGCGGCAGGACCCCGCTCTCCGGATCACTGAGGTCCGCCAGCAGCCGGCGCGCCAGAGCGCCGTCCTGTCGCAGGTCCGGCGCGGTCGTCAGGCGCAGCACGTTGGGGCCGTCCAGGTACCCGACAGCGATGATCCGTCCGTCCACACTCCAGGTGCGCACGGCCGCGGCCAGCCGCTCCGCGCCCAGCGCCCAGGCCCAGCCGAGGTCGCCCGGATGGAGCTGCAGCGGAGTGCGGTCGTCCTGCCATGCGCGCAGGGCATCCACGGCCCCCGTCAGCCCGTCGACACCGGGCTCGTTCAGAGCGATCGTCATGCCCGCATCTCACACCGCCCCGGCGACCGGCCGCACTTGGTTTTACCCAGCCAGGCAGACCGACAGGGCACGCCCTGGGCACCCCCAGGCTCCTCAGAGACCGGGACGCTCTCGCTGAGATCACCATGGACATGGAGCTGAACGTCAGCGTCCTCTCCACTATGTTGGGGTTGAACTCCCTGGCCCGGACCGCTACTTGGGCTGCTCGCTCACCGCTCGGTGAAGAGTTCGCCGTACGAGTTCGTCCACGCTGTGCCGTGGTACGAGTCCGTCGGCGGCGGCCCGCAGGCCCGTGTAGACGGTGCTCCAGATCGTCAGCTCTATCCACCTCGCGGGAACCGCCGAGTCGAGTGCCCCTTCACGCTGGCCTCGTTCGATCTCGGCGAGGATCAGCTCGTCGACCTCTCGTGCGATACCGGCGTCAGCCTCAGAAGGCGTGCCTTCGGTGCTGGTGAACAAGAAGCTCATCCGATCACCGGCGTGCACCATCGCGGTGACGATCCGTTGGATCACCTGGAGCGCCGAGTCTGTGGCGGGGCCGGCCTGCTCGATCGCGGCTCGAAGCGTCGTCCACGAGTCGGTGATGAGTGCTGCGTGCAGGACCTGACGGTCGGAGAAGTACCGGTGAACGGTTGCTCGCCCCACGCCGGCAGCGGCGGCGATGTCTCCCAGGCCGACGGTGGGATCGCGAGACCACTGCGCTGCTGCGGCGTCGAGGATCGCCTGACGGGTCCGTGCGCGCTGAGGGGAGAGGGCCATTGCGTCATGATACTTCGACGTCTTACTGTGAGAATCTATGTCTCATTTAAAGAAGGCCTCTCCCATTACCGTCACCGGGGCCACAGGAGCGATCGGCCGCCTGGTCGTCGCAGGACTGCTTGACGCCGGTCACACGGTGCGCGGAATGTCGCGACACCCGCAACGTGCCTCACTCCCGGATGGCGTGGACGTGGTCTTCGGCGACCTGGACGACCCGTCCACACTGACGCACGCGTTCGACGGTGCCGCGCAACTCGTCCTGATCGCGGTCCCCGAGACCGTCGAGGCGGTCGTCTCTCGCGCAGAGCAGGCGGGAGTCGAGCACGTGGTCGTGGTCTCCTCCGCCGCCGTGACGGCCGGCTACGACACCACGTACAACGCCGTCGTCGAGCAGGCCGTCATGGACTCGGGACTGGACTGGTGCATCGTGCGGCCCGGTGAGTTCGCGACAAACTCACTCCTCATATGGGGGCCAGCGATCAAGGCGAAGCGCCGAGCTGTGGAGCCCTTTCCCGATCAGATCGGGCACCCCATCCATGAGGCCGACGTTGCCGACGTCGTCCTGGCCGACCTGCTCGACCCACACCGCCGCGGACGGATCGACACGATCATCGGACCGGACAGCCTCACCAAACGCGAACAGGTCGCAGTGATCGCAGACGCGATCGGAGAACAGATCACGCTCGATGAGGTCTCCGCCGAACAAGCCCGCAACTTCTACCGAGACCAAGGAGGCTTCGCGGCCGCGAACGCAGACTTCCTGTTCGGCTTCGCAAGCTACGACGGCGTCGCAGGCATCACAGACGAACCCCATGACACGAGGGCCCCGGACGACGATGCCTACCTCACACTCGACCAGATAACAGGAACGCAGGCTCGCACCTTCCGCCAGTGGGCGCACGATCACGCCCCCGACTTCACTTGAGCACTGCATCGTGTGACGCCACGAGATGGTGCTTCGCCGGTGAGGCTGCGGGGCATCAGGTCCGCCGTACCCGCGGCCCGCTGTTCCTCACCGGCCGCAGGGCACCGGAAGGGCGCCGTCGCTGGACGTGTGCGAGAACACGAGGCTGCCGGACACCCCGCTGGCCTGCCCGGACGGCGTCGGGAACCTGGCCGGGGTCCCCTCACTGTCTGCGTGCCGTGTCAGTGGCTGCCGGTGAGTTCGCCGGTGAGCTTGCCGTGGAGATCGGCGCTGGGGTCGTTCAGCCCGGTGATCTCCACGGTCTTGCCGCGCCGGGCGTACTTCGTCTCGATCGCGTCCAGGGCCGCCACCGACGAGGCGTCCCAGATGTGTGCGGCGGACAGGTCGATGACGACCTTGTCGGGGTCGGTGGCGTAGTCGAACTGGCTGACGAGGTCGTTGGAGGAGGCGAAGAACAGCTCGCCGGTGACCCGGTAGACCACCGTCTTGCCGTCGGGGTCGACGACGGCGGTCACCTCGGCGAGGTGGGCGACCCGCTTGGCGAAGACGACCATGGCGGTGATCGAGCCCACGACGACACCGATGGCGAGGTTGTGGGTGGCGACCACGCAAGCGACGGTGATCACCATGACGGCGATCTCCCCGGCGGGCAGCCGCCGAAGCGTCTTGGGGGCGATGGAGTGCCAGTCGAACGTCGCGAACGACACCATGACCATCACGGCGACCAAGGCAGCCATGGGGATGTCAGAGACGACGGGGCCGAAGACGATGCACAGCACCATCAGGAACGCGCCGGCGAGGAACGTCGAGACGCGGGTGCGGGCGCCGGAGACCTTCACGTTGATCATCGTCTGGCCGATCATGGCGCAGCCGCCCATGCCGCCGAAGAAGCCGGTGACGATGTTGGCGATGCCCTGCCCGATGGACTCGCGGGTCTTGTTCGAGTGGGTGTCGGTGATGCCGTCGACCAGCTTCGCGGTCATCAGCGACTCCATCAGACCTACCAGCGCCATGGCGAACGCGTACGGGGCGATCGTCGTCAGCGTGTCCAGCGTGAAGGGCACGTCCGGCAGGCCCGGAACGGGGAGGGAGGACGGCAGCGCGCCCTTGTCGCCGACGGTCGGCACGGCGATGGCCGCGGCGACGGTGATGGCGGTGAGGATGACGATCGAGACGAGCGGCGCCGGAATCACGGTGGTGATCTTCGGGAAGAAGACCATCAGGACCAGGCCGGCAGCGATCAGCGGGTAGACGGCCCACGGCACGTCGGTCATCTCGGGGACCTGCGCCATGAAGATGAGGATGGCGAGGGAGTTGACGAAGCCGACCATCACCGAGCGGGGGATGAAACGCATCAGCTTCGCCACCCCGAGGGCCCCCAGGACCACCTGGAAGACGCCGGCCAGGATGACCGCGGCGACCAGGTAGCCGAAGCCGTGCTCACGGTTGAGCGGAGCGATGACCAAGGCGACAGCGCCCGTGGCGGCGGAGATCATCGCCCGGCGTCCGCCGACGATCGAGATGACAACGGCCATCGTGAACGAGGCGAACAAGCCGATCGCCGGGTCGACGCCCGCGATGATCGAGAACGAGATCGCCTCGGGAATCAGCGCGAGCGCGACGACCAGGCCCGCGAGGACCTCGGTGCGCCAGACCTTCGGGTCGGAGATCCAGTCGGGCTTCAAGCCGCGCAGGCGCGCGGCCGGGGACACAGCAGTGGCAGCGGAAGACACAGGGAGAGAGAACCTGTCGTGCTCGGGCACACCCCTACGGCAGGCCGAGGCGTGCGGGAAGGACGCGCAGGGGCCGGGCCGGCACCCCGCGGACGGCCCCGTGAAGTGCGGAGCCGGACGTCGAAGACGGACGGGTCGGGGCCTGCGCGAGGGCGCGGCCTTACCTCACTTCCGGGGGCGAAGCCTCACGGCGGGCAGGCGGCGGCGCCGGGCGTCATGGGCTCGCGCACGCTTCTCTCCTGCAAGAGTCAGATCTTCGCCGGGGGCACCATCGGCCCCGACACGGGAACGGCGGGGCAGCGGCACGCCACCCTCACCACCAGGAACTCTACCCTAACGTTAGGGTAGAGATCGGCGGTGCCCACCCGGGGCGAGAACGCCGACGACGAGAAGGCCAGAGGATCGCGGGCGTGGACGGCAAGCACATGCAGATCGGCGAGGTCGCCGCGCGCACGGAGCTGTCCCTGCGCACCATCCGGCACTACGAGGAGACGGGCCTGGTCGTCCCGTCCGCCCGTTCGCAGGGCGGCTTCCGTCTCTACACCGAAGCCGACGTCGCCCGCCTCATGGTCATCCGCCGCATGAAGCCCCTCGGTTTCACCCTGGACCAGATGCGCGACCTGCTGGACGCCACCGACCGCCTCGACGCCGGCACCAGCCTCGACGCCGGTGAACGCGAAGCCCTCCTGGAACGCGTACGGACCTACCAGCAGGCCGCAGCCGAGCAGGTGGAAAAGCTCCGGGTCCAGCTGGCCCGCGCCGAGGACTTCGCCGCCGCCCTGGGTACCCGCCTGGAGCAGAACGCTCCGGGCGCCCGAGCCTAGAACCGGGCGTCACCTCCCGGCCGGTACCGCGTCGTCCTGCGGGCGGCGCGGACTGGGCGGGCATGGCCGCGGCCGGGATGGTCGGGTGTCAGGTCCAGGTGAAGGCGATTGTTCGTGTCCAGCTCGAACCGGCCGAGGGGTTCACGTGCGTTCAGAACAGCGGGGACAGTGCCCGCCGGTCGGTCGGCACAGGTCGACGTCGGCCGGGTAGTCGCATACGAACGCCGCACGCACCACCCGCCGCCCGTTGTTCCCCTCGCGCCAAGGACCGGCACACCCATGCCCCAGGCCCCCGAGGACGCCAGCATGGATGCCACCGCCGTGGGCGGCGTCGTGTCCGGCGCCGTGGTCCTGCTCGTCGTCATCGCCCCGCTGCTGGTGGTGACGGCGGCAGCCGTCACACCGCGTGCTTCGGCCGACTGTCCTTCCCCCCCCCGTGGCTCAGGGGGAACTCCTGTCGTGAGCCGCCGACGGGAAGACCGCGTAGACACCGGAGTCGAGGGCTTTTCGGTCATCTCCTTCCGCGCGCACGAGGACGAGGCCGTTGGCTCTGGTGGCGAGGGCGATCCGTGCTCCGCCAGAGGCGGCGAGGACCCTTTCGGGCTGCCCCGCCGAGCGCTTCCAGGAGTCGGCCCCGGGCGCGAGGGTGAAGTGGGCGGACGTGCCGCCGACGTCGATGGAGCACGTCGCCGCGTCGGCGCCCTTCTCCTTCCGGTAGGTCACGTGGGCCGTACCGTCGGGGTCGAACCACGTCTCGTGGACGCGCCATCCGACGCCGGGCCCCTTCAGCGCGACCGTGGCGCCGGAGGTGAGGTCGAGACCCGCCATCGGGTACGACCCCTCGCCGCACGAGCCGTACGGCGGCTGGCCCGTGGGCGGATCGAAGACGGCTCTGTCGCCGTCGGGGCTCACGGCCCAGACGCCGCCCGTGTATCCCAGCGGGGGAAGGTCCTTGACCCGCCGGGCCTTGGTCGGCGACATCAGCTCGGACAGGACGGACCGGCCTTCGGTCGTCGCTCCCACCTGGGACACGGCGTAGGTCTGCAGCCGAGAGCCGTTCCAGGCGCTCAGGAGTCTTGTGTTGGGCGGCCCGTCGTGGGCCGGCCCGACCGGAATCTCGGGCACGTCGTGGTCCTTGGCCTCTCCGCCGTCGGCAGGGTGTCGGCGGACGTCGTTTCCGCCGGAGACGAGCTCTCCGTCCACGAAGGCGATCGTGCAGGCGAAGCACGTCCAGGTGCGCTCGGTCCTGGACTTCAGGTCACGCAACGTGACCTTCGTGTCGTCGGAAAGGCCGTCGCCGTTGGAGGCGGTGTTCACCTCCGTCCAGGCCACCCGGGAGGCGTCCTCGGACCAGACGACCTGGCCCGGCTTGGCCTGCCCCTCCGTGGTCGCCAGGACCTGGGGCCGGCCGTTCGGCTCGGTGAGGACCTTGACCTGTGTCCGCGTCGTCCAGGCCAGTGGTCGGAAGGCGACGCCGGGAGCGGGGGAGTCGGTGAGGGAGGCGCACCGTCTGCGGGCGGCTTCGTCCTTGGGGCTCGTCGTGGTGACGCACACACGGCGGTCGTGGTCGGCGGTGACCGAGCAGGAGTCGGCCTGCGCGCCCTCGTCGCAGCCCCAGTAGACGAGGCTGACCCCCGCGGGGAGGGGCTGTGCGGGGTCCACGGAAACAGGCCCGGACTCGCCCTTCTTGGACGACACCACTGTGGTGCAGTCCGTCGCGCCCTTGCCCACCGAGCACGTTCCCTCGGGCTCCCCGGGCATGGTCGCTTCCAGGACGCGGGTCGCCACGGTGACCCGGACCGCGACGGAGTCCGCCCCGGCCTGCTGGCTGAGCACCACGCCACCCGCCGTCACGGACGCAGCCAGGCCGCCGCCGATGACCACCTTGGCCGTCACGCTCAGGCCGGTCTTGGCGGCCACGCCGCCCTTCAGGGCGATCGCCGCCGAGCCCGGGTCGACGGGAGGCGCCGAGGAGATCGCCTGGGACACCGTCTCGTGCCCGATGTCGCCCAGCGAGCCCGGATCACCGGCAGCGCCCGGATCGGGCGAGACCGAGGTCTCCGGGCCGGAGCCCGCGGCGTCGGGCTGCGCCCCGCCGTCACGCGGGGCGGCCGTGTCGGCCCCTGGGCCCGGATCCGCTCCACCGGCCTGGTCCCCACCGCACGATCGTGCGGCATCGTCGGCGGCGGCCGCATGGCCGCTGTCGCCCAGCTCGCGCCAGTAGGCCGCGGCCGCGGCGAAGGCGGCCGCCGCGAGGAGCCGCTTGCCGGTGACGAGTTTGCGTACGCCGTCCTCATGCGTCAGGTAGGCCACGATGTCCCGCAGGCCCGCGCGCACCGCGGCGTCGATGCCGTGCTCCAGGACCCGGCCCCAGGCGCCGGTGCGCAGGGAGCAGGCGACCACAGGGGAGGCCGCCCGGGCGAGCCGTGCCGCTTCCTCCGGGTGCCCGGCCTCGGTGGCCGCGTCCATGACGGCCGTGAGCAGTTCGGTCTCTTCGGCCACCGCCACGGGCTCCGTGCCCGTCGCGGTCACCCAGTGCGTCAAACGTGTGGCGAGTACCGCCAGTTCCGCAGGGCCGGGCCGAAGGCCCGCGAGCTGCCGCCCGCTGATCTCCGGTGCCAGGCGGTGGCCGCGCTCCGTGGGCACGAGCAGGCCTTGGGCCGCGAGCCGGTCGCACGTCGTGGTGAGGTCGCCGGCATCGCTCACCAGCGTGGTGAGCAGCCGTGTACTGACACCCCCGCCGCGGGCGAGGGCGAGGATCTCGACGACGTCCCGCTCGGCTCCTGCCAGGGCTGTCAGAAGTCGGGGCAGCAGGCCGTCGAGTTGGGCGGCGGGTCTCAACCGGTCCGTGGCCGCCGCCCGCAGCATCGGCAGCGGGGCGCCCGACGTGGCTCGCCACAACTCCTCGGCCACCGGTTCCTCACTCGTGGCCAAGGGGCGCCCGAGCCCCTGGGACAGCAGCATCAGGGCTTCTTCGTGGCCGAGGCCGCCCAGCGCCAAGGCCCGCCCCTTGCCGAGCAGGGTGCGTCGGCCGCTCGCGCACAGCAGTGCCGAGGACGGGAGTACGTCGAGCACCGTGTCCAGCTCCGCTGCCTCCCCTTCCAGGTCGTCCAGGACGACGTCCAGCTCGACTGCGGCCATGAGACGACGCAGTTCGACGGGGGAGGGGCGGTATCCGGGGGCGTCGTAGCAGGCTTCGAAGACGTCCTGGAGCACGTCGCCCGCTTCGCGTCCCGCCGCGTCCACGAACACCACAGGGCGGTCCGTGCCGGCCAGCAGGTGGGCCGCGAGGCGCAGCAGCGTGCTCTTGCCGATGCCGGACGGGCCGTGCACCTGGCAGAGGCCGTGCTCGGTGAGCCCGCGTACCAGGTCACCGAGTTCTCGCTCCCGGCCGACGGCCGCGCGTGGCCGTCGGGGCAGCAGTGTCCTGTCCTCGCGGGCGACCGGTACGGGGCGCTGCCCCGCCTGGACGACCTGGACGTACGACCGGTCACCTGAGACGACCACGTTGTTGTCACCGATGGTGACGTGTCCCCGGACGTCGCTGATCTCCACCGACGTGACCGGGCCGGGCATCAGCTCTCACCTGGTGAGGCCGCTCCGAAGCTCTGGAGGAGCGCGTCGAAGCCGGCGGCGACCTCGTCGCCCGCGGCCTGTGCCAGCAGGGCGACCGTGGGGAGCATCAGCAGGTCCGTGACGGCGCCGAGCGCGGCCGGGAGCTTCTCGGCGAACCAGGTGCGCACCCTCCCCATGGTCCGTACGTCGGGCTCGCCGTCGGTGACCGCTGCCTGCAGCTCCTCCAGACGGTCCACCGCGGCGCCCTTCTCCCGCTCCCCGGCGTCGTCGAGCTGTTCGACGAGCTCACGCACCCGGTCGAACTCGCGGCGCAATGCGTCCAGTTGGGCTTGCGTCACCTGGCTCTCCGCTCGCGCCGGAGCGCCGATGCTGCCGGTGACGGTGTTGCCGCGCCCCAATGTGGTGTGGCCGGTGACGTTCTGCACCGTCACTCTGTACGTGGTGTTGTCCTTCTCGTCCTGAGTGTCTCCGTGAGCAGCCATGCGAATGTGCCTCCCCCTCGACGTGCGGCGCGTCGGCCCAGCACTCCAACGCCGGCTCGCGCGCCAACGCTGGCGGCGACGGCGGGACCTGGCGTGCCCCGAGAGTAGTCAAGCAGTCACGCGGATGGCAGAGAATCGCCGGAGTTCGTCGCGGGGCGCCGGTCAACGGGAAGCTGCAGACTCAGGCAATGTGACGCACGTCACCTGGAGTTCCTGTCAGCAATCAGTGCGCTGTTCCGCTCAAGTCACCGAGAGGAAGCGAACAGGCAGGAGCAACACATGAAGCACCGCATCGTCGTCCTCGGCGCCGGCTATGCCGGGGCCTACGCGGCCGGGATCCTGAGCCGTCGGCTGTCCCCGGCGGGCACCGAGATCACCGTGGTCAACGCTGTGCCGGATTTCGTCGAGCGGATGCGGATGCACCAGTTGGCGGCCGGCCACCAGGTCGAGCCCCGGAAGCTCGCCGACGTCTTCGCGGGCACCGGGATCCGGCTGCGCCTGGCCCGTGTCACCGCCGTCGATCCCGAGCGCCGGATCGTCACCGTGGCGGACGCCGACGGCGGCGGCGAACTCCGTTACGACACGCTTTTCTACGCACTCGGCAGCCATGTCGCCGACCATGGCGTCCCCGGAGTGGCCGAGCACGCCTTCGACGTCGCAGGGCGACCCTCGGCGCTGCGCCTGCGCGAACGCCTGGACAGCCTGGACAGGGCGGGCACAGGCGGGAGTGTGCTGGTCGTCGGCGACGGGCTGACCGGCATCGAGACCGCCACCGAGCTCGCCGAGGCTCGGCCTGGCCTGTCGGTGACGCTGATCGCCCCCGGTGAGCTGGGCGCCCGGCTCTCCACCGGAGCCCGCGGTCACCTGCGCCGAGCCTGTGACCGGCTGCGCGTCACCGCCCTGGAGCACACCAGCGTCGAAGCCGTCGAAGCGACACGTGTGCTGTGCGACGACGGCAGGGCCCTGGCATCCGACGCGACCGTGTGGACGGCCGGGTTCGAGGTCAGCCCCATCGCCGCCGCCAGCGGTCTCGAGGTCGCCGAGAACGGTCAGATCGTCGTCGACCGCACCATGAGGTCGGTCTCGCACCCGAACGTCTACGCCATCGGCGACGCCGTCCATGCCATCGGCGACAACGGCCGGCCGATGCCGATGTCCTGCGGCTCGGCCGGGTACACCGGCCGACAGGCGATCGAAGCGATCGTGGGACGCTTGACCGGTGGCAAGGTTCCCCACACCAAGCTGGTCTACCTGTTCAACCACATCAGCCTCGGGCGGCGGGACGGGATGCTGCAGATGGTCGACGACGAAGGGCGGGCGAAGCCGAGGTATGTGGGCGGCTGGAAGGCCGCGCGGATCAAGGTGGGCATCATCAAGGGGTCGCTGTGGGCCACCGCTCACCCGACCTTGGGCCTGCCCAAGCGCAAGCACCGCCTGGCCACCGCGCCGGACGGCTCCGTCGAGAAGGCGGCGGCGTAGCCGCCAGGGGGTTCGCGTGGACGGCACCGCCACTGATCGCTTCGACCTCAGTCGGTTCGAGGCCAGCCGGAACCGGCTGGCCTCGCTGGCCTACCGTCTGCTCGGCTCGGCCGCCGACGCCGAAGACTCCGTTCAGGACGCGTTCCTGCAATGGCAGGCCGCCGACCGGCAGCTGATCAAGGTGCCGGAGGCATGGCTGACCAAGGTCGTCACCAACCTGTGCCTGGACCGGCTCCGCTCGGCACAGGCCCGCCGTGAACGCGCCGTCGGCTCCTGGCTGCCCGAGCCGCTCCTCGACGGCGACCCGATGCTCGGCCCCGCCGACACGTTCGAGCAGCGCGAATCGGTCTCCCTGGCCGTGCTGACTCTCGTCGAACGCCTGTCACCCGTCGAGCGGGCCGTCTACGTCCTGCGCGAAGCGTTCTCCTACAGTCACGCCGAGATCGCCGAGATCCTCGACATCACCAAGCCCGCAAGCCAGCAGCACCTCCACCGGGCCCGGCACCGCATCACCGCCGCACGCCGCAGCGGCGGCGAAGCCGACCCGGCATCCGCCCGCAGGATCGTCGAGGAATTCCTCGCCGCTGCCTCCTCGGGCCGCACCGAACGGCTGGTGGCGCTGCTCACCGACGACGCGACCGCGATCTCCGACGGTGCGGGCCTGACCGAGAAGCTTCTGCGGTACGACACTCCGCAGCGCATCGCCGCGATCGCACAGGCGGGCTTCAAACCCACCACTGCGAAGCGGCGTTTCGCCGACGCCACGATGAGGGTGCACTACGCGCTCGTCAACGGCGCCCCCGCCACTCTCTTCGTGGTCGGCGGCCAGGTCGTCGGAGCGGTGACGTTCGACATCGCCAACGGCAAGATCGCAACCGTGCGCGGCATCGCCGCCCCCACCCGCATCGCCCGCCTCACCGAAGCCTGGCGGCAGCACGAGTCGGACACGCCGCTCATCGCCCAGTGGTAACGGGCCTGCGTTTCCCAGGTGGTCGCCTGTGAAACGGCACGCCGCCCGCAACCTGCGCCGCCCCCGCGGGCTCGCCGGGCCGCACGGCATGGGCGAGGTGGCCGTGCAGGACCACACCGCCCGCTTCCGGCTGGTGTGTCAACGCGCCAAGGGCCGGGCGCTCACGCATCGGTCGCCCGCGTCAGGTGCCGAAGCCGCGACGGCGGACGCGAGAGTGCCCGGGCCTCCTGCCGTCAGAACTGCTGGACCGGCCAGTCGAGGAGCCGTGCGCCGATCACCGCGGTCTGCAGCGTGTAACGCTGCATCGGGTCGGCCGGATCGGCGCCGGTGAGGCTGCGGATGCGCGACAGGCGGTAGGTGAAGGCGCGCACGCTCAGCGAGAGTCGGCGGGCCGCCTCCGCCGCGACGCAGCCCGAGTCGAAGTAGGCGGTGAGGGTGTCGACGAGTGGCTGTGCGCCGCCGCGGGCGTTCTGCAGCGGTCCGAGTGTGTTGAGCACGAGGTCGGCCATGGCTTGGCGGTCGCGGGTGAGGACGGGGTAGACGAGGAGGTCGGCGGCGTGCAGGACGGGGGCGTCGAGTTCCAGGCGTGCTGCCAGGTCCAGGGCGTTGAGAGCTTCCTCGTACGACTGGACGACGCCGCCCGGGCCGGGCTGGGGGCGCCCCAGCGCGACGCGGCCGCCGTCAGTGGCGGCATAAGCCTGCTTCGCGAAGTAGGCGAGGACGTCGCTCTGGTCGCCGGGGGCGATGCAGATGAGGCAGCCGTCCTTGGTGGTGAGCAGGATGCTGCGGTCTCCGAAGCGGCCGATCAAGGCCCGCTCGACGTCGCGGGGCACGGCGTCGCCGTCTTCATAGCCGGTCTCCCCCTGGGCCACCGCGACGGCGTGCTCGTAGGAGAGGCGCAGTCCGAAGCGTTCCGCACGCTCGGCGAGCAGGCCCAGGTCGCTGCGTCCGTAGAGCAGGTCGTCGATGAACTCACGCCGCGTGGCCTCCTCCTGGCGCACAGCCAGACGCAGGGCTCGTTCATGGCCCTCCGCGAAGGCGTCGAGGGCCTGGGTGGCGACGGCGAGGACGCTGTCGGCTGACGTCGCGTCGCCGGGCCAGTTCACGCGGGTCGCGGTCAGGTGCGCCGTGATCAGGGTGCGCAGGCCGTGACCCGCTTCGGCGGCCCGCTCCCCGAGGGCCCGTCGGGAGTCGAGCTCGTCGCGGGTGAGGCGCCGCCCGGTCGCGGCGGCGTCCGCGAGGATGGGGGCGTACCCGGCCAGGTACTCCTCCGGTATGTCGTCGTCCTGTGCTGCCACGCTCGCCCCCGGGTTCTTCTTGATGGTTCCTTCACGCCTTTCTAGCGCAGCCCCGGGGCGCGCGTACCAGCGGGTGCGGGTGTCGTTGCCGGAGTCCGGCAATCCGGGAGGGCGGTCGGCCGAGAACTTGATCACGGGCGCTGGGCGTGTCGGGCGGCGGGGTTGGCGAGGGCGTTCCGCGGGTCGGCGGCCCTGGTGATGGCGGACTCCACGGCTGCGACACGGTCGGCGAGCAGGCCGAGGGCGGCGACGGCGCGGATCAGGGGGTCCTCGTCAGGGCCGCCGAGGGTGCTGGTCCGGACGTGGGTCGCCTTGATCTCTGCCCAGCGGTCGGCCTGGGCCGGTGTGAGGGTGCCGCGCAGTTCGGCGAGCTTGAGGAGATTGGACTCGGCGCCGGTGGTGAGCGTCTGCGCCTCGCCGGTGTAGTGGTCGTCGATCACCGCGGCGAGCTCGGCGTCGTTCATGGCCGGGTCGATGCGGGCGGCGATCTTGTTCATGTCCCGGTAGGAGCCCTGGAGATGGAAGGGTGGCTCGGTGCGGTTGGCGTCGTCCTGTCCGGCCGATGCGATGTACGCGGCGTTCACCGCGAGGACGGTCGTGCGCGCGGTCAGCAGGTGTCGGAGCACGGCCACGATGCGCTCCACCTCGGCGGGGGCATACGGATGTGTGAGCAGGTCGGTGCGCGCGGTGGGGTCGTTCTCCGCGAGGCGGATCAGCAGGTCGAGGTCGGTGCGGTCGCGCCCGGCGAGGGGGGCGAGGACCGGGTGGGCGGTGAGGGCGTTCTCGACGAAGCTGACGGCGAAGGCGTCCTCCTTGCCGGTCAGGACGTCACCGAGGTTCCACACGTCGGCGCGGTTGGCGAGCATGTCGGGGATGCGGAAGCGGGTGCCGGACTCGGTGTAGGGGTTGCCCGCCATGCAGACCGCGAAGCGCTTGCCCCGCAGGTCGTACGTGCGTGAGGCGCCGTCCCAGACCCCTTCCATGCGGCGCTGGGCGTCGCACAGGGAGATGAACTTCTGCAGGAGTTCGGGCGAGGTGTGCTGGATGTCGTCCAGATAGAGGAGGACGTTGTTGCCCGCTTCGAGCGCGAAGTTGACCTTGTCGACCTCCTGGCGGGCGGTGGCGTTGGGGGCCTCGGCCGGGTCGAGGGAGGTGACGGCGTGGCCGAGGGCCGGTCCGTTGACCTTGACCAGGACCATGCCGAGCCGGTCGGCGACGTACTCCATGAGCGTCGTCTTGCCGTATCCGGGCGGCGAGACGAGCAGCAACAGGCCCCCTGCGGAGCCGAGTTGCTTGCTGAGGCTGTCGCCGATGAGGGGCAGGTACACCTCATCGATGAGGCGGTTGCGCACGAAGGCCGACATGACCCTGGGCCGGTATTCGTCCAGGCGGAGCCGGGCGCGCTCGGCGGCGACGAGCTCGGTGCGCCGGGCCTGGTACGCACGGAAGCCGGGCGCTGTCCGGGTGCGGAAGTCATGGGCGCGGGCCAGGAGTTCGTCGATGCGGACGGTGAGACGGCGGGCGGTGACGCGCGGGTGCGTACCGAGAAGTCCCTCCACGGTCTCGGTGAGCGGAGCGGCGCAGTCGTAGCGGTCCAGGTCCGGGCAGAGTTCGACGGCGACGGCCTCGGCCAGGTCGACACTCTCGCCCGCGGCGGTCGTGTACGCGGACAGCCAGGCCTCGGCCAGTTGTCGTCGCTTGGACACGTCGGTGATGGTGGCCAGGTCGGCCTCGTACGCGGAACTGTCCATGGCGCGGCGGAACTTGTCGAGGAAGGTGCGGGTCGCCGTCGAGGTGATGAAGCCGACGGGTGCGGTGGTGAGTTCGTCGAAGAGGTACGCGGCAGCCGGCGCACCCACGTGGGTGGCGAGTTCGGCGCGGAAGTCGTCGATGGCGGGCGCGAGGCCGAAGGTGTCGCGGGCGCGGGCCAGGGACACCGCACGCCGGGTCCACACCTCGCGGTCTTCCGGCGGGGTGTCATGGGCCCAGAACATCTGGGCGGCCGCGCGCGCTTCGGGGGTGTGGCGCAGCAGGCCCGCACCGTCGTGCAGGCGCAGGAGCGCGGTCAGGATCAGCGTCGCGTCGTGGTCGTGGACACCGCGTTCATGGCCTTCGTCGTACGCCGCCTCCGCCGCCGCGCGCACGAGGGCGGGCAGGTCCTCGCAGGCGGCCAGGGCTGTGGGGCCGTGTTCGTCGAGGAGGCGGGCCGCGAGATGTTCGGCCCGGTAGATCTCGGGCGTCTCGGAGGGCAGCAGCTGGCCCCAGTAGGGGCGCAGGTCGGTGAAGGACGGGTCGGTGACGGGGGAGCGGTAGTCCGTGCCGGTCAGGGCGAGAGCCATGCCGGTGCCGTCGGCGGTCGGGACCAGCGTGAGGTCGAGCGGCTGGGTGTTGACGGCGAAACGGTGACGGCCCAGGCGGATGGTGTCGCCGTCGTACAGCTCGGTGCGGTCGCGCAGGGAGCGTGCGGCCTCCTGCCGGGCGGCGGCGAGACGCCCCTCCAGCTCGTCGGCCCGGACCTGGTCGCCGAGACCGCGCAGCTCGTCGACCGTACGGCGGACCTTGCCCACCATCGGATCGGAGCCGAAGTACGTGTGGACCTCGTCGGCGGAGGTGAGCGTGGCCAGCCGGCGGGTGATGGTGTCCAGGACGCGTCCGGCCGATGTCGCGAGGCGTTCCGTGTGCCGGGCCGTGGAGTCGATGAGGGTCTGCTTGCGGGAGGCGAACGCCTCGTAGACCTCGGTGCGTTTGGCGTCCAGCTCGGTGAGGAAGTCGTCGGCTTCGGCGAACCGCCCTTCCAGGTTCTCCAGTTGGAGAAGGAGGCGGGCCAGTTGGTCGTCGCAGCTCTCGGGGGTGGTGGCGGTGGCGAGCGCCCCGGTGACGGCTTGACCGAGCAGGGAGAACTCGGCGGCGAATTCGGCGCGCCCCTCACGCGTGGCCAGTTCGCGGCGGCGGGCGTCGAGGGTGGCGCGTGCGCGGTTGACGCCCGCGAGGACCTCGCCGACGCGCTCCAGGATGCCGGTGCGGACGGTCGCGTGGTCGATGTCGAGGCCGGCGACGACCTCCGTGACGGTCTGGAGCTGTTCGGTGAGTTCCTGGAGGCGGTCGGAGATCGGCGTGGCCTCGGCGGCCGCGGCGATCTCGGAGGCGTCGACGGTGAGCTGCTCGATGTCGGTGTGGTGGGCGGCGAAGGCGTCCGCGCGCCCCAGGAAAGCGACGGCACGGTGCCCGGCCGCAGTGATGTCGCCGGCCAGGTCGTCGGCCAGCGAGTCGATGCGGTCCTCATCGGCGTACCGCATGTCCTTCAAGGTCAGCAGACGGCCCTGCGCCTGCCGGAGCTCGGTGATCCGCTCGACCCATTCGGGGGCGGTGCGCGGTGCCTCGCCGCGGATGCGGCGAACGAGGGCGGCGATGTGCACGGCGGATTCGGCGAGCGCGTCGGTGGCCTGCCGGGTGAGGGCCTGGACGGTCTCGAACTCGGTGAGAACCTGTTCGGCGGTGGCGCGGATCGCTTCGAGAGGCGTGCGCAGGTCTCCCAGCTCGCTCTCGCCGAGCCAGTGAGAGGAGTCGGCGGCCCGGACGCAGGACGCGGCCAGCGTCTCGTACATCCCGGAGGTGGGCGTGGTGCCGGTGACGGCGCGGGCGATGGAGAGGCAGTCGGAGATGCCACGCACGAGGTCGGCGTTGCCGACGCGGGCGAGGGGCCCCTCGCCGACGGGCTCGGCCGCCGCGTGGGTGTCGGAGACGTACGGAGACTGCCAGCTCTGCAAGGGGTGCACACGGGAGGGTTCGTCCGCGTCGGCGCGTAGCACGGTCAGGGTGCCGTCGTCGAACAGCGCGTACCCGTGGCAGGACAGCGGGGTCGCGATCTCCTTGCGGATCATGTTGTACGAAAGGAGGAGGTTGCGCCCCGCCGCGCGCGCGTGGAAGGCGAAAAGGACGTCCTCGCCGTTGGGTGAGCGCACCGCGCGCTCGAATGCGAGGTCGGCGGTGTCGATGCCGTCGAAGACCTTGGACGCTCCCATGGCCAGGCAGTAGCCGCCGGGGAAGATGATGCCCTGGTCCTCGGGGAGGCGCCGGCAGGCCTGTCCGATGCCGTCGAGGCGTACGACGGTCTTGGTGAGGGTGTTGAAGACGAGGTGACGCCAGGCGTCCTCCTTGTAGGGACGGACGCGCAGCAGGATCAGGGCGCCCACGCGCGCGTGGGCGACATCCGCGTCCGCGAGGGACTGAAGCGGTTCGTCGACCGGCTCTTCGTACACCCCCGCTCCGGTCTCCGTGTCGTCCTCGGTCTTGACCGTGAGCGTGCCGCCGACCGTCTCGACGAAGACCTCGCCGCCGATGGAGATGTGCGGGTGGCGGCCCAGGACGTGATCCTCACGGGTCGCCTCGGTCCA
The DNA here is from genome assembly GCF_000716675.1 of Streptomyces alboflavus. Lineage (GTDB taxonomy): Bacteria > Actinomycetota > Actinomycetes > Streptomycetales > Streptomycetaceae > Streptomyces > Streptomyces alboflavus. The sequence goes on from NZ_JNXT01000040.1 coordinate 42,172, forward strand.
CGTGAAGTCATGGGACGGCGGGAAGATGTGGTCGCGCTCGCCGCGCGCGTCCAGGAACTCCGCCCGGCCGTCGGTCGACAGCGCCCAGCGCAGGACCCGGATGTCCGCTGCCTTCTCCCCGGTCTGGAAGACGGCGAGCAGCTTGTCCTCGACGCGGCGGAGTTGGCGCAGGCGGGCGCCACGGTAGTAGCGGAAGAGGGCGGCGAACTCCCGCTCGAAGGCCGGATCGTCGAGGAGGCCGGGGACCGCGTCCTCAGGCAGCCGGTTCAGGCCACGGTCGTGCAGCGCGAAGACATGGCCGACCGCGGTATGGGGCTTCGGCCCCGGATTGACGTGGTAGCCGAAGAGGAGGACGTCACCGATGGCGACAATGTCGCGGGGCACACAGCTGTGCTCGGTGCGGATGCTCTCGGTGCCGGTGAGCGTGAGCTCGGTGGAGCCGAAGGCTGCCACACGGCGTTCGTTGAGGGCGGCGGCGCGTTCGGCCAGCATCCGGGACTGGGCCGCGAGCCGGTCGCGCAGTACCTCGTACGTTCCCGCGTCCAGACCAGTTCCGGCGTCCATGCCCGGCTTCCTTCCGTGTGGCGTATCGGTGTGCGTGTGCGTGTGCGTGTGCGTGTGTGTGCGTGTGCGTGTGTGAGGCCGGGGCCGCTCACCCCCGTAGAGCGGCCCCGGCCGGTCTGGTCAGCCCTTGAGCGAGCCGTTCAGCTCGGCGAGCGGCATGTCCGCGAGGCCCAACTGGCCTGCCTTGTCGAGCAGCTCACGCAGCTGCCCGGCCTGCTCGCCGCCGCCCTTCATGAGCCTCATCAGCAGGGCGGAGACGGTGAGATTCTGCACGTCGGAGGTGGAGACGGAACCGAGCAGCCGGGTGAGGTCGTCGGTGAAGCTCGCGGTGCCGTCGAGCCACGGGCCGGCCAGGGCCTGTGCGGTCTCGGAGTTCTGGACGAATCCGTCGACGCTCTTGCCGAGCGAGATCGAGGAGACGAGGCGGTCGAAGAAGACCGACTCACCGCCGACGATGCTGATGTCGGCGTTCTCCAGGCCGGTGGCAAGGACCGTCGCCTGTGCCTCGGCGACCTGGCGCTGCACTTCGATCCCGGCCAGGCGGACGTCCTTCTCGGCCTCCAGGCGGAGCCGGTACTCCTCGTGGGTGCGGGAGGCCTCGTCCAGCGCGGCCATCGCGGCCGCCTTCTCGGTCAGGCCCGCGGCCTCGGCCTTGAGCTTGGCCTCGATGCCCTCGGCCTCCGCGCGCATCCGGGCCTCGGTGGCCTCGGCCTCGGCACGGCCCGCCTTCTCGACGGCGTCGGCCTCCTTCTCCCGGACCTGTACCGCGGCCAGGCCCTCGGCGGCGCACTCCGCCTGCACGCCCTCGGCCAGCCGGAGCTTGGCCTGTGCGTCCAGGTCGGATGCCTTCAACCGGGCTTCGGCGAGGGTCAGTTCCTCGGCCGCACGGTGCGTGGCCGCCTGCTCCGCGGCCTCCGCCGCCTTGATGCTCTTGACCAGGCCTTCCTGTGCCTGTGCCTCCGCGGCGATGATGACGGCCTGGCGCTCGCGCTCCGCCTCCTCCACGGCGCGCAGCTTCTTGATGGACTCCTCCTGCTCGGCGACCGTGCGGTCGACGGCGACGCGCTCCCGTACGACCTCGGCGATCTCACGCTTCTCCGCCTCGACCTCCTTCTCGGCGGCGATGCGCGTCAGCTCGGTCTCCCGGTCGCGGGCGATGACTTCAAGGAGGCGGTCCTTCTCGATGCGCTCGTTCTCGATGGCGATGACCCGCTCGCGGTTCTTCTGCGCGACGGCCACCTCCCGGGCCTGGTTCTCACGCTGCACACCGAGCTTCTCCTCGGTGGCGAGGAAGGCGCTCTGTGCGCGCAGCCGCTCCTCCTCCACCACCCTCGCCGTCTCGGCTTCCTCGCGCGCCCGCACCGTGTCGACCTCGCGCTTCTGCTTGATCTCGGCATCGGCCTGACGGCGTTCCAGCTCCAGGATGGCCTCGCGGGCGTCGACGTTCTGCCGGGTGATCTCCTTCTCTTCGTGGCGCGTGTACTCGTTGGTGCGCACGTGCTCGACGGCCGTCAGCTCGGTGATCTTCCGGATGCCCTGGGCGTCCAGGATGTTGGACGGGTCGAGCTGGTTCAGCGGCGTCTGCTCCAGGTGGTCGATCGCCGCGTCCTCCAGGCTGTAGCCGTTCAGATCGGTGCCGATGACCTGGATGATGCGGTCCCGCAGCTCGTCGCGCTTGGTGTACAGATCGGCGAAGTCCATCTGCTTGCCGACGGTCTTGAGCGCCTCGGAGAACTTGGCGTTGAACAGCTCCTGCAGCGTGTTCTGGTCGCTGGCCCGCGCCGTGCCGATGGCCTGCGCGACCCGGATCACGTCCTCGACGGTCTTGTTGACGCGTACGAAGAACGAGATGCGGATGTCGGCGCGGATGTTGTCACGGCAGATCAGACCGTCACGGCCGGTCCGCGTGATGTCGATGGTCTTCACCGAGATGTCCATGACCTCGGCCTTGTGCAGCACCGGCAGCACGACCTGTCCGGTGAAGGTGACATCGACCTTCCGCATCTTGGAGACGATCAACGCTTTCCCCTGTTCCACCTTGCGGAACAAGCGGGTGACCGTGAACAGCAGCACGATGACGATGAGCAGGACAGCGGCGACGGACACGCCGATGCCCAGGGTGATGGCATCCATGTGAAGTCCTCAGAGTTCCCGGGGCCTTCGGAGCACCGGGGGATTGATGAGAAGAGCCTGCGTCAGCCGTGGTCGGCGCGCGGGCCGGGGTCGAGCGCCGCCTCGTAGGGCGCGGCCCAGAAGAACTCGCCTGTGTCGTCGTAGGCGTACAGCAGCGCACTGCTGCCGGCGGACAGCGCGGGCTCGCCGGCCCGCGGATCCTGCCTGACCTGGACGACGGCGACAGCGCCGTCCCTGGCCTCGACCTCAGCCTGACCGAACTCCGCGTTCACCCACCCCGTGCGGATGGTGCAGATCGACCCGATGAAGTCGTGCCGGGACGGCCCGGGTTCGTCAGGGAAGAGCTTCGCCAAGGGGCGTACCAGACCGCGCGCCACCCACCAGGCGACCAGCAGGGAAAGCAGCAGCAGGGCGATGTGGGCCACCGCGTGGGTGAGTCCGGACAGCCCGGCCCGTCCGATCGACACGGATCCGGTGAGGCTGATGAACCAGGCGGTCACGACGGTCAGCGACACGGTCACCGTGACCGGCACTCCGCCGAGTCCCGCTGCGTCGAAGTCCACGTCCGAGTCGAAGCTGTCGGCGCCGGCCGCACCGAGCGCGACGAGCAACCAGAAGGCAAGGACGACGACCAGAGCAGAGCTGAAGACGACGGTGGGAAACCCCGTGGCGGCACCGAGAAACTCGCCCATCACACGTCCCCCCTCGCTGTTGCAGCTCCGGCCCCGACGCCGGGTTCGCTTCCTCAACCCGGCATCGGGGCCAGGCCCCCGTCTCTGCCGGAACCATCATGGGGCGGTGGGCGTGCCTGGCGCATTGCCGTGTTCCGGCAATCTTTACGCATCGTTGATGCCGGTCGGCGATACGTTTCAGCGCCCGCTCAAGTTCCGCACCCCTGGCTGGCGGGGCAGGGACCTGTGCGGGCCCCACCTGCTTCTTTGCGTCCCATCGGCCCACCGCTGCCCGATTGGCCTCGACAGCATCGGGGGACGTAACCGCCCACTGGGTCGCCAGCGTTCGGCAGTCACCGCCGACGACAGCCCGGCCGTCCCCATGCATGCGTCGACTGGAGGCCATCGGGGGCATCCCCAGGCGAAGCTCGACCACGACGACACCCAGGACTCCAGCCTGACTTCGCGATCTTGTCGCCGACCCTGCTGCGAGCGGGCCGGGCGCGGTGCTGCTGTACCCGCTGGTGAAGACGGCCGGGAGATACGCGGTGTCCGGGCCCTGCCGCGACCTGCTGCCGTTGGACCGCTTCCCCCTCACCCGTTCCCCTCACCCGTTCCCGCCGCGCCTGACCCGCCGACGCCTACGGCACCGGGCACAACGAGGTGCTGGTGGGCCGGGCCGTCCACCGCCGCCGGAACCAGGTGCAGCTGGCCACCAAGTTCGGCATCGACCGCAGCGCCGGCGGCTAGGCACGCCACATCCGCGGTGCCCGGGACTACGTGCTGCGCTCCTGCGACGCCTCGCTGCTGCGGCTGGGCGTCGAGGTGATCGACCTGTACTACGCCCACCGCCCGCCCCAGGACGTGGAGATCGAGGAGACCGTCGGGGCGATGGCCGAGCTGGTCGAGGCAGGCAAGGTCCGCCATCTGGGCCGGTCCGAGGTCGACGGCGAACTGCTGGGCCGGGCGCACGCGGTGCACCCGATCACCGCGGTGCAGAGCGAGTACTCGCTGTGGACCCGCGACGTCGAGGCAGTCACCCCGGTGTTGGCCGAGCTGGGGGTCGGTCTTGTGCCGTACTCGCCGCTGGGGCGGGGGTTCCTGACCGGCGCCCTGGACCGCTCCACACTGGGCGAGAAGGACTTCCGGCGCACCAACCCCCGCTTCGCCGGCGAGGCGGGGGAGGCCAACGAGAAGATCGCGCAGACCGTGCGCGAGGTGGCTGACCGGCTGGGCGCCACCCCGGCCCAGGTGGCGCTGGCATGGGTGTATGCCCAGGCCGAGCGGCTCGGGGTGGCGGTGGCTACCATTCCGGGCACCCGCAGCCCTGCCCGGCTGGAGCAGAACGCGGCCGCGCTGGAGCTCACCCTGGACGCCGAGGCGCTGGCCGCGCTGGACCCGCTGAGCGACCAGGTAAGGGGCGAGCGCTACGCCCCCGCGCACACCGCTGAGGTCGCTCGGGGTTAGGACTCCAGTCCGACTTCGCGATCTTGTCGGGGACCCGGCCGGGAACGGGTACGGCGAGGTTCGAAGCCCTGTCAGACCCGCCACGTACGGATGCGGTCGGATGCTTGGTAGACGGTGGCCTTGCGGCCCTGGATGTCACGCACCAGCTCGACCAGCGCCCCGTACGGCGGGTCGATGCCCTCCCCGCAGGCATGCATATAGGCGACGGCGACCTGGCAGGCATACAGCGAGTTCCGATACGGCAGCGGCTCAAGCCGCACCACCGTGTGCAAGAGCGCAGCCGCCCGCCAGGCGGCATCGGGCGGAGTAACGCCGGGACGGGGGATGCGGGTCTTGTGGCGAGCCACCGCAGCCACCAGAGCGGAGTAGTCCGCCACTGTCACATCCTCGGGAACTGCCTGTTCCTGGACGTCGAGCAGCCAGGCAACGTCGATGTGCAGCACCATCAGGCGGCTTCGGCTCCCCGCTGACGACCGGCCGGGGGCACCTCGTCGGGGAAGGCCTCGTCGAACTCGCCCCGATGCTGCTCCCCCCAGGAAACGGCGTACCGCACGAACTGCGCCCGCTGGCGCTCACGCAGCGACAGATCATGGACGTACTGCTTGAGGGAGACCCCTGCGGCGGCCGCGGCGGCCCGCAGTTCCTCCATCTCCTCGTCGCTGTAACTGATGTTCAAAGACGGCATACCCTGATGGTACCTACTAGGTACCTGATGCGGCACGGAAAGGTGTCGGACCGGGCGACCTGGACCGCCTCTAGGCTCCGTAACCCCGATACAACGCCCCCTCCGACCGCGGCGTGCTCACTCGCGAACTGCATCGCTCCCACCAGCGCTCCCGCTCCCGCCCGTGCGGGCTCTGAACGGCTGGACGGGTGCCGGTGCGAAGATGCGATGCGTCTCTGCACCGCGTGGATCGGTCTCCGGGCGGCCTACCGACACGGCTACCGACTCCAGCCGCTGGGCGGGGTCCTCCAACGCTGGGCAGCACTCGTCGGCTGCACTGCAGACTCTCCGCCGCATCAGCGAGGCCGCACCGCCGCGCGGACGGCCGTGCTGCCCGTCCGCATGGGCGCGGGCAGGGCGGGGCGCAGTCGTGTCGAACGTACGCGCTGCTCCCCGGCGGGCGCCGCCTCGCGGTGTCGCCCAAGCGCGGCGTGTCCGCGGTCGAACCGTGCGCTGAACCTGCAGCGCGAGTGAAGTCACCGGGCGCATATGGATGTTGCTTCGCCTGCTCCGCGGGATCGTCCACGAAGTCGCCCCCAACCGATTCGTCTGCCGGCCCCTTATTACTCCGACGGGTGCAGGCGACGAGAGGGGCCCACAGATGGGACTCTGGAGGACCTTGGCCGGAAGTCTCCTCCACCGCGGTGGAGGCTTCTGGTCCTACATGACCGAGCGGACGAAGAGCCGCACGGCCATCGAGTTGGAGCGGGAGCGCAACGCGGCCACCGCGAACGTCATCCCGTTGCTGCCCCCGGGCATCGACTTCATGGAGTCCGAGGACGGCGGGCGCACCCGGGTGATCCGCACGGCTCCGCAGACCTCGCCCGACAGCACCACCGAGGCCCCGCCCACGCCTTCCTCTCCCCTGCCTGTCAATGAACCGGATACCTCAGCACCCGCCCGGCTCGCTCTCCAACGAGCCGACGGAGGATCGGCTCCGATCACCACGCCGCACGGACGCCAGGACAACCTTCCAGTGAGCGAGCCGCCCAGGTGAACGAGAACCTCAAAGATCTCTACGACAACGAGGTCATCGACCTCTTCCGCGGAAACTACTCGATCATGCTGGGGTCGCTCATCCGCAGAGGAGTCCCAAAGCCGATCGCCGAAGAGATCGTCAACGACACCTTCGCAGCAGTCCGTCGCAGATGGCCCAAAATCCGAGGCGGTCGCCCCCTCAACTACGCCTACGTCATTGCGCAGAACGAGAGCAAGAAATGGTGGCATCAAAAACAGAAGGAGGATAACCACCTCTATCACGGCGAATGCGACGCACAATGCGAACGTGATGAAATTAATGAAATCATCAACCGCCTAACCCTGAAGCAGGCGATCGCCGACCTGTCACCACGAGAGCAAGAAGTCATTCAGCTCCGATTCTTCGAACAACTCACGGTGAAAGAGTCCGCCGAGAAGCTCGGGATTTCGGAAGGATCAATCAAAAGCTACACCCATACCGCCATCAACAGGCTGCGTAAGCAAGTCGATCTGGACTGCAAAGGGAACGGGGAGGAGGGGAAGTGAACACGGACGAGGAGAACATTCACACCCAGGAGAATAATTCCCCTGAAGAGGAGCGCGTCACGGCATTCATGCAGGCCCTCCAGCGGATGCACGAGGACCCCGCTGAGGCTGCCCGCATCGACAAAATCATTGAGGACGCCGAGCACCTCACCGACGAAACCGTCAGACAAGATCTGCCTCTCGCCGTCCACATCCACAACCAGGGCGGCAGCTACGTCGTCAACCTTTCCCCTTCTTTCCGGCGCATCCTCGACGAACCGGATCCACGCAAATCAATCCGCCAGAGAATCAAACTGAGGCGCCCCAACAATCGGACTCTTTGGCAGCTGGGATTGATCCCGACTATCGTCGCTCTGAGCGCCATCCTCGCCACCTTCATGTCAGGCCATGAATCGCAAAGACTTTGGGCAGTCGTCACATCCGCGGTCTCTGTGATTGCGCTGATTCAGGTTTGGGCCATGGAGAGATTCAATGCTCAGACTCGGCGGCCAAAAACAGAATGGCGAGTCGAGATCTCACATTCAAAGGAAGTGGAGGCGAGAGAGTTCAATAATCTCTGATTAGCGCTTGGGCACATCAGGAAGGTCTGCCATCCAAGCATTCAACGCGCCACACCCGCGAGTGGTTGCGCCACACCTGTTGCACTAGATAGTGCACGACACTTCGGCGTCGGCTGTGCCGTTGGCGGGCACGCGGTTCGCGCCCATCCGTGGGATGAGCTCGCCCGATCGGGTGGATGGCCACAAGTGTTGACGGTTCGAGAAGTTTCGGCGCTCTACGGTGGCGACGGCGCTGAATGTGCCGTTTATGCCAAGCCGTTGGTTGGAGTTCGATGTCGTCTCACCCGGCCGCAGTCGTTGCGGGAACCGGCGCGCATCTGCCACGGCGCGTCGTGGGCAACACCGATGATCCCCTCGCCCGGCTCGACACCACGGACGAGTGGATCCGGTCGCGTACCGGAATCAAGGCGCGGCGATGGGTCGAACCCGGGGAGAGCACGGGCGATCTCGCCGTGCAGGCGGGTCACCAGGCGCTGCGCAGCGCGGGGATCAAGGGCGTGGACCTGGTGCTTTTGTCCACGACCACCCCGGACCACCACTCTCCGGGCACGGCGCCATGGGTCGCGGCGCAGTTGGGATTGGGCACAGTGCCCGCCTTCGATGTCGCGGCTGCGTGTGCGGGGTTCACCTACGCCGTCGCGGCCGGTGATGCCTGGATCAGAGCCGGAATGGCGGACAGTGTCCTGGTGATCGGCGCGGAGACGTTGTCCACGATCACGGACAAGTCCGACCGCGGCACGGCCGTCGTCTTCGCGGACGGGGCGGGCGCCGTCGTGCTGCGGCGCGGCACCGTCGAGGAGGCGGGCGCGGTCCTGGCCACGCGCCTGGGGAGCGACGGCACACAGAAGGACCTGGCGATCATCGCCGCCGGCGGGGCGCGCTGGCCGGAGGAGAATCAGACCGCGGCCCGCGGCGAGCGATGTCTACGCATGCAGGGCCCACAGATGTTCACGCACGCGGTGCGCCGTATGACGGAGGTCTCCCGGATGCTCCTGGAGACGGTCGGCTGGCAGGTGTCCGATGTCGAGGCGTTCATCGGGCACCAGGCCAACCAGCGCATCCTCGACAAGGTCGCCGACCTGGTCGGCATCCCGCCCGCTCACTGCCTGGGAAACCTCCACCGCGTCGGCAACACCTCCTCCGCCTCCATTCCACTCGTCATGGACGAGGCGGTGCGCGACAAGTCGGTGAGCCCCGGCGCCCGCACCCTGCTGACCGCCTTCGGTGGGGGAGCGGTGTGGGGAGCGGTCGCGATGACGTGGCCCGACATCCAGGTGTCGCACTGACCGCTCGTATCAAGACAGCGAACCCGACCGCTCACATCGAAGAAAGAGATCCGACCGCTCACATCGAAGATGCCGGCCCGTGGTCCCACGACTGCCTGCCGTCTCGACATCTACGTCTTGTTCTGTGAAAGGGAGCCACGAGCATGGACGCACACAGCCCGGAACCACTGGACTTCATCACCGCCTACCTGGCGCAGACCTTCGCGGTGCCGCCGGAGAAGCTCACCGCCGAGGCCACCTTCGCCAGCCTCGACCTGGACTCCATCGCCCAGGTGGAACTCTTCGTCACCCTCTCCGACCACTACGGCGTGGAGTTGGACGACTCCCAGGCGTCCGGAAGGCTCACACTCGGCCAGACCGCCGATCTCCTGCGCGCCGAGCTGGCCCGGGCGCGCGTCGGCGGCGCGTCCGCCATGCGGACCCACGGCTGATCACAAACCCGCTGTCGCCGTCCATCGAGCAAGCCGGGAACCCATGAGTGACATCACCAGGCGCACGCTGCAGTACGACGGGCTGTCCTTCTCCTACCAGTTGATCCGCGCCCGCAGTCCCTCGACGGAGCCCGTTCTGGCCATCGGAGGAGTGCTGCAGGGCATGCACGGCTGGTCCCTCATGCAGCAGCACGTTCTTCCCTACGCCGACCTGGTCTCCGTGGATCTGCCGGGCTCCGGGGAGGCGACCCCCCTGCGTCCCCGGCAGAAGATGGAGACGATGTGCCGTGCCGTCGAAGTCATCCTCGACGACCTCGATGTCGCGCGCGTCAACTTCCTCGGCTACTCCTTCGGCTCAGCGGTCGCCTACCGGTGCGCTCAGAACCGCCCCGAACGCATCGCCCGGCTGGCCTTGGGTGGCGTACCGGTACGCATCAGCGACAGGCTGATCGAGCTGTGGACGCGTGGGGCGGCACGCATGAAGGCGGGCGACGCCGAAGGACTGGTGGACATCCTGATGGAGATGTTCCTGTGCCCGCCTGGCCGGGCCCCCGTCCACAACCGGGACATCGTGCGCCGTCTGGTGCGGCGCATGACGCTGCGCGCGCTGACCGACAACCCTCACGGATTCGTCACCATGGAGCGGTCCGTGCTGGAGAACCTCGACCCGGTCGGAGGCCTGGACGGCGTTCCCACTCTCGTCTTCTGCGGAGAGCACGACACCATCAGCACCCTGACCGAACAGCGGGACTTCGCCTCCGGCATCGAGGACTGCCGGTTCGCCGCGATCGCCGAGGCGGACCACTGGGTCTTCCTGGAGCGCCGTGCGGAAGCCAGCGACCTGGTGATGCGCCACTTCACCGAACGACCACTGACCGAGTTGCCCTACGCGCTCGGCGGAAGCGCCACAGGTCCGACGGCGCCCGACCCATCGGCCGCCGCCGTCCGCTGACCGGACCCAAGTCGGAGGCAGCCGCCCGGTCCCAGTGACATCAAGGAGCATGCGTGACAGAGACGATTCTGTGCGGGCTCGGGAGTTGGCTGCCGCCGACCGTGGTGGACAACACCCACATCATGGCGCCCCAGACAGCTGACTTCGTGCGCCGCCGCCTGGGTATCAGCCGGCGCCACCGGGTCACCCCGGGCACCGCGACCGTCCACCTCGCGCACGAGGCGGGCCGTCGCGCGCTGAGCTCCGCCGCGGCAGAGGAGGTCGACGCACTCGTCCTGGCCACCACGACTCCCGACCGGCTCTGCCCGGCGGCGGCCCCCGAAGTCGCCAGCCTCCTCGGCCTGACCGGCATCCCGGCCTTCGACGTCAACGCCGGCTGCTCGGGATTCCTGTACGCCTGCGAACTCGCGCGCGGCCTGATCAGCACCGCCCGCACCAGCAGCGTCCTGGTCATCGGCGCGGAGTGCGCGTCGGCGATGGTCAATCCGAACGACCCCAGCACCGCACCGCTCTTCGGCGACGGTGCCGGGGCCGCCGTCCTGCGGGCGGCCCGGCCGCACGAGACACCCACGTTCGGTGCGGCTGTGTGGGGAAGCGACGGCTCTCTCGCCGACATCATCGCCATCCCCGCCGGCGGTGCCCGCCAGCGAACCCCCGTCGACGCGGCCGACGAGATGTTCCTGCACATGCGCGGCAGCGACGTGCTGCGCAACGCCGTGCGCCGCATGAGCGACGCGGTACGCGACGTCACGGCCGCCACCGGATGGGCGCTGGACGAAGTGGACGTACTCCTCGCCCACCAGGCGAATGCCGCCATCACCCACGCCGTCGCTGCCTCTTTGGGCTTCCCCACCGAGCGGATGCCGTCCAACATCGCAACCGTCGGCAACACCGCGGCCGCCTCAATCCCCCTGCTGCTCGCACACGCCGCGGCCGACGGCACGCTCAAACCCGCCCAGCGCGCCGTCCTCGTCTCGTTCGGCAGTGGCCTGACCTGGGCCGCCGCCACTGCCACCTGGCCCTCGGACATCACCCCCCATACCTGACACCGCTCCTGGAAGGAGCCCTGCGCATGGCCGACATGCTCACCATCGTCATGGACACCCTCACCAACGCGGCGGCCCTGCCGGCGGGACCCGTCACCCCCGAGGCGACCCTCGCGGAGGCCGGGGTGGACTCCATGGCTGTCGCAGTCCTCGCCATGGTCCTGGAGGAGGACCACGGCCTGGTCATCCCCGAATCCGACATCACCGGCCTGTCCAGCACCTCCACCCTCACCGAACTGGCCGCCTTCCTCGAGCACTACCAGGTGACCACCGCATGACCTCCGCACCCTGCGCCGCCGTCACCGCGAGAGCGCCGTACGCTGGCGCCGCCATGACGGCCCCGTGGGCTGCTGCCACCACCGCGACCGACCACCTCATCCCCTGGCGGGGCGGAAGTTACAGCTGCCGTGTGACCCTTCCCCGCACCGCGCCGGCCTCGGTCCCTGTGCTCGTTCTCGGCGGCGGCCTGCAGAACCGCCACTCCTGGTCGCGCCTTGAACGCCACCTCGGTCACCGGCACCCCCTCCTCATCCCGGAGCTGCCCCCGGCCCGGTGCCGTTCCGACCTGACATGGGACGACCTCACCGACGCCGCGCTCCGTGCCACGGACCATCTCGGGATCGGGCACTTCGCCACTCTCGGTGTCTCTTCCGGCTACCCCGTCGCCTACCGGCTCGCGCAGCAGCACCCCGAACGTCTCACCGCTCTGCTGCTCTTCGGCGCCTCTCCCCGCCCGGGGCCGCGCCTGACCGCACTCATCCACGAAGGCATCCGTCGGCAGGCGCCCACCGCGTCCCCGGTCCCGCTCCGGGAAGCCGCAGGTGACCCGCACGGGGCAGCCGCCGGACAAAGGGAATCCGCCGAGCAACTCGTCGACGTCCTGACCAACCCCCAAGCGGGCAGCGGTTGCCTGATGATCCGGGCCGCCGCCCGCGTACTGCTCAGGCAGCTCGCCGACTCCGACCAGGACCCCCTCGTCCGGTACGTCACGGACCGCGGACACCTCCTCCTCGACCAACCCCTCCCCGAAGGGGGAATCGAGCATGTGCGCGCCCTCGTCGGCGTAGGTGAACACGACACGATCACCACGATCGACGACAACCGCGCCGTCGCCCGGACCATCGGCGACGCCACCCTCGCGGTGATGAAGCACGCCGACCACCTGCTGCACATGGAACGCGACGCCGACTTCGCCGACCTCATCGGCCGCTTCCTCCACCAGCAGCCCCTCACCACCAGGGACACCACCACCACACCTCCTTGACCCGCCTTCATGACCGTTCGGAGCACTCACCGTGGACCCGACACCACTGGACGGCCCCGCCCTGCGCGTGCTGCTCACCACCTGGGGCACGATGGGCGACGTAGCCCCCTACACCGGACTCGCCGTCGGGCTGCGGAACGCCGGCCACGACGTCACCGTCGTCACCTCCACCCGCTATGCCCCCCGCTTCAGCGCCCGCGGCCTGCGGGTACGTGACATCCCCCTGGACCACCAGCAAGAGTTGACAGGCCGCGCGAAACCCTGGCGTGAACGCCTGCGCAACGGGCAGGACATCGCCTCCACCTCCGCGCAGGTCCTCCTGGAGACAGCCGCCGAGGGGACCGACATCCTGCTCGCGCATCCCCTGATGCACCCGCTGTGCTCCGTCATCGGGGAAGGGCTGCGCGTGGCATGCCGCGGCGTGTACACCGTCACGCACGCCATGATGCTGCCGGGACTGATGGTCGCCGCGCCCTGGAGAGGGCACACGCTCGCCGACACCACCGTGAAGCTGCTGCTCAACCCCATGTACGCACCCGCCGTGCGCGAGCTCCGCCGCGAACTCGCCCTGTCCGAGGGCCGGGTCGAGGCCCTCTCCCGTACGCTGCGGCACCACCCCGCTTGGTACGGCATCAGCGATGCCCTGCTGCCCCTGCGCTACCCCCTGCCTCCCGGACACCACACCACCGGCTACTGGCCCCCGGCCCGCCCGCCCGGCTGGAAACCCGACAGCCGGCTGCGGGACTTCCTCGACAACGGCCCGGCCCCTGTCTACTTCGGTTTCGGCAGCATGCACCGCGTCGATCGCGAAGCCCTCGGCCGGACTATCACGGCCGCCGCCCAGAAGCTGCGCGTCCGCGCCGTCGTCCAGGCGGGGTGGGCGGAACTCTCCGGGCATACGGACGACGTCCTCACCATCGGCGAATGCCCCCACGACTGGCTCTTTCCGAGAATGAGGGCAGCTGTGCACCACGCCGGCCCCGGCACGGTCCACGCTTCCCTGAACGCCGCCGTCCCCACCCTCCCTGTCCCGATGGGCCTGGATCAGCCCTACTGGGGCGCGCGCCTGACAGCCCTGGGCCTGACCCCCGCCGCCATCCCGGCGCGTCGTCTCACCGCCGACCGCCTCACGCACTCGTTGGCGCAGCTGCTCCAGCGGGAGTGCTTCCGCGACAGAACCCGAGCCGTTTCCGCGAGCATGCGGCAACAGCCCGGAATCGCGAACCTGCTCGCCCGCCTGAGCTCGACCGGCCGACTCCACCACTGAGCTCGTGTTCTTAATCGTGGCAACCGGCACAGCCCCGTACCCCGTCAGTCCCCCTATTCGGTCGGAGGCGGGGGCGGCGCGTCGGGGAGAGTGGGCTCGCCAGGCTCCATTGGCAGAAGTTCCCCCGGCTCCGCCGGCTGCGGAGCGTCCGGGTCAGGCTGATGCGGAGTGCTCACTTTCGGACTCCTTCAGTCGTCGGTCCAACTGGAAGGGATGCTCCCGCGTCCAGCGGCACGCGACCCCCTGCCCTTCGACGCCGATGCGGCCGGGGCAGGAGGAGGACATGCGCGACAGCGGTGCGGCTCACTCCCGGGCAAACCCGAGCGGCGACACGAGCAGGAGGACAACGTGAAGCGCGGCAGGCCCCCGCGGGCTGCGCTGTCACCACTGAGGCTGCGCCGAAGCCCCGTTGAGCCGATTGGAATCGTGAAACAACAATTCCTAAGGCTGGTCACGGGCCCTGCGGTGCTTTCGCAGCCTCGGCTTCGGCTTTGGCGTTGCTTACCGCTGCGGCGGCCTGTTTCGTGGCCTCGTCAGCGGCCGCAGCGGCGTCGAGTGAAAGCGTGGAGCCTGTTTCGAGCTCCGGAGCTGCGACATCGCCGTGTGCGTCGTCAGTCTCCGAAGTCGCTGCTTGCTCAGGTTGTGCGGGTGTGGGGCCAGCCGGCGTTGACTGATCGCCGAATGCGCCGGTGACGGTGCGAATGGCTTCCGTCAGCTCTCCAGGGATCACCCAGAAGGTGTTGTTGTCGCTCTTGGCCAGGTGCGGGAGCGTCTCGAGGTACTTGTAGGCAAGGATCTTCGGGTCGGCGTTGTTGCGGTGGACGGCCTGGAAGACGAGCTCCACTGCCTTCGCCTCACCGTCCGCCCGCAAGATCATGGCTTGCTGTGTGCCCTGGGCCTCCAGGATGTCCTTCTGCTTCGTTCCCTCCGCAGTGAGGATCTTGGCCTGCCGATCTCCTTCGGCATGCAGGATGGCCGCGCGTTTGTCCCGCTCGGCGCGCATCTGCTTCTCCATGGCCTCCTTGATGGTGTTCGGCGGATCGATGGCTTTGATCTCGACGCGGTTGACCCGAATGCCCCACTTGCCAGTGGCCTCGTCGAGGACGGTGCGGAGGCGGGAGTTGATCTCCTCGCGTGAGGTCAGCGTCTGCTCCAGGTCCATGCTGCCGATCACGTTCCGCAGCGTGGTCACGGTGAGCTGATCGATGGCCTGCAGATAGTCAGCGACCTCGTAGGCCGCCGCCCGGGGATCGGTGATCTGGTAGTAGAGCACCGTGTCGATGTTCACCACCAGGTTGTCCTCGGTGATGACCGGCCTGGGGTCGGACGAATACACCTGCTCGCGCACGTCGAGCTTGGTGTTGACACGGTCCGCCACCGGCAGGACGAAGTTCAGGCCCGGCTGCAGGGTCCGGCGGTACCGGCCGAACCGCTCGATGTTGTAACGGCGCGCCTGCGGCACAATCCGCACCGTGGCGGCCATCAGGAAGACGACAGCAATCGCAGCCACAAGAATCAGAATGACGACCGGATCCATGCTTCCTCCGTTGCTATGTCTTCAGCTGCTATGTCTTCAGCCGTTCACCGTTCACGGAAGGAGTTCGCGGGGGTAGACGATGGCGGTAGCGCCTTCGATCTCCATGACATCCACCAGTGCTCCCACCGGGATCACATGGCTCTCGTCGAGGGCACGGGCGGACCATTCCTCGCCGGAAAGTTTGATCAATCCGTGGGTCGCAGTGACCTCCTGCATGACCTCGGCCCGCTTGCCGATCAGCGCGTCACTGCCCTCGTGTGTCAGCGGCGCCTGCGCCATGTGCCGGAGCGCGATGGGGCGGACGACAAGGAGCCCCGCTGACGCTGCCAGGACGAGCGCCACAAGCTGACCGAGAAGGCCGACGCCCAGGCCGGCGACCACGGCGACAATCAGAGCAGCGCCGGCCAGCAACCCGAAGACCAGCGTCAGCGTAAGAAACTCCGCAGCGCCAAGCACCCCGGCGGCGAATAGCCATACGAACCACGGCATCGCATCGGCCTCCCCTCGGGGGACTCATCTTCCAAAGTACCTCCCGGAACATCGGTAAGCACAGGGGTGTGTCCCGCCCCGGGCAGATCGAGGGGGTTCCACCGGGCGAGTCGAGACGGCTGCTGCAACCAGTACCGCCGGGCGCCCGGACTGCTGCGGGTCCTGCGAGCGGCCGATCCTGATCACGTCCTGCTCGACGGGACACCCGCCGCGTGCGACCGCGTCGGCGACAGCCGGGCCGACTCCTCGCACAAGCACGTCCGGCGCCGGCACCGCTCGGTCACGGACCTCCCCGGCTGCGCGCCGTGGCGCACGGGAGCGGAACCCTAGGTGCAGTAACCCTAGGTGCAGACGCCAGCAATGTGGCAGGGGAGATGTGCGCAGCCCGTAGTAGTGTTCACCGCCATCCCGCCCGCGCCGTTTCCAAGTTGGGGAGTTCAGTGGAACTAGCTCAGCGACCCTCGATCAGCTGGCGGTTCCGGGCCCTGGTGGCGAGCTATGCCCTGTCGGCGTACGGAAACTTCCTCAACCTGATCGCCCTGAGCCTGTTCACGTACGAGGCCGTGGGCAGCGCCCTGGGCATCGGTGTGGTGATGGCGCTCCGGCTGTTCTCCGGCATGCTCGCCGGCCTGGTCGCGGGTGCGCTCACCACGGCCCTCGGCCGCCGTACCGTGATGATCGGCGCCGACGTGGCGCAGGCCCTGGCGATGGTGCTGCTCGCGGTCGGCTCCCGTGATCCCGCGCTCGGCCTCCTCCTGGGCGCGGTCGTCGTCCTCGGCGCGGGGAACACCTTCTTCACGGTGGCGCTGCGCAGCGCCGTGCCCGTGATCGTCGGCCATGACGCGCGGACGCGGGCCAACGGGCTGCTGGTGACGGCGCGTTCGGTCGCCACCGTCCTCGGCTACGGCTCGGCCGCGGCCATCATCGCCCTCGGCGGGTACGCACTCGCCTTCGCGGTCAACGGAGCGACCTTCGTGGTGTCGGCCGCGGCGGTGCTGGTGCTGCGGCCGCGCACCGATACCGAGGACGGCACGGGCGACGAGACCGTGGCCGAGGACGGCACCGGCGACGAGCCCGGGCCGCAGACGAGCCCGGCGCGGCAGCGGGGCAGCCTCGGTGTTCGGCTCGGGATGGGGGGAATCCCCGCGCTGTTGCTCGGGACGATCCTGCTGCGCGGCACCGACGCGTTCGCTTCCTCCTCCCACAACGTGGCCCTGCCGATCGTGGCCTCCCTCGAGTCCCCGGACGATCCGGCACTGTTCATGACCCAGTTCTGGGCGGCCTGGGCGATCGGCACCTTCCTCTCCCACCAGCTGCTCAAGCGGCTGTGGCGTGAAAAGGCGTACGGCGAGCGCGCGTTCGCGATCGGCACCGGCGCCATGGCGGTCTTCTTCGTGTGCGCCTTCACCGGACTGCCGGTTCCCGCACTGATCGCGGCCGCCCTCGCCGCGGGCATCGCCGACGGCTGCACCGAGATCGTGTACGTCTCGCGGTTGCAGGCGGCGCCCGAGCGGGAGCGCAACCGGCTGTTCGGCCTGTCGGCTTCCGCCGAGACCGCCGGTTTCACCCTCGGTATGATCGCCGCGGCCGCCGCGCTGGAGGGCTTCCCCGTGCTCGCGGTTGTCGCCACGTTCCACGGCGCCGCCCTGTGCGGGGCGTTGGCGCTCTTCCTGGTCACCCTCGCCCGCCGCCACGGCGGGGCCGAGCGCACCACGCGCAGTCCTGGTTCCACGGCACCACTGTCAGCTGATGAAGGGGAGACACATGGCACGCGTACGGGGGCAGGCCCTTTGCCGAGGGCCTGAGTCGCAGCTCACCGGGGACGACCCTCGCGACGCGCTCCAGGCCCTGCTCCGGGCGGCGGCCGCCACGGGCGGCGCGGGAGTGGTGGCGGTGGGCCCCGAAGGCCGGGCCACCACGCATGCGTACCCCCAACTCCTCGACCTGGCACGGCGGTTCCTGACCGGGCTGCGCGCACACGGGGTGCGGCCCGGGGACCCGGTGGTGCTGTGCGGGCTGCCGCTCGACGAGTTCTTCCCGGCCTTCTGGGGATGCGTACTGGCCGGAGCCGTGCCCGTGGCCGTCACCGACCCGCCCGCCGTGGGCTCGGTGGCCGCGCAACGCCTGGCGCACACCCGCGCCTTGCTGAAGGATCCCCTCGTCCTCACCGACGCCCCGGGCCTGGCCGACCTCGCGCGCGCCGGTCTGGACGAGCGGGCGGGCCTCGCCGCCGACTGCCTGCGACATTCGCCGTCGTACGACGAGTACCTGCCGAAGCCGTCCGACACCGCGCTGCTGATGCTCTCCTCCGGCAGCACGGGCGCACCCAAGGCCGTGCGGCTCACGCATGCCGGACTCGCCGACTTCGCCGCCAGTACGCGCCGGATCCTGCCGGTGCGGGCGGGCGACGCCTTCGTCAACTGGCTGCCGGTGGACCACAGCGGGGCGTTCCTGCTCTACCACGTACTCCCGGTCTTCACGGGCTGCACCAACGTGCACGTGCCCACCCAAGCGGTGCTGACCGACCCGCTGCGCTGGCTCGACCTGCTCCACGAGCACCGCGCCCAGCACAGTTGGGCGCCCACGTTCGCGTACCGGCTGGTGGCCGACGCGCTTGCCGAACAGCCGTACCGGACCTGGGACTTGAGCGCACTGACCTCGCTGCTGTGCGGCGGCGAGCAGATCACGTTGCCCGTCCTGCGGGCCTTCCTCGACGCGACCGGCGGCTTCGGCGTCCGCGAGCGCCA
The DNA here is from genome assembly GCF_000716675.1 of Streptomyces alboflavus. Lineage (GTDB taxonomy): Bacteria > Actinomycetota > Actinomycetes > Streptomycetales > Streptomycetaceae > Streptomyces > Streptomyces alboflavus. Next base: position 60,834 of record NZ_JNXT01000040.1, read on the forward strand.
CCTCTTCCCCGTCTGGGGCATGGCCGAGACCGTCACCGCGATCACCTACGGCCGCCTCGACCGGCCGGGCACCGTGCACCGACTGGTCAAGTCCAGCCTCGACGGGGAGCTCCGGAGCGCGGCCGTGGACACCCCCGACGACCAGTGCGTGACCTTCGTCGCGGCCGGTTCGCCCGCCCATGGCACGGCTCTGCGGATCGTCGACAGCGGGGGCCGGCCGCTGGCGGGCGGCAGGATCGGGCAGTTGCAGGTGCGGGCGCCCGCGCGTCTGACACCGGGATACTTCGACAACCCGGACGCCGACGCCGCTGCCTATCCGCAGGGCCAGGAGTGGCTGGACACCGGGGACTTGGCGTTCCTCGCCGAGGACCAGGTAGTGATCACCGGGCGCCGCAAGGACGTGATCATCCTCAACGGGCACAACGTGTACGCCCACGAGGTCGAGACCGCCGCCGAGGCCGTGGTGGGGGTGTGCGCCGGCGAGGTGGCCGCCTGCGGCATACCCGACGCGGAGCGCGGCACCGAGCAGCTTGCCGTGTTCTTCGTCGGCCGCGGCGCGGAGGACGACGCCCGCATCGCACGGGAGGTCAAGGCGGAGCTGTTCACGCGCCTGGGCCTGACCGCCGCGCACGTCCAGGCTGTCGAGCGGGCTGAGTTCCCGCGTACGCCTGCGGGGAAGGTACGGCGCACCGAGCTGCGCGACCGGTTCGTCGAAGGGCGCCTGCGCACGGACCCCGGGACCGCCGGTGACTCCGAGAGTCCCGCGGCAGCGGGCGACGACGTCGGGCGAGCGGTGCGCGAGGAGCTGGCCGAGGTGCTGGGCCGTCCCGCCGCGCGAGACATGCCCTTCTATGAACTCGGGATGACCTCGCTGCAGTTGGTGCGGCTGCGTGGACGGCTCGAAGAGCGCCTGGGCCGGGCGATCGCCCCGATCGCGGTGTTCGAGCACCCCACGGCGGCGGAGCTCACCGAGCACCTCACCGCGGAAGGAGCCAACGTCACTACGGATGCGGCCCACGTCGCCACGGACGCTGCCCACCCCGCCACGGGCGCGGCGCACCTGGCCTCGGACACGGCGAGCCCGACCCGGCTCGCGCGTCAGTCCGAGACCGCCCCGGCGGGCACGGATCAGCGGATCGCCGTCATCGGCATGGCGCTGCGCTTCCCCGGTGCCGACTCGCCCGAGGAGTTCTGGCGCAACCTCCGGGACGGCGTCAACTGCCTCACCGTCTTCGACGACGGCCAACTGCGGGCCGCGGGTCTCACCGCCGAGCAGGCCACGGCCGCCGACCGGGTGCCGGTCGCCGGAGTGCTCGACGGCGCACTGGACTTCGACGCCGACTACTTCGGCCTCAACCCCAAGGAGGCCCGGCTCACCCACCCGGCACACCGCCTCTTCCTGGAGTGCTGCCATCGGGCGCTGGAGGACGGCGGCTACGCGGGCCCCCAACGGGACATCAGGGTCGGCGTGTTCGCCGGTACGGGCATGCACCTTTACGACCACCAGCAGACGGGGCCGTCCGCGACCGCCGCCCCTTCCGCGGACGTGTACGCCGACGAGGACCCTGCGACCGCGATGCAGAGCACGCTCGGACAGCAGCCCGACTTCGTGGCCACCCGGGTCGCCTACCGCCTGGGCCTCACCGGGCCCGCCATCGGCGTGCAGACGGCCTGCTCCACGTCGCTGGTCGCCGTGCACCTGGCGGCGCAGGCCCTGCTGACCGGCGACGCGGACATCGCGCTCGCCGGCGCGGCGGCCGTGCACCTGCCGCAAGAGACCGGCTACCGCAGCCATCCGGGCTCCATCCTGTCGCCCACCGGCCGCTGCCGGGCCTTCGACGCGGACGCCGACGGCACCGTGGGCGGCAACGGAGTGGCGGCCGTGCTGCTCAAGCGCCTGGACCGGGCGCTCGCCGACGGGGACACGGTGCACGCGGTGATCCTCGGCTCGGCGGTCAACAACGACGGCGCCCAGAAGGCCGGCTTCAGCGCCCCCGGCATGGCCGGGCAGGTCGAGGTCGTCCGTGCGGCGCTGCGCCGGGCCGCGGTACCGGCCGACACCCTCAGCTATGTGGAGGCGCACGGCACGGGGACGCCGCTGGGGGATCCGGTGGAGTTCGAGGCGCTGGGGCGGGCGCTGGGAGAGGGGACGGGACGCTCCGCGTTCTGCGCGGTGGGCTCGGTGAAGCCCGCCATCGGGCACCTCGACAGCTGCGCGGGCATGGCGGGCCTGATCAAGACCGTGCTGATGCTGCGCCACCGCACCCTGGTGCCGACCCTGCACCTCACCCGCCCCAATCCCCACCTCCAGCTGGACGGCGGGCCCTTGCGGCTCGTCGGCAAGACGCAGCCGTGGACCGTACCGGCGGGGACGCCGCGGCGCGCCGGGGTCAGCGCGCTCGGGGTGGGCGGCACCAACGCCCACGTCATCCTGGAAGAAGCCCCGCTCCGCCGCCCCGGGACGAGCCTCGGCAGGCCCGCCCTCGTCCCCGTCTCGGCGCGCGACACCGAGGCGCTGGGGGAGTTGACCGGGCTCTTGCGCACCCGTCTGCGGTCCGCGCCGGACACGTCCCCCGCCGACGTGGCGGCCACGCTGGGGTGCGGCCGCCCGCACCACGCCGTGCGCAGCGTGGTCGTGGGCGGCGACGCGGCTGAGCTCGCGCGCGCCCTGGAACAACTGCCTGCCCCGCCCCAGCCGTTCGGTCGGCCGGCGTTCGCCTTTCCCGGCCAGGGCAGCGCGCGCGGCGGCATGGCCCGCGGGATCCATGCCGGGTTCGCCGAGGCCCGTGCGGTCCTTGACCGCTGTGAGCGGGTCTACGCCGACGAGTTCGGCGGCACCCTGCTGCCACTGCTGCTCGGCGAGAACGGCGACGCCGACCAGGTCTGGCCCACGGAAGTGGCCCAACCCGCCCTGTTCGCGCACCAGGCGGCGCTGCTCGCGGTCTGGCGGGCCTGCGGGGTGCACCCTGCCGTGCTCCTCGGCCACAGCGTCGGCGAGTACGCGGCGCTGCACGCGGCCGGAGCACTCACCGTCGACGACGGACTGCGCCTCACCGCCCGTCGCGGCCGCCTCATGCACCGGGACGGCAAGCCCGGCGGGATGCTCGCGGTACGCACCGACCTGGCGACCGCCCACCGCACCGCCGCCACCTCGGGCGCCGAGGTGGCGGCGGTCAACGGGCCGCGCTCGCAGGTGCTTTCCGGCACGCCCACGGCACTCGCCGAGGCGGTACGTCTCCTCGACCGGGACGGCATCCAGTGGCGCGCGCTCCCGGTGGACCGGGCCTTCCACTCGGCAGAGCTCGACGCCGCGCTGGCCGCCTTCCGGGAAGCCGCCGACGACGTGACGTACGCACCCTTGCGCGTGCCCTTCGTCAGTGGTCTCGACGGCGCGGTGCGCCCCGTGGGATGGCTGGTCGACGCGCAGTACCTGTGCGCGCAGGCGCGCCGGCCGGTCCGCTTCGACCTGGCCGTGGCCTCGGCGGCACAACGGGATCGGGGCGGCTTCGTCGAGCTCGGCGCCGGGGAGACGCTCACCGGTCTGGGCCGGCACTGTCTGCCGGAGAGCCGCTGGCTGAGCGGCCAGGGCGCGGGCGACGAGCCGGCCGGGCAGCAGCGCGGCCTGCTGCACTCGCTCGGTGAGCTGTACCGCGCGGGGGCGGACCTGGACTGGGCGGCGCTCGCGGACGGCGGCGGTCGGATCTCGCTGCCGGGGTATCCGCTGCGGCGTCGCGCGATGGCTCCGCCCGCCGAGACCCCCGTGCCCCCGACGGCCGTCGCGCAGCCCGCGAACGCGCATCCGAAGGAGACGCCGATGGAGATACCGAGGCAGACTCCCCTCCTGTCCACCGACACTGAACCCCTGCTCGGTGTACGGGAGTTGACCGCACAGAAGCTGGGCGTGGAGGTCGCGGTGATCACGCCGGACCGCTCGTTCTTCGAGCTGGGCGCGGACTCGCTCTCCCTCATGGGCATGGCCACGGAGCTGGAGCGGCGCTACGGGGTGCGCGTCCCCGTCCGGGACTTCTTCGACGCGGCGGACACGCCGCGCAAGCTCGCGGACCGCCTCGCCCAGCTGCACACCGAGCCGACGGGGGAGCCGGTGCGGCCCGCTCCGGAGGCGGCACCGGAACCGACGCCGCGGCCCACACCCCGTCCGGCCACGACAGCTCAGCCAGTACCTCCACAGTCCACAACGGCTCAGCCCACGCCCTCACCGCCCCCCTCCACGGACATCGCACCGGACGTACGCGACCTCTTCGCCGAGCAGTTGAAACTCACCCGGCACCTGGTCGACCAGGTCACCGGCGTCATCAACCGGCAGCTGGATGCCCTCGCCCCCGCAGAGACACCGCCGCCCGCCGCGCCCGAGGCGCCCGCCGCACCGCTCGTACCCGCCGCACCGCTCGTTCCCGCCGCGCCAGTCGTACGCACCGCGCCTGTCGTACGCACCGCGCCTGTCACTCCCGCCGTCGCCGACCGGCACGGGTTTCACGCGCTCTGGTTCCCCGAGCGGCACTTCAACTCGTTCGGCGCGCTCTTCCCCAACCCCTCCGTCCTCGCCGCCGCCCTGGCCGCCCGCACCCGGCGCGTCCGGCTGCACGCCGGGTCCGTGGTCCTGCCGTTGCACCACCCCGTCCGGGTCGCCGAGGAGTGGTCGGTGGTCGACAACATCTCCGGCGGCCGGGCAGGCCTGTGCTTCGCCAGCGGCTGGCACGCCACCGACTTCGCACTCGCCCCGGACGCCTTCGGACGGCACCGCGAGGCGATGTACGAGCAGCTGGAGACCGTACGCCGACTGTGGGCGGGCGAGCCCCTCACGCTGACCGGCGGGGACGGCGAGCCCGTTGACATACAGCTGCACCCGAAGCCACTGCAGGACCAACCACCCCTGTACGCCGCCGTGGTGGGCAACCCTGACAGCTACCGCCGGGCCGCCGCCCACGACCTGGGCGTCGTCACCAACCTGATGGCGCAGACGGTGGAGCAACTGGCGGAGAACATCGCCCTGTACCGCCGCACCCGTGCCGAGCACGGCCTCGACCCGGCCGCCGGCCGCGTCGTCGTCCTCGTACACACCTATCTGGAGCAGGACGCGGTCCGGGCGCGGGCGGAGGCCTACCGGCCCTTCGTGTCATATCTGCGGTCCTCGCTGTCCCTGTTCAACCAGGTCACCAACAGCCTCGGCTTCGACGTGGACCTCGCGAACACCCCTGAGGACGATGTCGAGTTCCTGCTCGGCCGCGCCTACGAGCGCTACTGCGAATCGCGTGCACTGATCGGCGACGAGTCGACGGCCGCCGAGACGGCGGCCCGGCTGACGGCGGCGGGCGCCGACGAGATCGCGTGCTTCGTGGACTTCGGCGTGCCGGCCGACAAGGTGCTCGCCGCCCTGCCGCTCATCGACGGCCTGCGCACCCGCCAACAGCCCACCACAGGCCCACAGTTGAAATCCGCCGCGAGTGAGCGCCGACCGCTCACCCCGGCCCAGCGCCGCATCTGGTTCCTGGAACAGCTGCACCCCGGCACCAGCATGTACCACGAGCCCAAAGCTATTCGTCTGGACGGCACGCTGAACACCGAGGCGCTGCACTGGGCCCTGCAGCAGGTGGCCGACCGCCATGCGTCGCTGCGGACCGTCTTCCGCGACGCCGACGGCGTCCCCTACCGGCAGGTGCTGCCGCGACTGACGCTCGACTGTCCGGTCGACGACCACACCGGAGCCGCCGAGGAGGAGGCCCTGCGGGCCGTCCTGGCCGCCGAGGGCCGACGCGTCTTCGACCTGGGCGAGGGCCCCCTCGTCTCGTTCCGGCTGCTGCGCCTCGCCCCCGAGCGCCACCTGCTGTTCCTGCTGGCCCACCACATCGCCTTCGACTCGTCCTCCACCCAGGTGCTCGCCCGCGACCTCGCCGCGTACTACCGAGCCTGGCCCGACGGCGACCCCCAGCTCCCCGCGCTGCGCGACGACATGGCCGAGGAAACCTCCGACCCGGTGGCCGCCGCCGAGAGCCTCGACTTCTGGCGGCGCGAGCTGACCGGCGTGCCGGACCTGGAGCTGCCCACCGACCGCCCGCGCCCACCGGTGCGGTCGGGCGCGGGTGCGAGCCTGACGCACGCACTGGACGGCGAACTCGTCGAGCGCATACGGCAGTTCGCCGCGTCCCGGCGGTCCACCGTGTTCATGGCGCTGACCGCCGCGATCGGTGCGGTACTCGGCCGCTTCGCCGGGCAGAGCCACTTCGCGCTCGGCACCGCGGTCGCGGCCAGGCCCGAGGGCGCCGAGCACGCGATCGGACTCTTCCTCGACACCGTCCCGCTGCGCCTGGATCTCAGCGACGCCCCGGACTTCGCGGCTCTGCTGCACCGCGTCCGAGACACCAGCACCGCGGCGTACGAACACCGGGACCTGCCCTTCGACGAGCTGGTCGGCGCGCTGGCCCCGCACCGCGACCCCGGCCGCAACCCGCTGTTCCAGGTCATGGTGGAGTACGAACACGAGGGCGAGGTCGACTTCGACCCACCCCGGCTCACCGCCACACTCCTGGACGCGCCGAGCGAGCGGGCCCCCTTCGACCTCAGCATCTATCTGACGCACCACCGCGCCGGACTGCGGTTCATGGTCGAGTACGACACGGCGCTCTTCGACGCGGCCACGGTGCGCCGCATCGTGGAGTACGTCGAGCACCTGCTGCGCCGGGTCCTCGATGCCCCCGGCGCCCCGATCGCCGAGCTGACCGCCCCCACACCGGCCGACCGCTCCGTGCTCGCACGGTGGGGCGGCGCCGGCGAGCAGCCGCCCGCCGGGCCGGAGACCCTGCACGGCCTGTTCGAGGAACAGGCCCGGCGCACACCGGCCGCCCCCGCGCTCATCGGTGACGAACTGACGTATTCCTACGCAGAGTTGGAGACACGCTCCAATCGCCTCGCCCACCGGCTCCGGCAGCTGGGCGCGGGGCGCGGCGAGCGCGTGGCGATTCTGCTGCCGCGCGGCCCCGAACTGATCACCACGCTGCTCGCCGCACTCAAGAGCGGCGCCGCCTATCTGCCCCTCGACCCGTCCACCCCGACGCCCCGTCTGCAAGGACTCCTCGACGACGGCGGGCCCGTCCTGCTGCTCACCGGCGCCGCCACCCTCGAACAGCACCCCGAGCTGGCGACCCCGGCCGTCCTGCTGGCCGAGGACACTGACGCGCTGACGGCCCTCCCGGACACGCCACCGGACATCGAGGTGCGGCCCGAGGACCCCGCGTACTGCATCTACACCTCGGGCTCCACCGGCAGCCCCAAGGGCGTCGTCGTCCCGCACCGCGGACCGGCCGCCCTGGTGCGCGGACAGCTGGCGCGGCACATGCCGCTGCGCACCCTGCAGTGGACCTCGCCCGCCTTCGACATCAGCGTCCAGGAGATCTTCACGACCCTCGCGGCCGGGGCCGCCCTGGTCCTGATCGACGACGAGCTGCGGCACGACCCGGCGGCGCTCACCCGGACAGTGCGCCGCCACGCGGTGCAGCGCCTGTACATGCCGTGCACCCCGCTGCGCTACCTGATGGAGACCGGGCCCGAACTACCCGATCTGCGCGAGGTGTTGCACTGCGGCGAGGCGCTGCAGCTCAGCCCGGCGCTGCGGCGCTTCCTCGCCGACCACCCGCAGTGCACGCTGCACAACCAGTACGGCCCCACCGAGACCTCGATCGTCGTCACCTCGCACCGCGTCGCACCCGACGGGGAGCAGTGGCCGCCCATCGGAACCCCGGTGCCCGGCGCCCGGATCCGGCTCCTCGACCCGGACGGGACCGAGGTGCCGGTCGGCGCCGTCGGCGAGATCCACGTGGGCGGCCCGCCGGTCGCGCACGGCTACCACGGCCGCCCCGAGGAAACGACGGCCCGCTTCGCCGCCGACTCCACCGGCGCGACGCACTACCGCACCGGCGACCTGGCGCGCTGGCGCGCGGACGGCACCCTGGAATACCGGGGCCGGATCGATGATCAGGTCAAGATCCGCGGTCACCGGGTCGAACCCGCGGAAGCGCAGGGGGCGTTGAGCGCGCTGCCCGAGGTCCGGGACGCGGCCGTGGTACCGCGCCGCGACGCGCACGGCGACACGGAACTCGTCGCGTACGTCGTCCCGCACAGCACCGGGACGGACCTGACCCGGCTGCGGGCCGCACTCGCCGCCGAGCTTCCCGACCCGCTGGTGCCCGGCCGCTGGGTGGCGCTGGAGCGGCTGCCGGTCAACACCTCGGGCAAGCTCGACCGCGGCCGCCTCCCGGAGCCCCGCGGGGACGACGCCTCGCAAGCCACCGGCGCGGAGCCCACCACCGTGCTGGAGAAGTCCCTGCACGAGTTGTGGTGCGCCGAGCTGGGCACCCGGTCCCTGCCGGTCGACCGCTCCTTCTTCCAGCTGGGCGGCCACTCGCTCAGCGCGATCCGCCTCCTGCACCGTATGGCCGACGAGCTGGACGTACGACTGTCGATGGCGGACTTCTTCCGTACGCCGACGATCACAGCCCTCGCCGCACGGGCCGACGGAGCGCGGGGAGACACGGGCGAGGTCGTCGAGACCGTCCCGATGACGTCGAGCCTGCGCCGACTCTGGCGGCGCCACCACGAACGGGACGACCCGGCCGTCTACAACGTGCCCCACCGCGTCGACCTGCACGGGGAACTGGATCCGCACCACCTGGCGCAGGCCCTGACCGCCCTGGTCGCCCGGCACGACGCGCTGCGCAGCCGCTTCGTCGAGCGGGACGGGGCCCACCTCGTCGAGGTCCTCGGCGAGGTGCCCGTGGAGGTACCGGTCACCGATCTGAGCGCGTACGCCGACGACCCCGAAGGCCTCGCGCGCTGGTGCCGCGACGAGGCGGCGCGGCCCTTCGCGATGCACCGCGCCCCGCTGTTCCGCTTCCGCCTGGCCCAAGTCGCCGCGGACCGCTGGATCCTGCTCACGGTCCTGCACCACGCGATATGCGACGGCTGGTCGATCAACGTGCTGTGGCACGAGCTGCAGGAGCTGTACAACGCCGCACGCCGGGGCGGCGACGCGGCGCTGCGGCCGCCGTCGGTCCAGTTCACCGACGTGGCGCGCGCCGAGCACGCACTCGCCCCGCTCCGTCGCCGGCAACTGGAGGAGCACTGGCGCCGTGAACTGCGTGGCGCCCCACTGACGTTGAGCCTGCCCTACGACCACCCCCGCCCGGCCACGTTGTCGGGACGTGGCGCGCTGCTCACCCGGACCGTCGACAGCGACACCGGCGCACGGGTGGCCGCGGTGGCGGAACGCCTGGGCACCACGCCGTACGTGATCTGGGCGGCGGCCTTCGCGGCCTGGACGGCCCGCCTGTGTGAGGCAGCCGATGACGTGGTCCTCGCCGCATCCAGTGCCAACCGCGCGCAGGAAGGCCGGGAGGGAGCCGTCGGGTTCATCGGGGACGCCGTGCTGCTGCGGGCCCGGGTCGGCGGTGCGGGCACCTTTGCCGAGCTGGTGGACCAGTTGGGGACCGCGCTGTTCACGGCGCTTGATCACCAGGACCTGCCGCTCAGCGAGGTGGTCGGACTCCTGGACGACCGATTCACCCGCGAGCTGTTCCCCACGGTGCTGTTCACCGTGGTCACCGCGCAGCCACCCGCCCTGGAGCTGCACAGGCTGTCGGCCACGGTCAGGGACGTCTCGGTGCAGGCCAGTGCCCGAAACGAGCTGTACGTCGTCGTGCAGCCCGGCCCGGAGCAGACCACGCTCACCTTCGAATACTCCACCGACCTGTTCGAGCCGGCCACGATCGAGGCCTGGATGTCCGACTTCTGCGATGTCCTGGCGCAGGCGAACGCCGACCCTGAAACCCCCCTTGCCTCGCTCGGCCATGGGGCTGCCGGGGACGTCAGTCGCCGTGCGGCGCCGACGCGATCTCGTCCTTGATCGGGTGGCGGGCTGCCCGGTGCGGCGGCAGGGCCTCGATGACGACCTCGCGCAGGATCCCGGTCGATGGATGCGTTCGCAGGTCCGGATGATGCGGTGGGTGCGGGCTTGCGGTCAGGTCGTGGGTGCGGCCGGGCAGCGCGGGTGAGATCCACGGCAGCTTGCCCGCGGGGTCGGCCACGACCTGCACCTTCACGCCGTGACGACGGTGCTTGTGCGAGGAGTCGGCCCGGCTGTCGCCGACGCGGTCGCACGCGGGGGTGTCCCTCGAGCAGGACGTGATCAGGATCGGCCTCTCGCAGGACCCGCAGCAGTCCGGGCGCACGGCGGCCGCGCGGGCCGCGAGCCGCTGGGCCGTCGAACGCCTCATCCCGCTCCGGACCTCGCTGAGCGCCCAGTTCAGCGTCGAGGGAACAGCCACCCGCTGGGAGTTCGACGGCACGATGACCGTGCTTGACGCGGGAGAAGGCGTCGTGCTGTACGCGGACGTGTACCCCGACGTCCCCGTCCGCTACCTGGTGATCGCCGCCACGACCGCGCGGGCGGCCGAACTGGAGCGCCTCGCGCGCCGAGCGCTCGACGGGCGATCGCCCGGCCCTTGACTCGGCGAGAGGTCATCGGGCCGCCGCCGTGCATCAGTTGGCCGGACCGCTGAGCGTCACCAGTAGTGTCGCCGACCTCGGAACGCGTGCCCCATACCGCCGAGGACCCACAACACGACGCCGATCGCGACAAGGATGATCCCGATGGTCCACAGAATTCCGATACCGGCCACCAGGCCGACAATCAGCAGGATTACGCCAAGAATGACCATGACGCCTCCGATCGGAAGGCCCCTGAAGCAAGTGTCCTCCCGTGCGTGCCCCTCGCGCAAACATCGTCGACCGGGAGCCGCCGTGCCGCCGACAGCGATGCCTGCCGGGGCCGTCTGTCAGAAGTACGCCTCGTACTGCGCCTGCGTCGCGTAGATCCGGGCCCACCAGTTCCTAGGCCCGGTCGAAGCCGTTCTCGGGCAGCAGGGAGTCGAGGTCGTAGCCCGAGACCGGGCGAGGGATGTAGGGAAAGCCCGGGCGGATGTCCGCCAGGTGCGTCGACGCGATCCGCTCCAGACCCGCGTAAAAGTCCGCCCGCCGCCCGCCCTCCTCGGCGATCCGACTCCACGACGCACGCACGGGCTTCGCGGTCGACCGACATAGACGCGTCGCAGTACGTGGTCCAGTCGACGATCACGGCGGCATTCGTGCTCTGCCCCGCCTGGCTGGTGCCACTACCGTGGGAGAGAACGGGGCTCCGTGGCGCGCGCAGACGCGTACAGCCTGCGCCCCGTCGTCCACAGAGCGTGGTGCTACGAGGCCGAGCGGCACCTGGCGGTAGTTCGAACCGCCGCTGACGTGCGCCCCCGGCTGCCCGCGTTGAAGCGGACCTCCCCGTCGGCTGCCTCGCGCAGCACCGCCTCCAGCTCTCTGAGTGCCTTCGTGCCGATCGTCGCGTGCTGTTCGCCGTGTTCGAGGTGGGCCACTTGGGAGGGCGTCGCCACCCAGTACCCATCATCGCGCCGGGCAAAGGTCCTGTCCTGGGTGCGGCCGACGCGGGCCGTGGCTGGGGGACAAGGACCGGTGACCTCGGGTTCTGTGGTCGCCGGGGGCTTCATGACTTGGATCGTGGCTTCTGGGTACACGGGCCACTCGGACCCGCTGGTGTGGTGCCATTTGCCGGGATCGCGCAGGCTGAGGAGGGCGACGCCGAGGGAACCACGTGCCCCGCGCCGGACCGGGACGGGGGTTGTGCGAGGCGTGCGAAGGGCGGCACGAGGTGGGCGTCGGTGTCTCCAGGGACAAGGCAATGAGGAGCAGGTAATGACGCGTTTCGGATACTTCCTGGCGAGTGAGGAGTTCACACCGGCCGAGTTGCTGGAGCAGGCGCGCGCCGCTGAGCAGGCGGGATTCACCTGCCTGGCCATTTCCGACCACTACCACCCATGGACGGATGAGCAGGGGCAGAGCCCTTTCGTGTGGTCGATGATCGGCGCGCTCGCCCAGGCGACGTCACTGCCTGTGACGACATTCGTCACCTGTCCCACCGTACGTATGCACCCAGCGGTCAACGCTCAGGCCGTCGCGACCGCGGGCGTGCTCACCGGCAACCGCTTCCGCTTCGGCGTGGGCAGCGGTGAGGCCCTCAACGAGCACATCCTGGGTGACGCCTGGCCGGCCGTCGACGTGCGCCTGGAGATGCTGGAGGAGGCCGTCCACGTCATCCGGGCTCTGCAGAGCGGCGACGAGGTCACCCACCGCGGCAAGCACTACACGGTGGAGAACGCCCGCCTGTACACGGTGCCCGACGAGCCCGTTCCGATCTACGTGTCCGGGTTCGGGCCCAAGGCCGCCGCGCTGGCCGGTCGGATCGGGGACGGGTTCGTCACGATGACGCCCGAGGCTGATCTTGTGGGGCAGTTCCGGCGCGCGGGAGGCGGCCAGAAGCCCGTACTGGGTGGGACGAAGGTGTGCTGGGGAACCGATCGCGATCAGGCGGTCAAGACGGCCCACCGGCTGTGGCCGACGCAGTTCCTGCCGGGGGAGCTCGGGCAGGTGCTTCCCGACCCCGCCCATTTCGAGCAGGCGGCGACGCTCGTGACCGAAGAGGTCGTCGCCGACGGCATGGTCTGCGGCGCCGACGCGGACGAGCACGTCCGCGCCGTGGCCGCGTACGTCGATGCGGGATTCGACGAGGTGTATGTCGGCCAGATCGGGCCCGACCAGCAGGGCTTCTTCGACTTCTACCGCAGCGATGTCCTGCCGAGGCTGGATACCCGGTGACCCCGCGTGCGTGGCCATGTCGATGAGTTCGGGGCTCTGGGACAGATCTTGGGGAGCCGTCGCGGAGCGTTACCCCGGTGTTCGAGGGCGCGGGAGGGGCTGAGGCTCGGATCCGTACCTGTTGATCTGCCCCACGCGCTCCGGCAGTGATCAGGCGATGGTGATGTCTCGTGCATGGACCCGTGCTGGGTCAAGGTGGAGTTCGTACGCGGTGCAGCACTCGCTAGATCTCTGTTCCCACTGCAGTGCCGCAAGGGCACCGTCGATTCAGCCCGTCCTGGCCGTGCAGCCCGCAGCAGCCTCCGTGGTCCCCCTTCAGGTCGGGCAGCAGGTCCGGCGCGTCGTTGGGATGGAGAACGATGGTATTTCGGGGGCCTGCGGACGTGAGGAACCCGTTTCCGCCGGGATCGGCAACAGCCGGACCTCCGGGAAATACTGCGACGCATTCGTCCGTGGGAAGGAACGGGGCGCCCCGTGGCTCGGGCTTCAGAGCATAAGACCCCTGGTTCATGGTGGCCGGGGCCCGGCGGGACCCGTCGGGCCCTATCCGTCCGTCGGACTCGGGCCTGACCGGCGTCTCGGACGGCTGCACAGCCCTGGTCAGAGGGCGAGCACAGGCAGCACATACAAAAGTGATCACACGAAGTTCTAGCCCGCCGAACCTGCATCGGCAAGAGTCCGCTTCCGGACTACTGCAGCAGGATCATCTTGCGTAGGAGTTTGAATCCGGGCTCGGCCGTAGAGCTGTCTCTTGATCTTCTTGATGCGGTTGACGGTGCCTTCGATGCTGCCGGAGCTCCAGTCGAGAGTGAGGCCGGCGGTCACGGCGTCGAGGTCTCGGCGCAGGTGGAGTGCGAAGTCGGTGAGCCCAGGCAGGGAGCGTGGCACCGAGGCGGCCGGTGAGTATCTCACCGAAATCACGGACGTTCCCGGCGGCAGCCCGCTGGCATGGCGGGCGGCGCTTCGGTGTGTTACCGGGGCTTACCGGAGCCTGTGTGCGGGCTGTTGGATACCAGATACCGACTTAGCTCACGTCCCAGGGGTGCCCTAGACCTTGCGGGAATTCATTGACGAATTGTTCCACTGCCCATCGAGCCGCCTCCTTGTCAACGAGATCCGCTTGCGAGAATTTCCCTTCCTGCCCCCCGACGTCCAAGACGACCTCCTGTTCTCTGCCTTCTCCTGACTCGCTCTGCAGTTGCAGCAGTTCTCCGCTTTCTAGCTCGCCGGCAACCAAGAACCTTTGAGGGCCGCCACCGATTCCGAGGTATTCCAAACTCTCTTCGCCGCGCGAAATCGACAGCTCGGTACATACCGATCCGTCGAGTGCGTCGAGCAGCTCGTGAATCTCGGCAACGGAAGGGTCCCTGACCTCCCTGCAACGCTTTTCCTGCCCAAGCCAAGAGTTCAATACGGCAATCAATTTATCCCCATGCATTTAGGATGCGATCGGTGTGGCGAGCTCGGAGGCTGCAGTGAGAAAGCCCGCGGGGGAGGCCTTGCTGACTGTGACGTCCTCGGCGCAGACCACACCCTCTGGCACAGGAAGCCCGAGACGGCGCAGTCGGGATCGTGCGGTCTCGTCCGGCTGGATGTCACCACTCCCCACGAGCGCTCAGGCAAGGCGCGCTGGGGTGAGCTTGTCGTCGCGTCGACCAGTGTTGACGAGGACCGTCCCGATCTTCACCCCCGCGACGCCCTCACTCGCGCCATGCCCCCGCAGCCGTCAGCGCTCCGCTGACGCGACAAGGCTCCTCCGCATTATTTCGAGGTACTGAAGGTGCTGCTCACGGGCGTGGAACGGCCGTTCCGCCGCCAGGTTGGCCGCCCACTTGTCATGGTGTATCCGGCTGCCCGCCTCCCAGCGCTCCTGGCGAGCGTGCCTTCAGGCCGCTGCTGCGTCTCCGGTGGCTTCGCGGGAGCCCGTCCTCTTCACGCCACCGCCGCAGCGTTTCCGTCCGGTCCCTCGTGTCGGGGTGCTCGCTGCCCAGAACCTGCTGGGAGAGCCCGGCAGCCGTTTGCATCTGCTGGACAGCTTCCTCCCGACGCTCTGCATCCCAGTAGCCGTGGGCGAGGCTGGCGTGGGTGTTCAGAGTGTCGGGATGCTCAGGGCCGAGGAGGCGTTCGCGGTCGGCCAGGACCTGTTCCTCCAGCGCGATGGCCTCGCTCAAGCGCCCGGCAGATCGGTAGCTGGCAGCGAGACTTGCGTGGGCGAGGAGTGCTTCAGGATGTTCAGGGCCAAGGACCCGCACGCGGTCGGCCAGGACCTGTTCCCCCAGCGGTATGGCATCATCCAGGCGCCCTGCCGTCCGGTAGCTGGAGGCAAGGTTGCCGCGGACGCGCAAGGTATCGGGATGCTCGGGCCCGAGGATGCGCTCGCGGTCGGCCAGCACTTGTTCGTTGAGCGCGATGGATTCCCCGATACGCCCGGCTTTCCAGAAGCTACCGGCGAGGTTGGCGCGGGCGGTCAAGGTATTGGGATGCTCGGGTCCCAGGATCCGTTCGCGGTCGGCCAGTACCTGCTCCTCCAGCACGAGTGCCTCAGCCAGTCTGCCAGCCTGCCAGAAACTCTCAGCGAGGTTGGCGCGGGCGCTCAGGGTGTTGGGGTGCTCAGTTCCCAGGATCCGCTCGTAGTCGTCCGCCACTTGCACTTCGAGCGTGATGGCCTCACTCAGCCGCCCTGCTGTCCGGTAGCTGGTGGCGAGGTTGGCGCGGGAGGCCAGGGTGTCGGGGTGCTCGGGTCCCAGGATCCGTTCGCGGTCGGCCAGCACCTGCTCCTCCAGTGTGATGGCCGCATCGCCACGCCCCGCTACCCGGTAACTGACAGCGAGGTTGGCGGTGGAGCGCAGAGTCTGGGGGTGCTCGGGTCCGAGGATCCGTTCGCGGTCGGCCAGTACTTGTTCGTTGAGTGTGATGGCCTCAGCTGTGCGTCCGGCGTCCTGGTAGTTGGTGGCGAGGTTGGCACGTGTGATCAGAGTGTCGGGGTGCTGGTGGCCGAGGAGGCGTTCGCGGTCGACCAGGATCTGTTCCTCCAGTGCGATGGCCTCAGTGGTGCGCCCGGCAGCCCAGAAGCAGGAGGCCAGATTGGCGCGGCACGTCAGGGTGTCGGGGTGCTGGCTACCCAGAAGTTGTTCATAACCAGCCTGCGCCCGCTCCTGAAGCATGATCGCCTCACTGATTCGCCCGGCGTCCTTGTAGCTGGAGGCGAGGTAAGAACAAGCAGCCAGGGCGTCCGAATGCCCAGCGTGCAGCAGCCTCTCCGCCGTCGCCATCTGATGCTGCCAGTAGGTGACGGCTGCTGCCGGGAGCCCGTTGTGCAAGTAACTTTCGCCTGCGCGGAAAAGGAGCGGGTGCCCGCCCGTCTTCCAGAGGTGCTCGTCGGCCAGGGGGTAGAGGTGGTCGGTGTTCGCGCGCAGGACCGTTGCCCTGGCCATGTCGTGGTGGTCTTCCTTTGGCCACAGTTCCAGCAGCGCGTTGGCGACTGCCCGCACCAAAGCGCCCTCGTTTTCCTTAGGGAAGGCTTCGCGTGCGGCGCGCGCGGTCAGTGCGTGGATCCGCACCGCATGGTGCGGATCCTCACGGCGGGTGGTGATCAGGCCGTAGCGGTGCAGGAGCCGCATCGCTCTGCGTGCGGTCACCTCGTCCACCGCCAGGGTGCCAGCACTCTCGTCAGGGCTTTCGGCGGTCCCGACTGCCACCGCACCCTGCGATCCCGCCAGGGACGCCACACCTGCATCCGCACCATGTTCCTGGCCGACACCACCAGAGACGCCGCCTGCCCGGGCGTGGGTGAGGTAGACGGTGACAGCCTGGGTCTGCCAGAACTCCTCGGGGTGTCCGGCGGGGTCGAGGAACGCGGCCAGGTCGAGTGCTGGTGCGGCGAGCCCGACGGGCTCAGCGGCCTGTGCCGTTGCCAGCGACAGCAGCAGTGCCGCTGCGACGTCCCGTTCGTACGCCTCCCCGCTCCATCTGGCTGGCAGTGCCTGGCCGAGTTTCTGCTTCTGGTCGTGGAAGTGCTCCACGTACACAGCGCAGGGCTGGTCTTCGTTGATCATCCATGCGGCCGCGTACCCGAGGGCGAGAGGCAGATGCCCCAGCACCTCCCCGACCTCCTCCACAGCCTCGTCCAGGAGGTGTCCGGCGTCCGCGAGGACAAGCCGCTCCCGGAGGAACGCCGCGGCCTCGGTGGTCGTGTAGGTGCCGACGTCCAGGACGTGGCGTCCGCCGCCGCTGATGTCGGCGCCCTTCAGCCTGGTGGTGATCACCGCCCGATGTCGCACCCCGCCACCGCGTTGATCTCCCGATTTCTGCTCTTCTCCGTCACCGTGAATGCTGGTCGGCGGCCACCAGCCGCGCAGAGCGGCAGGTTCGGTGACATCGTCGAGGACGATCAGCCACGACCTGCTGGTGGTGGCAGCCCAGTTCAGGAACGCCCTCGCTGCGGTCTCCACGTCCTGTTCGGCCGCTCCTGGAGCCTGGACGCGGTGTGCGGCGGCCGCATACGTGCCCAGAAGCTGTTCGATCCTGGTGGCGTCGGCCCACAGCACGAGGTCGATTCCGGTGCGTCCTGCGTGGTGGGTGAGGTCGACGGCGAGCTGGGTCTTGCCGACCCCGCCCCCGCCGGACAGCACCTGGCTCAACACGACCGTACCCGCGGCGCCTTGAGCGCGGTCGACTTGTTCCCGCAAGTCCAGCCGGGGCTGGTACGCAGTGGCCAGGTCGGGGACAGCGCCGACGAGCAGGGGCCACGCCACTTCAGCGCGGGGCGGTGGCGGAGAGGTGTGATGGACGTAGGTGCCGATGGACCCGGCCTGGACGACGGGGCCGTTGACCGTTGCTTCTGAGACGCTGTTGCTGGCCCGGACCACATCATCCTGGCCTGGGCTGGAACCCGGCCCGTCCCAGGGTATCTGCCCGCCAGTAGTGTCCGGTTCATCCTCCTGGTCCGCCATCAACTCCACCCCCAAGCACAGCTGTTCACCATCAGCCTGATCCCACGGTAGAAGGCTGTGCAGGCTTCGGCAGGGCAATTGTCGACAGTGCGACAGGACCGTGACCGCCCGTCCGCTCACTCCGACCGAGGCAATACGGGTTCCGCTACTGGCTGGACGAGCGCAGGGCGTTCCAGTGCGCCCTGCTCATTCGCAATGTCCGGGTCGCTGAATGCATCCCTTCCCCGAGCCACGCCTGCGGAGGCAGCCTCGGGGCCAGCGCCGGGACGTGGCTCGGCGACGAGGCGACCGAGGTGCGCCCTGAGCCGGTATTGCGGGCGCTTCCGGAGCGCGTGCTCGGTTTGCTGGATGCGGCCCCGTTGCGCCCGCCGGAGCAGCTCATCCCCACCCGCACGGTGGTCCTGTACGACGTGACCGACGGGGCCGCCAGGCTGGGGCCACGGGATGAGTCCGGTGGCCCCAGCCGGATGTGTCAGCGGGGGTTTCGCCGGCAGCAGGCGCTGGCGCGGCGCGTGCCGACTGCCGATCGCGTCGAAGACTGCGGACGTATTCGACGGCTCAACGTGGCCCCTGCCCGCTGCCGTCGTTCTCGTTCGCGCGGGAGCCTGCTGCGAGCGTGGCCGCTTTGTCGAACGGACCAAGGTAGTTGCGGTCTAGCCAATCGAGAAGGTGACACCGGGTGCGGCGTAGTCGACGGGACCGTCGAACCGGGCCGAGGCACGCGCCACCGCCTGCTGCGGGGTGAGGAAACGGCCTACGTGGGTGACGATCAACCGGCCTGCCCGGGCCCTGCTGGCCGTGTCGCCGGTGTCTTCGGGCGTGTGGTGCACCTGTTCGCCCTCGGTCGGCGCCTGGGCGCTTTCGGCCTCGCACAGCAGCACATCGCATCCCTCGGCCAGCCGCGTGAGGTTCGCGCACGGTGCGGTGTCTCCGGAGTAGACCAGCGATCGGTCCTCGGCCTCGATGCGCACGGCGAAGGCCGGGATGCCGTGCGCCACCGCCCGGCTGGTCAACGTGAGCGCGCTGACGCGCGCCTGATGCCCGTCCTCCAGCTCATGGACGGCGAAAGCGGACTCGACCGGGCTGCGCGTCGAGGTGTTGGTCAGGAAGTGGGCGAGCCGGTCAGCGATGCCCGGCGGCCCGTACAGGGGGATGGGTGCGGCAAGCTGAATGTCCGCGAAGAGTGCCGCGTAATAGGCGGTGAGCAGGTCCGCGCTGTGATCGGCATGCAGGTGCGAGATCCAGATCGCGTCTACCTCGTCGAGCCGGACGTGCCGCTGCAACTGCGCCAGCGTCCCACTGCCCGCATCCACCCAGACCCGGGTGCCGCCGCTGGATACCAGGTAGCCGGAGCACGGGTTGTCCATGGTTGCGTAGGGCGTGGCACACCCCAGGACAGTGAGTCGGAGAAGATCACTACTCATGCGAGGAATCTATAGAACGCCTGATCCACAGGCGCTGACAATTTCTCGGCTGGAGCAGTAGCCGTGCTCAGCCCATCCGGCCAGGTCGGAACTCTTGACCGTCAGGCGGCAGCGCCCGCACTTCACCGAGGTGGAGTCGACCACCCACACACCGTCGGTCCGCAGTGCGGTGTCGACCGCCAGCAGATGAGTGACCTGTTGCATCAGCCCCGCGGCCGTGCGTTGACGCTTGTCGTAGCCAGGCTGCTTGGGCAGGTAAGGGAACACCTGCCGCCCCCCACGTCTGGCCGCCACGGCGCGGGATGCGGGAAGCACTTCAGCAGGTCGTCCGCCTTCACATGCAGTGCGACGGCGAGGGAGCCCAAGTCAGCCTTCACACACCGGCATTGGACTCCCTCACCCCCCACGCGCAGCCGATCGCCCTTAGGGGTAGATTGCCTAGCGGGCGGCGGTCCGGGTCTCCAACGTCTGCTTGAGCAGGCTCATGCCCCGATCCATCCCGCCGCCGATCGTTTCGGCGAGGCCGTCCGGCTGCACCTGGTGGCTCCACACGAACCGGCTGCGGTCATCCCCATCGGCGACCACCTGCATGATCGAGATATCGGACTCGGGTTGCATGGAGCCGCCGACGACGGAGTAGACCAGGCGACACGCCTGATGGTCGATCTCCACCAGCCGTTCGTGCACCACGGTCCCATCGACAAACGTGACGACCCGTTCGTCCGGCTTCTCCAGCCGACTCGCGGTCACGAATCCCGGCGCCATCCGCACGGGGCCGTCGGTGAAGTCACCGATGACCTCCCATACCCGCTGCGCACCGACCTCGATGACGGTCTCCTTCTCCACGAACGCCATATCTTTTCCCCTTAGCAATGAGCATGGGCGCGTTGCCGTGCAGGCCGCGCCGGCGGCTTCCTTCGCTGCCACCGGCAATCTAGGGGCCATTGAGGACAGCCGGTGTCCTAAAGGACGGCGTTCTGCCACGGTCTTGCCGGTGCCGCGTGGGCGCCGACCGGGCGCGGCGGCCCTGGCCCTCACACGCCCTGGACTCCCTGCACCGGCGCACGGCGCACGGCGCGCGCCCACGAGCACCGAGGGCCGGTCGGGCTGCTCAGCGCCCCAAGCGCTTGATCCGCTCGAACGGATACCCGGCGACGGCCACCACGACCAGACCGTAGGCCGCGACGATCAGCAGTCCCGCCGTGCCGATCGCCCGGTCGCCGTCGGAGAGGAGCACGCTGCCGAGCGGCACCAGCGGGGCGACGCTGAGGATCGCCGCGCCGGTGCACCAGTGCGCGACCAGGTGGTTGGCCCGGGCGCGCAGCTCGGGGTCGCGCTTGACCTCGTCCGGGACGTCGTAGCCGACCCCGCGCTCCCCGACCTCACCCCGGCGTCCGACGCGGGCGGCGAGGAGCGACACCCCCGTCATGAGGAGGAAGCAGCAGAGGATGAAGACGTACGCCATGAGTGTGCGGGCCCCGGAGGTCTGGTGAGGTTACGTGATGATCAACAGTACTCGGCTTCCATGATCCTGAGCATGGAGTCCGACTCCCAGTCGCCGTTGTAGTTGAAGGCGAGCTGATGGCGGCCGTCCTCGCTGGTGACGGCCAGGGAGAGCCAGCCCACCATGCCCCCGCCGTGACCCCAGACGGAGGCGCCGCAGCTCGTCTTGAACCGCTGCAGGCCTAGTCCGTAGCCCGTGTCCGGGCTTGCGGGGGTGCTGACGGTGGTCTTCATCGCCTTCAGCTGGCGCGGCGGCAGGAGCTTCCCGCGCAGCAGCGCCCGGTAGAACCGGGTCAGGTCGCCGGCCGAGGAGATGATGTCGCCGTCGCCCCAGCCCTGTGAGCCGTTCATCTCGGTGATGTCGTCGATCCGGTCGGGCTGGTCCCTGAACAGCTTGGAGTAGCCGCGGCTGCTCGGCCGGGGCAGGTGAACGCTGTTGCCCGGGTTGGTGGTCGCCGTCAGGCCCAGGGGCTTGATGATGCGGTCGCGGACCTCGTCCTCGTACGTCCGCTTGCCGACCTTCTCCACGATCAGCCCGGCGAGGACGTAATTGGTGTTGGAGTAGGAGTGCTTGGTGCCGGGCTTGAACAGCGGCCGGTGGGAGAGGGCCACCCTGATGTGCTTCTCGGGCGGCAGGGTGTCGTAGCGGTGCTTGAGGTAGCCCTCGCCCTCCATGTACGTCTCGCTGTACTTCTTGTCGGCGAGGTAGTCGAAGAGGCCGCTGGTGTGGTTGAGGAGCCGGCGCACGGTGATCTTGCGGCCGTCGTTGCCGTTGCCGCGCACCAGGCCGGGCAGATGGTCGTCCACGGTGTCGTCGAGACTGAGCCTGCCCTCCGCCTCCATCTGCAGGAGCACGGTCGCCATGAACGTCTTGGTGATGCTGCCGACGCGGAACCGGTCGTTCTTGCCGCGCGGCTCGCCCGTCCTCATGTTGCCGACGCCCGACGCCGCCTTCCACACGCCGCGGCCGTCCCGCGCCTGGGCCGTGACGCCGGGGATGCCCGCCCGCACGGCCGCGTCCATCGCGCGCTGCGTCGCCCCATGGCCGGGCGCCGTGGCCGCGGGGTCCTGCGAGGCCTGGGCGGGGGCCGTGAAGGCCGTGGCCGCCAGCGCGGCCGCCGCGAGACTCCCCACGCCGATTCTGGAACTCCTGCGTAACGCCATCCCGTACTCCTCACCGTCGTCTGCACTGGGCCGTGCGCGTGCGGTCCCGTCGCGGCAGCACTGGCTCCTCGCCGGTGGTGCGGACGGGCCGCCCGCACAGCAAGACCGCAGGGGGTGACGAAGTGGTTGAGAAGGACCCGAACTCCGTTTTCCTGTACGGGGGGTGGGGGCGCCGCGCGGTACGGGCCCGGCGGTCAGGCCCGCACCGGCAGGGAGTAGCGGAGCTTCTCCTTCGCCCGGGCGCCCAGGCGGTCGTAGAAGCGGATCGCGCCCTCGTTCCACGCGGGCGTCTGCCACTGCACCTCGTCGGCACCGAGGGCGCGCGCCTCGGCCACGACGGCCTCCATCAGCGCCGCGCCGAGGCCCGAGCCGCGGCTGGCCGAGCGCAGGAAGAGGCAGTCCATGTGGAGGTACTCGCGGCCGTCCCACGTCGAGATCTCCGGCGCGCAGGTGGCGTAGCCGACGACCTCGCCGTCGTCCGCCTCCGCCACGAGGCAGCGCAGACGCGGCGCGGGCGTCTCGAAGAGGAGGACGCCGAGCCGCTCCGCGAGGTCGGGCACGGGCGGCGCCGCCTTCTCGTACACGGCGTGCTCCGCGGCCAGTTCCGCCACCCGGGCCAGGTCGGCGGGGCGCGCGTGCCGCACCACCGGCCGGGCGGACGTCATCGGACCTCTCCCGACAGGACGTCCTTGCTCCACGCCACCACCCGGTCCGCGACCCGGCCGCCCCCGTCCAGGACGTGCCGCGTGAACGCCTCGCGCTCATGGGCGAGAAGCGCCGCCTCCCACACGCAGGGCGCGAGCCCCACCCGCCCCGGCCGCAACTGGTCGGGCTGTCCGGCCGGGCCGACGAACACCGCCAGGTCGGACATGTGGCCCTCGATCCAGGTGGAGACGAGGACGTAGTCACCGTCGCCGCCCGCGTGCACGATCAGCACCGCGAGGCCCAGCGAACCGCGGGCGCGCCCCAGTTCCAGATGGGCCCCCGCGAGCCGCAGCGCGGCCGCCTCGTCCTGCGGCGTGACCGTACGGCCCGGCGCCTCCAGCGTGTACACCTTCACCACGTGCCCACCGGCCTCGCGGACGGGGCGGGCGCGGGCGGTCCGGGCGTGGTGCCCGTCGGCCAGGGCCAGCAGCGCCTCGGTGTCGAGGCCGGGCGGCATCTCTCGGAGATCGCTCATCCGGACATGATGCCCTGGTCCCCGGCCGACAGGAGGCCGGGGACCAGGGCAACTGCGCGGCACCGTCCGTCAGTACAGCTTCTTCACTGCCGTGGCCGTCGTGGTCCTGAACGCGGACACCGGGGCGTCGGAGAAGTCGCCCATCTGTCCCCAGTGCACGAGCGTCACCGTCCTGCCGTCCCGGCCGACCGCGTACATGTTGATGTCGGACGCACCCCAACTCGCCTCGGTGTGGACGCCGTAGACGTGCGCGCCCTCCTCGGCATTCACCTTGCCGTAGTACTTCTGCGCCGCGGTGACGTCGGGGTACTGCGCCATCACCTTCTTCGCACAGCCCGCGAGGTCCTTGCGGAGCAACTCGGCGAAGGCCTTGGCACGCTGCACGTCGCGCTCGACCACCGTCACCTGCAGGGCGCCGGTGTCCAGGTCCGTGCGGAAGGCACGGTGCACGGACGTCGACGGCAGCGCGTCGCCGCCGCACATCGGCAGCGGGTCCGGCTGGCCGGAGGTGACCGGACCGGCGTGCCAGGCCGACGACGCGTGCGGCGGCAGATCGGACGCGGACAGGAAGCGGGGCGTGCCCTCCGCGGCAGCGGCCGGAACGGTCCCCACCGCCACGCCCGACGCGGCCACCACGGCGGCCATCGCCAGCAGCTTCACGTTCACACGCACACTCATCATCGACATCTCCCCACGTCGGATGCGTCGGCCCACCGTTCCGCGCCGACAGGGCCGCCCCACGGCGACCTACGCCCCGTACGACCCGCGGGCCCCCGAACCCGTTGCCCCCGCGCGCGTCACGGCTCTGTCCGTCATGTCACCGAACGGCAACAGCCTTACGCGGCACGGGAGTCGGGGTGCGGCACCGTCAGTGCGTGGGCAGGACGCACACGCTGTCGATGCCGAGCACGTGGTTGAGCCTGCCGAACGCGAGCCACGAGCCGATGCTCATGCTCAGCTCCACGATCTCCGCCTGGCTGTAGTGCGCCCGCATCCGCTCCCAGAACGCCTCGTCGAGACCGTGGTGGTCCAGGGCGTACCGCTCGGCGTACTCGGCGGCGAGCCGGGTGCGGTCGTCGAAGGCGTCGGTGGTGCGCCACGCGGTGACCGCGTCCGCGAAGCCGTCCTCGACCTTCTTCCCGTCGCGCTCGGTGCGCCAGTCCAGGCAGAAGACACACCCGTTGATCTGCGCGGTCCGCAGCCGCGCCGCCTCGAACTCGCGCAGTCCGAGGGTCGTGTGCTCGTAGACCGCCATCGAGAAGTTCGCGGCGGCGGCACCGATGCCGGGGACCATCTCGCCCCACACGTACCCGATCGGTTCCTTGCCTTCGGGAATGTCGATGATCATGGCAGCTTCCTTCCCAGGCTGCCCACCGCGGGCCGCAGCGGGACGTCGAGGGCGTCGTAGAGTCCGGGCTCCGCCGCCGCGAGCCAGTCGATGGCGCCCACCAGGCGGCCCACCGCGGTGGCGTTGCCGCCCGCCGACCGGTTCTCGCCCTCGTCGCTCGCCTCGACGGTGACCGCGATGCGCGGACGGCCCTCGATGAGGACCCGGTGCGCGCCGTCGCCGTCCGGGGGAGTCGGCCAGTCCGGGGCGCAGGAGGGGTGGATGCGTGTGACGTGCTCGATGACGATCCGGGGCTCGCCCGCGACGACGCCCTGCACCTCGAACCGCACGGCGCCCTGCGTGCCCGCCTCGAACCGCCCCATGGTGCGGGTGGTCACGGCCGCGTCGAGCGGGCGGCGCTCCACCGTCTCGCGGATCTCGTCGAGTTCGACGCCGAGGGCGCGGCACATCAGCCGTATCTGCCCGCCCCACACCATGGTCGGCACCGACTCCGCGAGCATCAAAGGCTCGTACGCCATCGGGTGCCCCATCCCGATCAGATCGCGGACCGAGGTCTCCTGGTCGTACGTCGAGTAGTCGAAGATCTCCTGACAGCGGATCACGTCCATGGTGGTGCCGAGTCCGCTGACCAGGAGCGGCAGCACGTCGTTGGCCCAGCCCGGGTCGACACCGGACACGAACAGCGAGCCGCCCCCGGCCGCGACCGCGGCGAGGACCGGATCCCGCAGTTCGGGCGGGGCGCCCACCTTGTCGTAGAGCGCGTACAGCGAGGGCGTCACGACCACGGCCCCGGCGCCGATCGCCCTGATGACGTCGGCCATCGCCTCGTCCGGGCGGATGTCACCGGACGCCGCGTACACCACGGCCCGCGGCCGGGCGGCGAGCACCGCCTCGACGTCGTCGGTGGCCGCGACCCCGAGCCCCCGGTCGAGCCCGGCGAGCTCCCCGGCGTCGCGGCCGACCTTGGCGGGGTCGTGCACCACCACGGCCGCCAGCTCCAGCGCCGGATGGGCGTCGACAGCGCGGATCGCCGCGCGCCCCACATTGCCCGTGCCCCAGACCACCGTGGAAATCATGCGGCGGAGGGTAACGACAGGGCCTCGCACTTCCTAGAGGCACGACCGCACCTTGTGCGCGCGACGCGGGGCGGGGCAGCGCCCGGACGTCAGCGGCCGAGGGCGTACAGGTGCCGGTGCAGCGCCTGATGGCCCTCGGCGGTGGGGTGCAGGCCGTCCACGAGGAGACCGGCGTTGTCGCGCAGCGGCTCCCACACGTCGAGGTGGTCGACGTGGTGGTCCGCGCACCAGTCCCGCAGGAACGCGCGCAGGGCCAGGGCCCTGTCCTGGGTGAAGCGCAGGCCTTCGTAGGCGTGGGTCCGGGACTCGTCGACCCAGGTCGGCCCCGCGACGACGAGGCGCGCGTTGTGGCTGAGGGCCGTGGCGGCCAGCGCGCGCAGACTGGCGGCGATGTCCGTCAGCCAGTCCTCGGGGGCCGGGCCGGTGAGCGGGAGCGCGGAGTCGTTGATGCCGGCGGCGACGAGGAGCGTGTCGGGCAGGCGCGGGGCGAGCAGGGCGGGCGTCTGCGCGCTGACGTCGCGCAGGGTGCTTCCGGGGACGGCGAGGTTGAACACCCGGTGCTCGGTCTCGTTCGCGGCGATGTGGGTGGCCGCGAGGCGGGCCGCCCAGCCGCCGTCGGGATCGCAGCGGCCGTACGCGATGCTGTCGCCGACGATCACGATGCGGGCGGCCGGGCGCAGCGGCTTCGCGTCCAGGTAGGCCCAGGCGCTCTCCCCGGACGACAGCAGGACCCGGCGGCGGACGTAGTCGTCGACCTCGTAGGCGTCGGCCGCGGCGAGGTCGTCGTCGGTGAGGTGCAGGACGGCGCCCTCGACCGCGGAGCCGTGCTTGCGGGCCAGGGTGAGGTGGACGTCGAGGCCGCTGGTGGCGATGACGGCGGGGTCGGTGATCGGCAGGGGCCTGGTGGTGTGGCCCGCGAGGGACGCGGGGGTGCTGGGGACGGCCCGGCCGAACAGGGAGGTCTGGACCCGCTCGTCCAGCAGGGTGCCGAAGGAGAACAGGGTGTGCGGGCGAAGCGGGTTCACCTCGGGCGCCAAGGCCTTTCTTCCGGGAAAGTGGAAGATCATCCTATGTGCGCGTCACCGGCCCCGTCCGGCCGGGGGACCTGCGGCGTCGCAGGTGGGGGCGGCGAGGGGCGGCTGGCGTCGGCCGCGTTCTCCGCATTCCCCGCCTCGCCGTCGGGCGACCGGAACGTCCCCTCGCCCGGCGACACCGCGGCCAGCATCGCGAGCAGCCCCCCGAAGACCAGGAACACCGCGGGCGTCGGCATCCCCTCCAGCATCACCCCGGCCAGCGCCGCCCCCAGCGGCGGCGTGGCCATGAACAGCAGCCCGATCGTGCTGTTCGTACGGCCCTGGAGGTGGCCCGGGGTGTGGCGCAGGCGGGCGAGGGTCAGCACCGAAGCGGAGACGGCCACCGCGAGGGCGCACCCCGCGAGCAGCGCGGCGAGCGCCGTCGCCGCCGAGGTCAGGGCCATCGCGGCGACCAGGGCCGCGCACACGACGCCGGTGGCGAGCAGGAGCGTGGCCGGCGGCAGGCGTCTGCCCGCGAGCGGGGCCAGCATCACCCCGGCCATCGCACCGACCGCCGAAGTCGCCGTGACCATCCCGACGGACAGCGCCGACACCCCCTGCCGGGCGATGGTCACGACGATCGCCAGATACACCCCGTCGAAGACGAAGTTCTGCGCCGACGCCACCAACGTCAGCCGCCGCAGCAGGCGTTGGCGCCACAGAAAGCGCAGCCCCGTCGTGAACGACGGCCACCAGCCCTCCCGCGCCCCCGGCGGAGCGCCCGGACGCACCCGGAGCGCAAGGACGCAGCACACCGAGACCGTGTACGAGGCGCAGTCCAGCCAGAACGGCCAGCTCGCCCCTACGCCGAACAGGGCGCCGCCGACCACAGGACCCAACAGGTAGGCGGCCTGCCCGCGCACCTGGTTGACGGCGAGGGCCGTGGGCAGCCTGGACTCGGGCACGACCTCCCGCACCAGCGGCAGCACCGCCGCGTTGAACGGGGCGGTGAGGAACCCGAGGACCGCCCCCGCGACCAGCAGCACCGGCAGGGACGCGAGTCCGGCGAGGACCGCCGCCGCGAGCGCCGCGCTCGCCACCGCCCGGCCCGCCTCGCAGAGCAGCAGCACCGTGCGGCGGTCGAACCGGTCGGCGATCGGCCCCGCGGGAAGGCACGCGAGCGCGAGCGAACCCGTCCACACCGCCTCCACCAGGCCGACGTGCAACGGCGATCCCGTGGAGCGCAGCACGAGCAGCGGCAGCGCGATGGCGGACGCGCCCGAGCCGAGCAGGGACAACCCCTGTCCGGCGCACAGGAGTTGGAAGTCCCGGTTGCGGCGGAGGCTGTCGGGCGCGACGGCCCCCCGCCGCACGGCGACACCCCCCTGCCTCACCTCGGCACCCCGACCGGCGTCCGCGCCTCCAGGAACGGCAGCGCGGTGCGGCGCGGGTCCCGCGGACCGCCCCGCAGCGCGGTGTGCACGGCGAGCAGCACCCCCGCCGTGCCGGTGGCGAGGTCCATGGACAGGCGCAGCAGGCCGTCGAGCGCGAAGGCCCGCCGCCCCCGGAAGCGCACGCTGTGGAGGCCCAGGCCGCGCAGGTGCGGAGCCAGTGCGGGGCCTGGGCCGGTCAGATGGGCGGTGGCGTGCAGGAGCCCCGCCTGACCGTCCAGGAGGCCGGGGGAGAGCAGGAGTTCCGTGCCCAGTCCGTCGCGGATGCGGTCGCGTACACGTGCGTAGCAGGGGTCGTCGGTGCGCCGGACGTACGCGTCGAGGACCAGGCCGATCCCGGCGCTGCCGCGGTCGAGGGTCGAGAGCCACCGCTGCCCGTCCCTGACCTGGACCCGGCCCTCGCGGGGCGCCCCGCAGCGGCCGAGGTCGCGGGCAAGCGCGGTCTCCGCGAGGCGCAGCCACCGGTCGTCGTCCGTCGCCGCGTGCAGGTGGACGAAGAGCAGGGCCGGGCCCGACCAGCCGTGGGCGAGCCCCACGGCGTCGGTCGGGCCCGGCAGCCGCCCCCCGCCGGTGACGGTCCGCGCGAGGCGCTCCCCCAGAGCCCGCGCGGCGTCCACGTCACCGAAGCGCAGCCGCGCCAGACCGATCCCCGCGAGGCCGCCGAACAGGCCCGCGCCGCACCGGTCGAGCCCGATGCCGTCGATCCGGTCGAGGGCCGCGCGCCCCTGGTCGGTCCGGCCCAGCTCGTCCAGGACGTACGCGACGCCCGCGAGCCCGTCGTACAGCCCCGGGCGCGGCCAGCGGGTGCGCTCTGCTGCCCGCGCCAGCCAGTCCACGTACTCCTCGAAGGCCCCCTCGAACGCGGGGGCCTCGCCGTACCCGCAGACGAGCAGCGCGTGCAGGACGCCCGCCGCGCCGAACGCGAGCGACGCGCCCTGGTTGTCGAACTGCCGCACGTCGCCCGGGAAGAGACGGTCCTCGCGCTCCGGCGTCGCGCTGAGCCGGATTGCCTCGGCCAGCGAGTCCAGGGCGGGGCCGACGTCGGCACCGGGCGCCTCCGGCCAGGGCGAGCCGTCCGGCGGGACGTCGTGGTCGGCGCGCGGCCAGTGCGGCGGCGGGGTCAGCCGTTCGCACAGCGCGGCGGTGAACTCGGGCCGCACCGGGAAGCGCCTCCGCGTCCAGTCCGTCAGCTGGACGTACTTGTCCCGGTCGAAGCGCAGCAGCGGTGTCAGCGGACAGAACAGCGCGAGGCTCACCGCAGCGAGCCCGTATTCGTCCACGGACCGCCCCGACCGCGCCCAGCGGGCGGTGAACCCGGGCGTGCCGAGCGCGGGCCGGTGGTCGTCGGCCTCCGCGAACGCCGTCTCGAAGTCGACGAGGCACACGCTGTCGTCCGGACGCACCATGATGTTGCCGGGCTGGAGGTCCCCGAAGACGACGCCCCGCGCGTGCAGTGCGGCCACCGCCTCCTCGACGCGGCCGATGAGACCCAGGGCCCAGAGCGTGTACGCGGCGACGTCCGACTCGTCCGCGCCGTCCCTGAACAGCGGGTGCCGACGGCCCACCGCCTCCTGCAGGGTCTCGCCCTCGACCAGCTCCTCCACCAGGAAGTGGTGCTCCCAGTGCCGGACGCGCCCGTACAGCGCGGGCACGCACCCGAGCCCGGCAAGGTGCTCCAGCATCTTCTGCTCGTGCGCGAGCCGGGCCACGGCGTCCGCGCCCCGGTCGTCGAGACCGGCGTGCGGCCGCGCCTCGCGGAGGACCACGCGGCGGCCGGTGCTCTGGTCCACGGCGCGGTAGACCCCGCCGCCGTTGGAGAAGTGCAGCGCCTTCTCCACCCGGTACGGGAAGCCACCGGGCGCGACCGCCCGGGACGCCTCGATGCGCGCCGCGAGGAAGCCCGGCGGCTCCACCCACGGCGGCACCCGGAACGACGTGCCCCGCACATCGGGCAGCAGGACGCCGTCGGGGCCCTCGATCGCCGGGACGTACTCGCCGTCCGGCGCGAAGCAGTAGGCCAGGTGGAACCCGCCGTAGCGCACGTACAGCGGGCCGTCCTGCCAGCGCAGGTCGCTCAGGACGTACGCGCCCTCGATCCCGCCGAGGAGTGCGGTGAGCCCGGTCAGCGTCCGTTCCAGCTCCCGCTCGTCGGCCGGGTAGACGGTGACGAGCTTGCCGCTTGCCGAGCGTGGTGCCTGCTTGCTGTTCATGTGGTGGAAGAGCACGGGGCTGCGCAGGAACTTGAAGCTGACGGAGTGCCTGGTGCAGTGGTCCCAGACGGTGTTGACGACGTGCTCGGCGCGGTCCGCCGTGGCCGAGGCGTGGATCTTCCAGCCCTGGCGGGGCAGCGGGACGCCGTCGCGGTGCAGGCTGATCCAGCCGCCGCGCTCCGTTCGCACCCACCCCGAGGGCGCCGGACTGCCGGTGCGCGCGAAGCGCTGCCCGGTGTCGTCGATGCGGTCGAGCGCGTCCACGAAGCAGTCGTCGGCGACGAGGTGGCCCTGAGCGAGCATGGTGCGTGCTCCTTTCCGGAGTCGTTCGGAGTGCGGGGGCAGGGACGCGGAGCCGTGCGGTGCCAGGGGTGCGGAGCCGTGCGGTGCCAGGGGCGGCGATGACGTTCCGGGTCACGGGTGGCGAAGGCGGCGGCGCACGGGGCTCCTGGACCGGGAGAGGTCCAGGAGCCCCGGCTGCCACCGGTGGCACCGGTCGCCCGCCGGCCGAGAGGGGCCACGGCCGGAAGGCGATCGGGGTGGCAAGCTGTGCGTCAGGCGACGCCGCGGGCGCTCTCGAAGCTGTTGGCGCAGGGCCACAGGGAGGGGGTCTCCTCCTCGAGTTCCTGCAGTTCCAGGATCTCCGCCATGTGTGTCACCTCCTCGGGACGGTCGCCGTGGTGGCGGGTGGACGCGTGGTGCGGCGCGCGTCAGCCCATGCCGATGCTGCTGTGCGAGCTGTTGGCGCAGGGCCACAGGGAGGGGGTCTCCTCCTCGAGCTCCTGCAGGTCCAAGATCTCCGACATCCGGGAATCACCTCCTCCCGCCTGCTCGTGCGGACGGGGACCGCGGGTCGAGGTAGGGCAGGACGGGCCCTCCCCCCTCGAACGCGGAGTCAAGGGCGAGCAGGACGCCCGCCGCGCCGGTCGCGAGGTCCGAGGACAGGCGCAGCATCCGGAAGCCGGGGAACGCGAGCTGCCCGCGGTAGGAGTGCGCGTACCAGGCCATGCGGCGCACCTGGGCGCGTGCGGCCTCCCGGTCACCGGGGCCGTCCATGGCGGCGAGCACGGCGACGGCGCCCGCCCGGCCGCGCAGCAGCCCGGCGTTGCGCACGTACAGGGCGCGGCAGGTGTGCCGCACGGCGTCGAGCGTGGCGGCTAGGCCCGGGTCGGGGCGGCGCCGCAGCAGCGCCCGCAGCGGGAAGGCGAGCCCGCCGCTGCCGCCGTGCAGGTACGGCAGGTGGTGGGTGCCGTCGAAGAGCGTGAGGGCGCCGTCGGGTCCGGTCGCGCACCGGGCGATGTCGAACCCGAGCGCGCGGTCGGCGAGTTCCAGGAAGCGGGCCCCGCCGCCGTCCTCGTACAGGTGCAGGAAGAGCAGGGCGATCCCGGCCGGGCCGTGCAGCAGGCCGTAGGGCGGGGGCGTGCCGGTCCGGGGCGCGGGCGGGCCTTCCAGGACGAGCGCGGCGAGGTCGTCGGCGATGCGCAGGGCCGCGTCGTGCAGCGCGGTGTCGTGGGTGACGCGGGCGAACCGCAGCAGGTTCAGGGCGATCCCGGCCTGGCCGCCCGCGAGGTCGGGACGGACTACGCGGGCGTCGAGCGGACGGGAGCGTTCGAGGACGGCGAGGGCCCGGTCCCGGTGGCCGAGCAGGTCCAGGGTGAGGGCCACGCCGTGCAGGCCGTCGTAGAGGCCGGGCCGGGGGTCGGGGTCGCGGGTCGCCGCGTCCGCGAGCCAGTCGGCGTACGCGCCGGGGACGGGCGCGCCCACCCGGTGCAGCGCGTACAGCACACCGGCCGCTCCGTGGCCGAACGACGTCCCGCCGAGCGACGCCGGGCCGAAAGGCGTGCCGGGGAACAGCCGGTCGGTGCGCTCGGGCGTGGCCATGGCGTGCAGCCCGGCCACCAGCCGCTCGCGGAGGGCGGGCCAGTCGGGCTGCTCCGCGGCGAGTGCCCGGGCGTCGTCCACGGCGTCGGCGGCGCGGTCGGTGTCGCCCGGCCCCGCGCCCCGGCGCAGGCGTGACAGGAGGGTGGCGCCGAAGTCCGGGGGCAGCGGGTAGAGCTCGTCGACCGTCTCCGTGAGGACGCGCAGCGTCGCGGGGGCGCGGTGCGGCACGGGAAGGAGGAGCCACAGCCGCAGCACGTCCAGGAGATGACGGTGGGCGGCGGCGCCGCGCAGGCCGACCGGCGCGGTGAAGCCCTCCTCGCCGACGGTCGGTGGCCGGTCGTCCGTGAGATCGGTGGCCGTGCGCAGCCGGGTGAGGACGACGCGGCCGTCGGGGCGCAGGACGATGTGCTCCGGGTCGAGCTCGCCGAGGCGTACGCCGCGCCGCTGGAGGGCGGTCAGGGCGTCGGCGACACGGTCGGCGACGTCGAGGGCCCACTTCGCGTAGTCCGCGGCCTCGCTCCGCGCCCGGGCCTCGGTGGTCAGCGGGAAGGCGGCGGCAGCGGCCTCGGCGAGGGTGCGGCCCTCGGGGACCTCGACGGCGAGGAAGTGGTGCCCCGCCCGGACGTGCCGGCCGACGACGTCGGGCACGCAGTCCAGGTCCGCGAGGCGTTCCAGGAGGGCGCGTTCGCGGGTGAGGCGGGCGACGGCGTCGTCGCCCCGGACGTCGAGGCCGGCGTGCGGGCGTGCCTCGTGCAGGAGGACGGGCCGGTCGGTGTCGGACGCGGTGGCGCGGTACGTGCCCTCGCCGGTGGTCAGGGACACGGCCCGGACACCGAGGTAGGGGAACGGGGACCGCGGCGGGGCGAGCAGGGCCTCCAGGTCGGCGTGCAGGACCTCGGGCAGGGCGACCCAGTCCGGGAGGCGGAAGACCGGGCGCCGGTCCTCGGGCACGAGGGTGCCGTCGGGCCGTTCGAGTGCGGGCACCAGGTCGTGCTCGTCGCCGGGGGCGGCCGGGTGGCCGCCGGCGGGACATCGCCGGTCCTCCGCGGCGGCGTAGCGCACGTACAGCGGGCCCGGGCCGTGCCGCAGCGCGCCCGGGACGTACGGTCCTGGCAGCGGTTCGAGGAGCGCGGCCAGGTCCCCGAGGGCGGTGGCGAGCCCGGCCTCGTCGGCGGGGTGCAGGACCATCAGGTCGGCGCTGGTGAGGCGGTCGGCGCGGACGTCGGCGAGCGCGCGGGCCGCGGTGACGCCGCGGACCAGGTCGCACGCGAGGCCCCGGTGCACGCAGTACTCCCGGACGATCTCCGCCGTCCGCTCCAGCTGCGGCAGCGTCACCGAGACGTGGATCCGCCAGCCCTGGCCGGCCGTCCGCACGCCGGGCGGCCGCAGCCGCGCCCACCAGCCGGCCTCCGTGCGCTCCCAGCCGCGCGGCGGTTCGCGCAGGACGGCGGACAGCCGGTCCGCGGCGTCGTCGGCCAGTCGCTCCGGGAATTCGAAGAAGTCCGGGTCCGCGCGGTAGAAGCGGTCGTAGTCCTGAAGTTTCATCATGGCGCGGTCCTTTCAGCCGGAATGAGGAGCCGAACCCGCTGCGGGGCGGCGGCTCGGGGGACTGGGTGACGCGGGGAATCCGGGGGAGAACCCGGGCGGAATACGGACGAGTTCCGGTCACAAGCCAGCTGCTTTCTGGACAGCGGACGCAAGGGGTGGCGGGCCGGAAGCGGAGGGGTGACTGCGGGGCAATGGCCGGCCGGTGTCCGGCGCGGAATGCCGCTGTGCGACGGCGATATGACGGTGGAATAGCCGCGGCGTCAGGCGGAGTGCCGCCCCGCCGCCCCCTGGGCGGTCACGGCAGCCGGAGTGATGAATTCAGGCGGATTGGTGCGGACCGAACGCCGGTCGAAGCGGGCGATGTCCTCGGCGCTCCCGAAGCGCCGGTCCATGAGCCGGACGGCCTCCGCCCAGGTCCCCATGGAGTGCACGGAGGACAGGGTCTCCACGACGAACGGATCCTCGAGGCGCGCGAGCGTGCGCTCCCACAGCACCGAACCCGGCTCCTCCAGGAGGCTTCCGACCGTGCCCTCGTACACGGGGATCCCCCGCACCAGGCCGTCCGGCTCCACCTGCATCACCAGGGTGTCGACGCGCCGGGCCACCCGCTCCGGGTTCATCACCAGGTTCATGTTGTCGGTGGTGTGGACGGACACCGAAGGCGGCGCCAGGGCGCGCAGCCTGGAGCGGAGCGTCTCACTGGTCAGACGGGCGACCTGGTCGTCGTCGAGGAGCTCGTGCGCGCAGAACTCCGGGCGGCTGGCGAGGCCTTCGGGCACGGCGGCGTTGAACCCCAGGGTGGTCAGGTGCGGGAACCGGTGGGCGATGTCGGCGGCGAAGGCCTCCAACTGCGGTAAGTTGCTGCGGATCACCACACAGTCGATGCCGAAGCGCAGCCGCCCCCGTGCGGCCGCGCTCCGTTCCCCCGCCACCTCGTCGAGGAGTGCCAACGTCGCAAGGACCCGGTCGAAGGAACCCTTGCGGCCCCGGATGCGGTCGTGCACCTCGGGCGTCGCCCCGTCGAGGCTGACGATCACCTCGTCGAACCGGTCCGCGAGCCGTTCGGCGAGTGCCCGGCTCATCACCCAGCCGCTGGTGTTGATCGACAGCTTCACCCCGCCGGCCCGCAGCCGCTCCGCGACGTCGAACACGCCCCGGACGACGAGCGGTTCGCCTCCGGACAGCGCCACGACCCGCGGTCCGAGCGTGACGAGCGCGTCCGCGACCCGCAGCATGTCCTCAGGACCGAGCTGCCGCGACGGCCGCCGCCCCGATTCCGAATAGCAGTGCGAGCACCGCAGCGGGCAGGCGTACGTGGTGTCCCACACGACCACTTCCGGACCGGAACAACGACTCATGACAGCCACCCGTTCTCGAGGAATCCGCGCCGGCGATTGAGTTCAGAGTCTTCTCGCCGACGCCATTCCGCGGCACCCGGGCACCCCCCAAACCGTATGGCGGTTTTCCTCCATGCGCGGTGGATTATTTCCGTGGACGACCGTCGTGACGACGGCCGATAATGACGCCCGTGGCAGGCAGAAGCAGGGGGATGTACCTTGTCGCGGTAAGTGGCGGAGTGTTCATGCTCTGGGCAACGCTTATCGGGACAACGCAGTTGGAGAACCGGTATGTTCTGCCCTGGGTCCTCGGATCCGTACTACCGTGCTATTTCGCCGGGCTTTTCACCTGGTGGCACGCCCCGTCGAGCCCCGTGGCCCGCCGCCTCCTGCTGCTCGGCACCTGGCTGTCCATCGCCAGCGCCGTGCGCCACACCACGAACCTGATGATCCGTGAGCTCGGCTGGCATCTGCGCCCGAAGGTCGTCGGCCCGGTCCTTCCGCTCGACCTCGGCCTGCAGATCACCCACGAGATGTGCAACCTCGCGGTGAGCATCATCATCCTGCGCCTGCTCGCCCTGCTGCCCGACGGACGCTACGCCTTCCGCTACGAACGCCACGTCCTGCGCGCCCTGTGGGGCCTGTTCGCCCTGCCGATCCTGCTGCCGCTGGCCGGAGTCCCGCAGCACATCGTGTACTACATCGTCTTCTACTACCCCGAGGCCTGGCTCCCCGGCATCGGCGCCGCCCTCCTCACGGTGCGCTGCCTGCGCGCCCGGGCCACGGGCCGCGCCGACGTCGCCGCGCTGCTGCCCTGGGCCGCGCTCGGCGCCACCGTCCTGCTGGCCCGGGCCGCCACCCGGCTGTTCCGCTCCTGGCAGGGCGAAGAGGGCATGTTCTTCTTCATCGGCGCGCTGCTCGGCGCCCTGCCCTACATCTCGATCTCCGTCACCCTCGTCTACGCCGCCTTCCGGCACCGGCTGCTCGGCGTCGACATCGTGCTGCGGCCCTCCGCCGTCTACGGCTCGCTGTGGTTCATCATCAACAGCTGGTATCTCGGCATGGCCCTCACCCTCGGGCTCACCGCCGGCCTCTTCTTCCCCGTCGGCCTGTCCCTGCTGGTCGCCGTCGTTGCCACCGCCCTGTTCCGGCCCCTGCGCGACCGGCTCAACACGCTCGTCGAGCGGCGCGTCTTCGGCAAACGCCTGAGCAGGTTCGAACTCCTCGTCCAGTTCAGCACCACCCTGGAACACGCCTACGACCTCGACCGCCTCGCCCCCCAGCTCGCCACCGGCCTGCGCGAAGGCCTCGGCCTCAGATGGGTGCGCGTCCGCCTCGGCGGGAACGGCCTTCCCGTGTCCACCGCCGAGTCCGGCGAACGGCCCGCCGCGGCCCGGCCCGTCAAACAGTTCCCGCTCTTCTACGGCGACGACACCCTCGGCCTCATCGAGTACGGCCCGAGGACCGAGGGCCGCTCCACCCCCGAGGACCACGCCATCGGCGGCACCCTCGCCCGCTCCGCCGCCCTCGCCGTGCACAACGTCCGGCTCGCCGCCGAACTGTGCGCCCACGCCGACGAGATGCAGCGCCAGGCCGCCGAACTCGCCGCGTCCCGCGCCCGCATCGTGCACGCCCAGGACACCGAGCGCCGCCGCATCGAACGCCGCCTCCACGACGGCATCCAGCAGGACGTCGTCGCCCTCGTCGCCAAGCTCGCCCTCGCCCGCAACCGACTCCACCGCGGCGGCGGCATCGACAGCGCCCTGACCGAGATGCAGGACGACGCCTACCGCGTCATCGACGAACTCCGCGAACTCGCCCACGGCATCCACCCGCCGATCCTCACCGACCAGGGCCTCGTCGCCGCCGTCACCTCCTGCGCCCGCCGCATGCCCATCCCCGTCACCGTCCAGAGCGGGCAGTCCCTGGCCGGCGTGCGCTACGCCCTCGACATCGAGGAGTCCGCCTTCTACCTGGTCTCCGAAGCACTCACCAACGTCCTCAAGCACGCCCGCGCCGGACACGTCACCGTCCGCATCACCCGCTCCGACGGCCGCCTCCAGGTCGAGGTGACCGACGACGGCACGGGCTTTCCCACCGCCACCACCCACGGCTCCGGCCTCACCGGCATGCGGGACCGCACCGAGGCCGTGGGCGGCGAACTCACCATCACCAGCCGCGCGGGCACGGGCACCGTCATCCGCGCCCGGCTCCCGGAACACGTCAGGGAGGACACCCGTGCCTGAACCCACGCCCGCGCCCGGCCCCCAGGGCCCGCTGCGCGTCGTCATCGCCGAGGACCACTACCTGGTGCGCGAGGGCACCCGCCGCCTCCTGGAGGACACCGGCGAGGCCGACGTCCTCGCCGCCGTCGGCACGGCCGCCGAACTCCTCGACGCCGTCGCACGCCTGCGCCCCGACGTCGTCGTCGCCGACATCCGGATGCCGCCGAGCCACCACACCGAGGGCATCACCGCCGCCCACGCCATCCGCGAGGCCCACCCCGGCATCGGTGTCGTCGTGCTCTCCCAGCACGCCAACGAGAACTACGCCTTCGAGCTGTTCCGGCGCGGCACCGACGGCCTCGCCTACCTCCTCAAGGAGCGCATCGGCGAGGTCGACGAACTCCTGCGCGCCCTGCACGAGGTCGCCGCGGGACGCTCCGTCGTCGACCCACGCATCGTGGAGGTCCTCATGGGCAGCCACGCCCGTGGCGCCGACGCGCCCCTGTCCCGCCTCACCCGCAGGGAGCTGGACGTCCTGCGGCACATGGCGGAGGGCAAGACCAACCGCGCGATCGCCGACTCCCTGCGCCTGTCCGAGTCGACCATCGAGAAGCACGTGAACTCCACCTTCGCCAAGCTCGGCCTCGCCGAGATACCGCAACTGCACCGCAGGGTCAGCGCGGTCCTCGCCTACCTGCGGCACGCGCCCCCGGGCCCGCGGTGAGCCCGGCCGCTGTCCGCCGTCGGCGCACTCGTGCCGCACGGCGGGGTGTGCGGGAGAGCGCCCCCGCGAAGCGCACTGCGCCGTTCTGCGCCGCTCGGCACCCGTGGATTCGCGCCGTCCACGCGCCCAATACCCTCCTGTGCTGACCGCGTCGGCTGTACGACGATGGTGTGCGCACACCGGCCTGTGCCGGAGTGTGTCTGAGGCGGCGCGCGTTCCCTCCCGTACGCGGGAGGGACACGCCT
This sequence comes from Streptomyces alboflavus, assembly GCF_000716675.1. GTDB lineage: Bacteria > Actinomycetota > Actinomycetes > Streptomycetales > Streptomycetaceae > Streptomyces > Streptomyces alboflavus. The sequence continues at coordinate 98,844 of NZ_JNXT01000040.1, forward strand.
CGCGCCAGTTGTGCCAGTACGGGGCCAGGGGCGGCCCCGAGGGCTCGGGGCGCTGACCGTGTCGGCGCCCTTTCCGCGGTGGTGAAACCCAAGGGGGAGGGTCAGCACCAGCCATCATCCGCGTCGCCCCGCATCCGGCAGCGAGCCGTGGTGGGGCCTTTCCTCGCGGAGGCGAACCGCGCTGTCGTCTCCGCTTCCCTCCTTCCGACGCGGCTCGAAAGACGCCGCCGCGGGACGTGCAGTGCAGCAGTGGTGAAAAAGTCCGCCCGGTCACCGCGGTGCGGTGTGCCCGGACGAGAAAAGGAGTGAGGGCTTGTTCTCCATCACGAAGGAATTCCACTTCTCGGCCAGTCATCAATTGGCCCACCTGCCTCCGGACCATCCTTGCGGGAGGCTGCACGGACACAACTACATCGTGGTGCTCGAACTCTCCGCCGGGGCCGACGATTTGACCGAACCCGGTTTCGTACGCGACTACGGAGAACTCGGGCAGTTCAAGAAATGGCTCGACGAGACGCTGGACCACCGGCACCTGAACGACGCCATCGGCGGCGACCGGAATCCCTCCGCGGAGAACATCGCCCTGTGGATCTACCAGACCTGGACCGGCGACTATCCGGAACTCACCGCCGTGCGGGTCTCGGAGACGCCGAAGACATGGGCGACCTACCGGCCCGCGACGGCCGTGGCCGCGCGCACGGGTCATGCGGACGACTGACCGCCGACGCGCCGTGCACGGCGGACGACTCCGGCACGCGATGCGAGGCGCCCCGGCGCGGGCGCGAGGGGGGTGATGCCAATGTCGGTTCCGAACCTCGTGGTCAACGAGATCTTCGGACCCACCTAGCGCCGTCCAGGGCGAGGGTCCTTCCACGGGAAGGTCGTGCGCGTTCCTCAGGCTCGGCGGCTGCAATCTGACGTGCCGGTGGTGCGACACGCCGTACACCTGGGACTGGAAGGGCGAGTCGGACACCGGGATCGCCTACCGGGCGGCCGATGAGCTGCACACGCTTCCCACCGACGAGGTGACGGAGCGGCTCCTCGGATTCGGCGTCGAGCTGATCGTCATCTCCGGCGGTGAGCCGCTCAGCCAGCAGGACCGGGTGCTGCCGGCGGTCCGCGCGCTGCGGGCACACGGCGTCGCCGTGGAATTCGAGACGAACGGCACCGTCATTCCCACCACCGACCTGGTGGCCACCGGAGCGCGCTTCAACGTGTCGCCGAAGCTCGCCCACTCCGGAGTGGCCGAACACCGCCGCAAGGTCCCCGAGGCACTCACGTGCTTCGCGCGTCTTCCGAACGCGGCGTTCAAGTTCGTCTGCGGCGACACAAGCGATCTCGACGAAGTCGACGCGTTCGTGACGGAATTCGGACTGCGCAATGTCTGGATCATGCCGAGGGGGCAGTCGCCCGAGGAAATCGACCTCGGTATCCGCACGTTGGCGGACGCGGTGATCGCACGGAAATGGAATCTGTCCGGAAGACTGCACGTGAACATCTGGGGAAACAAACGGGGGGTCTGATGACCAGCAGCATCGAGGTACTTGCCGAGGAAGAGGTTCTGGCCGAGGAGGTGGCGCTCGGCGGCGAGGCGCACGGACCGGATCCGTTGGAGGACATCGCCCGCCGACTGCTCCTGGAGATCGGGGAGGACCCGCAGCGCGACGGACTGCGCGACACCCCCAGGCGATTCGCGCGCTGGTGGCGCGAGTTCACCCAGCACGACCCGGGCTCCGTCGACACGGTCTTCGAGACCACGGCGAGCGGCAGCCTGGTCGCCGTGTCCGGGATCGACGTGTGGTCGCTGTGCGAGCATCACCTGCTGCCGTTCTCCTGCCGCGTCACCATCGGCTATCTGCCGCGCGAGCACATCCTCGGGCTGAGCAAGTTCGCCCGGGTCGCGCACCAGCACGCCCACCGGCTCCAGTCCCAGGAGCAGTTGACGCAGGACATCGCCGACGACATCGAGAAGCTGACGGGCTCGCCCGACGTCGCCGTCATCGGCCGCGGCGAGCACCTGTGCATGGCCATGCGCGGCGTCCGCACCCCCGCCACCATGACCACGGCGGTGTGGCGCGGCGCCCTGAAGGACACCGGCCTGCGCCAGGAGCTCACGGCTCTCACCGGCGACAACCGGCACTGACCGGTCCGGCGGGCCCGGCGGGCGGCGGGGACCGACCCGCCCCCGCCAGGCCCACCGGAACCGAAGAGGCCGCCGAGCCCAGCCAACGAGCGGCAATGCCCAAGGGTCCGAAGACACCAGAAGGACCCGAAGAGACCAGAGAGACCAGAGAGACCAGAGAGACCAGAGAGAGGGGACCGCACCCATGCGCCTCACCGACCCGCCACGGACGGGCCTGAGCTTCGACGACGTCCTGCTCGTGCCCCAGCGCACCGCGCTCACCAGCAGACGCCAGGCCGACCCGGCGACGGAACTCCTCCCGGGCCTGCGGCTGCGGCTGCCCGTGATCTCCGCCAACACCCAGTGGTGCACGGGCGACCGGATGGCACGCGCCATGGCCCTGCAGGGCGGCGTCGGCATCCTGCACCGCATGCAGACCGTGGACCAGCAGGCGCAGCAGCTCGACGCCGTGAAGTCCGTCCAACCGGGCGCCGAGGACGCCGAGAACGCCGAGAACAAGGGCCGGGCGACGCTGGACGCCGACGGGCGCCTCGTGGTGGGCGCGGCGGTCGGCGTCACGGGGGACTGGCGGGAGCGTGCCCGCGCGCTCGCCGCGCTCGGCGTCGACATCCTGCTGGTCGACGTGGCGCACGGCCACAGCGACCAGGTCATCGACACCGTGCGGGAACTGACCGCCGCCTACCCCCGGATCCCGCTCGTCGCGGGCAACGTGGCGACCGCCGCGGGTGTGCGCGACCTCGCGGCGGCGGGCGCCCAGGCGGTGAAGGTCGGCATCGGACCCGGCGGTGTCTGCACGACGCGGCTCGTCGCCGGGACCGGCGTGCCGCAGCTGACCGCGGTGCTCGACTGTGCCGCAGCGGCGGCGGACGCGGGCGTGCGGATCATCGCCGACGGCGGCATCCGGCAGGCCGGCGACCTGGCGAAGGCCCTGGCGGCGGGGGCGCACGCCGTGATGCTCGGCTCCGCGCTCGCGGGCGCCGACGAGAGCGCCGCCACGCCCGTGGAGCGGGACGGGCGGTCGTACCGCGTCAGCAACGGCTTCGTGTCGCTCGGCATGGAGCTGACGCTGCGCCGGGCGAACGGCGGCAAGGTGACCCAGGAGGAGGTCGACGACTACGTCCCCGAGGGCGTGGAGGCGACCTTCCCCGCGTCCGGCCCGCTGGCCACGACGCTGCGTCAGCTCGTCGGCGGCGTGCAGTCGGCGATGAGCTACTCCGGAGCGCCCGACCTGGCGACCTTCCGGGAGAAGGCGGAGTTCATCCGCGTCACCGGCGCGGGGCGCGCGGAGAACGGGCCGCACGCCCGGGAGCGTTCGGTGCAGATCGATGTCGACCACGTCGCGGAGGCGGTACGGACATGACGGACACCCCCCTCACCCAGGAGTCACGCGATCGGGCCGCGGCGCCCGCCATGTGGTCGCGGCAGGGGCCCTACCTCCTGGACTGGGCCTCCTTCGGCGTCCTCGTCGACGACCTCGCGGACCAGGTGCGCGCCGACGGCTTCGTGCCCGACGCGGTGCTCGCGCTCGCCCGCGGCGGACTCACCCCCGCCGGACATCTGACGTGCGCCCTCGACGTCCCCGTGACGCATGTCGTACGCGTCCGGCGCACGGCCGACGACAGCCGGTACGCCACGAAGAACCCGCCCGTCATCGACAGCGCGACCCCGCTGCCGCTCGGCGCGGGCAGGCGGGTCCTGGTCGTCGACGACATCGTCGGCACCGGCGAGACGGCCGCGGTGGTCCTCGGCCATCTCGCGGCCGCGGGTGTCGCGGCGGACGACGTCAGGTTCGCCGCGGTCGTCCGCAACCACCAGAGCTCCTACGTGCCCGAGTACTGCGCCGCCGTCATCGACGACTGGATCGTCTTCCCCTGGGAGACGGCCCGCGAGTCCACCGCGGACTGCCGCCCGTTCCCGGCCGCACTGCGGGTGCGGACATGAGCGCGGACACGGCCGGAGGGAGCGGACAGCGGCACATGGGGGGCGACTTCCCCGGCAGCGGCCTCACGCGCGTCGTCTGCGCCGCCGAGATCGGCCTGCCCGGCTGCTACGACGCCGTCGACCTGTACACGTACGACGCTCCGGTCAGCACCCGCGTCGAGGCGGCCCGTACCGTCGCCGACATCGAGCGGACGCACGGCTCCCGGCCCACGGTGGTGTTCACGAACCTCACCGAACGGCCGGGGGCGCGCGTCCTGTGCCACCCCTATCCGCGGGCCGTCCTGCTGGCGGCGCTCACCACGTCCGAGGAGAAGCACCTGCCGGAGATGGCCGACCGCCTTGCCCGCCCCGTCCCCACCGAGCCCGTGCCCGGCCAGGGCGTCGTGGTCCGGCGGGACGTGCCGGGCCTGCTGGCCGGTCTTCCGCTGCTCCAGCACCGCCCCGGCGACGCGGGGCCCTACCTCACCGCGGGGGTGGGCGTGACGACCCGCCCGGACGGCGGCGGCGTCAACATGGGGTTCTACCGCGCCCAGGTGGTGGGCCCCGACCGGGCCCGGATCTTCCTCGACCCGCGCACGGACGGACACCGCAACCTGCGGGAGTGGCTGGCGACCGGTCGCCCCATGCCGATCTCGGTCTTCCTCGGCGCGGACCCGGCGGTCACCGTCGTCGCGGCGTCCCGCCTCCCCGCCGAGGGCGACGACTACGAAATCGCCTCGCGGCTGCTCGGCCACCGCATCGGCGTCGCGGGCAGCCCGCCGGTGCCGGACGACGCGACCCACGTCATCACCGGCCTCGTGCACGAGGAGGACGAAGTCGAGGGCCCCTTCGGGGAGTTCAAGGGCTACTACGCGGAGGCCCGGCGCAGCAACGTCCTCACGGTGACCGGTGTCTTCGCCACGCCGGGGGCGCCGATGCCGACGATCGTGGCGGGCGCCGAGTCGGGGCTCACCCTGATGAGCTTCCAGAACGAGTACCTGATGTACGCGCACCTGCGCGGCGCCGGTCACCCGATCAGGTCGGTCCGCTACTCCCTGAAGGCCCGGGGCGAGTTCGTCGCGTACATCGAGTGCGACGAACCGAGCGCGGAACTGGTGCGGGAGGCGATGGCCTTCGACGTCCGTTCGAAGGTGGTCGTCTGCGGCCCGGACCTGTCCAACCCCGGCCAGGCGCTTGCGACCTATGGTTTCACCACACGCACCGAGCCCTACTACCGCAAGGGCAGGGTGGAGGGGCAACGTATAGGTCTGGCCCTGGTCATCCCACCCGAGGGCCGGCCGACCGAGTACTGACCGAGCACGTACGGCACGACCGATCACCGACAAAGCGCTCGACGACGACGGAACGAGGACGCAGAGCACGATGAGCCGATTCGCAGAGGCGCTGCCCGCGGCGCTGTTGGTGGTTCCCGGCCCCGGTGGGACCGTGACGTTCATCCACCAGCTGAAGGGCCCGTACGCCGGGAGCTGGCTGCTGCCCGGCGGTGGCATCGAGCGCGGGGAGGCCGCCGAGGCCGCCGCGCTGCGGGAGGCCCGTGAGGAGACCGGCATCGCGGTGGAGTCCTGCTCCCTCTTCGCCGTCTACGAGTTCACAGGCAAGTGGGAGCAGGGCGACTACCACCTGCTGATGTTCGCCTGCCTCGCCGACCGCGCGTACGAGCTGCCCGCGGGCTACGAGGGCCACAACGTCGGGGAGATCAGGCAGGCGCGGCTCGGGGAGATCGCCATGCACTCGACGGACTACCAGATCCTCACCGACGCCGGTGTCGCCGCGTACGACGACGAGACCATCGCGCGCGGGCTCGCGGAGGACGGCATCACGATGCGCGCCCACCGGGTGGGCTCCACCAAGCGGTTCATCGCGCCTTGAGACCCGCGGCCGCCGACACGGCACGGCAGGTGCTCTGCCGGCACCCGATGGTCACCCGGGCCGCCCGCAGCCCCTGGGCGAGGGCGGCCCGGGGGCTCGCGCCGGTGCTGAGCCCCAGCACGAAGGCGGCCGCGAGCGCGTCGCCCGCTCCCGTGTCGTCCGCGCAGGCGCCGGGCTCGGCGGGCAGGAACAGGACCTCGTCGTACTCCGCCGAGGCCACGGCGGCCCCGTCCGCGCCCGACGTGACCACGACCACGCGGGGGCCCAGATGACGCAGCCGCGCGGCCTGCTCGGCGGGCGTCCCGGCCCGGCACAGGAGGTGCCGGGCCTCGCGCGCGTTCAGGAGCAGGACGTCGTACAGCGGCAGAAGACGGGGGCGCGGCCCGAAGTCGGCCTGGCGCGTGGGCATGCAGCACATGAGCGTGCCGTGCCGTCGGGCCTGCCGGGACGTCCAGGTCAGCAGGTCCTCGTCGAGGCCGCCTTCGGCGACGACGGCTCGGGCGCGGGCGACGCGGGTGTCGAGGGCGGGGCCGCGCAGGGCGGTGGCCGCCGCCGGGTCGGGCAGAGCGATGCGCGAGGTGATCTGCCGGCGCAGGCCGTCCAGGGTGACGTCGAAGCGGCCGACGCCGCCGTCGGTGCGGAGCACCTGGAGGCGGACGCCGAGGCGCGTCAGCTCGTCCTCGAGGGCCTCGGCGTCCGGGCCGAACCCGGACAGGCCCACGAAGCTCGGCCGGGCTCCCAGTCTGGCCAGATTGACCGCGACGTTGCGGCCCACGCCGCCGTGATGCCGCTCCACGCTCCAGACCGCCTGCGTCCGGCGGCCCGCGGCCGCGGTGTGGGTGCCCGCGCTGAAGTACTTGCGGTCCATCACGAGCGAGCCCATGACGACGATGTCGCCGAGGCCGTCGCGCCGTTCACGCATCGGATCGTCCCCCCGAGCCAAGTCGTGCCCCCGAACCAAGTCGTGCCCCCGAGACGAGCAGTGCCGCCCAGTCCATCCGTGTCCCCGGACCCAGAGGAAACCCCACGTCGTGGAAGAGAAGGCTGAGAAAGCCGCACAGAGCCACGGAGTCGACGCGTCTTCGGACACCGCGGAGGCGTCCGGTTTTTGGTGGAAGTTCTGGCTGATCTATCTCGCGGGCGTCACCGCGGCCACCAGTATGGGGAAGATTACGCCGGTTTCCGTAGAAATGCGAGAGGAGTTGTCGCTCTCTCTCAGTCAAGTGGCGCTCATCGCCTCCTTGGTGACGGCCGTCGCCGCCGTGCTCGGCCTGCTCGTCAGTTATCTGCTGCGTCCCTACGACCCGCGCCGGATGCTGGTGGGCGGCCTGGTCGTCATGGGCGTCGCGGGCCTCTTCTGCGCCCACACGGGGAGCTTCGGCGCGCTGTTCGGCGGACGGCTCCTGGAGAGCGTCGGCTACGTGATCGTGGTGATCGTCGCACCGGTCCTGCTGTTCGGCCTGGGCAGCGGGAGCCGGCTGACGTCGGCGCTCGCCATCTGGGGCACATTCATGCCCGTGGGCCTCGCGGTCGGGTCGTTCGCGGGCGGTGTCCTGTCCACGTGGTTCGACTGGCAGGCCTGGCTGACGATCGCGGGCGCCGTGACGCTGGTGGTCGCGGCCGCGACGACGCGGCTGCCCGCGGACATCGCCCGCCACCGCCCCGCACCCGCGCGCGCCGCACGCCTCGCCCGCGGGGGCCGCCCGCCGGGGCGCCCCCGGGACCTGCGCGGGCGGGCCCGCAGGCTGGCGCGCCCCATCGCCCTGGGCGCGGGCTTCGCCACGATCAGCGGCGCGATCGTCACCTGCGTCACCCTCTACCCCACTTATCTGCACGAGGAGTTCGACGTCCCCACCGAGACCGCGGGAACCCTCACCGGCATCGTGTCGTTCGTCGGCGTCGCCGGTGGCTTCCTGGCGAGCGCCCTGTTGCGCCGGGGCAAGGACGTGAAGCACCTGTTCCTGGTGGCGCTCCTGATGCCGGCCGGAGCGTTCGCCGCCTTTGGCGGGGTGGGCGGCACCTGGGGCTCCGTGAGCAGCGCCCTGGTGGTCGCGCTCAGCAACGAACTGGTCGTGGCGTCGGTCTTCGCCGCCATTCCCCTCGCCGTCCGCGCCACCTCCGACATGGACGCCGCGAACGGCCTGGTCGCCCAGCTCGGCAGCATCGGCGCGCTCGCCGCCCCGCCCCTGGTCGGCCTCGCCGTCACCGCGGCGGACGGCTGGTGGGCGGTCGGGCCCTGCCTGCTGGTGGGGACCGGTGCGGGGACGGTGCTGCTGTGCCTCGCGACGCGCGGGGGACGGGAGGAGGGGCACAGGGAGGAGGAGAAGGTGGCGGAGTCGACGTAGGGCCCGTAGGAGCGTCGCGAACCCAACTCGGCGTCCCCGCACCGGATTTGTCACACGGGTGGCTAGTCCTTCGTGCCTCCCTCGTCGACGGTGGTCCCTCCTGTGCGCGTGGAAGGACTCGGCCGTGAGAGGGGTTCAACCGTGAGACGTAGGCGTTTTGTGGCAGGGATGACCGGGGCGCTGGCGGGGATCGCACTCGGCGCGGACCCGGTCCGGGCCGCCACGTCGGGATCGCGCGCACCGGGCTGGCAGCCCGTGCCGGCGCCCGGCAGCACCCCCGCCGCCCAGCTGCGCCGCATCGCCGCCGCGAGCGCTCGACTGGCGTGGTCCGTGGGCGAGGAGAACCTGGCAGGACCCTCGCGCGGCCGCGCGCTCGCCATGGTGTGGAACGGCACCGCCTGGACCAAGACCGACCTGTCGCACCTGGAGCACAGCCGGTTGAGCGACGTCTCGGGGACGTGCGCGACCTCGGCGTGGAGCGTCGGCATGCCGACGGGGACGGCGAGCCCGCTGCTGCGGTGGGACGGCGCGACCTGGCGCACGGCCACGTTCCCGGGACAGGGCGAGTCGGGCGTCCGCCTGGAGGGGGTCGCCGTCGGCGCCGACCGGCAGGTGTGGATCTGCGGCACCCGGGGCGGCGCTGCCCGGCTGCTGCACGGGGACGGGCGGCAGTGGCGGTGGCTGGACCCGCTGCCCGTCGCGAGCGCCAACCTGTACCGGGTCGTCCTCGCCCCGTCGGGCGCGGTGTGGGTGAGCGGTGACCAGGCGTCAGGCGGCGGCTGGGCGGGGCTCGTCGCCCGCTGGGACGGGGCGTGGACGGTCCTGCCCCCGGTCACGGGAGCCCGGCTCAGCATCAGCGACGTGCACGCGGCCGCCCCCGACGACGTGTGGGCGGTGGGCACCGACGCGGGCGTCGGCGGCCCGCCAGGACGCCCCGGCAACCCGGCCCTGAGCCACTGGGACGGCACGGCCTGGACCCGGGTGCCACCGGGCTTCACCGTCGGCGCGCTGTCCGGCATCGCCGCCGACGGTGAGGGCCGCGCCGCGTGGATCTCGGGCTGGAACTACCAGGACCAGAGCCGCACCACCTACCTGCGCAGGGACGGCGACACCTGGACGGTGGCGCGCGGTCCCGCAGGACCGGCGTCGGCGCCCTACCTCAACGACGTGGTCCCCGTCCCGGGCACCACGGGCTACTGGTCGGCGGGGATGACGAGGCCCGTCCCGGCCCCGCCGACCGAGGCCTACACGGAACGCTTCGAAGCCTGAGCCCGACTTCAGTCGACGACGGCGGTGGCCTCCAGCTCGACCAGATGATCGGGGACGTCCAGTGCCGCGATGCCCAACAGCGTGGCGGGCGGCACGGGCGTGCTCCCCAGCTTCGCGCCCGCTCGGGAGATCCCCTCCAGGAGCTCCGGCATCTTCTCGGGGCTCCAGTCGACGACGTACACGGTCATCTTCGCCACGTCCGCGAAGGAAGCGCCGACCTCGGCGAGGGCGGTGGCGACATTGAGGTAGCACTGCTCGACCTGGGCGGCGAGGTCACCCGCGCCGACGGTGTTCCCCTCGGCGTCCCAGGAGACCTGCCCGGCGAGGAACACGAGCTTCGACCCGGTCGCGATCGACACCTGCCGGTACGCGTCGATCTCGGGCAATCCGCTGGGGTTGACCAGGGTGATGGCCATGCTGTCCGCCTCCTTGCCATGAGCGCTTGCGAGCTCCTTGCCGTGAGCGCTTGCGAGGCCGCACACCGCCGCCCGTACCAGAGCACTCCGGGGTTCCTGTGGTTACTCGTAAACGCTAAGAGAGCACGCGCTGACCTGGAAGAACGCACTTTTCGGTGACTGGGGAACCCGAAGGTGACCCAGTAGCTCAGCGGCACGCCCGGGTCAGGAGCGACGCGCACCGTAGGGCCAACCCCCGGATCTCGCAGTGGCCAACCCCCTTGCCGATGCGGTGGATCACCCCAGTGCGCCCGGGTACCGGGGACGGCAGAGTCCAGTCATGACCTTGACTCGCTTGAGCGGAAGAATCTCGACGTCCGGTGTGCTCGCCCTGGTGTGCGCCGCGACCGTACTGGCAGGCACCGGGCACGCGGACGGCCGCGACGCCTCCGCACCCGGCACCTCGGCCACCCACCCGCAGCAAGCCGCCGCGCGCGGCTCGGTCGTCTCGGTGACGCCCGTTCTCGACCTGGACGCCAAAGAGGTCGAGGCCCGCCTGAAGAAGGCCGGAATCGACGAACGGCAGGTGCGCCACGGCGTGCGGGCGTACCGGATCGTGTACCGCACGGTCGACACCCAGGGCCGTCCCACCACGGCCAGCCAACTGGTCGCGGTGCCGAGGAACGGCGACCGCCACCTGCGGGTGGTGTCCTGGCTGCACGGCACCGAGGTGTTCCGGGGCGAGGTGGCCTCGGTCAACGACGAATCGACGGACCGGGCCACGGCACTGCTGTTCGCCTCGACCGGCCTCGCGGTGTCCGCGCCGGACTACCTCGGCCTGGGGGAGGGCCCCGGATCCCACCCCTACGGCCATCCCAAGGCGACCGTCACCGCGCCGGTCGACGGGCTGCGGGCCGCGCGCTCCTTCGTCCGGCGTGACGGCCGCGACCTGGACCGGCGCGTCCTCATCAGCGGCTTCTCACAGGGCGGGCCCGCCACGATGATGCTGGGCCGGGCCCTGCAACGGGGCACCGACCCGTACTTCCGCCTCGGCGCCCTCGCTCCGATCGCGGGCCCGTTCGACCTGACCGGGTTCGAGGCGGCCGCGGCGGACGACGGCATCGCCCGCTCCTCGCTCTACCTCGCCTACTTCGCGACCGCGTGGAACCGCATGTACGGCCTCTACGCCACGCCGAAGGACGCCTTCCGCGCCCCGTACGACAAGACGGTGGAGTCGCTCTTCGACGGGAACCACACCGGGGAGGAGATCGGGGCCGCGCTGCCGCGGACGTCGAAGGAACTGTTCACCGCGGACTTCCTCGACAAGATCCGCAACCCCACGGGCGAACTCCGGCGCAACCTGCGGGTCCTGGACACCACCTGTGACTGGCGCCCGCAGGTCCCCGTCCACGTCTTCCACTCCAAGGCCGACGAGGACGTCCCCTTCAAGAACGCCGAGCACTGCGCGCGCCAACTGGCCGTCAACGGCGCCGCGCACCAGCTCACCGAGGTCGACGAGGCCACCAGCCACAGCACGACGGTCGTGAAGGCGCTGCCGGAGGTGGTACGCGACTTCCACGCCGTCCGCTGATCCACGCCGCGTGTACGTGATCCGGGGCGGGGCCTCGTGAGCACCCTGCCCACCGCCGCGAGCGAGGTCACCGTCAGCGCCGACGGCAGCGAACTCGGCACCCTCGCCGTGCTGCGGCGCGACGGCACCCCGCTGACCACCAAGGACCTCAAGCCGCCCGCGAAGTCCGCGCCCGTCTTCTCAGGCGCGCTCGGGCCACACCGGGCCCTGGTCGGTCCAGACGACGCCCTTGTTGCGGCACAGGCAGAAGGGGTGGCCGATGGGGTCGGTGTAGATCCGCCAGCCGTAGCCGTTGGGGCCGATGAAGTCCTGCTTCAGCGTCGCGCCGAGGTCGAGGACGCGGCGCTGCTCGGCCTCGATGTCGTCCACCTCGAAGTCGAGGTGGAACTGCTTGGGGTGCTCGGTGTCGGGCCACTGCGGAGCGCGGTAGTCATCCACCTGGATGAACGCCAGCTCGATCTCGCCGAACCGGATGCCGGCCCACTCCGCCGAGCTGCCCTTCTTGATCGGACGGCCCGTTACCTCGGAGTAGAAGGCGGCCAGCTTCATCGTGTCCGGGCAGTCGATGATGAAATCGGTGAGTCGCAGCATTCCGCGATCTTGCCAAAAGCTCGCACGTGTCTTCGAGAGCTATCCCTGAGAGCTTCGGCGGAACCACTCAGGCGTGCGGGCCCACCGTGACCGGACCGACGGTCACCCGCAGTGTCGTGGTGTCCAGGAACGCCCCGATCCGCGCCGCCTCCTCGTCCAGCGCGCGCCGCCGCGCCGCGCTGAGCCGGGCGAGGGGCTCGACGGTCAGGTCCGCCGTGCGTCCGGAGCGCCGCAGGTGCCAGACCCCGGCGACCGTGCCGTCGACGAGCAGGACCGGGTAGTTGCCCGCCTGGCCGGTGCGGGACAGGGCGCGTGCGGCGGCCGGGCCGGGGAAGAGCTGGTCGCGCGGGTGGCAGCCCACCACGTACGCGTCGAAGTAGGGCAGGAGCCGCAGCGTCCCCGCGGCGGGGGTCTCCGTGTCCGGCTCCTGGTCGTCGGCGGCGTTCAGCCAGCCGGTGCTGCCCTCGACGTCGACGGGGCGCAGGCTTCCCGCGGCGGCGAGGGTGTCGAAGAGGGCGGCCGCCCACACGGGAGGCGCGCCCAGCCACTGGGCGAACTGCCGTGGTGTCGCCGGGCCGTAGGCGTGCAGGTAGCGCGCGACCAGGGAGTGCAGGGCCTCGTCGGCGGGCGCGGGGCGGAATCCGGGCAGTCGTCGCTCCGGGGAGAGGTAGGTGGCCTTGCGGCCGCGGTCGGGGCCGAAGCACAGCGCGCCCCGGTGGGCCGCCAGGTGCAGTGCCTGGCGCCAGCGCGGCCACATCCCCTGGAACGCGGGCATGACCAGGTCGCCCGCCCACGGCCCGGTGGCCGCGACGACCGCGTCGCTCAACTCCTCGGCGGTCAGCCCCTCGTCGCCGGCGTCCGCGAGGGCGACGGCGACGGCCGCGACGACCTCCTCGGTCTGCCGGTCCGTGAGGCGCGACGCCTGCGGCAGCCCGTTCGGGCCGGAGGGCAGGGCGGACAGCGCCCCCGTCCACATCGGCAGGTCGCGCGCCGCGAGGAGATGCACGGTGCCCCGCGGCCCGTAGGTCTTCACGAGCCCTTCCGCCCCGTCGAGCGCCGCCCGGACATCCGCGCGGGTGCCGCCGCCGAGGCGCGCACCGATCGACAGTTCGGCGGCGGACATCACCTGGGCGTGCGCGCCGCACATGGCGGCCACGACGTCGGCGACCCGGGAAGGCGTCGGGGCGGGGGACGCCGTACCGGGGGAGGGCACGCCGGTGAGTCCGTGCCGGGCCATGCGCCGGTCCCAGACCTGCCGCCACGACAGGTGCGAGCCCTCGGTGGTGTCGATGCCGTTGTCGATGTCCATGGCCGCCACCGTAGAAGCAATAGAGGTCAGACCCTGTCCTAAAATGGGGTCGTGCCGCGGCGCGGGTCCTGCGGCCCGTGCCGCGAAGGCGTTCCTCCATCCCCCTCTGAACTGGGGTTATGACGGAGACGCAGATTGACTTTGCGTGCTCTTTACTGTTGTCTGCCGCCATGAACAGACGCATTCGCACCGCCGTGTGCACCCTCGCCGCCGCCGGTCTCGCGCTCACGCTCGGGGCCTGCTCGGAGGCCGAGAAGAAGGCCGTCGACGCCGTGGACAAGGCCGTCAACGAGAAGTACGAGGTGACCTACGAGGTCTCCGGCAAGAGCGTCGACGAGATCGAGTTCGCCGCCGGTGAGGGTTCCGCGTCCAACCCGAAGCTGGAGAAGGTCAGCAAGGCGGAGCTGCCGTGGAAGAAGACGGTGACGCTGCGCGGCATCATGCCGCCCACCGTCGTCCCGATCTCGACGGACCCGACCGGCTCCGACCTCACCTGCAAGGTGATCTACAAGGGCAAGGTCATCAAGGAGGCCTCCGGCGAGAACGTCGTGGCGGGCTGCATCGCCGTCTCGCCGATGGGCAAGTAGCGCTCCCGCCCGGTGGGAAGCGACGAAGCCGGTACGACGCCTCCCGCGCCGCGCCCGGGAGGCGGGCCGAGGGCCTGGGCACCGCTCAGGCCCCGGCCGAGGGCCGACCCGTGGCCCACCGCGTCGTGAGCCACCGCGCCCCGACCGCGAGCCACGCTGCCATGGCCGCCCACGCCAAGGGCCGCTGAGGGAGCGTCAGGGCGCCGATGCGCTGTGCGGCCGCGAGCTGCGCGGTCGCGGTGGCGTACATCCCCAGCGGGAAGACGACGCACCACAGCGTGGGCTCGTAGGCCAGCGGGACGCGGTGGCGCAGATGCCGCCAGACGCCCGTGGCCAGCAGGAGCGGGATCAGGAAGGTGGCCCAGGCCCACAGGCCGACGACCGTGCCGCCGAGCGGGGCGCGGACCGGGGCGGGCAGGAGCCCGTCGTGGGCGAGGAGCCGGGCACCGGCGAGGGTGCTGACGGCGGCGGCGCCCATGGTCACCCAGTAGCTGGGCGCGAGGAGTTCGGGCGCCGGCGGGTCGGACCGCAGGCGCCGGACGACGGCCGCCAGCGTGGCCGCGTACAGCAGGACCCCGCACACCCACAGCGTGAGCGCGAGCGTGACGACGGGGCGGTCGGGACGGAGACCGACGAGCGTCAGGACGAGCGCCTGCAGGCCGACCGTGGCCAGGAACCAGGTGCCGTCGGCCTGCCGCAGCGCGGTGCGCGAGCCGAAGCCCCGCAGTCGCACGACCGCGCGCGCGAGCACCGCCCACACGACCGCCGCGACGACGAACAGCGCGCACCCCACGACCCGGGCGGGCCCCGAGCCGAGGCGTGCGGCAAGGACACCGCTCGCCGCGACCAGGGTGAAGTGCCCGAACACCCGCGCGGGGTCACCGAGTTCCGCCCGGATGACGGACGGGTGATACCGGGCCTTGAGCACGGTGGCGCACAGCAGCACGGCGTACAGGGCCGCCGCCGCGCCGAACAGCACGAGGGACAGCGCCCGGGCGCCCGTCTGCGTCAGCGCCCGGGAGACGATGCCCGTGGCCATGACCGGCGCGAAACACGCGGGCGCGAGCCCCCGGCACCGGTCGGCGAGCCCTTGGCGCGGGCCCGCGAGTGCGCGCCGCATCAGCGCCGGGCGAGGGTGTCCCGCGCCGACCGGGGCCGCTTGCCCGGCGGGCCGGAACGGGCGGCGAAAGGCCGACCTGGGCCTGGACGGCCGGGCGCGGGCACGCGCCGCCCGCCCCGCGACCGGTACACGACATAGGGACGCACGAGGTAGCCGACCGGCGCGGCGAAGGCGTGGACGAGACGGCTGAACGGCCACGCGGCGAACAGGGCCATCGCGAGGAGGGCGTGCACCCGGTAGGCGAGCGGTGCGTGCGCCATCGCCGACACGTCCGGATCGAGCATGAACAGCGAGCGGAACCACACCGAGACACCACGCCGGTAGTCGTAGGGGTGGGGCTTCATCGTGGTGGCCGTCGCGGTGAGGCCCGCCAGGAGCACACACAGCAGGACGGGGTAGACGGCGCGGTCGCTGCGGCTCGTCGCCGCCCGGACGGCGGGCACCCGCAGCCGCCGGTACAGCAGGATCACCAGCCCGGCGAGCGTCGCGAGGCCCGCCGTGCCGCCGACGAGCAGCGCGTTCGCGTGGTACAGCCACTCGTGGACGTGCACGCGCTCCGTGAACGACTCCGGCACCAGCAGGCCGATGACGTGCCCGGCGATCACGAACAGCAGCCCGAAGTGGAACAGCGGGCCGCCGACCCGCAGCAGCCGGCTCTCGTGCAGCTGACTGGACCGGGTCGTGAAGCCGAAGCGGTCGTAGCGGTAGCGCCAGGCAGTGCCGGTGACGAGGACGGCGACGACGAGATAGGGCAGGACGCCCCACAGGGCGATGCGCAGGTGGTTCACCGGGAAGTCTCCTCCGCGTGCGGGGCGTCGGGAGCGCGTGGGGGATACGGCAGCAGGCCGACGGTCTCGGCGGGCGGCCCGGTGCGGGCGAGCCGCAGGGCCGCCTCCCGGGTCGCAGGGGAAGGACCGGGCAGGGTGCGGCAGACCGCGTCGACGACACCGGCATACGGGCTGCGGTACGAGGCCAGCGCGAGGCGCAGCAGTTCCAGGGCGGGCCGGTGCGCGACGAGCAGGGACGCCTTCAGGTCCGGTGTGCGGGCGGCGAACTCCAGCATCAGCGGCAGGAAGTCGGGCAGCTCGTCCTCGGGCGGATGCCACCCGTGCCGCCGGTAGAGCGCCTTGAGCTCCGCCAGCGACGCGCCCCGCCTGCGCGTGTCCCCGTCGGTGTAGTACGTCAGATACAGACACCGGCGGCGGCTGCGGTCGAACGTGACGACGTACCTGGCCGCCAGATCCAGCGGCGCCGTCGCACCGACCTCGTCGCAGAACCGCAGGAGCAGCCCCACCTCCGTGCCGGGCACCGGCTCAAGGGCCGCACGCACCGCGCGCAGCCGCTCGGGCCAGTCGTGATCGGGGTAGCGCAGCAGCAGGGACGCGGCCTGGTGGACGACGGGGCGGCTCACCGCGCGCCGCCGTCACCGCTGGGGAAGAGCCCGTCGGGCCGTCCCTCGCCGTTCCAGTTCAGGAGGTTGACCCGGCCGCGCAACGACGCCCCGGCGTGCTCCGGCTCCGGCTCGGCGGACGGTGGGGCGTGGAAGGTGTCCGGGGTGTACATGCCGGGGCCGCCGTGGGTGTCCAGGCTGCACCCGGAGTCGAGGTCGTCGGCCGGGGCGGTGGCCGTGTAACTGGTGGGGATGACATAGCGCTCGTCGTACTTGGCCAGGGCGAGCAGCCGGTACATCCCCTCGATGCCCGCGCCGTCCATGCCGACGGCGCGGGCGATGGCCGGGTCCTGCTCCTCGCCGAGGTTGACCCGGCGCATGTGGGAGCGCATCGCCGCCAGACGGCACAGCGCCGCCTCCACCGGGGCCGGGTCGCCCGCGGTGAACAGCTCCGCCAGATACGCCAGCGGGATCCGCAGGGAGTCGATGGCGGCGAACAGCTTCGCCGGGTCCTCGCCGTCGTGCCCGGTCGCGGTGAGGGAGTCCACGACGGGCGAGAGCGGCGGGATGTACCAGACCATCGGCATCGTGCGGTACTCCGGATGCAACGGCAACGCGACCCGGTAGCGGCTGATCAGGGCGTGCACGGGGGAGCGGCGGGCGGCGGTGATCCAGTCGTGCGGGATGCCCGCCTCCTCCGCGGCCGCCGCCACGTCCGGGTCCTCCGGATCGAGGAAGCACTCCAACTGGGCCTCGTACAGGTCCTGTTCGTTCTCCGTGGCGGCCACGTCGCCGACCCGGTCCGCGTCGTACAGGACGACACCGAGGTAGCGCAGGCGTCCCACGCACGTCTCGGAACAGACCGTCGGCTGACCGCCCTCGATCCGCGGGTAGCAGAACGTGCACTTCTCCGCCTTGCCCGTCTGGTGGTTGAAGTAGACCTTCTTGTACGGGCAGCCGGTCACACACATCCGCCAGCCGCGGCAGCGGTCCTGGTCGACGAGGACGATGCCGTCCTCCACCCGCTTGTACAGCGCGCCGGACGGACACACCGCCACGCACGACGGATTGAGGCAGTGCTCGCAGATCCGCGGCAGATAGAACATGAACGCCTGCTCGTACTCCAGGCGCACCTGCTCGTTCATCTTCCGCAGGACCGGGTCGCCCGCGAGGTGCTCGGGCCCGCCGCCCAGGTCGTCGTCCCAGTTCGGCCCCCACGTCACCGCCGTCGGACGGCCGTCGATCAGGGAGCGCGGCGGCGCGGTCGGGACGTCGTCGCCGAGCGGCGCGCTGATCAGGTTCTCGTAGTCGTACGTCCACGGCTCGTAGTAGTCGTCCAGCGAGGGCAGTTCGGGGTTGGCGAACAGACGGGCCAGACGGCGCGCCCGGCCGCCGCTGCGCGGCACGAGACGGCCGTGCTTGAGCTGCCAGCCGCCCTTCCACCTCTCCTGGTCCTCGTAGCCGCGCGGATAGCCCTGGCCGGGGCGGGTCTCCACGTTGTTGAACCACACGTACTCGGTGCCCGGCCTGTTGGTCCAGGTCTGTTTGCAGGTGACCGAGCAGGTGTGGCAGCCGATGCACTTGTCGAGGTTCATGACCATCGCGACCTGCGCCATGACCCGCATCAGTACGTCACCTCCTGGGCGCGCCGCCGGATCACGGTGACCGCGTCGCGCTGATTGCCGGTGGGGCCGTAGTAGTTGGGCGCGAAGGACAGCTGGGCGTAGCCGCCGATCAGATGCGTCGGCTTGATGAGGAGCCGGGTGAGGGCGTTGTGGACGCCGCCGCGCCGCCCCGTCGCCTCCGACTTCGGCACGTTCACCAGGCGCTCCTGCGCGTGGTACATGAACACCGTCCCGGCCGGCATCCGGTGCGAGACCACCGCGCGGGCCACGACCACGCCGTTGGCGTTGTGCGCCTCGATCCAGTCGTTGTCCGCCACGCCGATCGCCTCCGCGTCGGACACGCTGATCCAGATGACGGGACCGCCCCGGGCCAGGGTCTGCATCAGCAGGTTCTCCTGGTACTCGGAGTGGATGGACCACTTCGAGTGCGGCGTCAGATAGCGCACCGTCATCGAGCGCCCGCCGTCGCCGTCGGCCACCGGCTGCTCCCCGAGCGCGGCCAGGTCCAACGGGGGCCGGTAGACGGGCAGTTGTTCCCCGTACTCCGCGATCCACGGATGGTCGAGGTAGAAGTGCTGGCGGCCGGTCAGGGTGTGCCAGGGCTTCAGGTGCTCGGTGTTGATCGTGAACGGGGCGTACCGGCGGTCGGGGGCCTCCTTGCCCGACCATTCGAAGCTCGCCCCGACCTGCACCGGACGGGCCTGCGTGTCGGAGAACTCCACCCGCCGCTCGGCCACCGAGGCGCCCAGCTCCGCGAGCCCCGTCTCGGCGCCGCAGCGCTCCGCGAGCCGCTCGAACCCCTCGGCGGCGAGGCGTCCGTTGGTGGTGCCCGACAGCGCGAGGATCGCCTCGCACAGCTTGACGTCCGTGTCGAGCAGCGGCCGGCCGAGCGCGGGCCCGGACCCGGCGGTGCCGCACCGCGCGGCGAGCCAGGAGGTCTCCGGCAGCGGGTTCACCGTCACGCCCTTGACCGTCATGCCCTGCTCCCCGGGCAGCGGACCCAGCGCGGCGATCTTGTCGCCGATGGCGGTGTAGTCCCGCTCCACGACCGTGAACTGAGGACGCGTGGAGCCTTCGGCGGGCGCCTCGCCCGGGGTGTCGTGCTGCAGCGCCGTCGCCACCAGGTCGTGCGCCACGTCGAGGCGGCCCTCGGCGAGGCGGCTCACCTCGGTGGCGAGCCCGTGGAAGATCTCGAAGTCCGTACGGGCCTGCCACGGCGGGCTGATCGCGGGGGAGAAGGCGTGCACATAGGGATGCATGTCGGTGCTGGACAGGTCGTGCTTCTCGTACCAGGTCGCCGCGGGCAGCACCAGATCGGCGTGCAGCGTGGTCGACGTCATGCGGAAGTCGAGCGCGAGCAGCAGGTCGAGCTTGCCGCGCGGCTCCTCCTCCCGCCAGGTCACGTCCTTCGGCCTGCTCTCCGGCGGCGCTTCCTGCGCGTTCGCGTTGTCGGACGCGCCGAGCAGATGCCGCAGGAAGAACTCGTTGCCCTTGGCCGAGGACCCGATCAGATTGGCGCGCCACACGGTGAGCACCCGGGGCCAGTTGGCCGGATCGTCCGGATCCTCACAGGCGTACGAGAGCCGCCCCGCCTCGGCCTCGGCGGCCAGCCAGGCCGCCGGATCCGCGTCGGCCTCGTGCACGCGCCGCCCCAGGTCCAGCGGGTTGGCGGAGAACGTCGGATACGACGGCATCCAGCCCTGCCGGGCGGAGCGGGCCAGGAGATCCGCGGTATGCAGACCCGTGAGGTCGCCCGGCGCGGTGGGGGAGACCAGGGCGTCCGCCGTGAACTTCTCGTACCGCCACTGGCCGGTGTGCAGATACCAGTACGGCGTCCCCGCCATCTGCCGCGAGGGCCGCCCCCAGTCCGACGCCGTGGCCAGCTGCTGCCAGCCCGCGTACGGCCGCACCTTTTCCTGCCCCACATAGTGCGCCCAGCCGCCGCCGTTGACGCCCTGACAGCCGGTGAGCAGCAGCAGCGAGAGGAACGAGCGGTAGATGGTGTCCGAGTGGAACCAGTGGTTCGTCCCGGCCCCCATCACGATCATGCAGCGACCCCGGGTCTGCTCCGCGGTCCGCGCGAACTCACGGGCCGCCCGCACCACCGCCCCCGCCGGCACCGACGTGACCGCCTCCTGCCAGGCCGGGGTGCACGGCGTGGACGCGTCGTCGTAGGCCGTCGGCGCCTGCCCGTCGAGGCCCTCGCGCCGTACCCCGTACTGGGCGAGCATCAGGTCGAACACCGTTGTCACCAGACGTCCGCCGACCCGCAGGGCGGGCACCGCGCACCGGATCGTCGCGCCGTCCTCGTCGAAGCGGGGCAGCGTCACCGTGGCCCGGGCGGCGCCCGGGCGGCCGTACAGGCTGAGCAGCGGGTCGACGTCCCCGAGGTCGAGGTTCCAGCGGCCCTCGCTCGCCTTGCTCCAGCGGTCTCCCAGCGTGCCGTTGGGCACGGTCGGCCGCCCGCCGGCCCTGTCGAGGAGCACCGGCATCCAGCGCCGCGCCTCGGCCTCGGCGTCCCCGGCCAGGTCGAGATCCTTGGCGGTGACGAAGGCGCCGGGTGTGTGGGTGTGCTCGTCGCGCTCGTCCAGGGACACGAGGAAGGGCAGGTCGGTGAAGCGTTTGACGTAGTCGGTGAAGTAGGGCACCTGCCGGTCGACGAAGCACTCGCGCAGGATCACGTGGCCCATCGCCATCGCGAGCGCGCCGTCGGTCCCCGGATGGGGATGCAGCCACTCGTCGGCGAACTTCGTCGCGTCGGCGTAGTCGGGCGACACCACGACCACCTTCTGGCCGCGGTAGCGCGCCTCGGCCATCCAGTGGGCGTCCGGGGTCCGCGTCACCGGGACATTGGAGCCCCACAGCATCAGATACGCGGCGTCCCACCAGTCCCCGGACTCCGGTACGTCGGTCTGGTCGCCGAACACCTGCGGCGAGGCGATCGGCAGGTCCGCGTACCAGTCGTAGAACGACAGCATCGGCGCGCCGATCAGCGCGTGGAACCGGGCGCCGACCGCGTGCGAGGCCATCGACATCGCCGGGATCGGGGAGAAGCCCGCGATCCGGTCGGGCCCGTGCGCCTGGAGCGTGTGCACATGCGCGGCCGCCGCGATCTCCAGCGCCTCGGCCCAGCCGACCCGCACCAGGCCGCCCTTGCCGCGGGCCGACTGGTAGCGGCGGCGCTGGTCCGGATCGCCGGTGACCTGCGCCCACGCCGCCACCGGATCACCGCCGTGCCGGGCCTTTGCTTCCCGGAACATCTCGACCAGGACACCGCGGACGAGCGGATGGCGCACTCGGGTTGGCGAGTACGTGTACCAGGAGAACGACGCCCCGCGCGGGCAGCCCCGCGGCTCGTAGTCCGGGCGGTCCGGCCCGGTCGACGGATAGTCGGTCGCCTGGGTCTCCCAGGTGATCAGACCGTCCTTGACGTACACCTGCCACGAGCACGACCCCGTGCAATTCACGCCGTGGGTGGAGCGCACCACTTTGTCGTGCGCCCAACGCTCCCGGTACGGCTGATCGTTGACCTGCTGATCCGTGCGGAAGACCGCGCGGGCGTCGGGCGTGGCCGGCGCACGCCGCAACAACTGCCCTGCCGCGAACAATCGTTCGGCCGCATCCGAGGCGATCCGCTCCGCTTTGGCCCTGCCACGTCCCACGCCCCAGACTCCCCTCGGAGATCGGCGCGCCGGAGTGGTCGGCACCGGCGCGCACGTCTCGACGAACGGGGGCCAGAATCCTCTCTTCCGGTGTGTGGTGTAGACCTGTTTTCGGCCAGTTGGATGTACCTAGACGTTATTTTCCGTGCTCTTTGCGATGGTTGATACAGGGAAAGTCAAAAGCGGGACGAAAGGGAATGGGCCGCTGAGGCGACGGCCCCGGCGTTCGAATGCCTGCTCCCTTGAGTACGTGATTACTTGACCTTTCCCGGCGGCTGGGCCGGTGTGGCTGAGCGCTTCAGGCGGCCGTCGCGTGCTTCGGTGGCCACTTTGGCGCGAGGGCGGGACGGCACGGCTCTCTGAACCTGAAGACACGACACGCGGGTCCGGGGTCGTACCGCTACCGGGTCGTCCCGCCGTCCCCTGGTTCAGCGGCGCCCGCACCGGACGTGGACCGACCCGAACGGAGGCGCCCGCGGCTGAGGATGACGTAGAGCGAAGCGGAGACGGTGATCCCGGCGGGGAGGGCGAGGTCCAGGCCGTCCAGGGCCGACGCGATCGGCCCGGTGTAGAGGGTGTTGACGCACAGGGCCGACACGGTGACGCCTCCCGTGAGGGCCAGGGCTCCCGCCGGGCTGACCCCGGCGGCGTACCAGTAGGGGCTGTCGGGGGTCTCGTCCATCAGCGTGGGGCCGTCGTAGCGGTTGCGGCGCAGCCAGATGTCCGCCGCGTAGATGGTCATGGCGGGGCCGAGCAGGACGACGGTGAGCTGGAGGACGTTGCTGACGGTGTCGAGGAAGTCGGAGATGAGGAGCGCGTACAGGGTGAGGGCGACGGCCGCGGTCCCGTCGGCGATCACACTGAGGGAACGGCGGATGCGGATGCCGACGGCCTGGAGGGCGAGTCCGGCGCTGTAGGCGGTCAGCGCGTTGAGGGCGACCGTGCCGAGGATCAGTGCGAGCAGGAAGAGGGGGTCGAACCAGCCCGGCAGGATCGTCCGGAGCCCCGACTGCGGGTCCCCCATGTCGACCGCGGTCGCCGCGCAGGCCCCGAGCGAGCAGATGACGACACCGGGCACGAACCCGCCGAGCGCGGTCCAGCCGAGCACCGCCTTCGCGGACGTCGTGCGCGGCAGATAGCGGGCGAAGTCGGCGCTCGTGGTGTACGACAGCGGCGCGGAGGCGATGAGGGTGACCCCGGCGACGAGAACCGTCCACAGCTCGGCTCCCCGCAGCGGCGCGGGCGGCGCGTACGAGAAGTCGGTGTGGCGCAGCACGGCGATCGCGACGACGGCGAAGACGGCGGTCAGGGCGAGGGTGATCGGCAGATACAGCTTCATGATGAGGCCGTGGCCGTACACGCCGATGGTCAGGGTGACGGCGGCGATGACCAGGACGACGGCGATCTTGACGCCGGTGGTCGCGCCCACACCGGCCTTCTCGACCAGGGCGAACGCGGCGGTCGCGGCGGCGGCCAGATTCAGGGCGAAGTAGCAGACGGAGATCATCCAGCCGACGACGGCGTTGTTCACGCGGTTGCCGCGGATTCCGTAGATCGCCCGCGTGATCACTTCGCTCGGCGTGCCCGCGGCCGGGCCGGATATCGCCAGCAGCCCGGTCAGGAGCCAGAACAGATTGCCCGCCACGATGACCAGGAGGGCCTGGCCCAGCGTCAGCCCCATGAGGATCAGGGTCCCGCCGACCACCAGGCTCAGGTAGTTGACGTTCGCCGCCGCCCAGACGGAGAACAACTGCCGAGGGTGGCCGTGGCGTTCCTGGTCGGGGATGTGGTCGATGCCGTGGGCCTCGATGCGGCCCGCCCCGTCCGAGCTGGGCTGTTTCCTCTGCCCTGCGTGGACGGGCAGGGCGCCCGGCCCGTCCACGCAGGGCCGTGCCGCTCGTGCGCCGTCGGGGCTCCGTGCCGGTGGCCCGCCGGGGGAGAGCCCCGCTCCCTGTCGCGCGGCGCAGGTGCTCTCGGGCGGGTCGGGAATCGTGGACGCCATGCGGCCCCTCCGGATGCTGGTAGCCCACCTGCTTGCTTATTGGTCGCACACTCAATAGCATGGAATCCATGTCGTCAAGCGTTCAGAACAAGCGAATCCGCAAATCTCCGGGGGCTAGACGTGCGGAAATCGTTGCGGCCGCCGCCGGTGTGGCACTGGCGGAAGGGCTGGAGTGCATCACCCTGCGGCGGGTTGCGGAGGAGCTCGACGTCCGGCCGGGGCTCATCAGCCACTACTTCCCGGCGGTCGACGACCTCGTGGCCGAGGCCTACGGAAGCGCCGTCGGCTCCGAACTCGACGAACTCCTCCCGGCCGACCGTGCCGGCGCCACCCCCACCCGGCACCTGGCCCGGTTCCTCGCCCGTACGACGGGGAAGGCGTACGACGACATCAGCAGGCTGTGGCTCAACGCCCGCCACCTGAGCCGCTACCGGCCCGCCCTGCGTGACCGCGTCGCCGTCCAGGAGGACGCCTGGCGTGACCGCCTCGAGGAAGTCATCCGCGTCGGCGTCGAGGAGGGCGAATTCCACACCGCCGACCCTCTGGTGACGGCCATTCAGATCCTGGTCGTCCTCGACGGCCTCGGCATGCTCGTCAACAGCCCGAGCGCCGACGACGGCCCGCCCGCGGTCCGGCGCCTGCCTGTCACCACGGCGGAACGCGAACTCGGGCTGCCCGTCGGGGCGTTGTCCGACGCCCCGGACTGACCCGCCCGCGGGGCCCTGCGTCCGTCTGGGCGTCCTCGTCCTCAGCCGTGTCCCGGCACCCCTTGTGTCCCAGCACCCCCTGTGTCCCAGCACCCCGTGTCCAAGGAGCCTTCGTGTCCCAAGGAGCCCCCGTGCGCACCTCCCTCGTCCTGCTCTCGGCCCGTCTGCTCGACCCCGTCACCGGCGAACTCCTGCCGCAGACCGCGCTCGCCGCGGCCGACGGGCGCATCACCGCCCTCGGGGACGCCCCGGACATCCGCGCCCTCGCCGACGCCTCGACCACGGTGATCGACCTCAAGGGCGCCGTCGTCACCCCCGGCCTCGTCGACGGACACATCCACCCCGTAACGGGCGCCGAACTCACCCACGGCCTCGACCTGTCGGGCTGCGAGAACGTGGAGCACGTACGCGCGGCCCTCGCCCGTGCGGTGCGGGACCTCGCCCCCGGCGCCTGGCTGCACGGATGGGGCCTCGACCCCAACGTCTTCGCCGGAGCCCCCGTCGAGACCGCCCCCTTCGACGCCGTCCTCGACGGCGTGCCCGCCCTGCTGCTGCTCTTCGACGCGCACTCGATGCTGGCCAGCCGCCGCGCCCTGGAACTCGCCGGGGTCGACGGGCCCCGCACCTTCGATCAGGCCACCGCCGAAGTGGTCTGCGACGCCGAGGGACGGCCCACCGGACTGCTCCTCGAGGACGCCGCCTGCGCGCTCGTGGAACGCGTCGCCCCGCAGCCCACCCGCGACGAGCGCCGCGACCGGCTCGCCGCCGTCCTGCGCGCCATGGCCGCCACCGGCCTCACCGGCGGCCACGCCATGGACGCGAACGGCGACAGCCTCGCCTTCTACGCCGAGCTGGACGCGGCGGGCGACCTGCCGCTGCGCCTGCGCGTCGCCCCCTGGTGCCAGCCCGGCACCGACGCCGAAGGACTGCGCGCACTCGTCGCACAGCAGGGCACCGGCGGGCGGCTGTGGCGCACCGACGGCGTCAAGATCTTCATGGACGGCACCATCGACAACGGCACCGCCTGGCTGGAGCACCCCGACTGCCACGGCGAGTCCCGCCACGCCTTCTGGCCCGACCCCGAGGAGTACACCCGCGTCGTCGGCGAACTCCACCGGGCGGGCGTGCCCATCGCCACCCACGCCATCGGCGACGCCGCCGTACGCCATGTCCTCGACGCCGTCGAGAAGGCGCAGGCCGAGGACAGGCGGCCGGTGCGGCACCGGATCGAGCACATCGAGACCGTGCCCGACGACACCCTGCGCCGCTTCGCCGACCTCGGCGTCATCGCCTCCATGCAGCCGACCCACTGCTGCGACTTCACCCGCGCCGACCACACCGACAACTGGTCGCGCCGCCTCGGCGAGGAGCGCGCCGCACGCGCCTGGCGCTGCCGCGACCTGCACGACTCCGGCGCCGTCGTCGTCCTCGGCTCCGACTGGCCCATCGCGCCCTACCCGCCGTCGGCCGTCATGGCCGGAGCCCGCCACCGTCGCCCCAGCCGCGACCTCACCCGGCCCCCGCACGGCCCGCACCAGGCACTCACGGCCCTGGAGGCCCTCCAGGGCATGACCGTCAACGCCGCCTACGCGGCGGGGGAGGAGCACGAGGCGGGCCGCATCGCCGTCGGCCACCGCGCCGACCTGACCGTCTTCGCCGAGAACCCCCTCACCACCGAGGCCACCGAACTCCCGGACCTGCCGGTGCTCCTCACCGTCCTCGACGGCCACCCCACCCATCGCGACCCGCGGCTGTGACCGGTCGCGGAGGCGGCGGCGGGCCGCGGTGACTACGGGCCGCCGACCGCATCGGGCGACGCCGACCGATTCGGGGGCGACGCTGACCGCATCGGGAGCGACGGTGCCCGCCGATCCGTGCGATCACGGGCTTCCCGCTCTCCTACTCCCGGCTCAGCAACGGCAGCTCCGCCGAGGGGTTCCGCAGCGCGTCCAGCACGGCGCGCACCGCCGCGCGAGGCGGTGCGCCGCGCCGGACCGCCGCAGTGATCGTGCGCGTCACCGGAGCCGCGAGTTCCGCGGTGGCGACGCGATAGCGGTCGAGGTCCACCGTCAGGCCGGGCAGCAGCGCGATCGAGTGCCCGGCCTCGACGTGCTGCAACGTCATCATGTAGTTGCTGAAGCGGCACACCACGCGCGGCTCGAACCGCGCGTGGCGGCACAGCCGCAGCGCGAGGTTGGCCATGTACGACTGCGGCATGTCGAAGGCCCACGGTTCGTCCGCGTACGCGGCGAGGTCGACGCCGGCGCGCCCGGCAGCGGGATGACCGGGCGGGACGACCAGCAGGATCGGGTCCCTGGCCAGCGGCACCAGGTCGAGGTCCGGGCCGAGCGGCAGCTCGTCGAAGTCGGTGGTCGTGATGATGACGTCCGCGTCGCCGACCCGCAGCGCGGGCATGCTCTCGTGCGGCTCCAGCTGAAGGACCTCCACGTCGAGGTGCGGATGCGCCCGCTTCAGGCGGGTCACCGCCGGGACGGCCATGGTGTGGATCGCGCTCTGGAACGCCCCGAGCCGCACCAGACCCGCCGGTTCCTCCCCGAAGCCGCGCAGCTCCGCCTCGACGCTCTCCATGTGGTCGAGGATCGCCCGGGCCCGGCGCGCGAGGATCAGCCCGGCCGGGGTGAGCCGCACCCGGCGCCCCGTGCGTTCGAGCAGCTGGGTGCGGGTCTCGGACTCGAGCACGGCGAGCTGCTGCGACACGCTCGACGGGCTCAGGTTCGCGGCCTGGGCCACCGCCCGCACGGTGCCCAGGGTGTCCAGCTGGCTCAGCAGGCGCAGCCTCCAGGGGTTCATCACCCCCTCATTGTTGTGCGGTTTCTCCGAACAGGACAGCCGGAATTGTGAGATGGACGTGTCGCTCGCGTGAGACCTACCGTCGAGGACATGCCTGCTTCGACCCCCGCCGCCACCGCTCAGCCGTCCTCCGCACCGCCGTCGCCCGCGGCGACCGCCTCGCCCTCCACCGACTCCTTCTGGACCGACGCCGAGAAGCACCTCGTCCGCTACGGCCCCGAGTTCACCCGCGAGGTCATCGACCGCGCCGCCGGAAGCTTCGTCCACACCGCCGACGGCCGGAAGATCCTCGACTTCACCTCCGGTCAGATGAGCGCGATCCTCGGTCACTCGCACCCGGAGATCGTCGCGACTGTCCAGCGTCAGATCGCGTCCCTCGACCACCTCTTCAGCGGCATGCTCAGCCGCCCCGTGGTCGACCTCGCCCGCCGCCTGTCCGACACGCTGCCCGCGCCGCTGGACAAGGCGCTGCTCCTGACGACCGGCGCCGAGTCGAACGAGGCCGCGATCCGGATGGCCAAGCTCGTCACCGGCAAGCACGAGATCGTCTCGTTCGCCCGGTCCTGGCACGGCATGACGCAGGCCGCCGCGTCCGCCACGTACAGCGCGGGCCGCAAGGGCTACGGCCCGTCCGCGCCCGGCAACTTCGCCATCCCCGCGCCGAACGCCTACCGGCCCGACTTCACCGCGGCCGACGGCTCCCTGGACTGGGAGCGCCAGCTGGACTTCGCCTTCGACCTGATCGACGCGCAGTCGACGGGCAGTCTGGCAGCGTGCCTGGTGGAGCCGATCCTCAGCTCGGGCGGCATCATCGAGCCGCCCGTCGGGTACATGGCGGCGCTGCAGGCCAAGTGCCGGGAACGCGGCATGCTGCTGATCCTCGACGAGGCCCAGACCGGCCTGTGCCGCACGGGCACCTGGTACGCCTTCGAGCGCGACGGCGTCGTCCCCGACATCCTCACGCTGTCCAAGACGCTCGGTGCCGGACTGCCGCTCGCGGCCGTGATCACGAGTGCCGAGATCGAGCAGCGGGCGTACGAGCGCGGGTTCCTGTTCTTCACCACGCACGTCTCCGACCCGCTGGTGGCCGCCGTCGGCAACACCGTGCTCGACGTCCTGAGCGCCGACAAGCTCGACGAACGCGCCCGCTCCCTCGGCGTGTTCCTCCGCGACGGCCTGACGGACATCGCCGCGCGGCACGAGGTCGTCGGCGACATCCGGGGCCGGGGCCTGCTGGCCGGCCTTGAACTCGTCGTCGACCGTGAGACGAAGCGGAGTTCCAGCGAACTGGGCGCGCGGGTCACCCGCCGCTGCCTCGAACTGGGTCTGCACATGAACATCGTCCAGCTCCCCGGCATGGGCGGTGTCCTGCGGATGGCTCCGCCGCTGACCGCGACCGAGGACGAGCTCTCGCTCGGTCTGACGATCCTGGACCAGGCGATCGCGGAGGCCGAAGCCGCCCGCTGACCGCCGTGGTCAGGACTGGTCAGTGCTGGTGGAGACTGGTCGGTGCTGGTGGAGGGCCCGCTCGATCGCGCGGCGGGCCCGGTCGGCCGCCGTACGGTCGTGCTGGAGCTGCATGGCCGCGTTGAGCGCGAGCCCGGCGGCGACGATCTCGAACAGCGCCTGGTCGACGTCGAACCCGGCGGGCAGCTCGCCGTTCTCCACCGCCGCGGCCAGGTCGGCCCGCAGTTGTTCCCGCCAGCGCGACCACACCTCGGCCACCGCGTCGCGGACCCGGCCGGGGCGGCCGTCGTACTCGCTGAGCGCCGCCGTCATCAAGCAGCCACCGGGCAGCAGCGGCGCCTCCAGGTAGCCCACGGAGGCGGCGCACACCACGCGCAGCCGCCGCAGTCCCGGCGGCTCGGCCAGGGCGGGCTCCACCACCCGGTGCCAGAAGTCCACGAACGCCTTGTCCAGCGTGGAGATCTGCAGCGTCTCCTTGGTGCCGAAGTGCTTGTGCACCCCGGACTTGCTCATCTCCAGCTCCTCGGCGAGGCGGCCGATGGTGATGCCGTCGAGCCCCTCCTCGGAGGCGATCTCGGCGGCCCGGTCGAGGATCCGGCCCTTGGTGGCCTGCGCTTCGGCGGCTGAGCGTCGGGGTGACATGCGCACGAGTTTAGCGTACGGACGTTCGCTATTGAATTGGCGAACGCTCGTACGCTAAGTTCCGTCGGCAACCACCGGAACGAAGGAGTGCGCGATGCGGGTACGACGACTGGGCTGGGCCGGCCTTGAGATCGAGGCGGGCGGCGAGCGGCTCGTGATCGACCATGTGCGGGACCTCTCGCCGCTGTTCACGGGATGGAAGCCCGGTGAAGGGCTCGTGGCGCCGAGCGGGCAGGCCGCCGCCGCACTGGTCACCCACCTGCATCGGGACCACACCGACGCGTCCGCGCTCGCGGACGCGCTGACGCCGGGGGCGCCGGTACTGCGCCCGGCGCCCGGTCACGGCGACGACGTGGACAACGTGACGACGCTGCCGGCCGAGCGCGAGCTGGTCCGGCACCGTCTTGCCGCCGAGATCGTGGACGCCTGGTCCACGTGCGAGGTCGGGCGGTTCCGGGTCACCGCGGTGCCCGCCGTCGACGGCCTCGGGGACCCGCAGGTGAACTGGGTGGTGGAGGCCGACGGGCAGCGGGTCTTCCACGGCGGCGACACGATGTTCCACGGCTGGTGGTGGCTCGTCGCCCGCCGGTTCAGCCCGTTCGACGCGGTGTTCCTGCCCGCGAACGGCGCGGTGGTCGACGCCCCGCACCTGCAGCCGCCGAGCCCGCTGCCCGCCGCCCTCGACCCGAGGCAGGCCGCCGCGGCCGCGGAGATCCTGAACGCCCGCCACGCGGTGCCGATGCACTACGAGACGGAGCAGCCGCACAAGATCCCGGGCTACGTCGAGGTCGGCGACCCGGAGGGCGAGTTCCGCACGCACGCCGGACAGCGCGCGCGTGTGCTGGCCGTGGGGGAGTGGCTGGACCTGGCCATGTGACCGGACTCCCGCGGTCTATCGGCCCGACGGCGCCTTGGTCAGCACCGCGCTCGCCACGACATCGAAGAGATGGTCGGCGCGGGGTGCGAGCGAGGGCTGGTCGTGGAGCCATGCGAGCGCCCCGACCAGCGCGAACAGATCGGTGCCGTCGATGTCGGCGCGCGCCGCGCCCACGGCCTGGGCGCGGGTCAGGAGTCGCGTGCCCGCCGCGCGCATCGCGACGCACGAGGCGTGGAGCGCGGACGCGGGATCCTCGATCGCGGCCACCATCAGCGCCACGACACCCCGGTACTCGTGCGCGCACGCGACGCAGTCGCGCAGCCACGAGACGAGGGCGTCCTCGGGCGGGCCCGGCGTCTCGAGCGTCGCCGCCCGCGCCGCCAACTCGTCGAACCTCGTGCGGAGCAGGGCCTCGAGCAGCGCCTCGCGCGTCGGGAAGTGGCGGTACAGCGTGCCGAGTCCGACGCCGGCTCTGCGGGCGACATCGCGCAGCGACGCGTCGGCGCCCTGCTCGGCCACGACGTCGCCCGCGACGGCGAGCAGGTGGTCGCGGTTCTTCTTCGCGTCGGCTCGCATGCGCTTCCTCGCCCAGTCCTTCTTGTCGTCCCTTGCTAAGCGGAGCAGTGCTCCATATATTCGGAGCACTGCTCCGCAAAGGGTAGCTCCTGCGCGGGGGAATCCGTGAGGAAAGGTGACAGCCATGCCGTCAGGCACGATGAAGGCGATCCGGGTGCACGAGTTCGGCGGCCCCGAGGTACTGCGCCACGACGAAGTGCCGATCCCCGAACCGGGACCCGGCGACGTGCTCGTCCGCGTCCGCGCGGTGGGCGTCAATCCGCCCGACTGGTACGTGCGCGAAGGCATGCGGAACGTCCCGCCGGACATGAGGCCGCCGCTGACCCTGCCCGTCATCCTGGGCACGGACGTGTCGGGCGTCGTCGAGGCCGTCGCCGCGGACGTGCGCGGCTTCTCCGTCGGCGACGAGGTCTTCGGCCTCCTGCGCTTCCCGAGCCTCGAGGGCAGCGCGTACGCCGAGTACGTCGCCGCGCCCGCCGCACACCTCGCCCACAAGCCCGTCGGTGTCGATCACGTGCACGCCGCCGGGGTGCCGATGGCGGGGCTCACCGCGTGGCAGTTCCTGATCGAGCTCGGCCACGACCACCCCTCGCCGTTCCAGGAGGCACCCCATCGCCCGATGGTGCTGAACGACGGGACGACGGTGCTCGTCAACGGCGCGGCGGGCGGCGTGGGCCACTTCGCGCTGCAGCTCGCCAAGGGCAAGGGCGCGCACGTCATCGCCGTCGCCTCGGGAGGGCACGAGTCGTTCCTGCGCGAGCTGGGCGCCGACGAGTTCATCGACTACACGAAGAGCCGCCCCGAAGATGTCGCACGCGACGTCGACCTCGTCCTCGACACCGTCGGCGGCCGCGACAGCGGTCGTCTCCTGCGGACGCTCAAGCGCGGCGGCGCGGTGTACCCGGTGTTCCCCGGCGACCACGACGCCGACGAGGTCGCGAAGCGGGGCGTCACCGTCTCGGCCACCCAAGTGCGCTCCAACGGCCCGCAGCTCGCGGAGCTCGGCCGTCTGCTCGACGCGGGCGCGCTGCGTGTCGCCGTCGACAGCACCTATCCGCTCGCTCAGGCGCGCGCCGCCCACGAACGGGCCGCCCGAGGACACATCCAGGGCAAGATCGTGCTCACGGTCGGGTGAGACCGGGGTGCCGCGCCGCGCGGGCCCCCGCCGCGCTCCCGCGCGCCGAACGGTCAGGAACGGAGAAGCGGCGGCGAGCCGGCCGCACCTAATGTGACCAGCATGAACACCACGTTGAAGGTCAGTGCCATCATGCTCGGCGTCAAGGACGTGGAGCGTGCCAAGAAGTTCTATGTGGAAGGCCTCGGCTGCGCGGTCGACCAGGACTTCCCCGGTTTCGTGAAGTGCGACCTCGGCGAGGGCTCCTCGCAGCTGGCGCTCTACGCCTGGGACGAGGTGGCGGCGGACGCCGGCGTCCCCGCGGAGGGGTCGGGGTTCCGCGGCGCCTCGTACCACTTCCTCACCGGATCCAGGGAGGAGGTCGACGAGGTCATGCGCGCCGCCGAGGCCGCGGGCGGCACGGTGGTGAAGGAGGCGGCCGCCACCGACTGGGGCGGGTACTTCGGCTGTTTCAGCGACCCCGACGGCCATCTGTGGAAGGTCGCCACCGCCACCTGAGGGGCGCCGCACCCGGATCGGATCGGCCCCCGGGCAGGCCGGTCGCCGTCCTCGGATCAGGCCGTGTGCCGCCCCCGGTTCAGAGCGTGCACAGGGTCAGGCTCAGAGCGTGCACAGGGTCAGGACCAGGCCGGTGAGACCGGTCGCCAGGCCCGCCATCGCCTGCTTGCGTCCGGCCCCGTGCATGCGGTGGGCGTTGGCCCATCCGGTCACGCCCAGGACGAGTGCGGGCACGGGAATGGTGCCGGTGACCGTGCGGACCGGCGGGATCAGGGCGCCGATGACGGAGAGGGTCCCGTAGGCGAGCGCCAGGGTGGCGAGGCCGTTGAGCGGGCCCTTCGCCGGTGCCGGGGAGGCGGCCTGGGAGGCCCGCGGCCTGGTCTGCCAGGACGTCTCGCGGGCCGTCTCCTCGGCAGGGGCGAGGGTGGGCGTGTTCATGGGCGTACGACTCCAAGTCGTCGAGGACGGCAGGGGAAGGGGTTGGTGGACGGGCGGCGCCGAGCCGTGCGGGCGAGTGCACGGTGCCGCGCCGTCCGCCCTGTCGATGCTAGGAAGCCCACAGGCATAGATCAAAGACGCGTTTCCACGGGGAAACATAGAGTGGGGCTATGGCAGCCCCACCGACCCTCCGACAGCTCGAATACCTCCTGGCCGTCGTGGAGACCGGCTCCATCACGGACGCCGCAGCCCTCCTGCACGTCTCCCAGCCCACCCTCTCCCAGCAGCTCAAGAGCCTGGAGCGCACCGTCGGCACCCCGCTCCTCGAACGCACCCCGCGCGGCGCCCACCTCACCCCGGCAGGCCGCGCCTTCCTGCCCGGCGCCCGCCACGCCCTGTCCGGCGCCGAACGCGCCACCGGCGCCGCCCGCGCCGTCGCCGACATGGTCCACGGCGAACTGCACCTCGCCGCCGTCCTCAGCGTCGCCCTGGGCGTCGTACCCGGCGTCCTCGCCGTCTGGCACCGACGCCACCCCCGCGTCGACGTCGTCCTGCACGAGTACGCCGACCTCGCCTCCTTCGCCCGCGCCCTGACGGACGCCACCGCCGACGTCGCCATCGGCCCCCTCCCGGACGGCTGGGACGGCCCCCACCACCCCCTGGGCGCCGAGGAGTTCGTCGTCCTCGTGCCGCCAGGAGATCCCCTGGCCGGACGGAAGACCGTGCGCCTGGAACAGCTCGCGCAGCGCCCCTGGGTCCAGTACGGACGCACCCACGCCCTCGCGGCCACCGTCGAAGACCTCTGCACCGACGCCGGATTCACCCCGCACGCCGCGATCCGCTCCACCCAGACCGCCGCCGTCCCCCGCCTCGTCGCCGCCGGACTCGGCGTCGGCCTCGTGCCCGCCAACGTCCTCACCCCCGACTTCCCCGGCACCGCGCTGCGCCTCACCCCGCGCAGGCGCCGCGCCCTGTCCGTCTTCACCCGCCCCGGTCCGCACCCCCTCATCGCCGAGCTGGTCACCGTCGCCCGCGAGCACGCCCGCCTGACGCCCGATCACCTCGCCGAGCAGCTCTCCTAGTCGGCGCCCGCTCCGCCCGGCCGGCCCGCACGTGCCGAGGCGCGCCGTCGTACGCCCGTCCGCGCGGCACGCCGCTCTGGAAGATCCCGGACGGGCAAGGTCCAGACCCTTGCGCGAATGACGCAGACATGCCACTTTCCTTGCTCGGTACGTCCCACACGTATCGCGGTACGTCACACGTCACCGTCAAAGGAGCCCCCCACATGAGACGCACCACCTGTGCGCGTCTGGGCCTGTCCGCCCTGCTCGTCACCGGATCGCTCGCCCTGGGTGTCACCCCCGCCGGCGCCCAGAGCGAACCGGCGCCCTCCGCGACCCGTCTCAACGCTCTGAACGCCCAGGTCGAACGGCAGCTCGGCGACGACAGCGCCGGCACCTACCTGGATCGCAGAACCGGAAACCTCGTCGTCACCGTCACCAGCGACGCCGCCGCCGAACGCGTCCGCGCGACCGGCGCCACCCCCCAGCGCGTCGAGCGCAGCGCCGCCCAACTCGACGCCGCCATGGACACGTTGGAGTCCCGCGCCAAGATCACCGGAACGTCCTGGGGCATCGACCCCCGCACCAACCAGATAGCCGTGGAGGCCGACCGCTCGGTCTCCACCCGCGAGATGGCCCGCCTGCACCGCGTCGCCGACTCGCTCGACGGCGCCGTCCGCGTCAGCCGTGTACCCGGCACCTTCCACCGCGAGGTCGCGGGCGGCGACGCCATCTACGGCGGCGGCTCACGCTGCTCGGCCGCCTTCAACGTCTCCAAGGGCACCACCAAGTACTTCGTCACGGCCGGGCACTGCACCAACCTCAGCGCCAACTGGTCCGCCACGTCCGGCGGCGCGGCCGTCGGCGTGCGCGAGGGCACCAGCTTCCCGACCAACGACTACGGCATCGTCCGCTACACCAACGGCTCCTCGCCCGCCGGCAACGTCAACCTCTACAACGGCAGCTACCAGGAGATCTCCTCCGCCGCCGACGCGGTCGTGGGTCAGGCCATCAAGAAGAGCGGCTCCACCACCAAGGTGACCAGCGGCTCCGTGACGGCCGTCAACGTCACCGTCAACTACGGCGACGGACCCGTCCACGGCATGGTCCGCACCACCGCCTGCTCCGCGGGCGGCGACAGCGGCGGCGCCCACTTCGCGGGCACGGTCGCCCTCGGCATCCACTCCGGCAGCTCCGGCTGCACCGGCACCAACGGCTCCGCCATCCACCAGCCGGTGCGCGAGGCCCTGTCCGCGTACGGCGTCAGCGTGTACTGATCCGCGTACGACAGCGCACAGGGCCCCGACGACAGGGGCCCGCCTCCACCTGACCCCCGGCGGCAACTCGGGTTGCCGCCGGGGGCGTCAGCGCGCAAGGCCGAGCGGCACGTGCACCGGACGCGCCGCGATCCGCGCCCGGTCCTCGTCCGAGGCGAACCGCTCGTCGATGCGCCGCACCGCCTCCGCCCAGTCCGCCCGGCTGTGGATGCTGTCGAGGGTCTCCACGACGAACGGATCGTCCCAGCGCTCGTACGACCGCCGCCACAGCACCTGCGGGTCCTCGGTGAGCAGACTGCCCACGGTGCCTTCGTAGATGGGCATCGCGCGCACCTCGCCGTCCGGCTCTATCTCCATGGGGCGGAAGCTCGGGGTGCGCGCCAGGAACGCCGGGTTCATCTGGACCTCGAAGTTCTCCGTGGTCTCCACCGTGACGGACGTCGGCGCGGCCGCGCGCAGCCGCTTCAGGGTGTCCGGCGCGATCAGCTCGGCGACCTGGTCGTCACTGAGCAGCTCGTGCTCGACGAACGACGGCCGGCTCGCCAGACCCGTGGGCACCACCGCACCGAAGTACAGCGTCTCCAGGTGCGGGAAGCGGGGCGCCACCCGCGCGCACATCTCCTCCAACTCGTCGAAGTTGCTCCGGACCACGACGCAGTCGATGCCGAACCGCGGCGCCCGCAGCCCCTCCGCCCGGCGCCGGGCGACCTCCGCGTCGATCCGCGCGAGCCCGGCCGTCGCCCGCGTGAACGACCCGAAGGCGCGCCGGAACCGGGGCCGCAAGGCCCTCGCCGGGATCCGTCTGCTCGTCGGCACGGCGATCCACGTCGACCCCCGCCGCGCCCTGCTCGCCCTGATCCTCTCCCCGCTCCTCAACGTCGTCGCGGCACTCCAGGCCGTCGGCCTGCTCCCTTTCCTGAGCGAACTCGGGTGACCTGCCTGACAGAACGGGCCTCGGCGGCCCGGACGAGCCGCACGTGGGGCCGAGGGGCGGGTCGTATGTCCGGTGCTCTCCCGTGCACCGGCCGCGTCACGCCGCGCACGGGCCGCCCTCCAGGACTACCGCACCGGCCCCGGGGGACCGGAGCGCTCCGCACGGCAACACAGCAAGCCCACGGCATCGCAACGAACGACCCATGAATGCACGCTCAACGCCGCCCACGGACACTCCCGCCGGCTGTCCTGCGCGGCTGCTGCTCAGTGCCGTGAGGCGGTGTGGGTCTGGCGACGGTAGTGCCCGGGAGCCTGCCCGTGTTCGCGCTTGAAGGCTTTGGCGAAGGCGTACTCGGAGCTGTATCCGGTGCGGGCCGCGATGGTCGTCAGCGGCGCTTGGGTCTCCCGCAGGAGCGTCGCGGCGGTCGTCATCCGCCACCGCGTCAGGTACGCCATGGGGGGTTCGCCGACGAGGTGCGTGAACCGCCGGGCGAAGGCGGCGCGGGACAGCCCGACCCGCTGGGCGAGGGACTGGACGGTCCAGGGGGCCGCCGGGGTCTGGTGTATGGCGGAGAGGGCCGGAGCGACGGCCCGGTCTCCCAGTGCCGCGGCCCAGCCCCGGGCACTCGCGGGGCCCTGCTCCTCCAGCCAGGCCCGCAGGATGTAGAGGAGCAGGGAGTCGATCAGCGCGGGCACGATCCCCGCGGATCCGATACGAGGCGAGTCCAGCTCGACCTTGAGCAGCTGCACGGCCGCGCTCAGCTCCGCGTGACGGCCGTTCCCGGTGGGCAGGTGGATGATCTCGGGAAGCTGGCCCACCAGTGGATGCGGACGGCCTTGGTCCAGGTGGTAGTTGCCGCACAGCAGGCTCGTCTGCGGCCCGTCACCGCCGATGGTGAGGGTGCCGAGCACAGGCCCCGCGCTGAACTGCTCGGGCTGTTCCTCCACCGCCGGAGTGGCGGGGTCGTCGGCGAGGATGTGCCCGCGGCCGTCGCGCAGGAAGACCACGTCCCCCTCGGTGAGGGCGACCGGCGCCAGATGCGGCGCGTTCTCCAGCGGGACGAGCCAGCACGCCCCGGACAGGACCACATGGAATCCGGCCCCGGCGACCGGGGGAAGACGCAGTCCCCAGGGCGCACGCCCGAGGGTTCGCACGGACGCGGGCCGCCCGGTACGCATCGAGGACAGAGCCTCCGTCAGGACATCCACCACTTCCCCCAGCCCCCGACTCCCGCTCCGCGGCGACCCCGCCCGCCCCGGATTGTGCTGTCCGGCCCGATCCCCGGCGCTCGGGCCGACGTCGCGTCGACCCTGCCGCACCAGCTCAGACGAACCGGACCCCCCACCTTACGTTCCCTCCACCGCCCGTCCGGCCCCGCCGTCAGTCGACGCTCAGCACGACCTTGCCCTGGACCCGGCCCGATCCGACGAGTTCGTGTGCCTTGGCGGCTTCGGCGAGCGGGAAGGTCTCGGCGACGTGCGGGCGGACGGCACCGGTGTCGACGAGCCGCGCGATCGCTTCCAGCGAGGCGTAGTCGGGCTCGACGGAGACCCCGCCGAAGCGGCGCCCCGCTGCCTCGACCCGTGCGGCCAGCTCCCGGTCGCCGTGTTCCATGATGCTCACGAGCGTGCCGCCGGGCCGCAGGACGGACAGCGAACGCTCCCCTTCGGAGCTGGAGTCGAAGACCACATCCACCTCACCGGCCGCTTCGGTGAAGTCGGTGGTCCGGTAGTCGATGACCTCGTCGGCCCCGAGGCCGCGCACGAAGTCGTGCTTGGGCGCGCTCGCCATCGCGATGACGTGGGCGCCACGGGCCTTGGCGATCTGCACCGCGAAGTGCCCGACACCCCCGGCGGCACGGTGGACCAGCACCCGCTGCCCCTCGCCGACCCCGGCGGCGTCGACCAGCCCCTGCCAGGCGGTCAGCGCGGCGAGCGGGATGGCGGCCGCCTCCACGTGGTCCACAGTCGTGGGCTTGCGGGCCACCTGACGCGAGGGCACCGCCACATACTCGGCGTACCCGTTCGCGGCACGCGGGAAGAACGGCATCCCGAACACCTCGTCACCCACAGCGAACCGGGCCCCCGCCCCGGCCTCCTCCACGACCCCGGAGATGTCCCAGCCGACCCCGAACGGCGGCTCGCCCAGCAACGGGTAGACCCCCGAACGCACCGCCACATCAACAGGGTTCACCCCGGCCGCCCGCACCCGCACCAGCACCTCCCCACTCATCGGCTCGGGACGGTCCACCTCGACCACCCGCAGCACCTCGGGCCCACCGAACGTCTCCTGCCTGACAGCACGCATGATCCATCTCCGTCATATGTCCCGGCGCGCATGAGCATGACCTGCGCTCACCGCCCCGACTGGCTGATGCACATGACTCTAGGAAGATCGAACGAGCCGCTGAATAGCTCTGAGTCTCCGAAAGATGTCCCACCGTCTACGGCAGGGGAGGGGCCTGGCGGGCAGGCCGCCCTCACGCCAGCGACCTGCCGCCCCGCTCACCCATGCTCAGATTCTCAGCGCACGACGAGATGTCCTCAGCGCACGACGAGATGTCCTCAGCGCACGACGAGAAGTTCTCAGAGCATGATGAGAAGCCGCGTGTTCGGCTTGAGTTTCCTGTTCACGGAACGACTCTGCACGTACACCTCCAACTTGGGATTGTTCCCCGCCTTCACGGAAACGGTGCCCTGAATTCCCGTACCGAACAGCAGACTGCGTGCCGCGTCCCCCGTATAGGCGCGGTCGGTGTCCTTCTCGACCACAATGACTTCCTTGTTCTGCTGAACCTGAGCCCGAGCCCCCAACTGGTAGTAGCAGGCGCCGCGTTCATAGGCCACCCCGGGATGCGAGTCGACGAAGGAGCGGATCTCGATTTCCTTGTCGACCTTCAGGAGCCGGTACTTGTCGGCCGGTATCGGCTCAAGGTTTGCCCGCACCTCGTCGACCGATATGTCCTGCCCGACGGCGAACAGGTTCTTCGTGCCCCGCACGCCCTGCTCGCGTCCCCGGAGGAAGCTGGTGGCGGCGGCGCGCACGGTGCCGATCGCCTCCTCGACGCCCTTCTGGGAGTCGGCGTCCCAGATGGCGATGTTCCCGGCCGGGAACCCGTAGTTCTGCGCGGTGCGCTTGGCCAGGGAGTTCGGCACGAGGATCGCGGAAGTCCAGTGCCCGGGAAGCCCGCCCATCGTCGCCGTGATCCTGTCGAGCCAGGGCCCGAGGATGGCTGGGTCCCCGTCGTGCCGCCGGTCACCACCGGAGGCGTTCTCCTCGCCGTCCGTCACCACGATCTGGAGGAAACTGTGCTCGCCGTACTCCTCCCAGATGTGTCCCAGGTCGTCCAGAGACTTCAAAGAAGCCTCGATCAGGGCCGTGGCGCCATTGTTGACCTGATACAGCCCCCGCATGGACGGAAGATGCTTCACGTCCATGTCCCACACCAGATTCTCCACCCTGTGATCGAAGGAGTAGAGACTGATCCTGGTCTCGTGCCCGAGGCTGTCCGACTCGGCCTTCAACCCGGCCACGAATTCGTCCACCACGCGAATGAGCTGACTCTGATGCGGACGCATGGAACCCGAACAGTCCACGACCAGCGCGACGTGATTCACCTTGTGCTGGATCCTGTGTGCGGACATGTTTGTCCTCCCCCTCCGAGGCTCCCCGAGTGATGTATTCACTGTATGGGGAGGCACTGACAATGCCCTTTGACGTGCCATCACCTGCGGTGATCCGGCCCCGGAGCGGGGCGGTGGCCCGCACCACCGGGGGACCGACTGCCGCCGACGCGGAAGGGCGTCGACCTCTACCCTGCGTGACGGCACGATCATGGAACTGGGAGACTGGCTCCCTCGACGGCCCGCAGGCAGTGGGCGGCGAAGTTGTGAGGAGCCGGAGTGGTCACACCGCCCGCCGCCCTGTCGGCGATCTCGGAACCTGCCGACGTCTGGATGCTGGTGCGGCAGCGGCCATCGGTGCTGCGCCGCTCCACGCGCGATCTGGCGGCGGCCCTCGCCGCTGCCCACGGCCCCCGCTTCGCGGTCTGGCACACCGACGAACTGCTCTTCGGCGTCCAAGGCGGCCAGTTGGTCCTGCGCACCCTGGGAGGCGCGGACCTGCCCGCCCCCGAGGTGGTGTGCGTTCGCCAGGTGTCCGGCCCCATGCACGACGACCGCGAGGTGACCCTGCTGCGGCACCTCGAGCACATGGGCAGCACCCTCATCAACACCGTCGACGCCCAGCTCACGTCCCGCAACAAGGTCCGGCAACTCCAAGCACTCGCCTCGGCCGGCCTGCCGGTGCCCGACACCCTCTCCTACGCCACCGCCCCTCTGGAAGGCGTCGTGCGCAGCCTTCACCTGGACATGCCGTGCGTGGTGAAGTCCGTCAGCGGCGCCAAGGGCGACCAGGTCTTCCTCGCCCAGGACCCGCACCTGCTCAGGTCGGTGGCCGGCAGCCTCACCCGGGAGGCGCCGTTCCTCTTCCAGGAGTACGTGGCCCCTTCGCACGGCCGCACCCTGCGCGTGATCGTGGTCGACGGCGAGCCGGTGGACGCCGTCCTGCACACCTCCGGCAACGGCACCCTCGCCGCCAACATCGCCAAAGGGGGCGCCGCCACGCGCTGCGCGGGCCGCCATCCGCAGGCCGAGGAACTGGCGGTGCGCGCGGCCCGCGCCCTGGGCCTGGACATCGCCGGGGTGGACCTGTTGTTCGCCTCCGACGACACCTTCACCATCTGCGAGGTGAACGCCGTCCCGGGCTGGCGCCCGGAAATGACCGCGATCATCCCCGCGGTGACGGCCCGCATCGCCAAGGCCCTCTCAACCCGTCGCGGTTCCGAGGCCAATTAAAGCAAGTTGAGGAAGACTTTTGCTAACAGGCTG
Organism: Streptomyces alboflavus; assembly: GCF_000716675.1. Taxonomy (GTDB): domain Bacteria; phylum Actinomycetota; class Actinomycetes; order Streptomycetales; family Streptomycetaceae; genus Streptomyces; species Streptomyces alboflavus. The sequence goes on from NZ_JNXT01000040.1 coordinate 139,995, forward strand.
CAATTTCATGCCGGGCCAGTCCGTCGCATTGAGACATCCGGATGGGTGTAATTAGGTGCGCAGTGACGGGAGTTGGGGTATCGTAGTTACTGGTGAATAGATTCTCGTGCGGGAGGATTCGAGATGTCGGAGAGGGTTCGGGATTTCGGGAAGTACGGTGCTCGTGGCGTCAAAGGCCATGAGGCCGTCGCGCGTCAGCTCGATGCTCTCGCCGGCTATTTCACCACGCCCGTGACCTCTCGC
>NZ_JNXT01000041.1 GCF_000716675.1 Streptomyces alboflavus
GCGCTTGAGGACGAGGCGCGAAGCGCCGATACGGGGGCGCCCCCGGCAGGGCTGACGGTGCCCGGCTTTCGGACAGGCCCGGGGCAAGCCCGGGCGGGCGGGCGGGAGAAAGCCCGTCCGGCGCTTGAGGACAAGGCGCGGAGCGCCGATACGGGGGCACCCCCGGCAGGGCTGACGGTGCCGGGCTTTCGGAGAGGCCCGGGGCGAGTTCGGGCGGGTGGGTGGGTGCGAGGGAGGCCGGTCAGAAGGCCAGCTGGGCGATCTCTTCGGCGACGACCGCACACGCATCAGCCGCCGGATCAATCAGAGGAAAATGCCCGACGTCCTCAAGAAGCGTCAAGCCGACCACCTCTCCGGCCTTGGCCGCCGCATCCGCGTACGCCTCGGACACGGCCTGCGGCACGACGATGTCGGTACGCCCCTGCACGACGGCGGTGGCGATCCCGGTCGGCAGCAACACCGCCGGATCAGCCTGCACGAGCCGCTCCTCGAACAGCACCTCGGCACCCCCCGCCTCCGCCTCCGCCCCGGCCCCAGCCGCGGCCCCGGCCCCAGCCCCAGCCGCGGCCCCAGCCCCAGCCCCAGCCCCAGCCCCAGCCCCAGCCACACCCAAGAACTGCCGCACCGCCCCGGAACACACCCCCAGCTCATCGGCCACCCGCAGATCCCCGATGGGCGCCAGCGCCACCACACCCCGCAACGGAGCGGGCCGCGCCAGGTGCCACGGCGAGCTCTCCGGCAGAACATGCCGCGCGGCCGCCCACAGCGCGAGATGCCCCCCGGCCGAGTGCCCGGTCAGCACGACCCGGTGCGGGTCGGCCACGGGCAGGGCCGCCCGGACGAGCCCGGGCAACGCGTCGAGCGCGGCGGCCACGTCGTCGAGGGTGTCGGGCCACCGCCCGGCGACAGGCCCCACACCGCCCTGCGCCGGCACAAGCCCCCCAGAAGCCCCCCGCCGATACTCGACATTCGCCACGGCGAACCCCCGCCGCGCCAGGAAGTCCGCGAACGGTGACACGTGCGCGCGGTCGTACGGAGCCCGCCACGCGCCCCCGTGCAGCACCACGACGAGCGGCGCACCCCGCTCGGCGGCGCCGCGCGGGGCGTAGAAGTCGATGACCTGGTCCGCGTGTGCCCCGTACGCGGCGGTGGCGTCGGGCAGGACCGCGGGATGCGCGAACGCGGAGTCCTGCTCGGCGGCATCGCGGGCCACGGCGGCGTCGTCCGGCATACGGCAACCCTCTCAAACTCGGCCACTGGCCGCCCCTCGACCACCGGCAGCAACTGTCCGGCGGCCGACGGGCGTTCGTACCATGATCCAGATTTGCCGGACGGTATCAGGATCCGGCCGGAAGACGTGCCGCAGGGCCCACCGCACCGCCCCATCCAGCGACCCCGGAGCGCTCTCCCCGGCCACGGGGAGCCCTCGGGGGCCGCGGGACGCCACGGTGGGCACCCCCGGCTACACCGCCACCCCGGGCGCCTCCGCCAGCGTCTGCGCGAGGACCCACGCGGCCCGCTCCGCGTCCGCGAACGACACGTACAGCGGCGTGAAGCCGAAACGCAGCACGTCCGGCTCCCGGAAGTCACCGACCACGCCCCGCTCGACGAGCCGCTTCATGACCTCGGCGGCGTCCGGGCAGCGCAGCGCGATCTGGCTGCCCCGCTCGGCGTGCGCAGCGGGCGTGACCGACTCGACGCGGCCCGCGGGGACGTACGCGGCGACGCACTCCAGAAAGAAGTCCGTCAGGGCGAGGGACTTGGCGCGCACGGCCGCCATCGACACGCCGTCCCAGACGTCGAGCGCGGCGTCGAAGGCGAGCAGCGACAGGATGTCGGGGGTGCCGACGCGACCGCGTGCGGCACCGGGAGCGGGCTCGTACGCGGACCGCATCCCGAAGGGCTCGACGTGCGAGTTCCAGCCGGGCAGCGGCGAGTCGAAGTGCGGCTGGTGCTCCCGGCGCACGTACAGGTACGCGGGCGAACCGGGGCCGCCGTTCAGGTACTTGTAGGTGCAGCCGACGGCCAGGTCCACGCCCTGCTCGTCGAGTCCGATGGGCAGCGCGCCCGCCGTGTGGCACAGGTCCCACACGGCGAGGGCGCCCACCGCGTGCACGGCGGCGGTCAGTCCGGGCAGGTCGTGCAGGCGCCCCGACTGGTAGTCGGCGTGGTTGAGCAGGACGGCCGCGGTACGCGGACCGAGCACGCCGGGGACGTCCGCCGGGGCCACCGGGATCAGTCGGCAGCCGGTGAGGCGGGCGGCGGACGCGGCGATGTACCCGTCCGTGGGGAAGGCCGTGGCGTCGACGACGAGTTCGTCACGCCCCGCGTCCGGGGAGGCCCCGTCCCCGTCCCGCTGACGGACGATGCGCACGGCCGCCACGAGCGCCTTGAAGATGTTGACGCTCGTCGAGTCGGCGACGACGACCTGGCCGGGGGCGGCGCCGATCAGCGGGGCGAGCCGGTCGCCGATCCGCTCCGGCGCGGTCCACCAGCCGCTCTCCTCCCAGGAGCGGATGCGCAGTCGGCCCCACTCGCGGGTGATGACGTCGACGACGCGGGCCTCGACGCCCCGGGACAGCGCGCCCAGCGAGTTCCCGTCGAGATAGACGCTCTCGTCGAGCACGAACTCCGCGCGCTTGTGGGCGAGTTCGTCCTTTTCGTCCAGGGCTGCGGCGGCGTCGCCGAGCCGCGCCCGCAGGGCCTCCAGAGCCACCTCGCCCGCTTCCGACACCGCTGCCGTCTCCGACCTCTCTGACTCAGACATGGCTGCGCGCCGTCCACAGCTCGGGGAACACGTTCTTCGTGGCTCGTTTCTCCAGCCAGGCCACCCCGGCGGAGCCACCCGTGCCGGTCTTGGAGCCCATGGCGCGGCGGGTGGCGACCAGATGGTCGTTGCGCCATCGCCAGACCAGCTCGCCGACGTCCGTCAACGCCTCGCCGAGCCGGACCAGTTCGGCGCCCTCGTCCCCGGCGTACAGGGCCGTCCAGACGGCCTCGACCTCGGGCGAGGGGTCGTACCTGCGGGAGATGTCACGGTCGAGGACCGCGGCCGGTACCGCGTGCCCGCGCCGGGCGAGGAGCCGAAGGACCTCGTCGTACAGGCCCGGTTCCTGCAGCGCCTTCTCCAGCTCCGCGTGCACGCGCGGGGCGCCGCGGTGCGGCACCAGCATGGACGCGGACTTCTCGCCGAGCAGGAACTCCATGCGCCGGTACATCGCCGACTGGAATCCGGAGCCCTCCCCGAGCGCCCCCCGGTAGGAGTTGAACTGGGCCGGGGTGAGCTGCCCGAGCGGCTTCCACGAGTGGTTCAGGGCCTCCAGCTCCCGCACCGACCGCTTCAGGGCGGCGATGGCCACCGGCACGTCGTCCTCGCGCAGAGCGCGCGCGGCGGTCTCCCACTCGTGGACGATGACGGTGAACCACAGCTCCATCACCTGCGTGGTGACGAGGAAGACCATCTCGCCGGGGTCGTCGGACCGCGGATGCTGAAGGTGGGTGAGGACGTCCGCCTGGACGTAGTCCTCGTAAGGGGTGGTGCCTGCGAAGTCGAGGTTCGGGCCGTCCGGGCTCTCGCCGTCCGCCACCGCGGACTGCGGGCCGGGCTCGTGCGCCGCGTGCGCCGCGTGCTCCTCGTGGGACATCGCTGTCTCCTGATACGTACTCCAGGTAGCGGTCCGCCCCTGCCGGTACCGGCACGGGGGCCCCGGTCCCTGCTCGCATCCTCCGCAACATCCCGGAAAACGGCAAGACCTGCCTGGTCACACCGGGTGTCCAGGCAGGTCGTGCGCGGCCCGCGGGTGCGGTGGCCCGGCGGGGCCGCTAGCCAAGCGTGTCCGCCGCCGTCGCCGAGGAGTCGCGCAGGAACGTCGAGCAGCGCTCGTACTCCTCCTGCTCGCCGATCGAGCCCGCGGCGCGGGCCAGGGCGTGCAGGGCGCGCAGGAAGCCACGGTTCGGCTCGTGCTCCCACGGGACCGGGCCGTGGCCCTTCCAGCCGCTGCGGCGCAAGGAGTCAAGACCGCGGTGGTATCCCGTACGTGCGTACGCGTACGACTCGACGACTCGGCCTGCCTCGTACGCCTCGTCGGCGAGGCGGGCCCAGGCGAGGGACGACGTCGGGTACTTCGCCGCCACCTCCGTGGCCGGGGTGCCGGCCGCGAGCAGCTCGCGGGGCTCCGGGTCGTCGGGCAGGTGGGTCGGGGGCGGTCCCCCGAGCAGGTTCTCGTGAATGGCCATGGGACAAGTCTGCGGCATGCCGGACCCTGCCGGGGGCTCCCCGACCCCGCCCCTTCCCGAAACTGGGGCTCCGCCCCAGACCCCGCTCCTCAAACGCCGGAGGGGCTGAATAATCACGCCGGTGCGGCAAGGTTCCAGCCCGCCCCCCGGCGCCCCATACGTAACCCCCGGCATGACGGCGACCCCCTCCCGCTCGACCAGAATCCGCTGAAGGGCATCGTCGTCGACACCCCCCAGCACCGGCCGCAGATCGATCCACGCCAGATACCCGGCCTGGGGCGGGCACCAGCCGAGACCGGGGAAGGCCGCGTCGAGGCGCTCCTGGACAAGGCGCAGATTCCCGTGTGTATAGGCACGCACGGCATCCAGCCAGTCCGCCCCCTCCCGGTACGCGGCGATGTGCGCGGTGAGCGAAAGCACGGCAGGCGAGGCAAGCCCTTCCCCCGTGTTCATCCGCTCGACGAACTCCGCATGGTCGTCCGGATCCCCGACGATTCCGTAACTCCCGCTCAGGGCAGGGAAGTTGAAGGCCTTCGTGCCGGAGGTGACGAGGGCCCACCGCCCCCGCGCGTACCGGGTCCACGGCAGGTGGGTGAACCCGTCGTGGGTGAGGTCGGCGTGGATCTCGTCGCTGATGACGGCGACCCCGTGCCGCTCGCACAGCGCGGCCGTCGCGGCGAGTTCGGCATCGGTCCACACCCGCCCGGTCGGGTTGTGCGGCGAGCAGAGCAGCAGCACACGGCTGTCGGGCCGCGCCAACTCGGCCTCCAGCAAAGCCAGTTCGGGGTCCACGACAGGGACGCCGCGCAGTTCGCGGCCAAGGCCCGTGACCGCCTTCCGGAAACCGTCGTACGTGGGGGTGTGCACCACCACCCCGTCCCCGGGCTCCGTCCACATCCGCAGGAGCTGGGATATCTGGTTGAGCACGGACGGGGCGTACACCAGGGAGCCGGGGTCGACGTCGGTGTCGTGGCGCTGCTTGAACCAGTCGCGGATCGCGCCCCGGAAGTCGTCGTTGCGCCAGTCCGTGTAGCCGAAGACGCCGTGCGCGATCCGCCGCTGGAGCGCGTCGAGGACGGGCGGCGCGCAGGCGAAGTCCATGTCGGAGATGGTGAAGGGGAGCAGGTCGGGGACGGGGAACCGATCGGCGATGCCGTCCCACTGGACGCACCAGGTGCCGTACCGGTCGACGGGGGTGTCGAAGTCGTACGTCATGGCCACAGCTGTGTTCCCTTCCGGACATGCGTCGGGCCCGGCACCCACGGGGAGCGCCGGGCCCGACGGACAGACGTGCGGGCGGACAGCGGACTACTTGAGCTTCGTGCCGCTGGAGCGCAGGTTCGCGCAGGCCTCGGTGACCCGCTTGGCCATGCCCGCCTCGGCGGACTTGCCCCAGGTGCGCGGGTCGTAGGTCTTCTTCGAGCCGACCTCGCCGTCGACCTTCAGGACGCCGTCGTAGTTCTTGAACATGTGGTCGGCGACGGGACGCGTGAAGGCGTACTGCGTGTCCGTGTCGAGGTTCATCTTCACGACGCCGTTCTCCAGCGCCGTCGCGATCTCCTCGGCCGTGGAGCCGGAGCCGCCGTGGAACACGAAGTCGAAGGGGGACTGCTTGCCGTACTTGGCGCCGACACCCTCCTGGAGGTCCTTCAGGAGCTCGGGGCGGAGCACGACGTTGCCCGGCTTGTAGACGCCGTGGACGTTGCCGAAGGAGGCGGCGAGCAGGTAGCGGCCCTTCTCGCCCAGGCCCAGGGCCTCGGCGGTGCGGATCGCGTCGTCGACCGTGGTGTACAGCTCGTCGTTGATCTCGTGGGTGACGCCGTCCTCCTCGCCGCCGGTCGGGGTGATCTCGACCTCAAGGATGATCTTCGCGGCACGGGCGATCTCGAGCAGTTCCTGGCCGATGGCCAGGTTGTCGGCGAGGGTCTCGGCCGAGCCGTCCCACATGTGGGACTGGAAGAGGGGGTTCTGACCGGCCTTGACGCGCTCGGCGGAGACCGCGAGGAGCGGGCGGACGTAGCCGTCGAGCTTGTCCTTCGGGCAGTGGTCGGTGTGCAGCGCGACCGTGATGTCGTACTTCGCCGCGACGATGTGCGCGAACTCGGCGAGGGCCACCGCGCCCGTCACCATGTCCTTGCTGTACTGGCCGCCCAGGAACTCCGCGCCACCCGTGGAGATCTGGATGATGCCGTCGCTCTCCGCCTCCGCGAAGCCGCGCAGCGCAGCGTGCAGGGTCTGCGAGGACGTCACGTTGATGGCCGGGTAGGCGAACTTGCCTGCCTTCGCCCGGTCGAGCATCTCGTTGTAGACCTCGGGGGTTGCGATGGGCATGTGTCCGCTCCTTGTGATGTGCGGGGTGAGTGCTGCTCTGTTGCTGTGTCCCTGACCTGGGGTACCTGGATGACCGGTGGGACCGGTGGTACCGGGGGCGACGCCGTCGTCGCCCCCATCTTTCCAGACTCGCCGGATTGCTCCAGCTGTACGTCATGTACCGATCAGTCGAGGCCCAGCTCGTCCTTCGAGTACGCGAAGAGGTACGGGACCCCCGCGCCCTCGGTGATCTTCTCGGCGGCGCCGGTGGCGCGGTCCACGATCGTCGCCACGCCCACGACCTCGGCCCCGGCCGCGCGGACGGCCTCCACGGCGGTCAGCGGGGAGCCGCCGGTGGTGGAGGTGTCCTCGACCACGAGCACCCGGCGGCCCTTGATGTCGGGGCCCTCGACCTGGCGCTGCAGGCCGTGCGCCTTGGCGGCCTTGCGGACCACGAACGCGTCGATCCGCTTCCCGCGGGCCGCGGCGGCGTGCAGCATCGAGGCGGCGACGGGGTCGGCGCCCATGGTGAGCCCGCCCACGGCGTCGAACTCCAGGTCCGCCGTCAGGTCGAGCAGGACCTGCCCGACCAGGGGGGCGGCCTCGCCGTCGAGGGTGATGCGGCGCAGGTCGACGTAGTAGTCGGCCTCGATGCCCGAGGAGAGCGTCACCTTGCCGTGCACGACGGCCTTGTCCTTGATCTGCTGCAGCAGGTCGCCGCGTACGTCGTTCGTCATGGCTACGAGCTTAAAGGCGCCGCGGACGTCACAGGCGCCGCCAGGTCCAGGTCACGGTCGCCGCCAGGTCCGCGTCACAGGCGCCGCCAGGTCCAGGTGGTCGACGTCTCCAGGGGCTCCAGCGGGGTGACGAGGCGCGGTGCCGTGTTGAGCCCGTTCGGCGGGCCCGTCTGCGGCTCCACGCACACCGCTTCCGCGGGCTCGTCGTACACCACGACCCACTGCTCCCTGCTCGCCACCTTCAGCTCCAGGCGGCCCGGCCAGGTCAGGGTCACGTCGACGCCGTCGGGCATCCCGAAGCAGTCGTCCCAGGGGCCGGGGGTCGGGTCGATCCTCGTCCCCGTGGGGAGGTGGTCGTCGCCGCGCAGCTCCTGCCAGGCGGCGTCGAACTCCAACCGGACGCCCTCGGCGTCGGCGGGGTCGCCCGCCAGGTGGCGGTTGAACCACGGGTGCCAGCCCGCCTGCGCCGGGAACGAGTCCTCGTACGTCTCGATCGCCATCCGCAGCGTCAGGGCGTCCTCGGTCAGCTCCACGATCTGCGTGACCCGGCCCGGGTAGGGCCAGGGGTCCGTCAGGTCGTACGTGAACACGGCCTCGCGGTCGGTCACCCGGGCCGTCTTCCACGCGGCGTCGCGGGCCGTGCCGTGGATGGCGTGCGGCGGGGAATTCACCGGCAGCTGATGCAGGACGTCCCCGTTCCTGAACCTGCCCTCCCTCGTCCGCCCGCACCACGGCACCATCGGGAAGCTGCCGTACCGCTCCCCCTGCCGCAGCAGCTCGACCCCGTCGACCCGCAGACTCCCGACCCGGCACCCGTCCCCCGGCCGCACGGCCACATCCGCGCCACCCGCACCCAACCTGATCTCATCGCTACTCACCCCCCGACCTTACGACCCACTCCCCGACGGGGCCTTCCCCAATCCCACCCTTCCCCGAAACCGGGGCTCAGCCCCCGACCCCGGGGGTGGGTCTCCCCTCCGGGCAGAACAGCTCCCCCCCCCGATCGGCGCTCCGCACCTCGTCCTCAAACGCCGGACAGGCTTTCCCCCACCCACCCGCCCCCACCATTGCTTCGCCCGAGGCAGATCGCACTGCCTGCCCAGCGCACCTTCAGCCCCCCGGGCACCTATCAGCCGACACCTATCAGCCCGCCCCGGCCCTATCCAGCCCGTCCAGCACTTGAGGACAAGGCGCGAAGCGCCGAAACAGGGGCACCCCCGGCAGCGCTGAGAGTGCCGGGCTTTCGGACAAGCCCGGGGCAAGCCCGGGCGGGCGGGCGGGAGAAAGCCCGTCCGGCACTTGAGGACAAGGCGCGAAGCGCCGAAACAGGGGGGCACCCCGGCACGGCTGAAGGTGCCGGGCTTTCGGACAAGCCCGGGGCAAGTCAGGGCGGGCGGGTGGGAGAGAGCCCGTCCGGCGCTTGAGGACAAGGCGCGAAGCGCCAAGACGGGGGTGCCCCCGGCCCAGCCGCTCCAGGCGCCCCGCCAGATTCAGCGGCGCCGCCGCAACACCCGCCCCACCACAATCGCCGAAGCCAACACCACAGCCGCAGCAGGCGCAGCCCACCGCAACGTGGCGACCCCGCCGGCCATCGCCTCGGGCACCGGCACAGGCGCGTACCTCCCCCGGGGCGGAGCGTGATCGACCTCCTCCGCACTGCGCCCGATCATCGTCCGCCGAGCATGCGCGGCCTCGGCCGCGGCCCCGCCCCCGACCTCCAACGGCCGGTCGAGGTCATCGGCCAACGGATCCAACGACGGCGGCGGCACCTCGGCCTCGTAGATCCCCCCGACCCCCTTGGCGGAGCCGTCGGAGGCATCACCGACGTCGGAACCGTCGACGACATCGGCGGCATCGACGACATCGGCGTCGGCGACATCGGCGACGTCGTCGACGCCCCCCGCCCCCGGGCCACCCCCCTCCACAGAAACCGCAGCGGCCAACCCCTCTCCGAACCGCCCCAGCAACCTCCGCACAGCAGCCTCCACAGCCTGTGGAGAACTCCCGGCGATCTCGGCGATGCGCCCGTCCCCGGACCCCGTCCCGGAGAAGGCGACGCTGGTGCCGCCCTCCGCACCGGGAGCGAGCCGCAGGACGAGGGAGAACTTCACGGAGCCGTCGCCGCGCACCTCGGTGCCCTCGCCGTCGAGGGAGTAGGAACCCCCGCTCCGGGGGGCGAGCCGCAGGGCACCGCGGTAGGTGATCGTGTGCCCACCGACCCGCACCCGCAGCCGCCCGGACAGGGGCGGCGACTCCGCGTCGGCATCACGCTGCAACCCCGGCACAGCGCCGGCGACCCGCTCGGGGTCGGCCAGCGCTTCGCGGAGCGGCTCTTCCGGGACCGGTACGAACACCTCATGCTCCATGACAGTCGAGCGTACCCACGCCCACCGCGTGATGTACGCCTCTTGCCCGCGCCGAGGGCCGGACGACCCGTCAGTCGGCGTACCGCGGATGCACGAGGGTGGAGGGCGGCATGGGCTCCCGAGGGGCGGGGCGGACGCGCTGGGCGGCGCGCGCACCGGACCGCAGGATGGCGGAGTCCGCGGCGGCGACCAGGCTTTCGTGGCCGCGGGCGGCGAGGACGAAGCCCCAGTCGCGGGGGTGCGCGGAGCCGTCGGCGGTGCGGTCGGGTCCGGCGGCGAAGCCGGAGTGACGGCCCGTCACGCGGTAGGGGGTGGTGGCGAGGCCCGCGGCGCGCAGGGTGGCGTCGACGGTCCAGTAGGCGTGGGCGCGGGTGACGACGGGCCCGGCGTGCACGGCGAGGCGGCCGCCGTCGGTGAGGGCGCGGGCGACGAGGCCGTAGAACTCCTGGGAGTACAGCTTGGTGCTCGCGGTGATGCCGGGGTCGGGCAGGTCGGCGACGACGACGTCGTAGGGGAGGCGGCGGGCGTGCGGCCCGCGCAGCCAGTGGAAGGCGTCGGCGTGCACGACCCGCACGCGCGGGTCGCGGTAGACGTGGCCGTTGAGTTCGCTGAGCGCGGGATCGCTGCGGGCGAGCCGCACGACACCGGGGTCGATCTCGACGACGTCGACGCGGCGCACCCCGGAGTGGCGCAGGACCTGGCGGGCGGCGAGCCCGTCGCCGCCGCCGAGGACGAGGACGCGGGCGTGCGGCCCGCCGCGCATGGCGGGCTGGACGAGCGCCTGGTGGTAGCGGTGTTCGTCGCGGCCGCTGACGCGGAGCCTGCCGTCGAGGAAGAGGTCGAGGGATTCGCGGCGGCCGCCGGTGAGGACGACTTCCTGGACGCCGGTCTGGACGGCGACGCGGATGTCGGAGCCGTAGACGGCGCGGCGGGCGGCGCGCTCGAAGTCGTCGACGAGGACGGCGGCGGAGGCGAGCACGGCGAGGACGGTGACGTTGGTGGCGAGGAGTATCCAGCGCCCGCGCCCGCTGAGGTCGCGGCCGAACAGGCCGAAGACGAGGGCCCCGCCCGCGAGGACGTTGACGGCGCCGGTGAGCAGCGCCCCGGTGAGCTGTCCGAACCAGGGCAGGAGCAGGAAGGGGAAGGCGAGTCCGCCGACGAGCGCGCCGACGTAGTCCGCGGCGAACAGGTCGGCGACCGCGCCGCCCGCGTCCTGCCGCCGCACGCGCTGGATGAGGACCATCAGGAGGGGCACTTCCGCGCCGATGAGGACGCCGATGGCGAGCGAGAACGCCACGAAGAGGTAGCGCGAGCCGCCGGCCCACACCTCGCCGCGGTCCCCGGCCCAGGCGAAGGCCGCGTACAGCGTCATGGCGCTGCAGCCGCCGACGAGGGCGAGCGCGGCCTCGATGAGTCCGAATCCGGCGGCGGCCCGGCAGCGCAGCCGCTTGGCGAGCAGCGAGCCGATGCCCATCGCGAACACCATCACGGACAGGACGACGGAGGCCTGGGTGACGGAGTCGCCGATCAAGTACGAGGCGAGGGCGACGAGTTCGAGTTCGTACACGAGTCCGCAGGCGGCACAGATGAACACGCCCGCGAGGACGAGGAACCGGCCTGTCCGGGGCGTGACGGGCAGACGCTCGGGCGGCTCGATCACGCTGCGAACGCTACGTCACCGAACGCTTACACCAAGTCCCCCACAAGGGTGGAGGTGCCCGGGTAGACGTGTAGGACGCGTAAAGGGCCGCAGGGCGTGTGCGGGTGACACCGGTGCCGCGCCCGCGCACACGGGTCCGCCCTCACCCCGGCCGTCCCGCCCGTCACCGGGCGCCCGCCGGGGAGTTGCGGCACGTCACAGCGGTGCGGGCATCCGCACGCCGACGCGGGTCCTGGTCGCCACCAGCTGTCCGTCCTGCGGATAGGCGTGCCAGGTGCGCCACATGACCGATCCTTCGTGACGCTGGGCGAGCATCGCGGTGAAGGCGTGCGGGATGCCGGGGAAGACTCCGGCGAGGCCGTGCGGGTGCTCGGTGACCAGGGCCAGCAACTCCTGGGCGCGGCCCGCGAACTGACCCCGTGACAGGGTTTCGACGCAGGCCGCGAACTCGTACTCCCACTCGCCCACCCGCTTGGACACGCCGAGCGGCAGCGGGGTGCTGCTGCCGGGGATGCAGGCCACCGTCTCGGAGCAGCTGCCGCCGCGCTCCTCCTCCAGGAGCACTTGGTGGGACGCCCCGAGGAGCCTCAACTGCACGGTGGCGCCGGACAGTTCGAGGTCGAGCGTGGCCAGGGCGGGCAACGGCTCGCGACCGAGGGCCCAGGCCAGGTCCCCGGCGCGCGTGTCGGTATAGACAGTCTTCAGGGTCGTGAGCATGGGTCGGCTCCGCTAAGCACGCAATGGAGGTGGGGGGCCGGCGCACCCGGTCGGACACCGGGTGGTCGGAATGCCGGCTCGTGCCCACGGAGAAGTCCCGATCGTTGATTGAACTGAGAACGTCCGAGGGCGGTGTGACGGTTAAGAGGGAATCATGAACTGCGACACTGCCACAGCGTTTTTACCCAACTTCGTAGGGTTTCCATCCCCTAGAGGGCCGAACAGTTCATCTGTTCACGTTTCTGCAAACTCAGACGATCCAGAAGCATCCCGGTACGGTCGCCAATAGCCCCATTTCGCCCCTGCCATCCCGCGACACCTCCCTGCGCAGCACTTTCTCCGTGCGAGCCGTCAACTTCCGTCCCCCGCACCGGGCGACAGCAAGACATCTGCCCGTCAAGGCCGTCGGCACACGCTCCCGACAACGACGAAGCGCCCGCCGGGAGTTGACTCCCGCCGGACGCTTCACCCAGTGGACCAGCTGCCCCGTGTCAGCTGCCTCCGCCGCATCCACCCCCGCCACCGCCGCCGCAGGAAGAGCCGCCGCCGCAGGACGAGGAGCCACCACCGCAGGACGAGCCACCGCCGCAGGAGGTGGCCCCGCTGTGGTTGCCGCTGCTCGAACTGCCGGACGCCCACCAGCTGCCGCTGCCGGCCCCGGACGCCGTACGCCGTCCGCGGCTGCCGCGCACCCGGGCGGCACCGATCGTCAGCCCCGCGATCATCAGCACCACAAGCCCAAGGAAGAGGACGACAAGAATCATGTCCCTCACTCACCTTTCCGTTCCCCCGATGCACCGGACGCCTCGTGTTCCCCCGGGATCACAAAGGCTCCGGCGCCCTGCGGTCGTTGTCCCGCGTCGTTGCGTGACAAGGGGATGCCCCCGGCCATTCGCGGCCAAAGCAGAGTTGAGGAACTCCAGAGGTTCGGCGCAGGATGGCGGCCATGACGTCCTCTCCTTCCGGTCCCGGCACCACCGGCACCACCGGCGCCCCGGGCTCCTCGGCGAGCGGCCGCCCGCTGCTCAACCGCCGCCTGGCCGAATTCGGCACGACGATCTTCGCCGAGATGTCCGCCCTCGCCGTGCGGACGGGGGCGATCAACCTGGGTCAGGGCTTCCCCGACACGGACGGCCCCGATGAGGTCCGGGAGGCGGCGGTGCGGGCGCTGCGCGACGGGCGCGGCAACCAGTACCCGCCGGGCCCGGGCGTCCCCGAGCTGCGCGCGGCCGTAGCGGAGCACCAGGCGCGGGTCTACGGCCTGTCCTACGACCCCGACCGGGAGGTCCTGGTCACGGCGGGCGCCACCGAGGCCATCGCGGCCTCGCTGCTGGCCCTGGTCGAGCCGGGCGACGAGGTCATCGCCCTGGAGCCGTACTACGACTCGTACGCCGCCTCGATCGCGCTCGCGGGCGGCACCCGGGTGCCCGTCACGCTGCGCCCCCGGGACGGCCGCTTCGTCCTCGACCTGGACGAGCTGCGCGACGCCGTCACCCCGCGCACCCGCCTCCTTCTCCTCAACACCCCGCACAACCCGACGGGCACCGTCCTGACCCGCGAGGAGCTGGCCGCGATCGCGGAGCTCGCCGTCGAGCGGGACCTGCTCGTGGTCACCGACGAGGTCTACGAACACCTGGTCTTCACCGACGAGACGACGCCCGCGCACCTCCCCCTCGCGTCCTTCCCCGGCATGCGCGAGCGGACCGTCACCATCGGCTCGGCGGGCAAGACGTTCTCCTTCACCGGCTGGAAGGTCGGCTGGGTGACGTCCACGCCGGAGCTGGTCACGGCGGTGCGCTCGGCCAAGCAGTATCTGACGTTCGTGGCCTCGGGCCCCTTCCAGTACGCCGTCGCGGAGGCCCTCGCGCTGCCCGAGTCGTACTTCACGGGCATCCGCGAGGACCTGCGCGCCAAGCGGGACCTGCTCTCGGCGGGCCTGACGGCGGCGGGCTTCGAGGTCTACCGCCCGCAGGGCACGTACTTCATCACCACCGACATCCGCCCCCTCGGCGAGGACCGTTCGCACGGCGGCGACGGCTTCGCGTTCTGCCGCGCCCTGCCCGAGCGCGCCGGTGTCGTCGCCATCCCGAACGCCGTCTTCTACGACCACCGCGAGGCGGGCGCGCCCTTCGTGCGGTTCGCGTTCTGCAAGCGCGCGGAAGTCCTCGCGGACGCGGTGGAGCGGCTCAAGGCGCTGTAGTACGACGGCGGGCGCGGCCGGGCGACGGCACCCACCCACACGGACCCACCCGGCTCGCGCCCGCCGCCACGACCCCGGAGGGTTCGGGTGTGACCCACCCGAGCCCCACCGTCCCGGCCCCGCTCACCAAACCGCCCCGCACCCGCTGTCTGGCCCTGGAGCCCAAGGGCCCGACGGCGGTGCGCGCCCTCGGCGTCTTCGCCGCCGCCCGCCTCACCGGGCTGCTCGCGGTGACGGCCGTGGCGCACGCCACCGGCCAGGACACCTTCCGGCTGCTCGGCCGCTCCTGGGACTCCCGCTGGTACACCGGCATCGCCGCCCACGGCTACGGCCGCACCCTGTACTTCGAGCCCCCCGTCGTCCAGAGCGACCTGGCGTTCTTCCCGCTGTACCCGGGCCTGATCCGCGCGGTCACCACCGTCACACCGCTGTCCCACGGGGCGGCCGGACTGCTCGTCTCCTGGCTCGCCGCAGGCGCCGCCGCACTCGGCATCTACGTCATCGCGACCCGCCTGTACGACCGCCGCACCGCGACCGTCCTCGTGCTCCTGTGGGGTCTCATGCCCCACTCCGTCATCCTGTCGATGGCGTACACCGAGCCGGTCCTCACCGCGCTGGCCGCCTGGTCCCTGTACGCGCTGCTCACCGGGCGCTGGCTGTGGGCGGGCACGCTCGCGGCGCTCGCGGGCCTGGCCCGGCCGAACGGCTTCGCGGTGGCGGCCGCGGTCCTGGTCGCCGCGGTCTGCGAGATCGTCCGGCGGCGCGGACGCGGAGTTCCCCACAGGCTGTGGACGGGCGCGCTGCTCGCCCCGCTCGGCTGGGGGGCGTACGTCCTGTGGGTCGGGGCCCGGAAGGGCGATGTGCTCGGCGGCTACTTCGCGGTGCAGCGCGGCTGGGGCTCGCGCTTCGACTTCGGCGCGGGCTCGCTCGCCTTCGTCAAGCACCTGCTGCTCGACGGCGACAAGCTGGTCTTCTCCATGACCCTGGTGATCGTCGCGGTGGCCGTGCTCCTGTACGCGCTCCTGGTGGCCGAGCGGGCGCCGCTGCCGCTGCTCGTCTACACCGGCGTGCTGCTCCTGATCACGGTCGGCGGCTCCGGCTTCTTCGAGTCCAAGCCGCGCTTCCTGCTGCCCGCCTTCCCGCTGCTCATCCCGCTCGCGTGCGCGCTCCTGCGGACGGCGAGAGCCCGGCCGCGGGCCGCCTACCTGGTGGTGGGCGCCTTGGCCGGGCTCTCGGTGGCGTACGGGACGTATCTGGTGACGATCGCCCGCATGCCCTTGTAGTCACCGCGGTGCGGCGGGCCCTCAGGCCTCGTCGTCGCCGGGCTTCTCCTCGCCGTCGGCGGAGTCGACGGCCTGCTCCAGGCCCAGCTGCTCGACGAGCCAGCGGTCGAACTCGATCGCGGCGCGCACCCAGCTGACGGTCGACGACACGAAGTGCTCCAGGGAGACACCCGTGCCGATCAGCATCTGGGCCTCGCCGATGAGGCGGACCGTGCCGTCGTCGTGGGTGTGGCTGTAGACCTTGGGCCACAGCGTGCGGCGGTTCCAGTCGTCGATGGACTCGAGGAGCTGGAGCTTCTCCTCGATGCCGTGCGGCCGGTCGTAGAACGTCCGCACCGAGAAGACCGCCTGGTCGTCCTCGCCACGGAACATGAAGTACGTACGGAACTCCTCCCACGGCGCCGCGAGGTCTCCCTCGTCGTCGACGACGTACTTGAGTTCCATCTGGTCCAGGAGCTGCTTGACCAGGTCCTGGTCAGGGACGACGGGGCCCGCCGGTCCTGCGCCCTGCTGCGGTTCGGGCTGGCCCCCGAAATTCGGAATCGAGGACGGGTCGATGGTCACCGTGTATTTCCCTTCGTACGGATTGAGCCATCCTCTCCCATGCCGGGCGGGGGCTCGCAACCCCCGCCCGTCTTTGTGACCGGTTACGGCGCCTTACAGCGACTTCCCCGCCGCCTCCGGGGCCGTCCCGGCCGCCGCGGGACCCACGATGAGCCCGTCCCCGAAGACGTCCACGCGGACCGTGTCCCCGTCCTTGACCTCGCCCGCGAGGATCTCCTTGGCGAGCCGGTCGCCGATGGTGGTCTGGATCAGGCGGCGCAGCGGCCGGGCGCCGTACGCCGGGTCGTTGCCCTCGTCCGCGAGCCAGGCGAGCGCCGCGGGCGTGACGTCGAGCGTGAGCCGCCGGTCGGCGAGGCGCTTGGCGAGCCGGGCGATCTGCAGCTCGGCGATGTGCGCCAGCTCGTCCTTGCCGAGCGCGGAGAACACCACGAGGTCGTCGAGCCGGTTCAGGAACTCGGGCTTGAACGAGGCCCGCACCACTTCCAGAACCTGCTGCTTCTTCTCCTCCTCGCTGGTCAGAGGCTCCACCAGATACTGACTGCCGAGGTTGGAGGTGAGGATCAGGATGGTGTTGCGGAAGTCCACCGTCCGCCCCTGCCCGTCGGTCAGTCGCCCGTCGTCGAGGACCTGGAGCAGCACGTCGAAGACCTCCGGGTGCGCCTTCTCGACCTCGTCGAGCAGCACCACCGAGTACGGGCGCCTGCGCACGGCCTCGGTGAGCTGGCCGCCCTCCTCGTACCCGACGTAGCCGGGCGGGGCGCCGACGAGCCTCGCCACGCTGTGCTTCTCGCCGTACTCGCTCATGTCGATGCGGACCATGGCCCGCTCGTCGTCGAAGAGGAAGTCGGCGAGGGCCTTGGCCAGCTCGGTCTTGCCGACGCCGGTCGGGCCGAGGAACAGGAACGAGCCGGTGGGGCGGTCGGGGTCGGCGATCCCGGCGCGGGTGCGGCGCACGGCGTCGGAGACGGCCTGGACGGCCTCGGTCTGGCCGATGAGGCGCTTGCCGAGCTCGCCCTCCATGCGCAGCAGCTTCTGCGTCTCGCCCTCCAGGAGGCGGCCGGCGGGGATGCCGGTCCAGGCGGCCACGACGTCGGCGATGTCGTCGGGACCGACCTCCTCCTTGACCATGGTGTCGGCCTCGGCGGCCTTCTCCTCCTCGGCCTCCGACGCGGCCTCCAGGTCCCGCTCCAGGTCGGGGATCTCGCCGTACAGGAGCTTCGACGCGGTGTCGAAGTCGCCGTCGCGCTGGGCGCGCTCGGCCTGCCCGCGCAGCTCGTCGAGCTTCTCCTTCAGCTCGCCGACGCGGTTGAGGGACTGCTTCTCCTTCTCCCAGCGCGCGGTGAGCCCGCGCAGCTCCTCCTCCTTGTCGGCGAGGTCGCGCCGCAGCTTCTCAAGGCGCTGCTTACTCGCCGGATCCGTCTCCTTGCTGAGCGCCAGCTCCTCCATCCGCAGCCGGTCGACGGCGCGCTGCAGCTCGTCGATCTCGACGGGCGAGGAGTCGATCTCCATCCGCAGCCGCGACGCGGCCTCGTCGACGAGGTCGATGGCCTTGTCGGGGAGGAACCGCGAGGTGATGTACCGGTCGGAGAGGGTGGCGGCGGCGACGAGCGCGCTGTCGGCGATCTGCACCTTGTGGTGGGCCTCGTACCGCCCCTTGAGCCCACGCAGGATGGCGATCGAATCCTCGACGGACGGCTCGGCGACCAAGACCTGCTGGAAGCGGCGCTCCAGGGCGGGGTCCTTCTCGATCCGCTCGCGGTACTCGTCGAGGGTGGTGGCGCCGACCATCCGCAGCTCACCGCGGGCGAGCATGGGCTTGAGCATGTTGCCCGCGTCCATGGCGGAGTCCCCGCCGGCGCCCGCACCCACCACGGTGTGCAGCTCATCGATGAACGTGATGATCTGCCCGTCGCTCTCCTTGATCTCGGAGAGCACGGTCTTCAGGCGCTCCTCGAACTCGCCCCGGTACTTGGCCCCGGCGACCATGGCCCCCAGATCGAGCGACACGAGCCGCTTGTTCTTCAGCGACTCCGGCACGTCGCCCTTCACGATGCGCTGCGCGAGCCCCTCCACGACGGCGGTCTTGCCGACGCCGGGCTCGCCGATGAGCACGGGATTGTTCTTGGTACGCCGCGACAGGACCTGGACGACCCGCCGGATCTCCTGGTCCCGCCCGATGACCGGGTCGAGCTTGCCCTCGCGGGCGGCGGCGGTGAAGTCCGTGCCGAACTTCTCCAGGGCCTTGTACTGCCCCTCGGGGTCAGGGGTGGTCACGCGACGCCCTCCACGGCTCGTCTCGAAGGCGTCGAGCAGCTTCTTCGCGCTCGCGCCGTTCTGGTTCAGGACCTCACCGGCGGCGCCGCCCTTTGCGGCGAGGCCGATGAGCAGATGTTCGGTGGAGAGGTAATCGTCGCCCAGCTCCTTGGCGCGCTGCGCCGCGTCGGCGACGACGGCGAGCAGCTCGCGGTCGGGCCCCGGCGGGGAGACCGTCGACCCGGTGACGCTGGGCAGCCCCGCGAGGACGCGCTCGGCCCCGGCGCGCACGGCCGCCTGGTCGGCGTCGACCGCGGCGAGCAGGTCGGTGATGTTCTCGTTGTCCTGCCCCTCCAGCAACGCGAGCAGCAGATGCGCGGGGGTCAGGTCGGGGTTGCCACCGGACACGGCCCGGCTGGTGGCCGCGTTGATCGCGTCCCGGCTCCGGTTGGTCAGCTCGGCGTCCACGTGCGGGTTCTCCTCCTGGGTCGCGGTCGGTCGGGGCTCACGGCCCCATGCTGACTTAGACAGCGTACATAAAGTTGAGTCTATTCCGCTCAAGGGTGGGTGGGAACGGATGCGCGGGCTAGGTTTCCTGCCCATGAGCATCGACCTGGGCGACCCGCCCGCCGCCTACCTCAGCTTCTGGCGCGAGCGCCATCTCTGCACCCTGACGACCCTGCGCCCGGACGGCACCCCGCACGTCGTCCCGGTCGGCGTCACCTTCGACCCGGAGGCGGGCATCGCCCGCGTCCTCGCGAACAAGTCCAGCAGGAAGGTGGCCCACGTCCTCGCGGGGACCGGAGTGGACGGTCCCGGCGCGCGGGTCGCGGTCTGCCAGGTCGAACGGCGGCGCTGGGCGACCCTGGAGGGCCTCGCCGAGGTGTCGGCGGAGCCGGGGCGGGTGGCGGAGGGGATGCGGCGGTACGAGGAGCGGTACGGACGGGTGCCGTCGCCGAACCCGGACCGGGTGGTGATCGAGATCCGGGTTACGCGGGCGCTGGGGAAGGTGGGCTGAGGGGCGCGGCGCTTGGCCGGGGCGGGGTGGGCTTGGCCGGGGCGGCTCGGCCGGGGCCGCTTGGCCGGGGCGGCCGGGCGCGAGTATCCGCGCACACCACAGCGGCGCCACCGTGTTCAGGTCCACGGTGGCGCCGCTGCTGGGGGAAGCACCTGCGCGATTTACAACGACGGGGGAATCGCGTCAGGCGCTGCGGGGGGTGGCTGCGAGGGAGTCTGCGGAGGCGGTCTGCCGCTCGACGGCTTGCCGGTCGGCCTCCCGCTTGCGCTTGTCGATCACTTGGTGGTCGCGCTGGTCGAGGTTCACGAAGACCATGCCGTACCGCACGGCACAGCGGACCGGCTGCGGCGCGCCGCGGGGGCGGCGCAGGCAGCGGTAGGCACGGATGTCCTCGTCGTCGTCGCGGACGATGACGACGGGTTCTCCGACCAGGGTGACCATCAACGAGTCGCCGGGGTGGGGGATCGCGGTGACGAGGTCGATGAAGTGCCAGCCGGAGCGGTAGGCGGTGGCCATTTCGCGACGGAAGGTGCGGTCGTCAGGGGGAGTGGCCATGACCGGACCACCCCCGTAGCAGCGGACGGCGTAACGCTCCACGAGACATCACCGGTCGTCGCCGCCGATGATTCGTCGCTCGATACCGCAGGCCTGGGGCTACTCCACGCCACGTCTCCGGGAGCTACCGCGATGAAGGCTGCGGCGGCGAAGGCGATGGCAAGCACCGAGCGAAGCATTCTTGGGAACATGATCGGCTTCGTCCTCACTTGATAGGTCCTCTCCCCCGGCTCCAAAGAGACGATGTCTTAATCGAGCACGTTGAAGCCACAGGAGCGATGCATCATGTTCCTGTACGTTCAGGACCCTGGGGGGTGGAGATTTGCTCACAACAGGCACGAAACAGACACATCCTCACCTCATCACCGAGCTCTGCGATGAGGGAGCGCGCCTCTACGGCAGCGCACTGAGTGCCGGCCGTATCGCTCGGGCGGAGGTTGAGACCGCGCCATGCCTGCTGGAGTTCGCCCTTCTGCACCCCGACCCGGACGATGCGAACTGGCTCCGTCCGGTTCCACCGTCAGCGGTACTGGCGCAGCGCCTCCATCCTATTGAGCGCGAAATTAGTGACCGGCGACGGTTCTCCATCGAACTAGCCGACGCTTTTGAGCCGTTCATGGCCATCAGCGCACAGCCCGCCGAAGCGCTCAACGCGATCGTTGTTCTCGAAGGCCTGCCAAGCATCAACGCGACTCTGGACGCGGCAACGAACGCCTGCACAGAGGAGATACTCACCATCCAGCCGGGCGGCATCCGGCACTACGACGATCTGGCCAAGTCTCTCGCCCGCGTGAAGGAACCCCTTCACCGCGGCGTGCGCATGCGTACGCTCTATCAGCACACAGTGCGTCACGGTCCAGGAGTCTTTGCCTACCTTGAGCAGCTCGAATCCAACCAGGTCGAGGTGCGGACGCTCGAAGAGAGCATCGACCGCATGATCATCTTTGACCGATCCATGGCCCTCATTCCTGCCCGCCGCGACCGTCAGGTCGCCCTGGAACTGCGCCATCCGGGCCTCGTCGAGTACCTGGTCTCCGTATTCGACCAGTTCTGGCAGAAAGCAACCCCCCTCTCCGAGGAACCTCACTACCCTTCCGCCGCCGACGGCATCACGGGAGTCCAGCGCACCATCGCCCGCCTCCTCATCGAAGGCCACGTAGACGAAGCCATCGCCCGCCGCCTCGGCATGAACGTGCGCACCTGCCGCGCCCACATCGCCAAAATCGCCGCCGCCCTGGGCAGCGGAAGCCGCGCCCAGCTCGGCTACCTCATCGCCCAGTCCGGCATCCTCGAGCAGGACAAACCGAGATGACCACCGAACCGCGCCCGCACCCTCACGGCCCCGACGAGTTGTGCGACGCGGGTTCGGCCCTCTACGCCCGCGCCCTGCGCGAGGGCCGCGTCCGCCACCGGGAGGCCGACACCGCCCCCTGCCTCATCGACTTCGGCCTCCTCCACCCCGACGTCGAGGACATGACGTGGCTGCGCCCCACCGCGCCCGCCGTGGCCCTGCCCCAACTCCTGCGCGGCATCGAGGACCACATCGCCCGCCACCGGGAGCGGGAGGAACGCCTGACGGCGATGTTCGAGCCGCTGATGGCCCTGGACGCGCGGCAGGCGGCCGGCGGGGAGCCCCCCGAGATCACCGTCCTCGACGGCTTCGAGCGCATCAACGCGGCGATCGACCGGGCCATGGCCGACGCCTCCGAGGAGGTCCTCACCGTTCAGCCCGGCGGCGTCCGCTCCCCCGAGGTCCTGGCCGACGCTCTCCCCCGCGAACAGGAACTGCTCGCCCGCGGCTGCCGCATGCGCACCCTCTACCAGCACACCACCCGTCACTCCCTCCCCGCGCTCGCCCATTACGAGCAACTGGACGGCGACGTAGAGGTACGCACGCTCAATGAGGTAACCGAACGCATGGTGGTCCTGGACCACTCAGTGGCTTTCATCCCCGCGAGCAAGGACCGCACGGTCGCCCTCGAAGTACGCCAACCGGCCATCGTCGACTACCTCATCACCACCTTCGAACGACTGTGGCGACTGGCCACGCCGATGTTCCCGCACGCGGCCCAGCTCCCCGCCGAGAACGGCATCACCACCCGTCAGCACGCCATCGCCGAACTCCTCGTGGAAGGCCTCACCGACACGGAGATAGCCGCGCGGCTCGGCATGAACGTGCGCACCGCCCGCGAACACATCGCGAAACTCGCCGCGATCCTCGGCAGCAACAGCCGCGCCCAGCTCGGATATCTCATTGGTCAGTCAGGGATCCTCGACCAGAATCACTAGCTGTCGGGCACCTGAGGCGGGGGACTTCGGGCAAGTACGGGGAGAGGCAGCGACGTGATGGTGGAGCACAGTCCGCACGCGGAAGAGCCGTTGTGCGACGTCGGCAGAGACACATACCTGCGCGCCCTCCAGGAGAGAAGGCTCCGAATTCACGAGGCCGACGGGATCACTTGCCTCGCCGACCTCGGCCTCCTGCACCCGGATGCCGATGACCCGCTGTGGCTCCGGCCCGTGGCGCCATCCGTAGCCCTGCCTCAACTGCTCCACCGCGTGGAAGAACACATTGCCCGACAACGGTGGCTCGGCGCGCGAACAGCCATCGCCTTCGAGTCACTCATGCCACTGCCCGACGCGAAGGGTCCCGCGTCACCCTCGTCGCCCGTTACGCTCCTGGACGGGATCCATCAAATAATGCCGGCCATAGCCCGGGCAGCAGACAGGTCCTCCCAGGAGATCCTCGTCATCCAGCCCGGCGGCAAACGGCCCGCCGAAAAGCTCCCCGCAGGCATCCCCATAGAGCAGGGTGTGCTCGACCGAGGCGGACACATGCGCACGCTGTATCAGCACACAACGCGGCATTCGCAGCCCGCTCTGAACCACTATGAACAGCTGGATGGCAACGTCGAAGTACGCACATTGGACGAAATCCCGAAACGCCTCATCATGTTCGACCGTACATACGCGTTCGTCCCCGCCAGCAAGAGCCGCGACGACGTCGCACTCGAACTCCGGCAGCCAGCCATCATCAACTACCTGGTCGCCACCTTCGAACTCCTCTGGCACCTGGCCACCCCCATGTTCCCCAACCCGGAACCACTCCCCACCACAAACGGCATCACCCCCCGCCAACAGGCGATAGCCGCCCTCCTCACCGAAGGCCTCACCGACGCCGACATCGCCGCCCGCCTCGGCATGAACGTCCGCACGGCCCGCGTCCACATCGCCAAACTCTCGGCGGTCCTGAAGAGCACCAGCAGGGCCCAACTCGGCTACCTCATCGGGAAGTCAGGAATCCTCACGGACAGGCCCTAGTGGTACACCGCCCGCTGCAAGGGCAGCCCCAACGCCCGCAGCGCCGAGCGCACCACACACTCCGCGTCCAAGGCCTCCGCGCCAAGATCAAGCACAGCGGACTGCTCCCACCGCACCGACGAGGGGCGCCCCATGCTGACCTGCCAGACAGGCCCGCGGTCGTCCAGGGCGATGTTGAGGACGCGGACCACGGAGACCTTGGCGACGACCTGGAGGGGGAAGTCGCCGGCCAGCATCTGGCGGTCCACGACCCAGGTCACGGGATAGCCGCGGCCGTTGAGGTCGGCGGCCATGGCGTGCAGGAGCGTGGCGAGCGAGGCGCGCTCCAGGACCGGACCGACCGGGGGCGCGGGGGTGACCGGCGCCATCGGGGCCACCTGGCCTACCGTCAGCGTCGGCACCGCCGGTGCGGCCTTCTCCAGCCTCATGCCGATGTCGGCTTCTCGTCGAGCAGGTCGAAGAGCAGCACCACATGCCGCGCGCCCGGTGAACTCGCCGGTTCCGAGACGACCATCGTGATCTGTCCGGGGCCTTTTCGCGGGTGGTAGAGGGGCCGGACGTCACCGTCGGGGTGGATGTACACCTCGGTGCTGCGCTCGTAAATGGGCCCCGCGTACTTGTCGCGTTTCACGTCCGCGTTCAGCCGCGCGAGCGAGCGGTTCTCCGGATGCTGAATGTGGGCGAGCCGGATCTGGTTGAGAATTCCGGGCGCCCAGCGCGTCTCCCAGTCCGTGAGAATGTGATCGCGGGCCTCGTCGGCGAGCGCCATCCACCGCATGGTGTTCTCCGGCGGTATGCCGCCGTCGAAGATGTCGGCGAACGGCTGGTTGTACGCGACCAGATCCCATTGGACGTTGTTCACGTACGAGATCTCGCGCTGCCCGGAGACGGCCCGCTGCCACGCCGCGGCGGCGGGCATCAGGACGCCGTCCGTGGGGTCCAGGGGATGCGGCGGCCGCTGGCCGAGGCTGAGCAGATAGACCTGGGTGAACTCGTCCTCGCTCATGCGCAGGATCCGCCCGACCTCGCGCAGATAGTCGTCGCGCGGAGACATCTTTCCGCTTTCGAATCGGTGGTACGTACCCACCGAGCGGTTCATGAGGATGTCCATGTCGGGTTGTGCGAGACCGTGCACGCGGGGCCCGGGACGCCCCGTCGGCTTCGGCGTCAGACCCACTTCCGCGGGGGTGATTCTGGAACGCAGTTCTTTGAGTATGCGACGCAGCGCTTCCTCGTCCACCGCGCCCCCCTTTCCCGCTTCCCCGCTCCCCGTAGCCATGAACATGGCCTGCCACGGGCACGGTTCCTGCACCATAAGCCCAAACGAGTCGCCGACCAACAGATCGTATTCAGCGGGCTCTTCCGCGTAGCGGCCGGGTGGTCGCGGCGGGGCGCGGACGGACGGGGGAGCGGTTCGGACGCGGAGGTCAGCCGGCCGCCACCGTGGCGTGGTGGTGCGTGTACGCCCAGCGTGCCGCCTGCGTGGCCAGGTCCACCATCTCGATGGGCGCCGTGGCCTCGCCGAGGTGGTGGTACTCGATGAACGTCAGCATGACGACCCGCTCCGGCGCACCCAGGTGCGGGTGGAATCCGCCGGCGAGGATGTCCGCCGCGGCCTCGTACGCGCCGAGCCCCCGCCCGTGCCGCTCCCTGATCTCCCCTTCCAGGTCGCGCAGATAGCCGATGTACGCGCGCACCCCGTCGGGCCCGATGACCCTGCCGTGGCCGGGCACGATGTGCTCGGCGTCGAGCGCGAGCACCGCCTCGGCGGCCCGGACGACCTCGGCGAGCGGCCCCTCCCAGTGCACGGGGTGGTCGCCCTCGAAGATGACGTCGCCCGCCATCACGACGCCCTGCCCCGGCAGATGCGCCACCAGGTCCCCGGCCGTGTGCGCGGGCCCCACTTCGAGCAGGCGCACCTCGATGTCCCCGACCTGGAAGTCGTACGAGCCGTTGAAGGTGACGGTGGGCGGGACCACGGTGATGCCGGTGTAGTCGTACGCCCCGAAGCGTTCGCGCGCGTACCAGCCGAGCGGGTTGGCCGGATCGCTCGCGTGCACCAGGTACTGCATCTGCTGCGGGGAGATCTCGCGGCAGTGGCGCTCCAGGCTCGCCTGGGAGCTGATGATCTCGGCGCCGGGGAAGAAGGCGTTGCCGAAGCAGTGGTCGCCGTTCGCGTGGGTGTTGACGATCGTGCGGACCGGGGTGCCTGCGGGCAGGGTGCGGTCGGCGGCGGCGATGAGCGCGCGGGTCATGCGCTCGTCGTAGGGGGTGTCGATGAGCGCGGTGTCGTCGCCCGAGGTGATGAGCAGGCAGTTGGCGAGGCCCCAGGAGCCCGCGGCGCCGCGCGGCGCCCAGAGGTAAAGGCCGTCGCCGCTCAGGGCGGTGAGGTCCACAGGAAGGTCCATGGACGTATTTTCGTCGGGAGTCGGGGGTTCCCCGGCTGTGGGGATGGCCACAGTGGCGCCACCGAGTATCGTTGAATCTTGAATAATTGGATTCGCATCGCAGGGGATAAACCCGCCATTGATATCGGTTCTCCCGTTGACAAGGATGGCGAGTCACGAAGGATGACAGCTCACGGAGGATGACGGCCCAGGCTCACAACTCGCGGGTGCCCGCCCGAGGGTGACGGCTCGTCGGTGACAGCCGACCTCGGCCGCCGTCATTCGCGCGATCACTGCAATCCGAGCAGGGGGAGCATGTGCAGGACGTAGCGACGCAGGCAGCCCCCACCGCCCGCGGGGGCCCGCAGGGC
The DNA here is from genome assembly GCF_000716675.1 of Streptomyces alboflavus. Classification (GTDB taxonomy): domain Bacteria; phylum Actinomycetota; class Actinomycetes; order Streptomycetales; family Streptomycetaceae; genus Streptomyces; species Streptomyces alboflavus. The sequence goes on from NZ_JNXT01000041.1 coordinate 25,979, forward strand.
ACGGCCGGGTTCCGCCTGACCGGACCCGCCCCGGGCGGGGAGCCCGCCGCCCGCCACCACGTGCCGCACGAGCCCGTGGACGTGTGCGAGGCCGGCCGCGCGCTGTACCTGCGAGCCCTTCAGGAACGCCGAGTTCCCGCCAAAGCCGCCGCCGCCACCCCCTGCCTCATCGACACCGGGCTCCTCCACCCGGACCCCGACGACGCCACCTGGCTGCGGCCCACCGCGGCCGCGGTCGCCCTTCCGCGCCTCCTCGACGACATCGAGGGGCGCGTCGCCCGCCAGCGCGGCCGCGCGACCCGGCTCGCCGCCTCCTTCGAGCCGTTCCTGCGGCTCGGCGCCGACCGGACGTCCGACCTCTCGGCCTCGCCGGTCACCGTGCTCAAGGGCATCCCGCGCATCCGCCTCGCCGTCCGGCAGGCGATGGCCGAGGCCTCGCAGGAGATCCTCGGCATCCAGCCCGGCGACTCCCGGCCGAGGCTGCTTCCGCACAACGAGCCCTGGCGCCTGGAGGAGTTCGCCGCGCGCGGCGGGCACATGCGGATGCTCTCGCGGCCGCGTACGGCCGACGACGTGCTGCCGGGGCTGCGGCGGCCCGAGCCGTCCCCGCACGGGCCCTCCGTCGTGGGGCCCGCCGCGCCAGGACCCTCCCTGCCGGGCTCCTCCCCGCCCGGCCCCGGACAGCCCGGATCCGCCCCGACCGGACCAGGACAGCGCGGTCCCGGCGGGTCCGGGCCCGCGAGCCGCGCCCGTACGACTCCCGCCCCCTGGGCCCCCGCGCCCGCGAGGGCTGTCGGACGTGAGGTCCGTACGCTCGACGAACTCCCGCCCTGCCTCCTCGTCTTCGACCGGGACGTCGCGTTCATCCCGGCCGTCGAGGACGGCTCGGTCGCCTTCGAGCTGCGCTCCAGCGCCCTCGTCAGTTATCTCGCGACGGCCTTCGACATCCTGTGGCGCCTGGCCACACCCCTGTACCGCGAGGACGCCCCGGCCCCGCCCGAGCAGGAGATCAGCGACGTCCAGCGCGCCATCGCGCACCTCCTCACCGAGGGCCGCACGGACGCGGAGATCGCCCGGCACCTGGACATGAACGTCCGCACCGTCCGGCTGCACGTGGCCCGGCTCGCCGCCCTCCTCGGCAGCCGCAGCCGCACCCAACTCGGCTATCTCATCGGCCGCTCGGGCCTGGTCGAGCACCACCGGTAGGCACACCGCGCGCCCGCGCCCACCCCCGCGCACGGGCCCGCCCCGGCACGCCGTCTCCGCGATCCCGCGCGCCCATGGCCTCATGGAGGTGCTGCCCCCGGCACGCACCGCACCGCCGAGCGCGGGCAGCCTGATCGGGGAGGGAGTACGACCATGTCCAGCGAGCAGAGACCCGGATCCACGGAGGACCCAGCACCCACGACCGCCCCGCCCGACCCACCCCCCTCACCCGACCCGAACGCCCCTCACACCCCCCACGACCCCGACACCCTCTGCCCGCCCGGCGCCGCCCTCTACGCCCGGGCCCTGCGCGCGGGCCGCGTCCACACCCGCGAGGCCGAACCGACCCCGTGCCTCGTCGACTTCGGACTCCTTCACCCCGACATCGACGACATGCAGTGGCTGTTGCCGAGCGAGCCCACGAGCGCGCTGCTCGGCCTCCTGCGGGGCATCGAGGAGCAGGTCGGGCAGGAGCGGCAGCGCGAGGCGGAGCTGATGGCGGCCCTGGAGCCCCTGCTCACCCGCGTACCCGCGGCGCCGGACATCCCGACCGACATCCCCGTTCAGCCGGAGAGCCCAACCGGCGCCCCCGCCCGGCCGGGCGGGCCCACCGACACCACACCCGGGCCAGAAGGCCCCACCGACACCCCGCCCCACCCCGCGCGCCCCGTCAGCCCCGCGCGCCCCACCAGCCCCGCCCTCACCCTCCACACCTCCCTCCCCCGCATCACCCACGCCATCGACGCGGCCGTGTCCCGGTGTGCGGAGGAGGTCCTGACGATCCAGCCGGGCGGGTTCAGGCCGATCGCGGACCTCGGTGCCGCGCCGCCGCGCGAGCAGGCGCTGCTGTCCCGGGGCTGTCGGATGCGCACGCTCTACCAGCACACGACCCGGCACGCCTTCCCCGTGATCGCGCACTTCGAGCGCCTCGACGGCGACGTGGAGGTGCGGACGCTGAGCGAGGTCACCGACCAGCTGGTCGTGTTCGACCGGGCGGTCGCGTTCGTACCGGCGGACCGGGACGCCACCGGGGCCCTGGAGATCCGCGCGCCCGCCGTCGTCGGCTATCTGGTGGCGCTCTTCGAGCGGCTGTGGCGCCTCGCCACGCCGATGTTCCCGCACCCGGCGGCGCCGCAGCCCGCCAAGGACGGCGTCACCGCGCGACAGCGGACCATCGCCGAACTCCTCGTCGAGGGCCTGACGGACGCCGAGATCGCCGACCGGCTCGGCATGAACGTGCGGACCGTACGCGTCCATATCGCGAAGCTCACCGGCACCTTGGGGAGCAGGAACCGCACGCAACTCGGATTCCTCATCAGTCGCTCAGGAATCCTGCGCCCCGGGCACCCCGCGTGAATCACGATCGTCCGGATTTGCCGCTACTTGCCCCCACCTCCGCCCCTTGCACCGCAGCAAGTTGACGGTAGCGGAGCGTGGGCGAGCCGTTGCATCGTGGTGATGGCGGCAGGGAGCGGCCAGAGCCCGTCTCAGGTACTGGAACCGACCGCTCCCGGCGGCCGAGTGGCTCTGTCGTGGTCTCCCCCCGCAGAGTCGCGCTTCCCTAAGGGGTTGCCCCGGTTCGGCCGCGTCCCGTGGCCGAACCGGGGCGCTCGCGCTTCGGGGGGAGTGAGCGCCCCGTCCCGCGGGCGGCCCGGGGTGGGCTGCTCAGGCGTGCGCCGCGTGGTCGTCGGCCCACTCCTGCAGCAGTCGCTCCCGCTCACCCCTGCGGGGCGAACCGCCCTCGTGCGCGCGGCCCCACGCGGCCATCGCGGCCAGCGTGGTCATCAGCGTGGCGGCGCCCTCGGTGAGGCGGGCGAGCAGGGCGCGCGAGAGGTCGTACTCCTTCTGGGAGTAGCCCACGGCGGCGGCGACGTACGCCGTCAGCTCGATCTCCTCGTCGGCCGTGCCGACGCACACCGTCATCGTCGGCGCGTCGTCACCGCCGCCCATGCCGACCGTGAGCGCCATGTCGACGACGGCGCCGACCTGCCGCTTCAGGGACCGCACGGGCACGTCCTCGACGGTGAGCGCCTGGACGTCGTCCCACAGCCACAGGCCGGACTGTCCATGGCCGATACCGGCGATGCCCTCGGGTGTCAGGCGCACCCCGGGGGCGAGCCCGGCCGGTTTCGATCCCACGTACACATCGCCTTCGGCGATCCAGAACAGCCCCACCATGGCCATGGTCTTCCAGCTCCCCCTGTGCCGAGCACAGCGCTCGATTCGATTGCGCGGTCGGGCGAGACGGGCTGGTCAGGGGCGCTCCGCGCCCGGCCCTCGGTCGTCGTTCCTCGCCCCGCCCACTATAAGGAGGCAAGCGAGCGGGCCGGGAGTTCCCCGAGGGAGCTCCCGGCCCGGACAGAGCGCGGTGCGTGCGCCGGAGCGCGCGGTCAGGCCTCCGGCGACCTCTTCGGCCGCCACACCACGAGCGCGCTGGTCTGCTGCACGTCCTGGTACGGCACGAGGTCGCGGCGGTACGAGGCGTGCACCGCGGCTTCGCGCTGCTGCATCGCCGCCGCGGCGCCCTCGACGGCCGCCGACAGCTCGGCCACCCGGGACTGGAGCGCCGTGACCTGGTTCTCCAGCTCGATGATGCGCTTGATGCCCGCCAGGTTGATGCCTTCCTCCTGCGACAACTGCTGGACGGTGCGCAGCAGTTCGATGTCGCGGGCGGAGTACCTGCGGCCCCGGCCCGCGGTGCGGTCGGGCGAGACCAGGCCCAGGCGGTCGTACTGCCGCAAGGTCTGCGGATGCAGGCCGGAGAGCTGGGCCGCCACCGAGATGACGTACACCGGGGTCTCGTCCGTCAGTTGATACGGGTTGCGTCGGCGGCCGTCCCGCTCCATGAGGTCACGCTCCCTTCGCGGCCTTGAACAGTTCTGCCCGCGGATCGGTGTCCGCAGTCGCCTTGCGGTAGGCCTCAAGGGCCTCCTGCGCGGCGGGGGTGAGGGTGGTCGGCACGGCCACCTCCACGGTCACGAGCAGATCGCCCCGGGTGCCGTCCTTGCGGACCGCGCCCTTGCCGCGGGCGCGCATGGTGCGGCCGTTGGGCGTGCCGGGGGGCAGCTTCAGGGTGACGGGCGGGCCGCCCAGGGTGGGCACCTTGACCTCGCCGCCGAGCGCCGCTTCCGCGTACGTCACCGGCACGGTCACCGTCAGGTTGTCGCCCTTGCGGCCGAACACCGGGTGGGCGTCCACATGGACGACCACGTACAGGTCGCCGGCGGGGCCGCCGCGCTCGCCCGGGGCGCCCTTGCCGCGCAGGCGGATGCGCTGGCCGTCGCTGACGCCCGGCGGGACGCGGACCTGCATGGTCCGCGAGGACTTGGCGCGGCCGCTGCCGTGGCAGACCTCGCAGGGGTCCTGCGCGATCAGGCCGCGGCCCTTGCAGTCCACGCACGGGTCGGTCAGCGAGAAGCCGCCACCGCCGCCGCGCGAGACCTGTCCGGTGCCCACGCACGTCGGGCAGACGCGCGGGGTGCCGTTCTTGTCGCCCGTGCCCGAGCAGGCCTTGCACGGGGCCTGGGACGACATGCGCAGCGGAACTGTCGCGCCGTCCACGGCCTCCGTGAAGCTCAGCGTGACCTCGGACTCGATGTCCTGGCCGCGGCGCGGCTGCGTACGCGTGCCCGCGGTCGCGCCGCCGCGGTTGAACAAGCCCCCGAAGACGTCACCGAGGCCGCCCCCGAATCCGCCGGCGCCCGTCTGTCCGCCTCCGCCCGGGGCGCCGCCTCCGAAGAGGTCGCCCAGGTCGAAGTTGAACGATCCGCCGCCGCCGGGGCCGCCCGGGCCCGGCCTGAATCCTCCGCCGTTGCCGAAGAGCGCGCGGGCCTCGTCGTACTCCTTGCGCTTCTTGGGGTCGCCGAGGACGTCGTTCGCCTCGGAGATCTCCTTGAAGCGCTCCTCGGCCTTGGCGTTGCCCTTGTTGGCGTCCGGGTGGTTCTCGCGAGCCAGCTTCCGGTACGCCTTCTTGATCTCGGCTTCGGTGGCGTCCTTGGGGACGCCGAGGACCTTGTAGTAGTCCTTCTCGATGAAGTCCTTGGTGCTCATCCCCGACGTCCCTCCTTCCCTGTCATCCGGCGGGCCCCGGCGCCGAGGTCGCCCTCGGCGCCGAAGCCGCCGTCCGTGTCGGCGTCAGCCCTCGTCCGGGCCACCGCTCTCCTTGCCCTTGGCGTCCGCGGTGTCCGCGGCGCCGTCGGCCTTGCTCTCCGCGTCCGCGGGCGCGCTGTCGTCGCCCTCGGCGCCGGACTCCGCCTTGACCGTCTGCGCGCCGGGCTGAGGCTCGGCCACCGCCACGCGCGCGGGGCGCACGATCCGCTCGCCGATGCGATACCCCGGCTGGAGAATCGCGACGCACGTCGTCTCGGTGACGTCCGGTGCGTAGCTGTGCATCAGCGCTTCGTGGATCGTCGGGTCGAAGGGCTCGCCCTCCTTGCCGAACTGCTGCAGACCCATCTTGGCGACGACGGTCTCCAGCGCCTCGGCGACGGACTTGAAGCCGCCGACCAGTTCGCCGTGTTCCCTCGCGCGGCCGACGTCGTCGAGCGTCGGGAGCAGTTCCGTCAGGAGGTTCGCCGCGGCGATCTCCTTGACCGTCACCTTGTCCCGCTCCACCCGGCGGCGGTAGTTCTGATACTCGGCCTGCAGCCGCTGGAGATCCGCGGTGCGCTCGGTGAGCGCGGTGCGGACCTGGTCCAGCTGGGCGGTCAGGCCCACGATCTGGCTTGCGTCCCCGGCCGGGGCCGCCGGGCCCTCCTCGGTGGAGGGCCCGTCGGCCTGCGGCGCCTTCTCTTCAGGGGTGGCGCCGGAGGGGACGTCGGGCTGCTCGGCGTTCTCGCCGAAGCCCGGGGTCTCCTCCGTCATCAGGCAGCGCCGCCCTTCGCGTCACCGGGCTTCTCGTCGTCGACGATCTCGGCGTCCACGACGTCGTCTTCCTTGGACATGTTCGGGGCCTCGGCGCCCGGAGCGGCACCCTCGGCGCCGCCCGCGGCCTGCGCGGCCTGGGCGTCGGCGTACATGGCCTGGCCCAGCTTCTGCGAGACGGCGGCGACCTTCTCGGCGGCGGTGCGGATCTCGGCCGTGTCCTCGCCCTTGAGCTTCTCCTTCAGCTCGCCGACGGCTTCCTCGACCTCGGTCTTGACGTCGCCGGGGACCTTGTCCTCGTTGTCCTTGAGGAACTTCTCGGTCTGGTAGACGAGCTGCTCGCCCTGGTTGCGGGACTCGGCGGCCTCGCGGCGCGACTGGTCCTCCTCGGCGTACTTCTCGGCCTCTTCGCGCATGCGGTTGACCTCGTCCTTCGGCAGCGAGGAGCCGCCGGTGACGGTCATCTTCTGCTCCTTGCCCGTGCCGAGGTCCTTCGCGGTCACGTGCATGATGCCGTTGGCGTCGATGTCGAAGGCGACCTCGATCTGCGGGACGCCGCGGGGCGCCGGGGGCAGACCGGTCAGCTCGAACATGCCGAGCTTCTTGTTGTACGCCGCGATCTCGCGCTCGCCCTGGTAGACCTGGATCTGCACCGACGGCTGGTTGTCCTCGGCCGTCGTGAAGATCTCGGAGCGCTTCGTCGGGATCGTGGTGTTGCGCTCGATCAGCTTGGTCATGATGCCGCCCTTGGTCTCGATGCCGAGGGACAGCGGGGTGACGTCGAGGAGCAGGACGTCCTTGACCTCGCCCTTGAGGACACCGGCCTGGAGCGCGGCGCCGATGGCGACGACCTCGTCCGGGTTCACGCCCTTGTTGGCGTCCTTGCCGCCGGTCAGCTCCTTGACGAGCTCGGCGACGGCGGGCATGCGGGTGGAGCCACCGACGAGAACGACGTGGTCGATCTCGGAGAGCTGGATGCCCGCGTCCTTGATGACGTTGTGGAACGGCGTCTTGCAGCGCTCCAGGAGGTCGGACGTGAGCTGCTGGAACTGGGCGCGGGTGAGCTTCTCGTCCAGGTGCAGCGGGCCCTCGGCGGACGCCGTGATGTACGGCAGGTTGATCGTGGTCTCCGTGGAGGAGGACAGCTCGATCTTCGCCTTCTCGGCGGCCTCGCGCAGGCGCTGGAGCGCCATCTTGTCCTTGGAGAGGTCCACGCCGTGGCCGTTGTTGAACTGCTTGACCAGGTAGTCGACGACGCGCTGGTCCCAGTCGTCGCCACCGAGGTGGTTGTCGCCGTTGGTGGCCTTCACCTCGACGACGCCGTCGCCGATCTCCAGGAGGGACACGTCGAAGGTGCCGCCACCGAGGTCGAAGACGAGGATCGTCTGGTCGTCCTTGTCCAGGCCGTAGGCCAGGGCGGCCGCGGTCGGCTCGTTCACGATGCGCAGGACGTTCAGGCCCGCGATCTCGCCGGCCTCCTTGGTGGCCTGGCGCTCGGAGTCGTTGAAGTACGCCGGGACGGTGATCACGGCGTCCGTGACCTTCTCGCCCAGGTACGACTCGGCGTCGCGCTTCAGCTTCTGCAGGATGAAGGCGCTGATCTGCTGCGGGTTGAAGTTCTTGTCGTCGATGCCCACCTTCCAGTCAGTGCCCATGTGGCGCTTGACGGAGCGGATGGTCCTGTCGACGTTGGTGACCGCCTGGCGCTTCGCAACCTCGCCGACCAGCACTTCACCGTTCTTCGCGAAGGCGACGACGGACGGCGTGGTCCTGGCACCCTCGGCGTTGGTGATGACGGTGGGCTCGCCGCCCTCCAGAACGCTGACGACGGAGTTAGTCGTGCCCAGGTCGATGCCGACCGCACGTGCCATTTCAATGCCTCCAGATAACTTCTTGAGTGGAACTCACTCAAGAATGCATCAGGGGTTCCCAGGAGTCAACAGACCTGAGTCGGGCCGACTCAACTCTTATCTCGCCCTTACACGCAACCCCAGGGGGCACCATCTGAGCCCGTCCGGCGATTGAGGACGAGCGCGGAGCGCGATCAGGGGCCACCCCGGGGCGCGGCGCCCTGTTGCCGCACAGAGCGGACGCCATAGCGACGCAGATCACCGCCCCGCTGGCTACAGTGCGACTGAGTAAGTGGGTAGTCTCAGACGGACTGCATAAGTTACCGCTTAGTAATACGTTGGATTGCCCACCCTCGCAGGCCCGAGGAGCCCCGAAATGCAACTCGCCGCGATCATCGTGTCGCTGGTCCTCATCGCAGTCGGCGTCGCCCTGTTCGGCCGTGCCATCCTGCAGATCTACCAGTTCATGCGGCTCGGCCAGCCCGTGCCCGCGGGAACGAGGACCGACGCGCCCGCCGAGCGCACCCTCACCGTGGCCAAGGAGTTCCTCGGCCACACGCGCATGAACCGGTGGGGCGTCGTCGGTGTGGCGCACTGGTTCGTCGCGGTGGGCTTCTTCTCGCTGCTCCTGACGATCGTGAACGCCATCGGCCAGCTCTTCAAGGCCGACTGGATGCTGCCGGTCATCGGTGACTGGGCGCCGTACAACATGTTCGTCGAGTTCCTCGGCACCATGACCGTGCTCGGCATCCTGACCCTGATCGTCGTCCGGCAGCTGAGCCGCCCCGACCGGCCGGGCCGCAAGTCCCGCTTCGCGGGCTCCAACACCGGCCAGGCGTACTTCGTCGAGTCCGTCATCCTCATCGTCGGCGTCTGCATCTTCACGCTGCACGCCCTGGAGGGCGCCCAGCACCACGTGGACTCCTACGAGGCCTCGTTCTTCATCTCGTACCCGTTCGTGTCGTGGTTCGGGGGCATGGACGTCTCGACGCTCCAGAACCTCACGTACTTCTTCGCGGGCCTGAAGATCGCGACCTCCTTCATCTGGATGATCACGGTCGCCCTGAAGACCGACATGGGCGTCGCCTGGCACCGCTTCCTGGCCTTCCCCAACATCTGGTTCAAGCGGAAGGCCGACGGCTCGACCGCGCTCGGCGCCCTGCTTCCCATGACGACCGGCGGCAAGGAGATCGACTGGGAGGACCCGGCCGAGGACGCCGTCTTCGGCGTCTCCCAGGTCGAGCAGTTCTCCTGGAAGGGCCTGCTCGACTTCTCCACCTGCACCGAGTGCGGCCGCTGCCAGTCGCAGTGCCCCGCCTGGAACACCGGCAAGCCCCTCTCCCCCAAGCTCCTCATCATGTCGCTGCGCGACAACGCGCACGCCAAGGCCCCGTACCTGCTCGCGGGCGGCGGCAAGACGATGGAGGGCGAGGAGAAGGCGTCGGCCGAGCAGCTCGCCGACGTCCCCGCGGCGGCCCTCGCGGAGGCCGAGCGCCCCCTCATCGGCACCCTCGAAGAGAACGGCGTCATCGACCCCGACGTCCTGTGGTCCTGCACCACCTGCGGCGCCTGCGTCGAGCAGTGCCCGGTGGACATCGAGCACATCGACCACATCGTCGACATGCGCCGCTACCAGGTGATGATCGAGTCCGCGTTCCCGTCCGAGGCGGGCACGATGCTCAAGAACCTGGAGAAGAAGGGCAACCCCTGGGGCCTGGCGAAGAAGCAGCGCCTGGAGTGGCTGAAGGAAGTCGACTTCGAGGTGCCGGTCGTCGGCAAGGACATCGAGGACCTCACCGAGGTCGAGTACCTCTACTGGGTCGGCTGCGCGGGCGCGCTGGAGGACCGCGCGAAGAAGACCACCAAGGCCTTCGCCGAACTGCTCCACATGGCGGGCGTCAAGTTCGCGATCATGGGCGGCGACGAGAAGTGCACGGGTGACTCGGCCCGCCGCCTCGGCAACGAGCCGCTGTTCCAGCAGCTCGGCGCGGAGAACGTGGCGTCCTTGAACATGGCGTTCGGGGAAGACGACGAAGACGAGTCGACGAAGAAGCCCAAGACCGCGAAGAAGATCGTCGCGACCTGCCCGCACTGCCTCAACACCCTCGGCAACGAGTACCCGCAGCTCGGCGGCGACTACGAAGTCATCCACCACACGCAGCTGCTCCAGCACCTCATCGACGAGGGCAAGCTGATCCCGGTGACCCCGGTCGAGGGCCTGATCACCTACCACGACCCGTGCTACCTGGGCCGTCACAACAAGATCTACACGCCCCCGCGCGAGATCATGGACAAGGTCCCGGGCCTGCGCCAGCAGGAGATGCACCGCCACAAGGAGCGCGGCTTCTGCTGCGGCGCCGGTGGCGCGCGGATGTGGATGGAGGAGCGGATCGGCAAGCGCATCAACACGGAGCGCGTGGACGAGGCGCTGTCCCTCAACCCCGACATCGTGTCGACGGCCTGCCCCTTCTGCCTGGTCATGCTCACCGACTCGGTCAACGGCAAGAAGAACGACGGCGCGGCGAAGGAGTCGCTCCAGGTCGTGGACGTGGCGCAGCTGCTGCTCGACTCGGTCAAGACGCCGGTGGACCCGGCGGGCGACGAGGAGGCGGCGGACGCGCCGGAGCCGGAGCCGGTGAAGTAGCCGCTACGGCGGTACGTGGTTCACGGTGGGGCCGGTTTCGCCTGGGGCGGGACCGGCCCTTCGTCGTTCGTGTAAACCTGTGGTGCTGTCGGTTCTGTCGTGAGCATGAAGTCACGCGGTGACGTTGGGGTGGGTGGGCATGAGGAGTTCCGGAAGACGTCTGCTGGCCGTCGTCGTGGGCGGCGTCCTGGTCCTCGCGGGGTGCGGGGGCGGTGGCGAGTCCCACGCGCGCGCCAAGAACACCGGCTCGGCCGGACTCGCGAACAAGAGCGCACCTCAGCAGCCCGTCCCGCGCGGCAAGGGCAGCAAGGTGCCGGACGACTTCAACGGGGACGGCGCCCGGGACCTCGTACTCGACGCGCTCGCGCACCGTGGACACGGCGACGATCCCGGAATCGGCATCGTCTACGGAAGCGACCGCGGCCTTGTCCCGGGGGCACGGCAGTTGCTGACCGCCCACGCCAACGGAGCCCGTACGAAGGGCCAGTTGCCCGCCGCGTTCGAGTCCGAGGCGGCCTGCGACCTGAACGAGGACGGCTTCACCGACCTCGTCGTGTCGACGGACCCGCCCTACAACGGCCAGGGCAGGCCCCCCGTCCCCCTCCAACTCCTCTTCGGCTCCCCTTCCGGCCTCACCGGCAAGGCGGTGAAGCTCCAGGTGCCCGACCGGGCCAGGCTCGGCAACGACTGGGCGGACCAGCCGGTGTGCGGCGACTTCGACGGCGACGGCGCGCACGACCTCGTGCTGCACGCGAGCGGCGCCCATCTCACCTTCCTGCGTGGCCCGTTCACGCGGAAGGGTGCCCCGCGCGCGGCGGGCAAGCCGATCACCGCCCCCGGCAACGACCTGGCCACCGGCGCGCCCGCCGTCGACGTGAACGGCGACGGCTACGACGACCTGGTCGTCCGCGAGGAGGCTCGCGCCTCGAAGGGCAGCCTGGTCCTCGGCGGCCCCAAGGGCCCGGCCCGCACCGGCGTCCTCTTCCCCGCCGCGACCGACATCGCCTTCGGCACGTTCGGCCGCGCCAAGGACATGGACGCTGCGCTCGCGGCGCCCGGCGGCATCGCCCTGCGCTACGACGTCCCCGGCACGGCCCGCGCGAAGATCGCCGTCCGGAACGCGTCCGTGTACGCGGGCGACCTGGACGACGACGGCCGCAGCGAGCTGGTCGTGGGCGGGGGCGGGCCCGGTGAGGTGTGGGTGTACCGGGGCCGGGCGGCCGGTCTCGCCGCCAACGCGACGGCGACGCTGGTGCCGTCGCGGGGCCGGGACGGGGTCGTCCAGGTCCTCAAGGTGGCCGACTTCGACGGGGACCGGCGGGCGGATGTGGTGGTGCGGACGGCCTGGGGGCAGGGGCGGGATCGGGTGGAAGTGTATTCCGGCCGGGCGGGGGCGGAGGGGCCGGTGGCCCGGGGGGCGGGGGTCACGTTCTCGACGGTGGGGTTCGGGTAGTCGCCGGGCGGGCTGCCCTGCGGGCACTCAGGGAGGCGTTCCTGGCGGTCTTCCAGGCCTCGTGCAGGCCGCCGCCGGTGGGGCAGTCGTCCCCGCCGCTCGTGTCCCCGTCCTGGCACGGGCGGCAGCCGTACAGGTGGATGACGTAAGCGGTGTACGCCACCGTGGCCCGCGCGTCGAGCTCGGCACCGCCGCTGCTCACGACTGCGGTCCCACATGGCTTGCCGCCGCTCCTCGCCGGATCACTGCGGCCAGGCGCGTCGCCACGTCCGAGCGCACCCGCCCCAGCTCGACGAGCCGCAGTTGAGGTGAGGCGGGGTCGCCCCTGAGTGAGGGCAGCACGATGCCCGCATCAGCCAGCGCCGCTCTCAAGGCCTCCACCGCTGCGTGCGGGTCGACGTCCTTGCGTTCTGTCGTTGCCATGAACGGAACGCTAGAAGTCACGAGTTGGCTGGCGGTACGCTGTTTTCTCGAGTTTGCTCTCCGCCCGCCAAGATTGCTGATCTTTTCTCGCAGGCCCTGCCTGACCCCGTGGAACGGGGGCGAAGGCCCGGCCAAGCTGATGGATCAAGACTCCTGGAAGGGAGAGCGTCCATGGCTCGCCAGTTGCGCCCGGCACGGACAGCAAGGTCGAGGGTTGACCGGTGACCACTGACTACCAGCAAGCCAGGGTGGCCCTGGGGGCGCGACTGCGCGAACTCCGGTTCACCTGCCCCGGTGGTCGGCTCACCGGTCAGCAGCTCGCCCAGCGGCTCGGCTGGCCCGGTTCCAAGGTCAGCAAGCTGGAGAACGGCAGGCAGACGGCCACACCCGAGGATCTGAGGGCGTGGGCCGACGCGACCGGCCAGCCGGGCGCGTACGCGGAGCTTGCCGCCCGCCTGGCGGGGTTCGAGTCACACATCAGGTCCTGGCGTCGCGCGCTGGCGAACGGCTTCAAGCCGCTGCACGAAGGGCTGAGCGCCGAGATCGACCGCACCTCGGACCTGTGGATCTGGGAAGAGTCCGTGATCGCGGGACTGTTGCAGACCCCCGAGTACGCGCGCCACGTCATCCAGCGCTACGCCGAGCTGCTGGGCGGAGCCAGCGACATCGAGGCCGCCGTGCGTTCCCGGGCACAGCGGCAGGAGTGGCTGTACCGGCCCGGTCACAAGCTGCGCGTCCTGATGTGGGAGGCCGCGTTGCGATCGCTGATCTGTCCGCCCTCGGTGCTGGCCGCGCAGCTCGACCGCCTCACCGGGATGCTCGGGATGGACACCGTGGAGCTCGGCATCGTCCCGTTCACAGCCTCTGTGAAGATCGTGCCCGCCAACGGCTTCTGGGTTCTTGACGACCGCCTGGTGGTCGCGGAGGACTGGCACGCCGAGATGTGGTTGGACGACGCCGACAACATCGCCTTGTACGGGAAGGTCTGGAAGACCCTCAGCGAGTCGGCCGTGTACGGGGCCGACGCCCACAACGTGATCAACGCGGCCCGGCGCGCCCTGAACCCTCAGTGACCCATCGTGGGAGTTCCGGGCGCCCCGAGTGACGGGGTCACGTTCTCCACGGTGGGGTTCAGGTAGTCGCCGGGTGCGGTGTGCGGCGGGCGCGCAGGGAGGCGTTCCTGGCTGTTTTCCAGGCTTCGCGCAGGCGGGTGCCGGTGGTGCAGGCGTCGTCGCCGTTCGTGTCCCCGTCCTGGCACGGGTGGCAGCCGTGCAGGTGGCTTACGTAAGCGGTGTACGCCTCCGTGGCCCGCGCGTCCAACTCGGCGGTGCTCACGGCTCGACCGCCCGCAGAGTCTCCGCCGTCATGAGCAGCGCGCTCAGGTGCGCGGGGTCGCACAGGTCGCCGGGGACGGTGGGCTGGACGACCCAGCGGGTGAGGGTCGACACCGGGTGGCCCAGGCGCGGGACGCCGAGGAAGGTGTGGGTGGTCAGTCGTTCCTCCGGCCTGTTCCAGGGGGAGTTGGGGGCGATGAGGACGTAGTACGGGCCGGAGGCGCTGCGGGTGTCGCGGATGACGGGGCCCGCGAGCCAGTCGCGCAGGAAGGCGGTCACGGTGGGCAGGTCGTCGCTGTGGACGGCGGCATGGACGCGGGTGGCGGGGACGCGGATGGCGTCGAAGCGGGGGCCGAGGGGGAGGAGGGCGATGCCGCGTTCGGCCCAGGCGGCGTGGACGGTGGCCGGGTGGGGGTCGGCTCCGGCGAGCCAGGCGCTGGTGCGGTGTTTGTCGAGGTCGGGGAGGGGTGTCGGGGGTCCCGGATGCGGGGGGAATCGGGTCACGTGGTCGACCGTAGGTACGGCCGGGTCCTCTAAGGGGCAGGGCCCCTGACCCCTCACCGAGGGGGAGGATTCCTACCCCTCGGTGATCAGACGGGCACGCCAAGTTCCCGCGCCAGCCCTTCGGCGTCCTCACGCACCATGCTCGGCCCCGACGTCACCAGGCCCGGCAGCGCCGACCGCGTGAAGAGGTTGAACTGGATGGTCTCCGGGGACTCCCGGTGGGCACGTTGCAGGTACGACACGACGGCGGCGCCCTCGTTGCGCAGGCCGTGCGCCCGCGCCGTCTCGATGAGGTGGTACGAGCGGCGGGTGGCCGAGGGGATCCGGCGCAGGTTCAGGGCGTCCGCGACCTCCAGCGCCTTGCCCGGCTGCACCAGGTCGTTGTGCATGGTGATGGCGTATCCGTCGACGACGCCCCGCCCGAAGATCAGCCACGGGTGCGCGTAGTCGTCGCCGAGCCTGCGTGCCGCCGCGTCGGCCTTGTCCCAGTACCGCCACGCGTCCCCCGCCTGCCCGGTCTTGGCGTAGGACAGGGCCACCGCCAGGTGGAGCAGCCCTCGGCGGGCGATGCACTCCGGGTCCTCCGTGTCCGGCAGTAGGGCCACGGCCTGCTCGGCGAGTTCGACCCGCGCCTCGGCCGCCTCGCCCGCGTCGCGGTGGACGTGGTTGACGTACCAGGCGGCTGCGGCGATGGCACGCGGGCTGTCGGCGTCCTGCGCCGCCGCCATCGCCCGGTCGCCGGTGAGCATGATCAGGTCCGGGGCGGGCTGGAAGGACAGGAACAACTGAGCCAGGTGGTACGCCTCGGCCTGTGCCATCAGCGCCCTGCGCCGGTCCGCGCCTTCGAGGGTCCGGGCGGCGTGCCGGGTGTCGGCGAGCAGTGCGGGCAGGAGACGGCCGATGCGGGTGCGGTTGCCCTCGGCGGAGTCCCGCCCGGTTGCGGGCTGTTCAGCCGCGTGCCACAGCTTCCACGCCTGCCGCAGCCTGGCGGCGAGCACCTCGACCGGCTCGGCCGGTCGGGCGGCGGCAACCAACTGGTGCTTGTTCAAGGCCTGCTTGACGAGGGGCAGTTGCCGGTGCTCGGCCTTGGTGAAGCTGGCGGCGGCGATGCGGTCGTCCCCGGTGAGTTCCGCGATGTCCTCGACCCCGAGGACCTGCGCGAGCCGCAGCAACTTGGGCAGCCGGGGCATCGCGATGGTGCCCCGCTCGATGGCCTTCACCCACTCCTCGGAGTGGCCCATCACGTCCGCGACGTACGCACGGGTCCTGCCCGTACGGGTCCGCGCGCGCTGCACACGCTGGCCGAAGGTGAGCTGAGGTACCTCACCGGTGTCGGGGGTCTCGGTCATACCGGCGCCTCCGTTCAGGGCTCGACTCTCCGAACGTACCCCTGAAAGCCGCCCGTGCACGCAAGAAGCCTGGTCCTTCAGGCGGCCGACAAGCCGATCCCCATGGCCAGTTCGGCCGCGCGGTGCCGTCGGCCCGCCTGCTTCGACTCGGTCTCCTCCAGGATGATGCGGCGGGCGTAGCCGTTGTAGCGGATCGTCTCGGGGGCGGCCTCGTAGGCCTTCTGGAGGGTGGCGATCGCCACGTCCGGCTGACCGTCGAGCTGGAAGCCGCGGGCCTCCTCGATCCGGTGCCGGGCCCGGCGCGGCCGTGACCTGATGACGGTCTTGTCCGCGCGGGCCGCCTGGCGCACCGACTCGCCGCCCTGGCGCAGCTCGACCGCCACGGTGACGGCGTGCGCGCCCATGATCGCCCGGCTGAAGCTGGTGACGGGGTGGAAGTAGTCGGCGGGGAGGCGGGCCGCCATGTCCTTCGCCTTGTCCCAGTGCCGCCACGCCGTGCCGGTGTCGCGGCGCCGGGCGGCGGTGTACCCCAGCTCGAACTCCAGGGCGCCCGCGATGGCGAGGACGTCGGCGGCGGCGTCCGGGAGGAGGGGTTCCAGGAAGCGGACGGCTTCGACGTTGATGGCGTCGGCGGCGTCGAAGTGCCGGGGCCCGCTGTCGCGGTGGGCCTGCGCCAGGAGCCAGGCGGCCACGCCGATGGCGTGCGGGTCGCCGGAGTCCTGTGCGGCGACCATGCCGCGCTCCGCGACCCGCCACAGCAGGGCCGCGTCGGGCTGGTAGGCGAGGAAGAACTGCGACAGCGAGTACGTCTCGGCAAGGTGGGCCTGGGCCGCTCGCCGCTCGGCCGCCGTCTCGGCGTGCCGGGCGATCGCCCGCGCGTCGCGGATCAGGTCGGGCAGCAACCTGCCGATGGTCTCGCGGTGGTTGGGCGACTGGTGCCGGGCCTTCCAGGCCGCGTGCAGGCGGGCCTCCAGGTGTGCGACGGGGGGCGGTTCGACGGCCGTCGCTAGGGCGAAGTCGTCGACGGCCGCCTGGACGGCGGCGAGGCGGGGGTGGCCGGGCCCAGCGAACAGATCCACGTGCGCGTCAGGGCGGCCGGTCAGCTCTGCCAGGTCGCGTACCCGCAGCGCCTCGGCGATGCGCAGCACCATGTCGAGCGCCGGGGCCCGCTGCTGGCCGTTCTCGATCTTGCGGAGGGTGTGCACCGACACCCCGACGAAGTCCGCGAGTTGGGCGCGGGTCATGCCACGGCGCTCGCGCAGGATCTGCACGCGCTGGCCGAAGCGCAGCGGATCGGCGTACGGGTCCGGCGTGTCACCTGAGGACGTCACGGCCTTGCCCCTCTCTGAACGGCTCACCACCGCCAGCGTATGGCGCGCGGCCGGACGCGCGTGAGCCTTCCGCGCACTCCGGGCACGCGTGGGGACGCGGAGGCGCCTGGGACCGAGGCCCGCCCGCCCCGTGCCCGGGGGAGCCGAGCCCCCTCCCCAGAAGCCCCCGGCTCGCACAACCTTTCCCACCCCCCACCGGTCACACCCCCGGAACCCCACACCACCGTTCACCCAAAGTCCACCTCCAGGTGACCCCCGGTGAACCCACAAGCCCGGGAGCCCCACGTGCGCGCAAGAAGCCTGGCCGTCGCGGTCGCCGCCGCAGCCCTCACCGCCGGAGGGCTCACGCTGCCCCTGGCCGGGACGGCCGTCGCGGCGCCCGCCGCCCTGAAGGACGACTTCAACGGGGACGGCTACCGCGACCTCGCGGTGGGCGCGCCGAACGGCAACTCGGTGACGGTCACGTACGGCTCGGCCTCCGGCGTGAAGCCGGGACGCGGCACGACCGTCACGCAGAACACCGCCGGGGTGCCGGGTACGACGGAGCCCGGCGACGAGTTCGGCGAGAGCGTCACCAGCGGTGACGTGAACAGCGACGGCTACGCCGACCTGATCGTGGGCGCCCCCGGCGAGAAGACCCCCGGAAAGCCCGGCGGCACCGTCACTATCGTCTGGGGCGGCAAGAACGGCTTCAAGACGGGCGGCAAGACCCTCACCGCGCCGAGCGCCGACGACCGCCGGTTCGGCGAGGCCGCGACCTTCGTCGACATCGACGGGGACGAGGTGGCCAACCTCGCGGTGATCAGCGGCAACCACTGGTGGTACTACGCCGACGGCACCCCGCAGGACGGCCGCGCGATCCCGCTCGAAACCGACTTCCTGCCCAAGAACGTCCGCCTGGACGACATGACCGCCGGCCACTTCACGAACAAGGACGGCTACACGTACATCCTCGCGGGCGAGCGCGAGGACGGCGGTGCCTACACCGCGTACATGAAGGGCGGCGCCGGTGACCTCGGCTACTGGTCGGGCGTCCTGGCCGAGGGCGACGACCGGACGGCGACGCGCGGACCGCTCGCCGGGGGCGACGTCAACGGCGACGGCTACGACGACCTGATTACCGGCAACCCGCGCGCGGGCAAGGGCGGTTCGGTCAGCGTGCGCCTCGGCGCCGACTCCAAGCTGGGCGCGCCCGTGACGTACACGCAGGACAGCGCGGGCGTGCCGGGCGCGGACGAGGCGGGCGACGGCTTCGGCGCGGCGGTCGCCGCGGGCGACGTGACCGGGGACGGCCGCGCGGACGTGGCCGTGGGCGCGCCCGGCGAACAGGTGGGAACCGTTCCGGGCACGGGGAGCGTGACCCTGTTCAAGAGCGCGGCGAACGGTGGCCTGACCGGTGGCAAGGCCTGGCACCAGGAGACGACGGGCGTCCCTGGAGTCGCCGAGAAGAACGACCAGTTCGGATCTTCCGTGCGCCTGAAGGACATCAACAGGAACGGCAGGGCCGACCTGGCGATCGGTGCGCGCGGCGAGGACATCGGCACGTCGGCGGACGCGGGCGCCGTGTGGGTCCTTCGCGGTACGACGACGGGTGCGACGACGCCGTACGCGACCTCCTTCAACGGCTCGGACTTCGGCGCGGGCGGCGCGGGGCGCGGCTTCGGCGAGACGCTCCGCTAGGCACTGCCGCCGCGCCGACCTTCAACTCACCTACGTACAACGCTGGTTGGAGCTACCTTGCGCAAGAAGACTCTCTCCGCCGCCGTGCTGTGCGCGGCGACCGTACTCAGTGTCGCGGGCCTGTCCGCGACCCCCGCCGCCGCGGCCGGGCCCGCCCCGAAGCCGAAGGCGGACTTCAACGGCGACGGCTACGCGGACCTCGCGGTCGGCGTGCCCGGCGCCACGGTCGGCGGCAAGGCCAAGGCGGGCTACGTGAACGTGGTCTGGGGCGGCAAGAAGGGCCTCGGCGGCCACGGCTCGACGACCGTCAGCCAGGGCACCGCCGGGGTTCCCGGCACCGTCGAGAAGGACGACGGCTTCGGGGCCTCGGTGTCGACCGGCGACATGAACGGCGACGGCCGGACGGACATCGTCGTGGGTACGCCCGGTGAGGACAACTCGGCGGGAGCCTCCGCGGGCACCCTCACCGTCCTCTGGGGCGCCAAGTCCGGCATCAAGGGCGGCTTCACGGCCGCCAACGGCGCCTACGCGGGCAACCAGATCGGCGGCCTCGTCAGCACCGGCGACTACGACGGCGACGGCGACCAGGACATCGCGCTCAGCACGAGGAACGACGAGCGCGCCGCGATGGAGACGCGCCCGGGGCCGTTCAAGGCCGGATCCCCCGCGACCCTCCAGCGCGTCGACAGCTGGCACTTCAGCGGTCCCCGCGCGGTGACGTCCGGCGACTTCGACGCGGACGGCCGCGACGACCTCGCGGTCACGTACGGGGGCATGGAGATCGCGGGCACGGCCGTGTACGGCACCAAGTCCGGGGCGTGGAAGGCGGCGTGGCGCGCGGGCGACACCGCGACGGCGCTCGCCACCGGCGACTTCGACGGCGACGGCACCGCCGACCTCGCCCTCGGCGAGGTGCGGCCCAACCCCGAGGCGGAGGAGGGCGACGAGGGCTTCTGCGCGGAGCGGCTCGGCGGCGCCATCGCGACCGTCTACGGCAAGTCCGGTACGACCCTGGGCGGCGCCGTGTCCTGCACCACCCAGGACACGGACCGCGTCGACGGCAACGCCGAGGCCGACGACAACTTCGGCGCGGCGCTCGCCGTGGGCGACCTCGACCGCGAGGACGGCGACGAGCTGATCGCGGGCGCGAGCGCCGAGTCGGTCGGCATCGACAAGGACGCCGGCGCGTACTGGATCCTGGAGTCCACCGGCACCGGCAAGGAGCTGTACGGCTCCGGCCTCAACCAGACGTCCCCGGGCGTCCCCGGCACGTCCGAGGCGGGCGACCGCTTCGGCGCGGCGATCGCCGTGGACGACTACAACGGCGACACCTACCCGGACTCGGCCGTCGCCGCTCCCGGCGAGAACGCCTCGTCCGGCGGGGTCTGGTACGGCACCCCGAAGGACCGCCCGTCGCCGCAGGTGTCGGTGACTCCGGCGAAGCTGGGGCTCGCGGGGGCGCGGGCTTACGGGGCGGTGCTCGGCCAGTAGGACGGTGAGTGGGCCCGCGCGGGACCAGGGCGGCGATGCGCGGGCCCGCACAGGACGGTGTGATGGGGGCGCCCGCGCCTCCCCGGCGAGCGCGGGCACCTCCCTCTCACCACACCCCTTCATCACTGCCCCAGCGCTCCCCCTCCATAACGACACGGCAACTGCTCATCGACCTCATACAACCCACACATCCCACAAGTGGTCTCTCCTAGACCGAGGTTGAGGACAACGCGCCCACGAACGCGCGGCCAACCCCCGGCAAACACATTCACCGGCACCGCAGGAGAGACCACCGCATGGCCCAGCTCAAGCGCACCACTTCCCGCGCCACCGCGACGGCCGCCGTTCTGGCGCTGACCGGCGGGCTCCTCACGCTCGTGGCACCCACGGCATCGGCGGCACCCGGCCCCCGACTCACGGCACCGGACGCGGACTTCAACCACGACGGGCGCGCGGACGTCGCCACGTCGACCTCGGGCACGTACGTCGGCGGCAAGGCGGCGGCGGGCGCCGTCACGGTGACGTACGGCAAGGAGGGCGGCGTCGGCCGCAGCGTGGCGTACACGCAGAACAGCACGGGCGTGCCCGGGTCCGCCGAGAAGGGTGACGGGTTCGGGGCCGACCTGGCGTACGGAGACTTCGACGACGACGGCTACGACGACCTCGCCGTCGGCGTGCCGGGCGAGGACGTGGGCGGCGACAAGGACGGCGGCTCCGTCCAGGTCCTGTGGGGCTCACCGAGCGGCCTGAAGGGCGGCACCACCCTCAAGGACCCGCGCCCCACGCGGCACGACCGCTTCGGCGGCGTCCTCGAAGCCGCCGACTTCAACGGCGACAAGAAGGCCGACCTGGCCGTCGGCACCGGCACCACCGCGGTCGTCGACATCCTGCGCGGCGGCTTCAGGCGCGGCGGCGCGACGGGCGGGCACTCCACGGTCAAGGCCCGCATCCACGGCAACGGCGAGGTCGGCGTCCTCAACCTGCACTCGGGCGACGCCGACGGCGACGGCTACGAGGACCTGATCGTCAACGGCTACGAGAACACCGCGGCGGCCCCGAACGCCAACTTCTGGATCCCCGGCTCCCGTTCGGGCCCCAAGGCGTCCGCCGCCAAGAAGCTCCTGCCGGGCATCGTCACGGACCTGGGCGACGTCAACAAGGACGGCTACGACGACGTGGTCATCGGCACGTCGTGGGACAACGGCGTCGCGGGCGCGGCCAGGGGCGGCGCGGTGAACGTCCTGTTCGGCGGCAGGAGCGGCCCGGACAACGACGAGCGCGCCAAGATCACCCAGAACACCTCCGGCGTCCCCGGCAGCGGCGAGAAGGGCGACTCCTTCGGCGACGAGCTGGACCTCGGCGACATCAACGGCGACGGCAACCTGGACCTGGTCGTCGGCGCCCCCGGCGAGACCGTCGACGGCGTCGCGGACACCGGCGCCGTGACGATCCTCTACGGCAAGTCGGACGGCTCCGGCCTCTCCGGGCGCGGCGCGAAGCTCCTCACCCAGAACACCCCCGGCGTCCCCAACGACGACGAGAAGCACGACTTCCTCGGCTCGGACGTCCACGTCGACGACCTGAACGGCGACCTCCGCGCCGACGTGCTCCTGGGCGCCGTCGGCGAGAACGGCGGCAACGGCGCCGTGTACCCGCTGCTGTCCCGGCCCTCCGGCACACTCACGGGCACCTCCGGCATCTACCCCGGAACGGCGAACCTCTCCGGCACCGGCACCCCGCGCCTGGGCGCCAACTTCGCCGACTGACCCTCACCCCACAACCGTTCCCCAACCCCACGTGTCACACAGGTGAACTCAAGCCACCACCAACGAGTTGGAGCCCCTGTGCGCACACGCACCCTCGCCCTGGCCGCCGCCACGGCCCTCGCGGCGACCGGACTCACCCTGCCGGTCGCCGCGGGTGCCGCCGCGGACGAGCCCGCGCCGCCCGCCGCCGAGAGCGACTTCAACGGCGACGGCTACGCCGACCTGGCCGTGGGCGTCCCCGACGCCTCGGTGGGGGGCAAGGCCAAGGCCGGGTACGTGAACGTGGTCTGGGGCGGCCCGAAGGGGCTGCGCGGGGCCGGCAACGTACGCGTCACGCAGTCCACCAAGAACGTCCCCGGCACCCCGGAGGCCGGGGACAGGTTCGGCGCGGCCGTCGCCGTCACCGACGTGGACAACGACGGGTACGCGGACCTCGCGATCGGCGCGCCCGGCGAGGACATCGACGGGCGCGCCGACACCGGCGGCGTGACCGTCGTGTACGGCGACGCGGGCGGCTTCGCCGGGTCCCACACGGCCGCGCGCGGCGAGAAGGCCGGGGACCGGTACGGCAACGCCGTCGTCGCCGCGGACTTCACCGGCGACACGGACATGGACCTGGCGATCGGCGGCACCGACAAGGTGGTCGTCAACTACAACCCGCGCGCCGACCGCACCCAGCCCGGCATGGGCGACCGCATGGGCGGCCGCGCCCCCGTCCTGTCGACGGGCGACTACAACGGCGACGGCCGCAGCGACCTGGCCGTCGCGTACTACACGAAGCAGCAGCCGTACACGCAGTCGCACGTCATGCTCTACCACTACGACAGCCGCGAGGGCCGCCTCCTCCTCGACTGGGCGAACAGCAACGGCGCCACCTCCGCCTTCGCCACCGGCGACTTCGACGGCGACGGCCGCGACGACCTCGCCCTCGGCAACTGCCGCGAGATAGCCGACGAGAACATCGACGACCCGTGCGGCCCCGAGGAGCTGACCAAGGGCGGCGGCATCCACATCCGCTACGGCGGCGACCGCCCCAACGACTTCGGCACCCGCAAGCAGACCCTCAACCAGGACACCCCGGGTGTCCCCGGCGTCGCCGAGACCGGCGACGGCTTCGGCGAGGCTGTCACCGCCGCGGACGTCAACGGCGACGGCCGCGACGACCTGATCGTGGGCGCGCCCGGCGAGGCCATCGGGGCGAAGAAGAACGCGGGCAGCGCCACCGTCCTGCTCGGCGGCAAGAAGGGCATCCTCGACGCGGACGACGAGATCGGCGACGGCGCGGCCAAGGGCTACGCGTTCCAGCAGGACACGGACCGGATCCCCGGCACCGCCGAGACCGGCGACCGGTTCGGCGCCGCGCTCGCCACCGGCGACCACGACCACGACGGCACGCCCGACCTGGCCGTGTCCGCCCCCGGCGAGAACGCCTCGGCGGGCGGCGTCTGGGCCGTCCCGGGCGCGCTCCCGCCCGGCACCACCGCCCTCACCCCCAACTCCCTCTCCCTTCCGGCCACTTCCACCGCACTGGCGTACGGGAGCGTTCTCGGGCGCTGACCCGAGCCCCTGACCTGGGGTTGTCCCCTCAGGGTCCCCCTAGGGGTTGTCACAGCTCAGCCGCAAACCCGCTCTCCTCCACAGGACGGACGACCGCACCCCGTCAGACCAGGTACGTTCGATTCCGTGGCTGGATTCAGGAGCGGACGCGGCGGCCGGGACAACCGCGCACAGCAAGGACCCCGACAGGGCCCGCCCCAGGGCGGGCACCCCGGTCAGGGCGGTCACCCGGGGCCGCACCAAGGACCGCGGCAGGACCCGTACGGACAGCAGGCCCCTCAGGGCGGCCAGGCGCCGTACGGGTACCCGCCCGCGCCCGGCGGCGGCCGCCCGGCCCCGCAGCCGTACGGCGGGCAGCCGCCCTACGGCGGCCCGGGCCCCGGCCAGTACGGCGGCGGGCAGCGCGGCGGCCACGGCGGCCCGCAGGGCGGCGGCCAGCACCACGGAGGCGCCCAGCAGTGGCCGCAGCCTCCGGGCGGCCAGGGCGAGCCGGAGTACTTCGGCGGCCAGGGCGGGCACGGGGGCCAGGGCGGACACGGCGGGCACGGCGGGCACGGCGGCGGGCACGACCCGTACGCCGCCAACAACGCCGGGCACACCCAGGCCTTCTCCCTGGGCGAGGACCCGTACGGCACGGACCCGTACAACGACGGCGGCAGCTACCGCGCAGGACAGGCCCCGCCCGGCCCCATCGGCCCGAAGCTCCCCTGGAAGGAGCTGCTGCGCGGCATCGTCTTCCGCCCGGTCCCGACCTTCCTCCAGATGCGGGACTACGCGATGTGGGCCCCGGCCGTCATCGTCACGTTCCTCTACGGCCTGCTCGCCGTCTTCGGCTTCGACGAGGCCCGCGAGGACGTGCTGAACGCCACGCTGTCCACGGCGATCCCGTACGTCATCACGACCGGCGTCGCGATCTCCCTCAGCGCCTTCATCCTCGGCATCGTCACGCACTCCCTGGCCCGCCAGTTCGGCGGCGACGGCGCCTGGCAGCCGACGGTCGGCCTCTCCATGCTGATCATGGCGATCACGGACGCCCCGCGCGTCGTCGTCGCCCTGTTCCTCGGCGGCGGCAACGGCTTCGTCCAGCTCCTCGGCTGGGCCACCTGGCTGGCGGCGGGGGCACTCCTCACCCTCATGGTGAGCAAGTCCCACGACCTGCCGTGGCCGCGGGCGCTCGGCGCGTCGGCGATCCAGCTCCTGGCGATCCTGTCGATCGTGAAGCTCGGCACGTTCTGAGCTTCCGTACACAGCAGTCCGTACACAGCAGAGGGCCCCGGCGAGCACAAGCTCACCGGGGCCCTTCGCATACGTGTCCCGTACGCCGGAACTGACCGCTACGCGTCGAGAACCTGCCCCTGCCGCTTCACGACGGGCGGCTCGACACTCCACGGGAAGTTGATCCACTCATCGGTGCGCTTCCACACGTACTCGCACTTCACGAGCGAGTGGGACTTCTCATAGATGACGGCGGAGCGCACCTCGGCGACGGTGTCGAGGCAGAAGTCGTGGACGAGCTTCAGCGTCTTCCCGGTGTCGGCGACGTCGTCGGTGATGAGCACCTTCTTGTCGGAGAAGTCGATGGCGTTGGGCACGGGGGCCAACATCACCGGCATCTCCAAGGTCGTCCCCACCCCCGTGTAGAACTCCACATTCACCAGGTGGATGTTCTTGCAGTCGAGGGCGTACGCGAGCCCGCCCGCGACGAAGACGCCGCCGCGCGCGATGCTCAGCACGATGTCGGGCTCGTACCCGTCGTCGGCGATGGTCTGCGCGAGCTCGCGGATCGCGCCGCCGAACTTCTCGTACGTAAGGTTTTCGCGAACGTCACTCATGCTGGGGCTCACACCTGGGTCCGATGGAAATTGAGGAAGGAACGGGAGGCGGTGGGGCCGCGCTGGTTCTGGTAGCGCGAGCCGTAGCGCTCGGACCCGTAAGGGGACTCGGCGGCGGAGCTCAGCCGGAACATGCACAGCTGGCCGATCTTCATCCCCGGCCACAGCTTGATGGGCAGCGTGGCGAGGTTGGAGAGCTCCAGGGTCACGTGACCGCTGAACCCCGGGTCGATGAACCCGGCGGTGGAGTGCGTGACGAGCCCGAGCCGCCCGAGGCTGGACTTGCCCTCCAGACGCGACGCAAGATCGTCGGGGAGGGTGATGACCTCGTACGTCGAGGCGAGCACGAACTCCCCGGGGTGGAGGATGAACGGCTCGTCCCCCTCCGGCTCGACGAGCCGGGTCAGATCCGCCTGCTCGACGGACGGGTCGATGTGCGGGTAGCGGTGGTTCTCGAACACCCGGAAGAAGCGGTCGAGGCGCACGTCGATGCTCGACGGCTGCACCATGGATTCGTCGTAGGGATCGATCCGGACCCGCCCGGCGTCGATCTCGGCCCGGATGTCCTTGTCTGAGAGAAGCACGCACCGAGGATACGCAGAGCGCGCGGGACCGCCCCAATCGGACAGACCCGCGCGCCTCGGATACGGGGTTCCCCCCTTACCGCTTCTGCAACTCCACCGGAACAGCGTGCCGGAGCCGGGCACACCGAGGACATCGGATCAGCCGGCCGGGGCCGAGCCGGTCGGCCTGCTGCATCGGGAACGAAGCGGTGCTGAACACGTGCCCTTCGGCACAACGGACGACGGTGCGCTCCATCAAGTCCTCGGGTCCCTTCCCCAGAGCCGTTACGCGAGTGCCGTCCACCTGTGACGGGGGGCGTTCCCGGCCCTTGAACGGGCCGTTTCCGACCCTTGTCCAGAGGCCGTTTCCGACCCCCTCCGACCGACGGCGAAAGCCACATTACGGGATGAAAGGGACGGCACTCCAGGCGGCACTCCGTCTCTCACGGCCCCTCGCACGGGGCCCTCACACAACCCCCACGGCGCCCCTCCGGACACCTTCGGGAAAACCCCTGGCCACACCCTGAAGCACCCCCGCAGCCCCCCGCAGCACCCCCGAGGCGGCCCCTACCGTACGCCCCAACTCCCTTCGCCCGCAGTCACGCAGAGCCCACGCAGCGCAGCGGGGCCTCGGCGCGGCGGCGCCCGGGGCCTGGGATGGGGTAGAGTGTGCGAAGCTACGAAACCGGTTCAACCGGGAGCGTCGCGCGGGTGTAGTTTAGTGGTAGAACATCAGCTTCCCAAGCTGAGAGTGCGAGTTCGATTCTCGTCACCCGCTCTTCTTCTGAGCCCCAGGTCATCGACCTGGGGCTCGTTTGTTGCCCGGACCGGGCGGGCGTCCGAACCGCGCTTCCCCGGGCGCCCCGGACGCGAGCCGCCACCCAAGGCTGCGCTCGCACGAGGAAGCCGCGCACCATTGCCCGCCGCAGCGCCAGGGCCGCGGCGCAGGCTCACCCCTGGCGGGCGCGCCGGACGACATCTCGAGCGACTCGTGCGTCACATCGCTTTCAATGTGCGGAGGGATTCGAGGAGTGCGTCTGCTTCAGTGCAGAGCGATTCGAGCTGATCGATGGAGCCCTGCCGTGCTTGGTTCTCCGGGTGTGCGATGCGCTCACGGACGTGATCCCGGGAGCGTTCGAGTTGCTCCCGGTACTGGGCCAGGTTGTCCATCAGGTGATCGATGACATCTGTTCCCTGAACGCTTGTCGCCAGCGTGAACTGTTCTTTGATCGCTGCGGCTTCGGAGTCCATCGCACTGATCCACTCGTCCTGGAGCACTTGCAGGGAGCTGATTCTGCGCTTGCGGCGATGAACGCCGAGGAAGACCAGTGCGGCGACCCCTGCGACGAGTCCGGCGGGCGGGAAGAGCGTGCCGGCCGCCGCGAGACCGTACAGCCAGCCTCCGCCCGCTGCGACGGGGGTGACGATGCCGACCAGTGCCGCTGCACGCTGGACCACGTCATGGCGGGTGGTCGAGGGCCGGGCCTGCTGGGGCACGGAGAGATTGTTCACGTCCAGGGTGAAGTCTGGGAGCCGTCCTGCGAGATCCTTGTCGCCGAAGACTTGGTCGACCGTCTGGACGATGTCCTGCTTGAAGGCTTCGAACTGTTCGGTCCAGAGCGTCGCAGGCCCGGCCTGGGCCTCGATCCAGGTGCGGAGTACCTGGGCCTTGGACACCTGAATCTGGTTCGCTTTGGTGGGCCTGTTGAGGTCGGTGGCCCTGATGACGTGGTCCAGCTCGGTGTGGAGGTGGCCCGCGAGGCGCGTGAAGGGGCGGACGGTCCGTGCGATGCGGTTCTGAAGTTTGCGTTCCAGGTCCTCGCGGATGCGAGGCAGGGCTGTGTCCAGGAGCTCCAACCCCCGCTGCTGGCTCTCCAACAGTTCCTTGAGTTCGTCGATCTCAAGGCGTTCGTTGCTCAGTCTCTCGGTGAGTACCTGGTTCCGCGGAGCCATGAGGACCTGAGCTTCCGTCGCCACCGCGGCGATGTGCTTGGTTCCGGTCCCGGTACTGATCAGGTCCTCGATCGCCTGACGCAGTGTCGCCATGCGGCTTTCCGCATGCATCCGTTGTGCGGCGGCCTCTGCTCCGTCCGCGCTGAGTTTGTCGGCGCGTGCCTCGTTGGCGGGTGAGACCGGCAGGAAGCCTTCGCCGATGAAGCCCAGGTCCGGTCGGCCGTCCAGCGTGAAGTTCTCTCTCAGGTAGTCGTTGTTGCGGGCGACCGTCGCCTGCCACTCCGGGGCGTTTCTGAAATCGAGATTGTCCGCCGCATCGATGGCGGTGACCACCCACACGACCCTTTTCCGCGACAGTAGATAGTGGTCGTACAGGAAGCGGATCAGATCAAGGTCACGCTCTGAAAGGGTACGGCTGGCGTGAGTGACGTACATGAAGCAGTCCGCGTCGGCCATCGCAGTCCGAACGATCATGTCGTGGATCGGGTTCGGGGAACCGTAGCCAGGCAGGTCGTAGAGCTTCGCCGGGAGTTCGGCTTTGGCGAGCATGATTTCGAGTTCGGCGACCTCGCGGCCGCGGTGCGCTCGGAGGCGGTCCGTCATGTCCGCTTCGTGCATCGCGTACGCCGCGACCACCGAGGGGGCAGGAGAGTTCCCGACGTCCTCCCACTCGTCCTCGCCGGAGTCGGTGAACCGCACGCGCAGATAGCCGGTGCCCGACGCGTCGACGGTGGCCTGTTCGTCGACCGGAACCACGCTGGCGGGACAGGCGGTTGTGGGAATCGGGGACGAGGGCAGCAGTCCGACGAACTTATCTGCGGTCTGACCGTTGGAAGTTGGCACCTCAACCAGCTCAAGACCCCTCTGCAGTCCACTCAGAAGGAAGCTCTTGCCGGACGAGAAGGCCCCCAGCAGCGCCACGTTGATCAGGGTTGAGGCCGCCCGCGTCCTCAACCGTTTCATCGTGCCCGCGTCCTCGAGCAGCTCCTGTGACCAGTCCGCAGGGGTCTCGGGAGCGGCTGATGCGGCACGCATCCACAGCTCGCACCGATCGAGAACACTGCGCAGTTCGTTGCGTGCTTCGTCCACATCCCTTGGCACAGTCACAGCACAGGTATAGCCCAGGTTGGAGAGGTGGGCAGGTGCTTCCGGAACACTCGTCAGCTCCGTAGGTCCAGTTGTGGACCCACCTACGTGTGAACGTATCCCGGCAGCGCGAGCACGGTCGCCCAGGATCCCGACGTACGTGACGCCCCCCTCAGCCGATCGGCGCCGCCATCAGCCGGACGTCGTAGTGGAGGCGGATCGTGTCCCCGGTGGCCGGGTCGGCCAGTTCCACGGTCCAGGCGTCGGCGAACTGGTTGACGCCGGGGGTCATGGGGATGGTGCCGGAGATCAGGACGGTGCCGGGGGTGAGCGCGTCGCGTGCGCGCAGGACGTCGGCCCAGTAGGCGGGGGTGAGGAGTTCGGCGAGGGTGCCGTGCTGGATCTCCGTCGAGGTGTCGCCGTGGGTGACCCAGGCGCGCAGGGTGAGGGCGTCGAGGCGGGACTCCACGTCGGCCAGGCGCCAGGCGCGGCGGGCGAGGACGTCGGGGCCCGCGTTCTTGCTCCAGGCCACGCCGTGCACCTCCAGGTCGCGGTCGGTGTGGTCGCAGGCGGCGGTAAGGAGCAGTTCCCCGCCGTCCGCCACGACGAGCGCCCACTCCGCCTCGCCCGAGGTGCGCCCGTGCTGGGCGTGGACCCGGTCGGTCTGCTGGGCGAGGTAGGGGGAGACGGGGTAGAGGGCGGGCGTCACGGACGGGCCGGGCACGCCCAGTTCGGCGAGCTCCGCGACGTGTGCGGCGACGTCCTCCTGGCTGCGTCCGGCGTAACCGGCGTTGAGGACCTGGACGACGTCGACCTCGCGGGTCGATCCGTCGGGCAGTTCGAAGGTCAGCACGGTCATGTGGGCACTCCAGGGGTCGAGGGTGGAAAGGGGGAGGGGGAGGGGCCGTGGCTCGCGCGCCCCGCTACATCCCGGTCCATCCGTTTTTCGTCGTCGCGAACTTCTCCCGCAGGGGCTTGCGCATACGACCTGTATACAAGAAGTATGCCGGAAGGTCGATGTCCCCCGGCCTCCCCCAGCAAGGATGGGAACCATGTCCGACACCCCGAAGGACGACACGAAGGACAACGCACAGTCGTCGGACCGGCGCTCCGGCGTCCGCCGGGCCTTCGTCGCGAGCCTGACCGGCACGGCCCTGGAGTGGTACGACTTCGCCGTCTACTCCGCCGCGGCCGCCCTGGTCTTCGGCGACCTGTTCTTCCCCTCGGAGGACCCGCTCACCGGCACGCTCCTTGCGTTCTCCACGTACGCGGTCGGCTATGTGTCGCGCCCGCTGGGCGGGTTCGTCTTCGGTCGCCTCGGTGATGTGATCGGCCGCAAGAAGGTGCTGATCGCCACGCTGGTCCTGATCGGCGCGGCCACGTTCCTGATCGGTGTCCTGCCCGCGTACTCGACGGTCGGCGTGGCCGCGCCGATCGCCCTGGTCGTGCTGCGCTTCGCGCAGGGTGTCGGCGTCGGCGGCGAGTGGGGCGGCGCCGTCCTGCTGTCCAGCGAGTTCGGGGACCCGCGCCGCCGCGGCTTCTACGCCTCCGCCGCCCAGGTCGGCCCGCCCGCCGGGAACCTGCTGGCCAACGGCGTGCTGGCCGCCCTCGGCGCGCTGCTGACCGAGGCGCAGTTCGAGTCGTGGGGCTGGCGGGTGGCGTTCCTGTTCTCCGGCGTCCTCGTCGCGTTCGGGCTGTGGATCCGGGCGAAGCTGGAGGAGACGCCGGTGTTCAAGGCGATGGCGGCCGAGCAGTCCCGGCCGGAGGCGCCCGTACGCGAGGTGTTCACGACCCAGCCCCGCGCCCTGCTCGCCGCGATCCTGTGCCGCGTCGGCCCCGACGTGCTGTACGCCATGTTCACCGTCTTCGTCCTGACGTACGCCACCAAGGAACTCGACATGTCACGCGGCTCCGCCCTCGCCGCCGTGCTCATCGGCTCCTCGGTCCAGGTCTTCCTGATGCCCCTGGCCGGTGCGCTCTCCGACCGGGTCAACCGCCGCCTGCTGTACGGCGCTGCCTCGGTCGCCGCCGGTGTGTGGCCCTTCGTGTTCTTCCCGATGGTCGGCGGCGGCAGCTGGCTGCCGCTCGCCACGGGGGTCGTCGTGGGCCTGGTCATCCACTGTTGTCTGTACGGCCCGCAGGCCGCGTTCATCACCGAACAGTTCGAGCCCCGGCTGCGCTCCACCGGCTCGTCCCTGGCCTACACCCTCGCCGGGATCATCGGCGGCGCCGTCGCCCCGCTGCTGTTCACCACCCTGCTGAGCGCGTACGACAGCTGGGTGCCGCTGGCCGTGTACATCGCCCTCGCCTCGGCCGTCTCCCTCGTCGGCGTCTGGCTGGGGCGCGACCCGGAGGCGGCGGTCGACGAGGACGCCGCGCTCGGCACACACGCCGCGCCCGGCACGCCCCCCGCGCCCGCCACGCCGGAAGCGCAGGAGTACACGCCCACGCCCACACCCACGCACACCACAACCACCACCTGAGGAGACCCACCGTGCGGATCGCCCTGAGCCAGCTCACCACCGGCCCCGACCCCGGCAAGAACCTGCTCCTCGTGGAGGAATGGACACGGCGGGCGGCGGACGCCGGAGCCCGCGTCGTCGTCCTCCCGGAGGCGTCGATGGCCTGCTTCGGCACCCCGCTCGCACCGCTCGCCGAGCCCCTCGACGGGCCGTGGGCCGACGGCGTACGACGGATCGCCGACGCCACCGGCACGGTCGTCGTGGCCGGGATGTTCACCCCGGCTCCCGGCGGCCGGGTGGCCAACACCCTGCTCGCCACCGGCGCCGGGGTCGAGGCGTCGTACGACAAGATCCATCTCTACGACGCCTTCGGCTACCGCGAGTCCGACACCGTCGCCGCCGGGTCCGGCACGACGGTCATCGACGTGGACGGCGTCCGGCTGGGCCTCGCCACCTGCTACGACGTCCGGTTCCCTGAGCTGTTCCGGGCGCACGCCGACGCCGGAGCCGCCGCCACGCTGCTGGCCGCGTCCTGGGGCGCCGGGCCCGGCAAGCGCGAGCAGTGGGAGCTGCTGGTGCGGGCCCGCGCACTGGACGCCACCGTGTGGGTCGGCGCCGTGGACCAGGCCGACCCCGGCCCTGGAGCCGACCATGGCTCCGCCCCCACGGGGATCGGGCACAGTCTCGTCGTCGGACCCGACGGGACCGTACGGCACACTCTGGGCGCCGAGCCGGAGCTGCTGGTGGCCGACCTGGACATCGACGAGGTCGCCGCGGTCCGGCGGCGCACCTCCGTACTGGCGAACCGGCGCCCGGAGGTGTGGCGATGAGCAAGCCCGAGCTGGAGTTCCACCGCCCCGACGGACCGTGGCGGACCCCGGCCGGCGCCGGCCCGGGCGTCGAGGAGCGCGTCCTGGCCGACGACCCCGAGCACGGTTCCCGTACGGCGCTCGTCCGCTGGGCGCCGGGCACCGACAGCTCGGCGGACGGCGTGGCCCGCCACGACTTCTGGGAGGAGGTCTACCTCGTCGAGGGGGCGATGCACGATCTGACGCTCGACCGGACGTTCACCGCGGGCATGTACGCCTGCCGCCCGCCGGGGATGCCGCACGGGCCCTGGGCTTCGCCGGACGGCGTGACCATGCTGGTGATCACTTACCCGGAACCCGACCGAGGGTGACCGGCGAGGTCGCCGCGCCCCGTCCGCCCCGTCCGTCCTGTCCGTCCCGTACCGAGGCCGATCCCGCCTAGCCCTCCAGCAGCACCTTGAGCGTCGACTCCAGATGGTGGTCGATGGCGGCACACGCGGCCCGCGCGTCACCGGCCGCCAGCGCGTCCAGGATGGCCGCGTGTTCCTCAAGGACCGCTTCCTGACGGCCCTGCTGGTTGAAGAGAGCGACCACTCCGGCACGGACCTGGCGGCTGCGCAGGCCGTCGTAGTGCCGGTCGAGGAGGGCGTTGCCGACGGCGGACACCAGGGCCGCGTGGAAGCGGTGGTCCACGTCGATGAACTCCCGCGCCTGGTCGGCGCCGGTGAGCTCGCGCTGCCGTGCCAGCAGGGATCGCAGCTCCGCCACCGATGCCGCTCCCCCGGCGACGAGCTGCTCGGCGGCGTATCGCTCGACGATGCCCCGCAGCTCCATGAGCTCGCGGATCTCCCGGCCCGTCAGCGGGGACACCCGGGCGCCCCGCTTGGGCACAAGCTCGACCAGGTCCTCGGCCGCGAGCTGCAGCAACGCTTCCCTGACGGGCGTACGGGAGACACCGATACGGTCCGCGAGCTCCTGCTCCGACAGGAAGGTGCCCTGCATCTCGGGATCCGTCAGCACCGTGTCCTTGAGATACGCGTACGCCTTGTCCCGACCGGACGTCACCGCAACTCCCAGTTGTCGCATACAGCTTGTATACGGACGCTACCACGCAGGTTCGTGGGGGCCTTCTCACGGGGAAGCCTTCGACGACGGCGCGTGCGCGGAACAGCCGGCCAGTCGGCCACGGCCATCAGGGGTGCCCTGCCCCGCCTGTCAGTCGGGACGGCGATGCGCCGCACTCGGCTCCAGTTGGGGGTGGGCGGCGGGTGGTAGACATCCGCCATGGCCCCCTTTCTGGTGATGACTGACGGCGAGCATGGTGAATGGCAGGTCGATCGAGACGCGCTGACCACGGCCATTCAGGCTCGATGGGCGGGCGTCGAGGTCGACTCGACGCACCGCGGTGAGGTGCGGAGCTGTTGCTGGTCCTTCGAGACGGAGAGCGGTCCGGGCGAGGCGTATCTGCACGAGGACGGCACTTGCCTGTACCTGGATGTCCTGCAGGAGGACGCTGCCTGGTTGGCGATCGCGTTCCGCCGACTAGCGCCAGCGGATGTCGACGTCGTGTTGTGCGATCAGGGTTACACCTTCGACGTTCGGCTTCGGCCGGAGGCCACCGACGTCGAGCTGGCCGACTTGATCAATTCGTCCTGACTGGACTGAGGCCGACGTACACCACGGGCGCACCAGTTCGGGCGGGGTGCGGCGGGGATCACATTGAATGCGGTCAGGTACCGCGCATGCGCATGTCGGCCCTTCGGCCAGGTCAGCGCCCGCCCCTGCCTCACCTGTCGCTGGGCGCCGCCGGACCCCGGATCGCCTCTCATCCACCTGCTTCGGGAGTAGTTGTCCGACGCCGGCACCCGCGGTGGGATGAGGCGCATGACCTCGAGCTCACGGACCCTGTACCTGTTCGCCTCGGCCGCGCCGCCGGTATTCGATCTCGGGCGGGTCATCGAGATGGCGCAGGGCGACGACGGCTGGAACGTGTGCGTCGGCCTCACGCCGACCGCGGCGCGCTGGGTCGCGGACGGCCTTGACGACGGCCTCGACGGATTGGAGGCCCTGACCGGGCACCCCGTCCGGAGTGAGTACAAACTCCCCGGTCGGCCCGATGTCTGGCCCCCTGCGGACGCGATCCTCTTCGCCCCGGCGACGTTCAACTCCCTCAACTCATGGGCCCTGGGCCTCACATCGTCCTTCGTGGTGGGCGTCGCCGCCGAGGCCATCGGCAAGAACATCCCCACGGTGACGGTGCCTTGCGTGAACGCTGCGTATGTCCGGCATCGCCAGTTCGACCGGAGTGTGGCGGAGCTGCGCGAGCAGGGGGTGGTGGTGCTGTACGGGGAAGGTGGGTTCACCCCTAATCCGGCTGGGTCGGGGGAGCCGAAGGGGTATCCGTGGGGGCTTGCGCTTGAGGCTGTGAAGGGGGTGGTTGGTGGGTCGAGGGGTGGCGGGTGAGGGCGAGCTGCGCCTTGTCCGCCTGCTGAGGTGGTGGCTTCGGCGGGCGCCGGACCCAGAGGAACACCGGTGATCGGCAGTCACCCACCTCCCGCCGCCTCAGGCCCACCGACCCTCGCCGCCGACCCCACGGCAGCAGCCGAGCCCGCGCCCACCCCCTCACGTCAGCGCATGCGCCAACCCGCACGCCCCACCTCACTGCTACAACTCCTCTCCTTAGGGTGATTTCTTCACGTACTTCACTTTCTCGGCACCTACGATCACGTTTCGTGACAGATAGGCAGAACCGGTGTCCAGCCGATGTGGTCGTCCTCGGCGCCGGACCGGCCGGGCTCGTGGTGGGGAATCTTCTTCAGGCTCGTGGGATCGACTGTGTCGTCCTGGAGCGGGCCGGGCGCGCGCAGGTGCAGGCGCGGGCGCGGGCCGGGTTTCTGGCCGCCAACACCGTGCGGATTCTGGAGCGGCACGGGCTGGATGAGGGGCTGCGGCTGCGGGGGCGGGGCCACAGCACGTGTGAGTTCCGGAGTGCGGACGGGCGGTTCCGGCTGGACTACGGCGGGCTCGGGCGTGGGGAGCGGCACACCGTTTATCCCCAACAGGAGCTGGTCAGCGATCTGTTGGCGCGCTTTCTGGGGCTCGGCGGGCGCGTCGACTTCGGCGTCGAGGCCGTCGCCGTCCTCGACGCCGACACCGGGCAGCCCTCCGTCACCGTGCGCGACGCGGACGGGCGGCCCAGGCGGTGGCACGCACGGTACGTCGCCGGGTGCGACGGGCGGCACGGGGCGGCCCGGCGTTCGCTGCCGGTCGGGTCCGTGCGCCGCCACCACCTCGACCACGGCGTGAGCTGGCTCGGGCTGCTCGCCGAGGCGCCGCCCAGCCTGGACGCCGTCGGGTACGCCGTGCACGAGCGGGGGTTCGCCGGGCACATGGCGCGGACCAGTGAGGTCACCCGGTACTACGTGCAGTGCGAGCGCGGTACGCCAGCTGGTGCCTGGTCCGAGGAGCGGGTCTGGGAGGAGTTGGAACTGCGCATGTGGGCGGACAAGTACGGCCCGCTTCACCGGGGGCGGCTCCTCCAGCGCGCCGTCGTCGATCTCGAGTCCGACGTACTCGAACCGCTGCGCCACGGTTCGCTGTTCCTCGTCGGCGACGCCGCCGCACTCGTCAGCCCGTCTGCCGCCAAGGGCGCCAACCTCGCCGTCCTGGAGGCGGAGATCCTCGCCGATGCCCTCGTCGACGACCTCGTCCACGGCGACTCCAAGGGGCTCGACGCCTACTCCACGCGCTGCCTGGCCCACATCTGGCGTGCGCAGGAGTTCTCCCACTGGATGATCCGGCTGTTGCACCGTCCGTCGTCCGGTGAAGCGGGCGGCTCGGCGGCCTTCCACGACTCCCTGCGGCGCGCCCGCCTCAGTTCGTTGCGTACGTCGCGGAGCCAGCAGGACTGGTTCGCCGAGCAGTACGTCGGCGTCTGAGATCTGGGATTCGGCGCCCGGCTGCGAACTGCGGCCGCGTACTGCGACTGCGTACCCCGACTGCCTGCTGCGGCTCTCCGCTCCGCGTGCCTCCGCCCGCCTGCGCCCGTGCCCCAGCCCCTGCCCCTGCCCCTGCCCCTGCCCCTGCTCTACCTCTCCCTGCCCGTTTCACCCCAATTTTCACCCCCACCCCGAAACCGAGGAACCCCGCAGTGACCACGACCTTGTCGGGCGACACCTCCCGCCTGCTCGCGACCGTCGACTTCGTCAAGGAGCAGGACACCGCCGCCCTGCTCCCCCTCCTCTTCCCCGGGCTCGACGGGCCCGAGCTGCGGACTCTCGTCGAGCACTGCCGCTTCTCACACGCCGCGCAGCTCGTCTTCCCCGCGGACGAGGCGGAGTTGCGGAACATGCTCGGCGCCTGCGGGCTCGTCCCGACGCTGCCGCCGGGGCCGAGTGTCGTCGTGCGCGAGCGACTTGCCGTACGGCACAAGCGGCGGGCGGGCGACCTTGACGTCGGCATCCTGCGGCCCCCGGTCGTCGGTGTGGACGGGGCGCGCCGGACGGTCGAGGTGTTCGTGCTGACCGTGCCGCCGGGGTCGGACCTGGACGCCGTCGCCGTGGCCGAGCGGGAGGGGCAGCACGAGGCGCACGTGGCCTTCGAGGTCGTAACGCCCGATCCGCTGGTGCTGCGCGGCCTGTGTGCGACCTTCGCGCGCTATGGGGCGACCGCGGACGGCGGTGGCTACAACCCGCACGAGAACGGCACGGTCTTCTACTTCGGCACGGCCGCCGAGGCCAAGGTCGGTTATCGGCGCGTGGAGTTGTACGTCCCCGGGGACCACCGCGACGTACTCTCCGCGCACCTCGACGAGTTTCGCGCACGGCAGCCCGCCGAAACGGTCCTGCGCCTGCTGACCGGGGCATGGACGACGCAGGCGCTTGCCGCCTTCACCGAGCTGCGGGTGCCCGACGCCATGGCGGGGGAGAGCGAGGGGGAGGGCGGGCGAGGCATCGGCGTCGAGGAGCTGGCGCGGAAGGTCGGCGCGCGGCCACGGAACCTGGCGACGCTGCTGCGCTATCTCGCCATGCTGGGCGTCGTGGCGGAGGGCCGCGACGGCTTCCGGCTCACCGCGGTCGGCGCCCTGCTGCGGGCCGGTGAGCGGGGGTCGATGCGGGCGCTCGCGCTGATGTACGGCGGGCCGTTCTACCAGTCCTTCGCCGGGCTCGGGCACACCGTGCGTACGGGACAGGTCGCCTTCGAGCGGCACTTCGGCGAGAACCACTTCGACCACTTCGCCCGCGACCCCCGGCTCGCGGAACTCTTCGACCAGTCCATGGCCGCCGGGTCCGCCATGTTCGACCCGGTCCCCACGCATCCGGTGCTCACCGCCGCGGCCGGGGCGCCCGCCGGGGCCACGGTGGTCGATGTCGCGGGTGGCAACGGGGAGTTGCTCGGCCGCGTACTCGCCGCGCACCCCCGGCTGGACGGGGTCCTGCTGGAGCGCCCGCACGTCGTCGAGGCCGCCCGCCGACAG
Organism: Streptomyces alboflavus; assembly: GCF_000716675.1. Taxonomy (GTDB): domain Bacteria; phylum Actinomycetota; class Actinomycetes; order Streptomycetales; family Streptomycetaceae; genus Streptomyces; species Streptomyces alboflavus. Next base: position 63,611 of record NZ_JNXT01000041.1, read on the forward strand.
CTGGCGGAGCTCGGCCCGCGATGCGCCTTCCTCGCCGGGGACTTCGCGGACGTACCCGCGGGCGGTGACGTCTACGTCCTGTCCCGCGTCCTGCACGACTGGGACGACGAGCAGTGCCGCGAGATTCTGCGCCACTGCGCCCGCGCGATGCCCGCCCACGCCGACCTGCTCGTCGTGGAACGCGTGCTGCCCGCCGACGGGGCGTACTCCCTGGCGACCGCGTGGGACCTCCACATGATGTGCAACGTCGGCGGCCGCGAACGGACCGCCGACCACTACGGCGGACTGTTCGCCGACGCCGGGCTCACCCTGGTGGGCCAGACGCCGTTGCCGTTGGACGGCGCGGTGCTGCACGTCAGGAGGAACGGAGGGGCGGAAGGGGCGGCCTCGGCCTAGGGCTGGCCAAGGGGACGGCACCCGTCGGCGCGGCAGCGGCAGCTGCCGCGCCCGGGTGCGCGGATCGCAGAGCCCGCCCCACGGTCACGGTTGGGCGGGGCCGACTGGATCGACGACCGGAGTTCGCCGCCTACGGGCTCGGCGAAGAAGCGATCACTGAGCTGCGTCGGTGGGCACAGACGTGGGCCGACGACATCGGTGAACGACTCCAGGAGCTGGAGACTCCGCAGGACGACTGAAACCCCACGGCCTACGCCGCGATCACCGCCACCCCCGTCCTCCCCCCGTCCACATCCACCACCGTCCCGTGCACGAACGACGCCTCCTCGCTCGCCAGCCAGACCGCCGCGTGGGCGATGGCGGACGGGGAGCCGACCGAGCCCGCCGGGGTGCCGTTCATCATCGCCTCGCCCGGGTGGGGGGTCGCGCCCGGTGGGGTCGGGGGGAGGACCACGCCGGGGGAGATCGCGTTGACGCGGACTCCCCGGGGGCCGAACTCCGCTGCCCAGGCTCGGGTGAGGGTCTCCATCGCGCCCTTCGTGGAGGCGTAGAGCGCGCCCAGCGGGACGCTCAGGCGGGCCACCCAGGAGCCGAGGTTGATGATGACGCCGCCGCCCGCCTCCGTCATCGCCGGGGCCACGGCCGCGGTGAGGAAGAAGGGGGCCTTCACGTTCACGCCGTAGACGTGGTCGAAGGTCTTCTCGTCCGTGGCGGTCGTGGCGGGGGCCGGGTATACGCCCGCGTTGTTCACCAGGATGTCGATGCGGCCGCCCAGGGTCGCCCGGGCCCGGTCCGCCAGGTCCCGTGACGCCGCCTCGCTGCCGTCCAGGTCCGCCGCCACGAAGTCCGCCCTGCCGCCGGACGCCCGGATGCCCTCGACCACCTGGGCGCCGCGTTCCGCGTTGCGGCCGGACACGATCACGTGCGCGCCCTCCGCCGCGAACGCCTCCGCGATCGCCTGGCCGATGTTGCTCGTCGAGCCCGTGATCAGCGCCGTCCTGTGCGTCAGCCGCAGGCGCCGGTCCAGGTCCTGCCTCTGCCCCGGTGTCCGTCGTTCCGTCCGTCGTTCCGCCATGGCGTGGTCTCCCTGTCTCCTGGGGTGTGCCGGCCACTGTGCTTCGTGGAAAATGGACCAGCAAGTCCAGAAATTGGGGAGCCGGGAGCAGGGAGTGGCGGCCATGGCTGACGCGTTCACCGCCAAGGGGCGCGCCACCCGCGCCCGCATCGTCGAAGGCGCCGCCCTCGTCCTGCGCGAGCAGGGCGTCGGGTTCACCACCCTCGACGACATCCGTGGGCGAACGGGAACCAGCAAGAGTCAGCTCTTCCACTACTTCCCCGACGGGAAGGACGAACTGCTCCTCGCCGTCGCCCAGTTCGAGGCCGATCGGATCCTGGAGAACCAGCAGCCGCATCTGGGGCAGCTGGACTCGTGGGAGTCCTGGCAGCGGTGGCGCGACGTCGTGGTCGAGCGGTACGAGACGCAGGGGGACCACTGCCCGTCCGGGGCGCTGTTCCTGCACGTCGGGCGGGCCCGGCCGGGTGCGCGGGCCATCGTCACCGAGCTGATGCGGCAGTGGCAGGCACAGCTCGCCCGCGGCATGCGCGCCCTCCAGGCAGGCGGGCTGGTCTCGGCGGACCTCGACGTCGAGCGGGCCGCCGCCGCGCTGCTCGCCGGGCTTCAGGGCGGCGTCGCCATCCTCATGTCCACGGGCGACTCGACCCACCTCAAGGCCGCCATCGACACCGGGATCGAGCATCTGAGGGCGAGCCGGGGCCGGGAGGGGCCGAGGGAGGGGGAGGCCTAGGGCCTCGATGGCGCGCGCTCCGGCCGGGCGGGGCCGGACGGTCAGTGCGCCACCGCGGGCCCGCTCCTCCTGCGGGCCCGGTACGCCGCCGCCTTGATCTTGTTGCCGCACGACTCCATCCCGCACCACTGCCGCCGCGCGCCCCGCGAGCGATCCACGTAGGTGCGCGTGCACTCGGGATTGCCGCACTCCTTGAGCAGCGGTACGTCCGGGCCGCCGAGCAGCTCCACGGCGTGCCGCGCCACCGTCGACAGGGCCTCCCCCGGCGTGGCCTGCGTCCAGCGCCCCGCGGGGGTGAGCTGCGGGACGGCGGGCAGCTCGCGGGCCGCGTTGTTCACCACCGTCAGCGCCGTCCCGTCGTACTCCTCGCCGAGGCGGCGTGCCGTGACGAGCAGGTAGACGGCTTCCCGCACCGCCTTCGCCTGCGCTACGTCACCCTCCTGACCTGGGGATACCGCGTCCACGACGCCCGACTCCACGTACCACGCGGTCAGCCGCTCCGGCGACACGAACATCTCGAAGCGCAGGGAGCGCCGGGCGCGGAGGGTCGCGGCGAAGTCGAGGGCCGGGTTGCCGCAGACGAAGACGTGGTCGAGGTTCACGTCACTCTTTCCGGCGGGCGCCGGTGTGGGCTCAGAGGCCCAGGTCGGCGGCCACGCAGGCGAAGGAGCGCCACGATCCCTCGGGGTCGTAGGAGTACCGCGACGGGTGGTGCGGTGTGGCCGTCCGCTCCTCGACCATGTCCTCGTAGCGGATGTGGGCGGGGAGTTGGCCGAACGAGGCCCGGCGAGCGGCGGATTCGGTGCCGTCCGTGGCGCCGGATGCGGTGCGCTCGGCGGCCTGCGTGGGTTGGGTGCGCTGGGTGTGCTGGGTGTGCTGCGCGTTCTGGTTGCTCTCCATGGTCGAACTCCGTTCTCACTGCCAGAAGTTGTCCGCGTAGTCAGAGGTTGTCGGCGTCGCCAGAGGCTGTCCCCGTCGTCAGAGGTTGTCCGCGTCGTCAGAAGCTGTCGACGTCCACGACCGCCTGCGCGAAGGCCGCCGGGGCCTCCTGCGGGAGGTTGTGGCCGATCCCCGCCAGGGTCCGGTGGTCGTACGCGCCCGTGAACCTGTCGCGGTACGAGGCTCCGTTTCCCGGCGCGGTGAAGGGGTCCCGTTCGGGGTCGAGGGTGATGGTGGGGACCGTGATGACGGGGCGGGTGGCGAGTCGGCGCTCCAGGGCGTCGTAGCGGCGCTCGCCGTCGGCGATGCCCAGGCGCCAGCGGTAGTTGTGGATGACCACGGCCGCGTAGTCGGGGTTGTCGAAGGCCGCGGCGGTGCGCTCGAAGGTGGCGTCGTCGAAGTCCCACGTCGGGGAGACGGTGTCCCAGACGAACCTGGTCAGGTCGTGGCGCAGGGCCTTGTCCTCCATGGCGCGGCGGCCGCGCTCGGTGGAGAAGTAGTACTGGTACCACCAGGTGCGTTCGGCGGCGGGGGCCAGGGGCTTCTGGTTGGCCTCGAGGTTGGTGATGAGGTAGCCGCTCACCGAGACGAGGGCCTTGCAGCGGTCGGGCCACAGCGCGGCGATGATGTCGGCGGTGCGGGAGCCCCAGTCGAAGCCCGCGAGGACGGCCTTCTCGATCTTCAGGGCGTCCATGAGGGCGACGATGTCGGTGGCGATGGCCGACTGCTGGCCGTTGCGGAAGGTCCGGGCGGAGCGGAAGCGGGTCGGGCCGTGGCCGCGCAGGTACGGGACGATCACGCGGTAGCCCTGCTCGGCGAGGAGCGGGGCGACGTCCACATAGCTGTGGATGTCGTACGGCCAGCCGTGCAGGCAGATGACCACGGGGCCGTGGGCGGGGCCCAGTTCGGCGTAGGCGACGTGCAGCAGGCCGGCGTCGATGCGCTTGAGGCGGGGGAAGGTGGGCGTGGCCCTCGGGGTGGCGGTGGACGTCGTGCCGGGGGTGGCCGCGGACGCGCCGCCGGGGCGGGCGCCGACCTCGCCTCGGGGCGCGGCGGACGCGCCCCGCACACCCGCCAGCGACGCGGCCGTCGCCCCCGCACCCAGCCCGAACCCCTCGCTGAATCCACGCCTGCTGATCATGCGCATTCCTCCGTGTGTCCACGAATCCACGTACACCGGCTGGTCCGATGCCTGACTTTCACACGCGCCGCGTCACCAGTCAAGACGGTGACGACAAACAGCAAGCGCCCCAGACAGGCGCCATCCGTCACCACACCAACAGGTGATGCCGAATCCGCCGAGGCCAGAGAACCCCCGGCCTCCCCCAGAGGACCGGCGTCGCGTCGCCCTCAGGTCATCGAGAAGGCACCGGCACGTCCCGTCCGGTTCATGTGGCGCTGGTGAGGTGGCTGCACCGTACAAGCACGTGACAAAGCACGTTTTGAGGAGTTCTCCATGGCCGGACCGCGTCTGTCCCGTCGTCGCCTGATAGCTGCCGGTTCCGTGGCCGCCGCCACCGCGGTGGCCGTGACCCTCACCGCGTCGGCGGGAGCGTCCGACACCAAGGACCAGGCCCAGCGGGCCATCAAGGGCGGGAAGGCGAAGAACGTCATCCTGCTCATCGGCGACGGCATGGGCGACTCGGAGATCACTCTCGCCCGGGACTACACGGTGGGCGCGAACGGCCGCCTGAACATGGACAAGTTCCCGCTGACGGGCGCGTACACGACGTACGCGGTGCACAAGGACGGCTCGCCCGACTACGTCACCGACTCCGCCGCGAGCGGCTCGGGCTGGGCCACCGGCGTGAAGACGGTCAACGGGCGCATCTCGAAGACGCCGGGCACCGACAAGGCCGTACCGACGATCCTGGAGCTGGCCCAGAAGAAGGGCTACGCGACCGGCTCGGTCACCACCGCCGAACTCACCGACGCCACCCCGGCCGTGCTCGCCGCGCACGCCACCGACCGCAGCTGCCAGGGCCCGGCCGACATGGCCAAGTGCCCGAAGGACACCATCGCCAAGGGCGGGCCGGGCTCGATCGCCGAGCAGAGCGTCAACCACAAGGTGGACGTGCTCCTCGGCGGCGGCAAGCAGCGGTTCGACCAGAAGGTCACCGACGGCAGGTACAAGGGGCTCACCGTCACGCAGCAGGCGAAGAAGCTGGGCTACCAGGTCGTCACCAACGAACGGGACCTGAAGAAGGTCAAGTCGGTCAAGAACGGCAAGCCCGTCCTCGGCCTCTTCGCGCCCGGCAACGTCCCCGTGGAGTGGACCGGCAAGGGCGCGGCCAAGGGCGGCACCGAGCCGCAGCGCTGCACGACCTCCAACCCGGGCCGCCCGGCGGGCACCCCCGAGCTGAAGGACCAGGCGAGCAAGGCCATCAAGCTCCTCGAGGCCAAGCAGAAGAGCGGCAAGAACAAGCAGGGCTTCTTCCTGCAGATCGAGGGCGCCTCGATCGACAAGCAGGACCACGCGGCCGACCCGTGCGGCCAGATCGGCGAGACGGCCGCCTTCGACCGCGCCGTGAAGGTCGCCCGCGACTACGCCGCCAAGCACCCGGACACCCTGGTCGTCACCACCGCCGACCACGCCCACACCAGCCAGATCGTGCCCCTGGAGGCCCAGCCCCCCGGCCTCTCCTCCACCCTCGTCACCAACGAGGGCCAGCAGCTCAAGGTCAACTACTCCACGAACACCCCCGGCCAGTCCCAGGAGCACACGGGCACCCAGGTCCGCATCGCGGCCCAGGGCCCGCAGGCGTACCGGGTCCTCGGGGTGACGAACCAGACGGACCTGTTCAGGACTGTGCGGGAGGCTCTGCGGCTGGGCTGAGCCAGGAGCAGGACAGAGGTGAGGGTGCCGACCACGGGGTCGGCACCCTCACGCGTGCGCCCGCCTCCTCGGCCGCGCCCTCAGCCCACGGCCGCGCGTTCCGCCGCCGGGCTCCGGCGCGGGGCCGGGCGGTCCAGGTGGGTCACCACCGTGGCGTAGAAGCGGTGGACGGCGTCGTCGACGCTGCGGATGAAGCCCGATTCGGCGTTGCCGCGGCCGCTGCCCATGCCCTTGAAGAGGGAGAGGCGGAAGCCGGTGATCGAGGCGTCGTTGCGGGGCAAGAGGTCGGCGGGTTCCGGGCGCAGCCGTTCCAGCGTGCCCCGCGGGCCTCCCGTGCCGCCTTCCACCAGGGTTTCGATGTGGAGGTCGGCGGGGGCCTCGGCGAGGCGGCGGGCGAGCCGCTTGACCCAGGTCAGGGGGTATCCCTGGTCCGGGGCGGGGATCTCGATGGATGTGCGGAGCTTGCCCGTGCGCAGGTCGGCGGTGATGACGAGGACGCCCGGTGTGCCCTCGATGCGCACCTCCGCCTGCAGCCGTCCCTCGACGCAGAGCTGGTCCGCCAGGCGGGCGCGCCGGGTGCCGGGGTCCGCTCCGCGCCGGGAGCGCTGTACGGGCAGCACCTTCTGGCCGAGTTCGCCGCCGAGCCTGAGACAGACCTGGCGGATGAGCCGCTCCCAGCTCTCCACCACCTCCAGGCTGCGCGGGTCGCCCTGGCAGAGGGTCTCGTCGTCGATCCCGTTGCGCACCGGCACCCAGGCCGAGCCCATGTTCTGGAAGCCGTGGCAGCCGGAGTTCTCGTGCTGGAGGTAGTGCAGCAGTTCCTGGAGCAGCCAGGCGTGCGCCATGTTGCCCACGCCCTCGTGCCGGATCAACATCTGTGCCTGGTGGGCCACTTCGGCCCAGGACAGGTGCCACAGCGCCACCTTGTGCTTGCGCCGCCCGTCGATCCTGACGTCGACCAGTGGGCTGCCTTCGAGCGCGACGTCGTTCGACAGCGTGATCACGGCCTCGTAGCCGCGACGCGCGGCGATGTCCATGTACGCCTGGACCTGCTCGGCCTTGAGGGGGTTCCCGTTGGTCTTCGTCTCGACCAGGACCGTCCACAGCTTGCCGGCCCGCTCGACGCGGATCACGCCGTCCGGCCGGCGAGGGAAGTCGCCGTTGGGCAGCGAGACCTCGGTGAACGTCTCCATGCGGCCCGCCGGCGCCCCGAACCCGGCCGTGAGCCTCCTGCCGAACTCCGGGATCTGCGCCATCACCGACAACAGCACCGACGTGGCCCGCATTTCGCGGTCACGGTCGCTCTTGAGCGCGGAGAGAGGGAAGAGCCTGGCCTCTTTCCAGGTCTCGTTCTCCGCCAGGGACTTCTTGGCCGCCTTCGGCAGGGTGACCTTCTTCTTGGCGGTACGGGGACGTGCCGGGGCCTTCCTCGGCGGCGCGTCCGCGTCCGCGCGCCTCGGCGCCGGGACCGCCGCCAGCGGGGGCGGGGGTTCGCGGTCGGCCGCCGGAGTCGGCTCCGGGGCCACGGCCTCGACCGGAAGCCCGGTCGGGTCCGCGCCCGGAGCCCGGACCGGCGCCGCCGCCTCGGCCGGTACGTCCACAGCCGCACCGTCCAGTGCCGCGGCTTCCAGCGACTCCTCGGTGGCCTCGTCGTCGTCGATGTCGACGCCGAAGTCCGTCGCGAGGCCGGCGAGCCCGCTGTCGTAGCCCTGCCCGACGGCCCGGAACTTCCACTCCGCACCCCGGCGGTAGACCTCGCCGAAGATGAACGCGCTCACCGCGCCCGCGTCCTCGATCGCGAACCGCAGCAGCCCCTCGCCGGAGCCGTCCGCCAACGTGAGCCGCAGGCCGTCCAGTTCACCGAAATGAGCCCCGCCGTACCGGCTCGCCGCGACCACGATCCGGTCGACGCCCTCCGGGACCGCCGACAGGTCGAAGCTGATCCGGTCCTTGTTGCCGCTCCCCGTGGGTGTCTTGCCCAGGAGCTGCACGCTCCCGTCTGCGGCCACGGGATTGTTGTAGAAGTAGAAGTCCCCGTCGCTGCGCACCTTGCCGTCGGCGTCGAGGAGCAGTACGGAGACGTCCGCGTCGCCCTCCCCCGTCGGGCTCGTCCAGTCCAGACTCACGATCACGGAGTCGGCGTTCTCGCTCAGGCTCGCGAGCCCCACATTGGCGCCCTTGCTCAACTCGTACATGCCCCACCCCCAATAGCGCACGTCAGGCACGCGTCGGCCACCACCCCATGACCATGCGTCGACCGAGCCCGTGTGACGTGGCACACACTGACTGCACACCGGAACTGTAGTACCGCGCGAGCACAGCCTGTAGCCGTCCGTCAGAAACGCGGCCCCCAAGCCCCCGACAACCCCCGCCGCACCACCGAACTGAGCACCCGCACCCCCCGCGTCGACCCCGGTGCGAGGCCCGTCAGTTCGCGTACGCGGCGCAGGCGGTAGTCGAGGGTGCGGGGGTGGACGTTGAGGGCCGTTGCCGTGGTCGTGCGGTTCATGTCGTGGGTGTAGTACGCGTCGAGGGTGAGGAGGAGGTCGGGGCCGGGGGCCAGGCGGTGGGCCAGGGTGTGGAGCCAGGCGTCGACGAACGGGACGTCCGCCACGGCGAGTTCGACGAAGACGTCGGCTGTCGTGTGGGGGTGTGCGGGTGCTCTTCGCAGGGGGGCCGCCCTGCTGATGCGTCTCGCGCGATCGAGGGCCGCGGGCAGGTCGGGGAGGTCGGCTGTGGTGGTGCCTGCCGCGCAGGGGGTGGGGAGGGATTGAGCGAAGTCCTGTATGAGGGACAGTACTTCTCTTGGTTGGGTGGGGTCGGGTGTGGTCGAGGGCGCGAGGGCCATGGGGGGCAGCGGGGTCAGGGCTATGAGTTCGCCTGGGGTCGACTCCGTTGGCGGGGACCACATCAGGGGCACCTGGTGCTCCTTGATCAGCGACTCGATCTCTCCCTCCGGGCCCCGGTGCCGCTCCGCGCCCGGGGTGCGGGGCGACGGGACCCGGATCACCGTCACCGCGCAGTACGCGGGTATGTCCATGCCGACGGCGCGGGCGAGTTCGGCCGCCATCGGGTCGCCGGACAGGAGGGCCTTGACGAGGAGCGCGACCTGGTCGACGTACGGGAGCCGGTGGCGCAGCGCGGAGACGAAGCCCTGGCAGTAGGCCTCGATGCCGCGTTCGCCCTGGGCGGCGAACCAGCCCAGGAGGCGCACGAGTTCGTCGGCGCCGCCGTCGCGCTGGGCGTCCGTCGCCTCGTTGACCTCGCGCAGCATCAGCGCGGTGTGCAGGCGCAGGACGCGCCGGCGGGATTCCAGGGACAGGCCCGTGGCGGCTCGGGCCTCGCCCATCGCGGCGATGGCGGTGAGGTCGGAGGGCGTCAACTCCTCGCTGGTCGGGGCGAGTTCGCCGGTGCGGCGGCGCAGCCACACGGCGTACTCCATGGTCTCCGCCCTGGCCCGGGGGTCCGTGTCCAGGATCCCGAACTCCGGGATCTCGCGCGCGTACGCGTCGACCTCCCGGCGGGCGCTGCTCGACGCGCGCCGGGCCAGCTCCGCGAAGAGGTCGCCCATGGCCGGGAGCATGCCATTCCGGTCGAATTGATCGACAGGCCAGATCCGGACGGGGTTTGTCACTTCGCGTGAATGGGGCGGGAAATTGTGCGGGTCCCGGCGGGGCGCTTTTGTCATCGTGCGCAAAGTTGGGGGGCGACGGTCGGCATGTCGTCTTCTTTTCTTGTCGGGCCCCTGCGCGGCGGGCTTAATGGGGTTCCGGCAATACCAGAGCCATATTCACGCCCGTCCGACCTTCTTCACTCGGGAGGAAATCATGAGACGTGATCTCAGAGCCAGGACGATGAAGAGGACAAGCACGTCGAGGAACAGCAAGCGCGTCGTGGCCGCCCTCTCCGCGTCGGCCGCCTGCGCCGCCCTCCTGGTCGCCGCGCCGGGCGCCAGCTCGGCCCCCGACCCGGCGGGGAGCACCAGGGCCACCGCCGCCGCCAAGGCTCCCGCCGCCACCCCGAGCCTCCGCGCCTACGGCATCCTCGTCGGCGGCACCCGCATGGCCACGTTCACCACCGACCGGCCCGACATCCTCGACTGGGTCCGGGTCATCAAGGGGCTCAAGGGGGACACGAAGCTGATCGGCATCGACTACCGGGTGCAGAACGGGCTGATGTACGGCGTCGGCGACCAGGGCGGGATCTACACGATCAAGACGCCGCCGGAGGTCGTGGACGTCGAGGTCACCAAGGTGTCCCAGCTCCAGATCGCCCTGTACGGAACGAAGTTCGGCGTCGACTTCAACCCCGCCGCCGACCGGCTCCGCGTCATCAGCGACAACGCGCAGAACCTGCGGCACAACCTCGGCAACGGCACCACGGAGGAGGACGGCATCCTCACCACCCCGCCGAGCCCCTCACCCGCCCGGGGCGTCACCGCCGCCGCGTACACCAACAACGATCTCAACGGCGCCACCGCGACGACCCTGTTCGACATCAACACCACGACCGACCAGGTCGTCATCCAGTCCCCCGCCAACAACGGCACCCTGGCCCCGACCGGATCCCTGACCCTCGACGCGGGCGCGGATTCCGGTCTGGACATCTTCAGTTATCTGACGGGCGGCAAGACCACCTCGAATATCGCCTTCGCCTCCCTCACCCCGTACGGTGCGGACTCTCCGTCCTTCTACAGCGTGAATGTCTTCACCGGCGAGGCGACAGCCATCGGCCAATTCCCGCTGGATGTCACCGACGTGGCGATCAAACTCGGCGGCAGCTGAGAGATTATTCGGGTAGCCGCCCGCTATCCGATCTCCACCACCCGCGCCCACTGAGGTGGCGTGTCCGGTACGTAGTCGGGGTCGTTCTCGTCCCGCGTCGAGGTGTCGCGGCGGTGGCGGGGGAACAGGCCGACCACCGTCCGGCACGGCGGCTGCGTACTCGGCCACGGTGTCTGACCGTCGGTGAGCGCCACGACGACGTCCGGCGCCGGCCGGGTGCGCAGGGCCCGCGCGAAGCCCGTGCGCAGGTCCGTGCCCCCGCCGCCGATCAGCGGGATGCCCTCGCCCGTGCACAGCGGGTGGACGACGCGCGCCGACGCGTCGCAGGGCAGCACGGAGACCAGGTCGCGGCGGCCGCCCACGGCACGGGCGATCGCCGCCACCTCCAGGAGCGCGCTGCCCAGCTCCGCGTCGCTGACCGAACCCGACGTGTCGACGATCACCGCGACCCGCGGGGGCCTGCGCCGCAGGCTGGGCAGCACCACGCCCGGCACCCCGGCCGACCGCCGCGCGGGCCGCCCGTACGTGTAGTCCTCGCCCAGACCCGGCCCTGACGCGGCCGAGCGCACCGCCGCCCCCAGCAACTCCCGCCACGGCTGCGGCGGATGGAACACCTCTTCCGCCCACCGCTTCCACCCCTTCGGCGCCTTCCCCGGACGGCCGTTCAGCCCCTGCGCCACCCGGAACCGGACGGCGTCCCGCTCCTGCGCGCTCAGCCCGTGGGCGCCCTCCGGGCCGAGGTCCCAGTCCCGTTCCCTGCCGTCGGCGCCGCTGCCGCAGTCCAGCCAGGACAGGTCCGCCGTGCGCGGCCCGAGCCGGAACTGCCGCAGGTAGTCCTCCATCAGCTCCCCCGGCGGCAGGTCAAGCGTCTCAGGCCGCACCGCCCCTTCGGGCCTCGCGAGCCCGTCCCCGTACACGTCGTCGTTGATCTCGCAGTCCGCCGCGATGTTCATCCGCAGCCGGTCGCCCGCACCCGTCAGGCCCCGCTCCCGCGCGACCCGGTCGCCGCGCCCGTGGTGGTCCCGCAGCAGGTGCGACACCTCGTGCACCCACACCCCGGCCAGCTCCGCGACCGGCGTCCGGGCCACGAAGTACGGCGAGACGTAGCACCGCCAGTACCGGTCCACCGCCATCGTCGGCACGTCCCGCGACTCGACGGTGTGCAGGGCGAACAGCGCCGTCGCCAGGTACGGCCGCACCCGCGCCGCGTGCAGCCGGGCGGCGAAGAGCTTCTCCCGGTCCAGGGAGAGGGGGGACGGGGAGGCGTGGGAGGCTCGGGAGGCGTGGGAGGCGCGGGGTACGCCGGGCGCGTTCGGTGCGGCCGCCGTCATCGGCCCGCCCCCGCCCGCGCCGCCGCCTTCGCCGTCGCCTTCGTCCGCGTCCCCTCCCGGTCCGCCCGCTGCGACAGCGACACCGCTCCCGCCAGCCGCTCGATGGACTCCGGTACGTCCCAGTCCTCCTGCCGCAGCGACGCCAGCGTGGTCGCGGGTACGACGACGAGGTCCGGCGCGCCCGTCTCCATCGCCCGGACGAGCAGCGCCCAGGCCGCGTCCCAGCGGGCCCGGTCCGGGCGGTTGCGGACCGCGGCCACCACACCGTCGAGGGCGGCCTGGCGCAGGTCGCCGCGCTCGGGCAGCTCGGCGGCGGCCGGGTCGGCGAGCAGCAGCTCGGGGTCGGGGAGGTCCATCCGGTCGATCCCGGCGAGGAGTTCGAGACCGGGCCCGTCCCCCACCGTGCCCCTGGCGAGCAGGGCGAGCACCTCCCGCGACGAGCCCGCCGCGGTCGCGAACGCGATCAGGCGCAGGGTCATCTCCCAGCTCCGTGGCGAGGGCCAAGGACCGCCCCTGCGCGTCTCGTTGCTCGGCAGCCGGTGTACGAGGGCGGGACGCGCGGCAAGCAGTTCGCACACCGCGCGCCGGGCGAACTCCACGGCCTCCGGCAGCTTCCCGGCGTCGAGCCGGGGCAGGGTCGCCCGGGGCCAGGTCCCGCCGAGTCCGCGTACGACGACCTCGTGGTCGTGGGTCCACTGGAGGTGGACGAACCGGTTGGCCAGGGGCGGGCTCAGCTCCCAGCCGTCGGCCGCCGACGAGCGGGGGTTGGCGGCGGCCACGATCCGTACGTCCGGCGGGAGTTGAAGGGTGCCGATGCGGCGCTCCAGGACGAGCCGGAGCAGCGCGGCCTGCACGGCCGGGGGCGCGGTGGACAGCTCGTCGAGGAACAGCAGGCCCCGGCCCGCCTTCACGAGGCGCACCGCCCAGTCCGGCGGCGCCATCGGGACGCCCTGTTCCGCCGGGTCGTCCCCGACGATGGGCAGCCCCGAGAAGTCCGACGGCTCGTGCACGCTGGCGATCACCGTGGTCAACGGGAGCCCCAGGGACCCGGCGAGCTGGGTCAGCGCGGCGGTCTTGCCGATGCCCGGCTCTCCCCACAGGAGCACGGGAAGGTCGGCGGCCACCGCCAGCGTCAGGGCCTCCAGCTGAATGTCGGGGCGGGGTTCGGTGGTGGTGTCGCGGAGGAGGGTCAGGAGGTCGGCGGCGACGTCGAGTTGGGCGGTCGTGTCGGTGGCGGGAGCGGTGTCGGCGGGCTGTTCCGGCAGGACGGACGGGGTGGACAGGACGGACGGCGTGCAGGTGGGCATGTGTGGTCACCTCTGAGGTCGGTGGTCGGCCGCGTGGGGCCGACGGCAAGCGAGAAAGGGAAAAGGGGGAGAGGGAAAAGGGAGGAGGAGAGGGAAGAGGGTGAGGGGGAAGGGCGCGTCAGTACGCGGTGGTCCGGCGCGGCTGCACGCGGGCGGCACGGGCGCGTCCGGGCCGAACCCTCGCCCCGGGGCCACCGCCACCCCTCGCACCCGCGCCCAACAGCCCCGCCCGGAACAGCCCGTACGTGATCCGCCGCGCCGCCGCGGCCTCCAGCTCGTCCCGCAGCGGGCCCGCGCGCAGGACGGCCTCGGGGCCGAGGAGGCCCTCGACGACGGCGAGCGCGCCCGCGGTGTCGCCGTGGTCGAGGCGTTCGCGGACGCCGGTGAGGCAATCGGGGCGGCGGTGGGCCTCGTCGATGGCGCGCAGGCACGGCAGCGGGGGGCCGCCGAGGGCGACGAGGAGTTCCTCGCGCCGCACCTCGGCCGGGTCGTGGTCGAGCGCGGCGAGGACACCGTCGACGAGTCCGATGCGGTGCCGGGCGCCCCGGCAGTCCACTGCGCGCGGGTCGCCCGTCCGGTCGGGGGTGCGGGACGGCGGGCGCGGCGGGCGGTCCGGTACGAGCGCCGCGGCGACGAGCGGGTGCAGCCCGTCGGCGTCCAGGGCACCGGTGCGCAGCAGTTCGAGGTCGGGCAGGACCCACGTGGCGGCGTCGGGCAGGACGGGCGGCGCGGCCCGGTCCTGGCCACGCCCGCCGACACGGCCCTCGGCACGGTCCTGGCCATGTCGGCCGACACGCCCCCCGGGCCGACCACCGGAACGCCCGCCGCCCCCGCCGCCCACGACCTCCCCCCCGCCCGCCCCGCCCGCCCCGACCGCCCCGTCCAGGCGCAGCACCACCC
>NZ_JNXT01000042.1 GCF_000716675.1 Streptomyces alboflavus
GGGGTGTGGGGGGTCACGTGGGTGCGGGGGGCGGCGGGATGTGCTGCCGGAGAAGTGAGGGGGACCTGTGTACGAGCCGGGCCGGCAGCGGGCCCGGGAGCGCCTGGGGCACTCGCCTCCGTGCGGACGGCCGACGCGCTCATCGGCGCCGTGCCCTCATCAGGCCTGCTCGTTCCCGTCCTCGCGCCCGGCTGCGCGCCCAGGTCCCGGAGCACGTCGCGCTGCCAGTCGTCCCGTCCTTGTGCCATGTTCCGCACCTCCTACGCGAAGGTGTCGAGCAGACGCCCGTACACACCGAACACACCGAGCAGCAGCGGCACGAGCGCGATCACGCCCACCGACTCCAGGACGTCCCCGAAACGCCGCAGCCGCACCCGCACGTGCTCGGCGGGTCGTACGGCGAGTACGAGAAGCGGAGCCGCGGCGAGCACGACGAGCAGCACGAGCGGCCCCGCCACGCCGGAGTGCTCCTGCCACACCCACACCAGCCGCACCACGACGACGGCCGCGGCAAGCAGCAGCCCGACCACCTCGGCGCTCAGCGGAAACGCCCGTGCCCGCAGCGCGAGAACGAGCGCGACGGCCACGGCGAGCAGCACCTCCCAGACCGAGACGTCGTCCGGTTCGCTCAGGGTGAGAACACCCGCGACCGTGGCGGACCCCGCGAGGACGAGGGTCGCGAGCACGAGCCCGCGGTGTGTGGCGGCCAACGCGCTGCCGACCTCGTACCGGCTGACGGACACTCCGCCCGAACGCCGGTCGTCGAGTCCGGCGAGCCCCGACGTCATCAGCGCGAGCCGCGGCAGCACGCCCAGGGCGACCACGGACAGGACGCCGAGCACAGCCCCCACGCGGGCACCGTCGTTCTGGAGCCCGAGGGCTGCCTCCCAGGCGACACCGCACCCCGCGAGTGCCCCGGCGCCGACAAGCGCGCCTCGCCCGACGGGCGTGCACCAGCCCAGCAGAGCGAGGGCCACAGCGACAGCGCCACCGACCCCGGCCAACTGTGCGCCGGCTCCCCACCCATGGGCGTCGCCCAGAGTCCAGGCCCCGAACACCCCGAGCGCACCGGCCACAGATATGAGCGTGACAGCCAGACTCGTACGCCGAACCCGCCCGAACACCATCCCAAGGAGGGCTGCGCCCCCGGCAACTCCCAGCAGCCCACCCCCCACACGAGCCCCGTCGAACTCGCCCCGGGCCAGCACTCCTGCGACGAGCGCCCACGCCACGACAGCGCCACCGCACACCACCTGCCGAGCCCGGTCGCCCCACCGCCAGGCCCGCACGTCCAAGTCCTCGGCAGCCTCGTCCGTCACGTCATGCACGACAGGCGCAGACGGTGCGTCCTCCACCCGCACCAGCCGCAGCACCGCGCCGTCGACGACGCCCACCGACTCCAGCGTGCCGTCCTGCGGCAGCACAGACCCGTCCGCGGCCACGAGATGCCGCAGCGCGGGCCGGTCCCCCACCTGATCGTCCAACAGCCGCATGACTTCAGGCAGCAACAGCCCGATCGGCTCCTGAGAAGGCAGTACGAGATCCACTCGCCGCCGCTCCCCCACCAAGGTCACCCGACTCAACGTCACACGACCCTGGTTACGGCTCAATGCCCCCGCAGATATCACAAGTTCGAACCTATCACCGAGAAGTGGGACTCGTAGAGGGCGATTCGGACACACCATCCGAAGAAGTGCGGGTAACGCCGGGCGCATTCCCTCCCGGCTTCTCCTTCATCACCCGGTGCGACACAAAGGACCACCCCACACACCCCGCACACAACACAGCGGCGATCACAATCCCGGCGAACCCCTTCCCCACCCGCTCATCCACGGACCGCCGCTGCCGCTCACCCCCGAACAACAACGCATCCCGAAGCCGCCGCCGCCGAACGGAGACGGACTCCAACAACTGACTGTCGTAGTCCTGAGCAGCCATCACATTCCCTCACGCGTCATGCCAGCAGTGCCCTTGGGGCGCACACGTTCAGCCGACAACGCTGACGTGCAGCACTTCGAGAAGCGAGGCGCAAACGGCACACGGCTGTGCGGGCTTCCCGTGGCCAGGGTCACCCTCCGGACGAATCAGGCGGGACATCATCGCGGCGCCTTCAAAGTGCGGGACGGCTTCCGCGATGGTCGTGGCGCGCCCATCTCCCCGTTCTGCATCAAGACGCCACAACTGGTCTGAAACAAGCGCCGATTCGGCACACCTCTCGTTGAAACCCTGCCTCTGCCTCGCCGGTAGGGAGCCAACGAACTCCCGCACCGCTGGATGCAGGTTCGGCTGCTCCGCCCCGACAAGGCTGGTCTGGCTGACGACAATGCCTCCCACGAGCAGGGATGACGCGACTGTCGGATATTGCTCAAACAAAGAAATCCTCCGCGTCCACTTCTTCGGCATCACTCAGGAAGTGATGAAGGGCTTCTTGTGTATTCGATCCCCAGAAGTAGGCCCCGGTGTGGTGAAGGAAGAAGAATCGACCACTCTCGTCGACCAGCAGGGGGTCGAAATCGTGTGAATCGTGCCCGACTGGAAAGAGTTGGCGCCCGAGGTTCTCGCCCAATTCCGTGATGAGAGCAGCATCTCCGTCAAACCCAACGGTCGGCTTCATCTCCAGAGCGAGGCCCCCTCGAGGGTGTGTAAGAGTCAGCAGCCCGAAGGAGCGGATCACTCGGACTGCCGGATCGTTCGGCATCAAAGGATACCCCTGCCGCTCGGCGTCTCGCAGGCGCACACCGATCAACCGGTCGGCCTCAGCTTCGCCGATGTCCCGCCCGGGAGACCAACCGCTCAGCTCCAGCCACTCACGCACCGTTGACGACAGGCCACTGGTATCCATCCTCTGTTTCCGTCACATCCAGCGTCAGCCCTTTCACCATCTCGCCTCTACATATTCCAGGACTTCCAGGAGCCTTGAGTGCTCCACATTTGGCATCGAGTACCCTCGCTCTCGAATGCGAGCAAGGAAGGCTTCGGGAAGCTGAATATGATGGGCTCGCACATAGTGCCACAGGTCACCACGCCACAGCCAATCACCGTCCGTGTAAATGGAGTCTCCTCCCAGGATCTGCCCCTCTGGCTCGAGGGCGTCTTGCGAGGAGCCCATAACCGAGAGGATCTCATGTCCTGCACGGAGATAGCTCGCAATATCATCTTGGTCAGCGTACCCACAGGGCCCTAGAAATTCGCTCACGCTACCGCGGGGCGGGCCGAATTTCGGCGACCAGAGTTCCTTGAAGTGGTCTGCAATCAGCACAGAGGTCTCTGTTTCTACTTGACGAGCGGAAGAAAGATCCGCCAGTACCCATTGTCTGCGATCGTAGGCGTCTGTCCGGGTCCACGCAGCGGCGCGACACCGACCTTGTTGGTTGGCGCCATCACGGGCACGCCAAGTTCATTCGCGAGCTCTTGCGCTGCCGGGTTGTGCCGGACGTTTCGTGTAATGGAGAGCGAGTCAGCCGCCGATGGCACCTCACTGAATTCACCTGGAACTCCATCTGCTCCATCGCTTTTCGCCCACGCATCTGAGGCCCCATGCGGCACGTCCACAACTCTATTATCGCAAAGCCATCCGGTGTGGCACGAGAGGAGTCGCACCGGCCCGCCACCATAGCCAGGATTATTTCTAATTGCTTCGGCTATATGAGAGGGGTGCACATCACCGACAGGAAATCCAACACCTGACTCATTGACGTGACCAGGCACGAAAAATCCTCGATCATTGCCATGGACTACGGCATCGTGATAACCATCCAACGGCTTTGCGAGGTCGAAGTTTATAAGGGTACTTCGATCGTAGCCGATGGCTGTCGCATCGTCTCGGAAGTAGACATGGTCTCCCGTCGCCAGCACGATGTCGCCTGGCTCTTTGGGAGGGGCAGGAACCGACGACTCGGGTGCGACCCGGTCTTCGTAGTCACGGCGAGTTCCCATGGCATGCGTGTCAGCGATGTCGTGACGCCCGTACCCGGTCAGGTCTGTCGGGTCGGCTGTTGAGTTGGCTGGACCATGCCTCCCATCACGCGCCAGGTCGTGACTGCCGTTGTTTGCCGAGTGGTTGGCCGCCGCGCCAGCGAACTCCCTCTGCCCTTGCCCGGCTTCGTCCATGCGCCCCAGCGCCGTGCCGTGCTCATCCACAATGACGCCCTCACGCGTCATGAAGATCGTGTCGCCCTTGCGGTTGACGTACGCCCGCGCATCGTCGGGCACAGCCGCAGGGCGCGCAGGGACGTCCGAGCCTCGCTCCGCCAGCCGGTACGGTCCGCCGGCCATGTCCGCGTACCCGCCCGAGCGCATACTCCTCAGCGGCGCCATCAGGTCGCCGACCTTGGTCACCCCGAACTGGACACCCTTGGCGGCGTAAGTGAACGGATCCACCGCCCGCCCGAACTTTCCGATCGCCGAAACCGTCTTCGCCGCCGCACCCGTCTTCGCCGCGGAGCCCGCGCCCCGCGTCGCCACGATCGTGACGGCGTTGAAGCCGACCAGGCCTCCGGCCCGTGCCGGGTTCTTGCTCCACTGGTCGTACGCGATCAGGCCCTTGCCCGTGTCGACGACGGCCCGGCGGGAGTCCCGCAGCCAGCCGGGCAGTTGCTCGTCCTTGGCCATCCAGAACAGCCCGCCCACAGGGGTCATGGTGAGCGAGAGACCGGTGCCCAGCTTGGCCAGGTTCTTCCACGCCTCCCCAGCGGCGCCCCAACCGTCCCGGCCCGCCAGCGTCCCGAGCGCCTTCATCGTGCCGCCGACGCCGTCCACGAAGAAGCCTTTGCCGACGTCCAGCGCCTTGTGGGCCAGCCAGTCCAGCCCGTCCCGCTCCTTCTCGACCTTGCCGCCCCAGGGAAACTTCTCCGCCTGGTCGAGGACTCTGTCGGTGTAGCCGTACGTGCCGCAACTGCTGGTGCCGTCGTCGCTGAGCGTCAGCCGAATGCCGCCGACCAGCGCGGTGATCGCGTTGTGGCAGTCCATTTCGGCGATGCGGAAGGTCTGCGTGTAGCCCTTGACCTCCTCCACCAACCGGTTGTTGTGTTCGCGCTTGTCGTCGTCCTTGCGCCAGTCGTCATCGGTGGAGATCTCATCGATGTAGAAGGCGCTGGCCTCCGTCTGGAGATCCTTGAGCTTCTTCACGATCGGCCGCACACGGGTCGCGTACCTGCTGAGTGCCTGGGCCACCTTCTCCAGGTCGTCGGCGAACGCGTCCGTCTTCGTCTGCACCGGTTTCGTCGTGGCGAACAGCTGCTCCGCCTCCGGCGCCTCGTAGAACGCGGAGAGTCCCTGGAAGTCGGAGTGGACGTCCCCGCCGGCGTCACGGAACTGCGACGCCTCGCGCCGCAGGTCCGCCACGTCCCGCTCAAGCTGCTCCAGGTCGCCGGTGAACTGCGGTATCCCATTGGGGTCGATGGGCTCGTTGCTCATCTCTTGCCACCTCCGTCACCGCCGCCGCCCTTGACCCCGGGCATGTCGGGCACGATGCCGTTGATGGCGTCACGGTTCCTGCTCGCGGCCATCCTCAGGTCGCCCTCCACGTACTCCTTCGTGGCCAGGTGCGCGCCGAGCAGAGAACTCGCGGCACGCCGCGAGATGTACCGCAGGTCCTCGTTCCACTGCCGGGCGAACACCCCAAGGGCCGAGGCAACCGGCCCCTGTATCCCACCCTTGCCGTCTTTGTCCGGCTTCCCGTCCCCCTCGTGTCCCCCCTCGGCGATCGTGCCCGCCGAAGCCGCCGCACTCGGCAACGTCTCCTGCATGTTCTGACCGGCCTTCGCCATACGCTCAGCCGAACCGCCGGCCCGCTTCAGTACGTTGCCGACCCCACCGGGCTCGATGTCCCACGCCGTCACCACACGCCCCCTTGACTCCCCTGATCCCCGTCAGCCGGACCGCGCCGTGTCACGCGGCCTGACCATGAAGTCCCCTGCTTCCTGTTCCGTGCTCCGAACTGCGGGTCAGCCGATGTTGTTGACCGCCGCCCGCGCCCGCGACAGCGTGGTCTGCGCCGTCCCGTCGTTCTCCTCCAACGTCGAACGTACGAGCCGGATGATCTCCCGGACCTCGTTCGCCGCGTTGTTCCAGCGCACTTCCTTGCCGTGGTACTCGTCCGACACACCATCGGCCTGATAGTCCGCCATCGCCGCCTTCACCGCCCGGTCCCGATCACCGAGCACCCGCTCCAGATTCCCGATGATGATGTGCAGACTGCCCTGCACATCAGCAGACGCACCCGTGTCGTACGAACGCCGATCCTGATTCCCCGCCATGACAAACCACTCCCCGTGGCGATGTGTTGAAGGTCTTGAGTTCGGGACCGTCAGCCGGAGAAACGGGCCGCCTGGAAATTCGCCGCCCCCATGTTCTTGTGCGCGTTGTCCGACTGCTCCTGCACACCCGTACCGAACGCCTCGTCCATCCCCGCCTGACCACCCAAAATCGACGACAACGAACCATTCAACGCAGCCGTGATCTCATCCGCCCGCAACTTGAACGAATCAAACGTCGCCTTACCCGCACCGTTGAACTTCCCCTCCAACGGCTCCGCAGCAGACACCAACCCCCGAATCAACGACCCCAGATCATCACTCGACCCAGACGTCTGCTTCCCCAACACAGACAGCGTCGTCTCACCCATGTCGAACTTCACGAACCCACACCCCCGCTTCGCTCGAACTCACAACTTCGGCTGGATAGTTGACCGGCACAACAACATCACGTCGCGCTCACCAGTCACTCACGCCCCGTAGCGCATCGAACATACCGTCCCACATCACATTGCAAGCGCAACGCAGTTGAGCGTGAGGCCGAGTGATTGCGCCAACATCAGCTTCAGGCTCAGTCACCCTTGCCCGGCCCCTCTCGAACAGTTCAAACGCCGCGGCAGGCCCAGGGTCGGCTGGACAGCAAGCCCGCCACCGGAACCCCACTCTTCACCGACGGCTCAGGTGCAGCCGCTCGGCGAGGCGCCGCACCCGAAGAGGAAGACCGCATCGCCGCGCTGACCACCTTGCGTCCACTGGGTGCTTTGCGGGTTCACGGAGCCGCCTTCGGGAGGAGCGGGCAGGGCGGAGGTGGTCGTCGCGCCAAGGACCATGAATGAGACGGCGGCGACAGCGGCCAGTGTCAGGACTCTTGCGGTACGCACAGGGGCGGCCTTTCGAGTTGCCGTACGGCCCGGCCGTAGCGCCGAACCGGACGCCCACACTTCCGGGAGCACGCTCCGACCCGAAACCGGCGCACCGGGCGGGCCCCTGCGCCCTCGGGCACCACTCACCCCCGCTGCACGCCGTACGCCCGTGCCCCCTCCCCCGGCACCACCGCCCACATCCGCGTCCCACCGCCCGGCTCCCGCGCGTCCCCGAAACCCCAGTCACCCGCGCATGCCCGCACCACGCACGCCATCAGGTTCAGGGCCGCGCCCCGCCGTTCGTCGCAGATCTCGGCGAGCCGGGGGTTCGTATGGCGCGGGTGACCGTCGTAGACGATCACCCGCAGGGCGCCGTCCCGGTGGCGCAGCCGCAGGTACACCTCCTCGGTGGGCGTGAACCGGTAAGCACAGGTGGCCAGTTCGGCTGTGACTAGGACCGCCGCCTCCGTCAGCCCCCGCAGGCCGTGCGCCTGCAGGATGGCCCCCACCGCGCGGCGCGCGATCGCCGGGCTCGTCGCCGACGCGGGCAGCGTGAGGCTGTACGTGAGGTCGTCGGGGGTCGGCGGGCGGTCCGCCCCGTGCGCGTGTACGTCGTCCAGCAGACTGTCGGGGCAAGCGGTGACCACGGGCAACGGCATGTCAACCTCCGGTGGCGGCAAGGGCATTGAGAGTCGCGCTGTCGGTGGCCTGTCTCCCTGGCGCGGGCCCACCCCCTCCCAGGGAAGGAGGGGTCTTCTTGCTTTTGGGCAGGCTCACGCGATGCGCTTCCGACTGCGTCGAGCAGTAAGCGATGCGTTACTCAATGTAGGGATTCCGGGTCACGGTGTCCACGCAGAAAGAGATAATTACCCCCCATGCACATGGACCGCTGCCCGCTCCGGAGGGCAGACTGTGGCCCTCCACGCCACAAGAAGGGGCGGCATGCCGACCAGAACCACGCCGACAGAGCGACAGAAGCGTCTGGGGGCCGAGCTGCGCAGGATGCGCGTCGCGGCGGGAGCCACCACGGAGTACGCCGCCGGACTGCTCGGAATTGACCGGACACGGCTCTCCAACATCGAGTCAGGCATCCGCCCCGTCTCCGGCGAGCGCATCCGCACCTTGGCCTGCAACTACGCCTGTGCGGACGAGAGTTATGTCGACGCCCTGGTGGCCATCGCCGAGAACAAGGAGCGCGGCTGGTGGGAGAGGCAGCGGGGCACACTGCCGCCCGGGCTGCTGAACATCGCCGAGTTGGAGTGGCACGCCGCGCGCGTACGCACCGCGCAGGTGCTGCACGTACCGGGTCTGCTCCAGACCGAGGACTACGCCCGCGCGATCTTCACAGCCGTGCTGCCACCTCTGACCCGTCTGGAGGTCGAGC
The DNA here is from genome assembly GCF_000716675.1 of Streptomyces alboflavus. GTDB lineage: Bacteria > Actinomycetota > Actinomycetes > Streptomycetales > Streptomycetaceae > Streptomyces > Streptomyces alboflavus. The sequence continues at coordinate 8,502 of NZ_JNXT01000042.1, forward strand.
TGCGGGTCGCACACCGCATGGACCGCCAGCGGGTCCTCGAACGGCCACAGCCTCTCGCCTACATTGCGTACGTTCACGAGGTCGCGCTGCGTATGCCGTTCGGGGGCACCGACGTGACGCGGAAGCAGCTCACACAACTGGCCGCCGTCGCCGAGCGCGAGAACGCCGAGGTCCGCGTCATACCGACAAGCATCGGCGCGTTTCCGGGCGCCGGGCACGCATTGCTGTACGCGGAAGGGGTTGTTCCCCAGCTCGACACCGTGCAGCTGGACTCCGCACACGGGCCGGAATTCACTCATGCCGAGGCACAGCTCACCAAGTACCGTTCTCACCTCGACTGGTGGGACGACGCGGCACTGTCGCCCGCGGCATCGCGTGACCTCATCCACAGAGTCGCGCGCGAACTCTGAGAGCAGGGAGAAACCGTGGCCGGGATCCACTGGGAAGAGCCGTTCTGCGGCGAAGGCAACAACTGCTTCCGCATAGGCACCGACACCGAAGGCAACGCCTACATAGCCCTCGCCGGCGCCGAGGACACGTACCTCACCGACACCCGCGAAGCCCTCGCCACGCTCATCCGGGACATCAAGGCGGGCAAGGCCGACCACCTGCTGTGAGTGACACATACGGCCTCGCAGTGCAGGGAAGAGGACGAGGCCATCGTGCTGGCGGCACGGTCGAGATCGCTCGGCCCTATGCTCCAGTTCCTTGAGTCCTGGGCAGTGACCGTGGAAATCGCGCGGCTTCCCGGGACAGCGGCCCGGCTGCGAGCCGCTGAGTACACAGCGCAGAACACAGACCGCGACGACCCGGCGTGGCAGGCGGCCATGGACGAGATCCGCGCCCTCCACTCCGCAGCCAGGGAGTCACTCGCGCATGAGTAGCTGACGCTGGGGGTACGACCCGGACGAAAAGCACGTGATCGGGGGCGAGACGCCCCCACCTCCCGCGCTCGTGGCGGAAGTGGAAGAGCGCGCCGCCGAAGTGGAACGGGCCGCGGAGGCCCTGCATCTGGACGGGACGCGGCCTACGTCTTCTCGATCGTTCATGTTCTGGTTGCCCGGTGTCGTCGCGCCCGGCTCATGCCGCCTTGAGGTGGTCCATGAGTTGCTGCAGCCGCTCCCAGGCTGAGGGGTCGTTGCCGTCGCCCAGTGGGTAGTGGAGGGAGGGTGCGGCCGTGGGCCCGAGGCGTGCGGGGGCAGTGTCGAGTGGCGGACGCGCGGCGTGGGCGAGGCCGATGCCGCGTACCGCGTCCGGGCCGAGGGTGAAAGCGACCGGGGCAGGCGGGGCCTCGAAGTGCGGGGGCACGGTGAGGTCGCGCCGGGCGGCGCGGAGCGACGTGAGCATCGAGGTCAGGCCGTGCTCGGCGGCCAGAGCTTCGGCCAGGGGCGCGATGGCGTCGCGTGGGGCGGCCTCGTCCGGGCCGTAGCCCAGGGTGAGGGTGATGTCCTCCTCGACCCCGGCGGTGGTGCGGGTGACGTGGACGGTCGCCATGGCCGGACGGCTGGGCGTGCCGACGGCGACGAGCCAGGTGGGCTGCGGCGCGCGACTGCGGGCGAGGGCGGTGAGCTGGCGGGTGGACCACGGGAGGCTGACCGGTTCGGCGGTGCTCCAGCCGGCCGGGGGTGCGCCGGTGAGGTGGCGGAAGGAGGCTTCGAGGGCGCCGCCCAGGACGAGGTGTTCATCGGGTTCGTGTCTGGTGCGGATGTTGAGGGTGAGCTGGCGCTCGCCCGAGTCCGGGGCGGGTTGGAACGCGTCGGCGACCCGAGTGGTGCCGTCCGCGTCACGCACAGGCACGAAGGCGTCGCCCTCCCAGTGGAGTTCGGCGCCGGAGAGGCCGTCGTAGTAGCCGGAGCCGGATTCGGAGTCGGGGAGTTGGACGACCCAGCGGTTGGGGTGGCCGTGCAGGGCGATGCGGGTGGGCAGGGTGAGGGTGGTGTGGGGCGGGGTGACGATCGTCAGGGCGCGGTCGTGGGCGGCGGCCTCGCGCAGGGCGTCGGAGAGCCAGCTCGTCATGGCGATGACGGGCCGGTCCTGGATGACGACGGCCGCCTTGTCGGTGAGGGCGTCGACGGCTGGGGATGTGATCGCCGGGGCTCGGCTGGATTGGCCCTGGCCTCGGCCGGATTCGTCCGAGGCTGCGTCGGATTCGTCCGGGGCCACGGGGACGACGTCGGTGTGTGCGGCCTCCGGCGGCCAGGCGGTGCCGCCCAGCACGGTGGCCAGCCGCCCCGCGAAGGAACCGGCGAGCCGGTCGGCCTCCTCGACGGCGGTGGAGGCACGCGCCTCGGTCCACCAGAACGGGAGCTCGGGAACCGTCACGTCAGGGCTGAGCAGCCGCTGGGCCTCACCCGGAGTGTGCACGAGGAACGGCGCCTCAACGGACACCAGTGTCCGCCCGTCCGGCGCACACAACTGCACGACCGCACCGTCCGCCACCGTACGGACCTCCAGGTCGGGGCCACCCGCGAACAGCCCGGCCACGATGGACTTGGTGTCGGGCATGGTGGAGGTGAGGGCTATGACGTCTTTGGTCACGTGGTGTCGGTCTCCGTTAGGCGGTCGCTGAGACTTTGGCCATCTCGCGTGGGGAAACTCGCCGAGCCAGCCGTCCTGGGCGAGAAACTTCGGCTGAATATCTCCAATCGACCTCGGTAGTCATCCGTCGGTCGTAGGCGGGGCACGCAAGGCCACAGCACAAGCTGTGCTCGCTCTGGGCCAAGGGCGTCAAGCCGTCCCATCCAGCCGGGTCTCCGCCACCATCTGCCGGACGCGCTCGTCTCCGATGGACTTCATATACTCACCGAGCTGTTGGACTTCCTGGTCTCGCGACCGCTGGAGCAGTGTGGCCGCGTGAACCATTGCACGTTGCGACGGCGCGACTCTAAGCACATCCATAACAAACTTCGATGCCGTTCGCCCATCGATGAGGGCTACCGATGCGGCAAGGTCGACCAGCTGAGTAGCGAGATCGAATCGCTGAGGGACTCCGGAAGCGAGGGAATGGATTCCCCGCTGCATGGCCTCCTCGATATCGCCCAGCACGGCCCTCAGGGAGTCGGCATCAATAATTTCCCCCAGCTTGTCCTCGAAGTATTCACCGTCCGCAATTTGCACGAGAGATCTGAAGGCCTCGGTCCGTAGTGCGAGCGTACCCTTATCCGATGCGATTTCATCACTATCACCGACAGCTACCGCGAGCTGCGCGAAAGTACTGTCGACGGAGAACTTCCGGTCGATGAGGACCTCGTACCACGGGGCTCGTTTTGCCAATTTCGCGGCATTCATTACTGCTCGATAGCCAGCTGGCTCACCCCAGGTCGTCAGCGCCACGCACGACAGAAGTCGATCCGCTTCAGGAGCTGCAGAGTCACCAAGAAGCTCAGCGAGAGCAGGTACACGATCAAGATGCCGTGGATCGTCCAGTCCGCCATAGACCAAATCGTCAACGTCAGCGATGGGATTACCATCAAAATCGGTCCCGAGCAACGGATTGAGCTTTTTCACCCAAGCCTCCTTTCGTAATCAGTCACCGAACGGCCCGGTGATGTAACGATGCGGGACAACACCCTTGATGAGCCACTCCTCATCACGCTTGGTGTTCATCATGTCTATCATCCGCTGCATGATGCGCTTCGTTTTCCCCTTGCTCAGGCCAAGCGAACGCGCAATCTCCGGTATGTCAGCACGAGTTGCCCCTGGAGGGAGGCTAATGTCTACAGGCCGCCCAGCAATGTCATCGGCGCTCCTCTGGAGCTCTGCTTGCACCCGCTCCGGCGAGAGAACCTCGACTCCTGTGACCTTGCCATCAGCTATGTCACGCTCAAGCCGTGCTAGATCGACTCGGATCCTTCCAGCACCGAACGCCTTGGCGTCAGCACCCTCCCGGCTGAGCGACGTGTAAGGGCTGTCCGATTTAGCTGGATCGCGGCCAACTATGTGGTCCACAACCGTTGCGTTTCCATCGGGGTTAGCGGGCACAAGATCACCATCCGAACTGAGATGCGACTTGCGTTGTCCCTTCCGATTGTGTTCCGCAGCAAAGTTATCGTCCTGGCGTACTAGGTGAGGGGTATCACCGTCGCCCGTTCCACCGTCAGGCCCGCTTGTTCCGCTACCTCCTCCGCTGGCATGCGCAGAGGTCTCGGGACTCGATGCACCGTGGTTTTCGGACGGGGGCCAAGCAGGCCCCGCCGCATCCCGACTGCCGGAGCCCGAGTTCTCACCGCCACGGCCGACGAGTTTCCCCTCACCGCCCTGAGTGAGTGCACCTACCGGGACGGGTTTCCTATGCGAAGGTGTCTCTCCGGCTGCTGTGGCAGCGGCTCGTTGTGCCGCAGAGGGTTCCCTTTCGCCCTGGCCTTCCTTCTTCAAATCACCCAGGACCCTGTTGTGCTCATCAACAATGGTCCCTTGGTCCGTCAGGTAGATCGTTTTGCCCCTGCTATCGGTATACCGCATTGCGGTATCCGGCACCGCGGCAGCGCGCACCCGCCCGTGCCCGCCCTCGTCCACCAAGCGGTAGGGACCGTCCAACACACCGCGCCCACCGGCCCGTACCCCAGCAGCGATGTCCGCCACCCTGGGCAGCGTCCGGGCCGTCGTGGCCGCAGCCACGATCGGGTCCATCCCCTCGCCGGCCTTGGCCGCCGCATTCGCCGCCTTGGCCATCGCCCCCGCCCGCCCCGCCGTGGCCAACTTCACCGGCCCGGCACCGAGGGTGCCGAAGTTGAAGATCGTCGTGCCGGCCGCACGGCCGGGGTTCGTCCTCCACTGATCCCAGGCCACAAGCCCCTTGGCGAACCCCTTCGCGTACGGCTTGCTGCCCTGCACGAAGTCGGTGTTCCAGAAGCTGCCGCCGGGCCTGCCCCCGCCCATCTCCGTCGCGTACACGGACGTCCCGACCAGCGTGCGGGTCAGCCCGTTCCACGCGGCGCGTGCCTCACCAGGGCCCCGCAGGCCCGCCAGCGCGGCGGCGCCCTTGAGTGAGCCGACGATTCCGTCCATGACAAGGCCGTCCCACAGCAACTGCTTGCCGTGATAGCCGAGGTCCCACGCGTGGTGCGACCGCTCCGCGGGGGTGCCCCAGGGAAGTTCGTCGGCGTTCTTCAGCGCGTCGGCAGTGAATCCGTACGTGGTGACGCCCCGCGGGACGAACATGGTCCCGCCCGTGTCCGCCATGTACTTGGTGCCGCCGGCCACCAGCGCCGTGATCTTGTTGGAAGCGGTGATCTCCGCGGCGTAGAACGCGGCCCGGGCTACCGCGAGTTCGTTCCACAATGCTTCGTGCTGGTCGACCTTGTCCTGGTCCTTGGTCCAGTCCGTGCCGAAGGCGCCCCCGTCGGTGTCCAGGCCCGCGATGAATGTGCCCGCCTTGGCTTTGAGGTGCTTGAGCTTCTCGGCGATCGGCCCGACCGTCTGTGCGTACTCCTCCAGCGCGCCCGCGACCGTCTCCACCTTCTCCGCGAACGCGTCCGCCTTGTCGCGCACCGGCATGGTCGACGCAAACAGGTCCTCCGCCTCCGGGGCCTTGTAGAACGCCGACATCGCCTGGAACTGCGTGTGCGCCGCGCCCCCGGCCTGCCGGATGCCGTCCGCGTCCCGGCGCAGCCCGGTGATGTGCCGCTGCAGCGCGTCCAAGTCGCCGGTGAACTGGGGTATGTCCTCCGGCTTGATCACAGGTCGCCCCGCGTCCAGCCGTGCGCCATGTCCGGCTCGTCCACGCCGGCCGCATGGCGCTGCGCCCGCGTGGCCATCTCCATGTCCCCGGCCTCGTACGCGGCCGTCGCCAGCAACGCCCCGTCCACCGACTTCGCCGCCCGCGCCGGAATGAACTGCACCTCGGCCGCGGTCCCCTGCGCGAACTCCGCGAGCGCGGCCGCGACCAGGCCGCCACCCGCCCCGCCCTTGACGCTCGCCCCGCCCTCCGCCACCGTGCCGGACGCCATCGCCGCGCCCCCCATGTCCTCACCGTACGCCGTGACAATCTTGCTCATGGCGCCAAGGACCTCGCCCATCTGCGACGCGACCAGCCCCACTCCAGCCGGCGTCACGTCCCACTTCGGCATACCCAACCCCCTGCGAATCCCCGTTTACGTACGCACGCCCCCAGTGGCCTGGCGCTCAGCCGATGTTGTTGACCGCCGCCCGCGCCCGCGACAGGGTGGTCTGCGCCGTCCCGTCGTTCTCCTCCAACGTCGACCGCACGAGCCGGATGATCTCCCGCACCTCGTTCGCCGCGTTGTTCCAGCGAACTTCCTTGCCGTGGTACTCGTCCGAGACGCCGTCGGCCTGGTAGTCGGCCATCGCCGCCTTCACCGCACGGTCCCGGTCACCGAGCACCCGCTCCAGGTTCCCGATGATGATGTGCAAGCTGCTCTGTACGTCGGCGGAGGCGCCGGTGTCGTACGAACGCCGGTCCTGATTCCCAGCCATAACAAAACTCCCCGTGTTGACGTGAAACGTTGAAGTGTGCGTTGGGACTTCTGCGGGTCAGCCGGAGAAGCGCGCCGCCTGGAAGTTCGCCGCGCCCATGTTCTTGTGCGCGTTGTCCGACTGCTCCTGCACACCCGTACCGAACGCCTCGTCCATCCCCGCCTGACCACCCAGAATCGACGACAACGAACCGTTCAACGCAGCCGTGATCTCATCCGCCCGCAACTTGAACGAATCAAACGTCGCCTTACCCGCACCGTTGAACTTCCCCTCCAACGGCTCCGCCGCCGACACCAACGCCCGGATCAACGACCCCAGATCATCACTCGACCCCGACGTCTGCTTCCCCAACACAGACAGCGTCGTCTCACCCATGTCGAACTTCACGAACCCGCACCCCCCCCGCTCGGACTCGCGCCGACCAACCGGTAGTTGACCGGCGCAACGACATCACTCCACACCCACCCGGCACTCACGCCACGTAGCGCATCGAACACACTCTCCCACATCACATTGCAGACGCAACGCAGTTGGGGAGACGACCGCACGATTCCGCCACCGAGCTGGCGAGCCCGCAGGACGGCGACATGGCGCTTACGCGTTCAAGCGCAAGCTCCGCTCTCCGCCGCAGGATCCACTCTGGTCAGAACTGTGCGATTGGGTCACCTCCGGGCGCGGGTCAGGAAATCTCGCCGCCCCCTGCGAGGTGTCCCGCGCGGAAGCGTCCGTCCAGGCCGCTCACCACGAACGAAGGGAGACCGACACACGCCCCTGCGAGAGGCCGGGCCTCCCTGTGCATACAGTGATTCACTTATGACCAGGACAGTGAGGGGCCGAGGGACGTCGGTAGGCCGGGGGATAGCCGGGCTTGTGGGAGCTGGGGTGCTGACGCTGTCTGTGACGGCCTGCGGAGGAAGCGGATCGGACTCCGATGGTTCCGGCGGGGAGACGGGGGAAGCCGGCAAGGGATCGGGCAAGCCTGCCGCGGCCAAGGCGCTGCCTGTTGAGTCGACGGCACGGAAAGCGACGTGGAGCTCCCGGGACGAGGCGCATCAACTGAAGATCGCGCCCAAGCGCCTCGCGCGTGGCACGGCGGCCGACCTGAAGGACGTCCAACTGCTGGACGACAATCTCAAGGGCACGGTTCCGTACTACCTGACCGTCAGCTACACCAACACCGGCTCATCTGCGCTGTCGCAACCGACCCCGCAGTCGAACTTCACCATCACCCTCGCCAACGGCACGCCCGGCAAGGCGATCTCCCTCTGGAACTCGAACACCCTGGCCACCGAACCGAGTTCCCCGCTCCCTGACGACTGCGACAAGGGTGGTCCAGCCGCGCTCGCGCCAGGCGACACCGCGACGGTATGCCAGCTCGTGATGGTGCCCAAGGGCGAGCCCGCCACGGTCGCGTACACCGATGACGGCGGAGATGCGCTGCTGTGGAAGGTCGGTGATGGCAAGGGTGACGACAACGGAGGCAACCTGCTGCCCGCGCACCAGACCGCTGCCTCCCTCTGGAAGGACATCACTACCAAGGGCAACGTGCCGATCCAGGTCACTCCCAAGAGCGTGCGCGCCGGGAGCCTGGCAGACCTGAGCAAGTTCGAGTTGAGCGGCGATCAGAAGAAGCTGGTGCCGTACTACGTGACGCTTGAGTACCGCAACACCGGCAAGGAAACTCTTCTGCCGTCCATGGACGACGGCGTGAGTATGCTGACCGCCGCTGGCGGCGAGGTCCCCCCGACACCGCTGATCGACTTCTCCACCAGCGCACAGGGCGAGGGCATCGATCAGTGCCGGGGCCCAGTACCGAACACCCGTCTAAAGCCGAAAGGTACGCTCAGCCTCTGCACCGTCCATCTGCTCACCAAGGGTGACCGCCCTGCGATGATCGAGTTCACCGCAGAGGGCAAGAAGGCTGGGACGCTCATGTGGCGAGCGAACTAGGACCCCCATAAGTGGGCCTCTGTGTGCGGACGCGTCTCAGCCGGCGGTGCCGGCCAAGGAAAGGCCGACCACCTGCTCTGAGGGGTCCCTTTGGGCGCCGGAGACACGGAGTGAGACGACATGGAGGATGGATGCGCAAGACGGTCACCGGCATAGCCCTGGTCACGGCAGCCGCGCTGCTGACGGGGTGCAGTGACGACGGCGAAGGTGGCGACGCGAAGGGCGGCAAGGGAGACAAGGGCTCACACTCCTCCGCGTCGAAGCACGAGACCAGCAAGTGGGGAGCGCCTCAGTCACATGAGGTGACCCTGGAGGTCAAGGGCAAGGGCCAGCCGTCGCTGGGTTGGATGGCGGACACCAATCACTTCGAGAATCGGGTCACCCTGCCCTGGACGAAGACGGTCAAGGTCACCCTGGAGGGGGCCGAGCTGAAGTCCGGCAGGCTGCTGGAGGTCTCCGCGCAGGGAGTTCCTGGCCCCGACGGGTTGAAGTACGTGTTCCCTCCTTGCGCCATCAAGGTCGACGGAAAGATCGTCGACAAGAGCGACGGCGGCGAGAAGAAGGTCGGCTGCGAGTACCGGCTGAAGGGCTCCTGAGGAACTGCCGTCAGCGACATGATGGGGGGGCGGCCGCCGCGTCCGAACACGGGCCGATGTTCACTCACGCCGACTTGATCCGCAGGGCCGCACGCCAACCCTGAGGAGACGTACGCCATGGCCGACATCACCTGGGAAGAGCCCTTCTGCGGCAAAGGAAACAACTGCTTCCGCATAGGCACCGACCCCGAAGGCAACGCCTACATCTCCGTCGTCGGCGCAGAGCACACGTACCTCACCGACAGCCGTGAGGCGCTCCGCGCCCTGATCCTGGACATCAAGGCCGGGATGGCCGACCACCTGCTCTGAGGGACGCATCCGGACCTCGGGGCGTGGAGCGGCGGGCTGTCGTACGGTGGCCGTGGCGCCCCAGGAAGGACTCCGATGGCCGCTCACCACACCGACCCCACCGAACCGATCATCCCTCGGCCTGAACGAACCCCTGCCGCACTCCGCGTCGCCCTCGCCCAGGTGGCCCCGCACCGGCTGGCGGACATGGGACGGCAGGAGGACGAGGCCATCGCGCTGGCGGCGCAGTCGAGGTCTCTCGGCCCGGTGCTCCAGTTCCTGGAGTCCTGGGTCGTGGCCGTCGAGATCGCACGCCTTCCCGGGGCCGCGGCCCGGCTGCGCGCCGCCGAGTACACAGCGCAGAACACCGACCGCGACGACCCGGCGTGGCGGGCTGCCATGGACGAGATCCGCGCCCTCCACACCGCGGCCAGGGAGTCACTCACGCATGAGTAACTGACGTTGGGAGTACGACCCGGACGAAGAGCACGTCGTCGGGGGACGAGACGCCCGCTCCTCCCGTGCTCGTGGCTGAAGTCGAAAAGCGCGCCGACGAACTCGTACGCGCGGCAGCGGCGCTGCACCTGGACGGCACGGTGTTCCAAGGCGCGGGAGACGGCGTGCAGACGGCACTGGTCCCTGGCGGGATGTTCCTCCACCTGACCGTCGCCCGGCACGAATGCGTGTACATCCTGCAGGTCAGCGCCTGGCCGACCTGACCCTTCCATTCGAAGGAGATACGCTGAAACCGTCACCGAACGATCCCCGTCAGACCCACCAAGGTGGCTCACCGTGACCGAACAGCACATCACTCGTAACCTTCCCCATCTGCTCGCGCTGGCCAAGAGCGTCGAAGAGCACGTGGAAGGAACAGACGTCAATATCGTCGACGGCGTCGTGATGATGTCCCCTGTCACTCCCGCCCACTACCGCACCCAGCAGCAGATCGACCGCCAGCTCAGGGATCAGGCCGGCGATGCGGTCCTTGGGGAGATCGAATTCGCACACCCCGAGTGGGAGCGGACCCGCAGCCCCGACGTCCTGGTGTGGCATGGCGACGAGGAGGACGAAGCCCCCTACGATGCGGAAGCCATCGACCTGGCCGTGGAGATCGTCTCTCCGTCCTCCGTGGAGAACGACTACGTGATCAAGCCCCACGCTTACGCCGTCGCGGGTATCGCCGCGTGCCTCGTCCTGGACCCGTACACACAGTCGTGGACGCTTTTCACGGACCCCGCTCCCCGCGGCTACCGGGAACGCGCCACCGGCCCTTACGGGAAGGCGCTCGCCATCGAGGTCGGCGAGCGCAACCTGAGCGTGGACACAGCGCCCCTGCCCATCGCCAAGGAGTGGCAACTGCGGGATGCCTGGCCCGCGCACCGCACCTCCTCCGGCGGCTGAGCCCGCGGGTCGTCGACTGCTTTCCAACCTGCTCCGTGCCGGAAGCCGACCTGTGGTCGCACACCCCCAGATGGCGTCGTCCGCACCTCAAATGCCGTGCCCAGAACCGGCATTCGCTGGGATCTTGCCCGTCCCGAACGTAGTCTCATGACCAGACATCTGCGCCTGCGCAGGACCTGGTCCGAGTCCGGCCGGGATCCTGCCGACGATCTTCGAGGAGTCCCCCATGGGCGAGCCCAAAGTCGACCACTCCGGACTGCCGTCGGCCGATGACGGGGAGGTGAGCAGCGCGCGGTTCTGGAACGCGGCCCAGGGCGGGAAGGACAACTACGAGCGGGACCGGCAGGCAGTCGAGGCGGTGGAGAAGCTCGCGCCCGGCATCACCGCCGACGCCCGTTCCGCCCGGCAGTTCCTGCGCAGGACCGTCGGCTGGGCGGCGGCCGAGGCGGGCGTGACGCAGTTCCTGGACCTCGGAGCCGGGCTTCCACTGGCGCCGGACATCCACCACATAGTAAGCCGCCACCAGCCTGACGCCCGCGTGCTGTACGTCGACAACGACCCCGTCGTCCTGGCCCACCAAGGTGCGTACCAGGACCCGCCCTTGAGCACATACATCGACGCCGACATGCGCGACACCGACACCGTCCTGGCCCACGCCGCCGACCGCTTCGACCTCACCAAGCCCGTGATGCTGACCTTCAGCAGCGTTCTGGGGCACTTCTCGGACGAGGAGGCGCAGTCGCTCATCGGCCGCCTCCTCGAACCGCTCGCCCCCGGCAGTTGCCTCATGCTCAGCCACGACATCCCCACGCCCTCGATCATCGTGGCGTGCGAGGTCTACTCCGCCGCGCCCGGGGCGCTGCCCTACCAGCCGCGCACCATCGAGCAGTTGCTGGCGTTCTTCGAGGGGATGGACCTCGTCGAGCCCGGCCTCGTGCCGCTCTTCGAGTGGCAGCCGGACGAGGCTACGGAGGTCACTGAGGTGATGGGGTACGGCGCTGTGGGGCGTACGCGGGGTTGAGTGGGCCTGGGGGGCGGGTGCGAGTGCGACAGGGGCGCGGGCGGCGGGGTGCAGGCCGCCTGATCCCCGTCCTCAGTCTCGCTCTCAGCCTCCGCCTGCCGCCGTGGGGCCGCCGCCGCCCGATGCACCCCTCGGGAACGACACCTCCACCCGCCGGTTCTTCTTGCGCCCCTCCTCCGACCCGTTGTCCGCGATCGGATAGTCCTCGCTGTAGCCGCGCACGGCGTACGTGACCTCCGGGCCCAGGTGGGTCGCCAGCTCGTCGTGGACCGCCTCGGCACGGTCCTTGGAGAGCTTCTTGCCGTGGCCGTACGAGCCGAGGTTGTCCGTGAAGCCGAAGACGCGCACGTCCGTCGCCTTCTGGGCCTTGGCCTCCTCGGCGATCGCCTTGATGCGGGCCGCCGCCTCCGGGTTCAGCTTGGAGCTGTCCTTGGGGAAGAGGACCTCGGCCTGGAGGGCGAACTTCACGTCCGTGTTGGTGTCCTCGCGGCGCTCCTCCCCGCCCATGTCCTCCACGACGGACTTGATGTCGAGGACTTTGGCGGGGGCGAGGGTGGCGCCGTCGGCGAGCTTCAGGCCGGGGCTGTTGGGGTCGAGCTTGGGGGGTGGGGAGGTGGTGGTGCTGCCGGGGGGTGCGCTGGGGTCGTCGTCGTCCGCCCAGGCGAGGGGGGCGGGGGCGAGGAGGAGGAAGGCGGTGAGGGTGGTGGCTGTGGCGGTTGCCAGGGATCGGGAGCGGGTCATGGTTACTCGCCCTCGGAGATTTCGATGCTTGCGGGAGGCATCGCCCCCACCTGGAAGTTGACCTTGGTCGTCCCCTCGGGTGGCGAGGGGAACTGGGCGAACCAGTCCACCGTCTCACCCGAGTCGACGCCGCCCTCGAACTTGGTGCAGAGGCATCGGCCGCTGGTGTCGCGCAGCACGAGGTACTTCTTCTTGCCCTTGCTGTCCACGAGGCTCGCCCCCGCGACAGACCCGCCGTTACCCTGCAACTCCCGCTCGTCACCACGCCATTGGCCGCCCGACCAGAGACCTCCGGAGGTATTGGTCACCTTGCCGGAGACGGTGACAAAGCCGCCCTCGTCCCGTTTCGCCGAATCGATGACGAGGGTGACCCCACTGCCCTTGGACTCAGCCAGAGGCTGGTCCTCAGCGGACTCCTTCGGCTGCTCGTCCTTTCCGTCGCCGCTGTCACCCGCCGGAGCCGAAGAGCTGCCCTTGTCCGACTTCGAGTCGTCGTCCCCGCCATCACCGCCACCGCAACCGGCCACCGCGAGGACCAGCCCAGTCGTGATCGCCACCGCGGTCGTTGCCTTGCGGGTCTTCGTGGTGCGCCGAAGCTTCATCTCAACGGCTTCCTTTTCTCGTTGCTCGCTTGTCAGTCGGCCAGGTGCACGGCGAACAGGTCGGATGCGTCGGGGAGGTCGTCCGGGTCGAAGTCGTCCGGGTCGATCTCAATGGGCTCATCATCACCGTCGCAGATGAACTCCACGGCCTTCTCCGGATCAGCTGACTCGGCGAGGTCACAGCGTGGCTTGATGACAGCGGTCGCCTCGGCCTTGGCGTGCATCGTCTCCGTGCCCGGGATGATCGAGTCCCCCACTGTGTAGTTCGTGGTTGCCCGGACCCAGAAGCCCGGGTAGCCGTTCACCTCGTCCGGCATGAAGCCAGTGACCTTGGAGTCGTTCTCGGCCGCCAGCGCGTCAGCCGCGCTTTCAGCCTCCCCCTGCGGAATGGCTATGGTGCCATCCAGCCACTCCAGCCATTCATCGCCCTCACCGGCCTCGATCGCCGTGCCCAACCCATCGATGAGCTCGTCCCGGGCTGCCTGCGCCGCCGCCAACGCTGCTGCGTCCGCAGCCGATTGGGCTCCGTTCCGCGCCGAGGCCCCCTGCGCGAACGCGAAGAACGCCAGCGAGACGAAGAGCAGAATTCCGGTCAGCCAGATGTACAGAGGCAGCGTCGAACCCTGATCGTCCCTCAGTCTGCTGAGCGTCAGCCGATGACGTCGCCGACCGCGTCGCCGATGGCTTCTGAGATCTTGTTGTCCAGCGCCAACCCATCGATCAGCGTGTAGATCCCCGCGATCAGGATCATCAGACCCGCGTACTCGACGAACCCAGCGCCGCGGTCCCTGTCCCTGCCTCGCATCCGGTCGCCCAGTGCCACCGTCCACTTCACCCACGCCCCAAGTACGTAATCCTTCAGCACGACGGACGACCTTTCTCTCCCACCCGATACCGCGACCTTCACCGACGCCGCTGTTGTCATGGGGCAACGTACGCGACAACACGTATCTCGGCAGCAACTCTGCGCGACCAATGCGGCTCCAGGCACGCCTGATACGCAAGTTGGCGAGTTCCCTTCCCTCTCGGGGTGATCACCATGCACCCCGAGGAGCGGATGTGCACCGTCACCACAACGCACCCCCTCCGGTGAACTCGGCCGTTCCGGGCATCGTTTGGCTCACTCAGCCGACTCTGGCACATCCCTTCGCAGCCGCAGAGGGCTTTCCCTCACTTTGTACGGGAGCAGCCGCCTTGTCGCGGCCCGGTGTCCTCGGGGCCATCTCCACGTCACCCACCGGCATGTGAGGCGGAGCGCGACTGCGGGGCCGCCCCGAGAGGTCAATACAGTGGGCACGGCTCAGGACGACTGCGGGAGGGGCGCGGTGATCTGGTGGCGGCCGGTGGCCGAGGAGAACTTCGGGCTGCTGTCGGTGTGGCTCGCGCAGCCGCACGTCGCGCGGTGGTGGCCTCACGACACGTCCGACGAGGGAATCGCGCGGGACTTCGGCCCTGCGGCACGCGGCGCGGAACCGTCCGAGGACCTGCTGGTCATGCGGGACGGGATACCGATCGGCCTGGTCCGGCGGCGCCGGCTCGCCGATCACCCGAGGCATGCGGCGGAGCTGGAAGGGCAGGTCGACGTACCCGACGGGGCAGTGACCCTCGACTACCTGATCGGCGACCCCGCGCACATCGGGCAGGGCCTCGGCCCACTCGTCATCCGGGAGATCGTGGCGCAGACCTGGACCGCCCACAGGGACGCCCCCGCCGTCTTCGTCCCCGTCCCGGCGGCCAACCGCGCGGCCTGGCGGGCCCTGGAGAAGGCCGGGCTGCACCGCGTCGGCAGCACCGGCCCGGCCCCGGACGGCCCAGCGTCTTACATCTACCGCGTGGACCAGCCGAGGGAGGTGCAGGCAACGCCCGGTGAGTCGACGGTGAACCATGCCGCGTCAGCGGCCGGTGGCGGGGAGGACGACGACCCCGCCGGAGATCACGACCGCCCCGCCCACCGGTGGCAAGCCGTCGTCTTCTGGGCCGGTCTGCCTCTGGCGTTGTTGTGGTGGGGGTGGGCGGCCTGGACCACCGACGGGTACGACGGTGAATCCTGCGGCGAGGTCGGTGACTTCGCCGACCGCTGTACCGGAGCGCTTGGCTACGGCGAGACATGGGGAGGGCGCTACCTGCTCTTCGCGGCCGTGCTCGGCATGGTGCTTCTCGTGCTCCCGCGCGGCGGCGGATTCGCCGCAGCCGCACGCAAGCCGGTGTTCGCCCTGGCGACGGTCTGCCTGCTCGCCAGCGTGGTGACGAACGCCAACGCAATGCGCTACCACAGCAAAGGCAACGAACTGAACAATCCCGCCCTGCGGGCACCTCACGCCACCGCCGCCGGCCCTCTGGGTCCCTAGTCCCCCAAGATCGACCCGAAGTCCGACCCCGACCCCAGGAACATCCCGGACGCGATCAGGATCATCGTCGCCGGAAGCATGAACACCAGCGTCACCATCGTCGCCTTCGGGATCGTCTTCGCTGCTCGGCGGCGGGAGTTCTGGGCGTCGGTGCGGCGCATGTCGGTGGCGAGTTGGATGAGGGTTTCGGCGATGGGGGAGCCGAGTTCCTCGCCCTGTTGGAGGGCGGAGACGAACTGGGCCACCTGTTCGGAGGCGTTGCGTTTGCGGAGCTCGTCGAAGGCCTGGCGGCGGCTTACGCCCATGTCCATCTGGCGGAGGGTGATGCGGAGTTCGTCGGCCCAGGGGCCCTCGTACTTCTCCGCGACGCGGTCCAGTGCCTGGCGGAAGCCGAGGCCCGCGGAGACGACCACGGCGAGGACGTCGAGGAAGTCCGGGAGGGTGCGGTCGATGACCTCGCGGCGTTCGCGTACGGCCTGCCAGATCAGGGCGTCCGCCGCCACCGCGCCGAAGGCGAAGGTCATGGCGGCGAAGAGGGGCTGGGAGTTGGTGAGGAAGATCAGGCCGAGGACGGCGCCGAAGATTCCGTACACCGCCCGCCGCGCCGCGTAGCGGTCGATCGTCAGGCCGCCCGGGTTGCCCGCCATGTCGATGCGGCGGCGCTTCGCCGTCACTCGCTTCGGGCCCATGAGGCGCAGCACGAGTGGCGCGAAGCGCATGCCCAGGCGGTCCACCGCCCCGCCCGCGACCGAGACGCGGGACGCGCCCACCTCCAGGGCCACGGCGAGGTCGGCCGGGAGTTTCGCCTCGGCGCGGTACATGCGGATGCCCTGGGCGGCGCCGGCTACGGCCAGGCCCATGAGGGCGGCGAGGAGCAGGGCGGTCATCGGGGGCTCAGCTCCCCTCGTACGCGTACGGAGTTCACCCTCACACCTCGATCTTTCCGAGGCGCCTGATCACGAAGAAGCCGACGGCGTAGAGGCCGAGGGAGATCAGGATCAGGGTCTGGCCGAGGGGGGAGCCCGTCACGCGCTCCAGGGCGCCCTCGTTCGACGAGTTGATCAGCAACAGCGATCCCAGTCCCAGGAGCGGGACCGTGAAGGCCGTCGCGTGGACCTCCGAGAGCATCGTGCGGACCTCGCGCCGGGTCTCCTTGCGGTCCTCCAGGGTCTGGGTCAGGTTCCGCAAGGAGTTCACCACCGAACCGCCCGCCTTGTTGGAGAGGACCAAGGTCGTCACAAGCACTATCAGTTCGCGGGACGGGAGGCGTTGGGCCAGTTCCTCCAGGGTGTCGTCGATGGAGCGGCCGAGGGTGAGCTGGTGGGCCACGTGGGAGAGTTCCTCGCCCGCGGGGGCCTCCAGCTCCTCCGCCGCCATCGCCAGGGACGTGCGCAGCGCCAGGCCCGCCGCCGTGGCGTTGGCGAGGATGCGGGCCACGTCGGGGAGCTGGTTGATGAAGGCCTCGATGCGCTTCTGGCGTTGCCAGTTGAGGAAGATGACCGCGCTCCAGACGGCCACGATCCCGGCGATGGGGCCGAAGAAGGGGGCCAGGGACGCGGCCGCGATCAGCCAGAGGGCGGCGACGACCGCCATGACGTACGTGAAGAACTCGCCGGGGGTGAGGTCCAGGCCCGTGGCGGAGAGGCGCAGGTGGAGTTCGCGGCCCAGGCGCGTGCGGCGCAGGCGGCGGTCCACGGCCGTGAAGCGGCGGACGCGGCCGCCGCCCTCCAGGGCCGGTCGGGAGCCCTCGCCGGTGAGGCGGTCCTCCAGGGCCGCGCGCTGGGCACGCCCGGACGCGTACGTCTGGAGCCCGGCGACGGCGAGGGTGCCGGTGAGGAGGGTGGCGCCGAGGGCGAGGAGCGTGGGGTTGTTCATCAGCCGATCGCTTCCCTCGTGTTCAGTACGTCTATGGCCCCCGCCACCCCGTACGCGGGCGGCACCGGCTCCCCCGCCACGTACAGCTTCTCCGCGACGGGCCGCGGCAGCGGCAGGTGCTCGAAATAGCCGTGGACGATGCGGTCGGGGCCGACCGGCTGCGGGACGAAGCGGGTCACGGGCGCGATGCGGAACTGCTGGCGGCCGTGGCTGACCAGGAGCACGATCTCGGCGACCTTGCGGGAGCCGTCGGCGTGCCGGGCGAGCTGGACGACGACGTCCACGGCCGAGTTGATCTGGTCGCGCAGGGCCTCGAAGGGGACCTGGACCTCCGACATGGAGCCGAGGGTCTGGAGGCGGGTCAGGGCGTCCTCGGCGGTGTTCGCGTGGACCGTCGCCAGGGAGCCGTCGTGGCCCGTGGACATCGCCTGGAGCATGTCGAGGGTCTCGCCGCCGCGGACCTCGCCGACGATGATGCGGTCGGGGCGCATGCGCAGGGAGTTGCGGACCAGGTCGCGGATTGTTATCTGGCCCTTGCCCTCGACGTTGGGGGGCCTGGATTCGAGGCGGATGACGTGGTCCTGCTGGAGCTGGAGTTCGGCCGAGTCCTCGATGGTGATGATGCGTTCGTGGGCGGGGAGCAGGCCGGAGAGGGCGTTGAGGAGCGTGGTCTTTCCGGAGCCTGTTCCGCCGCTCACGATGATGTTGAAGCGGGCCCGTACGAAGGCGGCGAGCAGCATCAGCATGTGTTCGTCGAGCGAGCCGAGGCCGATGAGTTCGGGGAGCGTGTACGCGCGCGGGAAGCGGCGGATGGTGAGGGTCGCGCCGGTCAGGGCCAGCGGCGGGATGATGACGTTGACGCGTTCGCCGGTGGGCAGGCGGGCGTCGACCATGGGGTTGGACTCGTCGACGCGGCGGTTCACGGTGGAGACGATGCGTTCGATCGTCTGCATGAGCTGGTCCTCGGAGGCGAACCGGAGGGGGAGCTGTTCCACGCGGCCCGCGCGCTCCACGAAGATCGAGTCGGGGCCGTTGACCATGATCTCCGTGATGGAGGCGTCGGCGAGGAGCGGTTCGAGCACGCCGAGGCCCAGCGCCTCGTCGACGACGCGGCGGACCAGGTGGGCGCGTTCGGAGGAGGAGAGGACCGGGCCCTCGCGGCTGATGATGTGGTTGAGGACGCGTTCGAGGCGGGCTCGGCGGTCGGCCGCGGAGAGGGACGACATCTCGGCGAGGTCGATCTCTTCGAGGAGCTTCGCGCGGTACGTCGCCACGAGGCCCTCGTCGCGGTCGGGCGTGACCGCGTCGGCGGGTGAGGCGATACGGGCTCTCAGGCTCATCGGGGTCAGCCTCCGGCCTCGGGGTCGTCGTTGGGCATCGTCGCGGACTTGGTGACGGTCCAGTCGGTGTCGACGAAGGGGAGGAGGGTGGGGACCTGGACGACGACGGTCGCCTTCGACGTGTCGCCGCCGTCGCTGACGCTCACATCGGCGGAGAGTCCGTCGTGCATGGCCGCGTGCCCGGCCGCCTCTCCGCCGCCCTCCCCCTGCGAGGCCACCCGGGCGGCGGCCCGCGCGCCGGAACCCGCCTGGTTCGCGGCGTAGCCGACGAGGCCGAGCTGGATCGCGGCCATGCCGATGATGAGGAGGAGGGGGAGGAAGCCGGCGAATTCGAGCATGGAGACGCCCGCGTCGTCGTAGCGGCGGGGGCGGTTCCGGCGCCGGGGGCGGGGTGACGTCGGCCTCCGGGCGCCCCACGACCACGGCGCGACCCGCACAGCCCCCGCCCGGCGCGCGTCCGGCGCGCCCGACGACCACCGCACCCGAAGCCTCACGGCGCGTCCTCCCCCTCACGAGCCGCCCCCGCCTCCGCGTTCACGCTCCACCCGGCGTCGACCCCCGGGAAGAACAGCGGGACCTCCACGTCCACACTGGCCTTCCACACGTCGCCCTCCTGCGCGCAGGAGATGTCGGCGTCCTGCCACGCCCCGGGCAGGTGCTCCTTGCCCGCGGCCGCGCAGGCCCCCTGATGGTCCCCGTGCACGGCAGCCGCCGCCGTCGCCGCCCGGGCCGCCTCATCCGCCGCGTTCCCGGCCAGCGAGTACGTGTATCCGTACAGCGCGCACTGCCACAGCAGCCCGATCACGGTGAGCAGCAGCGGGAACATCCCGGCGAACTCGAGTGTGACCGCGCCCCGGTCGCCCCGCTCGGCCCGGTCGGACTTGTCCCCCCGTTCGGACTTCCCGAGCCGCCGCGTCCCCCGGCCGCCCTTCCGCCCGTGCCCCGTGGACTCCGGCTCCACCAGCCCCAGTTCCCCCGCGAGCCCCCACAGCGCCTGCTTGACCGTGGACTTGCTGTCGAGGTCCTGGAGGCGGCCCGCGTCGACGGGGGCCTGGAGTTCCTTGGGGGCGTCGGGCACGGTGGCGCGGGCGGCGCGGGTGCCGGTGACGCGGGAGACGAGGGACGACTGGATCTCGGAGCCGCGCGCGGCCCGGTTGAGGACCGTCACCGTCTCCTCGGCCTTGCGGATCTGGAGCCGGTCCCAGAGCCGCACCATGCGCTTCGCGGCGCGCACGGCCACGACGTCCGGGGTGACCAGGAGCACGGCCTGGTCGGCCATCTCGACGGCGGTGGCGGTGGCCGAGGTGACGTACGTACCGCAGTCGACGACCACGACGTCGTACCGCCCGCGCAGCGCGTTGACCGTCTGCCGGGCGACCCGGTCGGTGATCTCCTCGCCGCGCTCGCCCTCGGCCGGGGCGAGCAGCAGGCCGACCCCGGACTCGTGGGCGTACACCGCGTCCTGGACCACGCGCGGCGAGATGTCGCTGATGGCGGCGAGGTCGGCGACGGAGCGGCGGAACTGCACGTCGAGGTAGGAGGCGACGTCGCCGGACTGGAGGTCGAGGTCGAGCAGGGCGGTGCTGCGGCCCGAGGCCTGGGCGGCGAGGGCGAGCTGGACGGCGGCGAGGGTGGTGCCGACGCCGCCCTTCGCACCGGTGACGGCCACGACCTGGCCGCCGCCGGGTACGGCCGCGCCGGGCCCGCCGCCGTACAGCTCGACGGCGCTCGACCCCAGGTGCCGCCGCATCCCGCTGGACCAGGCCGAGGCGGCCTGCACCCGTTCGGCGAGGGCGTCGTAGGCGAGCGGGAACGTGACGATGCCGCGGGCGCCGCTGTCCATCGCGGCGGTGAGCAGCGCCGGGCTGGTGTCGGCCGTGACGAGGACGACGCCGACCGCGGGGAAGCGCAGGACCAGGTCGCGGATCAGGTCGAGCGCGGGCACGGGCGCGATGCGTTCGTGGACGAGGACGACCTCGGGCAGCTCGTCGAGGGAGACCGCGGCGAGCCGGGCCAGGGTGTCGAGGAGCGCCGTGGAGTCGGCGACGGGCGGGGCGGGTTCGGCGTCGGGGAGCTGGGCCGCGAGGCCGGTGAGGGCGCGGGCGGCGTCCACGTCGCCGACGGCGGGCAGGATGCGGGTGATCACGCGCGGCCTCCCCGGGGCCGGACCCAGCGGATGCGCTGAGAGGGAACGTACATAGGTCTGCTCCCCTTACTTGTCCTCGTCCAGGGTGTACGTACGGTCCCCGCGCGGCACGTCGGCCTCGCCCCCCTGCCCGACCAGGGCGAGCCGCACATGGGAGGCGAACGACTCGGCGTACGCGACGCGTTGGGCGTCCCGTGTGTCGAGGGCGAACGTGATCGGCACGGCTTCGTCGTCGCGGCGGCGGTCGCGGTCGTCGCGATCGCCGTCGAGGGCGGTCAGCTTCCCGACGTCGATGACCCTGGCGCCCTCCACGATGACCTTCGACTGGTCCTTGCCGCGCTCGCTCTCGGCCTTGAAGGTGGCGTAGATGTTGACGGTGGAGCCGGGCGTGATCTTCCCCGCCACGCCCGTCGCCGCGTCGATCATGATCGCGATCTCCTGCTGCCCCGGCTCCAGTTGGGGCCGCTTCACGATCATGTCGGTCTGAAGCAGCGAGCCCTTCTGGAGCTGCGTGACGGCGATCTTCCCGCGGATCTCCCGCAGATTGGTCACGGCGTTGTCGGACAGCCACCGCTCGGGCATCTCGACCTTCTTGAACTGGTCCGACTCCAGCTCCTTGTACGGCGCGATGTCCCGCTTCAGCTCGTACGCCTCGACCTCGGGCCCGACCTTGGAGTTCACGTCGCGGATCACCGAGAGCACCCCGGCGAACGCGCCGAGCGCGCACAGGACCGACAGGACCAGCAGAATGACGCCTCGGCGCTGGCGTGAGTTCATGGGCCGGACTACCTACCTCGTTCGATCGTGCAGCGAGTGCATGTGGCTACGGACAGTGAGCGGGGTGGTGCGTGGGTGTCGTACGCGTGGGTACGCGAGCGGGTGCGGCGTTAGGTCCCGCCGCGGGGCAGGGCGTGCACCGACGGCTCGGGCGTGGCCGCCGGCATCGGCGCGGCGCAGAAGGCACAGCGGTCACCGATGAGTTCGAGACCGCACCAGTGGCAGTCCTCCCTCCGCACGGACGACACCAGTTGGTAGAGCACGGAGATGTCCGGGATGGCCGCGGCGAACTCGACGAGCTTGCCGGTGGCCCACCAGCGGGGCGAGTCCCCGGGCAGCTCCACGTCGGCGCAGCCCTGGACGTTCCAGGCGGGCGCGAGCGTGTCCACGACCCAGTCGGGGGCGAGCTGTCCGGCCGCATACAGCAGCTTCGTGCTGAACCCGGGCCCGGCCGGGAGCCCGTCGCCGCCCACCTTGACCAGCTCGGGCCGCGGCGCGGCGAGTACCGCGAACTGGGCGCCGGGAACCCATGACTTGGTGTGCGACCGCAGCGTCACCGGCACCCGGTCGAGCCTGGCGACGGAGCCGAGGAGCGCGCCCGCGTAGATGTAGTGGCTGAGCAGCCGGGCGGCGCAGGCGAGCACACCGGGGCTGAAGTCGCATATCGACAACTGCCGCAGCTGGAGTGCGAGGACGGAGAGCCCGAGCGGCGGCAGGTCACTCCTCACCAGCGCGATGCGGTCGCTCTCGAGGACGGACCGGATGGCGTGCAGCCGGTGCAGGACGGCGGGCGGCGCGGAGGACGGGCAGAGCACGATCACATAGCCGTGGTGCTCGATGAGGGTGTGCATCTCGGTGAGCGCCTGGTCCAGGGACTGCGCGTGGGACGCCTGCGCCTTCCCGGAAGCCTTCCCGGAAGCCTTCCCGGAACCTCTCGTGGAGGCCTTCGTGGCCGCCGACTTGGCGGCGTACCCCTTGCCCGTGTGCGCACGCGCGGCCTGCACGGCGCTCTGCAGGACTGCGGCGGTCGGGGTGTGCCGGTCGGGCGAGGGCAGCACCAGCTCGGGGCTGGTGACGGCTATCGCGGTCGGCATGCGCACACCCCCGGCTCCGAGTCCTCACGCCCACCTTGTCGTCCTGGGCCTGTCGTCCTGCCGTACTGGACCTACTGCCTGAGCACCATATCCAGGCAGGGGCCACCTCAACACCCAACTTCCCACTGTTCACCTACAGGTTGTCGGGCTCGTTGCCGCAGCATGGCAACGACTACGTCGAAGTGTGAGTAAGTCCCGCCCCCTTCGGGGGCGGGACCACGATGCCGCTTCCAGGCCCGCAGAGGTCCTTCCTATCGAGCGACGTCCCTCCAGTCCCAATCGGGTTCATGCTCGAATCGCTCCAGAACCCGCCCGTACTCGAGAATCTCGCCGAAATTCGTATCGATGAGGCCCACCAGGCCAGGAAGGATCTCTCTCAAGAGGCCTCGCACGCAGGGAACGTCACGATACTCAAGGAGCACTGCGCTGAACTCTCCCAGCTTGTCGCCGATTTCGGCTAGCTCCTGTTCATCGAATTCCGCAAGAACGTCTCCCGACAGGTCGACACCAAACGTGCACGTATTCCATTCCAATCGGTCGAGAACATCCCCGCCGACGTAATCACCGACGCTTCGCAGCCGAGCCTCAAGCTCCCGGTGATGGTCTCCCAAGGGACTCATGAGCACGATGGTGGGCCGCACGAAAAGCTCCTTCATAGTTGCTAAACTTGCTATCGATCAAGGAGCCAAGACATCCAGCAGGACACCTTTGTCTCGGGTGACCATGATTCCGGAGCTTTCGAGACCCCTGATCACACTACCTCGCCCCTGCGGGAGGTAGACGATCACGGGGTAGTCAGTCAGGCGCTGTGTAGCCAGGGCTTGTTTCAACGCACCTTTGCCTGACCCGGTTTTCACCTGAACCACCGCGTTCCCAGTCACAATGTCGAAGTCTGTGAGCACCTTCCCATCCCCTCCGACCAGGTCTATCCCTTGCGCCTTCACGTGACCGGGGTATCGAGCATTGATGTCGTCAACTAGTTCTGGAACCAGGGGATCGTCCCCCTTACCAACGACATGCTTCGGCTTGGCGAATCCCTTCGGGGCAAGCCGTCCAGCAGGCTTTCCAAGAAATCCTCCGACGCCAACATCAACAGTGCCAGACCTCATACAGGAGGTCATCCGTTCGGCGCGGCACGGTTCACCCTTCAGTTGGGCCGCAGCTTCCTTCCAGCGACCCTGAAGAATATTAGCGAGAGGACCATCTGGAACGAATCTCCGCAGGAAGCCCAACGGGTCACTGGGCCCCTTCTTGGGCAGTGCATAGTTCCTGTCCACTCGCGGCCCATACCCCGTGACTCCTGTGTTCCCACAGGAATATCCACACTGGTAGTTGTTCCGCGCACTCGTATAGCCCGAGTTGTCTGTGGGTGCGGTGCCCCCACCCCCGTACCCGGAGCCCATGCTGCCAGGATTCGGGTTTCCCTTGTGGTACTTGCCGTCCCTGTCGACCCGGCCGGACCCCGGACTGCAGTGGTCATCGCCACAAAAGTCCAAGCCCGTGGGGTCACTGAAGGTGATAGGGCTGTTGTTGGCGTAGGCGTATCCGTTCAAGGATTGATGCTTTTCCGGTACCAGAAGCGGGTCGACGGTGATGAATGCTCCGATTAGCGGGTCGTACTCACGTGCACCCACGTGTGTCAGCCCAGTCCCCTTGTCGACCGGCTTGCCCAAGAAGCCCTTGTCGTCGGGCCAGTTGGAGCTCTTCTCCCCACGCGGCGCCCCGAACGGTGACGTGTACCGCTTCGTCACCGCGTACGTCGTCGCGTCCAGCGCCACGCTCGACGTGCCGTGGTGGTCGGCTGCCAAGAAGCTGAGTTCCGATTCAGCTGCGCCTTCGGTGGTCGTGCGCACCGCGATCGTCTGCTCGTTGGCCGTGTAGTAGCGGGTACCGGAGAGGGTCTTCCTGGTGCCCTTGGCCGTCAGGCGGACTTCCGTGGCGCCGAGGTAGAGGACGGTGTCCCCGTCGCCCTTGGCGCGACGGATGAGGAGTTCGCCGTCGGCGTCGTACAGGTAGCCCGTCTCCGAGGTGCCTTCGAGGGTCTTGGCCAGCTTGCCCTCGGGGCTCCAGGTGAGGCTCTGCTGGGACTTCGGCCCGGGGCGTTTCGTGGTGTTGCCGGTCTTGTCGTACTCGTACGTGGCCGCCCGGGCGCCCGTGGTCTTGGTGAGCGGGTGCGGCTGGCCCTCGGGGGTGCCGTAGTCGTACGTCGTGGTCTCGTCAGCCGACGCCGTGTGCTGGGTCTCTGTCTTGCGCTGGCCTGCCTCGTTGTACGTGTACGACGTCCAGTAGGGGGCCGCTCCGTCGATGTTGGACTTCGTGCGTTTCGCGGCGTCGCAGTCCGCGGTCTTCGGGGTCCAGGCCTCGGTCAGGCTGCTGTAGCCGTCGTAGTCGAAGCACTGGAAGTCGGCCTTCTTCGTGCCGCCCTGCGTCGTCGCGTCGAAGATCGACGTGACGTTGCCCGCGTCGTCGCGCGTGAACTTCAGCTCCTGCGGCATGTATCCGTGCACGTCATCGGTGACGTAGGAGCGGGTGAGGCGGCGCGTGCCCGCCTCGTAGTCGTAGTTGAGGTAGGCCTTCTTGTCGGTGGCGCCGCCGCTCATGCCGAGCGCGAGCTGGCGCAGGTCGCCCTGCGGGGAGAACGCGGCGCCCTGGAGATAGCCGGTGGTTCCGCGCAGCTTGAGCTGCTGGCCGGTGTCGTTGTAGGTGTAGTCGATCGTCTCGGCGTCGAGCCCGGCCACGGCGGGCTGCGAGGACTGGCTGACGCTGCCGTCGAAGCGGTAGCCCGTACTGAAGGCCAGCTTCTTCGGGACACCCGCCGCCACCAGCGGATCGTCCTCGGGCAGCATGAGCTCACTGCCCCTGACCTCGTAGAGACTCGTGTAGTTGGTGACCTTCTGCGTGTACGCCTTGCCGGCCAGGCCACCGTCGTACCGCACCGCCGTGTCCTGCTGCCCCTTGGCGAGACCGTCGAAGGTCCAGGCGGCGAGCTTGTTGGCGTCCGTCTTCTCGGTCTGCCACATCCCGGTCCTGCGGCCGAGGTCGTCGTAGCCGTACAGCAGCTTCCGCTTCTCGACGTCCGTCGTGGTCAGGGCGCGGTCGAGGCTGTCGTACGAGGTGGTCGTGACGCCCTTGTCCGGGTCGTCGGCGCTCACCTGCCGACCGAACAGGTCGTAGCCATAGGACCACTTGGCCTTGTCCGGGCCGGTGATCGTCTCCTGCTGCCCACCGGGTGTGTAGGTGTAGCGGGTGCTCGTGAACTCGGTGCCGGTCGGCTTCGGGCCGCCGTACTCACGGCGCAGCGTGACCTGGCCACGGGCGTCGGTGACCTCGGCGGTCGCCTGGCCACCCTCGGGCGCGGTCGAGGTCACCGTGTCACCGGTGTACGCCGTGGTGGTCGACCAGCGCGTCACGCCGAAGTTCTTCGTGACAGCCTTCGTGGGGCGGCCCGCCGCGTCGTAGGTGGTGTCGGTCTGGAGCGGGGCCTGGCTGCCCTCGGTCTGTGCCGGCTTGCTGTTCGGCGCGGACGTCTCATCCCAGGTGTCGCCCTGCGCGCTGACGGCAAGCCCTCGCGTGTCGTAGAGGGTGATGCCAATCAGGCGGCCGCCGAGGGGGGTCGGGGTCTGGGTCTGACGCGGGCGCAGCAGGGAGTCGTAGAACGCGTACGAGGTGTTGTAGCCGGAGCCGTCGCCCTTGAGGCTGCCGGTGGACACCCACGACATGTCCTTGCTGGTGACCTTGTAGTCGTAGACGTAGTTGGGGGTCTTGTCGGCCCGGAGGCGGTTGGGCAGCCACACCTGGGTGGTACGGCCGAGGGCGTCGTACGCCGTCTCCATGACCTTGCCGTTCGGGTCCGTGACCTTCACGGGAGCCCCGGTGCCGAAGTCCAGCTCCGTGGTGGTCTTGTGCTGCTTGGCATTGGCCACGCTGCTGGACGTCAGCGGACCCGACGCCTTGGGCTCGTAGGTCGTGGTGGCGGTCGCCAGGCCGTTGGTGTCCTTGACCTCCACGGGACGGCCGAGCCTGTCGTACGTCGTCGTCGCGGTCTTCTGCCAGGCGGGAGCGTTGTCGGTGCTGTACGACTTCGCGCGGCCGCTCCAGGTGGCCTGGCCCTTGGTCGGCTTCTGGGAGGCCGACCAGGTCGTGGCGGCGGGGTCGTCGTAGACGGTCGCCGTGTCGGACACCACGTCGCCGGGCTTCTTGGAGTCGGCAGGCAACTCGAGATCCGCGTCCGAGGTCGCACACGGCTTCGCGACCGTGCGGGTGCGCGAGACCAGGGAGTTGAGGCCCTTGTCGTTGCGGGCGTACCAGGTGCGGGTGCAAGTCTCGTCGCCTGCGACGTCGTCGTCACCCCGGTCCTCGACGGTCTCGGCCATGCCGTAGTCGTCGTACGTGGTCCTCGTGGAGCGGACCCGGTCACGGGGCTCGGAGCCACTGGTCACGCGGGTGCGCCCATGCGTTGCGCCCGTGCGGACGTAGTACGCCTCGGTGTCGGCGTACGACTTGTGCTGCGTGGCCGTCCGCTTGGACCAGGGATCGTTGACGGTCGCGGAGACCTCGGTGTCGCCGTCGTACGTGACCGTCTCGCGGACGAAGCCGGCGTACTGGTCGGAGTCTGTGATCTTGGGGGCCTTGATGCCTGCGGACTCGGCGGTCCTGCGCTTGTCGCGGTCCGGCGTCTCACCGTCGGAGCCCGCGACGCGGTCGCCGTTCATGCCACGCATGTAGACATTGACCGTCTTCAGGCGATCGGTGCCCTTGTCGCCGGTGTAGTGCGTGACCTTTTCATAGCCGCGCCAGACCGACCAGGTGCGCTCCTTAGCGGGCGTCATCGGGTCGTCGTTGTAGTGCCAGGCTCCGCCACCGGAGTACTCGTACGTGTGCTGGACGGCTTCCGAGCCGCCGCGCGGGTCGGTCGTGGAGACCGCGTAGACCGGGTACTTCTGGAACCAGTCCAGCTTCGGGATCTTCTCGCCGTTGGGCGACCAGTAGACGGGGTAACAGCGCCGGGTGTTCTCGTCCGGCTTGGGCATGGTCTGACCGGCGACGCACTCGGCGGGCCGGTACGAGACGATCGTCTGCGCGCCCGCCTCCGAGGTGACCGTCTTCAGCCGGGGCTTGTCGAGGGAGATGATGTTGTCGCTGGCACCGTCGACCCGGTTGGCGTGGAATTCGTGCGTGAACTTCACCGGGTCCAGGGCGATGTCGACGGCACCGCGCTTGCCCGTGTGCTGAAGCTCTTCCAGCCACAGGGCCTGGTCGGTGCTGTCGCCAGTGTCTCCCGGGTCGAGGTATTCATGCTTGAGCTTCCAGCCGTCGATCACCCAGTAGGCGGGCTCGCGCGCGGATGCGTTCCACGCGTACGTGCTGATGCCGGTCATGCGCTTGCGGGTGAAGAACGACGGGCCGACGTTTCCCGTGCACTTCTTGTCGTCCTTGCAGACCGCGTCGAACGGCACGTCGGGCCAGTTGTCCCGCTTGTCCTCGGTCAGCTCGTCACAGCCGGTGCCGGAGGCCAGGCAGCGTTCGGCGTAGGTGAAAGTGACCTTGTGGGAGGCAGCGGGAGTGGCGGAGAACAGCGCGTCGGCGCGCTGGCCGTAGCGGATCTCCTTGAGGTAACCGCCGCGCGTGTAATCGGTGCCGGTGTTGTCGTCGCCGAGCTTGTCGTAGTTGTTGTGCTCCGCCTCGTACCAGTACGTCATGGCGTTCTCGCGGGTGTCCTCGACCAGGTCGAGGTTCCAGCGCCACGCCTGCCTCCTGTCCCGGTCCGAGAAGCTGCTGCCGTCCCCGTAGCCGTGCTCGCCCTCGTCGTCGCCGAAGACCGGCACCGTCCACACCGAATCGGTCCGGTCGTCCGTGCCCGCGCCCTTCAGCTTGTTGAGGCCGAAGGTGTACGTCGTGCCGTCGCCGGTCGTCACGGTCCAGTACTCGCCGTTGTCGTCACCGTTGGTGGCGCCGGTGTGGTGCTCGACGGTCGAGGCGTCGTCGTTCTTCAGCCGCCACTTGCCACTCGTGTCGTCCTTGACCAGCTCGGTGGCCTTGCCGTTCAGGACCAGCGACGCGTTGTCGTACTTCCAGCACAGGTCGTACTTCTTGTCGTGGCCGTCGTCCTCGCAGGAGCCGTACTTGCGCTCGATGTAGGACGAGGTGAGGTCGAAGCCCTCGCCGATGACCGTGCCCTGGTTGTTCGTGGACGCCGTGCGGCCGTCCACGCTGCCGGAGTCGTACGAGATCGTCAGGTCCGGCTTCGGGCCCGCCGCGGACGGAGGTGTCCGCAGCGGATAGGACCAGGTGAACGAGCCCGAGGAGCCGCCTGCCTCCCAGGTTGATGAGGCCGCGAGCGGGGTGGCCTTGTAGTCGCCGGAGCCCGACTTGGTGCCAGCAGCAAGGGCCAGGACCATCGTCCGGCCCGCGTCCGCACCGGCCTTGGCGGCAGGGAACGACAGCGCCGCGTCCAGCCGCTCGTCCTTGCGGTCGTTGGTGAACTCGAGCGGCTCGCGGGTACGGCAGTCGGCCTTGCCGGGAGTGTCGAGGGCGCAGTCCGGCAGGCTCAGGACCTGGAGACGGCCGGCCCAGTCACCGCCGTACGCCGAGGCGAACGCCGAGTAGTCGATGCCCAGGCGTGCCTTACCGCCGTCCTTGGGCCCGGTCGCCGTGAGTACGACGCCCTTGACTCCGAGCCTGCTCGCGTCCCGCTGGTCCAGGACCTCGACCTTGAGCCGGTCGGCGGTCCGCTGCGGAGCGCCATTCGAGGCTTTCGGCTCCGAGAGTGTGAGCGGCAGAGCTCCGGGGGTCGCCTTCGCGGCTCCGGACGCGGACACTTTGAGGGTCGCCGTGCCGCCCTTGGGCCAGGTCACGATCCGGCGCTGGTCGCCTCGTGCCCGGGCCGCCGCCTTCCGGCCCGCGTCGGCGGACTTCCGTACGACAGCGGCGTTCTTGTCGTTCGTCCTTGCGGTGAACGGCGTCACCTTGGCCGAGCGTGGCGCGTCCAGCTTGGGTCGACCCAGCGGATCGGTGGCCGCGGACGCCGTGTCCGTGAACGCCACCGGCGACAGGAGGCCCGGCAGAAGGGCTAAGCCGGTGACTGCGGCGACTCGAAGACACCATCGGCGTCTGACGGAACGACTGATTTCGGGCAGCCCGAGGCCGAGCTGTTTCATTGCGTGTCTCCTTGCGTGGGGTCGCTCGACGGCGACCCCACGCGGTCGAAAGGCAGAGGAAAGGCTGGGGAAGAGGACCCGAGGTGAAACCGCCGCGCGCCTACGTCGAGGGCTCTGCGATCTGGTCGGTCACCTGCGCCGGGGTCATCGCCCCCGTCCACATGCGCAGCTTCGCGAGATCCCCCGGAAGGTAGTGGCCGGTCTTGCCGTCGGCCGATCCGCGCCCCACCGTCAGGGCACCGTCGCCCTGCTGGGGCCGTGCGATTCCGGCGTCGTCCTCGCCCTGCTGGGCGAACTGCCCGACGTAGAGCTTGGCCACGCCGAAGCGCTGGTCGCCCTCGTCGTCCGTGAAGTCGAGACCCGCATCGAAGACGCCGGTGACGTCGACCCAGGTGTCCCACTCCTCGGGGCCGATCGGCTCCTCCGCCTCGACGACAGCGCTGGCGGCGACCTTTCCACTGGCGCTGACCGCGGTCCGCCCGAACTTCCACCGATAGATGTCGTCCCCGGTCTTCTCCACCCACAGCGCCCAGGACGACTCCTTGCCCACCGGCGTGGCCTGCCCGGCCACGAGCCCCCGGTAGCCGACGGACTTCCCCGCCAGCTCGGACTTGGTCAACCGCACTCGCGCCGACACCGTGAACGACCCGGTCTCGTCGACAACAGGGCCCGCCGCCGAGGCATAACCGCTCTTGCCGTCCAGGACGAGCGCCGTCGCGTCGTCGCCCGTCAGCCGGGCACCCGAGTCCGACAGGTCCATCGCGCCCCTGCGGTAGGGGAAGGCCGTGCTGGACGAATCGTCCGGATCCTCCGGGCTCTCCGTGACCTTGCCGGCGGAGGAGATGGTGGCGTCCCAGTGCCCGACGAGTTCGTTGGTGGGTGCGCCCTTGCGTTCGAGGCGGCCCTCCTCGCGGATCTCATCGGGCTCCAACGGCCGCTGCCAGGTGGCGATCTCGTCGACCCGGCCCAGGAAGTAGTCCCCGTAGCCACCGCCGACCTTGGAGCGCCCGACCATCATGTTCCGGTCGGCTGTCCACGGCGTGTACGTGGGGGCCTCGTCCGAGAGGACCACTGGTTTCCCCTGCGGGCGCCCGTTGACGTAGAGCTGGATCGTGTCGTTGCTCTTGTCCGTGTCGCCCTGGGTGTCGAAGACGCCGACGAGATGTGTCCACACCTTCAGCGGGGGATTCTCGGCGTTGGCCAGGGACCGGATGTAGACAGGACCGTTCTTGTCCCGGTCGGTGCGGTTGAACACCCACTTCTTGGCGGCGGACGAGTAGTAGAGCGTGAAGGCCGAGCCGTGCTCGCCCGGGGCGGACAGGATCGCGCGGTTGGTGGAGGCGTCGGTCAGATACGCCCACGCGGACACCGTGAAGGAGTCTTGCGTATTGACCGGGACGCCGTCGGTGGAGGCGTAGCCGACCTGCTTGTCCGGGTCGCTGAGGTTGTCGTTGAGGCGCAGCGAGTAGTCCCCGGCGCCCCGGCGGCCCATCGTCGACCAGCCGGTCCCCGCCTCGTCGCGCAGGACGACGTCATGGTGTGCACCGACCTGGCCGGTGTCGTTGGCGGTCAGCTTGCTCGATCCCGGGCCGGCGTCGTCGAACCGCCAGCGACCGGTCGAGCCTTCGGCCAGGCCGACCTTGAAGTCGAACTCGGCGGGCGGCCCCCAGCGGACCCGGCCTTCCCCGTCCTTCTTCAGGTCACTGGCCTCCACCGAAAGTGTCTGGGTCCCTGCGAGTCCCGGCCTGACGGCCGCAACGCCGGACCCGTCGGGCCGAGCCTTCACTGTCTGCGTGGCGTCCGCCTCCGAGGTCAACAACCGCCATCGGTACTGCTGCACATCCTTGTCCGCTCGGTTCGGCTTGAAGATGAAGGCGCCCCGTGCTCCCGGATGTCCGTTCGCCGCGCAGTCGTTGGCCACACACTCCGTGTACGGCATGTGCGACTCGATCGTCGGTTCCTTCGGCGCCGTCGAGTCGATCCGCAAGTAGCACCACTTCGAGTACGGGGAGAAGAGGTCGCCCTTCTTGCCGCCGTAGACCCAGTGCGACTGAGTGCGCGCCTTGAAGCGGTAGAGGCCGCCGTCGGCGCGCTTGGTGGTGGTTGTCTCCTCCCTCGTGCCGTCCGGGGACCAGCCTGAGTCGGGCTCGTAGTCCTTCCACACCTCGGACCACGAACCGGACGTCGTATCCGTGCTGGAGCGCTGCATCACGAACTCGGCCTGCAGCGAGCCCTCTTCATCGCCCTGGTGCTGCTCGACCTTGGTCTGGACGCTGGCCTGGACCTTCGGAGAGTCCACCGTCACGGTCAGCGGATCCTTCGCGGGTCGACACTGCGCCTTGTTTCCCGTCCCCGGAATCGCCCCGACCGACGTCGGCACCCCCGGCTTGTGCATGTACCAGACCTTGAGCTCGGCGTTGTTGTCGAACCGCTTCCACGCCCGCGGCTCCCCCTCGTCCTTGGCGCGCAGCATCAGCGTGAGCCGGGACATCTTGCCGTTCGCGAGGGCGCGCACCGTCGAGGTGAGGTTCTCGTCCTTCTCGGCCGGGTTGTCGTTGAACTCGATCCAGGAGTTGGGCTGTTCCGGGCTGCACAGGTTTCCCCGTCCCGCGGAGACGTAACGATCGCCCATCTGGTTCAGCTGCTTCGGCCCCGGCCACCGCGTGCCCTCGGAGATGTTGTCCGTGCGCTCCAGGTCGACCCAGTGCGGCGAGCAGTTGTACGACCAGGTCTCGTACGCACGGAAGGTGGCGTCCAGGACGTGCTTGCCCGCCAGCTTCGACGCGCCGAACTCGAAGTACATCCGGTCCGTATAGCCGCCCATGCTGCAGTAGTAGTCGTCCGCGATGCCGCAGCGGCCCACGCCCTCGGGCTCGCTGAACTTCCAGAACTTGTCGCCGTCCGACGACAGCTTCGTCCACTCGGATCGGCCGAGGCCCACCGACGGGTCGATGAAGACCGGGTACACGGTCTTCTCGCCACGCAACAGATCGAGGTCGGGGGTCACCGACACCGCGCCGTCCCCAACGGATACGGGGAGGTCAGCGGTCGCGTCACCCGCTCCGGGCAGCGCCGGGTCCTCGGTGGCGCCGTTCCCGGTCGGCCGCTCTCCCGCGGCAGCCGACCGCAATCCCTTGCGAGGTGCGGGCGCGGCATCGCCGGCCGAGTCCCACATCTGTCCAGAAGGCCCCCGGAAGACGGCGTTCCCGTCGGCGTCCACCGCGCGCAGCCCACCACCCTCGCCGGGTGTCACGCTCAGGCCTTCGCCGCGGGCGGTGAGCCTGACCTTCTCCAGTTCCGGACTCGCGGCGGCGTCGGCCGTCTTGACCACGAGCACTTCGCGGTACCCCTCGGCCGTCGCGGTCAGTTGCAGGTCCACGCCGTTGACGGGCACGTTCGCGTACGTGGCCGTGGCGCCGTCGAGCGACGGCTCGGGCAGAGTCGTCGGCCAGCCGAGCTTTAGCCGCTGCTCACCGGCTCCGAGGCTCAGCAGCCCCGCGCCGCCGCCACCGCCCGAGAAGGCTAGATCCACCACGGCCGACTTCGGCCCGACGGTGCCGTCGGCACGCTTCTCCAGCGTGACGTCGATGTCCCGCCACGCCCCGCTCTCGTCCCGGGCACGCTGCGGCTCCGTGGACTGGTCAGCACGAAGCTGCCGTCGGGGTTGGCCGTGGTCGTCGTGTACTCGGTGCGCTCCATGGTGACTTCGACCGGCTCACCGGTCGCCACCGCCCGCTCCGACGCCGCCTGCTCCGTCAGCGTGGATGGTGGCGTCGAGGCGTTTACCTCACCTTCGGGAACGGCGAAGGCGACCGCGGGAAGCAACGAGAGGAGCACGGCCGCCGCCGAGACTCCCCCCCCCGTCACGCGATGTGATCTCTCACGAATTCGGGCATGGCTATGCCCCCACCTCAGCCTCACAGTCCCCACCCCAGAGTCACAAGAGCTTCACAAGTTTGCAGGCGGAGTGAGTAAACGCGGAGCGAGTTCCCCAAGTCAAGGTGAACAGCGGCACAAAGCTGAGCAATGACGAGCCCCTGACGGGCCCCAGAGGAACGGAACTTGAGGCTCCAGCTGAGCCTTTCGACCCAAAGTCGCTACGCGCCGTAGCCATTCATGTGCACCCGCAACACAATCGCGCCATTCGAGAGAAGCCTGGAGCAGCGACAGCTCGGCGTCCAGGTTTGCCAGAGCGACGCCATCGCTGCGATCGCACGCCGAGTGCGACCGAGCAGATGCAGCCACAGGGAAAGTCGCCCGGTCACTCCACGTAGCGCCGCTTGCACCCGACCTGACATGCCATCACCCACCCCCCTCGGCGCCAAAACTCTTGACAACCCCATTGGTCTGGACCACCTTGTACGACCAAGCAGCGGTGGCCACCGTTTTCGCACCTCCTCCCCGACTCCCCCCACGGAGGCAGAAGATGGACCGCGCACGCAGAACAAGGAGCGCCCTCGTCGGAGGTCTCGCCGCGCTCGGGCTCGCGATCGCCGGGCTCGCGACCGGTGGCACCGCGAGTGCCGACGCGGCGCCGGGCGCGAAGGACGCCGGTTCCCGGGCCGCGACCGGGACGCAGGCCGCCGGGACCGAGGCCGCCGCCGGAGCCAGGGCCGTGCCCAAGCACGCCGTCACCGGCTACTGGCAGAACTTCAACAACGGCGCCACCGTCCAGAAGCTCAGCCAGGTGCAGAACCAGTACGACATCATCGCGGTGGCCTTCGCCGACGCCACCGGGACGCCCGGGCAGGTGACCTTCAACCTGGACTCGGCCGGGCTCGGCGGGTACACCGTCGACCAGTTCAAGGCCGACATCAAGGCGAAGAAGGCCGCGGGCAAGTCCGTCATCATCTCGGTCGGCGGTGAGCGCGGCGCCGTCGCGGTGAACAGCTCCGCCGCCGCGACGAACTTCGCCAACTCCGTCTACTCGCTGATGCAGCAGTACGGGTTCGACGGCGTCGACATCGACCTGGAGAACGGACTCAACTCCACGTACATGACGCAGGCGTTGAAGTCGCTGAGGCAGAAGGCCGGTTCCGGGCTCGTCCTGACGATGGCGCCGCAGACCATCGACATGCAGAACAAGAACAACGAGTACTTCAAGACGGCCCTGAACGTGAAGGACTTCCTCACGGTCGTCAACATGCAGTACTACAACAGCGGTTCCATGCTCGGGTGCGACGGCAAGGTGTACAGCCAGGGGTCCGTGGACTTCCTGACCGCCCTCGCCTGCATCCAGCTGGAGGGCGGGCTCGCGCCGTCCCAGGTCGGCATCGGCACCCCCGCGTCGACGCGCGGCGCCGGGTCGGGCTACGTCGCCCCGTCCGTCGTCAACAACGCCCTCAACTGTCTCGCCAAGGGCACCAACTGCGGCTCCTTCAAGCCGTCCAAGACCTACCCCGGCATCCGGGGCGCGATGACCTGGTCGACCAACTGGGACGCGGCGGGCGGCAACGCGTGGTCCAACGCCGTGGGTCCGCACGTACACGGGCTCCCGTAGAGCCCCCTTTCACCGCAGCGCCGCCGCTCCCCCGGCGGCGCTGCCGCACGTCCCGGCCGTGGCCGCCAGCCGTGGCCGCTAGCCGTGGCCGCTAGCCGTGGCCGCTAGCCGTGGCCGCTAGAAGAAGCTGCTCCAGTCCTGGTCCGTAACCTGCTTGACGCACAGGATCAGGAACAGCAGGCCCGCGATCGCCAGCATGCCGTTGCTCAGCCAGCCGTTGCGCCACTCGGCGGGCGTGCGCGAGGAGTTGAGCAGCCAGATGAGAGTCAGCGCGAGGAACGGCATGAAGGCCGCGCCGAGCACTCCGTAGATGATGATCAGGCGGAACGGCTGCCCCTCGAAGAGCAGGATCATCGGCGGGAACGTGAGCCACAGCAGATACGCACGGAACGGCAGCGACTTCTCGCGGGCCCCGGACGCCACCTCCGCGCCGCTCAGGGCCGCGCCGTCGGCGCCCGCCTTCGACTTGCGGGAGCGCTCCACGAAGTCCGCGAACATCAGACTCACGCCGTGCCAGACGCCGATCAGGGACGTGAAGGACGTCGCGAGGAAGCCAATGAGGAACAGCTTGGAGGTGGCCGTCCCGTACTCCTTCTCCAGGATGTCGCCGAGCTGGACCAGACCCTTGTCACCACTGGCGATGGCGACGTTCGCGGAGTGCAGCAGCTCGGCGCCGACGAAGAGCATCGCGACCACGAAGATGCCCGTGGTGATGTACGCGACGCGGTTGTCGAGGCGCATCACCTTCATCCAGCCCGTGTCGGTCCAGCCCTTGGCGTTGACCCAGTAGCCGTACGCGGCCAGCGTGATGGTGCCGCCGACGCCGCCGATCAGGCCGAGGGTGTTGAGGATCGAGTCCTTCTCGTCCGGCAGCACCGGGAGCAGGCCCGCGAAGGCGTCGCCGAGGTTCGGGGTGACGCGGATCGCCAGGTACACGGTCACGACGAACATGATCCCGACGAGGATCGTCATGACCTTCTCGAAGACCTCGTACTTGTTGAACCAGACGAAGACCAGGCCGACGAGGCCGGTCAGGATCGCCCACCACTTGAGGTCCATGACGTCCGGGAACAGCGCCTGCAGCGGCAGCCCCGACGACGACATCGCGGCGGCCCCGTACACGAAGCCCCAGATCACGACGTACACGACGAAGAACCACGTCGTCCAGCGGCCGATGCTCGCCCAGCCGTCGAAGAGGGTGCGGCCCGTGGACAGGTGCCAGCGGCCCGCCGCCTCCGCGAGGGAGATCTTCACGACGCAGCCGATGACGGCGGCCCACAGCAGGGTGTAGCCGAAGTTGCTGCCCGCGATGAGGGTCGCGACCAGGTCACCGGCGCCCACGCCGGTGGCGGCGACGACGATGCCGGGCCCGATGTACTTCCAACTGGACTTGCGGGGCGCGGACGCGACGTCCCCGCCGGCTGCGCTGGGTCCACCCTTGGTTTCGGCCATGCGATCAAGAAAGCGCAAAGACTCCTGGTGCACAAGGGGTACGCCGGGACGGCTCAAAGGAGCCATTGACCGGAGCATGCCACGCCGCGACCATGGGGCCGCACGCCCGCACGTCGCACGGCTCGACCCCCCACCCCCACAGGAGCACACATGCGACTTCGCATACGCGGAAAGAGATCAGCGGCCCTCGCGGCCATGCTGGCCCTCGCGGTCGCGGCGCCCCTCAGCGCCAACGCGTCCGACTCCTCGTCCCCGTCGGCCAGGAAGGCGGCCGCCGCCACCGCGGCCGACGAGGACGTACGCCAGTACTCCATCCCCGGCCCCTCGACCCCCGCCGCCCGCACGGCGGTCGCCGCCACCGGCGTGTCCATCGACGAGGCCGACGACCACGCGGTCGTCGTCACCGCGGACGCCGCCCAGGCCAGGAAGCTGCGCGCCCTCGGGTACACGCTCAAGGTCCTGCCCGCGCCGCCCGCCCGCACCGACGGCAAGCGCGTCGAGGTACGGGACTTCCCGCCCGCCGACTCCCGCTACCACAACTACGCGGAGATGAACGCGGAGATCGACCAGCGGCTCCAGCAGTACCCGAGCCTCATGAGCAAGCGCGTCATCGGCAAGTCGCACCAGGGCCGCGACATCGTCGCCATCAAGATCAGCGACAACGTCGGCACGGACGAGGCCGAGCCCGAGGTCCTCTTCACCCACCACCAGCACGCCCGTGAGCACCTCACGGTGGAGATGGCCCTCTACCTGATGCGCGAGCTGGGCGCCGGCTACTCCACCGACGACCGCGTCAAGAAGATCGTCGACTCCCGCGAGATCTGGATCGTGCCGGACCTCAACCCCGACGGCGGCGAGTACGACATCGCCAGCGGGTCCTACCGCAGCTGGCGCAAGAACCGTCAGCCCAACGCCGGTTCGGCCAACGTCGGCACCGACATGAACCGCAACTGGAACTTCAAGTGGGGCTGCTGCGGCGGTTCCTCCGGCTCCACCGGCTCCGAGACCTACCGCGGCCCGCGCGCCGAGTCGGCCCCTGAGGTCAAGGTCGTCGCGGACTTCGTCCGCAGCCGGGTCGTCGGCGGCAAGCAGCAGATCAAGGCCGGCATCGACTTCCACACGTACAGCGAACTGATCCTGTGGCCGTACGGCTACACCTACGCCGACACGGCCCCCGGCCTCACCCAGGACGACCGCGACGCGTTCGCCGCGGTCGGCCGCAAGATGGCCGCGAGCAACGGCTACACCCCCGAACAGTCCAGCGACCTCTACATCACCGACGGCTCCATCGACGACTGGCTGTGGGGCAACCAGAAGATCTTCGGCTACACCTTCGAGATGTACCCGCGGTCGGCCGGTGGCGGCGGGTTCTACCCGCCGGACGAGGTCATCGAGCGGGAGACGTCGCGGAACCGGGATGCTGTGCTGCAGCTTCTGGAGAACGCGGATTGTATGTATCGGTCTATTGGGAAGGAGCAGCAGTACTGCTCCGGCTCGTGAGCCTGCTTGAACCACGGCGTGGGGCGTCCGGTTCGGGCGCCCCACGCCCCGTGCACTGGGCCGTCAGGCGCCCCTGGGTGTGCCGAGAGTGGGCAAGCCAGCGGGGAGAGCGGTGCTGTTGTCACAGCGGTACACCTGGCGGGTGGCCATGCGGAGGGTTTCCGCGGCGAGTTCGGCGAACGCCTCGGTGTCAGAGCTGTTGGCCGAGGAGTCCTTCCGGGCATCGACGCTCACCTCGATGATTCCGGTCTCGCCGTCATCCCGACAGTCGATCAGAAGCGCGGCGCCGTGCTTCGAAGTGTATCCGTAGGACTCTCCGATCGAGAGTGACGCATTGCCCGGAGTCCTGGACTCTTCCCTGACCTTCGCCCTTGCGTCATCGGCCGCCATGATCTCGAGGGAGGGCGCGTTGAAGTGGCGGTTGTACTCAACCCTTATCCGCTGGCCCCCGCCCGTGAGGGTACAGGTCGGAGGCGACTCGCCAGGACGGAATTCGGCACCGAACCCAGTTCCGTTGATGTACTCGAAGTACTTCTTCCCGCTCTTCGGCAGAATTTGAGCTGCGGCTTTCGCAGGCAACGATTTATCGCACACCCGAGCGGGAACTGACACAACCGTTTCATCGGATGGCCACAACTGCCATACGGCAACTCCTACGAGGACTGCCACTACGGCTGAACTAGCGCTCCAGAAGGATTTCCTCATCCGGCGCCGCCCCCACTCCGAGTCTCAAGTCTATAGAAGACCTGGATATCCTTTTGCGCAGCATCAGCCAGTGCCGTTGCCTTGCGCTCCGAGTAGCCCTGCTCGATGGCAGCCCGATGGGTCGCGTCGAACACCGCTTTGCTGGAACCCTCAAGTTGATCACTCAGGAAATCTTCCCTTTGCTGACCTGCTGCCCCACTCGAGTCTTGGGTATATTTCTCGACAACGGACTCACGGGCATCCTCAGCGATCCAGCTGACCACATCACCAACAACCGGGAACTTGTTGGCTCCGAGGTCAATGACGCGACCAGCCCACTTGTCAGCGGTGCGAATTCCCTCGTTGAACTCCGCGTCCCGCGCGATCCTGTCGTCGTACACGGCTTGCGTGCGCGCTTCTGCCATGACTCCCGCGATCTGGCCTCCTGGAGAAACCAGGTTCTTCACGTCGATCGCGAGCATTCCGTCGGACATTCCCTCCCGGTCGCGAAGGGCCTCATTGACGAGGTCCGTGGTGACGGACTGCTGGGCGTTGAGGATGGCGCCGTAGGCGTCAGGGTCCTTTCCGACCGCACCCAGGAAGTCCCGCAGGGTGGAACCCCCCACCGAGCCAAGGTCCGCGTTACTTCCGTGAGTCGCGATCCGCCGCTCCCCGTTCATCCCGTCCTGAAAGTCCCGCATGTACTCCGCCGTGATGTTCCCCATGCTCCCCCGCAGCTTCGAGTCCTCCAGGTGCTCCGGATTGCTTCCGTAGTAGTCCACTAGGCGGTTGACGAAGGACGCGCTGGCGTCCGAGTGGGGCTTCCGGGGGCCGTCGGCGTCGTAGGGGGTCTGGTTGGCCGCCGATTCCAGGGCGTGGCCGAGGCTCGTCTCGTACTGGTCGCGGGCGCCGCCGCCGATGCCCAGCGGCTTCGCGGCGTCGTACAGGCTGTTGCGGGAGCCCTCCCCGTGGCCGACGAGGTAGTCCCAGTGGCTCTTGGCGTCAGGGCCGCTGTGGAGGAACTGGAGGGATGCCTCCGGGTTGTGGCCGAGGGCCTCCAGGAAGCCGGACACGGCGTCGTCGGGGGCGTCGGGGAGGTGGTTGAACAGGGCCCCGGACGGCCGGGGCTCGAAGAGTGGGAGCCCCTTCTCGTGTTCCAGGAGCGCGTCGCCGTAGCCCTGAAGGAACTTGGTGTCGAACTTCCCCTTCTGCATGAGGGTCGACATGACGTCGAAGCCGTACGGCGGGGTGCCTCCGCCCGTGCCTGGGGCGGCGGGAAGGCGTTGGCCGCCAGCCTCGATGATGTCCTTCTTCCAGGCGTCCATCGCCGGGCTGTCGACCCGGGTGGCCGCGGCCAGCGTGAGGCTCAGGTTGTCCTGTACGCCGCCGAGGATCTCGGCGCGTTCGCGATCCACCGCGCCCAACGTGCCGGCCGGGTGGGCGAGGTCGCGCCAGAAGCGGAGGGTGCCCTCGGCGCCCAGTTCGGTGGCGAAGCGCTCGGCGAAGACGGGGGTGTCGCGGTAGCGGTCGAGGTCGTCGTTGAAGCGTTTGAGCTTCGCGTCGCTCCACCCGGCGACGTCACCCTTGGCGATCTCCTTGGCCCAGCGGTCCGCGTCCGCGCGGCCCTGGAGGTCCTTCGCGTGGTCGAGGCTGTTCACGCGGACGTCGGAGAAGTCGTGCTTGCCGCGGGCGAGGGCGCGCAGGGCCCGTTCGGCGATGCGGTCCGTCTCGTCGGCCTCACGCAGGACGCGGGTGGCGTCCAGCATGACGGCGATCAGGTCCGCCTGCGTGGGAACTCCGTCCTCGGCGGCGTCACGCGGGGAGCGGGCCTCCGCCCCGCCCGCGGGGGTGATACGGATGTTGCGCTTCGCGGCGCCGGCCTCCACCCGCTCCATCTCGTCCTTGTGCCGGGCCAAAGCCTTGAGTGCGCCCTGAAGGACGGCGAGGACGCTCCGCGCCGATGTGACGGCGTCGTCGAACTCGGATGCCGTCTTGACCACGAACGCCTTTCCCACCGTGGCGTTGACGCCCTGCCAGTCAGCCAGTTCCGCCGTGCGCTTGAGCAGGGCCGCACTGTCGGCGCCGCCACCGCCGGTGGCCAGCTCGTTCAGGCGCCGCGCCATCGCCTCCCAGTCGTCCACGGCGGAGGTCAGCTTGCCGAGCCTGAGTCCGAGGAGGTCCGGAACGGTCAGCATGCTCGTGCCCTCGTCTCCAACCCCTGCTCCGTCACTTCATGTACGTGTCGATGGCCGACACCGAGACGGACGTAGCCACCTTGTCGTCGTCCTTCTTGTGCTGTGCGCGGGTGAAGTCGAGGTGGTTGGAGATGTGGCCGCACGCGTCGACGAGGGTCCTCGACTTGGAGTTCCACGCGTCGTGCAGCGTGGTGAGGGCCGTGCCCATGCGCAGTCCCTCGTTGGACAGTTCGACAGCGGCGCCGAAGGTGGCCTCGCGGGCGTGGTCGGAGTCCCTGCGGAGGCGGTCCCGGAGGCGGTAGGCGATGCCGCCGAGGCGGCCCAGTTCGGCGTCGTGGACGACGAGATCTCCGGTGGCGCCGGGACCGGTGGAGGGTTCCGCCTGGTTCAACCGCGTACGGGCCGCGGCCCTCTGGGCAGCCGCGGCCTTCAGCTGCTCCCACTCGTCCCACGCCATCTCATTGCCTCCCCGTGAGGTGCACGCTCCCCGCGGCCCGCCGCTTGCGGACCGCCAGGGCGGCGACCGCCCCACCGATCAACGCCGCGGCACCAACGCCCGTTACGATCCAGGCTGTTGCGCCAGCGCCCGCGCCTCCGCTGTCGGCGGTCTCAGGGGCTGCGGCGGGGCTGCCTTCGTCGTCGGGCGTCGCCGCCGCGGAGCGTGACGGGGATGGGGACGACGAGGACGACGAGGATCTGGACTGCTTCAGGTCCGGCAGCGGGTACTCGTCCGGTGGGCCCGGATCGCCGGGGTTCTGCAGGGCTACGCGGGGGCGGACGATGCCGTAACCGATGGAGTCGTTGCGCTTGGCGCCGTCCGTGGGGGCGCCGATGGTGTTGAGCATGACGCGGAGGACCTGGTTGTTGGTCCAGTCGGGGTGCTTGGACCAGATGAGGGCGGCGCTGGCGGAGGCGAGGGCGGTGGCCGCGCTTGTACCGTGACCTTCACACGGGCCACCCTTGCCGTTCGGGCACGCCGTGAAGATCTCGTCACCGGGTGCGGCAACGTCCACTTGGGGACCGTACTGAGACTCCTTCGTCTTACGGAGGTCCTTCCCGACAGCCCCAACTGCCGCCACGCCTGGCGTGGCGGCCGGGTATCTCAGGGCCGATGTTCCTTCGTTGCCTGTCGAGGCAAAGACAAGCGCACCCTTGCCAAGGGCGTACTTCACCGCAGCAGTGAGTTGCTCTGACCCTTTGATGGTTCCCATGGAAATGTTGATGATCTTCGCTCCGGAGTCAGCCGCGACACGGATACCTCGGCTGAACTCCTCGTTGGACGCTTTGGTGTGCCGGTTCGCATCCAACCCGTAGTCCGGCAATCGAATGGGGAGAATCTTGGCGCCGGGCGCGAGGCCAAGCGTGCCGTTACCCCTGCTTCCCTTTCCTGCGCCCGCGATCAGGAGCGCCATGGAGGTTCCATGACCCTCATAGTCGGTCCGCGCGTCCCCCGGCTCTGCCGGGGCCATGTCCTTGCCAGGGAGGACCCGGCCTCTCAGATCCGCGATCTCGTCATCAACGCCCGTGTCGATGACACTGACTGTCACGCCTTCACCCGTGCTGGTACGCCACATCTGCTCAGCCTTCATAGCGCTGAGGTGCCACTGCTTCTCGCGTACGGACTCCGCGTGAGCGGGCGTAGCAGCCACGCCGCCCAGCAACAAGCCCACGACACCGGACAAGATGCACCGGAGCGGACTGTGCGGCGATCTGGCAGACATCTGCTCTCTCATGATCTCTTGGTCTCTCGGGACGGGATCAGTCGATGACGGGAGGCACTACCCGGCGGCTGTTCGGCAACCAGGTCTCCTCGTCCTCGGTGAGGTAGTCCGGCCTGCCGTTCCGCTCCTCGTCACGTCGCGAACGTGGCGGCTGGGAGGCGTTAGGCGGCACGGCATTGCGTACGGACGGAGTCGAAGGGGTGCCGCTGCCGCTGGGGTTCTTGCCCCGTACGAGGCCTGATCCCCCTGATGTGAAAGCGCGGGCACCGCCCCCGCCTGGCTGCCGCCGAGGCTGCCCCCCTGCGACTCCGTTGCTCGCACCCAACGGTCGTTGCCCGGGGGTCTCAGAGGCACGCCCAGAACCCGACCCTCCTGGGCCCGTACCGGCACCATGTGGGCCACCGATGACCGTGCCTCGCGGCGGCCCGCCGGACGGACCGGGCGCCAACGGCATCGGACGACCTCCCACGACGCCATCACGTCCCGGTGCAGGTCCAGGCGTCGGCCTGCCGGACGGCAAGGAAGGCGCACCACCAACGACGGGCCGCACCGGGCCTGGCGGGCTCGACGGCATGGGTGGGGAAGCCCCCGGCCCACGGTCAGGCTTCGGGCCCACAGGCGATGCCGAAGGAGGGCCACCGACCACCGGCCTGGTCGGGGCCGGGGGACTTACAGGCCTGGGCGGCAGCCCGCGGGCGGGAACAGGCCCCACCGGCCCACGGCCAGGTGGCACGGGCGAGCGGCCGCCGGGCCCCGCACGCCCTGGACCTGGCGGGATTGCCGGGTTCATGGGCGGGTTGGGACGCGTACCCGAAGTTGGCGGAAACGTGCCGATCGGTGGTGTCGTACCGGTGTCGGGCTTGACTCCGCTCGGTGGGCCACCCGGATTCGCCGACGGTGTCGGAGACGTCGGAGGCAGCGTCGCTGTCCCGTCGATCTCCACTCCCACAGGCTCGACAGCAACAGGCTCCGGTGCCTGCGGCGCGGGCGGCCTCTGCACCGAGCCTGGTGCGTCAGGGCCCACGCCGACGCCGCTTGGTCGGTCGTCTGCGATGGGTGACCGGGGCGCCCCTTCGGAAGACGGCCCGCCGACCGGCCCTGCAGCTCTCGAGGGAGCTGCGGTAGGTCCCCCGGTGGGCTCCTTGGTCTGGAGGTCAGTCCTCGGCGCCGGCAACACCGCATCCGGCAACGGCCGAAACCTCGGCCTCTCCAACCCCTCCAGCTGCCCCGCAGCCAACCGATACGCCTGCCCCAGCTTCCGCATCTCCGCCGCGGCCTCCTGGCGGACCTTCTCCTTGCCCGCCGCGATCCGCTCCAGCTCGTCCGCCGACTTCCCGCCGACCGCCCGCGCGTCCGGGTCGTTGGGGTTGGCCTGCGCCGCCGCCAAGTTGCCCTGCGCGGCGCCCTTGTCGCGCGGGATCGACGCCTGGGCCGTCGCGATGGCCTCCGAGGCGCGCGACAGCCACTTCGCCGACTCCTCGCTGAAGTCCCCGAGGCGGAGCGTCGAGTTGGCCAGGTCCCCGCTCCAGGTGCGGAACGCCGACGCGCCCTCGCCCTTCCACCGCACCCACTGCGGTCGCACCTTCAGCTCGTCCGCGATGCGGCGGATCTCCGTGGCCGCGGCGACGAGCCGGTCGGCGGCTGCCTGGACGTGGCCGCTGTTTGCCTGGTCCAGCCACGCCAGCATCTGCTCGTGGCTCATGGACTCGAAGGACGTACCGCCGCCACCGCTCCCCTTGCCGCCCATCAGATCGTCCCTCCCGCGTCGCCCGCCCGATCCGTGGGCCCACGGTCCGCACGGTCCGCCCGGTCCTGATTCCCCCGGCCGCCGGAGCCCCCCGCGCCCTCCGCACCCGCCGCGCCGCCGGACCCGTACCGCTCCGCGATCCCCGCGCTGATCTCCGCCATGCGATCGCGAACGTCGTCGTCGACGTTCCGATAGCCCTTGTGTGCGGCGAGGACCGCGATGCCCATGCCCTCGATGGAGTCGGAGAGGAGCTTGGACAGGTTCTCCAGCTCGGAGATCACCGTCTCGTACGCGCCGAAGACGCCGGACGCCTCGGCCCACGCGCCGTCCCCGCCACCGAACTGGGCCCGCGCCAGCGGCTCTTGGCCGACCTTGCCCGGGCCAGCCGGGGATCCCTTGAGGTCGCGGATCAGCTCGTCGACGCGC
Organism: Streptomyces alboflavus; assembly: GCF_000716675.1. Classification (GTDB taxonomy): domain Bacteria; phylum Actinomycetota; class Actinomycetes; order Streptomycetales; family Streptomycetaceae; genus Streptomyces; species Streptomyces alboflavus. Next base: position 53,498 of record NZ_JNXT01000042.1, read on the forward strand.
CGCTGGAACCTGACGAACGACGAGAACTCCGTGGCCACGTCGGCAGCCGCGTCCCGCACGCCGCCGAGCACATCCGGCATCCCCGATGTCCCGCCCGATGCCCCGCCCGATCTCCCTGATGGCGCAACGCCGCCGGAATCTGACACCACCCGTCCACCCCCGGAGTGACCACGCCTGGCTACGTAACTATTGCTAACGCGTACGCAACTCTAGTCACGGGGCATGACCATTCGTAGTCGGATGATCACCCTTGGCGTCACGTTCCAGCCATCACGAGGCCTGCCGGGCTGGTCCGCCATCGCCGCCGCATGGCGCCTTGCCCTGTCCGGGCCCGGTCGCGAAGGAGCACGCGTGGACGACGGTGCCGTACCGGCCAAAGCGCGAGCACTGCCGCGGTCGGCGCGCCCCGGCAACGTCAGCGGGCGCCCGCACCTGGCCTCAGGAGCCGGTCGGCCCGCCAGGGTGGGGTACCGCCCGGCCCCAGAGTTCTTCGGCGTGCTCGGCGAAACGCGCGAACATGCCCGAGTCGCCCTGTCGGCGCAGATGCAGCAGCGGTGAATCGTGTCCCACCAGCCGGGCCAGGTGAGGCGTCACCAACGCGTCGTCGTCGAAGCGGAACACCGACAGCGACACATGGTTCACGGCGTCCTCCGCACTGACGCGCCGCACCTCCAGGCCGGGGAGGGACCCTAGGCGCCCGAGGTGCTCGAGGGTGATCCGAATGCGGGTGGACACGCTCAGGGCCACATCCTCGATGACCTCACGTTGCCGCGTCACCTCTCCCTCCGGATCGCCGACGAGGAACCGCACCTTCACACCGGCTCCGGCCTTGCGGCGCACGACGTCGGCGAACCGCGGGATCTGCGTCCAGAAGAAGTAGTTCGTGTAACCGGCCAGGAAGACTTCGGACTCGGCGCCTTCGACGAGATCGGACCACACCGTCGAGGGACAGGCCGAGCGATACGGGTAGCTGTGAATGATCTCGCGGTCGGCGCCGGTCTTGATGCGGTCCTTGACGGTCTGCGGCCACAGCATCTCTTCATCCACTCCCAACGCCCGCGCGGCGTCCTGACGATTCCTTGCGTGCGGGGTCAACTCGGCATCCCCGAGCCACCGTTCCACCTGTTTCCGTGACACTCCTACCCGGCCGGCCAACTGTCGCGGTGTCAGGCCTGCATCCGTTAAGGCCACTCGCAGAGCTGTGTTCATTGTCAACCTCCGCGACACGGACGTTTGGGCCTTCTTCGACCTTAGCCGTGAATGTCCCAACTGTCCGCGAAAGCCCGTCGATACGTCCGCGAGGCGCAGCCACGATTCGGACATGACCGAGCCGACGCGACACTCCGGGCAACCCATCGAACTCCCACTGGACCCATGGCTGTACGACTGCCTTCCGATGCACGGCTGCGAGGTCTGCAGGGTGCTGGCCCGGCAGCGGAACACCGCCCTCGCGAACGGTGACACCTGGGCCGCCTATCGGGCGGCTTCGGAGATCCGCGAGCACCGCAACCACTCGGCCGAGGCAGCCCCAGACTCGATGAGCAGCCAGGACCAGCCTTAGCCGGGAGTCTCGCGACTCGGCGAGGCAGGGCTCCATGACGGACCGCTTCCCTTGTACGACGACTTGTACGGGGGCGGGCCTCGCGGCCGACGACACCTGCTCCTGGGGCGGCGGCCTTCCGCCTCGGGGACCCGATGTGGACCCAAGAGTGGCCAGTGAACGCCCAGTTGAGGCATTTCTTCGGTGCTGGCCGGCTGTCAGACTCCCGGCATGGGATCGATCTTCGCCTTCCTCGCGGGTGTCAACGCCTACGATCCGCTGCTCGCCAGGCCCCTGCGCGGCTGCGTCAACGACGTCACCGCCGCCCGCGAGTTGCTCACCCGGCGCACGAGCGGCGCGGCCAGGACCGCCGTGGTGTGCGACGGCGAAGTGACCGTGGACGTGGTCGAGGACGGCATCCGGCGCTTCCTGGGGGCCGCGGGGCCGGGGGACACGGCGCTGTTCTGGTTCTCGGGGCACGGCACACACACCTGGGCCACGGGCGCCGACCTGCTCGTCGAGGCGACCGGCCGCAACCAGGCCCTGCTGTGCGCCGACGGGCCGCTGCCCGACAAGCGTCTCGGCGCGCTGCTCGACGCGGTCGCCGCGCGCGGCGCGCACGTGGCCGCCGTCCTCGACTGCTGCTTCTCGGGCGGTGCGACTCGGGATCCGGAGGGCCTCGTCGCACGGTTCGCGCCGCCGACCGGCGCGGAGGCGGCGCCCGGCGCGGAGTCGGCGGCTGCCGCGCGGTCAGCGCCCTGCGCGGAGCCGTGGCGCCCTCGTGAACCGTGGGCCGCCGAGGCCCGGGACGTGCCGGTACGCGACGACGCCGGGCGACACGTGCTGCTCGCCGCGAGCCGGCTCGACCAGCTGTCGTACGAGGGGAGGTTCGATGGCCGGCCGCACGGCGCGTTCACGTACGCGCTCCTCGGCGCGGTCCGGGACGCGGGGCCCGACGTGACGTACCGGAACCTGCTCGCGGCGGCGGACGCGCGGGTCCAGCGCGGCGGCGTCGGCCAGCAGCCGGTCCTGTACCCGGCCGCGCCCGGGGGCGTCGCCGACCTGCCGTTCCTGGGCGGGGCCGTGGCCCGGGCGCCGGGCCCCTATCTGCTGCGGCTCGGCACCCGGGGGTGGGAGGTCGACTGCGGGACGGGGCACGGGCTGCGGGACGGGGCGGGGGCGGAGGGGACAGAGTTCCGGGTCGTGGGGGACGAAGGGGAGGGCGGCGAACGGGAGGGAGGTGGAGGAGAGGGCGGGGGTGCGGTCGAGGGGTGGTCTCAGGCCCGGACTCAGGACCAGGGCCAGGGCCAGTACCAAGACCAGGGCCAGGACCAGGACCAGGCTCGGAGACATGCCCAGGCGGAAGCCGAGGACCAGGACCGGACACGGGCGCGAGCGCAGGTGTTGCGGGCGCGGGAGGTGTACGCCGATCGCACGCTCGTCGACCCGGTGGGGTGGGAACCGGACGGCGGACGGGTGTACCCGGTGGCCCTTTCGGCGTTGGCGCTCGCGCCCGCGACGGTGGGTTTCGGGACGCCTTCGGGCGGGGCTCGCGCTACCGAGGGCAGTGGCCCTCAACACCCCTCCTTCGAAGCCGAGTTGAGGCAGGCTCTCGCCACCTCCGGCCCCGGCAACGGCCCCTCACCCCTGCTCCGCCTGATCACGACTCCCGCCGACACGGGTACGGGTACGGGGACGGGTATCGACACGGGCACCGGTACCGGCACGGGCGCGGTCACCGACCCCACCCCCGAAGCCGCCGCCGACCTCCACTTCCGCGTGGAACCCCGAGACGGCCTCGCGCACATCCTCCGGCGCGACGACACCCCCTTCACCGCCCCGCTGCCCCTGGCCGACCCCGGCGACGTACCGCGCGTCGTGGACTGTCTCGCGCACCTCACCCGCTGGCACCAGATCCGCGACCTCGCGCCGCGGCCCTCGGTGCTCGACAACCTGGTCCAGGTGGAGATCGCGCCGTGGGGCGCCCCGCCGGGACAGGTGCTCGTGCCGAACGGCAGCGGTGAGATCGTCTGCGCGTACGGGCCGGAAGGGGCGCAGCCGCGTGAGCCGTGGGTGACCGTCCGGCTGCACAACCGCTCCCCCGGACGCACCCTGTGGTGTCTGCTGCTCGACCTGACCGACAGCTACGGCAGCCACTCCGCGCTGTTCCCCGGCCACTTCATCGGCCCCGGCCGGACCGGCCACGCGCTGGACGGCGAGCCGGTGCAGCTGTCCCTGCCCGCGTCCCGGCCCGCCGTGCCGGGGGCATCGGCGCGGGACTGGCTGAAGCTCGTCGTCGCCGAGGGCGAGTTGAACACGGTGCCGTTCCATCTGCCCGCGTGGGACGCGGAAGCCACGGGTGCGCGGGACGCCGTCGTCGGCTTCGGTACGGGGGCGCTGCGGCTCGACCCGCCCGGGGGTGCCGTCGGCAGCCGCGACCTCGGCGGCGTCACCTCGGGCTCCCCCGGCCGCTGGACCGCCCGCACGATCAGCCTGCGTACGGTCGTTCCTGGCTGACGGCTACTGGCGGCTACTGGCCGAGGTGCGTGAAGCCCGCCCACGCGCTCAGGTCGTCGGGGTCGATGCGGCGGGCCCGGAACGCGAGGGTCGCGGGCAGCGTGGGCGGCAGGACCCGGTCGGGGTCGACCATCCACAGCTGGGCGCGGCGCAGGGCCCGCGCGGGTGGCTCGCCCTCGGTCCTGAGGTAGTGGTGGGCCATGAACATCAGGACCGACGTGGCGTCGTCGGGCACCGGCCACAGCGAGCCCACGACGGACCGCGCGCCCGCCACCAGGAACGCGGTCGCGAGGCTGTACGCCTCGTTGTGGCCGTACCCGGAGACGTGGCTGCGGCAGGCCGCGAGCAGGACGAGGCCGAGCCGTCCCCGGCGGCCCGCGCCCACCGCCTCGGTGAGTTCCTCGGCCGACAACTCGCCGCCGTGCAGGCTCAGGTGCGAGCTGCGGCGGGCGCTCGGCGTCACGGTGGCGTGGCAGGCGAGGTGCAGGACGGCGCCGTCGTCGCCGCCGTCGCGCGTCAGCCAGGACACCACCTCGCGCGGCGTCCCAGGACCGGCGCCGTCCCCGCCCGCGCGGCGCCCGAGGAACTGGCCGCCCGGGTAGAAGACACGCTGTACGGCGTCCGCCTCCTCGCCCGCGTACCGCAGGTCGCCGGTGGGGTCGCCGACGACCAGGGCGGCGCCCGTGTGCGGGACAGCGGGGCGGGCGGCCACCTCGCAGAGCAGGCGCGCCGACGCGGCGTAGGAGATCTCCGCCTCGGCGAGGGCGTACCGGCGGCGGCCCTCGGGCCCCTCGCTCCAGGCCGCGTGCCAGGGCACCAGACCGAGGGTGCCCATCGGGACGAGGACCAGGCGGGGGCCGGGCCCGGCGGGGGCATCGGGCGGGCGGGGACCGCGCCCTGCGGGGGCGTCGAGGGCGTCCAGTGCGTCGAGCAGGGGCTTCACGGCGGCGTGCCAGGCCCAGCCGCAGAGGCGGTCGAGCTGGGTGCGCAGGGGTGGGGGGAGGTGTGCCGGGGGCGGGGTCGCGCCGGGGACGGGGCCGAGGTCGCGGGCGGGGGGCTGCTGCCGCAGGGGTGGTGAGGGGTCGGCCGGGTCCGCGCCGGAGGCAGGGTTCAGGTCGCGGGTGGGGGTCTGCTCCCGCACGGGCGAGGGACGGTCGGCCGAGTCCGCGCCGGGGACAGGGGCCAGGTCTCGGGCGGAGGCCTGCTCCCGCACGGACGAGGGGCAGTCGGCCGAGTCTGCGCCGGAGGCAGAACCCAGGTCCCCGGCGGCAGCGGCGGCGAGGTCGGTTTCCCGCGACGGCGGCGGGCGGTGGCCGGGATCCGCGCCCGCCGCCCGGCCCTGGTCGCGGGCAGTCCTGGCGGGGAGGTCGTACCACCGGAGCGATGAGGTGCGGTCGGCCTGGGTCGTGTCCGGAACCGGGCAGGCGTCTCGGGCGCCCGTGGCGGCGGGGTCGTCCTCCGGTGGCGATGGCGGACGGTGGGCGGGGCCCGACTCGCGGGCAACTGCGGCCGCAGGACCGTCCCCTGATGGCGACGGCGGACGGTGGCCCGGACCCACACCCTGCACCCCACCCGGCTCACGAACCGCCGCAGCCACAGCACCATCCCCCGATGACGACGGCCGACGGCGCCCCGGACCCACACCCTGCACCCCACCCACCTCACGGACCGCCGCAGCCGCGAGTTCGTACTCGCGCAGCGGTGTCGCGTCCGGCGTCAGGAGCGGCAGCGGTACGGCGTGGACGGCGCCGGTCGACGTGACGGCGACGGCGGTGCCGCCCGTGCTCTCGGATGCGGGCAGGAGGTAGACGAGGGCGTCCTTGTGCGAGGCGCGCAGGGCGTCGGCGATCTCCGTGGTCGTGGGTGGCTCCAGGAGTCGGTCCTGGGGGCCGCCGTCGGCGGTGGTGAGGGCCGCGAGGACGCGGCGGCGCAGGGAGCTCGGCACGGTCGGCGGTGCCCCTGACGGGTCCGGGGCGGTGTCCGTGGCGGCCGACCGCCACTCCTCGGCCAGGTCCTCGCGGCCTGCGGCCAGGAGCCGTTCGGGCACGGTGCTCGACGTCGTGGCCGCGTGCAGCACCAGGCCGCGGCAGGCGTCGAGGGCCTGCACGGCCTCGGCCGGGGCGTTGTCGCGCAGGCACCAGGCGGCGACTTCGAGGGCGGCGTGGGTGGCGCTCGCGGCCGCCTGTGCGGCGTGGCCGGTGCCGGACTGGAGGAGGGCGGCCCAGGCATGGCCGCGGAGGGCGTCGAGGCCGGTGCGGCGGGCCGACGCGTGGTCGCCGCGGAGGAGGTGGGCGCCCGCGAGCGTGAAGCCCGTGTGGGCGTAGAGGCGGTGCTCGGGGCCGCCGCAGCCGCGCAGCGCCGACTCCAGGAGGTCGACGCCGCGCGCGAGGGAGCGGGCGCGGGCCGCCGAGTCGTGCTCCGCCTCGGCGAGGGAGCAGTGGCCCGCGCCCAGGCCCGTGGCGTAGCGGAGGCTGTCGTCGCTGCCCGGCTCGGCCAGGTCGTACGCCTCTTGCAGCAGTTCCATGGCCTCCTGGAACGCGGCCGGATCCCAGGGGGCGGCGGCCCGCGCCATGCGTGCGGCGCCGCTGTCGCCGAGGACCCGGGCCCGGCGGTCGCGCGGCAGGCGCCGGGCCTCGGCGCGCAGCCGGTCCGCGGTGAGCCGGCCGGCCATGGGCGGCGCGGCCGGGAGTCCGAGGGTGCGGGCGAGCAGGTCGCGGGAGTAGAGCAAGTCCTCCAGGACCGTGCTGAGTTCGGCGCGTGCCGGGTGGTCGGCGGCGAGGCCGTCGCGGGCCTCGGTCGCGACGCGGATGCACCGGTCGGCCGCGGCCAGGTCGCCGCGTGCCACGGCCTGCTGGGCGTCCGAGGCCGCGAACTTCGCGTCCAGGAGGCGGCGGTTGTGCTCGGTGACCTGCGGGCTTTCGCGCAGCCGCGCCCACTTGGCCCGGGCGGCGTCCTGGTCGTCGCCGGTCGCGGCGTGCTGCGAGCGCGCGCCGAGGGCCTGGATGTGGCCGATGTCCGCGGCGTGCTGGTGCTGCTGTTCGGCTTCCGTCTCGGGGGCGGCGCCGCCGACGGAAGGGGCCCCGCCGTCAGGGGCGGCCCCACCCGCGGAAGCGGCCCCACCCCCGGAAGCGGCCCCGCCGACCGAAGAGCCCCCGTCCCCGGAAGCGCCCCGTGCTCCCGGTGCCCCCGTCGGCGGACGCGCCCCGGCCCGCGTGAAGTGGTCGACGATGTCGTCGAACCGGTTGCCGAGTCCCGCCATCGCGTCCCGCAGCCGTACGTTGCCGACGGCGGCGTGGGCCCGGCGCTGCCAGTCGGGGTCGTCGGGGCGGTGCGTGAGGACGCAGTCGATCAGCGCGTCCTTCTCCTTCGCGCGGTCGAAGAACATCGGCATGTGCGGCAGGTGGCGCAGGAGTTCCAGTGCCGCCTCCGCGCGCCGTTCCTCGGACTCCGCGCTGCTCCAGGCCGCGAACCCGCGGTTGAAGCGGGGCACCAGCTCGTCCGTCGCCGTGGCCCCGGCGGACCAGCCGGGCATCCCCTCGACACCTCCGCTGTGGTCGAAGTAGAGGTACCCCTCGTCCACGGCGTCCATCACCCCCTGGATGGCGTCGGCCGTGGCCTTGTCGGAGTTCGGGACGAGCCCCCGTTCCTGCAGGAGGAACTGGGCCCAGCCGGCCATCAGCTGCCCGCTCGCGTGCACGGTGCGGGACACCCGGTCCTCGGCCCGGCCCTCGGCGAGGACCAGGTTCGCGGCCTCGCTCACCTCGTGGAGACGGCGTACGTCCTTGTCGTCGTAGTAGCGCGCCTGGAGGAAGACGGCCAGGCACAGCGCCGTCCTGGCCACGCTGCCGTCCCGCTCGGGCCGCCATGCGGCGATCGCGCGCCGGATGAGGGAGATGGCCCGTTCGCGTCCCTCGGTGTCGCCGCGGAGCGTCGCCTGCTCGTAGAGGAGCTTGCCGAAGCCGTCGAAGTGGGCCGGGCCGAGCAGGGTCTCGGTCTCCGGGTCGTCGAGCAGACCGAGCACCCGCTCCTCCAGGGCGGCTGCCCGCTCCGGGTCGGGCCAGGCGCTCCAGACCGCGCAGTGGACGAAGGTGGAGCGGATCGTCGCGTCCTTCGCCCACGGCGGCTCGCCTCCGGGCCGCTGCCGGGCCTCGCTCAGCGCGCGGTCCAACTCCGCTGCGGCCTCTTCCAGTTGGGCGCGGTCGATCGTCCCCGACACGAGGGTCCCGGACGCGAACGCGAGCTCCGTCAGCGCGGCTCCCCGGCCGTAGCGGGCCTCCGGGAGGTCGCTGGACGGGTGGCCCGCGTCGAGGACCGCCCCGTAGTGCGCGGCGGCGGCCTGGGCGTCGGCGGCGGTACCGCCGTGCCGGAGCATGCGTGCGAGGCACAACTCGCCCTGGTTGCGGCGCACTCCGAGGGCCACGGCCTCGTCGAGCCCCTCGCAGCGGTTCGCTTCCTCGTACCGCCGCAGGGCCTCGTCGAGGAGGTCGAGCCGCGGATCGGCCTCGTAGCGGAACGCGGCAACATGGGCGTACGAGGCCCGCCACAGGCTCCAGTCGGCGGAGTCACCGGGGGCGCGGAAGGCCGCGTCGAACGCCTTGGCCGACTGGCTCAGGTCGTCCGGGCGCCAGTCCTCCATGAACGCGAGCAGGCCGAGGAACCCGGCGCGGGCGCACAGTTCGGGCGCCTGCGGATCGTCGGGGGCGAGGCCGTCGATCGCGTCGAGGAGTTCGTCGCGCTGGGCGCGGAGGTCGTCGGCGGTGGCGGGGGCTGCGGCGTCTTCAGTGGTCACGGGCGGCCTTCACGGAGTGAGAAGCGCGGGACGGGAAGGGGCGCGGTACGGGAGGGAGCGGTACGGGAAGGGGCGGGGCTCAGGGCGCGATCCGGACGAAGTACGGCTCCAGGAGGGAGTTGAGCCACTCCAGGCCGTCCTCGGTGCCGAAGTCCACGACGCCGTCCTCGACGACCTCGACGGACCCCGGCGGGCAGCGGTCGCCGAAGAGGACCACCGCGCGGTCGCCCGGCTCCCGCTTGGAGGCCCAGACGAAGCCCCGGGCCCAGGGGCCGGTGTGGCCGCGGATCCAGTGCGCCCAGTCACGGGTGTACGCGTACTCGCTCGCCTCGGTGTGCACCAGCCAGCTGTCCTGGTGCACGGCGGCGAGGTCCCGCGCGGTGGTCAGGGAGACGACGTCGGTGTCGGCGGCGAGCCGCAGGGTGCTCAGGCGCCGGTGCTCGACGCTCACCCGGGGCAGCAGGCGGGGCCCGCCGTCCGGGTCGAAGGGCAGCGAGCGAAGGAGGGTCTCGCAGACGGCGGCTGCCGTGCCGGTGCCCGCGTAGAGGTAGGGGTACGGGTCGCAGGACGTGCCGTCGAACCGGCCGCCACCGTACAGGCAGTGGGAGGGACGCGGGTTGAAGGCGGCGGCGTCGCGGTGGCCGGAGTGCACGCGGTACAGAGTGGTGCCGCGCGGCAGGGTCGCCTTGCCGGGCGTGCCCCGCGGCTGCTCCGGTGGCCGGTAGTTCGGCATGGCTGGCTACCCCTCCTCCATCAAAAGGCGGGCGGTGTCGGCGAGTCGGCGGTCCCGGTCGGTGCCGAGGAGCCGGGCGGGGCGGGCGCCGAGCCAGGCGTTCTCCGACAGCCACCAGTCGGCGGCGCCCCACGGGTCCCGGTCGGCCGCGAGGTGGGTGTTGACCTCGATGACGACGGGCCTGGCCGCCCCGGCCGCGGTGAACTGGAACCGGGGCAGGCGTGGCCGCCCGCCCGCACCGGGAAGCCTGATGAGGCCGGGCTGACCGGGGTCCCCGCCGAGCCGCGTCAGCGCGTCCGCGTCCCAGGCGGGCGCGGCGAGCAGCCGCTCCCGTACGGGGCCGAGCACCGGCCCGACCATGCGGTGCCCGTCGGTCAGCAGGACGGCGAGGTCCTCGGCCGAGAACCCCCGGTAGGAGCGGTGCGGTTCGGTGTCGGGGGCGTTGTCGGGGCCGACGGGATCGCCGCCCGCGAACCGCCCCTGCGGCCCGGCGGCGCCGCCGAACTCCTCCGGGAACCGCCGCACGAGGAGCGCGGCGGCCTCCTCGGCCGCGGCCCGCCGTTCGGTCTCGGCCGCGCCCCGGCGGCGTACGACGGAGAGCAGGGCGGTGAGGGTGTCGCGGGGCGGCCCGGTGAGCCGGTCGGCGACGCGGTCCCAGGCGGCGGCGGTGGCGGCCAGGACGACGTAGGGATCCACGGTTCTTCCACCTCTCTTCTCGTCACCGGACCCCGCGAGGTCCGGGCCCCGCGCCGCCGATCCCGGCGAGGAGCCGCTCGACCAGGTCGGCGCGGGCGTGCCTGCGCACCACGAAGTGCACGTCGAGTTCGGCGCCGCGGACGAGTTCCGCCTCCACGGCTGCCCACAGCGCGGAGAAGCTCTCCAGCGGCGAGAGGCCGCCGCGGCCCGCGCCGAGGAGCGGCAGGCAGACGGAGGTGAGCGGCGGCTCGGCGTACGCGTTCTCGGCCGCGAGGAGCGCGAGGGCGCGGGCGACGCCGCGGGTCAGGTCGGCGGGCTGGACGTCGTAGTCGTTGGTGCCGGGCCGGGGCACGGCCACGGCCACGTGGTAGATCCGCCGGATGCCCTGCTCGGCGAGCGCCCCCGCCGAGGTGGCGGCGACCGTGCCGGGCAGCGCCTCCCGCCCCGGCGCCGCGTGCTGCCCGGCCCAGCGCGCCAACTCGTCGTGGACGCGGTCCTCGACGAGTCCCCCCGACGCGTCCCTGCGCGCCCCGGCCCGGCGCAGGGTCGCGGCCACGGACGACTTGTAGGCGGCGGGCAGCGAGAAGTAGGTGTTGGACGGCGACAGGACGACGTCGATGTCGCGCAGGAGGTCCACCGAGTGGACGTGCACGGTGACGGGGACCGTGCGGTGGGCGAGGCGGACGGGGACGGTGCGGTGGGCGGGCGGGAGGGCGAGGGGGGCCGGGGTGTGGCCCGGGGTGGAGGTGTGGCCCGGGGTCGGGGTGTGGCCCGGGGTGGGGGTGGCGACGGCCGCGCCCGTGGCGGTGGCCGCCTGCCCGGACGCCAGGCCTGTGGCCGCGTGCCCGGACGCCGGGCCGCCGTCCTCCCGGGCACCCTCGCCGAGGGACCCCGGCTGCCCCTCCGCCACCGGGGCCGCGGGCTGCGCGCCGCGCGCCGCGATGTCGACGATCCGCTCCGCTATCTGCCCGAGCACCATCAGCTCGTGGTGTTTGCGGAAGCGTTCGACGCTGACCCCGTAGACCTGCGCGGCGCGCCTGCGGCGGGAGGACGCGGGCCAGTCCCGGGTGCCCTGGGCGAGCCCGAGGGTGAACTCGGCGGCCTCCTGGAGCGTGCCGCCGCCGACCGCGGCGACGGCGGTCCGCAACAGCCGCTCCACGGCCCCGCTGTCCGTCGGCGGCGCGGCCGCCGAGGGTAACTCGCGTCCGACGCGGACGAGTTCGGGTACGTCGAGTTCGCGCAGCCTGAGGAGTCCGGCACGCCGCACTCTCCTCACCTCCGCGAGAACCGATCCGTGATCGGGTGGGCGGGGAGTGACCGGCATGGCGGCAAGGATCGCACCGCCCCACACCCACCACAAGCCCCGCCCACCGGCTCCCCCCTGCTTCTCCATTGCACACGAGGGGCCGGTCGGGGACGGGGCGCGGCGGGGCGGTTCGGGGTCGGATCCGGGTCGGACGGCGGTCTGTTCCGCGCGGCCGTCGCTGCGTCGCTGCGTCGCTACGTCGCTACGTCGCTACGACGCCGGGTACTTGCGGGCCGAGGTCACCTGGCAGGAGTAGACGAGGCGGTCGGTGGTGCTGTACGGCGCGTGCATCTCGACGGTCCGGTCGCCGCCCGAGGAGACGGTCACCGTGTCGCTCCGGTAGGCGAGGGTCCTGCTCGCGACCGCGGAGCTGGGTGTCTGGCCGACCTTGAACACCACGGAGAACGAGTAGCGGAAGGCCTGGTCGGACGAGGAGTTCTGGATGTCGACGTCGTAGGTGATCCGGCCGTTGGTGCGCTCGTAGCTGCAGTTCTGGCCGATCACCTCGCCGAGGGCGTTCGAGTCGTACGTCGGCTGACCGCTGCTGCCGGAGCTGAGCCCGCCCGACCCGCTGGACCCGCCGGAGGTGAGCCCGCCCGAGCCGCTGGACCCGCCGGAGCTGAGCCCGCCGGAATCGCTGGAGCCGCCCGACGACGTGCCCGGGGTGTCGGGCAGTCCGCTGGGATACGGCGACAGCGAGGGGCTCGGCATGTTCGGCATGGTCGGTGGCGCGGGTGCGTCACCGCCGCCGAAGGCCTTGTCCTCCGGGTCGTCGGTGCATCCGGAGAGCACGGCGACGGCGGTGAGAGCGAGAGCGGCGGCGCCGACGGCGCGACGGACACGCATGTACTGATCCCCCGAGTACTGAATTTTTCCGACAGTTCACACAGAAGTTCACACAGCGGACGGCGCGAACAGGTGATTGAAAGGCGTGGAGCCCCGGGCAGGCTACCCGGTCGCTCCCGGAAATCCGTCGGCGTCGGCACGCGTAGCACTCCCGTTGCGGACCCGTACCCATCCTGTAGCCCGCCGCGGCGGGCTCGCGGGCCGTACGGCACCGCCCTCCGTCGCGGGCTCCGTGCCCGCACGGCCCCCTTGGTACCTTGACCGCGCGCACCCATGTGCAGGGCAGACATCCACCATCGGGGGACTCATGAGCAACTGGCAGCCGCAGCCACCGCAGTACGGTCAGCAGCCGCAGTACGGCCAGCCACCGCAGCAGCCGGGATACGGCTATCCGGGCCCGGGCCAGAACATGGCCCCCTACCCTCCCCAGCAGCCGGCGCCGCACGGCTACCCCTACGCCCCCGGCTTCCCGCCCCCCGGCGGCCGCGCGCAGCCGGGCCGGGCCTTCTTCCTCGGGCTGATCGTCTCGCTGGGCATCGGCCTCGCCTACGCGGGCCTGCTGGTCGCCAGCCACAAGGACCTCTCGCGGGTGGGGCTCCAGGCCACCTATCTGGCCTGTGCCGCGGTGCTCGCGGTGGTCGTGGGCGTGGTGACCGGGCGCACGGGCGGCCGCGCCGCCGGACCGCACGTCTGGGCCGCGATCCTGGCCGCCCTCGGCGCGTACCTCGGCGTCGCGAACGGCTATGTGTTCACCCTGCTCGACATCGGCGGCACCGACCTCCTGGAGGCGATGCTCGACCACGAGCCCATGTCTCCGCACAAGTTCTGGTGGGAGCGCCTCAACGGCGGCATCGCCATCGCGGGCCTGGCCGTGGCCATGGTCGGCGCCTACGGCGTGGCCAACGCGGTCAGCAAGAAGCAGCCGTACTGAGGCCGAGGGGCTTTCCTTCGACGGTAGGCGGTACGGGAACGGGGGTACGCGGCGATCCGGCCGCGTACCCCCGTTCCCGTACCGCCGGACAGCGGGCGGACGGCTACACGAACAGGCTCACCACCGCCGCCACCGCGAACCCCGCCACCGAGAGCACCGACTCCAGGACCGTCCAGGTCTTGAGGGTGTCGCGCTCGGAGATGCCGAAGTACTTCGCCACGATCCAGAAGCCGCCGTCGTTGACGTGCGAGGCGAAGATCGAGCCCGCGGAGATGGCCATGATGACCAGGGCGGTGAAGGCGTTCGAGTAGTCGCCCTCGGCGAGCAGCGGGGCGACGATGCCCGCCGTGGTGACGATCGCGACCGTCGCCGAGCCCTGGGCCACGCGCAGCACCAGGGAGATCAAGTACGCGAGGACGATGACCGGCAGGCCCACGTCGTTGAAGGTGTCGGCGAGGGCGCCCGCGACGCCGCTGCCCTTGAGGACGGCGCCGAAGACACCGCCCGCGCCGACGACGAGGAGGATGTTGCCGACGGGCTTCAGGGACGCCGTCGACACCGTCTCCAGGGACTTGCGGGACCAGCCGCGGCGGATGCCGAGCAGGTAGTACGCCATCAGGAGCGCGATCGTCAGGGCGACGAAGGGGTGGCCGAAGAACTCGATCACGCTGCGGAGCGTGGAGGGGTCGAAGGCGATCGAGGAGAACGTCGCGAGCAGGATGAGCAGCAGCGGGGTGCCGATGATCAGGAAGACGGTGCCGAGCGCGACCGGCGTCTCCGTCGGGGTCAGGCCCTGCGCGCGCTGTTCCTCGGCGACGGCCGCCTTCGCCTCCTCGGAGGCCTCCAGCATGTCCTGCGGTACGGGGACGAAGATCCGCTTGCCGATCCAGGCGGAGAACACCCAGGCCGCGAGGACGGCGGGGACGCCGCAGACGACGCCCATGAGGATGACCCAGCCGAGGTCCACCTTCAGGAGTCCGGCCGCCGCCACGGGGCCGGGGTGCGGGGGCAGGAAGGCGTGCGTCATGGACAGGCCGGCGAGCAGCGGCAGGCAGTACAGGAGGATCGACTTGCCGCTGCGCTTCGCGGCGGCGTACACGATCGGCGCGAGGACGAAGATGCCGACGTCGAAGAAGACCGGGATGCCGAAGATGAGGCCGGTCAGGCCCATGGCCACGGGGGCGCGCTTCTCGCCGAAGAGGTCGAGGAGGCGCTTGGACAGCACCTCGGCCCCGCCGGAGACCTCCAGGATCGCGCCGAGCATGGTGCCGAGGCCGATGATGATCGCGACATGGCCGAGGATGCCGCCCATGCCGGACTCGATGAGGGAGACGGCGTCCGACTTCTGGACGGTGCCGAAGAGTTCGGTGACCGAGAGGCCCGCCGCCAGGCCGACGGCTATGGAGACCGCGAGGAGGGCCACGAACGGCTGGAGCCTGACCTTGATGATCAGGAAGAGGAGCAGCAGGATGCCGAGGGCCGCGACGATCAGCAGGCCCGTGGTGCCGTCGATCAGGGCCATCAGGCCGCCGGTGTGCGGTGGGGTCTCTTGCGCGGGGGCGGTGGCCGCGAGGGTCGCGGCCAGGGGGGAGGACGGGGACATCGTTGACCTCGTAAGTGCATGGGGCTTTCTTGGGCAGGGGGGATCGCGGCACGGCGCCGGGGGGTCTGGGGCGCCGCGCCGTGACGACGTGCGGCTTGCGGGTGGGGGGTGCGGCGACGGGCCGCGGTCAGGGGTGGTGACCGGTGCGGCCGTCGCCCGCTGCGACGGTCAGCCGAGTACGGCCAGCGCGTCGATCTCGATGAGCAGGCCCTTGGGCAGGCCGACGTACACGGTGGTGCGGGCGGACGCCGGGGCCTTGAGGCCCTGCTCCTCGAAGTACTGGTTGTAGATCTCGTTCATCTCCGCGAAGTGGTCCACGTCCGTGAGGTAGACGCGCATCATCATCACGTCGTCCCAGGTGGCGCCGCCCTCTTCGAGGATCGCCTTGACGTTGGCGAAGGTCTGCAGGGTCTGCTCGCGCAGGGTGGGGCCCGCGGGGGTGGGGGCCTTGCCCTCCTCGGCGGGCAGGAAGCCGACCTGGCCCGCGACCTGGAGGATGTTGCCCTTCTTGACGCCGTGCGAGAACTTCGCGGGCGGGGCGGTGTGGGTGGCGGGGGTGATGGCGGTCTTCTCGCTCATGAACGTGCTCTTTTCGTAGGGGTGTTACGGGTACCGGGTGCGGTTCTGGGACGTGGGTTGCCCGAGGTACTACTTCTCCGGGGCGTGGCCCGAGTACTCCCTGCTGATGGCCTCCGCCGTGCGCCGCACCAGCGGCAGCAGGCGCAGGAGTTCCTCGGCGGTGACCACGACGTTCGGGGCGGACACCGACATGGCGGCGACGACCCGGCCGTCGGCGCCGCGGATGGGGGCGCCGACGCAGTTGATGGACTCCTCGTGGCCGCCGAGGTCGGTGGCCCAGCCCTGCTCGCGCACCTGCGCCAGCTCCTTGAGGAAGGCGGCGGCGTTGGGCGTCGAGCGGGAGGTGTACGCGGGAAAGTCGAGCTTCTCCGCGATGGCGCGGCGCTCGGCCTCGGGGAAGTCGGAGAGGAGCAGCTTGGCGACGGCGGCGACGGTGATGGCGACGGGCTTGCCGATGCGCGAGTACATGCGGACCGGGTAGCGGCTCTCGACCTTGTCGATGTAGAGGACCTCCTGCTCCTCGTACACGGCGAGGTGGACGGTGTGGCCGCACTTCTCGTTCAGGGCGAGGAGGTGGGGGTGGGCGATCTCGCGCACGTCGAGGTTCTCCACGGCCTCCTGGGCGAGCGCGAACAGCCGGGCGCCCAGGCGGTAGCGCTGGTCGGACTGGCGGAAGACCAGGCCGTGTTCGTGCAGGGTGCGCAGGAGGCGCAGGGCCGTGGACTTGTGCACGCCGAGGCGGTCGGCGACCTGGCCGAGGTCGGCGGGGCCCTCGGCGAGCAGCGGCAGGATCGACAGGGCGCGGTCGACGGTCTGGCTCATGACGTACGTACCTCCTCGTCGGCCACGGCGGTGGCCCGGGTGGGGTCGGCCGCCGTCCAGCCGGGACGGAGACGCAGTGTCTCCCAGTCGGCGGGGTCCAGGGCGGCGAGGGTGTCGGCGTGGCCGCGCGAGGGCGGGGTCGCGAGGTCGCCGGGGACGGTGAGGGCGGCGGCGGCCATCAGGTGGCCGTGGCGCAGGCGGCGCTCGGCGGGCAGGCCGCGCAGGGTCGCGGAGAGGAATCCGGCGGCGAAGGCGTCACCGGCGCCGACGGGGGCGACGACGTCGACGCTCAGGGCGGGCACGAAGGTGATGGTGTCGCACCCGGTGGCGTGGTCGGCGGCGAAGACGGTCGCGCCGCGGGCGCCCTGCTTGACGACGAGCACGGCGGGCTCGGGCAGCGCGGCCCGGACGGCGGCCGGGCCGCCGGTGACGTCCCAGGCCGCCGCGGCCTCGTCCTCGCCGACGAAGACGAGGTCGGCGCCGCGCGCGAGGTCGAGCAGTACGTCGGCGCTGTCGCCGTCGCGGTCGCGCCACAGCCCCGGCCGGTGGTTGACGTCGAAGGAGACCAGGGAGCGGCGGCCGGGCCTGCGGCCGCACAGGTCGCGGACGAGGGCGAGGCAGTCGGCGGAGAGGGCGGCGGTGATGCCGGAGAGGTGCAGGACGCGGCCCGACCACAGGGCGTCGTACGGCATGGTCGCGGGCGACATCGCGGAGGCGGCGGAGCCCGCGCGGTAGTAGACGACCTCGTGGGCGTCGGTGCCCCGGTCGTCGGCGGTGCGGAAGTAGATGCCGGTGGGGCGGTGCGGGTCGCGGCCGACGGCGGAGGTGTCGACGCCGTAGTGCCCGATCGTCTCGACCAGGTGGTCGCCGAACCCGTCGGCGCCGACGCGGCTGACCCAGCGGGTGCGGTGGCCCGCGGCGGCCAGGGCGCAGACGACGTTCGACTCGGCGCCGCCGATGCCGCGCTCGAACGACGGTACGTCGGCGAGGCGTCCCGGGCGCGAGGGCAGGAACGTCACCATGGACTCGCCCACCGCCACCACGTCGGTGTCCAGGGAGTTCGTGTCTCCGGCGGCGCCTGCTCGGGTCACGTCGGTGTCAGCCTCTCGCTCGCTTCGCTCGCCCGCCGGATCCGTTGACCCGGCGTTGGCTCGGATGTTAGACAGCAGTAAGCGACATACGCAATGAACGTTGCATATTGTGCAACGCCCTCGATGAGGGGCGTTGCGAAGCCACACCGACGAGCTCGGGCAGCACCAGGCTGACGGGCCCGAAGAGCCGAGGAGGCGCCCCATGGCCGCCGACAAGCCCGCCCCCGCCGACCGGCGCGCGCACGCCGTCGCACGCCTCGCCGACGAGCGGATCGACCACCGCTTCAAGGCGCTGCCGCCGGACGCCGATGGGCTGACCGTCGGCGAGCTCGCCGCGCAGCGCCGCAACCTCTTCACCGGCGGCTTCACCACCCCCGTGCTCGCCCTGTCCGCCGAGCGCCTTGAGCACAACCT
This sequence comes from Streptomyces alboflavus, assembly GCF_000716675.1. Taxonomy (GTDB): domain Bacteria; phylum Actinomycetota; class Actinomycetes; order Streptomycetales; family Streptomycetaceae; genus Streptomyces; species Streptomyces alboflavus. Next base: position 71,365 of record NZ_JNXT01000042.1, read on the forward strand.
CGCGCTCATGGAGGAGTACGCCACCCGGCACGCCCTCGCCTTCGCACCGCACGGCAAGACGTCCATGGCCCCCCAGCTCTTCGAGCGCCAACTCGCCCACGGCGCCTGGGGCATCACCCTCGCCGTCCCCCACCAGGTGCGGGTGGCCCGCGCGTTCGGCGTCGCCCGGATCTTCCTCGCCAACGAACTGGTCGACGCGGCCGCGCTGCGCTGGCTCGCCGCCGAGCTCGACGCCGACCCCGGCTTCCGCTTCATCTGCTACGTCGACTCGGTACGCGGCGTCGCACTCATGGACGCCGCCCTCCGTGCCGCGGGCGCGCGCCGCCCCGTCGACGTCGTCGTCGAACTCGCCGCCGGCGACGGTGCCCGCACCGGCGCCCGCACCGAGGCCGACTGCGCCGCCGTCGCCGACGCCGTCGCCGCCGTCGGGACGCTGCGGCTCGTCGGTGTCGCCGGGTACGAGGGGGAGGTGCCGGACGCCACGCCCGAGCGGGTGCACGCCTGGCTGCGGCGCCTGGTCGCGCTCGCCGAGGAGTTCGACGTGGCGGGGCGGTTCAAGTCCGGCGGGCTCGACGAGATCGTCGTCAGCGCCGGGGGGTCCGCGTGGTTCGACGCGGTGGCCGACGAGTTCGCCGACATCCCCCGGCTGTCCCTGCCCGTGCTCAAGCTGCTTCGCTCCGGTGCGTACGTCTCCCACGACGACGGGCACTACGCGCATCTCACCCCGTTCAACCGCGTCCCCTCGGAGGGAGCCCTCCAGCCCGCCTTCCGGCTGTGGGCGCAGGTCGTGTCCCGGCCCACGGACGAGCAGGCCTTCGTCAACGCCGGGAAGCGGGACGCGGCGTACGACCTGGACCTGCCCGCCGCGCAGGTCGTGCGGCGGGCCGACGGGACCGAGGCCCCCGCCGACGCGGTCACCGTGACCGGGCTCTCCGACCAGCACGGGTGGCTCAGGACCGCCGCGGGCGCCGTGGAGGTCGGGGACTGGGTCGGCCTCGGTCTCTCCCACCCCTGCACGTCCTTCGACAAGTGGCAGCTGATCCCCCTCGTCGAGGCCGACGGAACGGTCACGGACTACATCCGCACCTACTTCTGACCGCCCGCCCGGGGCGCCGCCGGTCGGCGCTCCGCGCCTCGTCCTCAAACGCCGGACGGGCTTTCTCCCCCCCCCCCGCCCCGACTTGTCCCGGGCCGAGCAACAGCCC
>NZ_JNXT01000043.1 GCF_000716675.1 Streptomyces alboflavus
GACCTGTGCCCCGCCCCCCCCCGAGCCCCCGCCAGGATGAACGGCTCCACCGCCTCGTACCGGCCCCGTTGTTCCCGTTGGGCGGTGGGGGCGGGCGGGTGGGATGCAACCCCCCGACGGAACCCGCGGTCACCGACTCGCCGGACCTGTGCCCCGCCCCCCCCCGAGCCCCCGCCAGGATGAACGGCTCCACCGCCTCGTACCGGCCCCGTTGTTCCCGTTGGACGGTGGGGCGGGACGTGATCGTGCCGAGCCAACCGAGGAGGAAGCCGAGGGGGATGGAGGCGATGCCGGGGGTGGTGAAGGGGAACCAGTTGAAGTCGTGGGTGGGGAAGGCGGCGTTGGGGGAGCCGGAGACCAGGTTGGTGCCGGTCATGAGCACGGCGCAGCCGACCGTGCCGCCGATGAGGGTCCAGAGGAGGCCCGCCCGGGTGAAGCGGCGCCAGAAGAGGGTGTAGATCAGGGCGGGGGCAAGGACCGAGGCGCCGAGGCAGAAGGACAGGGTCACCAGGGGCTGGAGGCTGCGGTCCTGGATGAGGACGGCGAGGGTGATCGCGAGGGCGCCCACGGCCAGCGCGCAGCCGCGGGCGAGCGTCATCTCCCTGCGGGGCGGCAGATCGCGGCGGCAGGCCGCGAACACGTCGTGCGCCAGGGAGTTGGCGCAGGCCAGGATCATCCCGGCCACCGAGGCGAGCAGCGTCAGGAAGATGGCGGTGGCGACCGTCGTGAAGAGGAGCGTCTCGGCGCCGGACGCGTCCGCGCCGAACACCGCCCGCGTACCCAGGAGATACGCCGTGTTGCCCTGCGCGTCGTGCGCCGACACCGCCGCCCGCCCGAGCATCGCCGTCGTACCGAATCCGATCACCGTGATGATGAGGACGAAGAGGGCGACCGAGGAGACCGCCCAGGACAGGGAGCGCCTTATCTCGGGGGCGCTGCGTGCCGTGTACATGCGCATCGTGATGTGCGGCAGGCACGCCCCGCCCAGGACCACCGTCAGCTCGGAGCTGATCATGTCCAGGCGCGGCATCGGACCGCCCTCGAACTGCAGCCCCGACCGGAGGTAGGCGGGGCCGAGTTCGCTGCCCCGCTGCGCCGCGGCGAGCAGCGCCCCGGGGTCCCAGTCGAAGCGCCGCAGGATGAGGACGGCGACCACCGTCCCCGACCCGAGCAGGATCACGATCTTGAGGATCTGGATGAGGGCGGTGCCCTTCATGCCCCCGATCGCCGCGTAGCTGATCATCAGCGCCCCGAGCGCGATCACGCACCCGGTCTTCAGGCCGGGGCTGGAGAACCCGAGGATGAAGGCGAGCAGGTCGCCCGCGCCCGCCAGTTGGACCAGCATGAGGGGGAGCAGCGCGGCCAGCGTCGCCGCGCACGCGGTCACCCGCACCACCCGGCCGGGCATCCGGCGCGCGAGCACGTCCCCCATGGTGAACTTGCCCGCGTTCCTGAGGGGTTCGGCCAGCAGGAACATCAGGAGCATCAGCGAGAGGGACGTGCTGAGGGCGAGGACCACGCCGTCGTAGCCGAGCAGCGCGATGACGCCGGTGGTGCCGAGCACGGACGCGGCGGAGATGTAGTCGCCCGCGATGGCGAGGCCGTTGCGCAGCGGGGTGAGGCCGCCGTACCCGGTGTAGAACTCGCCGAGCCCGTCGCGGTCGGGACCCGTCATCACGCACAGAAGGAGCGTCAGTGTGACGACGGCCGTGAACGCCACCAGGGTCATGTTCTGGGTCGTGTCAGCGGCGGTGATCACGGTTCGCCTCCAGTTCCGCGAGCTTGCGCAGGCGCGCGGCGAGCTGGTCGAGCCGTCGCCGCGCCGTGAACTCGTACAGCGCTATGGCTAGGCACATCACCGGCAGTTGTACGAGGCCGAGGAGCAGGCCCGTCGTCAGGCCGCCGGAGACCTCGCTGTTCATCAGGGAGGGTGCGCAGCCGGACAGGATCAGAAAGAGCGTGAAGTAGCCGAGCGCGGTGAGGGTGGCGACGCGGCGCTGTCTTCGGTAGGCGGTGCGCAGGACCCGCAGGTCGCGGTGGTTGCCGAGGGCGGGGTGGCGGGGTGCGGCGCGGGGCGGTGGCGGCGCGGGCGGCGGGGGGACGGGCTGCCAGGGGTAGGTGGCGTAGGACGGGGACGAGGTGTGGCGGTGCGGGGGGAGGTGGGGGGTCGCGTCGTGCGGTGGGTGGGTCATCCCGGTTCTCCTCTCCAAGCGCGGCTTCGGTCCGGTGCGGACCGCGAGGGAGCGAGGGCCGAGAACGCTACTTGCTGGTAAGGGGAGTGCGCGGGGTTTTCGCCATACTGGTCAGTCGGTATGGGTCTCGTCGGGTGGCGAATGGGTCAACCAGGGCTTTTGGGACGGTAGTTGAGTGTCAGGGGCACGCGCTTCGTCGGGTGTGCCGGTGACGCTGGGCGTGCCGGTCGCGTCGGGCGCGCTGGGCTCCGCCGGTGTCTCCTGGATGACGGGGAACCTGCGCGGCGCCACGAAGAGCAGCACCAGCAGGCACACCACCGCCGCGCACGCCGCGCCCACGTAGACGGCGTCGACGGCCGCGTCCACCGCGCGCCGCAGCCGGTCCGCGTCCGCCACCGAGTCCGGGTCGTCCAGGGCCTTGGCCACCGAGTCGAGGGAGCCCGCGCCGCCGAGCCTCGCGCTGAGCACCCCGTTGGCGACCGCGCCGAACAGGGCGGCGCCGACGGTCTGGCCGATCTGGCGGCAGAACAGGACGGAGGCGGTGGTCGTGCCCCGCTCCGCCCAGCCCACGGTCGACTGGACGCCGACGATCAGGGGGAGTTGGAAGAGGCCGAGCGCCGCGCCGAGCAGCAGCATCAGCAGGGCGGGCTGCCAGGCCGAGCCGGGGTAGGGCAGCAGCGGGAAGGTGAACAGGACGCAGGCCGCGGCGCCTATGCCGAGCATCGCCGTGTTGCGGAAGCCGATGCGCCGGTAGACGTGCTGGCTGAGCGCCGCCGACACCGGCCAGCTCAGGGTCATCACGGAGAGGACGAACCCGGCGGCCATGGGCGCGAGTTGCAGCACGGACTGGGCGTACGTCGGCAGGAAGACGGTGGGTGCCACCATCACCAGGCCGAGCGAGCCGAGCGCCAGGTTCACGGCGGCGATGGGGCGTCGGCGCCACACCCAGCCGGGTATGACGGGGTCGGCCGCGCGGCGCTCGATGACGACGACCGCGGCGACGCACAGCAGCCCCGCGGCGAACAGCGCGAGCGACGGCGCCGACAGCCACGCCCAGGCGACCCCGCCCTGCACAAGTGCGGTCAGGAGTACGCCCCCGGCGGCGAAGACGGCGAGCGCTCCGGGCCAGTCGACGCGCTTCCACACCTCGGTACGCGGCCCCGCCGCCGCCGTCGTACGGGTGGGCTCGTGCAGGTGGCGGACGATCAGCCAGAGCGCGACCGCGCCGACCGGCAGGTTGATCAGGAAGATCCAGCGCCAGTCCGTGTACGCGGTGATGAGGCCGCCGACCGCGGGGCCCGCGACCGCCGAAGTCGCCCACACCGTCGACAGCTTGGCCTGTATCTTCGGGCGCTCCTTGAGCGGGTACAGGTCGGCGGCGAGGGTCTGGACGGTGCCCTGGAGCGCGCCGCCGCCGAGGCCCTGGACGACGCGGAAGGCGATCAGGGCGCCCATGTTCCAGGCGAGCGCGCACAGCGCCGAGCCGAGCAGGAACAGGACGCAGCCGGCGATCAGGACGGGCTTGCGGCCGAAGGTGTCGGAGAGCTTGCCGTACACCGGCAGGGTGACCGTCGCGGCCAGCAGATAGCCGGAGAACAGCCAGGAGAAGACGGAGAAGCCGCCGAGCGTACCGACGATCTGCGGGACGGCCGTGGAGACGATGGTGGCGTCGAGCGCGGCGAGCGCCATGACGAGCATGAGCGCGGCGACGACGGCCCCGCGCTTGTCGGTCCTCGGCATCCCAGGATCCCTTCCCCCTGCACTTATTGCCTCGGGTCACTTTCTCACCGGGCCGGGCCCCCAGGGGAGGGTGGAGGGTCTCTCGGCTGGTAGGGCGGGATTCCGGTCGGCAGGAGGGTGGAGCGACCCTGAGAACCGCTCCACCGCCGGGTGGAGAACCCCTAGGGGGACCTCCGTACTACGGACAGGGAAACGTTGGTACCGACGGAGGACGAAGGCGCCTGACCTGGTCCTTAGATTGGCTTTATGCCGCGGGGCCGGGAGCACAGGCCCTCAGCACTGAGACGAACCTCAGCTTCGGGGGTGGGGTTTTCCCCAGCAAAAGACTGCGCTCCGCACCAGGGCGCCGGGGTACCCCCGCGGACCAGACTGATCCACGTGAGCAAGTGGTGCGACCGGAGGCCCGACGGGCGGCCGGGCGGGCGAACCGAGCGGTGCGGCAGCAGGCAGTGCGGCAGCGGGCTCATCTCATCACCGACATAGGAGACTTACCGTGACAACGGCTGTGACCACTCCCAGGCACGGGGGTACTGGAGGGCGTACGGCCGTGGCGGCTCGGGCACGCCAGGTCGTCAAGGCGTACGGCACCGGCGAGACCCGGGTCGTGGCCCTCGACCACATCGACGTGGACATCGCCCGCGGGCAGTTCACCGCGATCATGGGCCCGTCCGGGTCCGGCAAGTCCACGCTCATGCACTGCCTCGCCGGCCTCGACACCGTCTCCTCCGGCCAGATCTATCTGGACGAGACCGAGATCACCGGCCTGAAGGACAAGAAGCTCACGCAGCTGCGCCGGGACCGGATCGGCTTCATCTTCCAGGCGTTCAACCTCCTTCCGACGCTCAACGCCATCGAGAACATCACGCTCCCGATGGACATAGCGGGCCGCAAGCCCGACCGCGGCTGGCTGGACCAGGTCGTCGAGACCGTCGGCCTCGCCGGGCGCCTCAAGCACCGCCCGACCGAACTGTCCGGCGGCCAGCAGCAGCGCGTCGCCGTGGCCCGCGCCCTGGCGTCACGGCCGGAGATCATCTTCGGCGACGAGCCGACCGGGAACCTGGACTCCCGCGCCGGCGCCGAGGTCCTCGGCTTCCTGCGCCGCTCGGTCACCGAGCTCGGCCAGACCATCGTGATGGTCACGCACGACCCGGTCGCCGCGTCCTACGCCGACCGCGTGCTGTACCTGGCCGACGGCCGCATCGTCGACGAGATGTACAACCCCACCGCGGACCAGGTCCTGGACCGCATGAAGCACTTCGACGCCCGGGGGCGCACGTCATGACCGTCCTCAAGACCTCCCTGCGCAACTTCCTCGCGCACAAGGGACGCATGGCGCTCTCCGCGATCGCCGTGGTCCTCTCGGTGGCCTTCGTGTGCGGCACGCTCGTCTTCTCGGACACGATGTCCACCACCTTCGACAAGCTCTTCGCGGCGACGGCGTCCGACGTCACCGTCAAGCCGAAGAACGCCGGGGACGCCGGGGACGACGGGCCGAAGACGGGCAAGCCCGAGACGCTGCCCGCCGCCGCCATCGCCCAGGTCGAGAAGGCCGACGGCGTGAAGTCCGTCGAGGGCGCCATCTCCAGCGACAGCGTCACGGTCGCCGACTCCGACAACAAGAACATGGGCCCGTCCTCCGGCGCCCCCACCCTCGCGGGCAACTGGACGAAGAACGACCTGCGTTCCATGGAGATCACCTCCGGGCACGCCCCGCGCGGACCCACCGAGGTGATGGTCGACGCCGACACCGCCGACAAGCACCACCTCAAGATGGGCGAGGAGCTGCGCACCATCACCGCCGCCGGTGATTTCAAGGCGAAGATCGTCGGCATCGCCACCTTCAAGGTGACCAACCCGGGCGCGGCCGTCTTCTACTTCGACACCGAGACCGCCCAGCGCGAACTGCTCGGCGCCACCGGCCGGTTCACCCACCTGAGCGTCGCCGCCGCGAGCGGCTTCAGCGACCAGCAGGTGAAGGACAACATCAAGCGGACGCTGACCGGGGACGCCTCCGCGTACCAGGTCAAGACGCAGAAGGAGAGCGCGGCCGACGACCGCAAGTCCGTCGGCAGCTTCCTGGACGTCATGAAGTACGCGATGCTCGGCTTCGCCGGGATCGCCTTCCTCGTCGGCATCTTCCTCATCATCAACACGTTCTCGATGCTGGTCGCCCAGCGCACCCGCGAGATCGGCCTGATGCGGGCCATCGGCTCCAGCCGCAAGCAGGTCAACCGCTCGGTCCTGGTCGAGGCGCTGCTCCTCGGCGTCATCGGCTCGATCGTCGGCGTCGGCGCGGGCATCGGCCTCGCGATCGGCCTGATGAAGCTGATGTCCGGCGTCGGCATGGAGCTGTCCACGAAGGACCTCACCATCGCCTGGACGACCCCCGTGGTCGGCATGGCCCTCGGCATCATCGTCACCGTCCTCGCCGCGTATCTCCCGGCCCGCCGGGCCGGCAAGGTCTCCCCGATGGCCGCGCTGCGCGAGGTGGGCACGCCCGCCGACGGCAGGTCCAGCGCCCTGCGCGCCCTGATCGGCCTGGTCCTCACCGCCGCCGGAGGCTTCGGTCTCTACACCGCGGGGCAGGCGGACAAGGCCAGCGAGGGCTCCCTGTTCCTCGGGGGCGGCGTCGTCCTCACCCTCATCGGCTTCGTCGTCATCGGCCCGGTCCTGGCCCGCTTCGTGGTCCGCGTCATCAGCGCGGTGATCCTGCGGATGTTCGGCCCCGTCGGCCGCATGGCCGAGCGGAACGCCCTGCGCAACCCGCGCCGCACCGGTGCCACCGGCGCCGCCCTGATGATCGGCCTCGCCCTCGTGGCCTGCCTCTCCGTGGTCGGCTCCTCGATGGTCGCCTCGGCCACGGACGAGCTGGACAAGTCGGTGGGCGCGGACTTCATCATCCAGGGCGACTCGCAGAGCATCACCGCCAAGGCCGAGCAGAAGCTGGAGAAGACTCCGTACATCTCGCACTTCACCCGGAACAAGGAGATCAAGGCCGACCTCACCCTGCCCGGCGGCAAGACCAGCAAGGGCGCGGAGCTGAGCGCCGCCGACCCGACGTACGCCAAGGACCTGCGCCGCGACACCGTCGCCGGTGAGCAGTCCGCCGCCTACGGCAAGAACGCGATGTCGGTGGGCGAGGACTTCGCCAAGAAGCACCACCTGAAGGTCGGCGACAAGCTGGAGGTCGCCTTCGACCACGGTCGCACCGCCGAGCTGAAGCTCGCCGCGATCACGTCGGAGGACGGTTCGTTCGACAAGGGCGCGATGTACGTGAACATCGCCACCGTCGAGCGCTATGTGCCCGCCGACCGGATGCCGCAGACCGAGATCGCCTTCGCCAAGGCGGTCGACGGCAAGCAGGAGCAGGCGTACAAGGCGCTCAAGGACGCCCTGGCGACCTACCCGCAGTACAAGGTCCAGGACCAGACCGACTTCAAGCAGAGCCTGAAGGACCAGGTCGGCCAGATGCTGAACATGGTCTACGGCCTCCTCGGCCTCGCGATCATCGTGGCCATCCTGGGCGTCGTGAACACCCTCGCCCTCTCGGTGGTCGAGCGGACCCGGGAGATCGGCCTGATGCGGGCCATCGGCCTCTCCCGCCGCCAGCTGCGCCGCATGATCCGCCTGGAGTCGGTGGTCATCGCCCTCTTCGGTGCCCTCCTCGGCCTCGGCCTCGGGATGGGCTGGGGCGCCACGGCCCAGAAGCTGCTCGCCCTGGAGGGCCTGAAGGTCCTGGAGATCCCCTGGCCGACGATCATCACGGTCTTCATCGGGTCGGCCTTCGTGGGCCTGTTCGCCGCGCTGGTCCCGGCGTTCCGGGCGGGCCGGATGAACGTACTGAACGCGATCGCGACCGAGTAGCCACCGCGACGGGGGAACGGGGGAACGGGGGAGGGCCGGGGTCAGGGGGATGTTCCCCTGACCCCGGCCCTTGCGTGCCCCGCACAGGGGGCTGCGCCCCTGTCCCCGCCCAGTCGGCGCTCCGCGCCTCGTCCTCAATCTCCCCCAAGCTCTCAAGGAGCAGGGGGTACCCCCACGACGGGCTCTATCCAGCCCCTCCGGCGTTTGAGGAGCGGGGTCTGGGGCGGAGCCCCAGTTACGGGAAGGGGCGGGATTGGGGAGCCCCCGGCAGGGCCCCACCCGCATGCAGGGCACCATCGACCTGCGGCCGGTGGGATTCTGCTTCGAACCGGTGAAGGGCGTACTGAGCAGACGCCAGGGCGTCCTCAAGAGCCGCGAGCTCACGAGCGCTGATCAGCACAGCCACGGGCTCCCCATCAGCCGTGATGGTGATGCGCTCACCAGGGTGTGAGGCACGGTGTACGAGTTCGTCGAGGACAGCGTGGGCTTCGTCGACTGTGTACGTGTCACGCATGCGTGGAACGTACGGGCTCGGACCCAGGCGCGTCGATCGCTCGAAAAGGTGGCCGCCCAGAAGCCGTCGTACCCTGGACACCCCCGGCCCGTTCGACGAGTCGGGCTGTTCGCGTTGTCCGCACGTTCTCTGCCCCTCGTTCTCCGCCCCGTTCTCTGCCCCTGACTGGATGCCCCTTCATGAGCCTGCACGGACTGCTGGACGTCGTCGTCGAGGACGCGGCCCTCACCGAAGCGGTGAAGGCCGCGGCCGACGGCAACCGGCACCACATCGACCTCGTCGGCCCCCCGGCCGCCCGCCCCTTCGCCGTGGCGGCCCTCGCGCGGGAGGCCCGCCGCACGGTCCTCGCGGTGACCGCCACCGGCCGTGAGGCCGAGGACCTGGCCGCGGCGCTGCGGACGGTGCTGCCGCCGGAGGGGGTCGTGGAGTACCCGTCGTGGGAGACGCTGCCGCACGAGCGTCTTTCCCCGCGCTCGGACACGGTCGGCCGCCGCCTCGCGGTCCTGCGCCGCCTCGCGCACCCGCGCCTGGACGATGCGGCGGACCCGGAGACAGGCCCGGTGTCGGTGGTCGTGGCACCGGTGCGCTCTGTGCTGCAGCCGCAGGTCAAGGGCCTCGGCGACCTGGAGCCGGTGTCGCTGCGCACGGGCGACTCCGCGGATCTGAACGAGACCGTCCAGGCCCTGGCCGCGGCGGCGTACGCGCGCGTGGAGCTGGTGGAGAAGCGAGGCGAGTTCGCCGTACGAGGAGGCATTCTCGACGTCTTCCCGCCCACCGAGGAGCACCCCCTGCGGGTGGAGTTCTGGGGCGACGACGTCGAGGAGATCCGCTACTTCAAGGTCGCCGACCAGCGCTCCCTGGAGATCGCGGAGCACGGCCTGTGGGCGCCGCCGTGCCGGGAGCTGCTGCTGACCGAGGAGGTCAGGGGCAGGGCCGCGGCGCTGGCGGAGCGGCACCCGGAGCTCGGCGAGCTGCTCGGCAAGATCGCCGAGGGCATCGCGGTCGAGGGCATGGAGTCCCTGGCCCCGGTCCTGGTGGACGACATGGAGCTGCTGCTCGACGTGCTGCCGAAGGGTTCGATGGCGCTGGTGTGCGACCCGGAGCGGGTGCGGACCAGGGCCGCGGACCTGGTGGCGACGAGCCAGGAGTTCCTGCAGGCCAGCTGGGCCGCGACGGCCGGCGGGGGCGAGGCCCCGATCGATGTGGGCGCGGCCTCGCTGTGGGGCATCGCGGACGTCCGGGACCGGGCCCGTGAGCTGGGCATGATGTGGTGGTCGGTGAGCCCGTTCGCCGCCGACGAGACGCCCGACCCCGCCGACCTGGCGGACGCCGACACCCTCAAGCTCGGCATGCACGCCCCGGAGACCTACCGCGGGGACACCGCGAAGGCCCTCGCCGACACCAAGGGCTGGCTCGCCGACGGCTGGCGCACGGTGTACGTCACGGAGGGCCACGGCCCGGCCGCCCGCACCGCCGAGGTCCTGGGCGGCGAGGGCATCGCGGCCCGCCTCGACGCCGACCTGACCGAGCTGACCCCGGCCGTGGTGCACGTGGCGTGCGGCTCCATCGACTACGGCTTCGTCGACCCGGCGCTGAAGCTCGCCGTCCTCACGGAGACCGACCTCACCGGCCAGAAGGCGGCGGGCAAGGACGGGCAGCGCATGCCCGCACGGCGCCGCAAGACCATCGACCCGCTGACCCTGGAGCCGGGCGACTACATCGTCCACGAGCAGCACGGCGTCGGCCGCTACATCGAGATGGTGCAGCGCACGGTCCAGGGCGCGACCCGCGAGTACCTGGTCGTGGAGTACGCCCCAGCCAAGCGCGGCCAGCCCGGCGACCGGCTCTACATCCCCACCGACCAGCTGGAGCAGATCACCAAGTACGTGGGCGGCGAGGCCCCGACCCTGCACCGGCTCGGCGGCGCCGACTGGACGAAGACCAAGGCGCGCGCGAAGAAGGCGGTCAAGGAGATCGCCGCCGACCTGATCAAGCTGTACAGCGCGCGGATGGCGGCCCCCGGCCACACCTTCGGCCCGGACACGCCCTGGCAGCGCGAGCTGGAGGACGCCTTCCCGTACGCGGAGACGCCCGATCAGCTCACCACCATCGCCGAGGTCAAGGAGGACATGGAGAAGTCGGTCCCGATGGACCGTCTGATCTGCGGCGACGTGGGCTACGGCAAGACGGAGATCGCGGTCCGCGCGGCCTTCAAGGCGGTGCAGGACGGCAAGCAGGTCGCGGTCCTCGTGCCCACGACGCTGCTCGTGCAGCAGCACTTCGGCACGTTCACCGAGCGGTACGGCCAGTTCCCCGTCAACGTACGGGCGCTCAGCCGCTTCCAGAGCGACACCGAGTCCAAGGCGACCCTGGAGGGCCTGAAGGACGGCGCCGTCGACATCGTCATCGGCACCCACCGCCTGTTCTCCTCCGAGACCAAGTTCAAGGACCTGGGCCTGGTCATCGTCGACGAGGAGCAGCGGTTCGGCGTGGAGCACAAGGAGCAGCTGAAGAAGCTGCGCGCGAACGTCGACGTCCTCACGATGTCCGCGACCCCCATCCCCCGTACGCTCGAAATGGCCGTGACCGGCATCCGCGAGATGTCGACGATCACGACCCCGCCGGAGGAGCGGCACCCGGTCCTGACCTTCGTCGGGCCGTACGAGGAGAAGCAGATCGGCGCGGCCATCCGGCGTGAACTGCTGCGCGAGGGCCAGGTCTTCTACATCCACAACCGCGTCGAGTCCATCGACCGGGCGGCGGCGAGGCTCCGCGACATCGTGCCCGAGGCGCGCATCGCGACCGCGCACGGCCAGATGTCGGAACAGGCCCTGGAGCAGGTCGTCGTGGACTTCTGGGAGAAGAAGTTCGACGTGCTGGTGTCGACGACGATCGTCGAGTCCGGCATCGACATCTCCAACGCCAACACCCTCATCGTGGAGCGCGGCGACAACTTCGGCCTGAGCCAGCTGCACCAGCTGCGCGGCCGCGTCGGCCGTGGCCGCGAGCGCGGCTACGCGTACTTCCTGTACCCGCCGGAGAAGCCGCTCACCGAGACCGCGCACGAGCGCCTCGCCACCATCGCCCAGCACACGGAGATGGGCGCGGGCATGTACGTGGCGATGAAGGACCTGGAGATCCGCGGCGCCGGAAACCTCCTCGGCGGCGAGCAGTCGGGCCATATCGCGGGCGTCGGCTTCGACCTGTACGTCCGCATGGTCGGCGAGGCCGTCGCCGACTACCGCGCTTCCCTGGAGGGCGGGGTGGAGGAGGAGCCGCCGCTGGAGGTCAAGATCGAGCTGCCGGTCGACGCGCACGTCCCGCACGACTACGCCCCCGGCGAGCGCCTGCGCCTCCAGGCGTACCGCTCGATCGCCTCCGCCAACACGGAGGCGGACATCAAGGCGGTGCGCGAGGAACTCACCGACCGCTACGGCAAGTTGCCGGAGCCGGTGGAGAACCTGCTCCTGGTCGCGGGCCTGCGGATGCTGGCGCGGGCGTGCGGGGTCGGCGAGATCGTCTTGCAGGGCACCAACATCCGCTTCGCGCCCGTGGAGCTCGCGGAGTCCCAGGAGCTGCGCCTCAAGCGCCTGTACCCCGGCACGGTCATCAAGCCCGCCACCCACCAGGTCCTGGTGCCGCGCCCGACGGGCCTGGCGTGCCTGATGGGCTCAGAGGGTGCGCAGGTCCACGGCGGCGGCCATCGCCTTGTACCCGGCGTCGTTCGGGTGCAGGGCGTCGCCGGAGTCGTACGCGGGCGCGATGCGGTCCGGGTCCGCCGGGTCGGCGATGGCGCGGTCGAGGTCGACGACCTCGTCGTACGCGCCGGAGGTGCGGATCCAGTCGTTGACCGCGTCGCGCTTGGCCTCGTTGGCGGGAGTGTCGTAGAACGAGCCCTTGACGGGGGTCAGCGTGGCGCCGACCACCTTGATGCCGCGGGCGTGGGCCTGGCGGATCAGGGAGCGGTGGCCGTCGATGAGCTGGCGGACCGACACCTCGGGGGTGGGCCCGCCGGGGTAGGAAGGCCCGCTGCCACCGATGTCGTTAATACCCTCAAGGACGATGACGGTCCCGACGTTCGGCTCGCTCAGGACGTCCTTCTTGAAGCGGACGACGCCCTTCTCGCCGGCCCAGGAGGTGTCGTTGGTGACCTGGTTGCCGGAGATCCCGTGGTTGAGGACGCTGCGCGGCTTCCCGGCGGCGGCGAAGCGCTCGGCCAGCTCGTCGGGGTAGCGGTTGTCCGTGTCGAGGGTGGAGCCGGTGCCGTCGGTGATGGAGTCGCCGAAGGCCACCACGGAGTCCCGGCGGGCGGTCCCCTTGCCGCTGACCTCGACGCCGGAGAGGTAGTACCAGGAGTCGCTGGTCTCCGTGAACGCGGCGCCGCCCCGGTCGGCGGTGTGGTCGCCCTGGGCGCGGTAGCTGGTCGCGGAGGACTGCATGTGGAAGGTGGCGGGCCCGGTCGGCTCCGCCAGGTACAGCGTGACGGTCAGGGACTCCAACGCCTTTACGGCGAACGGGACACCGTCGCTGTAGACCTTGCCGCCCGCCGGGATCGTCACCGACCCCCCCTTGCCGAAGGCCAGCTTCCGCACCGAACCGCCCTCGACGGCCGCACCCTCGGCGGTGCGGGCGATCGTCGCGCCGACGATCCGCAGCGGCTTCGTCCCGTACCGGTTCGACAGCTCGACGCGGGCCTTCGTACCGCCCTTGCTGACGCGCACGACCTGCCGGACGGTGTGGTTCTCGAAGCCCTGCTTGGACCAGTTCGGCGTGAAGACCTCGGTCGCCGCCTGCGGCGAGGCTGCCCAACCACCTTGCCAGGACCAGCTCTTGGCCGGACCTTGCCTGCTCCCGTACGCCGTTCTGCTCTTGTACGTGGCCGAGTCGCGCTCGGCCGCCGTGGCGCCGGAGGGGCCGGTGAGCCCCTGCGCGCCGACGACGGGCAGTGCGGCCAGCGTGGCCGTCGCGAGCAGCGCGGCGCCCGCGCGGCGTGCCGAGCCCTTGGACGTGTTGGGTCCCTTGGACGTGTTGTTGCGCCCCTTGGACGTGTCGCGTCCCGTCATGTGTCCCGCCCCCAGTTTCCGTGCCCGGTTTCCGTGCCCCGTCCGGATCGTTCCGGTGAGGTCACTGCCCTCAAGCGGAGTCAGTCTCCGGCTATTCCCGGGGACCGGGGACGGGCGCCCTGCCGGTGCGTCAGGGGGTGCAGGCCGCCGCGACGGACAGGCTGTTCTCGTAGAGGTGGTGCCGGGTGATCCGCCCGCCCTCGACGGTGAGCCGCAGTGCGAACGGCCCCTCGAAGGACTTCCCCGTGGCCCGCACGGTCCCGGACAGGTGCCCCATGATGACGGCGTCCTGCCCGGTCACCAGGTACGTGTCCACGCTGGCGCGGGCGTCCTCCGCGACGGTGTACCGCGCCAGGTCCTCGGCCTGGGTGGCGCACTCGGCACCGGTGCGGCGCGGGCGTATCCAGGGGACCACCGGGTTCTCCGCGAGCAGCCAGTCCACCTCGTCGGCGAACAGCTCCGTCAGCCGCGCGGTGTCGCGCGCGGCGGTCGCGGCGAGGAAGGCGTCGGCGGTGGTGCGGGTGGCGGCCTCGACGGCGGCGGACGTGGCGGCCTCGGTGGTTTCCGTGGTTTCCGTGGACATGGACGGCTCCCTCGTCATGCGTGGCAGGGCTGCTGGTGTGCGGGCCCTTGTTGATGTTGTTGAGGATGCCGGGGGAGGGGTGGGGGCGTCGATTACTTTGGGGGTAATGGGGGTGCGGGGGCTGGTCGTTGAGGCCTGCCGGGGGCTGTCCTTCGCGCGGTCACGTGGGGCGGGGCGGGGCGGCGTACGGTGGCGACGTGGCGAACGAAGAACTGGGGCGAACCCTGCGCCGACTGCGCCGGTTGGCCTCGCTGACTCAGGAGGAGCTCGCCGAGCGGTCCGATGTGTCCGTCGACGTGATCCGTCAGCTCGAACAGCGGCGGAAGCAGTCGGCACGCCTGCCCACGCTGCACGCGCTCGCGAACGGCCTCGCCGTGGAGCTGACCACGCTGCTCGGCGACCCGCCCGCGGTTGCCTCCGGCGGTGAGAACGACGGGCCGCGCTTCGTGGCGATGCGGCGCGCGGTCATGCCCGCGCTCTGGGGGCCGGGCCCGCAGCCGACCGGCCCGGACTTCTCCCTGGACCGCCTGCGCGAACAGATCGCCGATGGCTGGTCGCAGTACCACGCAGCCGAGTTCGAGACGGTCCTGAAGGCGCTGCCCGACCTGATTGACGACGCGCGCTCAGCCACCGTCTCGGGGAGCGAGGACGACCGCAGAGCCAGTCGGGTCGCCCTGGGCAAGGCCCTGCAACTCGCCGGGCACGTCGCGGTCCGCATGGGCAAGACGGACCTCGCGCTCATCGCCCTGGAACGTGCGACAGAAGCCGCCGAACAGTCCTCCGACCCCCTGCTCCGCCCCATGCTCGTCAACTCCGTAGCCTGGACCTACCAGCGGCAAGGGCGCCTGGACGACGCGCTGAACATCGCGCTGAGCGCCGCCGACGACACCAAGAGCGGCGGGTACGCGGACACCGCCGACGGCCTGAAGGTGTGGGGCGCGCTGGTGATGTCCGCTGCCACGTCGGCCGCGCGCGGCAACGACTACCAGCGGGCCGCCGAGTTGATGGCGGACGCGGAGACCGAGGCCGCCCGCGTGGCCAAGCTGCCCTCAGGCGGCGACAACCGCATGGTCAGCGTCTTCAGCCCGTCGTCGGTACGCATCGAGCGCGTCCGCCTCGCGGTCCAGTACGGGCACCCCGAGGAAGCCCTGAAACTCGCGAAGGGCATGCGGCTGAGCAAGGACACCCCGGCGTCGTGGCGGACGTGGCTGCTCCTCGATGTGGCCCGAGCCCACACGGACCTCGGTGACGCGGCCGGGGCAGTGAAGACCCTGGAGTCCCTACGCCGTGTCGCACCGACCTGGATGCGGCACCACACGTTGGCCGTGGCGATCGTCCGCGATCTGTGGGCGCTGCCCCATCACCCGCCGGGGCTGCGGTCGTTGGCGGAGTTTCTGGGAGTCGGCGATTAGCGTCGCGAAAGTGGGACGTTGCGTCCCTGTCACCGTGAGTAGCGCACCGGTTGCATGAGTTGTGCACCGCCTGGGTGGCCGCGTGACCGGCCCCGGGCCATGACCAACCGGCAAGGAGTCGACATGGGCGAAGACGGGGCCCGCGTGCCATCACCCAGGGGCAGCTCACTGTGGCGGACCCCATTGCGTGACGACGAGCGCAGAGCCGTCTCTTGCTGGCTCGCGCAGGCCCATCCCATCCCTCACCAGGTGCACGAGGAGTGGCCGGCCTGCCTGCGTGCCCCCCTGGCCCTCGCCGGCGGCGTCGGGGTCGCCGAGTGACGGCCACGGCCCTGGAGCGGGATGCGGCCCGCCTGTACGTGGCCTACCTGCGGCATCTGCGCCACTGCCCTCGGTCCCACGCGGGGCCCGCCTGCTCCGAAGGCACCCGCCTGCGCAAGGCGTGGACGGCGGCTCAGTGGGCGTCCCTCCGTGGCCGCCCTCTGCCGATCGGGGAGGATGCCAGTAATACGTAGGCGCTGCATGCCTGTCGGCCCCGCGAAGCCGCTGGTCGTGGCCTGTGGTCCCCGCGCGTGCGGGGGTGGTCCCTACGACGACGCCCCGAAGCTGTCCTTCCCGGGGTGGTCCCCGCGCGTGCGGGGGTGGCCCCTCAACGATGGCCAGCGCTGCGAAGAGAGGCGTGTGGTCCCCGCGTGCGGGGATGGTCCGCCGATGAGCGTCCCGGCCCAGTGGAGCTGGTAGTGCTCCCCGCGTCTGCGGGGATGGCCTGAGTCGACACCCAGGTGCCAGCCCCGGCTTGGTGCTGTCCACGCGTACGCGGGGACCAGTGAAACATCCGGTTTGTGCTGCTTGCCCGTTGGGGCAGGTAGGGTCTGGGCGGGTTGGCCGCCGTGCAGGGCGGCCGTTTTCGTGCTCGGTGGTCGGGCCGGGTGAGGGAGGGGAGTGCTGTGGTTCTGGGGGGTGCGAGGCGGCGGGGTCTGGTGGGCGCTGTCGTGGTGGTCGCCGTGCTGGGCGGCGTGGTCGGGTGCGACGGTGAGGACAAGGAGGGCGGGAAGCGCGGTGCTCCCGGCGCCCGCGGCGGCCCCGCGCTCGACGCCGTCGACTCGCTCGTCGTCAAGGGGCGGGCCCCGAAGACCGGTTACGACCGGGCGCGGTTCGGGAGTCCCTGGGCCGACACCGACTCGAACGGGTGCGGGACCCGGGACGACATACTCAAGCGGGACCTGGACGGGGTGAAGTTCCGGGGCGGTGACTGCACGGTGGTGTCGGGGAGGCTCGCACCGGACCCGTACACCGGCAAAGACGTGACGTTCACGCGCGGGCGCAGCCGTGTCGACATCGATCACGTCGTCGCCCTCTCCGACGCCTGGCAGAAGGGCGCGGGCAACTGGCGTCCGAGCAAGCGCATCGCCCTCGCCAACGACCCGTTGAACCTCCTCGCCGTCGACGCGGGCCCCAACCGGGGCAAGGGCGACGGCGATACGGCCACGTGGCTGCCCGCGAACAAGTCCTACCGCTGCGCGTACGTGGCCCGGCAGGTCGCCGTGAAGAAGAAGTACGGCCTGTGGGTGACCGCCGCCGAGCGGGACGCGATGCGGAAGGTGCTGGCGCGCTGCCCGCAGGAGGAGCTGCCGGGTGGCGGGAGTCCGACGGAGGCGCCGGGGCGGTTCCGGGCCCGGTGAGGTGCGGTGAGGTGTGGTGAGGTGCGGTGAGGGTGGGGTGCGTGGGGCGGGTGCGGTGAAGTACGGGTTTGTCTTCGGGGCGGTGGGTTAATTCGGTTTCCGGGTCGCGCCCCGGCCGTTAGCGTGCGGGCATGGACCTGAAGATCACCTCGCTCGCCGAGCGCCCCGAACTCGCCGACGCGATGTGGGCCATGGACGACACCTGGGCCGAGTTCGTGCAGTACGACCCCGTCGCGTGGTCGCTGATGACGCGGATCCCGGTGGAGTGGCCGGAGCACGTGCTTGTTGCCACCGACACCGCGGGGGAGGTCGTGGCGCGGGCGTTCAGCGTGCCGTTCGTGCTCGGGGCCGAGGGGCGCGGGGAGCTGCCCGGCGGCGGCTGGGACGCGGTCATGCTGTGGGCGTTCTCGGACCTCAAGCGGGGCCGGGAGCCCGACACCGTCAGCGCCATCGAGATCACGGTCGCCCCGGACGCGCAGGGGCACGGCGTCTCGGGGCAGGTGCTCGCGGCCCTGCGCGAGAACGCCCGCGGGCGCGGCTTCACCGAGGTCGTCGCGCCGGTGCGGCCCAACGCCAAGCACCTGGAGCCCGCGACGCCGATCGAGGAGTACGCGCGGCGCACCCGGCCGGACGGCCTGCCGCACGACCCGTGGCTGCGCGTCCACGTCCGCGCGGGCGGCATCATCGAGAAGGTGGCCCCGGCGTCGATGACGGTGTCGGGCACGCTGGAGCGGTGGCGGGCGTGGACGGGCCTGCCGCTCGACGAGGAGGGGCTCGTCGAGGTGCCGGGCGCCCTGGTGCCGGTGCACTGCGAGCCCGGGCGCGGGTACGCGGTGTACGTGGAGCCGAACGTGTGGGTGCGGCACGCCCTGTGAGGCGCACGCTCTGTGAGGTGCACGCCCGGGGAGGCGCACGCCCCGGGGAGGCGCACGCCCTGGGGGCGCGGCGGGCGGCCCGCCGGTTCGCCGCCCCACCCCGTAGAGGTCAGTTCATCTTGTCCAGGTCGAGGACGTCGCCGCTCGGGGCCGTCGTGTCCACCGGCTTGTCGTAGTCGCCGAACGTCAGCGACTCGGACCGCTTCTCGGTGTTGTTGACGATCTTCAGCAGGTACGGCTTGCCCTCGGTCGCCACGTAGATCGTGTACTTGTCCTTGCCCTCGGTCTCGTGCAGCGCGAGGGCCGGGGTGCCGTCGACCGACGTCTGCTCGCCGCGCCGCGCGGCCGAGTTGACGTCCTTGAACTCGGCCAGGATGAGGTCGAGGTCGCAGAACGTGGCCATGCCCTTGGCGTCGGACGAGGTCGCGCTGGACTTCGACCAGCGGTCGGCCATCAGCTGCACGGCCGCGGCGGTCTCGTCCTCCGGCTGGTCCTTGGTCTCCGAGCGGATGAACTCCGCGTCGGGCCGCATGTACACGGTGCTGCGGTTCACGATCAGGTCGACCGAGCCCTGGTCCTTCATGCTCATCGAACCGGCGCACTCGCCGCGGGTGTTGAGCGCGATGTCCATGTCGATGGCGCCGCCCTCGTCGTCGGGCGCGCTGCCCTTGAGGGAGAGCGACTTCGCGGCGCTCGTCGCGGTCACGGACTTCTCGACGATGTCCGGCCCCGACATGCCGGGGAAGGGGCCCTTCGGCCCGCCGCCGGACTTCTCCCCGCCGTCCCCGTCGTCCTCGCTGCCTTTGCCGTCCTTGCCGTCCTTGCCCGACTGCGAGTCGGCGGACTCCTTCACGGCGTCCCAGGGCGAGGAGCCGTCCTTGTCGCCGCCGCAGGCCGTCAGCGTGACGGCCGCCGTCGCGGTGAGACAGAGTGCGGCGAGAGTGGCGCGACGAGCGCGCGAACGGTGCTGCATGAGAGGTCCCCCCAGGGATTCGTCCGGAGCACCTATGAGAGCAGGTGTCTGTGAACCGAGTCAACACGGTTCACCGTGAAGATGTGGTTAACGCATGTGAAAGGGGTTCGTCCCGCCCGTCTGGGTAAGCTCGGTTCGCGCGCCGTCGGGGAGAAGGCGGCGTACGGGGAGCGAGCGAGACCGGACGACGAGGGGCGGGCCAGTGACGACCAGCGGGCCGACGCGGCAGGGGAACGGGGCGCCGCGCGCGCGGGGCGCGGCCGAGGGGGTGGGGGGCAGGGCGCGTACGACCGACGCGACCGGCACCCCGGACGCGACCGGCACCCCGGACGGGGCAAGCACTCCGGACGGGACAAGCACCGCCGACCCCACCGCCGCCACCCCCGCCCCCACCGCAGCCGCCCCCACCGAAGTCACCGCCGCCGGCATCGCCCGCCTCGCCGGCGTCGGCCGCGCCGCCGTCAGCAACTGGCGCCGCCGCCACGCCGACTTCCCCAAGCCCGTGGGCGGCACCGACACCAGCCCGTCCTTCGCGCTCGGCGAGGTCGAGGACTGGCTGCGCGGCCAGGGCAAGCTCTCCGAAGTACCGCTGCGCGAACGCGTCTGGCAGCAGCTCGCCGGACACCCGGCGGGCCCCGTCCCCGCCCTCCTGCACGCCGGCTGCGCCCTGCTCCTCGTGCACGACCGGCACCCCGACTGGCTGGCGGCGAGCGCCGTCTCGGACGAGCGGATGGCCCGGCTCCTCCCGGACCTCATCGAGGGCGTGCTGACCCCGCGCTTCGGCCCGCCGTCCGCCACGCGCGCCGTGCACGCCCCCGCGCCCCCCGAACTCCTGCCGTCCGCCCCCCTGCTGCGCTCCGTAGCCGAGCTCGCCGCCGAACTCGGCGCCCCCACCGCGTACGAGTTCCTGCTCGGCCGCCACCTGGACGCCAACCCCCGCCAGTACACCCTCACCCCCGAGGGCCCCGCCGACCTGATGGCCGCGCTCGCGGGCACCGGCCGCGCCGGGCGTACCGTGCTCGACCCGGCCTGCGGCACCGGCGCCCTGCTGCGCGCCGCCGCCCCCGGCCCCGGGGACGGCGCCGACTGCCGCCTGTACGGCCAGGACAGCGCCCCCGAACTCGCCGCCCTCACGGCGCTCCGGCTCGCCCTCGGCTCCGCCGCGACCGTGCGCACCGCCGCCACCGACACCCTGCGCGCCGACACGTTCACTGACCGCGCGGCCGACGTCGTGCTGTGCCACCCGCCGTTCAACGACCGCAACTGGGGCCACGACGAGCTGGCCTACGACCCGCGCTGGGAGTACGGCTTCCCGGCCCGCACCGAGTCCGAACTGGCCTGGGTGCAGCACGCGTTGGCGCGCCTGCGCGACGGCGGCGGCGCCGTGGTCCTGATGCCGCCGGCCGCCGCGTCCCGCCGCTCGGGCCGCCGCGTCCGCGCCGACCTGCTGCGCCGCGGCGCCCTGCGGGCCGTGATCGCGCTGCCCGCCGGCGCGGCGCCGCCGTACCACCTGCCGCTCCACGTCTGGGTCCTGCGCAGGCCCGGCACCGACGCGCCGAGCGCCCCCGAGGTGCTGCTCGTCGAGGCCGGGGGCGGCACCGCGGCCGACGGCAGGCACACCGACGGGCGGGACCCGGGGGCCTGGCCGCCGGTGCGGGACGCCGTGCTCGGGGCGTTCCGCCGGTTCGAGCGCGAGGGCACGCTCCCGGAGGAGCCGGGCTTCGCGCTGTCCGTGCCGGTGCTCGAACTCCTCGACGACGAGGTCGACCTGGCGCCCGCACGCCGCCTGCCGCCCCGGGCCGCGGAAGGCGGCGCCGATGAGCTGCGCGAGGTGCGGGCCCGGCTCGACGAGACCCTGCGCCTGACCGCGGGCCTCACCCCGCCGGAGGCCGCCCCCGGCACACCGGACACGGCCCGCTGGCCGCTCACCACCATCGGCGAACTCGCCCGCGCGGGCGCCCTGTCGATCCACCCGGGCCACTCGGCGACCGCAGGGCTCCCCGCCGACGTCCCCGTCCTCACCGAACACGACGTCCTCGCCGGAACGGCGCCGTCCGCCACCACGCCCTCCGCCACAGCCCCCGCCACCGTGGCCCCCCACGCCACCGCACCCTCCGCCACCGCGCCCCCCGCCGTCGGCGCGGCCCCCCACGACCCCGCCGCCCAGGCCACCGACACCCCCGTCCGCACCGCACCCGGCGACGTCGTCGTGCCCGTGCTCGGCGGCACCGCCGCCGCCCGCGTCGTCGACGAGGCCACCGCGGGCGCCGTGCCGGGCCGCGGCCTGGTCCTGCTCCGCCCCGACCAGGATGCCCTCGACCCCTGGTTCCTCGCCGGGTTCCTGCGCGGCACCGCCAACAACCGCCAGGCCAGCAGCTATGCCTCCACCTCCGCCCGGCTCGACGTCCGCCGCCTGCAACTGCCCCGCCTCCCGCCCGCCCAACAGCGCGGCTACGGCGAGCGGTTCCGGGCCCTCGCCGCCTTCGAGGACGCGCTGCGCCTCGCGGGCCGCCTCGGTGAGCGACTGGTGCGCGGGATGCACGACGGCCTGACCGACGGCAGCGTGTCGCCGTGAGTCCGACGGGGCCGCCGTGCCGCCAGAAGTGTGCCGCCATGGCGACATGACCAGTACGGCAACGGTTCGGTACAACCCGGGACCGGTTGTCCGAGTCGGCCTATACGCTCGATTCTGCATTCGTTCGTTTGTCGGCCGTACGTCTCCGGGGCGCCCAGAGCTCCGCCCCAGGGCGCGTACGGCCGCGTCAGGTATCAGGAGCAGCCATGCACGGCCACGGCTACGGGCCGCAGCACCCTCCGGCCCCCTCCGGCGGACCGACGGTGGCGCTGCGCGTCATGTTCGTGGTGCTCGCCGTCGTGACCTGCGGCTTCCTCGCGGCGGCGCCGATCCTGCGGCTCGCGCTCGTGACCCGTCTGACGCGGGACTGGGCGGCGTTCGGTGCCGTCGTCACGCTCGACGTCGCGGCCATCGCCTTCGTCGCCAACGACCCGGGCGAGGAGATCACGACCTGGCGCGGCGAACTGGGCGTCGGCCTGCTCCTCGGCACCCTCGTGGCCGCCGTGACGTACTACCTGATCCTGGAGATCCGCCACTTCCGGCAGGCCGACGCGCAGGCCCGCCTGCTCTACCACCAGGCGCAGGCCATGGGCTACGCCACCGGCCCCCAGCAGGCCTACGGCTACCCGCAGCAGACCGGCCCCGTCCCGCACCCCGGCCCGGGCCCCCTGCCGTCCCCGCCCGCCCACACCCCGACGCCACCGCCGCCCGCGCGCCCCGCGCCCGCCCGCATCCACCAGGTCCGCGCCGAGCTGGACGAGCTCAGTGACTATCTGCGCAAGCAGGAAGGCGGCAACTGACCGTGACAGGCGGGACGGACCACCGTCTGATCGCAGGGCGCTACGAACTCTCCACGCTCATCGGCCAGGGCGGCATGGGCCAGGTGTGGACGGCGTACGACCAGCGCCTGGACCGCCGGGTCGCGGTCAAGCTCCTGCGGCCCGACAAGGTCGCGGGCGCCGAGGCCGACGAGCTGCGCCGCCGCTTCCTGCGCGAGTGCCGCGTCACCGCCCAGGTCGACCACCCCGGCCTGGTCACCGTGCACGACGCGGGCACCGAGGACGAGGACCTGTACCTGGTCATGCAGTACGTCGACGGCGCGGACCTCGGCGACCACCTCGCCGAGCACACCCCCTACCCCTGGCAGTGGGCCGTCGCGGTCGCCGCCCAACTGTGCGCCGTGCTCTCCGCGGTGCACGCCGTGCCGATCGTGCACCGCGACCTGAAGCCGCGGAACGTGATGGTCCGCCAGGACGGCACCCTCAGCATCCTCGACCTCGGCATCGCCTCGGTCATGGACACCGACACCACCCGCCTCACCCACACCGGCTCCCCGATCGGCAGCCCCTCGTACATGGCACCGGAGCAGGCCATGGGCGGCGCCGTCGGCCCCTACACCGACCTGTACGCCCTCGGCGTGCTCCTGCACGAACTCCTCAGCGGCGACGTGCCGTTCTCCGGCTCCACCGCCCTCGGCGTGCTGCACCGCCACCTGTACGAGCCGCCGCTGCCGGTGCGCAGGCTGCGCCCCGAGGTCCCCGAAGCCCTGGAGACCCTCGTCCTGCGGCTGCTCGCCAAGGACCCGCAGCACCGGCCCGCCAGCGCCCAGGACGTGTACGAGGAGCTGGCCCCGCTGCTCCCGGGCCGCTCCGTGCCGACCGGCCACCCCCTCGACCCGACCCGCCCGTTCCTGCGCCCGCACGCCCCCTGGCCCGACCGCGCCGCGACCCCCGCGCCCGCCCCGCAGACCGGTCCGCCGGGTCCCGCCCGCGGCCAGGACGTCGCCGCCGCCGTCGACGAGGTCAAGCGCCTCCTCGGCGAGGGCCGCATCACCCAGGCCGTCGACACCCTCGGCGCGATCCTGCCGGCCGCCGCCGCCCAGCACGGCGAGCACTCCCCGGTCGTGCGCACCCTGCGCAAGCAGTACGCGGCCACCCTCATGGACGACGGCCAGTACCGCCGCGCCCTGCCCGAGCTGCGCCGCCTCGCCGACCAGCGCGCCGCCGAGTCGGGACACGCCGACCCGCAGTCCCTCCAGTTCCGCTACGAGGCCGCCCAGTGCCTGGAGCAGCTCGGCGAACCGGCGGCGGCCCTCGCCGAGTACCGCACGCTGCTCCCCTATTACGAGAACCAGTACGCCACCGACGACATCCGCCAGTCCCTGGAGATCCGCCGCCGCATCGGCCAGCTCCTGCTCGCCCTCGGCGACCGCTCCGCCGCGCACGACACACTGGGCCGCCTCGTGCTCGACGCCGAGCGGGTGCACGGCATCGGACACCCGTTCCCGGCGGAGATCCGGCGGACCTTGCAGTGGCTGGGGCAGGTGCGGGGGTAGCGGCGCAGGCAGAGGAGTACCCCAACTCCTTGCGAATCGTTGGTCGAATGGGTGGCCGAGCCGACCACCACTGCCTACCATCGATCACCGCAAGACTTTGTGCAGCGAAGCACAATCTCTCCACCGGGAGGCCCACTTGCACCGCCGCCGTCGCTCCGCGCTCGTCCTCTCCGCCGCAGCCCTGCTCGCGGCCCCGCTCCTGACCGCCTGCGGCAACGATGCCCACCCCGGCGCCGCCGCGGTCGTCGGCGACCAGCGCATCACGGTCGCGCAACTGGAGAACCGGGTGAACGAGGTGCGTTCCGCACAGCGGGCCGCCCTGCCGGACGACAAGCAGTACGAGCAGGTCATCGCCAAGACCGGCGGTCTGACCCGCAGCACGCTGCACACCATGGTCCTGGACAAGGTCCTGCACCGGGCCGCGCGTGACGCCGGGGTCGGCGTCACGCGCAAGGAGATCCAGACCATGCGCGGCCAGCTGGAGAAGCAGGCGGGCGGAAGGAAGGCCCTGGAGGCGGGCTGGCTCCAGCAGTACAGCGTCGCGCCCGAGCACCTCGACGACAGCATCCGCACGGAGATCGAGGCCCAGAAGCTCGCCCGCGCGCTCGGCGCCGACATGAACGCCCAGGACGGCCAGAACACCTTCTGGGCCACGCTGTCCAAGACCTCCAAGAAGCTCGACGTCGACCTGAACCCGCGGTACGGCACCTGGGACGTCAAGACCAGCAAGCGCACCGACCTGCGCACGCCGTGGGTGCGCGAGGTGTCGGGCGGCGGCTCGACGCGGGCGGAGGCCTAGGGCCTGTCCGATGGGTCGGCGTGGCGTCGCGGCGGAAGCCGGGCGGGGCGGACGGGGAAGGCGACCGTCGTCGCCGCGACCGCTGAGGGCGATGTCAGTGGCTTGGGTTACGTTCGAGGCGTGAACGAGATCGAGACCGGCCGAGTCGTGCTGCTCACCACCAGCCACCGCGTCGCCCCCGGCCTGCTGTCCTGGACGGCCTGGCGGCTGCTGCACGACGCCGACGAGGTTCTGTGCGCCGACGCCGCCCACCCGCAGCTGCCGTATCTCCGCGAGGCGGGCGTCGAGGTCAAGCAGGCCTCGCCGACCGCCGAGGAGCTGGTGGACGCGTGCGCCGGCGGCCGCACGGTCCTGGTGATCGCCACGGCCGAGGGTGACCGCCCGCTCACCGACGGCCTGGCGCGGCTCGCGGGCTCGGGCCGGGTCGCGATGCCGGACCTGGAGCTGCTCCCCGGTTCGTACGACCTGCCGGGCGCCCGCCTCCTCGACCTGGTCCAGGTCATGGACCGCATCCGCGCCGAATGCCCCTGGTCATCGCGCCAGACCCACCAGAGCCTCGCGAAGTACGGCATCGAGGAGGCGTACGAACTCGTCGAGGCCATCGAGGACGGCGACAAGGACGAACTCCGCGAGGAACTGGGCGACGTCCTCCTCCAGGTCGTCTTCCACGCACGCATCGCCGAGGAGGACGAGGACGCCCCGTTCTCCCTCGACGACGTCGCGGCCACCATCGTGGACAAGCTGATCCACCGCCACCCCCACGTCTTCGGCGACGAGACGGCGACCACCCCCGAAGAGGTCAAGGCCCACTGGCTCCGCACCAAGGCGGTGGAGAAGCAACGCGACTCCGTCACCGACGGCATCCCCCTCGGCCAGCCCGGCCTGGCCCTGGCCGCGAAACTGTCCTCCCGAGTCCGCACGGCGGGCCTGGAGGTTCCCCTCCCCAAGGGAGAGGGCGTCGGGTACGAACTGCTGGCGATGGCCCTCCGAGCAGAGGCAGAGGGCACGGACCCGGAGGCGGCCCTGCGGGCGGCGGCACGGGCGTACCGGGACGCGATCCTGACGACGGAGGCCGAGGGGGGAAATTCCAGCCCGTCCGGCGTTTGAGGACGAGGCGCGCAGCGCCGACCAGGGGGGTCCAGGGGGCGCGGCCCCCGGTTTCGGAGAAGGGGCGGGACTGGGGCGCACCGCGCGGCCACAGCCGGATACCGTCGATCCATGCACGACCAGCCCCAGCCAGCGCCCCCCACCGCCCCGGACCTCTTCACGTGGGAGTTCGCGTCCAACCCCTACCCCGCGTACGCCTGGCTCCGCGACCACGCCCCCGTGCACAGGACCACTCTCCCCAGCGGGGTGGAGGCCTGGCTGGTCACCCGCTACGCCGACGCCCGGCAGGCCCTCGCCGACCAGCGGCTGTCCAAGAACCCCGCGCACCACGACGAGCCCGCGCACGCGAAGGGCAAGACGGGCATCCCGGGCGAGCGCAAGGCCGAGCTGATGACGCATCTGCTCAACATCGACCCGCCGGACCACACCCGCCTGCGCCGTCTGGTGTCGAAGGCGTTCACGCCCCGCCGGGTCGCCGAGTTCGCCCCGCGCGTGCAGGAGCTGACGGACCAGCTCATCGACGCGTTCCTGGACAAGCCCGAGGAGCAGGGCACCGCCGACCTCATCCACGAGTTCGCCTTCCCCCTCCCCATCTACGCGATCTGCGACCTGCTCGGCGTCCCGCGCGAGGACCAGGACGACTTCCGGGACTGGGCGGGCATGATGATCCGGCACGGCGGCGGCCCGCGCGGCGGCGTCGCACGCTCGGTGAAGAAGATGCGCGGCTACCTCGCGGAACTCATCCACCGCAAGCGCAGCGACCCCGGAGACGACCTCATCTCCGGTCTCATCCGCGCCTCCGACCACGGCGAGCACCTCACCGAGAACGAGGCCGCCGCCATGGCCTTCATCCTGCTCTTCGCCGGGTTCGAGACGACCGTGAACCTCATCGGGAACGGGACGTACGCACTCCTGACGCACCCCGACCAGCGCGCCCGGCTCCAGCAGTCCCTCGCCGCCGGGGACACCGGCCTCCTGGAGACCGGCGTCGAGGAACTGCTCCGCTTCGACGGCCCCGTGGAGCTGGCCACGTGGCGCTTCGCCACCGAGCCGCTGCGCATCGGCGGCCAGGACATCGCCGCGGGCGACCCCGTCCTCGTCGTCCTCGCCGCCGCCGACCGCGACCCGGCCCGCTTCCCCGACCCGGACCTCCTCGACCTGTCCCGGACCGACAACCAGCACCTCGGATACGGCCACGGCATCCACTACTGCCTCGGCGCCCCGCTGGCCCGGCTTGAGGGCCAGACGGCGCTCGCGACCCTGCTCCGCAGGCTGCCCGACCTGCAACTGGCCGTCGATCCGGAGGAGTTGAGGTGGAGGGGCGGGCTCATCATGCGTGGCCTGCGGACCTTGCCGGTGACGTTCACGCCGCCCGCCCGCTGACGGGGGAGCGGCACCTGCCTGACGTACCGTCAAGACTGTGACTTTCACGTGATCTGCGCTGCATCGACTTGTGACTGACGTTCGACTGCGGCTACGTTCACGACGGCTCGGCACCCCTCGGCACCACGTGTCGCAGCTGTTCTTGTCGTCGCTCGAAAGGCACGTGCATGCTCTCCGGCCAAGGCCGTCACCGCCGTCCCCGTCAGGCCCCGGCGATCGTCGTCGCGGCGGGCGTCACGGGATCCGCCATCGCCATTCCGCTGCTCGGCGCCACGGGCGCGCACGCCGCCGACGCCTCGACGTGGGACAAGGTCGCGGAGTGCGAGAGCGGCGGCGCGTGGAGCGCCAAGGGTGACGGGTACTACGGCGGTCTGCAGCTGACGCAGGAGACCTGGGAGAGCTACGGCGGCCTCGCGTACGCGCCGAGCGCCGACCAGGCCAGCCGCTCCCAGCAGATTGCCGTCGCCGACAAGGTCCTCGCCGACCAGGGCCCGTCCGCGTGGCCGAACTGCGGCCCGGCCGCGGGCCTCAGCAAGGGCGGCGCGGCCGCCGACGTCGACCCGGGCCTCCCGCCCGCCCCGTCGAAGCCCGCGGAGCCGTCCGACGAGTCCAAGGACGAGAAGGGCGGCAAGGGCGCCGAGAAGGGCGACAAGGGTACCGAGGACGCCGCCGACGCCAAGGACAAGGACCGCGGCGCGGACGCCGAGGACGGCACGGGCAAGGAAGGCGGCAAACACCGCAAGCCCGACAACAGCGGCTCGGCCGACAAGAGTGACGAACGCGACAAGGGTGGACAGAAGGGCGAGAAGGGTACGGGGGGCGCGGAAGACGGGGACGGCAAGTCCGGCGACCGCGGCACCACTTCGCCCGACGCCGAGTCCGACCCGGGCCGTGAGCCGTCCGGCGCCGACGACTCCGCGGAGGGCTCCGAGGACTCGTCCGACGCTCCGTCCGGCCGCCACCGCGGCTCCAGCGCCGACGAGGCCGACGGGGCGGAGAAGGGCGGCGCGGGCTCCGCGGGCCGCCACGCGTCGCGCGGTGAAGGACGCGACCCACGCGGCGCCACCGACCCCGCGGGCACCTACACGGTCCGCTCCGGCGACAACCTCTCGCAGATCGCCGACCGGCACGACCTTGACGGCGGCTGGTCCACTCTCTACGCGGAGAACAAGCGCACCGTGGGCGGTGACCCGGATCTCATCCTCCCCGGTCAGCGCCTCGACCTGAGCGAGGAAGAGGCCGCGGAGGCGGACCGGAAGTAAGCGTCGTGGGGCGGAAATTGACTGGCAGTTCGGGGTGAATGTCCGGTTTAAAGACGGTGAGAGGCAAGTGAGAGATGGGTCTCAGAAGCCCTGATCGTCTTTGAAATTCCGGTGATTGCCTGTCTACGGTCGTGACCGCTCGCCACAGCGGGCCCCGCCGGTCGGTACGCCGAATCCTGCCAACGGCCGGACGGGAACAGTCGTCGCTTCGAGCGCCGAAGGCAGGAGCGGGGGACCCAAGGTAAGCGCCGGGCCCACGCGTTGAGCGGCCAGCGGCCGCGCGACGCGCAGGACCGGCTAGGGGTGAAGTCGTACGGAAGCCGTACGGCCGGGCACTCACCCGCCCGAACCCGACAGCTCACCTCGCAGGCGTCGGTGAGGGGATCACTCCATGCTGCTTTCCGGCAAGGGCAAGCACCGTCGTCCGTCCAAGGCCACCCGCGCCGCCGCCGTCGTCGGTGTCACCGGCGCCGCCGTCGCCGCCCCGCTGATGGCCGCCGGTACCGCGAACGCCGCCACCGTCGACCAGTGGGACCGGGTCGCCCAGTGCGAGTCCGGCGGCAACTGGTCCATCAACACCGGCAACGGCTACTACGGCGGCGTGCAGTTCTCCGCCTCCACCTGGGCCGCTTACGGCGGTACGAAGTACGCGGCCACCGCCGACAAGGCCTCCAAGGCCCAGCAGATCGAGATCGCCGAGAAGGTCCTCGCGGGCCAGGGCAAGGGTGCCTGGCCGAGCTGTGGCGTGGGCCTCACCAGCGCCCCGTACAACGGCGGCGGTGCCGAGAAGCCGCAGCAGCAGCCGCAGCAGCAGGCCAAGCCCCAGCAGCAGCCGCAGCAGCAGGCTCAGCCGCAGCAGCAGGCCAAGCCGCAGCCGAAGCCGCAGCAGGCCGCCCCGCAGACCGAGTCGAAGAAGACCGTCCAGACCCCGACCGGCAAGGTCGTGAAGAAGGGCGACGGCGAGTACAAGGTCAAGACGGGCGACACCCTGTCCAAGATCGCCGACGAGCACGACGTCAAGGGCGGCTGGCACAAGGTGTACAAGCTCAACGGCGACATCATCTCCGACGCCGACATGATCTACCCGGGCCAGCAGCTGCACCTCAGCTGAGCCTGAGCCCGACCCGCGCCCTGTCCGGTCCGTCCGGGCAGGGCCGCCGCTCCGCCCCGCGGAGCACCCCCGTCCCCACGGGTCTCCCTCGCCCCGGTGCGCGTATCCCCCGTACGCACCGGGGCGAGGTGCTGTCCGGGGGCGGCCGTGCGGGGCTCCCCGGGCGTCCCCGAGTACGCCCAGGGCGAAGCTACCGGCCGGTAAGAACCTGCGGTTCCGTCCTGATTCCCAGGGAATTGGCCCGATGGCCGTCCCACGGGGCGGGCGGTCGGCTGGCCGAAGCTCCCGGGCCCGTTAGGCTCAGGAGACGCAGGGCCGATGAAGACCATGCAAGCCATGCGCAAGCCCGCGCCCCCAGTGGTGCACGCCATGCGCCCCTAGCGTCACATCCCAGAAGGAGATGCTCGTGCCGTCCATCGACGTCGTCGTAGCCCGGGAAATCCTGGACTCCCGAGGCAACCCCACGGTCGAGGTCGAGGTCGGCCTCGACGACGGGTCCACCGGCCGCGCCGCGGTCCCGTCGGGCGCCTCCACCGGTGCCTTCGAGGCCATCGAACTGCGTGACGGAGACGCCAACCGCTACGGCGGCAAGGGCGTCGAGAAGGCCGTTCTCGCCGTCATCGAGCAGATCGGCCCGGAGCTCGTCGGCTACGACGCCACCGAGCAGCGCCTGATCGACCAGGCGATGTTCGACCTCGACGCCACCGACAACAAGGGCTCGCTCGGCGCCAACGCCATCCTCGGCGTCTCCCTCGCCGTCGCCCACGCCGCCTCCGAGGCGAGCGACCTGCCGCTCTTCCGCTACCTGGGCGGCCCGAACGCGCA
Source organism: Streptomyces alboflavus (assembly GCF_000716675.1). Lineage (GTDB taxonomy): Bacteria > Actinomycetota > Actinomycetes > Streptomycetales > Streptomycetaceae > Streptomyces > Streptomyces alboflavus. Next base: position 30,296 of record NZ_JNXT01000043.1, read on the forward strand.
CCTGCTGCCCGTTCCGATGATGAACATCCTGAACGGCGGGTCCCACGCGGACTCCAACGTCGACATCCAGGAGTTCATGATCGCCCCGATCGGCGCGGAGTCCTTCTCCGAGGCGCTGCGCTGGGGCGCCGAGGTCTACCACACGCTGAAGAAGGTCCTGAAGACCAAGGGTCTGTCGACCGGCCTCGGCGACGAGGGCGGCTTCGCGCCGAACCTGGACTCCAACCGCGCCGCCCTCGACCTCATCGTCGAGGCCATCAAGCAGGCCGGTTACGTCCCCGGCGAGCAGATCGCGCTCGCGCTCGACGTCGCCGCGTCGGAGTTCTACAAGGACGGCAAGTACGAGTTCGAGGGCAAGTCCCGCTCGGCCGCCGAGATGACCGAGTACTACGCCGAGCTCGTCGAGGCGTACCCGCTCGTGTCCATCGAGGACCCGCTGTTCGAGGACGACTGGGCGGGCTGGAAGGTCATCACCGACAAGCTGGGCGACAAGGTCCAGATCGTCGGCGACGACCTCTTCGTCACCAACCCCGAGCGCCTGGCCCGCGGCATCGAGGAGGGCTCCGCCAACGCCCTCCTGGTGAAGGTCAACCAGATCGGTTCGCTGACCGAGACCCTGGACGCCGTCGAGCTCGCCCAGCGCAACGGCTTCAAGTGCATGATGTCGCACCGCTCCGGCGAGACCGAGGACGTCACCATCGCCGACCTCGCCGTCGCCGTGAACTGCGGTCAGATCAAGACCGGCGCCCCGGCCCGCTCGGACCGCGTCGCCAAGTACAACCAGCTCCTTCGCATCGAGGAGATCCTCGACGACGCGGCCGTGTACGCGGGCCGCAGCGCGTTCCCGCGCTTCAAGGGCTGAGCGGTCCTCACGGCTGACAGCCCGAAGGCCTAGCCAGTCGTACGTACGTCCCCGTACTCGGTCCCGTACCGTGTGCGGGGACGTACGCGTGTACTGGGGAGGCGAGACACATGGCCGGGAAAGTCCGGGACAAGGACCGGTTCTCCACGGCGACCCGGCTGCGGCTGCTCGGCGAGCAGACCGCGGAGCGCGTCTACCGCTCGCAGACCAAGCGGCAGGCCCGCCGCTCCCGGCTCACCGGCCGCGCCGCGCTCCTCGTGCTCGTCGTCTGCTCGCTGGTCGTGGCGCTCGCCTACCCGATAAGGCAGTACGTGTCGCAGCGCGCCGACATCGCCGAGCAGCGGCAGAAGCAGTCCGAGCACCGCGAGAACGTGGAGCGGCTGCGCGACGAGAAGGCCCGCTGGCAGGACGACGCGTACGCCGAGCAGCGCGTCCGGGACCGGCTGCACTATGTGATGCCGGGCGAGACCGGGTTCACCGTCATCGACCCGGCGGCCGCGGAGGACCACCGCGGTGACGAGGCGGCGGCGGACCGGCCCTGGTACGCGAACGTCTGGGACGGCGTCGACGAGGCCGACGCCGCCGATCGCGCCGACGACAATTGACACTCCCCGTTCAGTACGAACCGAAAGACAGGCATGCAGACGCCCCCGCCCCAGACCGAGCCCACCGCGCCCACGGACGCCGACATCGCCGCGTTCCAGGAGCAGCTCGGACGCCCGCCGCGCGGGCTGCGCGCGATCGCCCACCGCTGTCCCTGCGGCAACCCGGACGTGGTCGAGACGGCGCCGCGGCTGCCCGACGGCACGCCGTTCCCCACGACGTACTACCTCACGTGTCCGCGGGCCGCGTCCGCGATCGGGACGCTGGAGGCCAACGGCGTGATGAAGGAGATGACGGAGCGGCTCGGCACCGATCCCGATCTTGCCGCCGCGTACCGGGCCGCCCACGAGGACTACATCGCGCGGCGCGACTCCATCGAGGTCCTCGAAGGGTTTCCCTCGGCCGGGGGCATGCCGGACCGCGTGAAGTGCCTGCACGTCCTCGTCGCCCACTCGTTGGCCGCGGGCCCCGGTGTGAATCCCCTCGGCGACGAAGCGATCGCTCTCCTGCCGGAGTGGTGGCGCAAGGGGCCGTGCGTGGGCAACGCCGACCCCGCCTGACCCGGCACCGGGGTGACCCTGCCCACCGCTCCGCGGCGGGCATTCCCCACCCGCCCACCCTTACTACCTCCGGTGCGCCGCGGCTTCACCCAGAGGGCGATGGGGGTCCCCCCTGCTCGAGCGAAGTCGAGAGCTTGGGGGAGGGTGGGCACAGCCCACGTGCCGGGCGCCCGGAGTGCAACGCCCGCTCGGCCCGCCCGGGCTCCCCGGGTGTTCCGGGCACCGTAACGACAAGGAGAACCCCCGATGACCCGCGTGGCCGCCATCGACTGCGGTACGAACTCGATCCGCCTGCTCGTGGCCGACGCCGACCCCGAGACGGGGCAACTCGTCGACCTGGACCGCCGGATGGAGATCGTCCGCCTGGGCCAGGGCGTGGACCGGACGGGGCGGCTCGCCCCGGAGGCGCTGGAGCGGACGTTCGCGGCCTGCCGCGAGTACGCCGAGGTCATCAAGGAACACGGCGCGGAGCGCCTCCGCTTCGTCGCCACCTCCGCCTCCCGCGACGCCGAGAACAGAGACGACTTCGTCCGCGGCGTCCTGGACATCCTCGGCGTCGAACCGGAGGTGATCAGCGGCGACCAGGAGGCCGAGTTCTCCTTCACGGGCGCGACCAAGGAGCTGACGGGCCACCCGGACATGGCGGGCCCGTACCTCGTCGTCGACATCGGCGGCGGCTCCACGGAGTTCGTCGTCGGCGACGACCACGTGCGCGCGGCCCGCTCCGTGGACGTCGGCTGCGTGCGGATGACGGAGCGCCACCTCGTCCGGGACGGCGTGGTCCTCGCCGACCCGCCCACCGAGGCCCAGCTGGCCGCGATCCGCGCAGACGTCGAGGCGGCCCTGGACCTCGCGGAGGAGACGGTCCCGCTGCGCGAGGCCCACACCCTCGTGGGCCTCGCGGGCTCGGTCACCACGGTCGCGGGCATCGCGCTCGGCCTGGACGCGTACGACTCCGCGGCGATCCACCACTCCCGCTTCCCGTACGCCCGCGTGGCGGAGATCGCCGACATGCTGGTGCGCTCCACGCACGCCGAGCGCGCGGCGATCCCCGTGATGCATCCGGGACGGGTGGACGTCATCGCCGCGGGCGTGCTCGTCCTGCTCGCGATCATGGAGCGGGCCGGGGCAGCCGAACTGGTCGTGAGCGAGCACGACATCCTCGACGGGATCGCCTGGTCGATCGCCTGAGGGCCTCGTACGGCGATCGGCTGAGCGTTCCGGACCCCTTCTGAGCGGCCCGGAGGGGGGTTGGAACGCTTCCTTCCGGGGCTCCGCCGAGAAAGTTCGTGAAGTTCTTCACAAGGAAATCGGCCCTGTTGGGCGAGGTTTTGAGGAGTTCGGCCCGGGAACGGGCGAGGTACGGGCCCGCGGGCGGGCGCGGGGAGTGCTTCCGGGGCGTTGCCGGGGTGTGAACCAAGGGGTGGTCCACCGGGCGCCGGAGTCAGGAGCGGCAGCTCACGAGGGGTTGACAACGACTCGCGTGGGGCGGTGGTTCCCCCGTGAGGTCATGACCTCCGTCACGTGGGCGGCGAAGTGTAGCAGAGGCCCCACCCATGCTTGTGAAGGGGCGCACGAGCGACCCCCGGGGAGGGGGTGGATACTCGATGGCATGAGCACCACGGAGCGTCCCAGGATCCTCGTAGTAGGCGGTGGGTACGTAGGCCTGTACGCAGCTCGACGCATTCTGAAGAAGATGCGCTACGGAGAGGCGACCGTCACGGTCGTCGACCCGCGCTCGTACATGACGTACCAGCCCTTCCTCCCCGAAGCCGCGGCCGGCAGCATCTCGCCTCGGCACGTCGTCGTCCCGCTGCGACGCGTGCTGCCCAAGGCGGAAGTCCTCACCGGCCGGGTCACCACCATCGACCAGGACCGCAAGGTCGCCACGATCGCGCCGCTCGTCGGCGAGGCGTACGAGCTGCCGTTCGACTACCTGGTCATCGCGATGGGCGCGGTCTCCCGCACCTTCCCGATCCCCGGCCTCGCCGAGCAGGGCATCGGCATGAAGGGCATCGAGGAGGCCATCGGCCTGCGCAACCACGTGCTCGAGCAGCTCGACAAGGCCGACTCCACGACGGACGAGGAGGTCCGCCGCAAGGCGCTGACCTTCGTCTTCGTCGGCGGTGGCTTCGCCGGTGCCGAGACCATCGGCGAGGTCGAGGACATGGCCCGCGACGCGGCCAAGTACTACAAGAGCGTGAAGCGCGAGGACATGCGCTTCCTGCTCGTCGACGTCGCCGACAAGATCCTCCCCGAGGTCGGCCCGAAGCTCGGCGCCTACGGCAAGGAGCACCTGGAAGGCCGCGGCGTCGAGGTCTACCTGAAGACCGGCATGGACTCCTGCGTGGACGGCCACGTGGTCCTCAACAACGGCCTCGAGGTCGACTCCAACACCATCGTGTGGACCGCCGGCGTCAAGCCGAACCCGGCCCTCGCGCGCTTCGGTCTGCCGCTCGGCCCCCGCGGCCACGTGGACACCCAGACGACCCTCCAGGTCCAGGGCACCGACTACATCTGGGCCGCGGGCGACAACGCCCAGGTGCCGGACGTCGTCGGCCGCAAGGCGGGCAACGAGAACGCCTGGTGCCCGCCGAACGCCCAGCACGCGCTGCGCCAGGCCAAGGTCCTCGGCGACAACGTGATCTCCGGCATGCGGGGCTTCCCGCAGAAGGAGTACAGCCACGCCAACAAGGGCGCGGTCGCGGGCCTCGGCCTGCACAAGGGCGTCGCGATGATCGTCATGGGCAAGATGAAGATCAAGCTCAAGGGCCGTCTCGCCTGGTACATGCACCGCGCGTACCACGGCATGGCGATGCCGACGTTCAACCGCAAGATCCGCGTCTTCGCGGACTGGACGCTCGGCATGTTCCTCAAGCGCGAGGTCGTCTCGCTCGGCGCCATGGAGACGCCGCGCGAGGAGTTCTACGAGGCCGCCAAGCCGGCCCCGAAGCCCGCGGCCAAGGCCGAGGTGCCGGCCGCTCCGGTCGAGGAGAAGGCCGCTTCCTGACGGCCCGCGCCCAAGGCCGTCCGACGGCCTGCAGCAAGGCCCGCAGTACAGCGTGAAAGGGTCCCCGCCATCCGTGGTGCGGGGGCCCTTTCGGCATTCCCGGGGGCCCCTAGATGCCCACTGCACGCATTTTGCATATTCGTAACGGCGCAACGGGACTGCGCGCGCCGCCCGTTGGTGTTTACGTGGTGTTGGACCGTTCCGTTCCGGGATGTGATCACGGAGGTGTGCGCCATGCAGGACGCCGCACTGCGGCTGCAGAATCTTGCCGAGCAGTTGGTGGGAACCGAGCTGCCGGTTCGAATCCGGGCCTGGGACGGTTCGGAAGCGGGGCCGCCGGGCGCCCCCACCCTCGTCGTACGCCACCGCCGTGCCCTGCGCCGCCTGTTGTGGAAGCCGGGCGAGCTGGGCCTCGCGCGGGCCTGGGTGGCCGGGGACATCGATGTCGACGGCGATCTGTACCAGGCCCTCGACCTGCTCGCCGAGTTCATCTGGGAGCGCGCCGACGACGCCCCGAGCCTCACCGAGAAGCTGCGCGACCCGCAGGTCAGAGCCGCCGCCAGGGCCCTGCTCGCGCTCGCCGCGCCGTTCCTGCCGCCGCCCGTGCCGCGCGAGGAGATGCGCAGGCCCGGCAGGCTGCACCGGCACACCAAGGGCAGCGACAAGAAGGCCATCAGCCACCACTACGACGTCGGCAACGACTTCTACGCCCTGGTGCTCGGCCCCTCGATGGTCTACTCGTGCGCCTACTGGGAGTCCCCGGACTCGACCCTCGCCGACGCCCAGCGCGACAAGCTCGACCTCATCGCCCGCAAGCTCGACCTGAAGCCCGGCATGCGGCTCCTGGACGTCGGCTGCGGCTGGGGCTCCATGGCCATCCACGCGGCCCGCGAGTACGGCGTCCGGGTCGTCGGCGTCACGCTCTCGCAGGAGCAGGCCGCGTTCGCCAGGAAGCGCATCGCCCAGGAGGGCCTCACCGACCGCATCGAGATCCGCGTCCAGGACTACCGCGACGTGCGCGACGGCCCGTACGACGCCATCTCCTCCATCGGCATGGCCGAACACGTCGGCGCCGAGCGGTACTTGGACTACGCACACGACCTGCACGCCCTCCTGAAGCCCGGCGGCCGCCTCCTGAACCACCAGATCGCCCGCCGCCCCCAGCTCGACGAGTCGGCGTACTCCGTGGACGAGTTCATCGACGCCTACGTCTTCCCCGACGGCGAGCTGGCCCCCCTCGGCACCACCGTCGGCCTCCTGGAGCGCGCGGGCTTCGAGGTCCGCGACGTGGAGTCCATCCGCGAGCACTACGCCCTCACCCTGCGCCACTGGGTCGCCAACCTGGAGGCGAACTGGCCCGAGGGCGTCCGCCTCACCAGCCCCGGCCGGGCCCGCATCTGGCGCCTCTACATGGCCGCGTCGGCCCTGGCTTTCGAGCACAACCGCATAGGGGTCAACCAGGTCCTGGCGGTGCGCACGGCCGAGGGCGGCAAGTCGGGAATGCCGCTGCGCACGAGGCAGTGGGGGGCATGAGCCCGTCCGGCGTTTGAGGACGAGCCGCGAAGCGGCAACAAGGGGGGCCAGGGGGCGAAGCCCCCGTATGACGACGGGGCCCCGGGTGCGCGCGCACCCGGGGCCCCGCTCAGCACAGCGCAAGCGTCACTCGGACTTGATCGCCTGCAAGGGGTTCAACCGCGCCGCGGACCGGGCGGGCCAGACGGCGGCCAGGACACCGACCACACCCGCGATGGCGAGGAAGATCAGGATCCGGCCGACGGGCACCTCCATGGAGTACGTGGACACGGTCCCGGAGATGGAGTCTCCGGCGACCCACCCGAGGAAGAGGCCGAGGCCGACGCCGAGCACCGCGCCGAACAGCGAGATGACGACCGACTCCAGGCGCACCATCTGCTTGATCTTCGCCCGGTCGAGCCCGATGGCGCGGAGCATCCCGATCTCGTGCTTCCGCTCGAAGACGGACATCGCCAGGGTGTTGATGACACCGAGGACGGCGACGAGGATCGCCATGGCGAGCAGGCCGTACAGCATGTTCAGGAGCATGTTGATGGCGCCGCCGACCTCGTTGCTGATGTCGTCCTTGTCCTGGATCTTGATGGCGGGGTTGTCGCCGAGGGCCTTCACGATGGCGTCCTCGGCCTTGCCGGACGCGCCGTCCTTCATCTTCAACAGGACCTGCTGGTCCTGGACCTTCGACAGGTGCGGCGTGACGATCGGGGTGGGCGTGAAGAGGCCGTCGATCATCTCGTTGGGCTTGTAGACGCCCGCGACCTTCAGCCGGGTGGTCTTGTCGTCGTCGAACTTCACCGTGACGGTGTCACCGGCCTTGAGGCCCTTGGCGTCGGCCGTCTCCTTGTCGACGAGGGCGGAGTCGCCCTTGAGCGCGGCCGCGGAGCCGCTGGTGAAGTCCAGGCCGACGAGCTTGTCGAAGGACTTGGGGTCGACGCCGGAGACCCGGGTGTCGCGGCCGTCGGCCTCGCCCCAGGTGGTGCGCAGGGCGCTGCTGGCCTCGACCTCGGGCAGCTCGGCCAGCTTGTCGTGGACCTTGGGGGTCAGCGGCTGGAAGTTGGCCATCGAGACGGCGTAGTCGGCCTTCAGGGAGTCCGTGGCCATCTTGTTGATGGCGCTGCCCATGGAGACGGCGACGACGGTCATCGCGGTGATGAGGGTCAGACCGATCATCAGGGCCGACGCGGTGGAGGCGGTGCGGCGCGGGTTGCGGACCGAGTTGAGGCGGGCCAGCTTGCCGGTGACGCCGAAGGGCTTCAGGAGCGGGCCCGAGCCGGCGATGAAGGGGCGGGAGAGCAGCGGCGTGAGGACGATGACGCCGACGAGGATCGTCGCGGCGCCCCCGGACTTCACGTAGTTGTCCTCCATGAACAGCATGACCGCGCCGAGGGCGACGAGCAGCGAGCCGATGGTGTTGCGTACGACGAGGCCGCGCATCGTGGGCGAGGCGTGCACGCTGTTCATCGCGGCGACCGGCGGGATCTTCGCGGCGCGGCGTCCTGGCAGCCAGGCGGCGAGCATGGTCACGACGACACCGATGATCAGGGCCGTGACGATCGTGGTCGGGCCGATGACCAGCGGGCCGTCGGGCAGCGAGGCGCCGCCCGCGTTCATCAGGGACTCCAGGCCGACGGCGACGCCGATGCCGAGCGCGAAGCCCGCGACGGCGGCGACCAGGCCGACGATGAACGCCTCGATGAGCACCGAGCGCGTGACCTGGCGGCGGGACGCGCCGACGGCGCGCATCAGGGCCAGCTCCTTGGTGCGCTGGGCGACCAGCATGGTGAAGGTGTTGGCGATGATGAAGATGCCGACGAACAGCGCGATGCCGGCGAAGATCAGCAGCACCTGGCTCATGGAGCTGGTGTTCTGCTCGATCATGCGGTCCTGCTCGTCCTTCAGCGAGGCGCCGGTCTCGGCCTCGGTGTCCTTCGGCAGGATCTTCTCGACGGCGCCCTTGAGGGCGGTCTCCGACGTACCGGCGGCGGCCTTCACGTCGATCTCGTCGTACTCGGACTTGCCGAGGACCTTGCGCGCGGTGTCGTTGTCGAAGACGACGAGGCTGCCGCCCGCGACGACGCTGCCGTCGTCGGTGTCGAAGATGCCGCTGACCTTGGCGGTCTTCACGGGTCCGTCGGTGGAGTAGCGGACCGTGTCGCCGACCTTGTAGCCGGTGCGGTCGGCGGTGCGGCTGTCCAGGGCGATGTCACCGGCCGACTTCGGGGCGGCGCCCTCGGCGAAGTCGTAGCGCGGGTCCTTGCCGTCCTTGCCGGGGAAGTAGTTGGCGCCCGTGGTGCCCCACTCGCCGCCGACCAGCTTGCCGTCCTTGTCGGCGAGCGCGGTGAAGCCGGAGACGCTGCCGAGGGCCGACGTGGCGCCGGGCAGCTTCCCGGCCCGCGTGAGCAGGGAGTCCGTCAGCCGGTCCGGCTGCTTGGCCTCCTGGCCGTCGTCCCGGGAGCCGCCGTCGGGCTTGATGGCGACGGAGACGTGGTCGAAGCTCTTGGCCGACTTGTTCTTGTAGGCGGAGCCGAAGGTGTCGGTGAAGACCAGGGTGCCGGAGACGAACGCGACGCCGAGCATGACGGCGAGCACGGTCATCAACAGCCTGGCCTTGTGCGCGAGCACGTTGCGCAGGGCGGTACGGAACATGGGTGAGTCCAGGTGAGTGTGCACGGTGAGGTGCAGGAGGCTGTGGGGGCGCCCCGTAGGGGCGCGGGGAACTGCGCGACCAGCCACAACAGGCCCGCAGCCCCGGCGAGAGCTCAGCCCTCGCGGCGGTGGGGCGACCGGCGGGGCCGACCAGCGCTAGCTGGTCCGGCCCTTCGCGTCGAAGTGCTTCATCCGGTCGAGCACCCCGTCAGCGGTCGGCTGCAGCATCTCGTCCACGATCCGCCCGTCGGCCAGGAAGATCACCCGGTCGGCGTACGAGGCGGCGACCGGGTCGTGGGTCACCATGACGACGGTCTGCCCCAGCTCACGCACCGAGTTCCGCAGGAAGCCGAGAACCTCGGCGCCGGACCGCGAGTCCAGGTTCCCGGTCGGCTCGTCCCCGAAGATGATCTCCGGCTGGGAGGCAAGCGCACGGGCCACGGCGACACGCTGCTGCTGACCGCCGGACAGCTCGGTCGGCCGGTGGGACAGGCGCCCGGCCAGACCCACCATGGAGATGACCTGCTCCAGCCACTGCTTGTTCGGCTTGCGGCCCGCGATGTCCATGGGGAGCGTGATGTTCTCCAGGGCGGTCAGCGTCGGCAGCAGATTGAAGGCCTGGAAGATGAACCCGATCTTGTCCCGGCGGAGCTTGGTGAGCTGCTTGTCCTTGAGGGTGGACAGCTCGGTGTCCCCGATGCGCACGGAGCCGCCGCTGAAGCTGTCCAGGCCCGCCACGCAGTGCATCAGCGTGGACTTGCCGGAGCCCGAGGGGCCCATGATCGCGGTGAACTCGCCCTGCCCGAAGTCCACGGAGACATGGTCCAGAGCGACCACCTGGGTCTCACCCTGGCCGTACACCTTGGACAGATCCGTGGCGCGTGCGGCCACCTGGGTGGCGCGGGCGGCGAAGGAAGTGGTGGTGGTCACGGGCGGATGCTCCTGTCGGGACGGCGAGTGGGGTACGTACTCCATCGTCACGGCGGAACGGCCCCGTGGAGTCAGCCGCTGTTCCGGTTCCTGGGGGCGACTCCGGTCGGACTCGGTGGGGGCATGTCATACCTGGGGATGACGGGCGGCCCCTACTCGGGATCGGGGCCGTGCTCCCTTGTACGGGTGTTCACGAGGCCTTCGGACAGGGGTCACGGCAGGGGTCATCAGGGGGCGCTAAAGGGGCGGGGAAACACGGCGCGGACGTGTCGCCCGTGGACGGCTAAATTCCGTCAATTCCCTCACCGGCGCGTGCCCCCGCCCACAGGGCCGATGGCAAGTACCACCGGCCAGTACCGCGTGCTGATGCACCCTCAGACGTCAATAAAATAAGACAACGTCGGGCTGTCGTTCCGCTGTTCGGGGGATGCCTCCCGATAAGGTCGAAGCCTTGTTGCGGAGCCCACGCACCTGCCCGGATGGTGGAATGCAGACACGGCGAGCTTAAACCTCGCTGCCCCTTAGCGGGCGTACCGGTTCAAGTCCGGTTCCGGGCACCTCCGCCCCCTTTCCCGTCACCACAGGCGCGGCGCGTCCCGTACGCGCACGGGCGGCGCGCTCCCGCGCGCCGCCGCGTGACGGATCGTCAACTCGACGGGGCCTGCTCGCTCTTGATCAGCGCGAACGGCGCGCCCGCGGGGTCGGTCAGCATGGCCATCCGGCCGATCCCGGGGGCGTCCATCGGCGGGATGAGCGTCGTGCCCCCGGCCTCAAGACCCTTGGCGTAGACCGCGTCGCAGTCGGCCACCTCGAAGTACGGATGCCACTCCGGGCCCGAGCCCGCGTCCAGGTTGTCCTGGTGGAGCTGCATCAGGCCGCCGTGGCTGTTGTCCTCCGTGCCGCCCGCCGGGGTCAGCACGGTGTACGTCATGCCCTGGCCCATGTCCATGTCGGTGAGCTGCCAGGAGAACACCGCGCGGTAGAAGTCCTTCGCCGCCGCCGCGTCCGTGGTGTACAGCTCGGCCCAGGTCAGCGAATTGGGCGTGTTCACGAGGTCCACGCCCTTGGTGTCGCCCGGCTGCCAGACGGCGAAGTCCGCGCCCGCCGGGTCGCTGAACTGGCCCATCCGGCCGAAGCTGAACACATCGTCCGGGGGCACCCGCACCGTGCCGCCCGCCTGCTCGACGGCCTTGGCGGTGGCGTCCGCGTCCGCCGTGTGGAAGTACAGCGTCCAGGCGGAGGACGCGCCCTCCTCGGTCAGCGGGCCGAGCCCGGCGACGGTCTTCTCGTCCTGCACGAAGAAGCCGTACCCGCCGCCCTGCGGGCCCGCCGACTGGAACTGCCAGCCGAAGACGGCGGAGTAGAACGACACCGCGGCGTCGGTGTCCGGTGCACCTAGATCCAGCCAGTTCGGAGCGCCGGGGACGAAGTCGGTGGAAAGCATGGTCCTGCCCTTCGAAGGTGGGTTCCTGGGCTCTTCTCAGCATGGCAGCCGCCCCTGACAACCGCGCCACGAGCGCGGGGGCACCAGGGGCGCGGAGTCGGCCCCGGCGCGCCGCCCCACCGTTGACACCCGCCCCGGGCGGCCCGACACTCCCGTGATGCGCACCACCGTCGCGATCATCGGAGCGGGCCCCGCGGGCCTCCTGCTCGCCCGTCTCCTGGACGCCGCCGGCATCGAGTCCGTCGTCCTGGAGAGCCACGACCGCGCCTACGTGGAGCGGCGCCAGCGCGCCGGGATCCTGGAGCACGGCACGGCCGACGCGCTGCGGGCCGCCGGGGCGGGCGCCCGCATGGACCGCGAGGGCCTGCGCCACACCGGCATCGAGCTGCGCTTCGAGGGCCGCAGGCACCGCGTCGACTTCCCCTCCCTGACCGGCGGCCGCTCGGTGACCGTCTACGCCCAGACGGAGGTCTGCAAGGACCTGATCGCCCTGCGGTTCCGGGGCGGCGGCCCGCTGCTCTTCGGGGCCGAGGCGCTCGCCGTCGAGGACGCCGACACCGACGCGCCACGGGTGCGCTACCGCCACGAGGGCCGTGAGAGCGTCCTGCACTGCGCGTACGTCGCCGGGTGCGACGGCTACTGGGGCGTGTCCCGGGCCGCGGTGCCCGCCGCGCTCTCCCGGACGTACGAGCGCAGGTACCCCTACGCCTGGCTCGGGGTCCTCGCCGACGCGCCGCCCTCCCACGACGAGCTGGTCTACGCGCGGCACGACCGCGGCTTCGCCCTCCTGAGCATGCGCTCGCCCACGGTCTCCCGCCTCTACCTCCAGGTCCCCGAGTCCACCCGGGCGGCCGACTGGAGCGAGCGGGCGATCTGGGACGAGCTGGACCTGCGGCTCGCCACCGACGGCGGCGGGCGGCTCGCGCGCGGCCCGATCACGGCCACCTCCGTCACCCCGATGCGCTCCCACGTCCACGAGCCGATGCGGCACGGCAGGCTCTTCCTCGCCGGTGACGCCGCCCACATCGTGCCGCCCACCGGCGCCAAGGGCCTGAACCTGGCCGTGGGCGACGTCGTCACCCTCGCCCGCGCCCTGGTCGCCCACCACACCGACGGCGACCCCACGGGCCTCGACACGTACTCCGCGACCTGTCTGCGCCGGGTCTGGCAGGCCGAGCGGTTCGCGTACGCGATGACGGCCATGCTGCACCGCGACCCCGACGCCACCCCCTTCGACGACCGGCTCCAGCTGGCCCGCCTCGACCGGATCGCCACGTCCCGGGCGGCGGCGACGGACCTGGCCGAGAGCTACACGGGTCTGCCGTTCGACTGAGCGGGCGCCCGGAGGGGGCGGAACACCGGAGCCTCGGTGAGCGTTCCTCGTAACAGATGGGGAAAGATCCTCCCTGAGCACTAGGGCTGGATCTTTGCCAGCCCATTACTCTTGAACCAAAGCCACGCACGGTGGCCATGGAGGAGTGAGATGAGGAGCAGTAACCCGGTCTTCTCGCGACGGGGGTTCAGCCGCGACAACGGCTATGCGGGCTTCAACGCGCAGCCGCAGGCCGGGGGAGCCGCAGCCGTCGGGACGCAGCCCAATCCGTACGCGCAGGGCAACCCGTACGCGGGCGCGGGCCAGCAGGCCCCCGCCAACCCGTACGCCAACAATCCGTACGCCCAGCAGGACCTCCAGGGCGCCCCGCCCCAGTCCCCGGTGACCACCGGCCGCATGACGATGGACGACGTCGTCATGCGCACGGCCACCACGCTCGGCGTCCTCGTCGTCACGGCCGCGCTCGCCTGGGCGCTGCTGCCCGTGGACGACGCCAACTTCGGCAGGTCCGTCGGCATCGCGGTCGGCGCCGGTCTCGTCGCGATGATCCTGGGCTTCGTCCAGGCCTTCAAGCGCAAGGCCTCGCCGCCGCTGATCCTGGCGTATGCCGCCCTCGAGGGTGTCTTCCTCGGCGTCATCTCCAGCGTCGTCGACAACCGCATCGCGAGCGGGGCGGCCATGCAGGCCGTGCTCGGCACGATGGCGGTCTTCCTCGGCGTCCTGGTGGCGTACAAGGCCGGCTGGATCCGCGTCAACCGCCGCTTCTACGGCTTCGTGATGGCGGCCGCCCTCGGCTTCGTCCTGCTGATGGCGGTGAACCTGCTCTTCGCCGTCTTCGGCGGCGGTGACGGTCTCGGCTTCCGCAGCGGTGGCCTCGGCATCATGTTCGGCATCATCGGCATCCTGCTCGGTGCCTGCTTCCTGGCCCTGGACTTCAAGCAGGTCGAGGACGGCATCGCGTACGGCGCCCCGCGCGAGGAAGCCTGGCTCGCCGCCTTCGGCCTCACGATGACGCTGGTGTGGATCTACATGGAGTTCCTGCGGCTCATCGCGATCCTGCAGGGCAACGACTGACGCCCGCCCCCGGGCGGCTGACGTCCTGAACACGGCCGAAGGGCCCGCGGAACGCCTTCCGCGGGCCCTTCGCCGTTGTCTGCCTGGCTTGCGTTGGCTTGCGTTGCCTGCCTGTCTTCGCGGGGGAACGGGGGTCGGGGTCAGAGCAGTTTGCGTGCGGCGCGGCGCAGGTCGTACTCGTGGATGATCGCCTTGGCGTGGCCGTACGCGAGGTTGTGTTCGCCGCGGAGCCAGCTGACCTTCTCCTCGAAACGGAAGAGAGAGGGGCCCTCGTCGACGGTGCGGAGCCAGTCGGAGACTTCACGACCTGTGCAGTGGGGGATGCGCGCGAGCAGATTTCGGTGGGTCTCCTCGGAGAAGACTTGGGACATCGGCGCCTCCGGACGCGTTCGATGTGGTCCGTCCTTCACGCCACCGTGCCTGAGCGTTCGGGTATTGGCAACAGTCCCTGCTCGACGCGTAGGGTCGCACAGTGCTCGATACGACGCCTTTGATCACGGCCGTTGACCGATTCGCGGACCGGCTGCGGGCCGCGCCGCAGTCCAGACTGCAGCGCGGGGCGGCGGCCGAAGCGCTGGAGCTCGCGAGGGAGTTGGCCCTGCGCACACAGGTGCGGGAGACACCGGGGAGCGAGCCGCGCCGGATGCCGGACGCCGGAATGTTCGCGGCGGCCGACCAAGTCACCGTCGCGGGGCGGGACCTGGCCCTGGTGCTCGCCGACGAGGGGGAACTCGAGGAGGCCGTGGAGCTGGTGGAGCAGGCCCTCGGGCGGGCCGGAATCTGACCGGATCCGGCGCCCTGGGGCTCCGGAGATCCGCTGTCGGACCTGTCGCCGTCAGACGCTCGCGATGACGCGGTCGGCGAGGATGTAGACGTTCTCCGCGCCGCACGCGAACGTCAGGGCGTACGCGCCCGACACACCGGAGCCGCCGAGCAGGACCGGGGCCTGGCCGTCGCGCAGGGCGGCGGCGAGCAGCTCCGCGGTCTCGCGGTGGCCCGGGGTCATGCAGAGCGTCGTGCCGTCCGTGAAGACGTAGACGTCCAGGGTGCCGAGGGGGCCGGGGCGGACGTCGGCGAGCGCCGTGCGGGCGTCCGCGAGCTCCTCCAGGCAGGCCACGGTGCGCTCGTGGTCGCCGTGGGCACTGGACTGGACCGGCACGAAGTCGGGGTGGGAGGGATGGCGGCGGCGGGCCGCGGCCAGCTCGGGGGAGTCCGCGGCGAACTCGTCGGCGGCCCCGGCCGGGTCGGCGAAGGGCTCGACGACCGGCTCCAGGCTCTCCGACTCCAGGCCCGCGAGATCGGCCTGGCGCGGCAGGAACAGCTCGTCCGCGATGCCCTCGGGAAGGCCGCTGAGGAGCGAGGGCGTGTCCGCGATGTCCCGGGCCTCCTGGGCGGCCCAGAAGGCGCGCGCCTCGGCCAGCTCGCGCTCGCGCTCCTCGGCGAGGGCCTCGGCGACCGCGGCGCGTATCTCCTCGGTGTCCACCGCGGTACGGGCCGCGGGTACCACGACGCGGCCGGCGGCCGCGCCGCGGCTCTCGGCCAGCTCGGTGCGCAGCTCGGTGATCTGCTGCCGCAGGCCCCGCACGGTGTGCAGGGTGGCGGTGCCCACGGCCGTGGCAGCGGCCGCGGAGAGCAGCAAGGCAAGATGCATGGCGCTCACTGACGTACTCCCGGTTTCAAGTCGACCCCCGACTTCCTACATCAGCTTGAAGCCTGCACCATCCCGCTGTCAGTGCATTACGTCACGAATTGGACAGGACTTTCGGCCCGGTGTTTATTCGCGCATCCATGCTGACCTGGGCAATTGCCCCTCCCTCAGGAGATTGGTCACATCCTGGGGGAGATTGGGTCACGAATGAGTGGAGGGGCCGAAGTGGCCGCCGCGTCCCGGCTCGTGAGACGGGCGGCCACGCAGGGTGCCGGTCCGGCCGCTTCGGGGCGTCGCTCGGGCCGACCCGCTGCACGCCTCTCGGCGCGGCTCAGCTCAGGCGCTCGATGACCATCGCCATGCCCTGGCCGCCGCCGACGCACATCGTCTCCAGGCCGAACTGCTTGTCGTGGAACTGGAGGCTGTTGATCAGCGTGCCGGTGATGCGGGCGCCGGTCATGCCGAAGGGGTGGCCGACGGCGATGGCGCCGCCGTTGACGTTCAGCTTCTCCAGCGGGATGCCCAGGTCGCGGTAGGACGGGATGACCTGGGCCGCGAAGGCCTCGTTGATCTCGACCAGGTCGATGTCGCCGATGCCGAGGCCCGCGCGCTTGAGGGCCTGCTTGCTGGCCTCGACCGGGCCGAGGCCCATGATCTCGGGGGAGAGGCCGGAGACGCCGGTCGACACGATCCGGGCCAGCGGGGTCAGGCCGAGCTCCCGGGCCTTGGTGTCGCTCATGATCACCAGGGCGGCGGCGCCGTCGTTCAGCGGACAGCAGTTGCCCGCCGTGACCAGGCCGTCGGGGCGGAACACCGGCTTGAGCCCGGCCACGCCCTCCAGGGTGACGCCCGCGCGCGGCCCGTCGTCCTTGCTGACGACCGTGCCGTCGGGCGTCGTGACCGGGGTGATCTCCCGCTCCCAGAAGCCGTTCTTCAGGGCCTCCTCGGCGAGGTTCTGGGACCGGACGCCGAACTCGTCCATGTCCGCGCGGGTGACGCCCTTCAGGCGGGCCAGGTTCTCGGCGGTCTGGCCCATCGCGATGTACGCGTCCGGGACCAGGCCGTCCTCGCGCGGGTCGTGCCAGTCGGTGCCGGTTTCCTGGGCGCGGGCCGCGGTGCGGGCCTCGGCCTCGGCGAAGAGGGGGTTGTGGGTGTCGGGCTGGCCGTCGCTCGTGCCCTTCACCGAGCGGGACACCATCTCCACGCCCGCCGAGATGAAGACGTCGCCCTCGCCCGCCTTGATCGCGTGCAGCGCCATCCGGGAGGTCTGCAGCGAGGACGAGCAGTAGCGCGTGATCGTGCAGCCGGGGAGGTGGTCCATCCCCATCTGCACGGCCACGATCCGGCCCAGGTTGTGGCCCTGCTCGCCGCCGGGCAGGCCGCAGCCCAGCATCAGGTCGTCGATGTCCTTCGGGTCGAGCGCGGGCACCTTGGCCAGGGCGGCCTGGACGATCGTGGCGGTCAGGTCGTCCGGGCGCAGCTCCTTCAGGGAGCCCTTGAAGGCGCGGCCGATGGGGGAGCGGGCAGCGGAGACGATCACGGCTTCGGGCATCACGGGCTCCTACTGGCGGGGGCGCCCTGGGTCAGGGCAGGACTCCCTGGGAAGTTACCTGCACGTATCGCTGTCGGTCACGGGGCGGGGGCTGTGACGCGGGCCGCATTTCTAAGCGGGTGCTCAGGTCGGCCTCGCGGGGGCGCCCCAGTCCCGCCCCTTCTCCGAAACCGGGGCTGCGCCCCTGGACCCCGCTTATCGGCGCTCCGCGCCTCGTCCTCAAACGCCGGACGGGCTGAAATCAGCCCGTCCGGCGTTTGAGGAGCGGGGGTCTGGGGGCGGAGCCCCCAGTTTCGGTGAAGGGGTGGGACTGGGGCGCCCCGCGAAGGCCTACGGGATCGGCGACGGGTCCGGTTCCTGGATGCGGCGGCGGCGCCTGCGCTTGAGGAGGGCCCAGGGGCCGCGGGGGCCCGTGGGCATGGCGCCGGTGACCTCGGTGCCGCCCTCGGAGGCGGCTTGCGCGGCCGCCCGGGCGACGGGGAGGAACCCCTCGCGCCGCGACACGTCGGGCCGCTCCTCCTCGGGCCACAGGCCGAGGGCCGCGCACAGCGTGGGCAGGACGGCCATCGCCGCGGTGGCGTACCCCTCCGCCGAGGGGTGGTAGTTGTCGGGCCCGAACAGCTCCCGCGGGTTCGCCGCGAACTCGGGCCCGAGCAGGTCGCTGACGGACACCGTCCGTCCCCCCTGCTCCACCACCCCGATCGTCTGCGCGGCGGCGAGCTGCCGCGAGACCCGCCGCGCCAGCCACCGCAGCGGCTGGTAGACGGGCTCGATGGTGCCGAGGTCGGGACAGGTCCCCACGACCACCTCCGCCCCGGCGGTCCGCAGCCTGCGCACCGCCGTGGACAGGAACCGCACCGACCGGGTCGCGGGCATCCGGTGGGTGACGTCGTTCGCCCCGATCATCACCACGCACACATCGGGCACCCAGCCCGTCTCGTCGGACAGGACCAACGACACCTGTCGCTCCAGGTCGTCGGACTGCGCCCCGGGCTGCGCCACCACCCGCACGTCCACCGGCCGCTCCGCCACCGCGGCGAGGCCGGAGGCGAGCAGCGCCGCCGGGGTCTGCTGCGCCCGGCGCACGCCCTGCCCCGCGGCGGTGGAGTCGCCGAGCATGGCGAACCGCAGCGGCTCCCCGCACTCGGACCGCTGGGCGAACGCCGCCCCGTACCGCCCGTTCGCCCGCGGCGGCGCCCCGTACCCGCCGTTGCCCACCGATCGCTTGGCCAGCTGCACCTCGGCGAGGACGATCCCGACCGTGGCCGCGCCGAGCAGCCCGATGCCTCCGCCGCCGTACGCCGCGCCCGCGGCGATGCGCCGCGCCACCCTCGCCCTCGACATGCTCCGCCGTCACCTCAGTCCAGTCGTGTGGAGCCCATTTCGTCCCGTACATCCAGTCATTGCCCCGTCGGGCAGGTCGGCCAATCGCGAGCGGAGGTGAACGGGGGAGTCTGAGCCGTAGGCTGGCGGCACCGAAAACCTCGTGCGGCGTCCTCGGGCGCGGGCCGGTGGGGGCCGCGCGACACCTGCGGCCCGCGCGCGGCTCGTCCGTCCCCGTGGGCGGCCACGACATCGCAGCCCGGATACCCCGGAAAAACGGAGACCACGGTGCATTTCCACGACTCGATGATCAGCCTCGTCGGCAACACCCCGCTGGTGCGGCTCAACAACGTGACCGCGGGCCTCAAGGCAACGGTCCTCGCCAAGGTCGAGTACTTCAACCCCGGCGGCTCCGTGAAGGACCGCATCGCGCTGCGCATGATCGAGGCGGCGGAGGCCAGTGGCGAGCTGCGCCCCGGCGGCACGATCGTCGAGCCGACCAGCGGCAACACGGGTGTCGGCCTGGCCATCGTGGCCCAGCAGAAGGGCTACAAGTGCGTCTTCGTGTGCCCGGACAAGGTGTCGACCGACAAGATCAACGTGCTGCGCGCGTACGGCGCCGAGGTGGTCGTCTGCCCGACCGCCGTCGACCCCGAGCACCCGGACTCGTACTACAACGTCTCCGACCGCCTCGTACGCGAGATCCCCGACGCCTGGAAGCCGGACCAGTACTCCAACCCGAACAACCCTCTCTCGCACTATCACTCCACCGGCCCCGAGCTGTGGGAGCAGACGGAGGGGAAGATCACCCACTTTGTGACCGGCATCGGCACGGGCGGCACGATCTCCGGCACCGGCGGATATCTGAAGGAGATCTCCGGCGGCAAGGTCAAGGTCGTCGGCGCCGACCCCGAGGGCTCGGTGTACTCCGGCGGGTCCGGGCGGCCCTACCTCGTCGAGGGCGTCGGTGAGGACTTCTGGCCGACGGCCTACGACCGGAACGTCACCGACGACATCGTCGCGGTGTCCGACAAGGACTCCTTCCAGATGACGCGGCGCCTCGCCAAGGAGGAGGGCCTGCTCGTCGGCGGCTCCTGCGGCATGGCGGTCGTCGCCGCGCTGCGCGTCGCGGAGGGCCTCGGCCCGGACGACGTCGTGGTCGTGCTGCTTCCCGACAGCGGGCGCGGCTACATGAGCAAGATCTTCAGCGACGAGTGGATGAACGACTACGGCTTCCTGGAGGAGGCCGGCGACCAGCCGCGCGTCGGCGACGTGCTGCGCCGCAAGGAGGGCGGCGAGCTGCCCTCCCTCGTCCACATGCACCCCGAGGAGACCGTCGGCGAGGCCATCGAGGTGCTGCGCGAGTACGGCGTCTCGCAGATGCCGATCGTCAAGCCCGGCGCGGGCCACCCGGACGTGATGGCCGCCGAGGTCATCGGGTCCGTCGTCGAGCGTGAGCTGCTCGACGCGCTGTTCGCCCAGCGGGCCTCGCTCGGCGACCCGCTGGAGAAGCACATGTCCGACCCGCTGCCGCAGGTCGGCTCGGGTGAGCCCGTCGCCGACCTGATGTCGGTCCTCGGCTCCGCCGACGCCGCCATCGTCCTCGTCGAGGGCAAGCCGACCGGTGTGGTGAGCCGTCAGGACCTGCTCGCGTTCCTCGCGGAGCAGCAGGGCTCGTAGGCGGTTCCCCGGGGCGGGCGCGGTCGGCCGCACGGCTGCCGTGTCCGCAACCGGGCGGCGGGCGGCGGAACTTCGCGGAAGCGGTACGAAGGCGACACGTCCGCGCAGCACCCGCTTAACACGCGTACGGCACCTTGGTGGGTGTCGGCGTCAGGACTTCCGGAGCGGCTCCCAGACCTCCAGCGGCGCCCGGACGCGGGGCCCGGTTCTGACCCGGCCCGCGTCCCTCGCGGGGACCGCCGTCGTCCCGTCCTCCGGGCCCGCCCGGAGGGTGCGGCGGTCCCCGCGCCACCCGCGTCTTCGCGCAGGTCTAGTCCGACCACTCCGACTTGCGGCCGCGGCGGAGCGCCGACAGCAGGCCCGTCCCCCGGGCCGCGTGCACCGCGTTGACGCCCACGATGCCGAACCAGGTCACGAACAGGCCGGGCAGGTCCGCGTTGACCACGCCGATCGCGGAGAGCGGGATGGCGAGGATCAGGGAGACCACGCCGAAGCCGAAGCGCTCGCCCCAGGAGTCGACCCCGCTCGCGGGGTTGCGCGCGCCCCGGGCCACGATCATCTGCTGCTCGGCCAGGTGCCTGCGCATCTGGCGGTCGATCGTGCTGTCGAGGCGCTTCTCGACCTTTTCGAGGAACGAGTCGACGAGCGCGGACTCGTACTCTTCGCCGAGGTCCTTGCGCGCGTGCAAGGCGGCGTCGAGTTCCTTCTTGAGTTCGGCGTCACGTGGGGCTTCCATAGCCCATACGGTACGCAGAGTCCGCCGCCCTGACAGTGGGGGTAGCCCCCCATTCGACCCTGGGCCAGGCCCTAGGGGGTCCCAGGTCAGGGCAGCACGCGCACCAGGCCGGAGTCGAGGTCGTAGCGGGCGGCGACGATCGTGGCGGGCCGGAACGCGGTGTCCGCGCGCAGCGCGTCCCGCATGCGCCGGGCGTGCGCGGCCACGGTGTGGTCCACCCAGTCGCCGGGCTCGTCCCGGCAGGCCCACGCGGACGGGCCGATGCCCTCGACGAGCCGGGCGAGGTGCCCCGGCACCTGCTTGCCGGTGCGCAGCTGCTCTATCGTCGCCGCCACCGCCCCGCACCGCTCGTGCCCGAGGACGAGCAGCAGCGGTATGCGCAGCTCCGCCACCCCGTACTGGAGGGAGCCGAGCACCGCCTCGTCCAGGACCTCGCCCGCCGTGCGGATGACCAGCAGGTCGCCGAGCCCCTGGTCGAAGATCAGTTCCGGCGGCACCCGGGAGTCGACGCAGGACAGGACCGTCGCGAACGGATGCTGCTCGTGGGCGACCTCCAGGCGCCGCGCCCGGTCCTCATGCGGGTGGAGCGAGCGGATCCTCGCCCAGCGCCGGTTCCCTTCGAGGAGGGTCGCGAGGGCCTTCTGGGCAGTGCCGGGGCGGGCGCGGTCCACGGCCGGGCGGGCGGGGGCCGGCGCGGCGGAGGCCACGGCGGTGGCGGAGGTGAGCACGGTGGCGGCCGTCGCGGTCAGGAAGGCCCGGCGGTTGGCCGGGGATCTGCGGGCGACGGCGGGGGGTATGGGCGGGGTGGTGGGCATGACGCGTCCTTCGGGGTCCGGGGCGGCCCGCCCGGGTGCGGGCGGGGGCGTGCGGCGGTTCAGGCTACGCAGCGCCCCCGAGGCATCAACTGCCCTTGATTCGGGCTTTGTTGATTTCGCGTCAGATCATGACGCGCGCGATACCGGCTCTTGAACCGGCGCCGGAGTCCCGTGCAGCGTCCGCTCCGGGATGTGTGCCGTGTTCCGGCGCGCCACGGCCCAGTACAGGAGCGCCGGGACCGCGAGCCCCACCATCCAGGAGATGTCCGCGCCCGCCATGGGGGTCCCCCCCTGCTCCTTCAGAGCCCGGGGGAGGGTCCACCAGCGGGCCGGTGTAGAAGTGCGTGACGAGGAAGGGGAGCTGGGCGAGGAGGCCGACGCCGTAGACGGTGAGGGCGTCCCAGCGCCACGCGCCGTAGCGGCCGCGGGGGTCCGACAGGGCCGGGATGTCGTAGCGCTCCTTGGAGATCAGGTAGTAGTCGACCAGACCGGTGCCGCCGAGCCCCACGACGTACTCGACCTGGTCGCCCATGAACGCCCCGCCGGCGCTCGCCGCCACCAGGACCCCGAACGTCATCGACCTCCCCCAAGCTCTTAATGAGCAGGGGGACCCCCATCGCGCCGAGCGCCGAGCCGGACAGCGTCCACCAGAACGTGGCCCGCCCCGACGTCGTCCTCGGCAGATAGCGCGAGTAGTCCGCGACGTACGGCCCGAACGCCAGCTGCCAGGACGCGGACAGGGAGACCGCGAGCAGGAACATCGGCAGGTCGAAGTGGGCGTCGGAGAGGAGCGCGGAGAGGTCGACGCGGTCCAGGAGGCGGATGCCGAGGTAGAGGAACGCGAGCGCGCAGATCACGCTGGCCACCCGGCCGAGCGCGTGGATCACGCGGTAGCCGACCGCCGCCATCACGGCCGTGACCGCCGCGAACAGCACGATGCCGGTGGTGTCGTCCGTGTGCGTCAGCTCCGCCGTGGCCTGCCCCGCGAGCACGCTGCCGCTCGCGAAGAAGCCCACGTACATGAGGATGACGAGCAGCAGCGGCACGACGGCGCCGCGCACCCCGAACTGCGCCCGGGACTGGATCATCTGCGGCAGCCCCAGCTTCGGGCCCTGCGCCGAGTGCAGTGCCATCACCGCGCCGCCCAGGACGTTGCCGAGCAGCAGGCCGACGACCGGCCACACCACGTCCCCGCCGAACACGACGGCGAGCGCTCCCGTGACCACGGCCGTGATCTGGAGGTTCGCGCCGAGCCAGAGCGTGAACTGGCTGAACGCCGTGCCGTGCCGCTCCGCGTCGGGGACGACGTCGATGGAGCGGCGCTCCACCAGGGAATCTGCCATGGCCTGCCCCTGCTTCCGCGTCTTCGTGCTGCCTGAGTGAGTCGCTTGCCCGGCTGTATATCGTCATGCAGAGTTCTCGGTACCTGAATAGGTTGTCAATGGTCTGGCGTGAATCACTGGCGACGAGCGCTCGACGGGCGAGATCCGCAGTCCGGTTTGAGGAGGAAATGCGCGTGATGCCGTCTCACATCACGGACGACGCGGCCGACGCGCCGGTCGTCGTCCTCGACGGGCTCGGCCTGCCCGTCGCCGACGTCGTCCGCCTCGCCGACCGCGCCGCCCGGCCCGTCGCGGGCACCGACGCCCTGAAGCGCGTCGAGGAGTCCTGGCACGCGGCCCGCCGGATCGCCTCCTGGGGCCGCGTGTACGGCCGCTCCACCGGCGTCGGCGCCAACCGCACCGAGGACGTCCCCACCGAGGCCGCCGCTGACCACGGCCTGCGCCTGCTGCGCTCCCACGCGGGCGCCATCGGCGCCGAACTGCCCGCCCGCGAGGTCCGCGCCATGCTCGCCGTGCGCGCCAACCAGCTCCTCGCGGGCGGCGCCGGACTGCGCCCGAGCGTCGTGACCGCGCTCTGCGAGGCCCTGGAGACCGGGGCGTACCCGGTGGTGAACGAGTTCGGCTCCGTCGGCACCGGCGACATCGCCGCCCTCTCCCAGATGGGCCTCGCCCTCGCCGGCGAACACCCCTGGCAGGGCGCCGCCCCCCGCCCCCAGCCCCTGGACAACAACGACGCGCTCGCCCTGATCAGCAGCAACGCCCTCACCCTCGGCCAGTCCGCCCTCGCCCTGCACGAACTGCGCGGCCTGCTCGGCGCGACCCAGGTGGTGGCGGGCCTCTCCCTGCTCGCGGTCGACGGCTCCTACGAGGCGTACGCGCTGCCCGTCCACGAGGCGCGGCGGCACCCCGGCTCCTACGCCGTCGCCGGGCGCATGCGCCGTCTGCTCGGCGCCGCCGACCGCCCGACACCGCCGCTCGGCCGGATCCAGGACCCGTACGGATTCCGCTGCGTCCCGCAGATCCACGGGCCCGCGCACGACGCCGCCGACGCCCTGGAGAACGTCCTGACGGTGGAGATCAACGCGGCCGCCGAGAACCCCCTGATCTCACCCGCGGACCTGGCCGCCTACCACCACGGCGGCTTCTACATGGCCCAACTCGCCCTGGCCCTCGACCACTTCAGGCTCGCGGTGACCCAGGCGGCGCGCCTGTCCAGCTCCCGCCTCTCCACCCTCAACGAACCGGCGTACACCCGCCTGCGCCCCTTCCTCGCCGACGCGGAGCCCGCCTCGTCCGGGGTGATGATCCTGGAGTACGCGGCGGGCGCCGCCCTCGGCGACCTGCGGGCGTTTTCCGCCCCCGCCTCGCTCGGCCACGCCGTCCTCTCCCGGGGCGTCGAGGAGCAGGCCAGCTTCGCCTCCCTCGCGGCGCGCCAGACGCTGCGCGCGTGCGGCGCCTACCGGCTCGTGGTCGGGTGCGAACTGGTCGCCGCCGTACGGGCGTTGCGCCAGCGCGAGCTGCGCCTTGAGCCCGGGCTCCCGGTGGCCCGGGCGTACGAACTCGCCGCCGAGGTCCTTGAGCAGGACACCGCGGACCGCCCGCTGACGGATGATGTGACGGCGGCGGCCGCCCTCCTCGACCGGTTCACGGAGCTGTGGGAGCACCTGGGCACGGGAGGCATCGGGGAATCCGGGGACTCCGGGGACTCCGCGGACGTCGAGGCCGCGGCCGACGACGAGGGGATCACGTTGACAGAGCGACGAGGTACGGCATGAGTGACAGTCCCGCGGCGCGGCTCCAGGTGCTCTTCGAGGGGCACCGGCTGACGCCCACCCAACGGCGCATCGCCCACTGCATGGTGCGGCGCGCCGCCGACGCGCCCTTCCTCTCCAGCGTCGAGCTCGCCGAACTCGCGGGCGTCAGCCAGCCGTCCGTGACCCGCTTCGCCGTCGCCCTCGGCTTCGACGGCTACCCCGCGCTCCGCCGCCACCTGCGGGAGGTCGCCCCCGCCGAGGCCGGAGCGGAGGCCGACCTCAACGAGTACCAGCAGGCCGTGCAGGCCGAGATCGAGAACCTGCGGCACCTCTCCGAACTCCTCGCCGACCCGGCGCCGGTGGAGCGGGCCGGGCGTGTCCTCGCCGCCTCCCGGCCGCTGCCCGTCCTCGGCCTGCGGGCCGCCGCGTCCCAGGCCTACGGCTTCTCCTACTTCGCGGCGAAGGTCCACCCCGACGTGCGCCTCCTCGACGAGGGCGGCTCCATGCTGACCGACCGGATCGACGCGGCCGTGCGCGCCGGGGCCTCCGCGCTGCTCTGCTTCGCGCTGCCGCGGCACCCCCGGGAGGTCGTGGAGGCGTTGGAGTACGCCCGGTCCACCGGTCTTACCGTGGTCACCGTCGCCGACTCCGCGTTCGCGCCCGTCGCCGCCCACAGCGATCTGCTGCTGCCCGCCGCCGTCGGGACGGGGCTCGCCTTCGACACGGCGTGCGCGCCGATGCTCCTTGGCCGGGTGCTCCTTGAGGCCATGTGCGACGGCCTTCCGGACGCGCAGGCGCGCCTTGAGGAGTTCGACGTGGGGGCGGCGGAGCGCGGGTTGTTCGTGGAGTAGCCGGTGGGTCAGTCCTCGGCGCGCACGCGCAGCACCACCTTGTTCACCGCCCACAGGCCGATGCCGATCGCGAGCAGCACCCCGGCGCGGATGTAGACGTCCGCCGGGCGGTCCGCGAGGGGGCTCGCGAGGATCAGGGCCGTGATCGCGCCGAGGACCGGCAGCGCGGTGGGGGTGCGGAAGTGCGGGTGGTCCACCGGGTCGCGGCGCAGGACGAGGACGGCGATGTTGACGACGGCGAACACGCACAGGAGCAGGAAGGCGGTCGTGTCGCCGAGGCCCTCGATCTCGCCCGTGGTCACCAGGCCGACGGCCAGGAGCGAGACGAAGACGATGCCCACGATCGGGGTGCGGCGGCGGGGCAGGACACGGCTCATGGCGCGCGGCAGGATGCGTTCGTTGGCCATGCCGTAGCAGAGCCGGGAGGCCATCATGATGTTGATGAGGGCCGAGTTGGTGACCGCGAACAGGGCGATCAGGGCGAAGAGTTTGTGCGGGAAGTCCACGCCCCCGGCCTTCACCACTTCGAGCAGCGGCCCGCTGGAGCCCGACAGGGTCCTGTAGTCGACGAGGAGCGACGAGACCAGCGCGACCAGGACGTAGATCGTGCCGGTGACGGCGACCCCGATGAAGATCGCCTTGGGGAACGTGCGCGTCGGGTCCTTCGTCTCCTCGGCCATGTTCACCGAGTCCTCGAAGCCCACGAAGGCGAAGAAGCCGAGCGCGGTCGCCCCGAGCACGCCGGTCAGCAGGGCGTACCCGGTGCCGTCCGCCTCGAACTCGGTGAGCCTCGCGGGCTCCCCGTCCCCGCTGAGCACCGCCCACGCGCCGATCGAGAGGATGATGAGCAGCCCGGTCAGCTCGACCACCGTCAGCACGACGTTGGTCTTCACGGACTCCGAGACGCCGCGCAGGTTCAGCGCCGCGAGGACCAGGATGAACGTGATGGCCACGAGCGTCGGCGGCAGCGCGTCCCCGGTCAGCTCGCTCAGATAGTCACCGCTGAAGGCCCGCGCCGCCGCGCTCGCCGACGCCAGGCCCGACGCCATCACCATGAACGCGATGATGAAGGTGAGGAAGGGGACCTTGAACGCCTTCTGGGTGTAGAGCGCGGCCCCGGCCGCCTTCGGGTACTTGCCCACCAGCTCCACGTACGAGGCCGCCGTCAGGATCGCCACGACGAACCCGATCGCGAACGGCAGCCACAGCGCGCCGCCGACCTTTCCCGCGACCTTGCCGGTGGTGGCGTAGATGCCGGTGCCGAGGATGTCGCCGATCACGAAGAGGATGAGCAGCTTGGGGCCGAGCACCCGTTTCAGGCCCGGATCCTCGGCTGCCGGTGGGTTGGTGGTGCCGCTGGTTCCTGACGTCGTCACAGGAGCCTCCCCCGAGTGTGACGGAGTGCCGTTTCCGGCTGGGAGGGATCTTCTTCCCGGTGTGGGGGCCGATGAAGCGGGAGTTCGAGAACAACCCGGCAAACGGCCCCCCGCGGCCCCGCCCGGATCAGGGCTTCTTGGATCAGGGGTGCGTGGATCAGAGGTGCGTGGATCAGGGTCCGTGGGTCAGGGTCCGTGGATCAGGGCTCCTTGAGGGTGACGAGGACGGCCAGGGCCAAGGGGATCAGAGGGAGCAGGCAGAGCAGGGAGAGCACGGGCATCACGGGGCTCACGGGATCGGCCGGGACCGGGGTCAGGACGTGGGCACGTCGAGCTGGAACTCGCGCGTGCGCCGGTAGGGGCGAAAGCCCAGGGCGTGGTTGACCGCGAGCATGTGGACGTTGTCGTCGGCGTTGTCCGTCTCGATCTCGGCGACGCCGGGGTGCTCGGCGCGCAGCCTTCGCACCATGGCGGCCTTGACCCACAACCCCAGTCCGTGGCCGCGGTGCCCGGGCACGACCGCCGTGTCGTACTGCTGGACCCGGGGCGGCGCGCCCTGGGGGATCAGGATCTCGGTGTAGCCCGCCATGGTGCCGTCGTCGTGGACGGCGGCGATCGTCAGGAGCGTGTCACCGCGGTCGGCCACCACCTTGGCCATGGCGCGCACGCGGTCGGCGTCCCACGCCACGCTGCCGTAGTCCAGGTCGCCCATGGGCATGTCGTTCATCGCGTTCTTGGCCGCGGCGAAGGCGTCGGCGAGGCCGTCGGGGACGGCGCCGGTCCAGCCGGTGAGGCGGTAGCCGGGGTGCTCGGCGTCGGCGGCCTTCGCGAGGTCGGCGGCGGCCACCTCGTCGAGGCGCAGCAGGAGGTGGTCCAGGGTCAACGCCCCTCGGAAGCCCCGCTGTTCGGCGAAGGCCTGGCCGGGCCCGTCGGCGGCGGCCTCGGTGATCAGGCTGCGGCGGCCCTCGGCGCGGCAGGCCGCCACGGCCGCCGCGAGGAGGCGGGAGCCGGTGCCGAGGCGCCGGTGCGCGGGGTCCACGTGGAGTTCGAGCTCGGCCAGGTGGTCGCGTCCGGCGGAGCCGAAGAGGCGCAGGCCCGCGACGCCGACGGGCACGCCGTCAGGACCGGCGGCCAGCCAGGTCAGCCGGTGGCTGTCCAGGGCGGGCTTGGTGAGCCGGGCGCGGATCTGCTCGGGTCCTGGTGGCAGCGCGCCTGGTAGGTCATGGGTCATGGAGGCGGCGACGACCCGGTGCCAGGCGTCGGCGTCGGCGTCCGTGACGTGCGGGAGCGTTCGGGGCAGGGCGGGCTCGGACAGGGCGGGCTCGGACAAGGCGGTGACTCCTGTGGTCGGCGTGGTGCAGGCGGTCGGGTCGGTCCGGGCCTTCGGGCCGGACGGGTCGATCAGGTCCGTCAAGGCGTGCGCGTCGTGTCAGCTCGCGGTGCCCGCGCTCCAGCGGTCCAGGAGGGCGTACGCGGGGGCCCACCGGGCGACGTACGCGGCGCACGTGGACGCGGGCAGCGGAGCGAGGAGCCGCCGCACCGTCGGCTCGTCGGCGCCGTCGAGCAGCCACGGCAGCAGCAAGGGCGCGTCCGGGCCGATCCGCCGGGCCTGGACCCGGCCGAAGTGCTCCCCCTGCTCGGCCGTCAACACCCGCCGGGCCAGCGGCAGGACGGTGTCCTCCTCGTGGTCGAGGTGCCCGGCGACACCGCTGGTCAGCGCGTCGGTCAGCAGGCCGAGGCGCAGCGCGTCGGCTCCCGGGTCGGCCAACGCCGCGTCGATGGCCTCGACCACCGGGGCGATGGCGGCGTGTTCGGCCTCCATCACCGCGAGCACCGCGAGGTCCTTCGGGCGTCCGGCGAGGCGGTGGCGCAGCGGCGGCCACAGCGCGTCGTCCTCCGCCGACTGGTGGGCGCGCAGCGCCTTCTTCAGGAGCTGCCATCCGGCGGCGGTGGCGAGGACCTGCCGGGGGTCGTGTCCGGCGGTGGCGGTGACCCGGTCCAGCTGGGCCAGCTCCCGGCGCAGGGCGCCGTGCATCGCGTACAACGCGGTCAGATCGATGGCGTCGTCGGCCTCGCTCATGGCCGGTACAGGGGGATGTGTACGCGTACTCGCATGCCCTCAACCCTCGTGCGGCCCGCACATATGATCAAGGCGAGTTTTCGCGACGTCCGATAACCACTGGGTTATCGCCGGACGGCTGGGGGGCCGGTGGAACTGCGGGACATCGAGATCTTCCTGGTCCTCGCCGAGGAGCTGCACTTCGGCCGGACCGCGCAGCGGCTGCACGTGTCCCAGGCGCGGGTCAGCCAGGCCATCAAGAAGCAGGAGCGGCGCATCGGCGCCGAGTTGTTCACCCGCACCAGCCGCACGGTGTGCCTCACGGAGGTCGGCCGCCAGTTCCGCGACGACCTGCAGCCGGTCTACGCGGGCCTGCACCAGTCCCTGGAGCGCGCCCGCCTTGCCGCCCGCGGGGTCACCGCGCAGCTCCGCGTCGGCATGCTGCCCTTCAACCTCGTCGACCTGCACCCCTACTGGAAGGAGTTCCGCGCACGGCACCCGCAGTGGGGACTCCAGATCCGCCAGACCACCTTCACCGACGTGTTCGGCCAGCTGCGCGGCGGTGCCATGGACGTCATGGTGGCCTGGCTGCCGGTGGAGGAGCCGGACTTCACCGTCGGGCCGTCCCTGTGCACCGACTCCCGGATCCTCGCCGTGGCCGCCGACCATCCCCTCGCGGGGCGGGACTCCGTGCCCCTGGAGCTGTTCGCCGACTTCCCGCACAGCACCGCCCTCGCCCTGCCGGACTACTGGGAGGACAGCTATCTGCCCTTCCACACCCCGCGGGGCCGGGCGATCGAGCGCGTGGCGGTCGCGGACAACGCCGACGAGCTGATCGGCATGGTCGGCATGGGCGAGATCATCCACAGCTTCCCCGGCCATGTCACCCGGTACTGGGGCCTGTCGCACATCCGCTGGCTGCCCGTGCCGGACCTGACGACCATGACCTTCGCCCTGGTCTGGCGCACCGAGGCCGAGAACGACCTCGTCCGCGCGCTCGCCGCCACGGTGCGCGACCTCGGCGTCCACCGCTTCTGAGGCCCCGGGCCTCTTCCGGGGCCCGCGCCTCAGAGCCCGCGCAACGCGTCCCGCGCCCCGCCGCCCGACTCGGCGACGATCTCCTCGACCCGCTGCTGCGCGCGCACCACCGAGAACCGCACGCCCCCGCCCTCCTCCCGCGGACCCGCCGCGAAGCCGTGGATCGCGGGCCTGGCGAGGCTGTTGTACGAGTAGTGGTGGGCGAAGTAGTACGCGCCGGTGTCGAGCACCGCCACGTGGTCGCCCTGCTCCAGCGGCGGCAGCTCCCGGTCCCTGGCGAGCAGGTCGCCCGCGAAGCAGGCCGGGCCCGCGACGTCCTGACCGGTGCCGGGACCGGACTTGGGGCGCCCCTTCGCGTCGTACGCGGCGATCCGGAGCGGCCACGACTCGGGTGCGTACACCGTGCGCGTCGCCACCTGCACGCCCGCGTGCGTCAGCGCGACGGTGCGCCCGCCCGCCGACTTCACGTACTCCACCCGCGCGAGCAACGTCCCGTGCTTGGCGAGCAGCGAGCGCCCGAACTCGGTGACCAGGCCGTAGCGCCCGTCGAGCAGCCCGGGCACCTCGCGCTTGAGGAGCCGCGCGTACTGGGCGAACGTCGGTGTCTGCTCGTCCGACGCGAAGTTGACGGGCAGGCCGCCGCCGATGTCGAGGGTGTCGATCTGGCGGCGGCCGGCGCGCGCGTTGATCTCCTCGGCGAGCGCGTACGCGGCCGCGACACCGGCGGTCATCAGCTCCAGGGGCACGCCCTGCGACCCGGAGTGCGTGTGCAGCCGGGTCAGCCAGGGCCGGTCCAGATACGCGCGTACGACCCACTCCCGGGCGCCCTCGTCGCGCAGCGGCACCCCGAACTTGGAGGTGGCGGTCGCCGTGGAGAGCGCCTCGATCGCGCCGCCGCCGACCTGCGGGTTCACCCGGATCCCGACGGGCGACCGCGTGGGCGCGGACTGGACGAGGGCGTCGACGCGGGCCAGTTCCTGCGGGTTGTCGGCGTTGACGGCGATGCCGAGGGCGAGGGCCTCGCGCAGTTCCGCCGGGGTCTTGGCGGGGGAGTCGAGGACGGTGTGCGCGGGCGGTATCCCGGCGGCGCGGGCCAGGGCCAGCTCGCCGGGGCTCGCCACCTCGGCGCCGATCCCGGCGTCGTGCAGGAGGCGCAGGACCGGGACGAGGGGGGTCGCCTTCACGGCGAAGGCGTGCAGGACGCGGGTGCCGGGCGCGGCGACCTCGGCGAACGCGGCGCGCAGGGCGGCGGCGCCCGCGCGGATCCCGGCGACGTCGAGGAGCCCGGCGAGCGGGGCGTCCGGGCCGACGACGCCCTGCTCGACGGCGGCGCGGATCGCGTGGTCGCGGCGGTCGGCGGCGGCAGCCCCGTGCGGCGGGGCCTGCCCGAGGACGCGCGTGAACTGATCGGTTTCGTCTTCGTCCGACCGCCGGTCGGCCCTGTCGTCGAGGCCCATGTGATCCAGACAATCACCCGTGCGCCGCCCCCGCTGCCCCGCTGCGCTATTGACTAGGTCTATTCACGACCCCAGGATGTGAATATCAACGTCACAGCATCGAGGAGGCACCGCCATGTCAGGACCCCGCCCCGTTCGAGCGCCGCGTGGAACCGAGCTGAGCGCCCTGGGATGGCAGCAGGAGGCCGCCCTCCGGATGCTCCAGAACAACCTCGACCCCGAGGTCGCCGAGCACCCCGACAAGCTCGTCGTCTACGGCGGCACCGGCAAGGCGGCCCGCGACTGGCGCTCCTTCGACGCCATGGTGCGCACCCTGAAGACCCTCAAGCAGGACGAGACGATGCTCGTCCAGTCCGGCCGCCCCGTCGGCGTCATGCAGACCCACGAGTGGGCGCCGCGCGTGCTCATCGCCAACTCCAACCTGGTCGGCGACTGGGCGAACTGGGAGGAGTTCCGTCGCCTTGAGGCGCTCGGCCTCACCATGTACGGCCAGATGACGGCCGGTTCCTGGATCTACATCGGTACGCAGGGCATCCTCCAGGGCACGTACGAGACGTTCGCCGCCGTCGCCGCCAAGAAGTTCAACGGCACGCTGGCCGGGACGATCACCCTCACCGCCGGGCTCGGCGGCATGGGCGGCGCCCAGCCCCTCGCCGTCACGATGAACGACGGCGTCGCGATCTGTATCGACGTCGACCCGCGCGCCATCGAGCGCCGCATCGAGCACAAGTACCTGGACGTGAAGGCCGACTCCCTGGAGCACGCCCTCCAGCTCGCCGTCGAGGCCCGCGACGCCCGCCGCCCGCTCTCCATCGGCCTCCTCGGCAACGCCGCCGACCTGCTCCCGCGGATGCTCGCCGAGGGCGCCCCCGTCGACATCGTGACGGACCAG
This sequence comes from Streptomyces alboflavus, assembly GCF_000716675.1. Taxonomy (GTDB): domain Bacteria; phylum Actinomycetota; class Actinomycetes; order Streptomycetales; family Streptomycetaceae; genus Streptomyces; species Streptomyces alboflavus. The sequence goes on from NZ_JNXT01000043.1 coordinate 62,812, forward strand.
ACCTCCGCCCACGACCCGCTGGCGTACCTGCCCTCGGGCGTCGACTTCGACGACATGGCGACGGCGGCCGAGAAGGACCCGGCGGGCTTCACGCAGCGCGCCCGCGAGTCCATGGCCAAGCACGTCGAAGCCATGGTCGGCTTCATGGACGCGGGCGCCGAGGTCTTCGACTACGGCAACTCCATCCGCGGCGAGGCACAACTCGCCGGCTACGACCGGGCGTTCGCGTTCCCCGGCTTCGTACCCGCCTACATCCGCCCGCTCTTCTGCGAGGGCAAGGGCCCCTTCCGCTGGGCGGCCCTCTCCGGCGAGGCCTCCGACATCCACAAGACGGACAAGGCGATCCTCGACCTCTTCCCGGAGAACGAGTCCCTGCACCGCTGGATCAAGATGGCCGGTGAGCGCGTCCACTTCCAGGGCCTGCCCGCCCGCATCTGCTGGCTCGGCTACGGCGAGCGGGACAAGGCCGGCGAGCGCTTCAACGACATGGTCGCCTCCGGCGAGCTCCAGGCCCCCCTCGCCATCGGCCGCGACCACCTCGACTGCGGCTCCGTCGCCTCCCCGTACCGCGAGACCGAGGCCATGCTCGACGGCTCCGACGCCATCGCCGACTGGCCCCTCCTCAACGCCATGGTCAACGTCGCGTCCGGCGCCTCCTGGGTGTCCCTCCACCACGGCGGCGGCGTCGGCATGGGCCGCTCGATCCACGCGGGCCAGGTGTCCGTGGCCGACGGCACGAAGCTCGCGGGCGAGAAGGTGCGGCGCGTCCTGACGAACGACCCCGGGATGGGGGTCATCCGGCACGTCGACGCCGGGTACGACTCCGCCGAGGCCGTGGCGGACGAGCGGGGCGTACGCGTTCCCATGCGGGAGGGCGAGTGACCGCCGACCGGCCTGCGGCCTCGTCCTCAAGCGCCGGACGGGCTGATTCCCCGCCCGCCCGCCCTTCCTGGGGCTCCGCCCCAGACCCCGCTCCTCAAACGCCGGAGGGGCTGGATTTTCCAGCCCGTCCGGCGATTGAGGACGAGGCGCGGAGCGCCGATACCGGGGGTCTGGGGGCGGAGCCCCCAGTTTCGGGAAGGGGCGGGATTGGGGAGCCCCCGGCAGGGCCCACCTTCCACCAGATGTGGGCCGACCTCGCCCCCATCGGCCGCGACCCCGACTCCCACGGCTACAGGCGCTCCGCCTGGACAGGCGCCGACGCCGACTGCCGCACCTGGTTCCAGGAACAGGCAGAAACCCGAGGCCTCACCTACGAGACGGACCGCAACGGCAACCAGTGGGCGTGGCTGGGCGACCCGACGGCGGGCGACGCCGTGGTCACCGGCTCCCACCTGGACTCCGTCCCCGACGGCGGCGCCTTCGACGGCCCCCTCGGCGTCGTGTCGTCCTTCGCCGCACTCGACGAACTCCGCGCCAGGGGAGCGACGTTCACCAAGCCCCTCGCCATCACCAACTTCGGCGACGAGGAGGGCGCCCGCTTCGGCCTGGCCTGCGTCGGCTCCCGCCTCACCGCGGGCAAGCTGACCCGCGAGGCGGCGTACGAGCTGCGCGACGCGGACGGCGTCAGCCTCCCGGAGGCGATGGAGGCGGCGGGCTACGACCCGTCGACGATCGGCGCGGACCCCGAACGCCTCGCCCGGATCGGCGCGTTCGTGGAGCTGCACGTGGAACAGGGCAGAGCCCTGGACCTGTCCGGCGACGCCGTCGGCATCGCCAGCGCCATCTGGCCGCACGGCCGCTGGCGCTTCGACTTCCGCGGCGAGGCCAACCACGCGGGCACCACCCGCCTGGTGGACCGCAGGGACCCGATGCTGTCGTACGCGGAGACGGTGCTCGCGGCCCGCCGCGAGGCCGATCTTGCGGGCGCGGTCGCCACCTTCGGCAAGATCGCGGTCGAGCCGAACGGCGTCAACGCCATCCCGTCCCTGGTCCGCGGCTGGCTGGACTCGCGCGCCGCCGACCAGGACACCCTGGACACCGTCGTCACGGCGATCGAGAAGGCGGCCCGCGAGTACGCGGACCGGCACGGCATCGACCTGGACGTCGTGAGGGAGTCCTTCACGCCGGTCGTGGAGTTCGAGCACGCCCTGCGCGACGAGCTGGGCACGATCCTGCGCGAGCACACCGGCCAGGGCCGGGACATCCCCGTCCTCGGCACCGGCGCGGGACACGACGCGGGCATCCTGTCGGAGTCGATCCCGACCGCCATGCTGTTCGTGCGCAACCCCACGGGTGTCTCGCACTCGCCCGCCGAGTACGCGGCCGAGGACGACTGCCTGGCCGGGGTGCGCGCACTGGCCGACGTACTGGAGGGTCTCGCGTGCCGCTGACGCACACCTACTGGGCCGAGCACGCCTGGCTGGACCCCGGCGTCGAGCCCGGCGTGGCGCTCGACGTCGACGCGGACGGCAGGATCGCCGCCGTCCGCACGGGCGTCGCGGCCCCGCCGCCCGGCGCGACCGTCCTGCGCGGCCTGACCCTGCCCGGCCTCGCCAACGCCCACTCGCACGCCTTCCACCGCGCGCTGCGCTCCACCGTCCAGGTGGGCAGCGGCACGTTCTGGACGTGGCGCGAGGTCATGTACTCCGTGGCCGACCGGCTCACCCCGGAGACGTACCACGCCCTCGCGCGGGGCGTCTACGCGGAGATGGCGCTCGCCGGGGTCACGGCCGTCGGCGAGTTCCACTACCTCCACCACGCGCCCGGCGGCACGCGGTACGCCGACCCGAACGCGATGGGCGAGGCGCTGATCGCGGCGGCGGCCGACGCGGGCATCCGCATCACGCTCCTCGACACGGCGTACGTCGCCGCGGGCCTGCGCAGCGCCGCGGAGGGCGAGCCTCCCAACCGCCACCAGCTGCGCTTCTCCGACGGCACGGCCGAGGCCTGGGCCGAGCGGGTGTCCCTCCTGAAGGAGGGCGACCGGGAGCACGTGCGCCTCGGCGCCGCCATCCACTCCGTACGGGCCGTGCCCGCGCGGCAGTTGGGGACCGTCGCCGAGTGGGCCGCCGCGCGCGGGGCGCCCCTGCACGTCCACCTCTCCGAGCAGACCGCCGAGAACGACGCCTGCCTCGCCGTGCACGGCCGTACGCCGACGCAGCTCCTCGCCGACCACGGGGTGCTGGGTCCCCGCACCACGGGTGTCCACAACACCCACCTCACCGACGCCGACATCGCCCTCGTCGGCGGGTCCGGCACCGGCACCTGCATGTGCCCGACCACCGAGCGGGACCTCGCCGACGGCATCGGGCCCGCGCCCGCCCTCCAGCGCGCCGGCAGCACCCTCTCCCTCGGCAGCGACAGCCACGCCGTCATCGACCTCTTCGAAGAGGCGCGGGCCATGGAGCTGAACGAACGCCTCCGCTCCCGCACCCGCGGGCACTGGACCGCCGCCGCCCTCCTGCGGGCCGCCTCCGCCGACGGGCACGCCGCCCTCGGCTGGGCCGACGCCGGTTCCCTCGAACCCGGCGCCCTCGCCGACTTCACCACCGTCGCCCTCGACTCCGTCCGGACCGCCGGGGCCGTGCCGCGGCTCGCGGCGGAGGTGGCGGTGTTCGCGGCCTCCGCGGTGGACGTCCGGCACACCGTCGTCGGCGGCCGCCACGTCGTCCGCGACGGCACGCACACCTTGATCCCGGACGTGCCGTCGGCGCTGGCGGAGGCGGTGGGAGCGCTGCACTGACCTTCGCGGGGCGCCCCAGTCCCGCCCCTTCTCCGGCTGTGACACTTTGCGGCTCCGCCGCGTGGGGGGCTGCGCCCCTGGACCCCGGGGGTGGGTGTCCCGTGGCGGGTGGGACAGTCCTCCCTCGAATCGGCGCTCCGCGCCTCGTCCTCAAACGCCGGACGGGCTGATACTCACCGGCACATTCCCAGCCCGCCCCGGCAACGTCTTAGCCCGTCCGGCGCTTGAGGACGAGCCGCGGAGCGGCGATTCGGCGGGAGCTGTCCCACCCGCACGGGACACCCACCCCCGGGGGCCCGGGGGCAGCGCCCCCGGTTTCGGGAAGGGGTGGGATTGGGGAGCCCCCGGCAAGGCACCCATCCCGCACCCACCCCCTCCCCGGACAGGACCATGACAGCCACCACCACTCCCACCACCCTCCTCACCAACATCCCCACCCTCGTCACCAACGACCCCGCCCTCGGCGAGGGCCCCCTCGGCCTCGTCGAGGACGCCGCCCTCGTCCTGGAGGGCGAGACCGTCGCCTGGGTGGGCCCGGCCGCCAAGGCCCCGCAGGCGGACGAGACGTACGACGCCGAGGGCCGCGCGGCCATCCCCGGCTTCGTCGACTCCCACTCCCACCTCCTCTTCGCGGGCGACCGCACCAAGGAGTTCAACGCCCGCATGGAGGGCCGCCCGTACGAGGCGGGCGGCATCCGCACGACGGTCGCCGCGACCCGCGCGGCCACCGACGCGGAGCTGGAGGCGAACGTCACCCACTACCTCCGCGAGGCCCTGCTCCAGGGCACGACGACGTTCGAGACGAAGTCGGGCTACGGCCTGACGACCGAGGACGAGTCCCGCGCCCTGCGCATCGCGGCCCGCCACACGGACGAGGTCACGTTCCTGGGCGCCCACATCGTGTCCCCGGACCTCGCGGACGACCCGGCGGCGTACGTGGCCCTGGTGACGGGCGAGATGCTGGACGCGTGCGCGCCGCACGCCCGTTGGGTGGACGTGTTCTGCGAGAAGGGCGCGTTCGACGGCGACCAGGCGCGGGCGATCCTGACGGCGGGCAAGGCGAAGGGCCTGCACCCGCGCGTGCACGCCAACCAGCTCTCCTACGGCCCCGGCGTCCAGCTCGCCGTGGAGCTGGACGCGGCGAGCGCCGACCACTGCACGCACCTCACCGACGCCGACGTGGACGCCCTCGCGAACAGCGGCACGGTCGCCACCCTCCTGCCCGGCGCCGAGTTCTCCACCCGCGCAGAGTGGCCCGACGCCCGCCGCCTCCTCGACGCGGGCGCCACGGTGGCCCTCTCCACGGACTGCAACCCGGGCTCGTCCTTCACGTCCTCGGTCCCCTTCTGCATCGCCCTCGCCGTACGGGACATGGGGATGACCCCGGACGAGGCGCTGTGGGCGGCCACGGCGGGCGGCGCCGCGGCCCTGCGCCGCACGGACGTGGGCCGCCTCACCCCCGGCGCCCGCGCCGACCTGGCCCTCCTGGACGCGCCGAGCCACGTCCACCTGGCGTACCGGCCGGGGGTTCCGCTGGTCTCGCGGGTGTGGCAGCGGGGCGTACGCGTGCGCTGACGGACCTCAGGCGAACGTGACGAGCGGTCCGATCCTGGCCGCCCACTCGGGATGGCGGGCGGCCTTCTCCTCGTGCATCGCCATGAGCCGGCCGGCCAGCGCCGGGTCCATGTCGTCGGAGAGGTCGGGGCCGACGGCGATCCTGGCCAGATGGGGAATGATCTCCAGGTCTCCCGCGAGGTGGACCGGGTCGTACATGTACCGCTCCAGGGCCGGCAGATCCTCGATGCCCACGCAGTAGGCGTGCGTGAAGCCGTCGGCGGGGTCGCCGAGGGCCTGGCCGACCGTGCCGAAGGAGACCGATTCGACGGACGCCGTGCGCCGCATCAGCGTGAGCACGCGGGCCTTCTGCTCCTCGGTCGTGCCTTCCTTGAAGGCGAATCGCAGCATGTGGACGATCACGGGCTTCCACTCCCTCTGGGCGAACTCACTGGACGGACTCACGGACGGCTCACTGAAATGAACTCACTGAAATGAACTCACTGGTTCAGAAAGTTTGCCCGACTGGTAGCTCGGGCGTTCACTAGAATGAACTCGTGAGTTCAGTTGCGTCAAGCAGTCCCGGCGACGGGCCCGGTGGGTCCCGTGGGTCCGGCAAGCCCAAGGGCGCCCCGCGGGGGCGCGTCGACAAGAGGGAGGCGATCCTCCGCGCCGCGTTCGCCGTCTTCTCGCGGCGCGGGTACGCGCAGGCGTGCGTCCAGGAGATCGCGGAGGAGGCGGGGGTCGCCAAGCCGACCGTCTACAACCACCTGAACGACAAGGAGTCCCTCTTCCGCCATGCCGTCGAGGCCGAGGCCGACGCGCTCCTTGCGGAGGTCCTCGCGGCGGTCGAGCAGCTGCGCGACCGGCCGCGGGACGAGGACCCGCGGGACGCGCTGACGGACCTGGCGCAGCGGCTCGCGGGCAGCTGGTGCGGTGAACGGGCCCGCGCGCTGCGGCGGTTGGCGTACGCGCAGGTGGCGCAGTTCCCGGACCTGGCCGAGAGCGTCCAGGATCGCGTCGCGCAGCGCCCGGCCGCGGCGCTCGCCGACCGGCTTGCCCGCCTCTCGCTGGCAGGGCGGCTGCGCCCGTGCGATCCGGAGCTGGCAGCCGAGCACTTCTTCGCCCTGCTCACCGGGCCGCTGGAGTCCCGTTCCCGGCTGGGCACGCGCCGCGTCCCGGCCGCCGAGCTGCGCGCCACCGCGGAAGCGGCCGTGGACGTCTTCCTGCGCGCGTACGCGTCACACGGTGACAGTGCGGACAGTGCGGACAGCGGGGGCGGCAGGGGCGGGGGAGGGTGAGAAAAGACGATCGCCGGACGGGCTCGACTCACTGAGCCCGTCCGGCGATCGGGGACGGCGGAAGCGGCGTGCGCTCACTCCTCCAGCGTCAGCCCCTTGCGGAGCTTCACGAGTGTGCGCGAAAGGAGTCGCGACACATGCATCTGCGAGATGCCGAGTTCCTCGCCGATCTCCGACTGCGTCATGTTGGCGACGAAGCGCAGGGAGAGGATCTTCCGGTCCCGGGGCGGGAGTTCGGCGATCAGCGGCTTCAACGACTCGACGTACTCGATGCCTTCGAGGCCGTGGTCCTCGTAGCCGATGCGGTCGGCGAGGGCGCCCTCGGAGTCGTCCTCCTCCGGCTGGGCGTCCAGCGAGCTGGCGGTGTAGGCGTTGGACGCCGCCATGCCCTCGACGACCTCTTCGTTCGAGATGCCGAGGCGCTCGGCGAGTTCGGCCACTGTCGGCGCGCGGTCGAACTTCTGGGCGAGTTCGTCGCCCGCCTTGGCGAGGTCGAGGCGGAGCTCCTGGAGCCGGCGCGGGACGCGCACCGACCACGACGTGTCGCGGAAGAAACGCTTGATCTCGCCGACGATCGTCGGCATCGCGAACGTGGGGAACTCGACGCCGCGGCTGAGCTCGAAGCGGTCGATCGCCTTGATCAGGCCGATGGTGCCGACCTGGATGATGTCCTCCATCGGCTCGCTGCGGGAGCGGAACCGGGAGGCGGCGAACTTCACCAGGGCGAGGTTCAGTTCGACGAGGGTGTTGCGTACGTACGCGTACTCGTGCGTGCCTTCCTCGAGGGACTCGAGCCGCTCGAAGAGGGTCTTGGACAGCGCGCGGGCGTCCAGTGGCGCCACTTCGTCGTACGGGGGGATCTCGGGGAGCCCGGAAAGGCTCTCGCCGACGCCCTCGGGCCGCTCGGCGGTGTCAGGGGTGGCCGCGGTGCCGGCGAGCGGGCGCTCTGCCGTCGCGGCCCGTGCGCCCTCGGCGGCGGGGCCCGAGATGCCCGCGGTGCGGGTGTCGGTACGGTTCGGCGGGGGTGTCGACGTCGCCTGGTCAGTGCGCGATTCGTCGAGCCGGGGTGACATGGTCTCCTCCATCGTTCTCGGCATATGGCTGCCGATGCCACTACGTGCACTGCGGTGTGCGGCGCCTCCATGGCCGTCCGTGTCGATTGGTGTCTCTTCTACCCCTACCCGCTTCCGCGCCGGAGTCGCAAGTGCGTTCTGTAGCGAAATGTCCGAATTCGGGGGGTTGTTCGGCTACCCGGGACCGTAGGGAAGGCGTAATGTTCAAGGGCGTCATCGCGCGTCATCGCGCGCGGTAAACAGCCCACGACGGTCGGGAAGAGAGTGACGGCATGGACCGCGGGACGGTCGGCAGTGCACACAGGGGCCGGCTTCTGGTCGAAGTCCGGAATGAGGGCCGCAGCGCCGTCGTGACCCCGGCGGGTGAGTTGGATCACCACACCGCCGATTTGTTGCGCGAGCCGCTTGAGGCCTGTGTCGACGACGGCTTCAAGCGCCTCGTGGTCGACTGCTCACGACTCGAATTCTGTGACTCGACGGGACTGAACGTGCTTCTCGGCGCCCGGCTCAAGGCCGAGGCCGTGGGGGGTGGGGTCCATCTGGCGGGGATGCTGCCGGTGGTGGCCCGGGTGTTCGAGATCACGGGAGCCGACGCCGTCTTCACCGTCCACGAGACGCTCGAAGCGGCGCTGGCCGACTGAGTCGGGGTGATTCTCGCGTATGGCGCAAAGAGTTACGCGTCAGTTGTCGCTGTGTGATCGTTGCGTTACCAGTGTCACACGGTTCGTGCAGAATCCATGGGTGTCCGGGCGGTTCGGCAGGGCAGGAGACACCCTGAGTCCGTCGTCCACATCCATCAAGTCATTCATCAAGTCAAAGTCAGAACGGCAAGCGGCCGGGAAGGCAGCCGGGCGGGCGGGGGTCCGCCGGTCGTCGCACTTCCTCCCTTGTCCAGTCCTCTTGTCGGTGAGGTGAAGTGCTGATGAGCACCACCCGGCCTTACTCGCCGGGCGACCGCGGCCCGGAGTCGGAGGCCGCCGTCGCGGATGCTCCCGCTCCCGCGGCCACCCCGGAGTCCGGGGGCCGCCAGGTCCGCAGGCTGAGCCTGAACGGGGCGAGCGGTGTCGTGCCGCTCTCGCGCGACTTCACCCGGGAGGCGCTGCACGCCTGGGGCTGGCTGCCCGCGGCGGGTGCCGACCGCCGCGCCGCCGCCGAGGACGTGCTGCTCGTCGTCTCCGAGCTGGTCACCAACGCGTGCCTGCACGCGGAGGGCCCCGAGGAGCTGTGGCTCTCCTGCGACGGCAAGGTTCTGCGCGTCGAGGTCTCCGACCGCGGCGCGGGCCAGCCGGCGCCCCGCACCCCGCACCGCGCGGGACGGCCCGGCGGGCACGGGATGTTCATCGTGCAGCGGCTGTGCCTCGACTGGGGCGTCGTGCGGACGCCCGGGTCCACGGGCAAGACGGTCTGGGCGGAGCTGGGCGCGCCGGGCTAGCGCGACCGCCGGACACCTCCCTTCCCTCCTGGTTCCGGGGCGGCTTCGACCCCGGCCCTCCCACGCATCCCCTCGCTCCGCCCCCTCTTCGCTCCCCCCACCCCGCCCCACCCCGCCCCCGGCTTCCGGCCATCCGGCCCC
>NZ_JNXT01000044.1 GCF_000716675.1 Streptomyces alboflavus
GTCCCCACCCCCGCCCTCATCCCCGCCCCCGAGGGATACGCGTGCGAAGGAGCCCGCGATGAGCAGCGAAATGATCACCGCGGACCTGGTCGACCTCGAACTCGACCGGTCCGCCGACACCAAGGAGGCGGCGGCCCGCGCCCTCGCCACCCGCATGGTGACCCTCGGCCGTGTGACCGACCTCGACGGCTTCCTCGCCGACGTGGCGGCCCGCGAGGCCCAGATGCCGACGGGCCTCGACGGCGGCATCGGCATCCCGCACTGCCGCAGCGCCCACGTCACGGAGCCCACCCTGGCCTTCGGCCGCTCGGCCACAGGCATCGACTTCGGCGCCCCCGACGGCCCCGCCGACCTCATCTTCCTCATCGCGGCCCCCGCGGGCGCGGACGACGCCCACCTGACGATCTTGTCGTCATTGGCCCGCCAGCTGATGAACACGGAGTTCACGACGGCACTGCGCGAGGCCCGGGACGCGGGGTCGGCAGCGGCCCTGATCCGAGGCGAGCAACCCACCTCCACGCCCGCCACGGTCAGCAGCGCGGATGGCGCCGCACCCACTCCACCGACCGCCGCGGCCGGTGACGCAGGGGGCGCCGCGACTCCTACCCCTACCGCTGTGGGCATCAGTTCCGCTGGGGCGGAACGGGTGGGCACAGCCCCCGGTTCCGGTGCACCGGAGTCCAACGCAGAACAGACCACCCCAACGTTCAGAATCGTCGCCGTAACCTCCTGCCCAACGGGCATAGCCCACACGTACATGGCAGCAGAGTCCCTGGAAAACGCCGCCCGCGCCGAGGGCATAGAGCTCACCGTCGAAACCCAGGGCTCCGCAGGCTTCACCCCCCTCACCGCAGAGGCCATCGCAGCCGCAGACGCAGTCGTCTTCGCCCACGACGTCCCCGTAAGGGACAAGCCCCGCTTCGCGGGCAAGCCCACCGTCGACGTAGGCGTAAAGGCAGCCATCAACCGCCCGGCGGAACTCCTCGCGGAGGCAAGGGAGAAGGCGGCCCGGGGCGAGATCACGGCCCCGGCCCCGGCGGGCTCGACGCCGGTCGACAACGCGGGCGACACCGGCGACAGCTACGGCACCAAGCTCCGCAAGTGGCTGATGTCCGGCGTCAGCTACATGGTCCCCTTCGTGGCGGCCGGCGGCCTCCTCATAGCCCTCGGCTTCGCCATCGGCGGCTGGAAGATCGACAAGGCCCCGTCCGTGGCGGACCACTTCATCTGGACCGACCACACCAGCTGGGCGGCCCTCCTCTTCCAGGTCGGCGGCCTGGCGTTCGCCTTCCTGGTCCCGGTCCTCGCGGGCTACATCGCGTATGGCATGGCGGACCGCCCCGGCCTGGTCCCCGGCTTCGTGGGCGGCTCGGTCGCCGTCACCATCGACGCGGGCTTCCTCGGCGGCCTGGCCGCGGGCCTGCTCGCGGGCGCGGTGGTCCTCGGCATCCAACGGGTCCGCATCCCGCCCGTCCTGCGCGGCATCATGCCGGTCGTGGTGATCCCCCTGATCTCCGCGGCGGTCGTCGGCTTCCTGATGTTCCTCGTCGTCGGCAAGCCCATCGCCTCCCTGCAGAGCGCGCTGACGGACTGGCTGGAGGGCCTGAGCGGCGCCAACGCGATCATTCTCGGCGTCATCCTCGGCCTGATGATGTGCTTCGACCTCGGCGGCCCGCTCAACAAGGTCGCGTACGCCTTCGCGATCGGCGGCCTCACCCACCCGACGGACGGCTCCCTGAAGGTCATGGCCGCGGTGATGGCGGCGGGCATGGTCCCGCCGCTGGCCATGGCTCTCGCGACCACCGTACGGGGACGGCTTTTCACCAGGACCGAGCGCGAGAACGGCAAGGCGGCCTGGTTCCTCGGCGCCTCCTTCATCACGGAGGGCGCGATTCCGTTCGCGGCCGCCGACCCGCTGCGCGTCATCCCCGCGTCGATGGCGGGCGGCGCGGTCACCGGCGCCCTGTCGATGGCCTTCGGCTGCACCCTGCGCGCCCCGCACGGCGGTGTCTTCGTGGTCCCGCTGATCGGGCAGCCGCTGCTGTACCTGGTCGCCGTCGCGGCGGGCGTCTGCGTGTCGACCGTCGTGGTCGTCCTCCTGAAGGGCGCGCGCCGGACGGCGGACCCGGCCGGTGACGGCGGCGCGGGCGCCGCGGCGGCGGACGAGACCCGGGTGCCGGTGGCCGCCTGAGCGCGCGGCGTACGAGCGGGGTGTGAAGGGCGCGTCGGCACCGGCGTGCCCTTCACACGTTCCCCGACGCCCCACGCGTGGGCATACTGCTGATACTGCGGTTCGAACCCGAGTACGGGCACGGGCGGGGGCCAACGTGAGCCACCTTCAGCAGAGTCACCTCACCAGCCTGCTCGACATGGTCGGCCAGCTCACCGAGCAGGCACAGGCCGGCCTCGAGACCGACACCGAGGCGGCACGTGTCTTCCTCGCGGTCTACTCCGGCTTCCTCATCGAGACCGGCACGGGCATCCGCTGGATCCTCGAACCGGATCTGATCGAACACGCCACGGAGGTCATCGCCCGTCGCGCCCCTGACGCCGGTCCCGCGAGCGCGGACCTCGCCGCCCGCCTCCTCGCCACCCTGTGGGCGAGTTGCGTCCTCGCGGGCGTCGACACCGAGGACTGGGCCCGCGAGGCGCCCGAACTGCCCGCGATCTGCGTCCGGATGGCTGGTTTCCTCACCGGCGAACGCGAAGCGGGACGGGAGAAACGGACAAAAGGCATGCGAGATGGGTGAGTCGTGATGTGCGAGATGCGTCACTTCAGGACCAAAGGCCCATTAGCACCTCTGTTGTAGATCCGGCCGCTGTTGTCTACTGAGCGGCATGTTCCAGGGTGCATCGATCGTTCAGCAGACAGGCGTGGTCCTGCTCGCCGCGCTGACCGCCATCTGGGCCGTCACGTTCCTGCATGTGCAGCGCCGCCGCGCGGCGGAACCCGCGACCGGCAACAGCCCCTCGCTGGGCTCGCTCCCGGTCCAGTCGGGGCCACCGCGCGCGGAGTCCGTCGAGCTGACCCCGGACGAGCGCGCCGCGTTCGCCGGTCTGATACGTCAATTCGGCCGTGGGCGGCCGTGACTGGCGGGACCGTGGGGCGGCCGTGACTAGCGGGACCTGGTCGCCGGATACGTCCGGGCCCGGCGCGCCATCGCCGACCGTGCCGCGCGCTCGCTGACGTACACCTCGCACATGTGTCGGCCGTCGGTCGTCGCCGTGTGCTCGACCTCCCAGAGGCTGACCTCGGAGCCGTCGAACAGCAGGAACGCGTGCTCGTACAGCGCGAAGCCGAGCCGGGGTTCGCCGCTGAGGCCCGTGCGGCCGAAGGCCTGCGTGATCTGGTGGGCGAACGCCGAGCGCAGCAGGCGGGCCATGTCGTCGCCGGGGCGGTCCGCGCCCGCCGGGTTCTCCGCGCGGCGCAGCAGTCTGCGGGCGTGGTCGGCGGAGTCGTCGGGGACGTAGGTGTGCCGGGGCTCGGGCGGTGGGGCCGTCTGGAGCAGGACGGGCAGGTCGCTCGCGGGGGTGTCCGGCGGGAGCGGCAGCCGGGCCGTCGCGACGCCCGCCTCCTCCTCGTCCAGATACAGCTCGTACTGCGCGTGGCTGCCGGGTCCTGTGTTGTGCGCCAGCTCCCAGAGGGTGAGCGCCTGGCCGTCGGCGAGCAGCCACGTGTGGCGGTAGGTCTCGCGGTGCAGGCCCGCGCTGTGGTGCGCGGAGTGCAGCGAACTGTCGTACGCCAACGCCCGCTCGAGGCGCCGGACGGCCTCGTCCGGCAGGTCGAAGGAGTTCAGGGCGCGGCTGAGCAGTCGCTCGAGGTGCTCCTCGGGGGAGGCTGGCTCGGGCGACTCTGGTGGTTCGTACGCTGTCTCGTACGGAACGCTCACGGATACTCCCGGATGCTTCCGGCGTTGCTGCATGTCACCTTGTGCGTGCATACCGTAGCCCCTGGGTCCGACATCATGTCCGGGAACAGGAAAACGATCGAGCCGCACGGCAAGTTCCCGTGCGGCTCGTTCCGTTGGCGCCCAAAGGGCACCATGTGCGCCCTTGCGGGACATCGAACGCGCCCCGCGCTGTGGGCCTTTCAGCCCCTTCGGTGCCCTCGGGCACCTTCCGGTCAGACGGCGCTGCCCGCCGTCCACTGGCTCCAGGACATGTTCCAGCCGTTCAGGCCGTTGTCCGGGGCGATGGTCTTGTCCGGCGAGCCCTTGACCGTCACGACGTCACCGACGAGGGAGTTGTCGTAGAACCACTTGGCGACGGTGTCGCCCTGCGCGCCCTGGACGTCCCGGAGGCCGACGCAGCCGTGGCTGGTGTTGGCGCTGCCGAAGATGGAGGGGGAGCTCCAGTAGTTGCCGTGGATGAAGGTGCCGGACGTCGAAAGACGCATGGCGTGCGGTACGTCCTTGATGTCGTACTCACCGCCGAAGCCGACCGTCGAACCGTTCATCCGCGTCTGCGTGAACTTCTCCGAGATCACCATCTGGCCGTTGTACGTGGGGTTCTGGGGGCTGCCCGCGGAGATCGGGATGGTCTTGACGACCTTGCCGTCCCGCTCGACCGTCATCTTCTTGGCCTTCACGTCGACGGTGGAGACCTGGGAGCGGCCGACGGTGAACGTGACGGTCTTGTCCTGCACGCCGGTCGCGTTCGCCGCGCCCTTCACGCCGTCCAGCTCGATCTTCATCGTGACCTTGGAGCCGGCCTTCCAGTACTCCTGCGGGCGGAAGTCCAGGCGCTGGTTGCCGAACCAGTGGCCGACGACCTTCTGGCCGCTGCTCGAGCTGACCGTGATGTGCGACTGCACGGCCTTCTTGTCGGTGATCGCCTTGTCGAAGGTGAAGGACACCGGCATGCCCGCGCCGACCGTGGTGCCGCCGTCGGGCGTGTACGTGCCGATGAAGCTGTTGGCGTTCGACACCGTCGTGAACGTGGCGTTCTCGGTCGCCGGGCGGCCTTCGGAGTCCTTGGCGTTCGCGGTGACCTTGTACTTGGTGCCGCGCTCCAGCTGCGCCTTCGGCTTCCAGGTGCCGCCGTCGGCGGATATGGAGCCCTCGACGGCCGCGCCGGAGGCCACGTCCGTCATCTTCACGTTCGTGAGCTTGCCGTCCTTGACCTTCACGCCGGTGGCGTTGATCGAGGCGTCGGTCGCGCCGTCCTTGGACGAGATGGCGATGCGCGCGCCGGACGCGTCCTTGGACGTGTCGGACTTCTTGTCGCCCTTGGCGTCGGCGTCGCCGCCGCAGGCCGAGAGGGTCAGCGCGCCGACGGCCGCGAGCGCGGCTGTCGCCAGCAGTACCCGCCGACGGCGACGGGGCTGAGGCTGCTGCGCTGCTGTGTCCGGCGTTGTCACGAGCTGCTCCAAGTGCGTCGTCTGGTCCAGTACGAGTAAAGAGCGCCCGGGCGGCGGAACGGTTCCGACCAGGGGGTGTGAGTGCACGCACACCGGAGCGCCCCCGTCCGACGCTAACAACACGAGATGAAAAGGGACTTAACGCCCTTGATAGTGGTTCGCCGACGACTGGGCTATTGCTGATAAAGATCCCGGTATGACGGGAATGTTCCTCCCGGTGTCTCCACCGAATCCGCCGCGAGCAGCGCCCCGACGATCGCCTCCGTGACCATGTCCGCGCCCGCCGCGAGGACCTCGTTCAGCGCCAGCGGGTCGGTCTCGGCCAGCGACCGGGTGCCGGTCGACAGGGCGAACACCGTGTCGCCGTCGTTCAGCAGGTGCACCGGCCGCACGGCCCGGGCCAGGCCGTCGTGCGACGTGCCCGCGAGCTTCTGCGCCTGCGCCTTGGTGAGTGCCGCGTCGGTGGCGACGACGGCCAGCGTCGTGTTCAGCGGCGGCGCCACGTTCCGCGCCGCGGCCTCGGCGAGGCGCCGCAGCGCGGCCGCGTGCACCTCGGGCGGGGGCGGGGTCACGAGGGCGGCGGACCCGGCGGCTCCGGCAGACCCGGCGGCTCCGGCCGGGCCGTCACCCGCGTCGGCGCCCGCGCCGACCCCGGTCCCTGCCCCGGTCCCTGCCCCTGCCCCTGCCCCGAAGAGCTGTCCGTACAGCACCCCCGTCCGCGGGTCGATCCCCGACCCCGCTGCGTTCGCCACCGCCAGCGCGGCCACCGTGATCCCCGAGCCGAGCACCGTGCTCGCCGTGCCGACCCCGCCCTTGACCTGCCCGACCACCGCCCCGATTCCCGCACCCACCGCGCCCACGTCCACCGCGTGCCCGCTCTCCCTGGCCGCCGCGTCCGCCACCGCCGCCCGCCCCGTCGCCGCGTCGGGCCGCGCCCCGAAGTCGCCGCCCCGGCCCAGGTCGAACACGCACGCCGCGGGCACCACCGGCACCACATGCGCCGGGTCCGGGCCGACCCGCACCCCGCGGCCCCGCTCCTCGAGCCACGCCATCACCCCGCCCGCCGCGTCGAGCCCGTACGCGCTGCCGCCCGTCAGGACCACCGCCTCCACCCGCTGCACCAGGTTCCGCGGGTCCAGCGCGTCGGTCTCCCGCGTGCCCGGGCCGCCGCCGCGCACATCCACGGCCGCGACCGCCCCGCCCTCGGGGGCGAGCACGACCGTCGTGCCGGAGAGCCAGCCGCCCCCGGCGCGCCCCGCGTGCCCCACCCGCAGCCCCGCCACGTCGGTCAGCCCTCCGGCCCGCCCGGATCCCGTCGGTACGTCACGTGTCGTCATACGCCATGCGTATCACGCGTGTTGACTCCTGCTGGCGGCAATCGATCGAGGTCACACCGCGCCGGGCGATGTCGGACGACCCTCGGGCGATGTCGGGCGCCCCGGCGATGTCACGCCGACTCCGCCCGCACCATCCGCGACGTCAGCGTCACCCCGGTCACGACCGCGAGCGCCGCCACCACCCCGGCCGCGAACACCGCCCAGCCGCCCGCGAACGTGCACGCGAGCACCGCCAACGCCGTCACCGGAAGCACCAGTTGCTGCGCCAGACCGACCTTGAAGTAGCGCGAGTGCAGCAGCCACACCGCGAACATGTACACCGCCGCCGGGATCGTCACCGCCGCCGACGCCGCCGTCTCCGAGATGTGCGCCTTGCCGACGGCCTGCTCCACCGCCACCTCGATGCCCGCCCCGATCGCCGCCGCCGACGCGAAGATCACGAAGTGGCCGTAACCCCACAGGAAGGCCTGGCTGTTGGAGCGCAGATGGCCGTGGATCGGCACCACGAAGTAGATCCACCAGGCGGCGAAGACGAGGAGGAGCCCGCCCGCGGCGATCGGCAGGACCTCGCCGAGCGCGTCGTTCTCGTCGATGCCCGACTTCACCGCGACCGTCGCCGCGGCGATCGTCTCGCCGAGCACGATGATCGTGAACAGGCCGTACCGCTCGGAGATGTGATGCGGGTGCCAGG
Organism: Streptomyces alboflavus; assembly: GCF_000716675.1. GTDB lineage: Bacteria > Actinomycetota > Actinomycetes > Streptomycetales > Streptomycetaceae > Streptomyces > Streptomyces alboflavus. Next base: position 7,388 of record NZ_JNXT01000044.1, read on the forward strand.
GCGTCGTCCGGGTCCGCTCCGCCCACGTCGGCACCGCCATCTCGGCGATCGCCATCACCAGGAACAGCCACCCCCGCGCCCCCTCCGGCAGGAGCAGCAGCCCGAGCCAGCCGACCTGGCACAGCGCGACCCCGCCCGCGTACCGCAGCGCCGTGCGCCGCTCGTCCCCCGTCGTCGAGGCCGCCGCCCGCAGCCACTGGGTGATCAGGGCGAGCCGCATGATCAGGTAGCCGAGCCAGACGACCAGGAACTCGTGGTCCTGGAAGGCCTTCGAGACCCCCGCCGCGAGGACCAGGACACCGGCGATCTGGACGAGCGTCACGACCCGGTACAGCGTGTCGTCGTTGTCGTACGCCGACGCGAACCAGGTGAAGTTCATCCAGGCCCACCACATCGCGAAGAACACCATCGCGTAGTTGAGGACCCCTTCGCCCGGATGCCCCTCGGCGACCGCGTGGACCAGCTGCACCCCGGCCTGGGCGACCGCCACCACGAAGCACAGGTCGAAGAAGAGCTCCAGCGGGGTCGCGGCGCGGTGCTCCTCCTCGCGGCCGCGGGCGACCATCGGACGCAGTGGGGGAGGCGGTGCGGGCGGTGCGGTCGCGGCACCCGGTGGGGGAGTGGTCGACGTCATGGGCCAACAACAGCAGAGCTCGGCGGCCAGTCGTCCCGGCGCGAGCCGTGTCGGGGCCGGAGCACCCGAGTGGGCGGTGGCGGCACCCCCTAGGGAAAATATTGTGAATGCTTTCACAAGCGAACACGGGGCCAAAGTCCCCCGAGAACCCCCAGCTCACCCCGCGCCCTCGCGCGAAAGCCGCGCCGCCGACGGGACTTGTGGCCCTCAAGCCGGGACCAACGCGGCGCCCCGGACCGCCCGCGCGGGAGTGCAATGGAGCCGTAGCGACACGGCGACTCGGAAGGTGCGGGCGATGACTGCGACTCCTGCGGATGCGACTTCTGCGGAAGCGACCTCTGTGGATGCGGCCCCTGCGGATGCGACTTCTGTGGATGCGGCCCCTGTGGATGCGACGGGGCACGGCGGGGCCTGGGACGGCTTCAAGGGCGGCCTGTGGCGCGACTCCATCGACGTCCGCGACTTCGTTCAGCACAACTACGCCCCGTACGAAGGCGACGCGGACTTCCTCACCGGCCCCACACCGCGCACCACCGCCGTCTGGCAGCGGCTCCTCTCGATGTTCCCGGAGGAGAACGAGCGCGGCGTGCACGACGTCGACATCGCGACGCCCTCCCGCATCGACGCCTTCAAGCCCGGCTACGTCGACGGCACCGCGGTCGACCACAAGGACCTGATCGTCGGCCTCCAGACCGACGCCCCGCTCAAGCGCGCCATCATGCCGAACGGCGGCTGGCGCATGGTCGAGAGCGCGCTCAACTCCTACGGCTACCCGGCCGACCCCGCCGTCAAGGACATCTACACCCACCTCCGCAAGACCCACAACGAAGGCGTCTTCGACGCCTACACGCCCGAGATCCGCGCCTGCCGCTCCGCCGGCATCATCACCGGCCTGCCCGACGCCTACGGCCGCGGCCGCATCATCGGCGACTACCGCCGCGTCGCCCTCTACGGCGTCGACCGCCTCATCGCCGCCAAGGAGGCCGACAAGGCCCGGCGCTGCCTCGACTGGCCGACCGAGCACGTCATCCGCGACCGCGAGGAGATCTCCGAGCAGATCAAGGCCCTCGGCGAACTCAAGGCGATGGCCCTGTCCTACGGCTACGACATCTCCGGCCCCGCCCGCACCGGCCGCGAGGCCGTGCAGTGGCTGTACTTCGGTTACCTCGCCGCCGTGAAGGAGCAGAACGGCGCGGCCATGTCGATCGGCCGCATCGACAACTTCCTGGACGTCTACCTCCAGCGCGACCTCGACCGCGGCCTCATCACCGAGTCCGAAGCCCAGGAGTTCATCGACGACTTCGTCATCAAGCTGCGCATCGTCCGCTTCCTGCGCACCCCCGAGTACAACGAGGGCTTCTCCGGCGACCCCACCTGGGTCACCTGGTCCATGGCGGGCATCGGCGAGGACGGCCGCCCGCTGGTCTCCCGCACCACCTTCCGCGCCCTGCAGACCCTCTACAACCTCGGCCCCGCCCCCGAACCCAACCTGACCGTCTTCTGGTCCGGCCGACTGCCCCGCGCCTTCAAGGACTTCGCCGCCCGCGTCGCCATCGACACCTCGGCCATCCAGTTCGAGTCCGACGAGCTGATGCGCCCCAAGTACGGTGACGACACCGCGATCGCCTGCTGCGTCTCCGCGATGGCCGTCGGCAGGCAGATGCAGTTCTTCGGCGCCCGCGTCAACGTCGCCAAGGCCCTGCTCTACGCCATCAACGGCGGCCGGGACGAGCTCACCGGCAAGCGCGTCGTCGAGGGCTTCGAGCCCATCGAGGGCGACCACCTCGACTACGACACCGTCGCCGAACGCTACGACGCCATGCTCGGCTGGCTCGGCAAGACCTACGTACACGCGCTCAACGTCATCCACTACATGCACGACAAGTACGCCTACGAGCGCCTGGAGATGGCCCTGCACGACCAGGACGTCCTGCGCACCATGGCCTGCGGCATCGCCGGCCTGTCGGTCGCCGCCGACTCGCTCTCGGCCATCAAGCACGCCCGTGTCAAGGTCGTCCGCGACGAGACCGGCCTCGCCGTCGACTACGAGATCGAGGGCGACTACCCGGCCTACGGCAACAACGACGAGCGGGCCGACGCCCTCGCCCAGCGGATCGTCTCCGACTTCATGGGCAAGATCCGACAGCACCCCACCTACCGCGACGCCGTCCACACCCAGTCCGTCCTGACCATCACCTCGAACGTCGTCTACGGCAAGAAGACCGGCAACACCCCCGACGGCCGCCGCGCGGGCGAGCCCTTCGCCCCCGGCGCCAACCCGATGAACGGCCGCGACGCACACGGCTACATCGCCTCGGCCCTGTCCGTCGCCAAGCTCGACTACGACGACGCCGAGGACGGCATCTCGCTGACCAACACCATCACCCCGGACGCCCTCGGCCGCACCCCCGACGAGCGCGTCGCCAACCTCGCCGGAGTCCTCGACGGCTACATGGCGAGCGGCGGCTTCCACATGAACGTCAACGTGCTCGACAAGGCCACCCTCCAGGACGCCATGGAGCACCCCGAGCACCACCCGCAGCTGACCATCCGCGTCTCCGGCTACGCGGTCAACTTCGTCCGCCTCACCCGCGAACAGCAGCTCGACGTCATCAACCGCACCTTCCACGGCTCCCTCTGAGCCCCGGGCGCGCCCCGGACCGCACCCCCGCCGCGCCCCACCGACTCGCGGCCCCGGGACCGGGCCCTCACCCCGGCCCCGGGCGCCGCGACCACCACGTCCCGCCGACAGAAGTCCGGGAGACCCACCATGACCGTCCTGCTCGCACCCGCCACGACCACCGCCACGGGGGCCACGAGCAAGCCCCCGGCCACCCCCGTCCCCGCCGCGCCCCTCGTTCCCGCCGTGACCCCCGCGGCCGCCGCCACCCGCCGCCCCGTGACCGGCTCCGTGCACTCCTGGGACCTGTCCACCGGCGTCGACGGCCCCGGCACCCGCTTCGTCACCTTCCTCGCGGGCTGCCCCCTCACCTGTCTGTACTGCCACAACCCCGACACCTGGCGGATGCGCTCGGGGCGCCGGAGCACCGCCGACGAGGTGCTCGCGGAGGCCGCCAAGTACACGGAGTTCATCGCGGCCGCGGGCGGCGGCGCCACCGTCAGCGGCGGCGAACCCCTCCTCCAGCCCGTCTTCACCGGCGAGCTCCTGCACCGGCTCAAGCACCAGCTCGGCCTGCACACGGCCCTCGACACCTCCGGCTTCCTCGGCGTCCGGGCCACCGACGCTCTGCTGCGCGACGTCGACCTCGTCCTGCTCGACATCAAGTCCTGGGACCGCGAGACGTACCGCGAGGTCACCGGGCGCCCGCTGCGGCCGACCCTCGACTTCGCCGACCGCCTCGCCGCTCTCGGCAAGGAGGTCTGGGTGCGCTTCGTCCTCGTGCCGGGACTGACCGACGACCCGGCCAACGTCGACGGCGTCGCCCGCTTCGCCGCCGGGCTCGGCAACGTCTCCCGCGTGGACGTGCTGCCCTTCCACAAGCTCGGCACCGCGAAGTGGGACGCCCTCGGCAAGGACTTCACCCTCCGGGACACCCCCGCGCCGACGCCGGGGCAGCTCGCGGCGGCCAGGGAGACCTTCGCCGCACGGGGCCTGCGGGCCGTCTGACGGCTCCCACCGCCCCGGCGGCCCCGGTCGCCCCGGCAGATCCCGGACCTCCCGCCGCTCCCGGCGGACGTACGCTGGAGGCATGAGCACCGCCCCCGCCCCCGAACCGCGCGATCCGAAGGACGCGAAGCCCCGGCAGGACGCCAAGAAGCCGGCGAACGCGCTGATCTTCGACGACCCGCTGGCGCAGCAGTCCGCGGACGACACGGATCGCGGGTGGGGTGAGCGGCCGACGTCGTCCGGCGACAGCGCCGCCGACCTCGCCCGCTTCCTGGACGAGAAGCCGCCCCACCACATCTGAGCCCGCCGGAGCCCCCGGGCCCACCGCAGCCCTCGGGCCCACCGCAGCCCCCGGGCCCACCGGGGCCTCCCCGCCCCGGCCCCGAGCCGGGCTAGAGAGCCGGGCCGCCCGGCCTGCCCTCGCCGCCGGACGTCTCGTCGCCGCCGGGCCGGTCGCCCCCGGCGCCGCGCTGGGCGACTAGCACGTCGCGGATCTCCTTGAGCACCTCCAGCTCCGAGATCTCGATGACCTCCTGCGTGCCCTCCTTCGCCGCCTGCCGCGCGGCCTGCTTGGCCAGGTACTTCGCCATCGGCATGACCATCAGGAAGTAGACGACGGCGGCGGTGATCACAAAGCTGAGGGTGGCGCTGAGCACCGAGCCCCACAGGATCGGGATGCCGCTGACCGCCTCGCCGTTCTTCACCACGCACGGCGATTTCAGGCAGGAGCTGTAGTGGTCGAGATCCTTGGTGCCCAGGGCGCCGACCAGCGGGTTGATGACGCCCTTCACCACCGAGTTCACGATGTTCGTGAACGCGGCGCCGATGACGACCGCGACGGCCAGGTCGACGACATTGCCGCGCATCAGGAAGGCCTTGAAGCCCTGCCAGATGCCCGGATCCTTCTTCTCGCTCACCACTGAGCCTTTCGTTGCATGTGCGGATTGTGCGGCAAACCGCCTTGCAACCTACGGCAGTGCGTGGCAGCCCTGTCCAATTCCATAACGCGAACGAGCGACTTGACGGGCGGTCAGCCGTGTCGTAGGCGCTTCTGCCCGTCGGACGGGTATGTACCCGGTTCATCGCAGGGTCACCGTTCATCGCAGGGTCACCGCGAGCCGGGCCGTCGCGCTCGCCCCGGCGAGCCGGGCCGCCGTCGCGCGCGGCACCGCGAGGACGACCAGGGCCCCGCCCTCGGCCACCGCGTCGGAAGGCTCCGGCACCTCCGACACCCGCGCCCCGGCCGCGACCACCCGCGCCGCCCCGCCCGGCCGCGCCCCCGCCGAACCCACCGGACCCGCAGGCCCCGCCCCCGTGCCGTCCACCCCCGCGCCGTCCGCGGCCACGATGTCCACCCGGTCGCCAGGCCTCAGCAGCCGCACCGTCGCCGCGTCCGCGATCCGCACCGGCGCCGTCACCAACCGGGCGGCCCGCCGCGTCCGTTGCGGCGTCGTGTCCTCCCCGTGCTCCCCGGCGGTCGCGGGCGCCGGGGACCCCTGTGGCTGTGGTCGCCCCGGCTCACGCGGCCCCGAGGCCAGCAGCGCGGCCGCCGTCATCGCGAGGCCCACGGCAAGCGCCCGCCGCCGGTGCCTGAGCAGGCGTCGCAGCCGCTGGCGTCCGCCGCGCACATGCAGCGGGGAGAAGTGCGGCACCTGGCAGGGCGGCGGCGCGCCGCCGCCCGGGCCGGAGCTCGACGCCGCGGAATCGTGGGAAGCCGTACGTGCGGACGTACGCGAAGGGACCTGCGTCATGACGACCACCACCTGCTGCGAGAAGTTGGAATCCCGGTCCGGATTCCGTTCTCACGATGCAGGCCCCCGCCAGATCCCGCTGAGCCCCGTGCACTACTCGCCGGTTGTGGACAACTCCCTCACCCGAAGGGGAAGTTCCGCCCCCGCGCGCCGCAGCGGCACCGCGCCGCCCGCCCCCAGCTCACCTCGCAGCGGCACCGCACCGCCCACCCCCAGCCCTCCCCGCAGCGGCACCGCGCCGCCCGCCCCAGCCAGCCCTCCCCGCAGCCCCTACGGCAGCCGAATCCCCGTCTCCAGCCCGCCCAGCGCCCCCACGCACAAACAGTCCCGCTCGGCGTTCGCCGGCAGCCCCGCCACCGCGTCGAAAAGCACCGTCCGCAGTCGGCCGACATTGGCGGCGAAGACCTGGAGCACCTCGTCGTGCGAGACGCCCTCGCCGGACTCGGCGCCCGCGTCGAGGTCGGTGACGAGGGTCAGCGACGCGTAGCAGAGCTCCAGTTCACGGGCGAGGATCGCCTCGGGGTGGCCGGTCATGCCGACCACGGACCAGCCCTGCGCCGCGTACCAGCGCGACTCGGCGCGGGTCGAGAACCGGGGCCCCTCGATCACCACGAGCGTGCCGCCGTCCACCGGCTCCCAGTCGCGGCCGCGCGCGGCCTTGAGGGCGGCGGCGCGGCCCGTCGGGCAGTAGGGGTCGGCCAGCGACACGTGCACGACCTTCGGGATGCTGCCGTCGGCCAGCGGCAGGCCGTCGAAGTAGGTCCCCGGGCGGGACTGGGTGCGGTCCACGAGCTGGTCGGGCACCAGGAGCGTGCCGGGCCCGTACTCGGGCCGCAGCCCGCCGACAGCGCACGGGGCGAGTACCTGGCGCACGCCGACGGAGCGCAGCGCCCACATGTTGGCGCGGTAGTTGATGCGGTGCGGAGGCAGATGGTGGTCGCGGCCGTGGCGCGGCAGGAAGGCGACCCGCCGTCCGGCGATCTCGCCGAGGAACAGGGAGTCGCTGGGGGAGCCGTAGGGGGTGTCGACGTGCACTTCGGTGACGTCGTCGAGGAAGGAGTAGAAGCCGGAGCCGCCGATGACGCCGAGCTCGGCCTGAGTCGCGTTCGCCGTATTCACCATGGCCAGCACAGTAGCCGGGGCCGGATACGCCGAGGACCCCGCCGTCGTACGACAGCGGGGTCCTGGGAAGTGCCGGGGGCCGGAGCGAACCGGCGGTCCCTGTGGGGCTCGGTCAGGCCGCCGAGGAGCTCGTCGACGACGAGGCGGAACCCGACGACGAGGACGAGGAGGAAGAAGACGTGGAGGACGATGTCGACGAGGAGGACGACGAGCTGTCCGACGACTTCGACGAGGAGGCCGAGGACGACGTCGACGCGGGCGAGCTGCTGGACGACGAGCCGCGGCTGTCGTTGCGGTAGAAGCCGGAGCCCTTGAAGACGATGCCGACCGCCGAGAACACCTTCTTGAGGCGTCCGTCGCAGTTCGGGCACACGGTCAGGGCGTCATCGGTGAACTTCTGCACCGCCTCGAGGCCCTCGCCGCACTCGGTGCACTGGTACTGGTACGTCGGCACTTGCTTCCTCCTGGCACTCTCACTCGATGAGTGCTAACGACGGTCCATAGTGACGTATTCCGCGGGATCAGTCCACCGTCACCGGCACGCGGTGACCGACGCCACGTGCCACGGTGCGGCCCGGGCTCTTCGGAGTGAGCCGGGAGCGCAGCGACAGGAGCACGGCCAGGGCGAGCGCCGTGCCGCCGAGGGGCACCAGGAATCCGGCGCCGTCCCAGAAGCGGTCCTCCAGCTGTCCCGCGACCGTGACGGCCGCCGCCTGCCCGAGCGCGACCGCGCCGGTGAGCAGGGTGAACGCCTCCGTGCGCGCGGTCGGCGCGACCAGGCTGTCGACCAGCGTGTAGCCGGTGATCAGGGCGGGCGCGATGCAGACGCCGACGAGCAGGCCGAGACCGGCGAGCAGCAGCACGGAGTGCGCGGCCCACAGGCCGGACGCCATCAGCGTCAGTCCGGCGTACCCGAGGACGAGCCGCCGCTGCGGGGCGATCTTCCAGGCGATGGCGCCGCACGCGATCCCGGAGAGCATGTTGCCCGCCGCGAACGTGCCGTACAGGACACCGTTCAGGCCGGGCTCCCCGATGGACTCGGTGAAGGCGGCCAGGGAGACCTGCATGCCGCCGAAGACGGTGCCGATGCCGAGGAAGGCGACGATCAGGACGCGTACGCCGGGCACCCGCAGCGCCGAATCGTGCGCCACGCGCGCGTGGCCGGCGGCGGCGGGCTTCGGCTGGGTGGACTTCTGGGCGGCGAACAGCAGACCGCCGACGAGGGTGAGGCCCGCCTCGGTGAGCAGTCCGGCCGCCGGGTCGATGCCGGTGCACAGCGCGGTGGCGACCAGTGGGCCGAGGACGAAGGTCAGCTCGTCGGTGACGGACTCGAAGGCCGCCGCGGTCTGCGCGAGCGGGGTGCCCTGGAGCTTGACGCCCCAGCGTGCCCGCACCATCGGCCCGATCTGCGGGGTCGACGCACCCGTCGGCACGGCGGCCACGAAGAGCGCCCACAGCGGGGCGTCGGTCAGCGCGAGCACGGTCAGCGTGACGCCGGACGCGGTGTGCACGAGGACGCCGGGCAGCAGGACGGCGCGCTGCCCGAAGCGGTCGGCGAGCTTGCCGGTGAAGGGCGCGAACAGGGCCATGGAGACGCCGGTGACGGCCGACACCGCACCGGCGGCCCCGTACGAGCCGGTGGTGTGCTGCACGAGCAGCACGATGGAGATGGTGAGCATCGCGAACGGCTGCCGCGCGGCGAATCCCGGAAGCAGGAAGGTCCAGGCGCGAGGGGTGCGCAGAAGTTGTCCGTAGCCCGGGCGGGGTTCGGTGACCGTGGACACCACGGCCCTTGCCTTTCTGCTGCCTGGTAGCGCGGCCGCCTTCCGGGGCGACGGCGCCGAGAGCTGTCCTCTTGCGCAGAACTGCGGTAGATACCGGTCGCCCACTGCAAGGGCGCCGCGGCCGCCATACGGTCGCGCCAGCTCTGCGTCAGACAGAGTTGGTTCGATCAGTGTCCGTACCGAGTGCCCGATGATTCGATGCGCCGGTACGTTCAGAAGTGTGCCTTCATCGTACAGGTGCTACGTAAAACGCACCTGGGATTACGAGAAGTGAGACCCCCGCCACCTGCGAATGCCCCCGTACCGCCCCCGAGGCGCCCCCACGCCTGCCTGTTCCGGGCTCCGCCCGGCCGTGCGCCGCCGCGACCGTCAGGCCGCGAGCCCCCTCATCGCTGCCCGCCCGGCAGCCCCAGCCAGCCCACCAGCTTGCCGCCCTGCGCCACGGCCCGCAGCCGCTGCTCGGCCGCGTCGCGCACCGGGTCCGTGGCCACCACCAGGAGCTCGTCGTCCTGCCGCAGCACCGTCGTGGGACCCGGTACGAATGATGTGCCCTCGCGCACGATCAGGGTGACGGCGGACCCCGTGGGCAGCCGCAGCTCGCTGATCTCGACGCCGTGGAGGCGGGAGCCCTCCGGGACGGGCACCGAGAGCAGATGGCCGCGCAGGCGTTCCAGGGGAGCCGACTCGATGCCCAGGTCGGCGGCCTCCGTGCCCTTGCCGATGCCGAGGAGTCTGGCGAGTCCCGGCAGGGTGGGCCCCTGCACCAGGGTGTAGACGACGACGAGCACGAAGACGATGTTGAAGATCTCCTCGCTGTTGTCGACACCGTTCACCATCGGGATGGTGGCGAGAATGATGGGCACGGCGCCGCGCAGCCCGGCCCAGGACATCAGCGCCTTCTCCTGCCAGGGCATCCGGAAGGGCGCCAGGCCCACCACGACGGACAGCGGCCGGGCGACCGCGGTCAGGATGAGGCCGATGATCACCGCGGGCCAGATGTCGTCGAGCAGCCGGTGCGGAGTGACCAGCAGGCCGAGCAGGACGAACATGCCGATCTGGGCGATCCACCCGACGCCTTCGGCGAAACCGCGGGTGGCCGCCCAGTGCGGCAGCTTGGCGTTGCCGAGCACCATCGAGGCCAGGTACACGGCGAGGAATCCGCTGCCGTGGGCGATGGCCCCGGCGGCGTAGGCGGCGACGGCGATGGCCATCACCGCGATCGGATAGAGGCCGGACGCGGGCAGCGCCACATGCCGCAGCCCGTAGGCGCCGAGCCAGCCCACCGCGAGCCCGATGGCCGCGCCGATGGCCAGCTCCAGGGCTATCTCCCCGACCAGGACGTACCAGTGGTGCACCGGTCCCGCGGTGGAGAAGGCCACGACGAGGATCACCACCGGGGCGTCGTTGAACCCCGACTCCGCCTCCAGGACCCCCGTGATCCGGGACGGGAGCGGCACCCTGCGCAGCACCGAGAAGACGGCCGCCGCGTCCGTGGAGGACACCACCGCGCCGATGATGAGCGCCTGCCGCCATTCGAGCCCGACCAGGTAGTGTGCGGCGGCGGCCGTCACGCCGACGCTGACCGCGACGCCGACGACGGCCATGCAGGCCGCCGCGGGCAGCGCAGGCTTGATCTCTTTCCACTTGGTGCCGAGACCGCCCTCGGCCAGGATCACGACCAGCGCGGCGTAACCGATGACCTGGGTGAGCTGGGCGTTGTTGAAGGTGACGTTGCCTATGCCGTCCTGGCCCATGGCGACGCCGATGCCGAGGTAGAGCAGCAGGCTCGGCAGCCCACTGCGCGAGGAGAGGCGCACCGCGACGACCGCGACGAGCAGGACGAGTGAGCTGATGAGCAGAAGCTGGTTGAGGTCGTGGACAGACAGGGGCTGATCCTTCCGTCGTGCGAGCCGTGATGCTTCGTTACGTTACCTAAGCTTTAACGCGCTCTTGACGCACACCCCCATGCTCCGTCCGGCATCTCCGAACCTTCGTTCGATGTCGGTTTCCGACTCCGCGTCCGGGGCCGTATCGCCCTGCGCCTATGGTTGCTCCAGCACTCCAGGACCCGCACAAGCCCCGCCCTGCCGCTCGCGAAGGACAGCAAGGACAGCGATGCCCTCCAACACCAACGCCTCTTCCGGTCGCAAGTCCGGTAGGAAGAAGGGGCGCCGAGCCCGACTGATCGTGATCGTCCTGGTCCTGGCCGTCGTGGGAGGCATCGGTTTCGGCGCGTACTGGAGCATCAGCACCGTCCGTGCCTCCTTCCCGCAGACCAAGGGCTCCATCGACCTGAAGGGCCTGTCGGGCACGGTCGAGGTCAAGCGCGACGGCAACGGCATTCCGCAGATCTACGCCGAGTCCGACGAGGACCTGTTCATGGCACAGGGCTTCGTGCAGGCTCAGGACCGCTTCTGGGAGATGGACGTACGCCGCCATATGACCTCCGGCAAGCTCTCCGAGATGTTCGGGAAGAGCCAGGTCAAGACCGATGAGTTCCTGCGCACTCTCGGTTGGCACCGCGTGGCCAAGAAGGAGTACGACTCCAAGCTCTCGCCGAAGACGAAGAAGTACCTCCAGGCGTACGCCAAGGGGGTCAACGCCTACCTCGACGGCAAGGACGGCAAGGAGATCTCCGTCGAGTACGCGGCGCTCTCCTTCGAGAACGACTACAAGCCGCAGAAGTGGACTCCCGTCGACTCCATCGCCTGGCTGAAGGCCATGGCCTGGGACCTGCGCGGCAATATGCAGGACGAGATCGACCGCGCCCTGATGACGAGCCGCCTCGGCCCGTCGCAGATCAAGGACCTGTACCCGGAGTACCCCTTCGACCTGCACAAGCCCATCGTGCAGGAGGGCCGCTACAACGAGGTCACCGAGAAGTTCAGCGGCGACGACTCGACGGGCGCGCAGTCGGACACGGGTACGGGCACCGGGACCGGCACGGGCACTGGGACCGGCACGGGCACCGGGACCGGGACCGGGACCGGCACGGGAACGGGCACAGGAACCGGTACGGGCACGGGAACGGGCACCGGCACGGGAACCGCCAGCGGCCTGCAGTCCCAGCTCTCCGGCCTCTCCGACGTCCTCGACAAGATCCCGGACGCGGGCCTCGGCTCGAACGGCAACGGCATCGGGTCGAACTCCTGGGTGGTCGCCGGGGCGCACACCATCACCGGCAAGCCGCTCCTCGCCAACGACCCGCACCTCGCGCCGCAGCTGCCGTCCGTCTGGTACCAGATGGGCCTGCACTGCAAGTCGGTGTCGGCCAAGTGCCAGTACGACGTCAGCGGCTACACCTTCTCCGGGCTGCCCGGCGTGGTCATCGGCCACAACAAGGACATCGCCTGGGGCATGACGAACCTCGGCGCCGACGTCACCGACCTGTACCTGGAGAAGTTCACCGCCGACGGCTACCAGTACGACGGCAAGATCGTGCCGTTCAAGCCGCGCAAGGAGAAGATCAAGGTCGCGGGCGGCAAGACCAAGACGATCACGGTCCGGGAGACGAACAACGGCCCGCTGATCTCCGACCGCGACGACGAGCTGGTCAAGGTCGGCAAGAAGGCCCAGGTCGACGCGTCCGCGCCGGACCGCGGCGACGGCTACGGCATCGCCCTGCGCTGGACCGCCCTGGAGCCCGGCAAGTCCATGGACGCCGTCTTCGAGCTGAACAAGGCGAAGAACTTCAAGGAGTTCCGCAAGGCCGCCACCGACTTCGAGGTGCCCTCGCAGAACCTGATCTACGCCGACACCAAGGGCAACATCGGCTACCAGGCGCCCGGCAAGATCCCCACCCGGGGCAAGGGCGACGGCTCGCTGCCCGCGCCCGGCTGGGACCCCGACTACCGCTGGGGCGACCCGATCCCGCAGGACGCCCTGCCGTACGAGTACAACCCCAAGCGCGGCTACATCGTCACCGCCAACCAGGCCGTGATCGACGACGACGGCGGCAAGAAGTACCCGTACAAGCTCACGTCGGACTGGGGCTACGGCGCGCGCAGCCAGCGCATCGAGGACCTCATCAAGTCCAAGACGAAGAACGGCGGCAAGATCTCCACGGAGGACATGCGGCTGATGCAGACGGACAACAGCAGCGAGATCGCCCGGCTGCTCGTGCCCAAGCTGCTCAAGATCGACATCAACGACAAGCACGTCCGTGAGGCCCAGAAGCTCCTGGAGGGCTGGGACTACACCCAGGACGCCGATTCGGCCGCCGCCGCGTACTTCAACGCCGTCTGGCGCAGCATCCTGCAGCTCGCCATCGGCAACAAGCTCCCCAAGGAGCTGCGCGTCAAGGGCCAGTGCCTGTCCGTCGAGCCGACGGGCAACACCCGCCCGGCCGACGAGGAGAACCGGGTCCGCGAGTGCGGCGAGCGCGACGCGGACTCCGCCCAGCCCGACGGCGGCGACCGCTACTTCGAGGTCATCCGCAAGATCCTCGACGACCAGGACAACGACTGGTGGAAGACGCCGGGCACGCGCACCGACAAGGAGACCAAGAACCGCGACCAGCTGTTCGCGCGGGCCATGGAGGACGCCCGCTGGGACCTGACGGCCAAGCTCGGCAAGGACATCGACACCTGGAGCTGGGGGCGTCTGCACACCCTCACGCTGAAGAACCAGACGCTCGGCACCGAGGGTCCCGGCTGGCTCCAGTGGGTGCTCAACCGCGGCCCCTGGAAGCTCGGCGGCGGCGAGGCCACGGTCAACGCCACCGGCTGGAACGCGGCCGGCGGCTACGGAGTGATCTGGGTGCCCTCCATGCGGATGGTCGTGAACCTGAAGGATCTCGACAAGTCCCGCTGGATCAACCTCACCGGCGCCTCCGGGCACGCCTACAGCGACCACTACACCGACCAGACCGGCAAGTGGATCAAGGGCGAACTGCTGCCGTGGGCCTACTCCGAGAAGGCCGTCGAGGACAGCACGAACGACACCCTGGTGCTCAAGCCGTGACGGGCGCACCACGGACCGGATGACACGGGAAAGGGCCCTCCACGCGCGCGTGGAGGGCCCTTTCGCCGTACGGGACGCACTGCGGGGGCGCGCCCGCGGGTCATGCGAAGCGGCGCACCGCCGACGGCGTCACCACGGCGTGCACCGGCCGGTCGTGCGCCTCTTCGGGGACGTGCGCGACCACTTCGGAGTCGTACAGGAGCACCACCAGGGCGGGGGAGAGGGCGGCGCGCTCCAGGCGGGCGAGCACCCGGTCGTAGGAGCCGCCGCCGCGGCCGAGCCGCATCCCGCGCGCGTCCACGGCGAGCCCCGGGAGCAGCACCGCGTCGGCCTCCAGGACGGCGTCGGGGCCGAGGCGCGGGCCCGCGGGCTCCAACAGCGTCATCTTTCCGGAGTGTTGGACGGGGACGAGGGAGTCCGGTCCGTCGTACGCGGCCCAGTCCAGGTCGTTGTCCGGGAGCAGGACGGGCAGCAGGACCCGTGTCCCGCGCGTGTGGAGGGTGTCCAGAAGGGCACGGGTGCCGGGTTCGGTGCCTACGGAGACGTACGCCGCGACCGTGCGGGCGCCGGAGAGTTCGGGCAGCTCCAGGGCGCGCTCGGCGAGGGCGGCGGCTGTCTTCCGCGTGTCACCGGGCGTCAACCCGCGTCTTACCGTGAGGATCTCCGCGCGCAATGTGCGCTTGTTTCCCTTGCCCGGGCCGGGTTGATCCATGGTGAACTCACAAATCCTTCCTATTGTGCGCACATGTGGGCCTATATTCCGGAGCCACAGATTCCACACATAGGCACCGGTTAAGGTAACGCTCATGACTGAGTCTCCCCCCAAGATCACCAAGGCTGTCATCCCAGCAGCGGGACTTGGCACTCGCTTCCTGCCCGCCACGAAGGCGACGCCCAAGGAGATGCTGCCGGTCGTCGACAAGCCGGCGATCCAGTACGTGGTCGAAGAGGCTGTCGCCGCGGGCCTGGACGACGTCCTCATGATCACGGGCCGCAACAAGCGCCCCCTGGAGGACCACTTCGACCGCAACTACGAGCTGGAGTCCGCCCTCGCGAAGAAGGGCGACGAGTCCCGGCTCGCGAAGGTCCAGGAGTCCAGCGACCTGGCGACCATGCACTACGTCCGCCAGGGCGACCCCCGAGGACTCGGTCACGCCGTCCTGTGCGCCGCCCCCCACGTCGGCCGCGAGCCCTTCGCCGTGCTCCTCGGCGACGACCTGATCGACCCGCGCGACCCGCTGCTCGCGCGCATGGTCGAGATCCAGGAGCGGCACGGCGGCAGCGTCATCGCGCTCATGGAGGTCGCGCCCGAGCAGATCCACCTCTACGGCTGCGCGGCCGTCGAGCCCACCGCCGACGGCGACGTCGTGAAGGTGACCGACCTGGTCGAGAAGCCGGAGGCGGCCGACGCCCCGTCGAACTACGCGATCATCGGCCGGTATGTCCTCGACCCCCACGTCTTCGACATACTGCGCAAGACCGAGCCCGGCCGCGGCGGCGAGATCCAGCTCACCGACGCCCTCCAGCAGCTCGCCGCCGACGAGAAGATCGGCGGCCCGGTGCACGGCGTGGTCTTCAAGGGCCGCCGCTATGACACCGGCGACCGCGGCGACTATCTGCGTGCCATTGTCAGACTCGCGTGCGAACGTGAAGACCTGGGCCCTGACTTCAAGGCCTGGCTTCGCAGTTACGTCACCGAGGAGATGTAGCACTTGAGCAGCAGCGGCACGACGCACCACACCACCGGCCGGGACCGGCTCTGGTCGGTGGACGAGCATCTGGACGACATCCTCGCGACCGTCCGCCCCCTGGAGCCCATCGAGCTCCAGCTCCTCGACGCCCAGGGCTGTGTCCTGATCGAGGACGTCACGGTGCCCGTCTCGCTGCCGCCGTTCGACAACAGCTCCATGGACGGGTACGCGGTGCGGGTGGCCGACGTCGCGGGCGCGAGCGAGGAGTTCCCCGCCGTCCTCACGGTCATCGGGGACGTCGCCGCGGGCCAGGGCGAGCAGCCCACGGTCGGCCCCGGCGAGGCCGCCCGCATCATGACCGGCGCCCCGCTGCCGCCCGGCGCCGAGGCCGTCGTGCCTGTGGAGTGGACCGACGGCGGGCTCGGCCAGGGCCCCGCCACCGGCATGCGCGCCCACAGCGCGGCCCCCGAGGGCGCCTCCGGCGAGGTTCGGGTGCACCGCCCCGCCGAAGCACGCGCCCACGTGCGCGCGCGGGGCAGCGACGTCCGCGCCGGAGACCGCGCCCTCACCGCGGGCACGGTCCTCGGCGCCCCGCAGATCGCCCTGCTCGCGGCGATCGGCAGGGGCACGGTCAAGGTGCGCCCGCGCCCGCGCGTGGTCGTCATGTCCACCGGCAGCGAACTGGTCCAGCCCGGCGAGCAGTTGGCCGACGGCCAGATCTACGACTCCAACAGCTTCGCCCTCACCGCGGCCGCCCGCGAGGCCGGAGCCATCGCCTACCGCGTCGGCGCGGTCACCGACGACGCCGAGATCCTGCGCTCCACCATCGAGGACCAGCTGATCCGCGCCGACCTGCTCGTCACCACGGGCGGCGTCAGCGTGGGGGCGTACGACGTCGTCAAGGAGGCCCTGGACTCCATCGGCGACCCGGACGACGAGGAGGGCCTGGGCGCGGGCGGCGGGGTGGAGTTCCGCAAGCTCGCCATGCAGCCGGGCAAGCCGCAGGGGTTCGGCACCATCGGCCCCGACCACACCCCGCTCCTGGCCCTGCCGGGCAACCCGGTGTCGTCGTACGTCTCCTTCGAGATGTTCGTACGGCCCGCCGTGCGCGCCCTCATGGGCCTGCCGGACGTCCACAGGACCACCGCCCGCGCCCGGCTCACCGCCGACAAGGCGCTGACCTCGCCCGCGGGGCGGCGCCAGTTCCTGCGCGGACGCCACGACGCGGACGCGGGCACGGTCACGCCGGTCGGCGGCTCCGGGTCGCATCTGATCGCCGCCCTGGCCCACGCGGACGCCCTGATCGTCGTCCCCGAGGACACCACGTCCGTGGAGCCGGGCACGGACGTCGACGTGGTGCTGCTCGGCTGACCGGCCCCGCCGCCCGGGCGGGCGCGCGGCTCGGGCGGGGCGGCGCGGGGGCGGTACTGTGTCGCGCACAGCAGGCCCGCGCACCGCACCGCGCGGGGCCCGGACCGGGAGCGCCACAGCACATGAGCACGCAGCAGCGACTGACGCACATCGACGAGGCGGGCGCCGCCCGCATGGTCGACGTATCCGAGAAGGACGTGACCGCCCGCACCGCGCGCGCCAGTGGCCGCGTCCTGGTCTCGCCCCGCGTGATCGAGCTGCTGCGGGGTGAGGGCGTGCCCAAGGGCGACGCCCTCGCGACCGCCCGTATCGCCGGAATCATGGGCGCCAAGCGCACCCCCGACCTGATCCCGCTCTGCCACCCGCTGGCCGTCTCCGGGGTGAAGGTCGACCTGAGCGTCGCCGACGACGCCGTGGAGATCCTGGCCACCGTGAAGACGACCGACCGCACCGGCGTCGAGATGGAGGCCCTCACCGCGGTCACCGTCGCCGCCCTCACCGTCGTCGACATGGTCAAGGCCGTCGACAAGGGCGCCGTCATCACGGACGTGCGGGTCGAGGAGAAGACGGGCGGCAAGTCCGGCGACTGGAACCGGCGGGGAGCGGGGGCATGACCCACCGCGCGCCCGCCGACGCCGCGGCCGCGGCCGAGGGGAGCGAGGGCACGGCGTACCGGGCACTCGTCGTCACCGCCTCCAACCGCGCCGCCGCGGGCGTCTACGCCGACAAGGGCGGCCCGATCCTCGCCGAAGGCCTCGCCGCCCTCGGCTTCGCCGTCGACGGACCGCGGGTGGTGCCGGACGGCGACCCCGTCGAGCGGGCCCTGCGCGAGGGCGTCGCCGCCGGGTACGACGTCATCCTCACCACCGGCGGCACCGGCATCTCGCCCACCGACGCCACCCCCGAGGCGACCCGCCGCGTCCTCGACCACGACGTCCCCGGCATCCCCGAGGCGATCCGCGCGTACGGCCGCGAGAAGGTGCCCACCGCCGTGCTCTCCCGGGGCCTCGCCGGGGTCGCGGGGCGCACGCTGATCGTGAACCTGCCGGGCTCGAGCGGCGGCGTGCGCGACGGAATGGCCGTCCTCGCGCCCCTGTTGATCCACGCCGTCGACCAGTTGCGCGGCGGCGACCATCCGAGAACCGACGGGGGTGCGAGCTGAACAGCCCCAGCTGGCCCGCCGAGCTGACCGACGGCGATGTGGTCCTGCGGCCGATAAAACTGCGTGACCAGCGCGCGTGGCGCGAGGTCAACCGGCGCAACCGCGACTGGCTGCGCCCCTGGGAGGCCACGATCCCGCCGCCCACCCCCAGCGGCCCGGTCACCCACCGCCCCACCTACCGGCAGATGGTCCGGCACCTGCGCGCCGAGGCGAACGCGGGCCGCATGCTGCCGTTCGTCATCGAGTTCCAGGGCCGCCTCGTCGGGCAGTTGACGATCGCCGGGATCACCTGGGGGTCGATGTGCTCGGCCCATGTGGGCTACTGGGTCGACGAGTCGGTCGCGGGGCGCGGGGTGATGCCGACCGCCGTGGCGCTCGCCGTCGACCACTGCTTCCGCACCGTCGGGCTGCACCGCATCGAGGTCTGCATTCGGCCCGAGAACGCGCCGAGCCGCCGGGTCGTGGAGAAACTCGGATTCCGCGAGGAGGGGCTCAGGCCCCGCTATCTCCACATCGACGGGGCCTGGCGCGACCACCTGGTGTTCGCGCTCACCGTGGAAGAGGTGCCCGAAGGGCTGCTGCACCGCTGGCAGCAGGCACGTCCGCAGAACACCGCGTGACACCGCGTGACGTCCTCCGCGGAGCGTGGAACGGGCGCCTGACGGACCGTCGCGCCCCCGTCGCGGCACAATGCTGCCACTCTCATAAATGAAATACCTGTTCGAAATTGATCGGTGAGTGACCGTTAAATTCGGTGCCGCGTCGGCCTGTTGATCGCATCAGTCACAAAAAAAGTTCGAGATATCAGCCAGATCGTGCGACACACCGGCTCAATTGGCGGATGGCCTCGACAAAACCCCTCTACCGTGTGAGGCGTGAGCAGCAGCGGCCTCATCTACGCAGTCATCGTCGGGGCCTGGGCCGCCTACTTGGTGCCGATGTGGCTCCGTAGGCAGGACGAGCTCAACGAAGCTCGTCCGACGGAACGCTTCAGCACCGCCATCCGGCTGCTGTCCGGACGGGCGGGAATGGAGCGCCGTTACGCCAAGGACCTGCAAGCGCGCTCGCCTGAGGAGGAGGAGTCGCGCAGCGACCCGGACGTCGTGACCGACTCGGTCGACGTCCGGGCCTTCGCCGTGCCTCCGGGACAGGAACGCGAGGGGCGCGCCACGGACTCCCGCGGCCGCCCCCCGGCCGGCAGGCCTCAGGCCCGCGCGTCCGCCGCCGAACAGGCCAAGCCCGGCGCACAGGCGCGCGTCGGCGCGCGCCCGGCCGCCAAGCCGGGGTCCGGGCAGGGCCCGCGGACTGCCGGGGGCTCCGGCGCGGAGCGGGGTAAGGGGCAGGGGCAGGGCCAGGCGCACGGCCAGGGGCACGGCCAGGGCCAGAACCAGAACCAGGGCCAGAACCAGAGCCAGGGCCAGAGCCAGGGCCAGAGCCGGGGCCAGGGCCCGTCCGCCGCAGCCCGGCGCGCCGCCGCTGCCGACGCCGCCGCGCGGGCCCGGCGCACGAAGGTGCTCGCGCGCCGTCGCCGCACCACGGTCATGCTGTTCCTCACGTTCACGGTCGGCGCGATCGTCGCGGCGGTCGGCGGCTTGGCGTTCCTGTGGGCGCCCGCCGTCCCGGCCGCGCTGCTGAGCGCGTACATCGTCTATCTCCGCCGCCAGGAGCGGCGCCGCTTCACGTACACGATGGACCGGCGCCGGGCGGAGGCCGCCGCGCGGCGGCTGCGCGAGCGGCAGCCGCGCGGGCGCGAGGCGAGCGCCGAGCCCGCCGCCGAGGAGCCCGCCCCAGAGTCGGAGACCGGCCTGTCGGCGCTCGCCGCCGACCGCCGCGCCCTCGTCGAGCAGACCGACCACGCCGAGTGGGTCGACCAGCAGCGCGAACGCCAGCACGGCCCCGGCCGCGCCGACAGCTGGGACCCGGTCCCCGTACCGCTGCCGACGTACGTGACGGCGCCGGTCGCCCCGCGCGCCCCCGGCAGCGTCGACCTGGGCGCCCCCGACACCTGGAGCTCGGCCCGCTCCAGCACCGCCGAGCCCGCCGCCGACCGCAGGCAGGCGCCCGAGGCGGCGGCGCCCGCCGACGAGCAGCGGGCGGACGACGCCGAGGGCGACGAGAGCGGAGCCGACGGCGGCCGCAGCGACGCCCGCCGCGCGGCCTCCGCCCGCCGCTCCCGCGAGCGCGGCCGCACCCCCCTGTTCGACCAGTACGACGACGGCGCCGACGGACGCCCGCGCGCCGCCAACGAGTGACAGGCGGGCCCGGCGGCCACCCGTGAGGTGCCGCGCGCCCGCCTCCTCGACCGGCCCGGACGCGCCGGTCCGACCAGCGCGGACGCACCTGTCCGACCCGCCCGGGCGGGCCACCCTGACCAGCACGGGAACGGATTTCCAAGCACCCGGATGGGGATGCTAGAGTTTCACTCGTTGCAAGGGCCTGTGGCGCAGTCCGGTAGCGCACCTCGTTCGCATCGAGGGGGCCAGGGGTTCAAATCCCCTCAGGTCCACTGCACAAGGAGATCCCGTCCGATCGAAAGATCGGGCGGGATCTTTTCGTTGTGCCATGTGTACGTCGGCCAAGCATCCTGCCTGCGTCGGCAATTGACGTGATGACACAAGGAGACCCCTGCATGTGGAACGGCGACGCACTCGACCTCGACGCCTATCTGGCGCGCCTCGGGTATGAAGGGGACCGCTCGCCCTCGCTCGCGACGCTGCGTGCCCTGCACCGGGCCCATGTGCTCTCCGTTCGCTGGGAGAACGTCGAGGCGGTGCTGCGCAAGTACCGGCCGCTCGACCTGGAGTCCGTCCAGGCCAAGCTGATCGGCTCCCGCCGTGGCGGGACCTGCTTCGAGCACGTCACCCTGTACGCGGCCGCCCTGGAACGGCTCGGGTTCCGGTTCGTCGTGGTGCAGGGGCGGGTGCAGATGGGCGAGACGAAGATCCGGCCCGAGACGCACGCCGCAGTGATCGTGGAACTTGACGGGAAGCGCTGGCTCAGTGACGTCGGGTTCGGGGCCAGCCCCCTGGAGCCCATCGAGGTGACCGACGCGACCGACGTGAACGACGGCACCTGGGCGTACCGGCTGCGGCGCCAGGAGGTCACCCCCGGCGCCGACGGCTGGGCGCTCTACCAGCCCGCGGGCAAGGGGCTTCCCGACAACTCCGGCGACGGCTGGACGGTCCGGCACACCTTCACGCTCCACCCGCAGTACCCCACCGACCTGCGCGTCACCAACCACTTCGGCGCCAGCAGCCGCCACTCGGCCTTCGGCGACCGCGTCTTCGTGCAGCGCCTGCACCCGGACCGGCTGCACCTCCTGGACAACCGGCAGCTGACCACGGTCACGCCGGGGCGGCCCGGCCCGCCGGAGAGCCGGGAGCTGGCGGCGCACGAGGTGCCCCAGGTGCTCGCCGACGTCTTCGGCGTCGAGCTGTCGGCCGAGGACGCCGAGCTGCTGCTGCCCAAGCTGGTCTGAGGTGGTCGGCCCGCCGGTCCCGGGCGTCGGGGCCGCCGCGCCCGGGCGTCGGGCCCGCCGGTCCGGGGTGCATCGGCCCTTCGGCCCGGGAGCGTCCGTTCCTCAGTCCGGGAGCAGCGCGAGGGTCAGGTCGCGCAGGCGGGCCGGGTCCGCGACGACCTCGTACGACGTGACCCTGCCCGATCTCACCGTGAGGGTGAGGGCGAGCAGGAGGCGGCCGCGCGGGGCGACGACGATGCCGGGGGTGCCGTCGAGGAGGAGCACGGCCGCGTGCCGGGCGTTGCGGGCGAGCAGGACCGTCTCGCGGGCCACCGCCTCGGCGCCTTGGATCTCGGCGGCCGTGCCCGGCGGGAGCACTGCCGGGTCGGCGCGGCGGACCACGTCCGGGGCGAGTACCGCCAGGAGGGCCCCGAGGTCGCCGCCGCGGGCCGCGGCGAGGAAGGCCTCGACTGCCCGCCGGTGCCCGGCCGGGTCCGTCTGCGGGCGGGCCGGGTCCGCCTGCGGGACGGCCGGGGTGCCGCGCACCTTGCTGCGGGCGCGGCTCGCCAGCTTCTTCGCGGCCACCGGTGAGCGCTCCACGATGGCCGCGATCCGGTCGAAGGGCACGGCGAAGGAGTCGTGCAGCACGAAGGCGACCCGCTCCGCCGGGCCCAGCGTGGCGAGGACCACGAGCAGGGCGCGGCCCACCGACTCGATCAGGAGCGCCTCCTCCTCGGGGGTGTGCGCGTCGGCGGCGGCGATGTGGTCGGGGATCCGGCCGCCGACGAAGTCCTCCCGGCGGGTGCCGCGGGTGCGGAGCATGTCCAGGCAGACGCGGGAGACGACGGTCGTCAGCCAGGCGGGCAGGTTCTCCACCGGCTCGGGCAGGTTCTCCACCGGCTCGGGGTGGTCGGGAGCTGGATTGGGACGGTCGGGAGCTGGCTCGGGGCTGCCGGGAGCCGGACCGGGGTGGTCGGGAGCCGGGCCGGGGCCGCCGGGGTCCGGCTCGGCGCGGTCGGGGTCCGGATCGGGGCTGCCGGGCGCCGGGCCGCGGCGTCCCCGGGCCCCGGCGGCCGTGCGGCTCAGGCGCAGCCACGTCTCCTGCACCGCGTCGTCCGCCTCGTGCAGCGAGCCCAGCATGCGGTACGCGATGCCCCGCAGCCGCCCGCGCTGCGCCTCGAAGCGGTCCGCCAGTGCGGCCGGCTCGTCCATCGGTCACCTTTCCCTCGCGTGCTCCGTCACCTCCTTGACGTACCGGACCACATGGGATGTGACAGGAGTTGAATCGACGTGAGCACCATGGGTGACGCAGAGGTCATGGGGGACATCAGGGGCGGTGGACTGCTGCATCTGGACTCCGGCGCCGACCGGCGCGCGCAGTCCGTGACGCGGGCGCTGGGCGGTCTGTTCGCGCGGAGCTGGCGGGAGCGGTACGGGGACGCCGGGTACCGGCACCGGGACCTGGCCGCCGAGCCGGTGCCCCCGCTGGGCTCCGGCTTCGTCTCGCTCGGGACGCGTACGGAACGGCAGGGAGCCGTACCGCTCGCGAAGGTGGCCGCGCTGGCCGAGGGCGCCGACGAGGAGCGGGAGTGGGCGCTGACGCTGCCGCTGGTCGAGGAGGTGCGGGCGGCGGGGACCCTGCTGCTCGGGGTGCCCATGTACAACTTCGGGGTGCCCGCGGCGCTGAAGGCGTGGATCGACCGGGTGTCCTTCCCGGGGGCGTACACCGACCCGGACAGCGGGCGGTCGGTGCTCGGCCGGACGCGGGTCGTGGTGGTCGCCGCGTGCGGCGGTGGCTACGGGCCGGGCACGCCGCGCGAGGGCTGCGACTTCCAGGTGCCCTACCTGCGGGCGTTCTTCGGCGCCCTCGGGGTGCCCGACGAGGAGCTGCACGTCGTGCGGGCCGAGCTGACGCGGTCCGGGGACATCGCCGCGCTCGCCCCGTTCAAGGACCTCGCGGCGGACTCGCTCGCGGCGGCGCGGGCGGCGGTCGCCGAGCTCGCCGTACGTCCTCACGGCAGGAGTGCCGTAGGTCCTCACGACAGGAGTGCCGTACGTCCTCACGACAGGCGTCCGGACGCTCTCCACATGTGAGAAATGTCCTGATCGATACATTTGAGGCATGTGGAGCAGCCCGGGCCGCCCCGGCAGGACCGTCGCCGCCGTCTGCGGCATGGCCCTGACGGCCGTGCTCTGCGGCGGCTGCGCCGAGCACGGCGGTCTGTACGTGGAGGGGCCCGCGCTGCGGCCCTCGCGGATCAGCGGGCCCGTGTACGTCGCCGACGCGCTCGGCTCGCCGCTGCAGAAACCGGCCGTCGTCGGGCTCACCGACGACGTCGCGATGTCCTCGCTGCGCTGGAAGGGCTGGGGCGGGCCTACCGCGCGCGCCACCGGGAGGCTGAGCGGCACCTGGTGTCTGCCCGGGTGCTCGCGGGAGCCGTACGCCGCGACCCTGACGCTCAGCGGCGTCGAGCGGCAGGACGCGGCCGCGTACGCCTACCGGCGGGCGACCGTCGAACCGGAGCGGCCCGAGGCGCTGCCGCCCGCCGCGGTGAACGTGCAGTTCCAGGGGATCCGGCTGATGGTCCCGGAGTTCTGAGCCGCCGTGGGGCTGCGGACGAAGATCGGGATCGCCATCGCGGGCACGGCCGCCGTGGTGTCGGTCGTGATCGGTCTGCTCGTGCACCACCGGACGGTCGAGGCGCAGTACGCGAGCGCCCGCAGCCAGGCCAGGGACCGGCTGCAGACCGCCGTCCAGGACCACGCCGCCGGGATCGACGGCGACCGCACGCTGATCGACCCGCCCGATCTGCCGAGGCCCCTCGCCGACGCCGTGCGGCGGGGTAAATGGGGCAGCTATCTCGACTGGAGCGGGAAGGTGCCGCAGATGTGGGCGGCCAGCGTGTACCGCGACGAGGTCGTCGCCCTGAAGCGGCCCTACGAGCGGGAGGCCGAGACCGTCCGCGACCTCGACCGGGTGCTGTGGATCTCCGGCGCCATCGGGACCGCGCTCGCCTGTGTCGCCGGGCTGCTCGTCGCCACCCGGCTCGGGCGGCGGCTCACCGCGTCCGCGGACACCGCGCAGCGCATCGCCGACGGGGATCTGACCGCGCGCCTGCCGCTGCGCGGCCAGGACGAGATCACCAGGCTGACCGCCGCCGTGAACACCATGGCCGACGCCCTCGCCGGGCGGCTGCGGGCCGAGCGCGAGGTCACCGCCAACATCGCGCACGAGCTGCGGACGCCGGTCGCGGGGATGGTCACCGCGGCCGGGCTTCTGCCGCCCGGGCGGCCCGCCGAACTGGTGCGGGAGTCCGCCGCGCGGTTGCGGGAGCTGGTCGACGACGTGATCGAGGTGGCTCGGCTCGATGGCGCGGGGGAGGAGGTGCGGGTCGAGGTGTGCGGGGTGGGGGAGGTGGTGCGGCGGGCCGTCGCGGGGGTGCGGGCTGTTTCCGGGGGTGCTGAGGCCGGGCGTGCCGGGGCCGGGGGTGCCGAGGCCGGGGGTGATGGGGCCGGGGGTGCCGGGGGTGCTCCGAACGGGGTGCGCGTGGAGGTGGTGCGGGACGCCTCGGTCGAGACCGATCCTCGGCGGGTGGAGCGGATCGTGGTCAACCTCGTCAGCAACGCCCTGCGGCACGGGCGGGAGCCGGTCGTGGTGGAGGTCGACGGGGGTGTGGTGCGGGTGCGGGATGCCGGGGACGGCTTTCCTGAGGGGTTGCTCGCGGGTGGGCCGCAGCGGTTCCGCACGGGGGCGGAGGGGACCGGTCTCGGTCTCGGGCTCACCATCGCGGTGGGGCAGGCGAAGGTGCTGGGGGCGTCCTTGCGGTTCGCCAATCCGGACGGGGGCGGGGCTTTGGCGGAGCTGGACCTGACGGGGACCGTGGTCCACGCCGACCCCTCGCGCCTCGCCGACCCCTCGCGCCTCGCCGACCCCTCGCCCCGCGCCGACCCGCCGGACAGGCCCTAGCGCAAGGGCTTCGCGAAGCAGCGGCTCAAGGGGGAGTCGCGGTAGTAGCCGAACTTGGGGCAGGGCTCGTAGGCGGTCGAGGTGTAGAGGGCTATGGCCTCGGGCTGCTTGCTGCCGGTTTCGAGGACCATGCGGGTGCGGCCCGCCTCGCGGGCGTCGGACTCCAGGGCCGCGAGGATGCGGCGGGCGAGGCCGAGGCCCCGGGCCTCCGGGGTGACGTACATGCGCTTGATCTCGGCATCCCCGTCGGCGTACCCCTCGCCGTTCTGGTCCATCGCGCGCCAGCCGCCCGTGGCCAGCGGGGTGCCCGCGTCGTCGTACGCGATGAGGTACAGGCCGTACGGCGGCTTGAACATGGCCGCGTCCAGCGGGGTCGCGTCGCCCTCGTCGCCGTAGCGCTCGGCGTATTCGAGCTGGACGCGGTCGTTGAGCTTGACGGCGTCCGGGTGGTCGAAGGCGACGGGCTGTATGTTCATGCTCTCCATCGTACTTCTATGCAGGGCCGAGGGGGCGGCGACGGATTCCGGGCGCCTACCAGTGTGCCGGTATCGTGCCGGGATGCTCACAGTGACCAGCGTGAATGTGAACGGCCTGCGTGCCGCCGCCAAGAAGGGCTTCGTGGAGTGGCTCGCCGGGACCGGCGCGGACGTGCTGTGTCTGCAGGAGGTGCGGGCCGAGCCGCAGCAGCTGCCGGACGAGGTCAGGGACCCGGAGGGCTGGTACGTCACGCACGCCCCGGCCGCCGCGAAGGGCCGCGCGGGGGTGTCGCTGTACACGCGGCGCGAGCCGGAGCGGGTGCGGGTGGGCTTCGGGTCGCAGGAGTTCGGCGGCAGCGGGCGGTACGTGGAGGCCGACCTGCCGGGCGTCACCGTCGCGAGCCTGTACCTGCCCTCGGGTGAGGTCGGCACCGAGCGGCAGGACGAGAAGGTCCGGTTCATGGGGGAGTTCCTCACGTACCTGAAGGACCTCAGGGCGCGGGCCGCCGCCGACGGGCGTGAGGTCCTCGTCTGCGGGGACTGGAACATCGCCCACCAGGAGGCCGACCTCAAGAACTGGAAGGGCAACAAGAAGAACTCCGGCTTCCTGCCCGAGGAGCGGGCCTGGATGGGGGAGGTCTTCGAGGACTTCGGCGACGACGTGATGCGCGCGCTGCACCCGGACGTCGAGGGCCCCTACTCCTGGTGGTCCTACCGCGGCCGCGCCTTCGACAACGACACGGGCTGGCGCATCGACTACCACGTGGCGACGCCGGGCCTCGCCGGGCGCGCCGTCAAGGGCTACGTGGAGCGGGCCGCCACGCACGCCGAGCGCTGGTCGGACCACGCGCCGGTCACCGTCGTCTACGAGTAGGCCGGTCACCGTCGTCTACGAGTAGTCCGATCGGCGTCGTCCGCGAGTGGCTCGGTCACCGTCGTCGGGGAGTGGTCCGGGCGGCGGCCGGCGGGCGAAGTCGCGGCCAAAAGTCCGGCGGAGGGCTGTCCGGGCGCCGCGTGGCGTGGCAGATTGCGGTCGCGCTCGTCGTTCATGATGAGCGCGCCAACTGATCCTCGTGCGGGGGTGCTTCATGTCTGCTGGTCCTTCCGGAGGTCTTTCCAGACGCGGGCTGCTGGCCGGTGCCGCGGGCGCGGTGGCGGGCGCGGGACTCGCGGGGGCGCTGCCCGCGGGCGCGGCGCACGCGGCGGCCGACGCGACCGCGGCGTCCCCGGGCGCCGCTCCGGCTCCGTACGCCAGCGGCCCCGGCATCCCCCCGGGCACCCCGCCCATCCTCGTCACCGAGCAGGCGAGCAAGCGGCTCCTCCTGCTCGACCCGCGCCGCCGCGTCTGGGACCCGGCGGCCGAACCGGGCGTCGTGCGCTGGCAGTTCTCACCGCTCGGCGACCCCCGCTACCGGGACCTCCAGCCCGAGGCCAGCTGGGTGTACCCGTGCGAGGCGAAGGTGCGCGTGCACCGCAAGCGGACCCTCGTGCTGACCACGGCGTCGTTCGGGTTCGTGGCCGCCGTCGAGTACCCCACGGGGCGCCGCTACTGGGGCGCCGCGCTCGGCCCCGGCGACGACCTCTTCAACCCGCACAGCGCGGAGGTCCTGCCGGACGGCAACGTCGCGGTGGCGTGCAGCTCCGGCGCGCTCGTGCGGTTGTACGCCGCCTCGCTCGGACCCACCGCGACGCGGTACGCCGAGGACCGCCTCAAGGGTGCGCACGGGCTGCACTGGGACCGCGCCCGCCGGGTCCTGTGGGCGCTCGGCGACGACGACCTGGTGGCGTACGCGGTCGGCGGCACCCCCGCGCGGCCCACGCTGACGCGGACGTCCGTGACCCCGCTGCCGGTCGCCGTGCCCGGGAAGACCGCGGGCGGGCACGACCTGTTCCCCGTCGCGGGCAGGCCGGGGCGGCTGTGGGTGACGACGAACGCGGGCGTGTTCCAGTACGACCGGCGCCACGGCACCTTCGTCCGCGACTACCCGGGCCACGAGCTGATCGACCGGGCGTCGGTGAAGGCCGTCGGCAACGACCCGCGCACCGGGCAGGTCCTCAGCACCGTGCCGGAGAAGGGCCTCGAAGAGACCTGGTGGACCACGAAGGTGGGCGTGCACCGGCCCACGGGGACGTACACGCTGGTCAACGGGGGGATCTACAAGGCGCGTTGGTGGCTGCCGCGCTGAGCCCCGGCCTGCCGGGCCCCGGTCGTCCGACCTCTACCCGGCCGAGCCCCGCGCACCCGCACCCGCGTCCTCGTCCGGCTTCTCGCCCGCGAGCCGCCGGTCGAGCGCCAGCGAAAGCTCCGCCTCCACCACGGCCTTGGCGACAGGCCGCAGCATCTCGACGCTGACGTCCGCGTCGTCG
This sequence comes from Streptomyces alboflavus, assembly GCF_000716675.1. GTDB lineage: Bacteria > Actinomycetota > Actinomycetes > Streptomycetales > Streptomycetaceae > Streptomyces > Streptomyces alboflavus. Next base: position 35,760 of record NZ_JNXT01000044.1, read on the forward strand.
GGGGCGTGCGTGCGGACCACCGTCAGGAACAACTCGGCCAGCGCGTCGGTGTGTTCGCGCACGCGCTGGCCCGCCTCCAGGACCGCGGCGAGCGGGATGCCCTTGCGCACCAGGGTGGTCGAGGCGTCCAGGAGGCGGCGGCTGATGTGGACGATCTCGTCGCCGTCGGTGCCGAGATAGCCGAGGTCCAGGGCCGCCGACAGGTTCTCGGGGGTGACCTCGCCCGCGAAGCGGTCGGCCAGCTCCTCCGGGGTGAGGCGGACCGGGGTCTCCTCCGACGGGCCGTCCATGCCGAGGAGTTCGGCCACATCGCGGCCCTGCTCGAAGGCCTCGGCCAGCTCCGCGATGCCGTTCAGGGTGTGGCCGCGCTCCAGGAGTGCGGCGATGGTGCGCAGGCGGGCCAGGTGGTGCTCGTCGTACCAGGCGATGCGGCCCTCGCGGCGCGGTGGCGGGATGAGGCCGCGCTCGCGGTAGAAGCGGACGGTGCGGACGGTGATGCCGGCCTCCTTGGCCAGTTCCTCCATGCGGAACTCGCGTAGGTCCGCCGCCGCTGCCGGGTCTCCCGTGTGATCTGCCACGTGAGCAGCCTATGTCGGGACGGCTGCGCCGCGCCGGGGTCGTACCGCCGGTAACTTTCTCGCTCCCGACCCCTACCCATGAGTACGAGCCTGTTCTACGCTCCCCATTGCGCCAGTACTTACTGGCAGAGTCACACCTCGGGAGGCGTCGGCATGGCCGGGAGCGAACGTGTGGAACACGTGCGGGTGGCGGTGATCGGGTCCGGGTTCGGCGGGATCGGGGCCGCCGTCCGGCTGCGCAGGGAGGGCGTCACCGACTTCGTCGTCCTGGAGCGGGCGGGTGCGGTCGGCGGCACCTGGCGGGACAACAGCTACCCGGGCTGCGCCTGCGACGTGCCGTCCCACCTGTACTCGTTCTCGTTCGCGCCGAACCCGGACTGGCCGCGCACCTTCTCCGGGCAGGAGCACATCTGGGACTACCTGGAGGGGGTCGCGGACACCTTCCGGCTGCGTCCGCACATCCGCCTCGACACCGAGGTCCTGAAGCTGACCTGGGACGCCGACGAGCTGCGCTGGCTGATCGAGACCAGCACCGGGAACCTCACCGCCGACGTCGTGGTCTCCGCCACCGGACCGCTCTCCGACCCCAAGACGCCCGACATCCCGGGCCTGGACACCTTCCCCGGCAAGGTCTTCCACTCCGCGCGCTGGGACCACGACTACGACCTGCGCGGCAAGCGCGTCGCCATGGTCGGCACCGGGGCATCCGCGATCCAGATCGTGCCCGAGATCCAGCGCGACGTGCGCAGGCTCACCCTGTTCCAGCGGACCCCGCCGTGGGTCCTGCCGCGCGCCGACCGGGCCATCAGCGGCGTCGAGCGCTGGCTGCACCGGCAGTTGCCGTTCACCACCCAGGCGCGCCGCGGCATCCTGTGGGGCCTCCGCGAGCTCCAGGTGCAGGCCTTCACCAAGCGGCCCGACGAACTCGGCCTGATCGAGCGCATCGCCAAGCGGAACATGGAGCGGTCCGTCAAGGACCCGGCGCTGCGGGCCAAGCTGACGCCGACGTACCGCATCGGCTGCAAGCGGATCCTGCTCTCCAACTCCTACTACCCGGCGCTCGCCAAGCCGCATGTCGACGTCGTCGCGAGCGGCCTCGCAGAGGTGCGCGGGTCCACCGTCGTGGCCGCCGACGGCACCGAGGCCGAGGTCGACGCGATCGTCTTCGGGACCGGCTTCCACGTCACGGACATGCCGATCGCCGAGCGCGTCGTCGGCGCGGAAGGACAGACGCTGATGGAGTCCTGGAAGGACGGCATGAAGTCGCTGCGCGGCGCCACCGCCGCGGGCTTCCCGAACTTCTTCACCGTCATCGGCCCGAACACCGGCCTCGGCAACTCCTCGATGATCCTCATGATCGAGTCCCAGCTGAACTACCTCGCCGACTACATGCGGCAGTTGAACATGATCGGCGGCCGCGCCGCGCTGTCCCCGCGCACCACCGCGGTCGACGCCTGGAACCACCGCGTCCAGGAGCGCATGAAGCGCACCGTCTGGAACACCGGCGGCTGCACCAGCTGGTACCTGGACGCCAACGGCGTCAACACCACCGTCTGGCCCGGTACGACGACGGAGTTCCGCACCGCCACGCGCCGCGTCGACCTGTCCGAGTACGAGGTCACACGCGCCCTCGAGCGGGAGGCGGAGCCCCGGCCGCGCACCGCCCGCAAGAGCAGGCCGTCGAAGGCGAGGGCCACCGCATGAGCAGGCTCACCCACGTCCGCGGCGGCCCCTACGCCCCGCCGGTGCCCGCGCACGAGCTCACCGCCGTGTCCGCCGACGGCGCGCGGATCCACGTCGAGGTGCACGGCGCCGAGCACGCGCCCGCCGTCGTCCTCGTGCACGGCTGGACCTGCTCGACGGCGTTCTGGGCGGCGCAGATCCGGGCCCTCGCGGGCGCGTACCGCGTGATCGCCTACGACCAGCGCGGGCACGGCCGCACCGAGGCGCCCCTGGAGGCCGCCGGTTACGGCACCCGGGCCCTCGCCGACGACCTGGAGGCGGTGCTCGCCGCGACCCTCGCCCCCGGCGAAGCGGCCGTCCTCGCCGGTCACTCCATGGGCGGCATGACGCTGATGGCGGCGGCCGACCGGCCCGGCGTGCGCGACCACGCGGCCGCGGTGCTCCTGTGCAGCACGGGCAGCTCTCGGCTCGTCGCCGAGTCGACGGTCCTGCCGCTGCGCGCCGGGGGACTGCGGACCCGGCTCACCCGCCGCGTACTCGGCTCGCGGGCACCCCTCGGGCCGGTGACGCCGATCGCCCGGCGGGTCCTCAAGTACGCCACGATGGGGCCCGGTTCGGCGCCCGAGCGGGTCGAGGTGTGCGCGCGGATCGTGCACGGCTGCCCGCGCGTGGTGCGCTACCGCTGGGCGCACGTCCTGGACGAGCTGCACCTGGACGCCGGGGTGGCCGCCCTGACGGCGCCCACGGCGGTGCTCGCGGGGACCGCCGACCGGCTCACGCCCGTCGCGCACGCCCGGCGGATCGCGGCCGCGCTGCCGCACTGCCTCGGCCTGACCGAGCTGACCGGCGTCGGCCACATGACGCCGGTGGAGGCGCCGGAAGCGGTGACCCGAAAGATCATGGAACTGGCCGAGGCCCATGTCGTACGACAGCCCGTGCGGGAGTCCGCGCGGCAGCACGAGAGGGAGGGCGCGTGAGCAAGGTGAGCCTGGAAGGACAGGTCGCGGTCGTCACGGGGGCCGCGCGCGGGGTCGGTGAACTCCTCGCCCGCAAGCTGTCGGCGCGCGGCGCGCACGTGGCGCTCGTGGGCCTCGAACCCGACGAGCTGAAGCAGGTGGCGTCCCGGCTGCACGGGGAGGCCGCGTACTGGCACGCCGACGTCACCGACCACGAGGCGATGGCGCGCGTCGCCGAGGAGGTCAAGGAGCGGTTCGGGAAGGTCGACATCGTCGTCGCGAACGCCGGGGTGGCGAGCGGGGGGCCGTTCCTCGGCTCCGACCCCGTCGCCTGGCGGCGGGTCATCGAGGTCAACCTCATCGGCAGCGCGGTGACGGCGCGGGCGTTCCTGCCCGTCCTCATGGAGAGCCGCGGCTATCTCCTCCAGATCGCCTCGCTGGCCGCGCTGACGCCCGCGCCGATGATGACCGCGTACTGCGCGTCCAAGTCGGGCGTGGAGGCGTACGCGCACGCGCTGCGCGCCGAGGTCGGCTACAAGGGCGTGAAGGTCGGCGTCGGCTATCTGTCCTGGACGGACACCGACATGGTGCGCGGCGCCGACCGGGACGACGTGATGCGGGAGCTGCGGTCGCGCCTTCCGTGGCCGTCCAACAAGACGTATCCGCTGGGGCCCGCCGTCGACCGGATTGTCGCCGGGATCGAGCGGCGCTCGGCGCACGTGTACGCGCAGTGGTGGCTGCGGGGCATGCAGGGCATGCGGCCGTATCTGCCCGGGGTCATCGCCGCCGTCGGGCAGCGGGAGATGCGGCGCTTCGAGCCGCGGCTCGGGGAGGTGCCGACGGGTCTGGTCGGGGCCGGGGGCGCCGCCGACGTGGCGGCTCGCCGGGGGTAAACGGGTGGGTGGGGGAAATCCGTCGCGGAGCGTCGGGACAGGATCGCGCCCCACCGGCCCGCAGGTGAGCGTGGGAGTGGGGCCCGCCCAGGGAAAAGCCCGGGCGGGCCCCACATGTCCGGCACAGCGCAGCGTTACGCGTCGTAGTCCCGGTTGAAGCGGTCCTCGGCCTCCTGCTGCGCGTCGTCCAGGGAGTCCTGGGGCTGCTGGGACTTCTCGCGGGCCTGCGAGGAGCGCTCGCTCTCCTCGCTCCGCCCGCGCTGCGCGGCCTGCTTGGCCTTCTCGGAAAGCTCCTGCGCCTTGTCCTGGAACTGGTCCTTCATGCCCATGCTGGTCACTCCCGATGTGGGTGAGGGGATTGGGCCTCGACCAGACTCACACGGCGGCATGGGCCGCGCATTTCGATCACTCACCCTCAGTGATACGCCCCGTTCAGCGCCGCCTCAGGCGTCCCGCGGCGGCAGCTTCGGGCGCCGCCGGTCCGGCACGTCCGCGTAGCCGGGGGGCACCGCCGCCGGGCGCAGCGCGAGCAGGTCGAGGGCGACGCGCACCGCGTCGTCGAGCTGGGCGTGCCGTCCCTCCGCCCAGTCCAACGGCGTGCGCAGGACGGCGAGATCGGGCTCCACGCCGTGGTTCTCCACGGACCAGCCGTAGCCGTCGAACCAGGCCGCGTTCATCGGCACCGTGATGACCGTGCCGTCGCCGAGCGTGTGCCGTCCGGTCATCCCGACCACCCCGCCCCACGTCCGCTGCCCCACCACGGGCCCGAGGCCGAGGAGCTTGAACACGGCCGTGATCATGTCGCCGTCGGAGGAGGTGGCCTCGTCGGCGAGGGCGACGACCGGGCCCCGGGGCGCGTTGGAGGCGTACGACACCGGCTGGGCGTCCCGGGTGAGGTCCCAGCCGAGGATCTTGCGGGTCAGCTTCTCCACGACCAGCTCGCTGATGTGCCCGCCCGCGTTGCCGCGCACGTCCACGAGCAGCGCGGGCAGCGACATCTCCAGGCGCAGGTCCCGGTTGAACTGCGCCCAGCCGGACCCGCCCATGTCGGGGATGTGCAGATAGCCGCACTGGCCGTCGCTCAACTCCCGTACGACCTCACGCCGTTTGGCCACCCAGTCCTGGTACCGCAGCGGCCGTTCGTTGACGAGCGGCACGATGGCGACCCGGCGCGCGCGGCCCTCGCCCGCCGCGGGCTGGAAGGTCAGCTCCACCGTGGTGCCGCCCGCCGCCGCGAGCAGCGGGTAGGGGCCGGTCACCGGGTCGACGGGGCGCCCGTCGACGTGGGTGAGGACGGCGCCCTCGCGGATGCCCGCGCCCGCCAGCGGTGAGCGCGCCTTGGAGTCGGAGGACTCGCCCGGCAGGATCCGCTTGACCACCCAGCCCTCGTCCCTGTGCACCAGGTTGGCGCCGAGCAGCCCCATCGCCCGCTGGTAGTGCGGCGGCCCCTCGTTGCGCCGGGCGGGGGTGACGTAGGCGTGCGAGGTGCCGAGTTCGCCGAGGACCTCGCGGAGCAGGTCGGCGAACTCGTCGGGGGACGCGACGCGCTCCACCAGCGGGCGGTACTGGTCGAGCACGCCGTCCCAGTCGATGCCGCACATGTCCGGCTCCCAGAACAGGGCGCGGATGAGGCGGCCCGCCTCGTCGAAGGACTGCCGCCACTCCGCGGCCGGGTCGACGTCGTGCAGGATGCGGCGCAGGTCGAGCCAGACGGTGCTGTCGCTGTCGCCGGACTCGGTGGACGGCACGGCCCGCAGGTCGCCCTCGTCCACGACGACGAGCCGGGAGCCGTCCCCGCTGGTCGCGAACCAGTCGAGGTGGTCGACGAGTTCGGACTTCTTGGCCTTGGTGATGTTGAAGTACTCCAGGGTCGGACGGCCCGAGGTGTCGGCGGGGTTGGCGAAGGTCTCGCCGAGCGCGCCCGAGATGGGCCAGCGCAGCCACACCAGGCCGCCGCCGCTCACCGGGCACAGCGCCGAGTACTTCGACGCCGCCACCGGGAACGGCGTCACCCGGCTCGCCAGGCCCTCCGCCTCCACGGTCACCGTCCCGTCGCCGGAGCCGTCGTCGCCGTCCGCGTCCGGGTCGAGCCCGCCCGCCGCGGGCCGTCCGTCGGGAAGCAGCGCGAACGGCGAGGGGGTCGCGGACGACAGGGGTACGAGGTAGGGGCGGCAGCCGAGCGGGAAGGACAGGTCGCCGGTGTGCACGTCGTAGACGGGGTCGAAGCCGCGCCAGGAGAGGAAGGCGAGGTAGCGGCCGTCCCGCGTGAACACCGGGTTCTCGTCCTCGAAGCGGCCGTTGGTGACGTCGATGACGGTGCGGGCCCCGGGGCCTTCGATCCGGGCCAGCTTGATCTTCCGCAGGGACCGTCCGATGCCGGGGTGGGACCAGGTGAGCCAGGCCCCGTCCGGCGAGAAGGCGAGGTCGCGTACGGGGCCGTTGAGGGACCGGATCAGCTCGGTGACCTCGCCCTCGCCGTCCGATGCCCCGGCGGCCACGTCGTCGGCCGCCTCGTCGTCGGGCACGGTGACCAGGAGCAGCCGCCCGTCGTGCGAGGCGATGGCGAGCCGCTCCCCGTCCGGGTCGGACACCAGCTCCTGCACCCGCCCGAGCTGCCCGGCCGCCAGCCTGCGCGGCTCCCGGGCGCCGCTGGCCCGGGGCAGATAGGCGATCTCGATGGCGTCCTCGCCCTCGGCGTCGGTGACGTACGCGACCTGCCCGCCGGTGCCCAGCATCTCCGGCAGCCGCACCCGCACGCCCGGGGTGTCGGCGATGGTGCGGGCGGGGCCGTCGCGGTGGGTCAGCCAGTACAGGCTGCCGCGTACGACGACGGCGCTCGCGCGGCCCGTGGTGTCCACCGAGAGCGCGTCGACGTGCTGCGCGGCAGGCACCTGGTACGTCCGCCGTCCCGCGCGCGGGCCGCCGATCTCGACCTCGACCCGGCGCGGCTCGGAGTCGGCGGCCAGGTCGTCCACCAGCCAGATCTCGCCCGCGCACTGGTAGACGACGCGGGTGCCGTCGCTGGCGGCGTGCCGGGCGTAGAAGGCGTCGTGGTCGGTGTGGCGGCGCAGGTCGGTGCCGTCGGGGCGGCAGGAGTACAGGTTCCCCACGCCCTCGTGGTCGGAGAGGAACGCGACCCGGCCGGACACGAACATCGGCGCGTCCAGATGCCCCCCGAGGTCCGCGAGCAGTCGCTCGCCGTGCAGCCAGAGGCGGCCCGTCGCGCCGCCCCGGTAGCGCTTCCAGGCGGCGGGCTCGTGCGGCGGCTTGCCGGTCAGGAGCAGCGTGCGGCGCTCGCCGTCACCCTCGCCGTCGAGCACGGCGATGTCGTGCACCGGGCCCCAGGGGAGCTTGCCGCCGGGGGAGCCGTCGGTGGGGACGCTGTAGGCCCAGCAGAAGTGGGAGAAGGGCTGGCCGTGCGAGGAGACGGCGAGGATGTCGCCGTCCGGGGTCCAGCCGCAGACGCGGGTGTCGGTGGAGCCCCAGTAGGTCAGGCGCCGCGCGGGGCCGCCGTCCACCGGCGCCAGATGGATCTCGGGGTCCAGGCTGCGCCAGCTCGTGTACGCGATGTGACTGCCGTCGGGGCTGAAGCGGGGGTGCCCCACCTTGGTGCGGTCCGCCGTGATGCGCCAGGCCCGGGCGGGTGGGGTGCCCTCCGGGGGGAGGGGGGTCACCCAGAGGTCGTCCTCGGTGACGAAGCAGAGTCGGTCGCCGCTGACGTGGGGGAATCTTAGGTACGCCTGAGTCACCCTCCCCATGGTGCGGCAACTTATGGGGCTTCGCCCCTTTCCCCCTGTTGGCGCTTCGCGCCTCGTCCTCAAGCGCCGGACGGGCTAAATGCGTGTGGCTCACGACACGTACGAAACCGTTTCGTTTCGATAGGGGGTCCCGGTAGAGTTCTCGGCATCGCAGTGGAATCGGGAAGGAGTCCTCATGGCCGAAGTGGCGGCGGCGGCGCCGCGGCGGAGCCGGATCTCGCCCGAGCGGGAGGCGGAGCTTTATGAGGCCGTCCTGGAACTGCTGCGCGAGGTCGGGTACGACGGGCTGACGATGGACGCCATCGCCACCCGCACCCGGTCCAGCAAGGCCACGCTCTACCGCCAGTGGGGCGGCAAGGCCGAGTTGGTGGCGCGGGCGCTGAGGCACGACAAGCCCGCGTCCATGGCGGACATCGACACGGGGTCCCTGCGCGGGGACTTCATGCGGATGGTCGCCCTCCACGACGACTGCAAGATGGAGCAGGACCAGGCGCTGATGCGGGCCCTGTTCCACGCCGTCCACGAAAACCCAGAACTGCACAAGGCGCTCCGGCAGTTGCTCATCGAGCCCGAGATCACCGGTCTCAACGAGCTGTTGCGCCGCGCCGTCGCCCGGGGCGAGATCGCCGCCGACAACCCGGCGCTGGAGTACGTCATCCACATGCTGGTCGGCGCTTTCGTCGCCCGGGGCCTGGTCGAGGAACGCCCCGCCGACCAGGAGTTCCTCCGCAGCTACATCAACGCCGTGATCCTCCCCGCCCTCGGCGTCTGACGCTCACCCCGCCGGGGATCCCTCGCGGTCGCACCCGCGGCCACACCACCACCTGACGCGCCCCCGCTCACGTCGTCGGGCCGATCACCCCTGCCCCTCGGCCGATCACCCCTGCCCCTCGGGCCGATCACCCCTGCCCAGAAGCCATCAGCCACCACGACCTGACCGGGAGTACTCCCCGTGGCCACATTCCTGTACAAACTAGGCCGACTCGCCTTCCGGCGACGGCACTTCGTCGCCCTGATCTGGGTCGCGCTGCTCACCCTCGCGGGTGTCGGCGCGGCGTCCGCGCCCACTGCGGCCTCCAGTTCGTTCTCGATCCCGGGCACGGAGGCGCAGAAGGCCTTCGACCTGCTCGACGAGCGCGTGCCCGAGGCCAGTGCGGACGGCGCGAGCGCCCGGGTCGTGTTCAAGGCGCCGGCCGGTGAGAAGGTCACCGACCCGGCCAACAAGGCCGAGATCCAGAAGACGGTCTCCAAGCTCAAGTCCGGCTCGGACCAGGTCGCTTCGGCCGCCGACCCGTTCGCCGCCAAGGTGGTCTCCAAGGACGGCACGACGGCGTACGCCTCCGTGACGTACAAGGTCACCTCCATGGAGCTGACCGACGGCAGCAGGGACGCGCTGGAGAAGACCACCGACGAGGCGCGCGACAGCGGCATGACCGTCGAGGTCGGCGGTGACGCGCTGCAGGCCATGCCGCACACCGGTGCCACGGAGATCATCGGCATCGCGGTCGCGGCCGTGGTCCTCGTCATCACCTTCGGCTCGCTGGTCTCGGCCGGGCTTCCGCTGCTCACCGCGCTGATCGGCGTCGGCATCGGCGTCTCCTCGATCGCCGCGCTCGCCAGCGCCCTCGACCTGGGCACGACCACCTCGACGCTGGCCATGATGATCGGTCTCGCGGTCGGCATCGACTACGCGCTGTTCATCGTCTCGCGCTACCGCGCCGAACTCGCCGAGGGCCGCGAGCGCGAGGACGCCGCGGGCCGCGCCGTCGGCACGGCCGGGTCGGCCGTCGTCTTCGCCGGTCTGACCGTCGTGATCGCGCTCGTCGGGCTCGCCGTGGTCAACATCCCGATGCTCACCAAGATGGGCTTCGCGGCGGCGGGCACGGTGGCCATCGCCGTACTGATCGCGCTCACGATGATCCCGGCGCTGCTCGGGTACGCGGGCAGGAAGGTCACGCCGACGGGGGAGAAGGGGAGGCTGTTCGGCGGTCGCAAGAAGGCCGCCGGGACCGGTCCGGCCGAGGGGAACGCCTCGTCCGAGGGGAACGCCCCGGTCAAGGGCAGCGCCCCAGCCAAGGGCAGCGCCCCCGCCAAGGAGAACCTCGGCACCCGCTGGGCCCGCTTCGTCGTCCGGCGCCCCGTCGCCGTCCTGCTGCTCGGCGTGCTCGGCCTCGGCGCCGCCGCCCTGCCCGTCTCGCAGCTCGAACTCGGCCTGCCCGACGACGGCGCGCAGCCCACGTCCACGACCCAGCGCAAGGCCTACGACCTGATCGCGGACGGCTTCGGGCCAGGCTTCAACGGCCCGCTGATGGTGGTCACCGACCTCAAGGGCGTCGACGACGCCAAGGGCGAGGCGGCCGCCGTACAGAAGAAGATCGCGGGCCTCGACGACGTGCTCACGGTCGGCCCGCCGCAGCTCAACAAGGCCGGCGACACCGCGATGATCAGCGTCGTGCCGTCGTCCAAGCCCAGCGGCACCGAGACCGAGGACCTGGTGCACGCGATCCGCGGCGAGGCGAAGGACGTCAAGGCCGACAGCGGCGCCGAGGTCATGGTCACCGGCACCACGGCCATGAACATCGACGTCTCGGAGAAGCTCAACGACGCGCTGATCCCGTATCTCGCGCTGGTGGTGGGCCTCGCGTTCCTGCTCCTGATCGTCGTCTTCCGCTCGATTCTGGTCCCGCTCAAGGCGGCCCTCGGCTTCCTGCTGTCGGTGCTCGCCGCGCTCGGCGCCGTGGTCGCGGTCTTCCAGTGGGGCTGGCTCGGCTCGCTGTTCGGCGTGGAGCAGACCGGCCCGATCATGAGCATGATGCCGATCTTCATGGTGGGCGTGGTCTTCGGCCTCGCGATGGACTACGAGGTGTTCCTCGTGACCCGGATGCGGGAGGCGTACGTCCACGGCGAGAGCCCGCACGAGGCGATCGTCACCGGCTTCAAGCACGGGGCGCGGGTCGTGTCCGCGGCGGCGGTCATCATGATCGCGGTGTTCGCCGGGTTCATCGGCTCCAGCGAGCAGATGGTCAAGATGATCGGCTTCGGCCTCGCCATCGCGGTCTTCTTCGACGCGTTCATCGTGCGCATGGCGCTGGTCCCGGCCGTCCTCGCGCTGCTCGGCCGCAAGGCCTGGTGGCTGCCGAGGTGGCTGGACCACTCGCTGCCGAACGTGGACGTCGAGGGCGAGGGCCTGCGCACCCCGGCCGACCAGGGCGACCCCGACGAGAAGCGGGAACTGGTCCGCGTCTGAGCCGACCGGGCCGGTGCCGCGCCCGAATCAATGGGGCACGGGGGCGGCCGCGTACGTACGACGCAGGAAGCGGATCAGCGCCGAAGCGTCGAACTGCACGACCGCCACCCCCTGCGCCGAGTGGAACTCCAGGATCGTCTGGACCCGCCCGCACGGCCAGATGCTCACGTCGCCGCTCTCCGTCGGGGCCCGCAGGCCCTGTTCGAGCAGCTCGCGGCTGAAGGTCCAGTCGTGGGACCCAGGGAGGTCGACCCGCACCGAGCGCGGGTCGGCCTCCGGGTCGTAGCGCAGCGCGACGGGGACGACGACGTGCTCGTCGGGGGAGTCGGTGACCAGGTGGGCCCGGGTGTACTGCTCGACTGCGGACATACTGACTCCTCGTAGTCGTTCCGGCCCACGGAAAGCGGCTCTCCCCCTAATGTCCCATATGTACGCATATGCCACATGGGGCGAAGGGGGGAGTGGAGGCGGTCCGGGGCGCTCCCGGCCCGCCCCAATCGTTGCTGGGCCGCTCTTGCAAGCGATTCGCAACAACGCCCATCATTGAAAGGTTCACGAGCGACCCGCTCGGAGCGATCCGCTCTTGTCATGAGCGCCTCCCCACGCTCATGACCTGCGCCTTTCCAGGAGCACGCGCATGCATGTCCCCGATGGCTTCATCAATGCGCCCGTTTCCGTCGCCGCCGGTGCCGTAGCAGTCGGCGCGGTCGCCGTGAGCCTGCGTGGCGCGCGGCGTGAACTCGACGAGCGGACGGCACCGCTCGCCGGCCTTGTCGCGGCCTTCATCTTTGCCGTACAGATGCTCAACTTCCCCGTGGCGGCCGGAACAAGCGGCCATCTGCTGGGCGGAGCCCTTGCGGCGATACTCGTCGGCCCCTATACGGCGGTCCTCTGCGTCTCCGTCGTCCTGCTCATGCAGGGCCTGCTCTTCGCCGACGGCGGCCTGACCGCGCTCGGCGTGAACATCACCGTCATGGCGTGCGTGACGACGGTCGTGGCGTACGCGATCTTCCGCGGCCTGGCGAAGGTCCTGCCGCGCGGCCGCCGCTCGGTGACCGCGGCCGCGTTCACGGCCGCGCTCGTGTCGGTCCCGGCCGCGGCCGCCGCCTTCACCCTCCTCTACGCCGTCGGCGGCACCACGGACGTGCCCCTCGGCAAGGTCGCCACGGCCATGATCGGCGTCCACGTCCTGATCGGCATCGGCGAGGCCGCCATCACGGCGCTCACCGTCGGCGCGGTCATCGCGGTCCGGCCGGACCTGGTGCACGGGGCGCGCGGCCTGACGGCGCCGCTGAAGCTGCGCGTCGGCGGCGAGCTGGTCGACGCCCCCGCCACCCCCGCTCCCGCACCGGCCCCCGCCGCCGCGGGCTCGCACCGCAAGCTGTGGGCCGCGGGCCTCGTCACCTCCCTGATCCTCGCGGGCTTCGTCTCCTTCTACGCCTCCACGAACCCCGACGGCCTGGAGAAGGTCGCCCACGACAAGGGCTTCGACAAGGGCGAGAAGGAGCACGACGCGGCGGACTCGCCGCTCGCGGACTACGGCGTGAAGGACATCAGCAACACCCGCCTGTCCGGCGGCCTCGCGGGCGTCATCGGCGTCGGCGTGACCGTGGTCGCGGGCAGCGCGGTGTTCTGGGCGGTACGACGGCGGCGCGACGGCGACGGCACGGAGAGCGGCCCCGCGTCGACGGCCACGGACGACGTGACCGCCGCGACGGCGACCTCCGCGACCTCGACGACCTCCGCGACCTCGGCGACCTCCGTGACCAAGCCCGCGGAGAACGCCTGACATGGGTGCGGGCCACGCCCACCGCCTCTACCGGCACGGCCACTCGCCGGTGCACGCCCTGCCCCCGCACACGAAGCTGACCGCCGTCTTCTGCTTCGTCGTCGTGGTGGTCTCCACGCCCCGCGAGGCGGTGTGGGCGTTCGCCGCGTACGCGCTGCTGCTCGCGTCGGTGGCGTACGCGGCCCGCGTACCGCCCCTGTTCTGGCTGAAGCGGCTCCTCATCGAGGTCCCCTTCGTGGCGTTCGCCCTGCTCCTGCCCTTCGTGGCCGAGGGCGAGCGCACCGAGGTCCTCGGGATGTCCCTGAGCGTCCACGGCCTGTGGGGCGCCTGGAACGTCCTCGCCAAGGGCACCCTCGGCGTCGCCGCGTCCGTCCTGCTCGCCGCCACGACGGAACTGCGCGAACTGCTCCTCGGCCTGCAGCGCCTGAAGCTCCCGCCGCTCCTCGTCCAGATCGCCTCCTTCATGATCCGCTACGGCGACGTCGTCGCCGACGAGATGCGGCGCATGCGGATCGCGCGCGAGTCCCGCGGCTTCGAGGCGCGCGGCGTGCGGCACTGGGGCGTGCTCGCCAAGTCGGCGGGCGCGCTGTTCATCCGCTCCTACGAACGCGGCGAGCGCGTGCACCTCGCCATGGTCAGCCGGGGCTACGCGGGGTCGATGCCGGTCATCGACGAGGTGGCGGCGACCCGCGCGCAGTGGACGTACGCCCTGACCCTGCCCCTGACCGCCCTCGCCGTCTGCCTGTTGGGATGGACCCTGTCGTGACCACCGCACCGCCCCCCTCCCTGGAGGTCACCGGCCTCGCCTACGCCTACCCCGACGGCCACCAGGCCCTGTTCGGCGTCGACCTGAGCATCGCGCGCGGCGAACGCGTCGCGCTGCTCGGGCCCAACGGCGCGGGCAAGACCACCCTGGTCCTGCACCTCAACGGCATCCTCACCGCGGGCGCGGGGAGCGTCACCGTGGCCGGGCTGCCCGTCGGCAAGCGGCACATGGCGGAGATCCGCCGCAAGGTCGGCATCGTCTTCCAGGACCCCGACGACCAGCTGTTCATGCCGACGGTCCGCGAGGACGTGGCCTTCGGGCCCGCGGCGGCCGGGGTGCGCGGCCCCGAGCTGGAGGCGCGCGTCCTGAAGGCCCTCGGGCAGGTCGGCATGGCCGCGTACGTCGACCGGCCGCCGCACCACCTGTCCTTCGGCCAGCGCCGCCGCGTCGCCGTCGCCACCGTCCTCGCCATGGAGCCCGAGATCCTCGTCCTCGACGAGCCGTCCTCCAACCTCGACCCCGCGTCCCGCCGCGAACTCGCCGACATCCTGCGCTCCCTGGACGTCACCGTCCTCATGGTCACCCACGACCTGCCCTACGCCCTCGAACTCTGCCCCCGCGCCCTGATCCTCAGCGAGGGCGTCATCGCGGCCGACGGCCCCACCGCAGAACTCCTCTCCGACGCCGACCTCATGAGCAGCCACCGCCTGGAGCTCCCCTTCGGCTTCGATCCGAAGTCCGTACGGGAGAAGAGCTAGTGGAATCTTCGGCGGCGGGTGGCTGTTGTGCGTGACATGAGCGCTGATCAGGTCGAGGTCGGGAACGCCGGGGTGCACGGCACGGTGTCCGAGGGCTTCGAGCCCGTACGGGACGCCTTCGTACGCAACTTCGCCGCGCTCGGGGAGCGCGGGGCCGGGGTCGTGGTGTACCGGGACGGGCGTCCGGTGGTGGACCTGTGGGGCGGGGTGCGGGACTTCGACGGGGCGGAGGCCGAGGCCGGGGGTGCCGCGCCCTGGGAGCGGGGCACCGCGCAGGTCGTCCGCTCCGCGACCAAGGGGGTCGCCGCGGCCGTCCTGCTCCTCCTCCACCAGCGCGGCGACCTGGACCTGGACGCTCCCGTCGGCACGTACTGGCCCGAGTACAAGGCCCACGGCAAGGACCGGACTCTCGTACGCCACGTCCTCGCCCACCGCGCCGGGGTGCCCGCCCTCGACCGCCCCCTGACCCCCGAGCAGGCCCTCGACCCCGACGTGGCCGCCGCCACGGTCGCCGCGCAGCGCCCCTTCTGGGAGCCCGGGACGGACCACGGCTACCACGCGCACACGTACAGCTGGCTGACCGGGGAACTGGTGCGGAGGGTCACCGGGCGCTCCATACGGGACGTGATCGCGTCGGAGATCGCGGGGCCGCTGGGGCTGGATCTGTGGGTGGGGGCGCTTGCGGCCGACGGCCCGGCCGGGCGTGTGGGACGGCTCGGGCGGCTGCCCGACCCGCCCGCCGCCGCGTCGGGGCTCCGCACCCGCCCCAAGCCGCAGGTGTCCGACGCCTACCGGGACCCGGACTCCCTCACCCGCCGGGCCTTCGGGGTGGTCGAGCCGTTCCCCGACGAGAACTCCGCCGCGTACCACTCGGCCGTGCTCCCCGCCTCCAACGGCATCGCGACCGCCGGTGCGCTGGCCCGCTTCTACGCATCCCTCATCGGCGAAGTGGAGGGCGGCGCGAGGCTGTTCACCCCCTCCACCCTCGCCCTCGCCCGCGCCGAGGCGTCCACCGGGCCCGACCGTGTCCTCGTCGTCCACACCCGCCTCGGCCTCGGCTACATGCTCCACGGCGCCGCGTCGCCCCTCCTCGCCCCGACGTCCTTCGGCCACCCCGGCCGCGGCGGCGCCCTCGCCTTCGCGGACCCCGAGTCCGGGATCGCCTTCGGCTACGTCACGAACGGGATGGGCAAGGGGGTCACGGCGGACGCGCGGGCCCAGGCCCTGGTCCGAGCCGTCCGCACCGCCGCCGGGTAGCTCGCCCCCGACAGGGGCGGTAGTACGTCTGCGCGACGCGATGGGATGCCGAACAGAACTCCCGCCGGGTGCTTAGGTGTGCCATTTCAAGAGATTGGTGCCACGCAGATGACCATCACTCTCGTGCCAATGGCCTTCCGGGACGCGTGCGCGTATGTCGATCGCGCCCACCGCCATCACGCCGCTCCGCACGGGCTCAGTGGACTGTCGGAGCTGGCAGTGTGACCGCCTCGCGCAGTTCGGCGGTGGCCTGGGTCATGAGCTGAGCGAGGGTGGTGTCCGGCTCGGCTAGCCAGCGGGGCATGGCGCGCCGGTGGATCGCCAGCACCACGTCGATGAGGAAGCGTGCTTTGCCGGGCTCGACGCCGCGGTGCTCGAGCGCCGGTGCCAGCGCGTCGGCGATGTTGGCGAGCTTGATCAGGTCGCGCTCGGCCAGTGCCGGGTTGGCGGCGATCACTCTGCCCCGGCGCAGCAGGAACTCGCGTGGGCGGAAGATCTCCTCGGCGGTTCCCAGCGCGGTCAGCAGCGCCTCGATCGGGGTGAGGCCCGGGTCGGCCGACTCGACCTGGGCGACGAGGTGGGCCTCGAGTTCGTTGCCGGCGAAGAGGACTTCCCGCTTGTCGGGGAAGTAGCGATAGAAGGAGCGCTCCTTCAGACCGGCGGCGCCTGCGATCTGCGCAACCGAGGTGCGCTCGAACCCCTGCGTCTCGAACAGCTCGAGCGCCGCGCGTTCGAGCCGGCCCTGTGCGTCAGATTCCCATCGCGGCATACCCACCAGCGTACGACAACAGGAGTTGTTATCAGCTGGTACGGTCAATGACAACAGATGCTGTCATCAGTCGGGAGATCGTCATGAAAGCTCTGCAATTCGACCAGTTCGGCTCCCCGGACGTGATCGCTCTCCGCGATGCCCCACAGCCGGAGCCTGGACCCGGCCAGATCCGCATCGCCGTGCGGGCGTGCGGCCTGACACCGGCCGACTGGCACATCGTCGACGGTCTCCTCGCCGACCATCTGCCGCCGCTGCCGCGCGGGCTCGGCCTCGAGGTCGCGGGCACCGTCGACGCGCTCGGCGAGGGCGTCACCGGCGTCCAGATCGGCGACCGCGTGTTCGGCCCTGCCGCCTTCGACGGGCCGACGGCCGGCGCCGCCGAGTACGCGCTGATGCCAGCCTGGGCACGCATTCCCGAGGGCGTAACCGCCGAGCAGGCCGCCGCGCTGCCGATGGCGGCCGAGACGGCGTGGCGCGCGCTCGACGACCTCGGCGTCCAGCCGGGTGAACTGCTGCTCGTCCACGGCGCGGGCACCACCGTGGGTGAGGCGGCGGTGCGCTTCGCGCTGCACCGGGGTATTCGGGTGATCGCCACCGCTGGGCCGACCCGGACCGCCGCCCTGGAAGAGATCGGCGCCCAGGTGACCGCCTACGGCGAGGGCATGGCCGAACGCGTCAGCGCACTGACTCCAGGCCCCGTGGACCGCGCCCTGGACACCGCGCCGTCCGGGGGCCGGATCGACCGCGCCGACCAGCCCAGTCCGGCCGGCGGCTCGCTACCGACCTTGATCGAGCTCACCGGGGATCCCGACCGTGTCCTCACCGTCTCGGACTTCGCCGCCGCAGCCGAACTGGGCGTCCGGATCACTACCGAGATCCGCTACGACCAGATGAATGAGTTCGCCAGGCTTGCCAGCGAAGGCATCCTGGTCGTACCGGTCGCCCGCACCTACACCCTCGACCAGATCCAGGAAGCGGCCAAGCTCAGCCAATCCCGCCGCCCCGGCGGCAAACTCATACTCGTCCTGTGAGCGCCCTGCCAGTCCCCGTCCTGCCCGCTATTGCTCTCCTGCGTGTCGACAACGGGCCTACCGCAAGCGCCTCACCAAGCCACCAACGTCCTGAGACACGACACTTAGGGCTTTGAAGTCTCTTTGTTGCTGGGCCACTCGAACAGGACGACTTGCCAGTGGCTCTGCTCGTACACCAGATCAACCCTCTCCCGGAGCGGGGGCCCTTCACTGGCAGAAGCTGTCAGGGCGACCTTGCCTAGATAGTCGCCCATTTGTTCATACTCAATGGGTGCCTTCTTGATGGTTAGCCCTTTGCCGCCCTTGGCTTGAATGATCTTGTCTGCCTGCTTCCGCGACCACGGCTTGTTGGGGGCGTCCCCTACTTCCAGGAGGCCCTTCACGTCACGATTGTTGAGGGCTTCGACGTAGCGCTTGACTGCATCCGGAGCCCCAGAGGGCGGGGAGTTCCTACCAGGGCCGCCGCTGTCATCAGAGGCGTCCCCGGCGTCGGCGGAGCCGCAGCCCGCGGCGAGGAGCAAGGCAATGGTTGCTACGAGTGCGCGTTGCCTGCTCAAGGCGCCTCCAGGATCGGCCGACTGCCAGCTTCTCAGATGCGGCTGTCCGTGTGACGTCGCCGTGGTCGCCCTCGGTCAGGGCCACACCCCCGCGCCACGGCGAGTTCGAACCAGACCCTCTTGCCGATGCCCCCAGGGCGAAGTTCCGTGCCCCAGTCGTCCGACAGCGTGGCGACCAGTGCCAGGCCTCGGCCCGACTCGTCCTCCGGGCACGCCTGCCTGGGCGCGGGCGGTGTCGCGTTCGCGTCCGACACCGCGATGTGGAGGAGGCCCGCCTTCAGCACGCAGCGGGTCCAGATCTCTCTGCCCGGGGAGACCTTCGCGTGCCGGTACGCGTTCGTCATCAGCTCGCTCAGGAGCAGCGTCGCCGTCTCGGTGACCTCGGGTGGCAGGTCCCACGAACTCGCCTGCTCCCGCAGAAGAGTTCGGGCCCGCCCCACGCTCCTTGCGTGGCGCGGCAGGCGCCATTCGATCTCCTGGGGGAGGGGTTCGTTGGCGTTCCTGCTCTTCTCCGGCGTGCGGCCGGCGATCTCGAATTCTCGTTGCTCCCCGGGGAGGGCCCGTCGGCAGTTCAGGCGCCGCGTCTCCCAGGAGAGGCCCGCGGGCCGGGTCACCGTCAGCACCTCCCCGTCCGCAGCCGTCACTTGGACTACGCGCCCTCGGCGCGTGTCCACGACGACGTCCCCCACGGTCGTCGCCGTGCTTGCGTCAGGCGGCTCGATGTGCTGGCGCGTCCCGTTGTCGTTGGTCATGGGTGGTACCTCGTAGGGGAGTTGGTCCTTCTGTGGGACTCCCAGACTGCTCACCTGCGGGTACGTTGACCAGGAGTAGCGATTCCGGAACCGGACCGTGGAACGGGGCATATGCCAGGCGCTAACGAGCTCGATCCGGCCGAGAGCCTTGAGGCGTACATCGGGAATCAGGTCAGGGAGGCGCGGCGGGCGAAGGGCTGGTCCCAGACCGACCTCGCGGCCAAGGTGTTCAGCAACAAGAGCAGGATCTCCGAGGTGGAGAACGGGGAGGCGCTGGACCGCGCCCTGGCGGCCAAGCTGGGTGTGGTGCTCGAACTGGGCGACTCTCTGACGGACTTGGTCAAGATCCAGGAGCGGAAGACTGTTCGCGAATACGCCAAGCCGTACCTAGCGAAGCAAGAAAAGGCGGCGCTGATCCACACCGCTGGATTCGTCGTTCATGGACTGCTTCAGACTCCTGACTATGCACGCGAGCTCATTCTGGCTGGCCAGGATGATGACCCGTCCGTCGTCGAGTCATACGTCGAGCAGCGCATGGAGCGCCAGAAGCTGTGGGAGCGGGATAACCCCCCGTGGTTCGCAGCCGTCCTCGACGAGGCCACCATCGCTCACGCCACAGCCCCTCAACTGGAACGCCTGCGTGAGGCGCAGGAGCAGCCGAACATCACGCTCCAGCTTCTCCCCTTCGGAGCTGGCAGGATCATGGGAACCATGGCTGTCCTGACGCAGCCGGACGGTTCGCGAGGCGCGTACACGGAGGGCCTTCTGGTCGGCCAGTACTTCGAAGAACCAGCAGCTGTCCTGCGGCTCCAACGAATCTATGATCGGCTCGCCTCCAGCTCATTGACGGCTGAAGCGACCACAGTTCGCATCGAAGAAGCATTGAAGAGGTACAAGTGAGCAACCCGAATTGGCACAAGTCGACTTACAGTGGGAACGCCACCAACGACTGCATAGAGGTCGCCGACAATCTGCCGCTCATCCTGATCCGCGACACCAAGGACCATGCGGCCGGACTCATAGAGGTGACCCCCGCGGCCTGGGCCGCGTTCACCGGCCACGTGAGCCGTAACTGACTCAGACGCCAGTCGCGGCGGCCAACTCGCGAACGCCGCTCACCCGTGGGTGTCGCCGCGAGAGATCACCGACGATCTTGCGGATCGCCGGACGATCGCGGACCTCGCCCGGCGAGACGCGCAGAGCCGACAGTAGTTCGTCGGCGGTCTGTTCCGCCTTGCCCCACTGCCACCACGCTCGACCGAGATCGGTATGCATCCTGCCTTTGCGTTCGGCCGTGGGGAACTGGCTCGCGCGCAGTTCGCGACCGGCGTGGAGGGCGGCCCCGGCATCGCCAAGCGCCCAGTGAACGCCGACTTCGTAGAGGACGACAGCGGCAGGAGTGAGCGGAAACAGGCGCGTAGACGGAGCCTGTTGAGGAAGGCGGCGCGCGGCTTGAGAGGCTTCGCGGATCATGGCTTGCGCCTGGTCACGGTCTCCCGCCCGCGCCGCCGTGTACGACGTGGTGCACAGCATCTGTGCGTAGGCCGCTGCTTGCGCCGGGGTCTTCAGCCCGGTGGCCTCAACCTTGTTCGCGGCATCAAGAATGAGCCGCTGAGCGGCGCCGCCCTGGTCCTGGTGGCGCAGGACGATGCTTAGTTCACGGGCCGCTGCCGCAGCCACCAGCGGTGAGCCGGAAAGGTCCGCGTACACCGTGGCGCGGTCAGCGGTGAGCCGCGCCTGGTCGTACCGTCCGATCTTCGTCAGGACCTGAGCGGCGAGGCTGTAGCAGGCCGAGAGACGGGCGTGCGCGAGGTCGTCACGGGACCGGGCGCCATGGTGCGCGTCGGCGAGCAGTCCCGGTAGTGCTTCCAAGAGATCGGCGTGCTTGCCGACGTCGAACAGGGCACGTGCCTGAGAGAGGCGGGCATCGAGGGGGACGGCCGAGCCGGTCGGAGCGGGCGTGATCGCGAGGGCGTCATCCACGCCGATGAGGAGCTGGGCGGGGGCCGCGAGCCCGGCGGCAGCGAGCAGTGTGCGGCGGCGCATGGGGTCCTCCTCGACGCAACGTGGACCGTCCGCCGCAACTCTAGTGGTATCGAGTGTGCCTAACCCGAGTGCCGCACCCAGGATATTTGTCGGCACCCCAACCGCTTCGGCGGCCGACCGCAGGAGATCCAGGTCACCTGTCTGTCCGCCGCGATGCTCCATCCTGGAAACGGTGGACGCGTCGCACCCGAGCCGTGCGCCCAGATCGGCTTGCCGCCACCCCCGACCGAGGCGGCCCACACGGATGAGTCCGCCGGCATCACGGCGATCGACGAGCGAACGCACCTCGGTGGATCTCCACAGTGGGTCGATAGGGCGCATCGAGCCTCCCGTCCCCAAGCTCTCGGTCCCGCTCGACCAGGGATTTGTCTCATCGCCGGGGTCGGGCCCACTCACGGTAGCGACCGCCTGATGGCGCGTCGACAGCGTGTGCACGTTCTGCACATCGCGTGTGCGCCACGCCAGTCGACCGCCACAGACCGCGGGCCGGTGGTGTCGTTCGAACACGGGCCGCCCGCTCGGCGGCAGGCTCGACGACATCGCGGAGGACACCATGGCGACAGCAGTCGAAACCCAAGCCCGTGACCCGAAGGACTACGTCAAGCGTGAGGTGTGGGACCGGGAGGTCCAGCTCCTGATGCGGGACCATCCGGTCGATGAGGTGATGGCCAACCGTCTGTTCGGTGCGGCCGTCATGTACCTGATCACGGCAATGGAGAAGTGGGGCCAGGGGCTCGAAATGTGCTGTGGCCGCCTGGTCGACCTCGCGGTCCATGTCTTCATCCTGGACACGCGGAACTATCGCGAGTTCTGCGCCGAGCACTTCCACGGCAAGTTCCTGGAGCACATCCCGGAAATCGAGTTCAAGTACGACGGCTCGGTCGAGCGCACCGCGAGGATCATCGCGGACGCAGGGTTCGATGTGGACTGGAAGCTGTGGGAGCGCGACTACGGCAAGTGCGGTCCGTGCAGGCCGGGGGCGAACTGCCACTGATCCGATGAAGTCAGGTCCGGGAGCGCCGTGAGTGCTCCCGGACCTCTGTGCGCCCTCATCGGATGACGTTGTGTCATTCACCCGTGCGCGGGAGGAAGCGCCGATACGGTGTCCAGTTCGACCGGCACCGGTCCCACCGTCCTCCCGAGGAGCTTTATGCCCCACGAGCCAACGACACCGGCTGAATACTGGGACAAGTACAAGCCCTTCAAGGGGGAGGGCATCCAACCCGCACCACAGGCGGACCGCTTCGACTGGACCCAGTACCCCGGCCACGGACCCGGTGCCGAAGCCCTTGGCCGTCCCCGCCGCGTCCTCGAACTGGGGTCGGCTGAAGGCAAGGAAGCCGCCTACCTGGCTCATGCCGGAGTGGACGTGACAGCGGTGGACTTCTCCGCGGTTCAGGTCGAGCGTGCCCGCTCCTTCTGGCGAGACACACCCGGTCTGTCCTTTGTCCATGGGGAGGCATGCGACTACCTCGCGTCCGGCACGACGACGTATGACGCGATCTACTCGGTATGGGGCGCCGTCTGGTTCACAGACCCCGAGGAACTGTTCCCGCCCATCAGCAAGCGGCTCGCACCCGGGGGAGTCTTCGCGTTCTCCCAAGCCGAGCCGGTCGCTGGTTCCTGCGGACCTCAGCAGATGTGTGGCAAGTGGCTCGAAGGCCGGGAACGCGAGCTGACGGTACTTCGCTGGCAGTACGCCCCCGAGATGTGGGCGGACGTCCTCAAGCGTCACGGCTTCACGGAGATCGACGCCCACATTCTCGCGGCACCGGCCCCCGAGGATTTGGGCACGCTCATGGTGCGCGCCTGCGTTCCCCATTAGAGCGTTCGCACAGAGCTGAGCCTCGGGCCCCGGGCTTCGGGGGCCGAGATCCGAGCCCCTTTTGTAAGGATTGGGTGGTTGGGTTACCTCCACCCACCCCTGCCAACTCCCGCTCGTACCACCGCACATCACATTTCGTGACCGACTTGCCACGCGCCGTCGTGACCCTCTAGGTTCGCGGCAACAAAGAAACGACCCCGACCGGGTGCTACCAACACCCGCCGGGGTCTCGCCCCAAGATCGAAAGCAGCGATCCCGTGGCTTACGAAAACTCTAACGCCGCCCTGCCTGCCTCCGCACACCCCATGGCCAAGCCGGGGTACGGCAAGCGATCCGCACCTGACCAAGGGCCCGCCCGCGCCCGGGACTTCGGACACCTCCCCGCCCGCGAGGCCTACCTCGCCGCCTTCGTCGACCGGCTTCCCGAAGGCGCCGCGATGGACGCCAAGACCCTCGCCAACGCCCAGCCGCTCTACGGCCAGCAGGCCGTCCGCACCGCCCTCAACGAGCTGTCGCGAGCCGGGCACCTGCGCCGCGTACGGCGACTCGCTCAGGGCGAGGGCGACACCGGGACCGGTACGCGCTGGGTGTTCCGCACGTACTGGACCCGTACCGCACGTGACAGCGAATGGTGGAACCGGTTCCTCGACGGTGACGCACCCTCGCGGGCCGAGGCCCGAGGCGGCGGCGCCCCCGACGACGTACCCGAAGAGCGGCACCAGCCCGGGACTCCGCCCGCGCCGCCCTCCTCCGCGTACAGCGTCCTCGCCCAACTCGGCCGAACGGCACCGCAGTTGATCCTGTCCGCCGCCGACTGTGCCGCTCTGGAGGACCTGGCCGCCGACTGGCTCGCCCGAGGTGCCACGGCCGACCACCTCACCCGGGCCCTGAGCGCGGGACTTCCCGAGCAGGTCCACGCACCCCGCGCCTTCGTGCAGCGGCGCCTCCTGGACAAGATGCCGCCCGTTCCCCCTCCGAGTGCGCCCCGTACACCGCACCGCACGATCATGGAGTGCACCGGCTGTGGCGTACCGGGGCGACCGGAAGCCCTGCCCGAAGGCCTGTGCCGCGCCTGTCGGGCACCGGAAGGAACGGGCGACCCCGGCAGCCGTGGGCGGCCCGTACCCGCCACCCCTGAACCCGCCGACGTGCACCGCCATGCCACCCAGGTCCGCCGCGCTCTCGCCGGACCGCACAGGGGCCGGGCGGACTGTTCCGGTCGGCAGTAATACGAAGTCCTGGTCGCGGAAGCCGCGACGTGTCCCTGTTTGAGGCCGGACGATGATCCTGCTGGCTTATTCCGTGCCCGGCGGGGCCGGCAGCTCGTTGGTCGGGACAGCAGCGGCCGTCTTGGCGATCCCGGTAAACGGCGTATCGGCTCCGGGTCCCACCGGCCTCGTTGCGGAGCCGGGTGGTGGTCTTGTCGTGGTAGCGAGAGCGTCTGCGGCGACGGGCGCGGGATTCGGCACGAGGTGGGAGAACAGCTGCGAACGGCGGGTGTTAACTTCCTTCCCGTGGCGGAGCACCAGGACGAGACCAGGGCGGCCTACGACGGGGTCGTCGAGCTGTATGCGTCGATGTTCGCTGACCGGCTGGAGACGCAGCCGTTCTCGCGGAACATGATCGGCACCTTCGCCGAGCTCGTGCGCGGGACGGGGAACCCGCGGGCGGCCGATGTCGGCTGCGGGCCCGGAC
The DNA here is from genome assembly GCF_000716675.1 of Streptomyces alboflavus. GTDB lineage: Bacteria > Actinomycetota > Actinomycetes > Streptomycetales > Streptomycetaceae > Streptomyces > Streptomyces alboflavus. The sequence continues at coordinate 60,123 of NZ_JNXT01000044.1, forward strand.
ATCTGACGGCCATGCTGCATGACCTGGGGCTGGATGCCTTCGGGCTCGACCTCTCCCCAGCCATGGTCGACCACGCCCGGCGGGCCCATCCGGCGCTGCAGTTCGACGAGGCGCGCATGGAGGCCCTGCCAGTCGAGGACGGCGCGCTCGGCGGCGTGCTGGCCCACTACTCGATGATCCATACCCCGCCTGGGGAATTGCCCGCGCTGCTCGCCGAGCAGGCGCGTGTCCTGGCACCAGGGGGCCTGCTCCTGGTGTCCTTCTTTGGGACCGAGGGGCCTGAGCCGGTCCGCTTCGACCACAAGGTGACGCCCGCCTATAGCTGGCCGGCGGACCGGTTCGCCGAGCTGCTGGCCCGGTCCGGGCTCGTCACGTTCGCGCGGCTGCTCCACGACCCGGCCTCTGAGCGGGGCTTCCTCGACGCTCACTTGCTGGCCCGCAAGTCGGAGGACACCGTCGAGGCCACCGCACAATAAGCCAGCAGGATCGGACGATAGCGGCAAGCTCAGGGGTTGCCGCACTCGGACTGCGGGAGGACCTCGTTGGCCTCACCGAGAGGTGAGTCGCCGAGTCCGGCTCCGGACCAGTAGACCGCGACCGATGCCTGGGGTGTCCCCTGGGGGGCGGTGACGAAGAACTCGGAGACGTAGCGTTGACCGCCCGCGGTCCTGCCCTCGATCTCCAGCACCCTGCCGCCGGCGGATTCTTCAGTATTCCTGACCACGGCAGAGCGCAGCACGCGGGGTTCGGGGCCGGGCTTGAGGCAGAAGTCGTCAGCCTGCTTGCGCGTGTAGGCGCACGACTGCTGCTGGTAGGCGAGTTCCTTGCAGAACTGCGCGGCAGTCAGCTTCGGCGCGCGGGCGACGACGCGGTTCAGAACCTGCTTCGCCTGCTTGTCGCTCACCGCCGCGGGCCGCTCACGGTCAGGGGTGTCGCTTCCGCCGGAACATGCGCTCACCGTGAGCAAGAGCGGTGCCGACAGAAGTGCGAGGGGGAGAAGCGGTCGTCGCATGGGTGCCTTACAGATCCGGGTTGGTGAAATGGACAGCCCGTAGGGGCGAGAGGGTCAGAGGGATGGGAGGGCGACCGACGCTCGCCCCTCGTCGAGCGGGCCGGGAGGAGTGACGCGAAGGGGGCAGCGCGCTGTTCCTCAGCGGGCGTACGCGGGCTGCGGGCGGCAGGTCCCCATCGATGACAAGCGCGGCTACGCCCCGCCAGCTCACGCGTGGAGCATCAGGCCGATCCCCGCAACCATCACCCCCGCCGCCACGATCCGCGACCACCCGAACTTCTCCTTGAAGAAGAGCGCCCCGATGGCCGCGCCCACGATGATGGAGGACTCGCGGAGGGCGGAGATGGGCGCGAGGTCGGCCCGCGTCTGGGCCCAGAGGACGAGACCGTACGCGGCGACGGACAGCGCGGCCCCGAAGAGCCCGACGGCGGCGAACGGCCGCAGCCGGGCGCCGAGTTCCCCACGCCACCGGTACCAGGCGTAGGCGGGCACGGCGAGCCCTTCGAGGATCATCAGCCAGGCGATGTACCCGATGGACGTCCCGGAGGCCCGCACCCCGAGCCCGTCCACGACGGTGTACGCGGCGATGGACACCCCGGTCGCGAGCGCGGCCCCGATCGCCGCCCAGTCGGGCCGCTGCCCGGACCCGCGGATCCCCCACACGGCGAGCCCGGTGAGCCCGGCGGAACAGACGAGGACGCCCGCGGCCTGCCACCCGCCGGGCACCTCACCGGCGAAGACGGCGGCGAGCACGGTCACGACGAGCGGCGCGCTGCCGCGGGCGATGGGGTAGGCCTGCCCGAAGTCCCCGAGCCGGAAGGACCGCATGAGCAGCACCATGTAGGCGCCGTGCAGGACGGCGGAGAGGAGGAGGTAAGGCCAGGCCCCGGCGGCGGGGAGCGGGGCGAAGGGGGCGAGGAGGAGGCCGATGAGGGCGCCGCCGCCGGATATGAGGGTGAAGCCGAGGAGCTTGTCGGTGATGTGGTGGGCGATGGCGTTCCAGCTGGCGTGGGTGACGGCGGCCAGCAGGACGGCCCCCGCGACCAGCGGGGTCACTGAGCGGAGCCGGAGGTACCGGACTGCTCGCCCGCGCCGGACGGCGCCTCGCGTACGTCCACCAGCGTTCCGCCCGCCTGGGCGACCAGCGCGTCCGGCGCCATCGGGAACACGGTGTACGGCGTGCCCGCCGCGGCCCACACCACGGAGTGCCCGAGCAGCGACCGGTCGGCGAGTACCCGCGTCGGGTTGGCGTGCCCGAACGGCGGGACGCCCCCGATCGCGTACCCCGTCGTCTCGCGCACGACGTCCGCCTTGGCCCGCGTGACCTTCTCCGCGCCCAGCGCCCGCCGCACCAGCTCCACGTCGACGCGCGAGGACCCGTCCATGAGGACGAGGACGGGCACGCCGTCGGCCGCGAAGATCAGGGACTTGCAGATCTGGCTGAGCTCGCAGCCGATCGCGGCGGCCGCCTCGGCCGCCGTCCGGGTCTGGTCCGGGAAGCGGCGGATGCGGTCGGGCAGGTCGTCGAGGCCGAGCCCGCGCAGGGCCTCGACGAAGCGGGGGTGGGCGCCGGAAGCACCCGTGGCGTGGTCCGTAGTGCTCATGCGCTGCACGCTAGCGGTACGTGTGTAGGCCACGCGACCACGTACCGCGGCGTCCCGGATACCGGACACCCGGCCCCGCACACGGGACCCTGCCCGGTCCCTGCTCCCTCTACTTCTTCCTACTTCCCCACCAACAACATCTCCCGCACCACCGGCCCCGCCGTCTCCCCGCCGTGCCCGGCGGCCTGCACGACCGCTGCCGCGGCCACGTCCCCGCGGTACGCGGTGAACCAGCCGTTGGGCTTCTTCTGGCCGTCGACCTCCGCGGAGCCGGTCTTCGCGCCGGAGTCGGAGCCGAGGCCCGCCATGGGCTTGGCGGCGGTGCCGGAGACGCCGGTGTAGTGCATGAGGTCGCGCAGCGCGGACGCCGTCTTCCCGGACATCTTGCGCGGCGCCGTGGCGAGTTGGCGGTCGTCGACCTCGGGCGAGACCAGGTAGGGCTGGCGGAACGTGCCGGACTTCACGGTCGCGGCGACCGACGCCATGTTCAGCGGGTTCATCCGGACACCGCCCTGGCCGATGAGCGAGGCCGCCATCTGCGCGTGCGACTGCACCGGCACGGCGCCGTCGAACGAGGAGACGCCGATGGACCAGTTGTCACGGCCGAGGCCGAACACGTCCTGGGCCTGCTTCGTCAGGTCGTCGTTCGACAGCTTCTCGGCCTGCGTGATGAAGGCCGTGTTGCAGGACCGCGCGAAGCTGGCCCGGAACGTACCGCCCTTGATCTGGAACTTGTTGTCGTTCTGGAACTTCCAGCCGCCGTACGCCTTGTACTTCGGGCACGGATGCTTCTTGTCGACGCCCGCGAGCCCCTTCTCCAGGAGCATCGACGAGGTGATGACCTTCATCGTGGAGCCGGGCGCGAGGGAGCCCTGGAAGGCCGTGTTGAAGCCGCCCGGGTTGGAGTTGGCGACGGCCAGGATCTCGCCGGTGGACGGCTTGACCACGACCACCGAGGCCTGCTTGCGCTTCGCCGTCTGCTTCTCCGCCGCGGCCTGCGTGCGCGCGCTGATCGTCGTCTTCAGCGTGCCCGGGGTGCCGGGGGAGAGGGCGAGGAGCGTCTTGTCGGGGGTGTCCTTCGCGTCACCCTTCTTGGCAGCAGCGTCCTTGCTGCCCTTGCCGCCCTTGGCGCCCTTGCCGTCGGCGGCCGCCTTCGCATCGGCGCGCACCACCCGCAGCTCCACGCCCGCCTTGCCGCCCGCCTCCTTGCCGAACTTCTCCCGCAGCCCGTCCAGGACCGTGCCGAGGGAGGGGTACTTGGCGGCCGTCAGCGGACCGCCGTCCCGGTCCACGGCCTTGATCGGCGGTACGCCCGCCGCGCCCGTGACCAGCCGGTCCCCGTCCCGCAGTTCGGGGTGCACGACCGACGGCTGCCAGGAGACGAGCACCTTGCCGTCGGCCGCGCGGCGCGCGACGCTCAGCGTGGAGTCGTACGCGTACCGCTTGTCCTTTCCCCCGTACGAGATCGTGGCCGCCGCCTTGAACGGCACCTTCGGGCTCTTGCGGGTGGCGGGCTTGCCGGGCTTCAGGCGCACCGCGGAGACCTTGGCCTCCTCGCGGTAGGCGGTGAGCGCCGCGCGGGCCGCCTTCCGGTCGTCCGTCAGCGCCGCCGCCGCGGCCACGTCACCCTTCTCCCAGGCGGTCAGGAACGCCCGCGTGGTGGTGCGCACTTCGGCGGCCGTGGGCGGCCCCGTCGCCACCGTCTTCCCGTCGGACTTCCCGCCGTCCCCGCCGGACAGCGCGTACGCGGCGACCCCCACGCCGCACACGATCGCCACCGCCGCGCCGCCGAGCACGCCCGGGTGCATCTTCCTGCCCTCGGTCGCACGTCTTCTCTTGCCCACAGACCCTCCGCCAATCCCCTTCGGCCCCCGCCGCACCCAACTCACCGGCTGCCCAACCTAGCGGCACCCGCGCACCCCTTCGACCACGGCATCGCCCACCCGGGCGACCGGGCTCCGTGCCGCCCGTCCGTCGTCACCCACTCGCACCCGGCCGCGCCCTCACGCGCCCGCGCGCAGCACCGCCGCCACGATCGGCCCGGCGGTGTCCCCGCCGTGCCCGCCCTCCTGCGCCATCGCGGCCACCGCCAGGTCCCCGCGGTAGCCCGCGAACCAGCTGTTGGGCCGCCGCTGACCGTCGACCTCCGCCGACCCCGTCTTCGCGCCGACGTCACCGCCGAGCCCCGCCATGGCCCGCGCACCCGTGCCCGAGACCGCCGTCCGCCGCATCATCTGCCGCAGTTGGGCGACCGTGCCCGCGGACAGGCCGCGCGCGGTGGCCAGTTCCTCGCCGATCAGAGACTTCGGTACGAGGACGGGCTGGCGGAACGAGCCCGTCATGGCCGTCGCCGTCACCGACGCCAGGTTCAGCGGGTTCAGCTGCACCTGGCCCTGGCCGATGGCGTTGGCGGCGCGGTCGGGGCCGGCGGACGCGGGCACGGCGCCGTCCGACGACGTGATGCCGGTGCGCCAGTCGTCCCGGCCCAGGCCGAAGTTGTCCCGCGCCTCCTCGGTCAGCGAGGCGTCCGTGAGCGGCTTCTCGTCGACCAGCTTCACGAACGCGGTGTTGCAGGACCGCGCGAAGCTGTCCGCGAGGGTCGCGTTCCCGTCCGGCGCCATGCCCTTGAGGTTGTGGAAGGTCTGGCTCTGCCAGGTCGCCTCGGGGGTGCAGGGCGCGGGCCCGGACGCCTTCGTGACGCCCCGGTCGATGAGCATGGCCGCCGTCACGATCTTCATGGTGGAGCCGGGCGCCAGCTTGCCCTCGAAGGCCGCGTTGAACTCGTCCTTACGGTGGTTGGCGACGGCGAGCACTTCGCCGGTGCTCGGCTTCACGGCGACCACCGACGACTCGGCGTACCGGCCCACCGCCCTCTCCGCGGCCCGCTGCGCCGAGGCGCTCAGCGTCGTCCGCAGCGTCCCGGCCCGCCCCTCGGCGAGCGTGACCAGCGTCTTCGTACCGGCGTCCGCGCCCTCACGCTCGATGTACAGCTCGACGCCGGGCCTGCCGCCCGCCCGGTCGCCGTACCTCGACCGGAGCTGGTCGAGGACGGGCGCGAGCGACGGGTACGCCGTCGCGGTCAGCGTCCGGCCGTCGCGGTCGACGGCCCTGATGGGCGGCGTCTCGGCCTCACCGGTCTCCAGCGTGTCGCCCGCGCGCAGGTCCGGGTGCACGACGTCGGCCCGCCAGTCCACGAGGGCCCGCCCGCTGTGCACACCCCGGACGACCTTGAAGGCGGAGGAGTACCGCAGCGCCTTGCTCTTCCCGTCGTACGCCACCGTCGCCCGCACCGTGAACGGCACCCGCGTCCCACTGATCCGCCCCGCCGTGAGCCGCACCTTCCGGATGTGCGCGTCCTCCCGATACCCCGTCAGGACCTCGGCGGCCACCGCCGCGTTGTCGGTGTACCCCGCCGCTTCGTCCGCGTCGCCCTTCGCCCACGCGGCGAGGAACGCGGCGGCCGTCTCCTTGACCTCCGCGTGCGACGGCGGCCCGCTCCGGCGCGCGGAGTCCTTCGCCGCCGACGAACCGCCGTCGGCGTTCACCGCGGTCACCACGTTGTACGCGCCATACCCGGAACCCCCCACCAGGACGGCGAACACCCCACCGACCAGAGCAGCTTTCGCTCCCTTGCGCATCAAGCGCTCCCTCCCCAGGAATACCGTCAGCCTAAGAGGGCCCTGGGACAGGGGCCGCGCGAAGCACCGGGTGTTATCCGAAGGTGTCCGTTTATCGCTGCCAGACCCAGATATCGAGCCACATTCTGAACCGCCAGGATCGGCACGCGCTGGGACCACCCCCGCATGCGCGGGGACCACGAGATCACCACGGGCAACCCCGTCGTCTTCGGGGGACCACCCCCGCACGCGCGGGGACCACAGGAGCTGACCAGGCACGTTAGTCGAGCGGGCTTCGAGTTCTACTCACTTTCAGGGAAACGGACATTTCTCCTAGACCCAGGTGTCCAGCCACATCCGGGACCGCCACGAGTCGATCGGGATCGCCTGCCCCGTATAGATCGGCCAGAAGTAGATGAAATTCCAGAAGATCAGCAGGACCAGGACGCCGGACGCCACGGCGCCCACCACCCGGCGGCGTTCCGAGGAACCCGGTGGGCCCAGGATCGCGCCGATCATCATGGCGACGGCCAGGCACAGGAACGGCACGAAGACCACGGCGTAGAAGTAGAAGATGGTCCGTTCCTGGTACATGAACCAGGGCAGATATCCCGCCGCGACGCCGCACACGATCGCGCCCGCGCGCCAGTCCCTGCGGAAGAACCAGCGCCACAGGACGTAGAGGAGCGCGATGGCGGCCGCCCACCAGAGCAGCGGCGTGCCGAGGGCGAGGACCTCGCGGGCGCACTTCTCCTTGGTGTCGGCGGGGCAGCCGTCGACGCCGGGCGCGGGTGACTCGTAGAAGTACGAGACCGGGCGGCCGTCGACGATCCAGCTCCAGGGGTTGGACTGGTAGGTGTGCGGCGAGGACAGGCCGACGTGGAAGTCGTAGACCTTGTTCTCGTAGTGCCACAGGCTGCGCAGCCAGTCCGGGAGCCAGGACCAGTCGCTGTTCTTGCCGTCGGTGGCCGCCCAGTTGCGGTAGTAGCCGCCGCTGCCGTCGCTCGGCGAGAGGATCCAGCCGAGCCAGGACACCAGATAGGTGAACATCGCGACCGGCACCGTGGCCACGAACGCGGGCAGCACGTCCCGCCGCATCGCCGCGAGGTAGGGCCGGTCCGCTCCGGCCACCCGCCGCGCGCCCGCGTCCCACAACACGGTCATCAGGCAGAAGAAGACCATGATGTAGAGGCCGTTCCACTTCGTGGCGAAGGCCAGGCCCAGGCAGAGCCCGGCCGCCCAGCGCCACGGCCGCCACCCCAGGCGCAGCGTGTGCGCCACGTACGCGTCGGGGCGCGCGATCCCGTCGGCGTCCACCGGCAGCGCCGCCGCGAGTCTCGCCCGCGCCTTGTCCCGGTCGATCAGGAGACAGCCGAACGCCGCCAGCACGAAGAACATCAGGACCTGGTCGAGCAGCGCCGTGCGGCTCATCACGAAGTGCAGGCCGTCCACGGCGAGCAGCGCGCCCGCGAGGCAGCCGAGGAACGTCGAGCGGAACAGGCGCCGCCCGATCCGGCACAGCATCAGGACCGACAGCGTGCCGAGGACCGCCGTCATGAACCGCCAGCCGAACGGGTCGAAGCCGAACAGCCACTCCCCGACACCGATCACGTACTTGCCGACCGGCGGATGCACCACGTACGCCGGGTCCGTGGGCAGCGCGATGTCGCTGCCCTGCTTGATGACCGACTCGTTGATCTTGTCCGGCCAGCTCAGCTCGTAGCCCTTGTGGATGAGGGCCCAGGCGTCCTTCGCGTAGTACGTCTCGTCGAATATCACGTCCTTGGGGCTGCCGAGGTTCCAGAACCGCAGCACCCCCGCCACCAGCGCGACCGCCAGCGGACCCAGCCAGCCCGACCAGCGCACCAGCCGCCGCGACAGCTGCGGGGGCACGCCGAGCGCCACCCAGAGCCGGTCACCGGGCCGGGCGTACGGCGGGACGAGCCGCTCCCGCACGTCTCCTCTGGTCCTGGCCGTGTAGCCGAAGCGGCGCAGCCGGTGCTGCCACGACGACGGCTGCCGCTCCTCGGCTGCCTGGCCCTGGCGGGTGTCCGGGGAAGACGCGGTACTGGTCACCGCGCCATCGTAGGGAACCCGACTGTGACAGTCCCGCGCCCGGCCCCTGCGAGGATGGATCCGTGACAGGAAGCGCAGATTCAGTCGTCCGTCCGTCCGGAAGCGCCGAGACCCCGGCTTCCGTCGGCACCCTCGTCCTCGCGGGCACCCCCATCGGCGATGTCGCGGACGCGCCGCCGCGGCTCGCCGCCGAGCTGGCCGGGGCCGACGTCGTGGCCGCCGAGGACACCCGCAGGCTGCGCCGGCTCACGCAGGCGCTCGGCGTGCAGGTGGGCGGCCGGGTCGTGTCGTACTTCGAGGGCAATGAGGCGGCGCGCACGCCCGAGCTGGTCGAGGCCCTGGCCGACGGGTCGCGGGTGCTCCTGGTGACGGACGCGGGCATGCCGTCGGTGTCCGACCCCGGGTACCGGCTTGTGGCCGCCGCCGTCGAGCGCGGCATCCGGGTCACGGCCGTGCCGGGCCCCTCCGCCGTCCTCACCGCCCTCGCCCTGTCCGGGCTTCCCGTCGACCGCTTCTGCTTCGAGGGCTTCCTGCCGCGCAAGGCGGGCGAGCGGCTGTCGCGCCTGCGCGAGTCGGCTGAGGAGCGGCGCACGCTGGTGTACTTCGAGTCGCCGCGCCGCCTCGACGACACCCTCGCCGCGATGGCGGAGGCCTTCGGCGACGAGCGGCGTGCCGCGGTGTGCCGGGAGCTGACCAAGACGTACGAGGAGGTCCGCCGCGGTTCGCTGAAGGAGCTGGCCGAGTGGGCGGCCCCCGGCGACGTGCGCGGCGAGATCACCGTGGTGGTCGAGGGCGCCCCCGAGAAGGGTCCCGCCGCTCTTGGTCCGGACGAGCTGGTGCGCAGGGTCCGGGTGCGCGAGGAGGCGGGGGAGCGGCGCAAGGAGGCCATCGCGGCGGTCGCGGCCGACGCGGGGCTGCCCAAGCGGGAGGTGTTCGACGCGGTGGTCGCGGCGAAGAACGCGGGGCTCGGGGGCTGACGCCGCGGGGGCGGTGCCCGGCGCGGGGCGGGTGACCCGGCGCACATGCCCCGCGCACAGGTCACGGTTACGGCGCAGGGGGCGCGCGGAAGAGCCCATCTGCGGGCAAAGGACTATCGTGAAGGTTAAAGCGCGGGCCCGCGCACCAGGCCTGTTCTCTATGGAATGCCCAAATCGCGCCCAACAGTCGACAGGTCTGATGCGCTCGCTTCGGGAAAGGCGTCCACTGGTTCCAGGGACGCACCCGTCCCACACCGCCGGACCGGGTCAGGAAAGACCCCGGTCGACGGTGCTTGTCCAGCGGACAAGAGGAGCTGGCATGAGTGAGATCGCAGACACCGGTCACCGCACCGCGGCTGTCAATGTCGTCCATGAGTCCTACGCCTTCGCCTGCATGCGCTGCGGGCACGGCTGGGAGCAGTCGTACGAGATCGAGCACCACGTCGACGGCAAGGGCCAGGAATTCGTGATGTACGTGGCGAACGGCCAGCGGGTGCCGTCGCCGCTGACCCGGCCCACCTGCCTGAACTGCGGCGGGCACGTGGTGCGCATCATGCGGGCGGGTCAGGTGTCCTCGGTGCGGTCGGCGCTCGAGTCCCTGCATCACCGGCAGGCGGCCCGGCCTGTGTCCCGGGCCGGGACGGCGGCGGCCGCCTCCTCCGCCGCCGACGACGCCGAGCCGTCGGCCGAGCCCAAGCACCACCACTGGCACCTGTCGGACTTGCTGCACCCGTTCCAGCACCGCAAGGCGGGCTGAGGCCGGGGCCCTGCCGGGGGCTCCCCAATCCCGCCCCTTCCCGAAACTGGGGCTCCGCCCCAGACCCCGCTCCTCAAACGCCGGAGGGGCTGAATAATCACGCCGGTGCGGCAAGGTTCCAGCCCGCCTAGAGGCGGCCCTGGCGAAGGCGGCCGAGGTGGGCGTGACGACGGTCGTGCAGGTCGGCTGCGACGTGGCGGGCTCACGCTGGGCCGCCGACACCGCCGCCGCCCACACGCCGGTGCACGCGGCCGTGGCCCTGCACCCGAACGAGGCCCCCCGCATCGTGCACGGCGACCCCGACGGCTGGTCGCGCCAGGGCGCCCGCCCCGCCGGGGGCGAGGGCGCCCTCGACGAGGCGCTCGCCGAGATCGACCGCCTCGCGGCCCTCCCGCACGTGAAGGGCGTCGGCGAGACCGGCCTCGACTACTTCCGCACGGGCCCGGAGGGCAAGGCCGCCCAGGAGCGCTCCTTCCGCGCGCACATAGAGATCGCCAAGCGGCACGGCAAGGCCCTGGTCATCCACGACCGGGAGGCCCACGAGGACGTGTTGCGGGTCCTGAAGGAGGAGGGCGCCCCGGAGCGCACCGTCTTCCACTGCTACTCCGGCGACGCCGCCATGGCCCGCGTGTGCGCGGAGCACGGCTACTTCATGTCCTTCGCGGGCAACGTCACGTTCAAGAACGCCAAGCCGCTGCGCGACGCGCTCGCCGTCGCCCCGCTGGAACTCGTCCTCGTCGAGACCGACGCGCCCTTCCTGACCCCCGCCCCGTACCGCGGACGGCCCAACGCCCCCTATCTCATTCCGGTCACGCTGCGCGCCATGGCCGAGGTCCGGGGCATCGACGAGGACGCCATGGCCGCGGCGATCTCCTCGAACACGGCTCGCGCCTTTGATTACTGATCGATAACGACCGAAGCTTTCTTCGGCCTGACAGCTTGGGTCAACACAGCGACACAGAGTAGTCACCCTGCTTTGGAGAGTGACGGCGCCTCCGCTAGGTTCTGCAAGCCGATCTGCACTTGGCTTGTCAGTGCTTGTCAGTGGTCACTTGTCAGCTGGAGCGTCGTCGTGAGCAAACCGCAGTACGAGACGTACGAGCAGCCGCAGTACGCGCCGCACGGGCCGCAGGGTCCCTATGACGCCTACGACCCGTACGACCCCTACGGGCCCGCGTACGGATACGAGGGCGCGGGCGTCGGCGGGGGCGCGGGGGACGGGCCCGCGACGCAGGTGTTCACCGCTGCGGAGTTCAGCGCGGCGGACGCGTTCGACCGGGCCGAGGGGTTCGCCGGGAACGGGGTGCCCACGCAGGTCTTCGGGGCGGGCGGCGCCGTCGTGGACGAGCTGCCGACGCGGACGTTCACCCCGGACGCGTTCGCCGGGGACGGCTTCGCGGTGGATCCGGCGGTGGATCTGGCGGCGGGGCCGGACGGGGGCGCGTACGGGTATCCGCACGCCGGTGTACGGGGGTACGCGGGGGTGGCGGACGGGCGGGAGAGCCGGGGGGCCGGCGAAGGGGTGGCCGGGGACGTGGCGTTCGACGACGAGGGGCTTGCCGACGGGGCGGCCGGGGGCGGGACGGCCGGGATGCGCGGGTACGAGGGGGGCGAGGAGGCCGACGGCGAGGTCGTCGACGGCGCGGTCGACGGTGAGGCGGTCGACGGTGAGGCCGCCGGTGACGGGCGGGCCGGGGGACGGCGGGGGGCGCGGCGCAGGCGGACCGCCGAGCGGCCCGACGGCCTGCGCAGGCTGGTGCCGCAGGCGCTCGTCGTCGCGTTCCTCGCGGGCGGCACCTCCGCCTTCGTCGCCAACGACAAGGCCGTCCAGCTCACCGTCGACGGCAAGGCGCGCACCCTGCACACCTTCGCCGACGACGTGGGCGAACTCCTCGCCGACGAGGGCGTGGACGTCGGCGCGCACGACATCGTCGCCCCCACCACGGCCACCGCGCTCGCCAGCGGCGACGAGATCGCCGTCCGCTACGGCCGGCCCGTCCAGCTCACCCTCGACGGCCACCGCCGCGAGGTCTGGACGACCGCCCGCACCGTCGACGGGGCGCTCAAGCAGCTCGGCGTGCGCGCCGAGGGGGCGTACCTGTCGACCTCGCGCAGCAAGCGCATCGACCGCGAAGGGCTCGACCTGGACGTCCGCACCGAACGCACCGTGACGATCATGGCCGACGGGCGGTCCCGGACCATCCGTACGAACGCCGCGACCGTCGGCGAGGCCGTCGAGGAGTCCGGGGTGACCCTGCGCGGCTCCGACACCACGTCCGTGCCGCCCGGCAGCTTCCCGCGCGACGGCCAGACCGTCACCGTCATGCGGATCTCCGGCCGCAAGGAGGTCCGCGAGGAGCCGATCCCCTTCGACGTCCAGAAGACCGAGGACGCGTCGCTGCCGCGCGGCACGGAGGTCGTGGAGCAGGCGGGGCGTGCGGGTGCGCGGCGGATCACGTACTCGGTACGCACCGTCAACGGCGTGAAGCAGAAGCCGAAGCGGTTGCGCAGCGAGGTGGTGCGGGAGCCGCAGACGCGGATCGTGAAGGTCGGCACGAAGACCGTGCCGACCGCCGTCGCCGGGGCCGAGGGCCTCAACTGGGGCGCCCTCGCGGCGTGCGAGTCCGGCGGCCGGGCCAGCGCCGTCGACCCCTCCGGCACGTACGGCGGCCTCTACCAGTTCGACACCCAGACCTGGCAGTCCCTCGGCGGCGCGGGCCGCCCCCAGGACGCCCCCGCCGCCGAACAGACCCACCGCGCGAAGAAGCTCTACGTCCAACGCGGCGCCAGTCCCTGGCCGCACTGCGGCCGCCGCCTCTGACGTACGACTGGCGCAACCAGCCCCTCCCCCGCCGCTCCGCGGCGGATATCCCCCGCCCCCGCAGCCACCCCGTGCTCCCGGTGCCACGTCCTGCTGCTCGGCGTCGCTGGGGTGGGTGGGGGAGGAGGGGGCTCCAGACAGCCCGACGGGCAGGATTCCGGCCCGTCCGGTGCTTGAGGGGAGGAGGCGGAGGCGGAGGCTGTAGGTGACGGTGGGGGTTCCGGCCCGTCCAGCGCTCAGGGAGGGGGAGGCTGTGGTCGGCGGGCGGGGTTCCGGGACCTGAGGAGCAGGAGGAGGAGGGGAGGCCGCGGCTGGCGGCCGGGATTCGACCTGTCCGGCACTTGGCCATGGTCAGGCCATGGCGGGGATGGTCAGGCTATGGCGGGCGCGGGTGGGCCATGGCGGGGATGGTCAGGCTATGGCGGGCGCGGGTGGGCCATGGCGGGGATGGTCAGGCTACGGCGGACGCGGGTGGGCCACGGCGGAAATGGTCAGGCCATGGCGGCCACGGTCAGACCACGGCGGGGACGGGCGGGCCACGGCGGCGACGGTCAGGCCATGGCGCGGACGGTCAGGCTACGGCGGACACGGGTGGGCCACAGCGGACACGGGCGGCCACAGCGGGGACGGTCAGGCCACGGCGGGAACGGTCAGGCTACGGCTGACGGTGGCCATCCCAGCCCGTCCGGCGCTTGAGGACGAGGCGCGGAGCGCCGACAGGGGGAAAGGGGCGAAGCCCCATAGTCGCGGGCGGGCGCAGGCCGAGGCGGCAGGGCGGCCGCAGGCCAAGGCGGCAGGACGGGCGTGGGGCGGGCGCAGGCCGAGGTGGCAGGGCGGGCGTGGGGCGGGCGCAGGCCGAGGTGGCAGGGCGGGTGCGGGCCGGCCGGCCGGCGGGGGCGGGGGCAGCGTGCCCCCGGGGCAACCGCACGAGCAGGTGAGCGGCGGACCCAGGGCTACCCTGGGGCGGTGAGCACCACCGAGCAAGGCCCCCTCCTCGGCCCCGCAGACATCCGCGACCTCGCCGCGACCCTCGGCGTACGCCCGACCAAGCAGCGCGGCCAGAACTTCGTCATCGACGCGAACACGGTCCGCCGCATCGTCCGCACCGCGGACGTCGGCCCGGACGACGTCGTCGTCGAGGTCGGCCCGGGCCTCGGCTCGCTGACCCTGGCCCTCCTGGAGACCGCGTCCCACGTGACCGCCGTGGAGATCGACGACGTGCTCGCCGCGGCACTCCCGGCGACGGTCGAGGCCCGCATCCCGCGGAAGGCGGCCGCCTTCGACCTGGTCCACAGCGACGCCATGCTGGTGCGCGAACTCCCGGGCCCCGCCCCGACGGCCCTGGTCGCGAACCTCCCGTACAACGTCGCCGTACCGGTCCTGCTGCACATGCTCGACACCTTCCCCAGCATCGAGCGCACGCTGGTGATGGTGCAGGCGGAGGTCGCCGACCGCCTCGCCGCCGACCCCGGCTCGAAGGTCTACGGCGTCCCGTCGGTGAAGGCCAACTGGTACGCCGAGGTCAAGCGCGCGGGCGCCATCGGCCGCAACGTCTTCTGGCCCGCCCCGAACGTCGACTCGGGCCTGGTGTCGCTGGTGCGCCGCGCCGAGCCCCTGAAGACCACCGCGTCCAAGCGGGAGGTGTTCGCCGTCGTCGACGCGGCCTTCGCCCAGCGCAGGAAGACGCTGCGCGCGGCCCTCGCGGGCTGGGCGGGCTCCGCAGCCGCGGCGGAGGCGGCGCTGGTGGCGGCGGGCGTCTCGCCGCAGGCGCGCGGCGAGTCCCTGACGGTGGAGGAGTTCGCGCGGATCGCAGAGAACAAGCTGCCGCAGCCCGACACCGGCACCGCTGCGTCCGACGCCACCGCCGCGTCCGACACCACCTCCGGGGACTAGCCCCCGGGGCCGCACCACCGCCGAGCGCAAGCTCCCCAGCCCGGAACCGGCACCGGCACCGCCGGATCCGCCACCACCGCCCCCGCCCCGCCACCGAAGCCGAAACCGAAGCCGAAACCGAGGATCCCGGTAAGTGACCCCCCGCAGCGCCGCCCCCGGCAGCATCACCGTCCGCGTCCCCGCCAAGGTCAACGTCCAGCTCGCTGTCGGTGCCGCGCGCCCCGACGGGTTCCACGACCTCGCGAACGTCTTCCTGGCCGTCGGCCTGTACGACGAGGTCACGGCGACCCCGGCGGACGAGCTGCGGGTGACCTGCGCGGGCCCGGGTGCCGACCAGGTGCCCCTGGATCGGACGAACCTGGCGGCGCGCGCGGCCGAGGCGCTGGCCGCGCGGTACGGGCGCCGGGCCGACGTACACCTCCACATCGCCAAGGACATCCCCGTCGCGGGCGGCATGGCGGGCGGCAGCGCGGACGGCGCGGGCGCCCTGGTGGCGTGCGACGCGCTGTGGGGGACCGGGGCGTCCCGGGACGAACTGCTCGACATCTGCGCCGAGTTGGGCAGCGACGTGCCGTTCAGCCTGGTCGGCGGCGCGGCCCTCGGCACCGGGCGCGGTGAGAAGCTGGCCGAGCTGGCGGTCGGCGGCACCTTCCACTGGGTGTTCGCGGTCGCCGACGGCGGCCTGTCCACGCCCGCCGTGTACCGCGAGTTCGACCGCCTCACCCCCGACGCCCCCGAGCCGGTCGCGTCCCCCGCGCTGCTTGACGCCCTGCGCACCGGCGATCCGACCGCCCTCGCCGGGGCCCTGACCAACGACCTCCAGCCCGCCGCTCTCTCCCTCTTCCCCGCCCTCACCGACACCCTGAAGGCGGGCACGGAGGCGGGCGCCCTCGCGGGCCTGGTCTCCGGGTCCGGGCCGACGACGGCGTTCCTGGCCAAGGACGCGGAGTCCGCGGAGCGGGTCGCGGCGGCGCTGCGCGCGTCCGGCACGTGCCGGACGGCGCGGGTGGCGGTCGCGCCCGCCCCGGGGGCGACGGTTGTGTGAGCGGCGCTTTACCGCTTGTGGAGGGCGGTCAGGTCAATGTCGATGTCATACGGTGCGCGAACCTTGAGCCGGTCACGGTGGGTGCCGCTCCATGTGTACTCATGGGTGACCGGGTCGAGTTCGTAGACGCGGACAATCGGGTGGTCGTCCTTGCCCTCCATCTCGACGAGCCAGAAGTGCTTGATCCCGGCCGCCGCGTACTTACGGGGCTTGGTGTTGCGGTCCCGCGCTTCGGACTCCGGCGAGACGACTTCGACGGCGAGAAGGACGTCGGCGACGTCGAACGAGGTCTGCCTCAGACCCTCGAAGGCTTCCTCGCGGACGACGAGTACGTCCGGTTCGGGACCGTTCTTGCGGTCGATGACGACGGTCATCTCGTTGAAAACCGCGAGCTCGGGGGGCACGCCGGCGAGCAGGCCGTTCGTCAGCAGGCGAATCATGAGGTTGTGGAAGGCGCGCTGCGGAGTCACGAAGACCAAGCTCCCGTCGATCATCTCGGTGTGAGGCGGGAGGCCAGGCAAGGTGTGCAGGTCATCCACGGTCCAGCCGTCCACCGGCGGCCTTGGCCACCACCGGGGCGTCGGCTCGGACACGGGCTCGGCGGCGGCCTCGGAGATCGGCTCGGCGGTCATGGTTGTTCCTCCCATGCGCGGGATTCTTCGGCCTGCCCCTCCACCGTAGCGACCCGCTCTCGATCACGTCATCACATCGAGTGACCGTTCGACCCCGGCTCGGCTTCGCCGCCCCACGGCCTACCCTTGAAGGCTGATCCACCCCCTCGTCAGGAGTGAAATGGCCGTCAACCTGGTCAATGTCGAAAACGTCAGCAAGGTGTACGGCACCCGTGCCCTGCTGGACGGCGTGTCGCTCGGCGTGTCCGAGGGGGACAGGATCGGCGTCGTGGGCCGCAACGGCGACGGCAAGACGACCCTCATCCGCATGCTCGCCAAGCTGGAGGAGGCCGACACGGGGCGCGTCACGCACAGCGGCGGGCTGCGGATCGGGGTGCTCACGCAGCACGACTCGCTCGACCCGGCGGCCACCGTGCGGCACGAGGTCATCGGCGACCTCGCCGACCACGAGTGGGCGGGCAACGCGAAGATCAGGGACGTGCTCACGGGCCTGTTCGGCGGGCTCGACCTGCCCGGGTTCCCGCAGGGGCTCGACACGGTCATCGGCCCGCTCTCCGGCGGCGAGCGCCGCCGCATCGCGCTCGCCCAGCTCCTGATCGCCGAGCAGGACCTGATCGTCCTCGACGAGCCCACCAACCACCTCGACGTGGAAGGCATCTCCTGGCTCGCCCGGCACCTGCGCGAGCGCCGCTCGGCGCTGGTGTGCGTCACGCACGACCGGTGGTTCCTGGACCAGGTGTGCACGCGGATGTGGGACGTGCAGAAGGGCACGGTCTACGAGTACGAGGGCGGGTACTCCGACTACGTGTTCGCGCGCGCCGAGCGCGAGCGCATCGCCGCCACCGAGGAGGCCAAGCGGCAGAACCTGGTCCGCAAGGAGCTGGCGTGGCTGCGGCGCGGCGCCCCCGCCCGCACGTCCAAGCCGCGCTTCCGCGTCGAGGCCGCCAACGAGCTGATCAAGGACGTGCCGCCGCCCCGGGACACCAGCGAGCTGATGAAGTTCGCCACCACCCGGCTCGGCAAGACCGTCTTCGACCTGGAGGACGTGAGCGTCCAGGCCGGGCCGAAGCTGCTGCTCAAGCATCTGACCTGGCAGCTCGGCCCCGGCGACCGCATCGGCCTGGTGGGCGTGAACGGCGCGGGCAAGACCTCGCTGCTCCGTGCCATGGCGGAGGCGGCCCGGTCGGCCGGTGAGACGCAGCCCGCCGCGGGCCGCGTGGTGGTCGGCAAGACGGTCAAGCTGGCCTATCTGTCGCAGGAGGTCGCCGAGCTGAAGCCGACCCTGCGTGTCCTTGAGGCCGTGCAACAGGTGCGGGAGCGGGTCGACCTCGGCAAGGGCCGGGAGATGACCGCGGGGCAGTTGTGCGAGACCTTCGGGTTCGGCAAGGAGAAGCAGTGGACGCCCGTCGGCGATCTGTCCGGCGGTGAGCGGCGGCGGCTGCAACTGCTGCGTCTGCTGATGGACGAGCCGAACGTCCTCTTCCTCGACGAGCCCACCAACGACCTCGACATCGAGACGCTGACGCAGCTGGAGGACGTGCTCGACGGGTGGCCCGGCTCGATGGTCGTGATCTCCCACGACCGCTTCTTCGTCGAGCGCACCACGGACCGGGTGTTCGCTCTCATGGGTGACGCGACGATGCGGATGCTGCCGCGCGGCATCGACGAGTACCTGGAGCGCAGGAGCCGGATGGCGGAGACGGCGGCGGCCACGGTCGCCCCGGCCCCCGCCGCCGTCGCGGACGGCGCGAAGCCCGTGTCGGCCGCCGACGCGCGCGCCGCGAAGAAGGAACTGCAGAAGATCGAACGGCAGCTGGACAAGATTTCCGAGAAGGAGACCAAGCTGCACGCGCAGATCGCCGATAACGCCACAGACTTTGAAAAGGTGGCGAAATGGGACGTCGAACTACGCGAACTTGTCGGCGAGCGCGAGGAGTTGGAGATGCGTTGGCTGGAACTCGCGGAGGATGCGTGAGTTTCCCGTAACAGACGCATTACAGGCCGGTCCTCCCTTGGGAACAGGGGCAGGACCGGCACCCGCGATGGCTGGATCGGAGTGATAGAAAGGGCAGCCTGAGCACCACTTGGCGTGCCGAAAAATCAGTGAAGGGGGAAGCGCTGATGACTCAGCCGCCCAATCAGCCGCCGCACGGCGGCTTCGGAGCTCCACAGGATCCACAGCAGGGCGGGAACCCGCAGCCGGGCTACGGCTACCCCCAGCAGCAGCCCGGCCAGGCAGGTCCTTACGGCTATCCGCAGCAGCCGGGCCCGTACGGCCAGCCGACGCAGCCCGGCCAGCCGGGTCAGCCCGCCCAGCCCGGCCCCTACGGCCAGCCCACCCAGCCGGGCCAGCCCGGTCCCTACGGGCAGCAGCCCGGACCGTACGGCCAGCCCACCCAGCCCGGCCAGCCGGGCCCCTACGGCCAGCAGCCGGGCTACGGCTACCCGCAGCAGATGCCCACCGGCGCCCCCGGCACCCCGCCTCCGGGCGGCGGCAAGGGGCCCTTCAAGGGCAAGACCGCCGTGATCATCGGGGCGGCCGTGGCCGCCCTGCTCGTCGCGGGCGGCGCCGTCTTCGCGCTCTCCGGCGGTGACGACGGCAAGAAGAAGTCCGAGTCGAAGAAGAAGGACCCCAAGGCCTCCGCCCCGGTCAATCCGGGTGACGGCAGCGGCGACGGCCACGAGGGCAAGGAGGACCTCAACGAGGGCCGCCAGTCCGGCGAGGCCAAGGTCCTCTGGTACAAGGAGGCCCCCAAGGCCCCCGGCAGGGGCGCCGAGGCCCCCGGCATGTGGGTCGAGGACGGCATCGCGGTCAAGGCCGCGTACCGCGAACTCCTCGCCTACCACGTGGATTCCGGCAAGCCCGCCTGGCCCGCGATCAAGCTGCCGCAGGAGATCTGCGCGGCGACCCCGCAGGTCAGCGACGACGGCAAGATCGTCGTCGCGTACAAGGCCGGCATGAAGCGGAACGCAAAGTGCGACCAGCTCCAGGTCATCGACCTGAAGACGGGCAAGAAGGGCTGGCAGAAGCAGACCAAGGAGAAAGGTCTCTTCGACTTCACCACCGGCCTTGAGCTGAGCATCACCGGCGACACCCTGATGGTCGGCCGCTCCCAGTCCGGCACCGCCTACAGCATCAGCGACGGCGACAAGCTGTTCGACGCGGAGAAGAAGGACGAGGGCACCTGCTTCCCGGCCGGGTTCACCGGCGGCGACCGGATGCTGATGAAGTTCTCGTGCGGGGCGAGCACGCCCACCGAGCACGACGAGGTCGTGGAGCTGAACCCCAGGACCGGCAAGATCCAGTGGACGAAGAAGTTCCCCAAGGGCTGGCGTCTTGAGCACGTCTACTCCACCAGCCCCACCGTCCTCTACGCCACCAACGAGGACAAGAAGCAGTGGAACATCACCACGCTGAAGTCCGGCAGCGCCAAGACCCGCTCCGAGGTCCAGGTGAACGAGGACTTCGCACCGGAGTGCGGCTGGGGCGGCCTCGGCGGTGACCTGCAGGCCTGCTCCGGTGCCGTCGCCGACGACAAGTACCTCTACCTGCCGACCAAGAAGACCTCCGGCGCCAACCAGATCGTCGCGATCAGCCTGGCCAGCGGCAAGGAGGCCTGGCGGGCCAAGTCCCCCCTCGACACCTCGATGGTGCCGATGAAGACGCAGGGCGGCGACCTGGTGGCGTACGTCGAGCCGTCGTACGACTCCGGCGGCCGCGTCGTGTCCATCGGGACCAGCGGCTCGCACACGCCGAAGACGCTGCTGCAGCACCCGGCGGGGACGTCGAAGATCGAGAACGGCTTCTACTCGAAGGCGGTCGACTACGTGGACGGGCGCTTCTACCTCTCCACCACCCGGCTCTCCGGCACCGCTCAGGGCCGCGAGAAGCTGATGCTGGCCTACGGCAAGTGACCCTCCCCACCGCTCAGTCACCCCATCCGTCCCCCCAAGGAAAGACGTCATGACACAGCCGCCCCAGCCGCCCAACCAGCCGCCGCAGGGTGGGTTCGGCGCCCCCCAGGACCCCCCGCCCGGAGGGTTCGGCGCCCCGCAGACGCCCCCGCAGCCCGGCTACGGCTACCCGCAGGCGCCGCAGCCCCCGCAGACCCCGCCGCCCGCGGCCCCGGCGGCCCCGCAGACGCCTCCGCCGCCCCCGCAGGGCCAGCCGAACCAGGGCTACCCGCAGGCGCCCGGCGCCCCCGGCACCCCGCCGCCCGCCGCGCCCGGCACCCCGCCGCCCTCCTACGCCCAGCCGACGCAGGCGGCCTTCCCGGCCGTCGGGCAGCAGCCCGGGTACGGCTACCCGGGGCAGCCGGGGCAGCCCGCCCCGCAGCAGGGCTACGGCTTCCCGCAGCCGCCGACCATGCCGATGCAGCCCCAGCCGGGCGGCGGCGGTGGCGGCAAGAAGCCCAACAAGCAGATGCTGATCATCGTCGCGGCCGTCGCGGCCATCGGCCTGATCGTGGGCGGCGGTGTCATCTACGCCGGTTCGAAGAAGGACGACGACAAGAAGAACAGCGCCGACGGCGGCGACGGCAAGGGCGGCAAGGGCAAGAAGGGCGGCTCCGACGGACCGCCCGCCGCCGGTGGCCCCGCCAAGGAGAAGGTCCCGGCGAACACCAGCGCCAAGGTCGGCTTCCAGGTCCCGGCGCCCGCGGTGCCCAAGGACAGCGTGTGGAGCGTCGCGGGCTCCTGGCTCACCGACGACACGTACGTCAAGAGCGGCTACACGGGCAAGGACAAGGACCACGCCCTCATCGCCTACGACCCCGCCTCCGGCAAGCAGAAGTGGACGATCCCGCTGGCCGGTGAGACCTGCGCGGTCTCCAAGGAGATCACCGACGAGGGCATCGCCGCGGTCGTCTACAAGGACGCCAAGTCCACCAAGGCGAACAAGTACCCCGACTGCACCCAGGTCTCCGCCGTCGACCTGAAGTCCGGCAAGAAGCTGTGGACGGAGAGCGTCGACGGCAGCGGCTCGCCCGTGGAGTTCGAGGAGATCACCATCTCCGGCGACACCGTCGCCGCGGGCGCGGGCACCGGCGGCACCGGCGCCGCCTGGGACATGTCCGGCAAGCTGCTGTGGAAGCCGAAGATCGGCGACGAGTGCAAGGACGCCGGTTACGCGGGCGGCGACCAGCTCGTCGCGGTCCGCAAGTGCGGCGGCTACGGCGACGAGAAGCTGAAGATCCAGCTCCTCGACCCCAAGACCGGCAAGGACAAGTGGACCTACCCGCTGACCGCCGGCGTCGACAACGCCAAGATCATCTCGACCAACCCGATCGTCTTCGGCCAGGACACCGAGGAGATCACGGCGAGCGGCGCCACGGACGTGTTCTCGCTCAGCAACGCCGGCAAGCTGCGGGCCCGCATCAAGCTGGAGGACGGCAAGTACTCCCACGACTGCGAGGTCAACAAGTGGGCGAGCTGCAAGGCCATCGTCGTCGGCAACGACAAGCTGTACGTGCCCACGCGCCAGCACGACGCGGGCGGCTCCGACTACGGCTTCACCAACGAGATCATCGCGTTCTCGCTGGCCACCGGCAAGACGACCGGTGACCGCGCCGACGCGGGCGACGACGGCGAGATGTTCCCGATCCGCATGGACGGCGGCAACCTCCTCGCGTACAAGGGCGGCGGCTACAACAAGGGCGCCAAGGTCGTCTCGCTCGACGGCAAGTCGATGAAGGAGACCACGCTCCTGCAGACGCCCGCGACCGAGTCGGTCAGCCGCGCCATCAGCGGCATGGTCCCGAAGTCCAACGAACTGCTCTACACCGGCGGCAACCTGTTCTTCGGCAAGGAGCTGATCAGCAAGCCGTACTCCAAGGACGACAAGGAGTACATCGCGCTGGGCTTCACCACCCAGTAGCCGCTCCCGAAGCGTCACCGGCCCCGCGCTCGCCCGAACGAGTGCGGGGCCGTTTCGCGTTGCCCCGGTTCACGCTCCGTACTCGCGTGCTGGACCCGCCGTGCGCATACCGCGGGCCCGCCGTGTCCATGCTTCTGAACGGCCGTGATTGAGGCATTCCGGGCCGCTTCTGCACGGTAGGGGCAGCGCAATGTCGAACAAGCGTGTAGCTTCCGGGGGATGGAGGGCCGGGGCCCCCGATCCGTGGGGGGATCATTGGGGGAATCCGTGGGGGACTTTGGGGGGTTGCGCTGTGGGTGTGCGGCTCATGGTGGTCGACGACCACCGATTGCTCGCCGAGGCACTCGCCTCGGCGCTGAAGCTGCGCGGGCACCGGGTGCTCGCTGCGGCGGCACCCGCCGCCGGGGCGGCGGACCTGGTGATCAGCAGGGCGCCGGAGGTGTGCCTGCTCGGCACGGCCACACCGGCGGAGCCGGGCATGTTCGACCCGGTGGTGCGGATCAAGCGGGAGCGGCCGCAGGTCGCCGTGGTGGTGCTCGGGCCGGTGCCCTCGCCCCGCGGGATCGCGGCGGCGTTCGCCTCCGGCGCGTCCGGATACGTACGACATGACGAGCGCATCGAAGGAGTCGAGCGCGCCATCATGAAGGCGCGCGCCGGGGAGGCCGCCGTCGCGCCCCAATTGCTCCAAGGCGCCTTCAGCGAGCTCCTCAACCCCGCCGCGCAGCCCGACGACGAGGGGCAGCGGCTCCTTCAGATGCTCACTCCCCGTGAGGTGGAGGTCCTCGTGCGGGTCGCCGACGGCGAGGACACACGGCTCATCGCCGCCGGGATGGGGATCGCGCCCAGCACGGCGCGGACCCATGTGCAGCGGGTCCTGATGAAGCTCGGCGTCGGGTCCCGCCTTGAGGCCGCCGCGCTCGCCGCCCGCACGGGCTTGCTGGACCGGGCCGAGCGGAGCGGGGGAGCGGAGGAACAGCACGTCGGGGGCGGGGAACCCCCGGACGCGCTGAAGGCCTAGGGTCTGCCCGACGGGCCCCAGGGCTGTCCGATGGGCCCTAGGGCCTGTCCGATGGGTCCCTAGGCGTACTGGCCCGGCACGTAGTCGCCCGCGGGCTGCTGGGTGATGACGTTGCCGCGGTTGAAGGTGTTGATGACGGCGATCTGGCCCACCAGCGCCGCGAGTTGCTCCTCGTCGTAGTGCTTGGCGGCGTTCGCCCAGGCCTCGTCGGTGACGCCGCCCGCCGCGTCCGCGATGCGGGTGCCCTGCTCCGTCAGTTCCAGGGCGGCGCGCTCGGCGTCGGTGAAGACCTTGGCCTCGCGCCACGCGGCCACCAGGTGCAGGCGCAGCGAGGTCTCGCCGGCGGCCGCGGCGTCCTTGGTGTGCATGTCGAGGCAGGCGCCGCAGCCGTTGATCTGGCTGGCGCGGATCTTCACCAGTTCCATGGTCGCGGCGGGGACCGTCGACTCGGCGAGGACCTTGTTCGCCGCGATGATGTGCTTCCAGAACTTCATCGCGGTCGCGTTCTCGAACATGTTCAGACGGGCTTCCATGGCGTGCTCCTCTGCCGTTGTCGTGGCTACACACCTAGGACGGAGGCAGGGCGGGGCGATGTGACATGCAGGCGTGTGACCTGCGTCGCAGCCCGTCCGGCGAAGCCGTACGGCTATACGCGGCGCGCACCCGCCGACGCCACCGCGGGGAACACCCGCGGCGCCGCGTACCCGGCCGCCGCGAACGCCTCCTGGACCGACTTCGTGAGGGACTCCGCGTCCGCGGCCTCGGCGAGCACGATCGCGGAGCCGCCGAAGCCGCCCCCGGTCATCCGGGCCCCGAGCGCCCCGGCCGCGCACACCGTCTCCACCACGAGGTCCAGCTCCGGGCAGGAGATGCGCAGGTCGTCCCGGAGCGAGGCGTGGCCCTCGGTGAGGACGGGGCCGATGCCGCGCACGTCACCGGCGTCGAGGAGGGCGATGACCCGCTCGACGCGGTGGTCGTCGGAGACGACGTGCCGGACGTAGCGGCGCACCTTCTCGTCGGACAACCGCTCCAGAGCGGCGGGGAGTTCGGCGTACGGGACGTCGCGGAGGTGGGAGACGCCGAGCGCCCGCGCGCCCGCCTCGCAGCCGGCCCGCCGCTCCGCGTACGCCCCGTCGCCGAGGGCGTGCTTGACGCGGGTGTCGACGACCAGGAGCGTCAGGCCGTCCGCGGTCAGGTCGAAGGGGACCTGGCGCACGGACAGGTCACGGCAGTCCAGGTGCAGGACGTGCCCCGGCGTGCAGGCCGCGGACGCCATCTGGTCCATGACGCCGCACGGCACGCCGACGAAGGCGTTCTCGGCGCGCTGGGCGAGCAGGGCCAACTCGCGGCGGGACAGGCCCAGTTCGTAGAGGTCGTTGAGGGCGAGGGCGGTGACGACCTCAAGGGCGGCGGAGGAGGAGAGGCCCGCGCCGGTCGGGACGGTGGACGCCAGATGCAGGTCCGCGCCGCCGACCGGGTGGCCCGCGTCCCGCAGCGCCCAGACGACGCCCGCCGGGTACGCGGCCCAGCCCCCGTCGGACAGCGGCGTCAGGGAGTCCACCGCCAGCTCGACGACGGGTCCATCGATGTCCGCGGAGTGCAGCCGCAGGACCCCGTCGTCGCGCCGGGCCACCGCCGCGACCGCGGTGTGCGGCAGCGCGAGGGGCATCACGAAGCCCTCGTTGAAGTCCGTGTACTCGCCGATGAGGTTGACGCGGCCCGGCGCCGCCCAGACTCCGGCGGGCTCGTGGCCGTACAACTCCCTGAAGGTGTCGACGAGTTCGGCGGTCGGCTCCGTGACGGCGGACATCTTCCGGTTACCCCCTCTGCTGGGCGAAGGCCCAGGCGTCGGCGACGATGCCCGCGAGGTCCGCGCGGGACGGGTTCCAGCCGAGCCGCTCGCGGGCGGTGGCGGCGGAGGCCACGAGGACCGCCGGGTCGCCGCCGCGGCGCGCCGCCACGACCTCGGGGATCGGGTGCCCGGTGACCTTGCGGACGGTCTCGATGACCTCGCGCACGGAGAAGCCGTTGCCGTTGCCCAGGTTGCAGATCAGGTGCTCGCCGGGCGTCGCGGCGTCCAGGGCGAGGAGGTGGGCGTCGGCGAGGTCGGCGACGTGGATGTAGTCGCGCACGCAGGTGCCGTCCGGCGTCGGGTAGTCGTCGCCGAAGACGGAGATGGCCTCGCGCCTGCCCTGGGCGACCTGGAGGACGAGCGGGATGAGGTGCGACTCGGGGTCGTGCCGCTCGCCGCAACTGCCGTACGCGCCCGCCACGTTGAAGTACCGAAGGGATACGGCACCGAGTCCGTGCGCCGCCGCCTCGCCGGTGATCATGTGGTCGACGGCGAGCTTGGAGGCGCCGTAGGGGGAGGTGGGGGCGGTCGGGTCGGACTCGGTGATGGGTGTGCTCACCGGCTCGCCGTACGTGGCCGCCGTGGAGGAGAACACCAGCTTGCGCACGCCCGCCTCGCGCATCGCGGCGAGCAGCGCCATGGTGCCGCCGACGTTGTTGTCCCAGTACTTCTCGGGCTTGATGACGGACTCGCCGACCTGCGAGAAGGCGGCGAAGTGCAGCACCGCGTCGTACGGGGCCTCACCCTCGGTGTGCAGCCACTTGGCGGCGTCCCGGATGTCGCCCTCGATGAACGTCGCGCCCGCGGGCACGCCCTCGCGGAAGCCGGTGGAGAGGTTGTCGAGGACCGTCACCTCGTGCCCGGCCTCGATCAGATGCTGGGCGACGACACTGCCGACATAGCCGGCGCCACCCGTGACCAGGTACTTCCCACTCATCAACTCGCTACCTCTCGCAGTCGCTGGGCCGCGGCCTCCGGCGGCACATCGTTGATGAACACACTCATGCCGGATTCGGAACCCGCGAGGAACTTCAGCTTGCCCGAAGTGCGGCGAATGGTGAAAAGCTCGAGGTGGAGCGCGAAGTCGTCCCTGTTGACGCCTTCGTACTCCGGGAGCGTCGTGAACGGGGCCTGGTGCCAGGCCGCGATGTACGGCGTCGGCGGCTCGGCGCCGCCCTCGCGCTCACCCTTGCCGAAGATCCGGTCGAAGCGCCGCAACAGTTCCAGATACACCTGGGGGAACTCTGTGCGGGCCGCCTCGTCGAGGCCGAGCAGGTCGGGCACGCGGCGCTTGGGGTAGAGGTGCACCTCGTAGGGCCAGTGCGCGGCGTACGGCACGAAGGCCACCCAGTGCTCGGCGTCCAGGACGACGCGCTCGCCGGCGCGCTCCTCGGCGAGGACGTCGTCGAAGAGATTGCGGCCTTCGGTGGCCGCGCGGTGCTCGGCCAGGGAGCGCAGCATCAGGGCCGTGCGCGGGGTGACGAAGGGGTAGGCGTAGATCTGCCCGTGCGGGTGGCCGAGGGTCACGCCGATCTCCGCGCCCCGGTTCTCGAAGCAGAAGACCTGTGCGACGGACGGCAGGTGCGAGAGCTCGGCGGTGCGGTCCGTCCAGGCGTCCAGGACCAGCGCGGCCTGCTCCTCGGTGAGGTCGGCGAAGGACGCGGTGTGGTCGGGGGTGAAGCAGACGACCTCGCAGCGGCCCGCGTCCCCGGCGAGGGAGGGGAAGCGGTTCTCGAAGACCACGACGTCGTACGAGGAGTCGGGGACCTCGGTGCGGCGGCCGCCGGTGGAGGGGCACAGGGGGCACTCGTCGGCCGGGGGGTGGTAGGTGCGGCCCTGGCGGTGCGAGGCGATGGCGACGCTGTCGCCGAGGAGGGGGTCGCGGCGGACCTCGGAGGTGGTGGCGACGGGGTCCAGGGGCCTCGAGTCGGCCGCCGTGCGGACGGCGTCGTCGCGCACGTCGTAGTAGATGAGCTCACGACCGTCGGCGAGACGAGTCGAGGTCTTCTTCACGTTCGGGGCTCCTTACACCGCCCGCCAACAGAACCGAACACAACAAACCACAAGCCAACAAGCACGTCAATGCCCACGACGCCCGCCGGGGCGTCGCCCCCTCGCCCAGCTCACCCGGTGATCCGCAGCGAGAAACGATCATGGACTCGATCACAATCAAACAAAGAACATCAACAGAACTGTTCACTTACTGAAGGTCGAGGCGTAGGTTCCGGTCTGATCAGTTCGCGCGACGAAGCGAGTTCCTATGCAGTCCCCTTCTTCCGCCACGCACATCACCCTCGCCGAAGGGCTCCGGCTGCCCACCAACGGGCTGGACTACGCGATCCTGGCGATCTACTTCGTGGTCGTCCTCGGCATCGGATTCGCCGCCCGGCGCTCCGTGAAGACCAGCCTCGACTTCTTCCTCTCCGGGCGCTCCCTGCCCGCCTGGGTCACCGGCCTCGCCTTCGTCGCCGCCAACCTCGGCGCCACCGAGATCCTCGGCATGGCGGCCACGGGTGCGCAGTACGGCGTCGCGGTCGTCCACTGGTACTGGATCGGCGCCATCCCGGCCATGGTCTTCCTCGGCCTGGTCATGATGCCGTTCTACTACCGCAGCAAGGTCCGCTCGGTCCCCGAGTTCCTGCTCCAGCGCTTCGACAAGTCCGCGCACCTGCTCAGCTCGGCGCTCTTCGCCTTCGCCGCCGTCCTCATCGCGGGCGTGAACCTCTACGCCCTCGCGATCGTCGTCGAGGCGCTGCTCGGCTGGCCGCAGTGGGTCGCCATCGTCGTCGCCGGATTCTTCGTGCTCGCCTACATCACCATCGGCGGCCTGTCCTCGGCGATCTACAACGAAGTGCTCCAGTTCTTCGTCATCCTCGCCGCGCTCATCCCGATCTGCGTCATCGGCATGAAGAAGGTCGGCGGCTGGGACGGGCTCACCGGCTCCATCGAGAAGCAGCACGGCGACAACTTCATGACCGCCTGGGGCGGCACCGGCATCGGCGACGCCAACCCGCTCGGCGCCAACTGGCTCACCATCATCCTGGGCCTCGGCTTCGTGCTCTCCTTCGGCTACTGGACGACCAACTTCGCCGAGGTGCAGCGCGCCCTCTCCGCGAAGAACCTCTCCGCCGCCCAGCGCACGCCGCTGATCGCCGCCTTCCCCAAGATCTTCATCGTCTTCCTGGTGATGATCCCCGGCCTGGTCGCCGCCGTCCTCGTCCCCAAGATCGGCACCCCCGGCTCGGACCTCACCTACAACGACGCGATCCCCTACCTGATGCAGGAGTTGCTGCCCAACGGCGTCCTCGGCATCGCCGTCACCGGACTCCTCGCCGCCTTCATGGCGGGCATGGCCGCCAACGTCTCGTCCTTCAACACCGTCTTCACGTACGACATCTGGGCCAAGTACGTCGTCAAGGGCCGCGAGGACGGCTACTACCTGAAGTTCGGGCGGCTCATCACCGCGATCGGCGTCTTCGCCTCCATCGGCACCGCCTTCATCGCCTCGTCCTTCTCGAACATCATGGGCTACCTCCAGACCCTCTTCTCCTTCTTCAACGTCCCGATGTTCGTCGTCTTCATCATCGGCATGTTCTGGAAGCGGGCGTCCATGAAGTCCGGCGTCTGGGGGCTGCTCGCCGGCACCACCGCCGCGATGGTCAACTACTTCTGGATCTACAAGCAGGGCGTCATCGACATCCCCACCGACCAGGGCGCCAACTTCGTCTCCGCCATCGTCGGCTTCGTCGCCGGCGCGGTCGTCATGGTCGCCGTCACCCTCTTCACCGCCCCCAAGCCGGAGGCCGAGTTGGCCGGGCTCGTGTACGGGACGGTGTCGCCCGGCATGGAGGACGACGGGGCCGAGCCGGGCGACGACGCCTGGTACCGGCGGCCCGCGCTGCTCGGGTGGGGCGCGGTCGTGCTGGCCACCGCGTGCTACGTCCCGTACTCGTTCTGAACCGGCCTCCCACCTCGCGCTGGACCCGCCCCCCTACACACATTCACACGTTCTGAGGAAACATGTCCGACCTGCAGAAGGAAGTCTCCGAGCTGGAGCGGAAGTCCGCGACGGCCGCGCGTCTCTTCGACATCCGGCGCATCATCGGCGGCCTGTTCGTCGTCTACGGCGTCATCGTCACCATCGCCGGGATCACCGCGTCCGACGCCGACCTCGACAAGGCCGATGGCATCAACATCAACCTCTGGACCGGCCTCGGCATGCTTGCCCTCGGCCTGTTCTTCCTGGCCTGGCTGTGGCTGCGGCCGGCTACGGCGCCGGGGCCGGAGGGGGAGGGGTAGGCCTCGCGGGGGCGCCCCAGTCCCGCCCCTTCTCCGAAACTGGGGCTCCGCCCCAGACCCCGCTCCTCAAACGCCGGAGGGGCTATAACTTTCGCCGGTGCGGCAAGGTTTTAGCCCGTCCGGCGTTTGAGGACGAGGCGCGGAGCGCCGATAAAGCGGGGTCCAGGGGGCGCAGCCCCCGGTTTCGGAGAAGGGGCGGGACTGGGGTAGTCGGGGATGACGGCGACGACTTCGTAGCCCTGCTGCCGGTAGAAGGCGGGAGCCTGGAAGTCCCACGTCTCCAGGCGGGAGTTGAGACAGCCGCGCTCCTCGGCGGCAAGCCGCTCCGCATCGGCGAGCAACCGCCCCCCAAGCCCCGCCCCCCGCGCATCCTCGGCCACCCACAGCAGACTCACATGCAGCCACCGCCCCCACGTGTACCCCGAGAGCCCCCCGACCAGTTCACCCGCGTCGTCCAACGCCCAGACACCGAGCGGCTCTTCCCGTTCCTCGGGCGTGCCCTGAAGAGCACGAAGAACCGGCGAGGCATCCCTGTTGGCGTCCCGCAGGGCCCCCCGAAGCAGACGAAGACGTTCTTTGTCGACTCCTGTCTCAATACGAAACATACGGCCCACCATAAACGCGCTGGCCAATCAGTTCTGCAAATCCACTTCCGCTCGGGGCCCCCGTCCGTACTCTGAAGGGCAGCGCCGGTGGGGGCCGGCGCCGATCAGGGGGCGAGACAGTCGGGTGCGACGCCCGGCGTGGGGGTGGCAGTCACGGCACGGCGGCGGCCGTGCGGCTGCGGTGTCCCCACTCCGGGTGCCGCATCCGCGTCGGTCGCTCTCCGACCTGTGGGGGTTTCCGTGGTTCGAATCCGAGTCCTGGTCGTCGACGACCACCGTATCTTCGCCGAGTCGCTCGCCGCGGCGCTCGCCGCGGAGCCCGACGTGGAGGTGTCCGCCGCGGGCAGCGGCCCCGCGGCCCTGCGCTGCCTGGACCGCGCGGCCGCGGAGGGCCGCAGATACGACGTCCTGCTCGTGGACGCCGACCTGGGCAGCTCCGCTTCGGCACTGCAGGGCGCCCGCCCCGCCGTGCCGGTGCACGACGGCCAGGCCGACGGCCTGGTGGACGGCATCTCGCTGGTGGCGGGCGTGCGTTCGGGCCAGCCCGCCGTGCGCACGGTCGTGCTCGCGGAGAAGGACGACCCGCGCCGTGCGGCCCTCGCCCTCGGCGCCGGAGCGTCCGGCTGGGTGGCGAAGGACTGCTCGCTGTCGCGGCTGCTCACGGTCATCCGGGGCGTCCTTCGCGACGAGACGCATCTGCCGCCCGCCCTGCTCACCGGCGTCCTGCGGGAACTGACCGCGGCGCGCAAGCACCGCACGGAGAGCGAGCGGCTCGTGGAGTCCCTCACCCCGCGCGAGCGCGAAGTGCTGCGGTGCATGGTCGCGGGGCTCGGCCGCAAGGCCGTCGCCGAGCGTCTTTTCCTGTCGCCGCACACCGTCCGCACCCATATGCAGAACGTCCTCGGCAAACTCGGCGTGCACTCCACGCTCGCCGCCGTCGCCCTGGCCCGCAGGGCGGGCGTCGGCCCCGCCGACCTAGCCGGGGACGTTGTCGAACGGGGCGGTCAACTGGCGTAGCAACGCCGCCAGTTCACCGCGCTGGGCGCGCGAGAGCTCACCGAGGATCGCCCGCTCCTGGTCGAGCAGGCCCGCGAGGGCCTGGTCGGCCCGGTCGCGGCCCTCGTCGGTGAGCCGCACAAGCACGCCGCGGCGGTCGCTGGGATCCGGCAGCCGCTCCACCAGGCCCTTCTTCGTGAGCCTGTCGATGCGGTTGGTCATCGTGCCCGACGTGACCAGGGTCTGGGTGAGGAGCTGGCCCGGCGAGAGCTGATACGGCGCGCCCGCCCGCCGCAGCGACGTCAGCACGTCGAACTCCCAGGGCTCCAGCTCATGCTCGGAGAACGCCAGCCGACGCGCACGATCGAGGTGGCGCGCCAGCCTGCTCACGCGGCTCAGCACCTCGAGCGGTTCCACGTCGAGGTCAGGGCGCTCCCGACGCCATGCAGCGACCAGCCGGTCGACCTCGTCCTCCATGACGATCAGTGTAGGGGGTCCCTCGACATGAAGTCTCTTGACGTCAAGATACTTCGGGGTCGAGGATGGGGCTGACCGAGTCGGTACGCGTTCACGGCGACGTCGGCCGTGGGCCATCTCGCCGTCTTCGTCGTCTCGGTCGTCTCGTTCGTCTCCGTCGTCTCCGTTGTCTCCGTTGTCTCCGTCGCAGAGGAGCACCCCCATGCCGCCCGCCGCGTCGCCCACCTGGGACCCGGACCAGTACCTGCGCCACTCCGGGCACCGCGCCCGGCCCTTCCTCGACCTCCTCGCCCGGGTGCCCCGGCTCCCCGCCGCCGCCGACGGCCGCCCGCCCCGCGTCGCCGACCTCGGCTGCGGGCCCGGCAACGTCACCGTCCTGCTCGCCGAGCGCTGGCCCGACGCGCACATCACCGGCTACGACAACTCCCCGCAGATGCTCGAGCAGGCCGCGGCCCTCGCCGGGCCCACGGCGGGCGGCGGCCGCCTGGAGTTCGAGGCCGCCGACGCCGGGGCGTGGGCGCCCGCCCCGGGGACGTACGACCTGATCCTTTCCAACGCCACCCTCCAGTGGGTGCCCGGGCACGCCGACCGCTTCCCCGACTGGGTGGCCGCGCTGCGGCCCGGCGGGGTGCTCGCCGTCCAGATGCCCGCCAACTTCCAGGCGCCCAGCCACGCCCTGATGCGGGAGCTCTGCGCGAGCGGGCGGTGGCGGGAGCGGCTCGGCGGGGTGCTGCGGCACGCCGACGCCGTCCTGGAGCCCGGCGCCTATCTGGAGCTGCTTGCCGGGCTCGGGTGCGAGGCCGACGTCTGGGAGAGCACGTACCAGCAGCTGCTCGGTGGGGACGATCCCGTCCTCGACTGGGTCAAGGGGACCGGGCTTCGGCCCGTGCTCACCGCCCTCGCCGACGATCCCTCGGCCCGGGACGCCTTCCTCGGTGAGTACCGCGATCTGCTGCGCGTGGCCTATCCGGCCGGGGCGCACGGGACCGTGTTCCCCTTCCGGCGGCTCTTCGCGGTGGCCCGCAAGGGGGGTGCGGTCTGATGCTCGCCGCCGTCGATCATGTGCAGCTCGCCGCTCCGGTCGGCAGCGAGGAAGCGCTGCGCTCCTTCTACGTGGACGTGCTCGGCATGACCGAGGTGCCGAAGCCGCCCGTGCTCGCCGGGCGCGGGGGATGCTGGTTCGAGGCGGGCGCCGTCCGGCTGCACCTCGGCGTCGAGGCCGACTTCCGGCCCGCCCGCAAGGCCCACCCCGGCCTCCTCGTCACCGCCATCGAGGCCTACGCGGCCCGGCTCGCCGCCCTCGGCGCGGCCGTCACCTGGGACGAGCACCTCCCCGGACACCGGCGCTTCTATTCCGAGGACCCGGTGGGCAACCGCCTGGAGTTCCTCGAGCCGTACCCCGCGGCTCCCTCCGCCTGACCCACCCGGCAACCCCGCCCCCGCTCCGCGGGTGCCGCCCCACCCACC
>NZ_JNXT01000045.1 GCF_000716675.1 Streptomyces alboflavus
CCCTCCGCCTTCCCGCCTCCTCCTCACCCCCGCCGCCCCGCCCTCTCCCCTCGACCGTCCCGACCTCGGCCCGGATCCCGGAATCCGCCCGCTCTCGGGAAACCCACGCCCCGGGACGCAGAGATGAACCAGCCCCAGCACCAGCACCAGCACCAGCACCAGCCCCAGGGCCAGCCCCGAGCGCGGGCCTCCGCAGCCACCCTCGCGGCCGGGCCCGCCACGACCGGCCGCCCCGCCCGCGCCGACGCCGTCCGCAACCGCGAGCGCATCGTCAGCGCCGCGCGGGAGGCCTTCGCCGAGGCGGGCCCGGAGGCGTCGTTGAACGAGATCGCCCGCCGCGCGGGCGTGGGCCCCGGCACCCTGTACCGCCACTTCTCCGGTCGCCCCGAACTGCTCGCCGCCGTCCTGAAGGAGCGCGTCGACACGCTGTGCGCCCGGGCGCAGGACCTGCTGTCGGCCGACTCTGCGGGCGCCGCACTGGAGGAGTGGCTGCGCGCGTTCCTCGACCACGCGCGCGTGAACCAGGGGTTGGGCGGCGCGCTGATGCTGGAGGAGCTGGAAGCGACCGGCGCGCTGGGTTCCGACTGCCATCAGCGCATCCTCGACGCGGCAGGCGCGCTGCTGACGCGGGCCCAGGATTCGGGCGCCGCCCGCCGCGACCTGTCACCGGCCGACCTGCTTCAACTGGTCGTCGGGATCGCCCTCTCCACCACGCACAAGCAAGCGTCAGCGGCGGGCGACCCGGAGCAGCCGGGGCGGCTGCTCGACCTGGTCCTCGACGCGACGAAGCCCCGCTGAGCCGTCCCTGTCCGGACGACCCCGCACATCACTCCCCGCCCCGGGCCTTCCTCCGCTCACGGACGAGCCCCAGCACCCCGTGCATCACAAGGACCGCCCCGGCCACCGCCCAGCCACTGCCGCGGCGACGCGGGAGCCAGAGCAGGAGGGGGATGCCGACCGCGAGCTGGGCCCCGGCGAGGGCTCGGGACAGCGGCCCGCTCTCGACGGCGTCGAGTTCCGCCCGTACGGCGTCCCGCCAGCCGGACCACTCGACGTGGCGGACACCGTCCAGCACCCGGGCGACCTCCCGGAGGCGGTCGGCGGGCTCGCCGGGGCTCAGGCCGGGCGGTAGGTCGACGCCCGCCCGGGCGAGGACGGCGAGGAGCCCCCGCATCCGGGCGCGCGCGTCGGCCGCCGAGTCCGGCCTGGCCAACGCGTCCAGGGCCTGCATGTCGAGCACCGGGTCCAGGCCCAGGCGCGCGGCGAACGACCGCATCGCCTCGTCCTCGCCGACCGGCGTGCCGTTGGCCAGCCACACGTACCCGACCGTCCGCCGGAAGCCCGCCGCGAGCGTGTAGCCGGAGCGGTCGGCGTCCCACCACAGCGCGAGCACGGGCCCGGGCGAGGCGACGGCGAGAGCGGTGGCCCAGCCGGTGAGCACCCGGTCGACCTGCTCGTCGCCGTACAGCCACGGCTTGCCCTCGGGCACGAGCACGCTCCACTCGTCCCCCGCGGGCGCGAGCAGCATCTGCTCCCGCAGCAGCTGCGCGACCGTCTCGACGGCGTCCACTCCGGCCCGGCAGAGCAGCAGCGCACCCGCGGATCCGGTCGGCTCGGATGACATGGCTCCACGCTAGGACATTTCATGATTTCCGGCCCAGAAGCAGACGACGGGCGACCGCGGAGAAGAGATAGGTCTTGACTTTCCGTATCCGCGATATATCGTGTATATCAGAGACGCGATATGGCGCGTCGCGTCCGACCCGCTCAAGGAGGTCCGCCACCATGCCAGAGTGGTCCGTCGCCGAGCCCAGGAAGCTGACGTTCGAGGAGCCCGTGAGGACACTGCGCGTGCGCGTGGTGAACGGCACGGTGAATGTCGTCGGCACAGACGAGGACTCGGCCAGACTGGAGGTCTCCGAGATATCGGGCCCTCCGCTCACCGTGACGCAGCACGACGGCACCTTGTCCGTCGCGTACGACGACCTGCCGTGGAAGGGCTTCCTGGAGTGGCTCGACCCGCGCGGCACCCGCCGCCGCACGGTGATCTCGCTGGCGGTGCCGGCCGGGACCCGTGTCGAGGTGGGCGCGATCGGCGCGGGCGCCGTGGTCACCGGAATCGAGGGCCGCACCGAGGTGCGGGGCATCACGGGCGACACGACCCTCGTCGGCCTCACGGGACCGGTCCGGGCCGAGACGGTCTCCGGCAACGTCGCGGCCCAGGGCGTCACCGGTGACCTGCGGTTCGACTCGATCTCGGGCGACCTGACCGTCTTCGAAGGCTCCGGGTCCTCCGTTCGGGCCGAATCCGTGAGCGGCGCGATGATCGTGGACCTGGACCCGGCCACGGGATCGGCCGATGTCGGGCTCACCAGCATCTCCGGCGAGATAGCGGTCCGCCTCCCGCATCCGGCCCACGCCGAGGTGCGGGCCGATACGGCGAGCGGCTCGGTGTCCAGCGACTTCGACGACCTCCGGGTCAGCGGCCAGTGGGGCGCGAAGAAGCTCACCGGCAAGCTGGGGTCGGGCAGCGGCCGGCTGCGGGCGAAGACGATCTCCGGCTCGATCGCGCTTCTGCGCAAACCCTCGGTGGAGGAAGATCTGTACAAGCACGATCTGTACAAGGCGGATGAGCCCTCGCGGGACGCACCCCCCTCGGACTCCCCGCTCCCGACCCCGCCCTCTCCGGCCGCCACCCCGAGCGGCGGCCAGGACGCGGACACCCCCGCCGATGCCCCGAAGGCGGACGCCGCCGACGGCCCGACCGACAAGAAGGTGCTCTGAGATGCCTCCCGTGTTCGCCCACGGCCGCCTGCGCCTGTATCTGCTGAAGCTCCTGGACGAGGCCCCGCGCCACGGCTACGAGGTGATCCGCCTCCTCGAGGAGCGCTTCCAGGGGCTGTACGCCCCCTCGGCGGGCACCGTGTACCCCCGCCTGGCCAAGCTCGAGGCGGAGGGCCTGGTCACCCACACGACCGAGGGCGGCCGGAAGGTGTACGCGATCACCGACGCGGGCCGCGCCGAGCTGGCCGACCGCAGCGGCGAGCTGGCCGACCTGGAGCTGGAGATCCGTGAGTCGATGGCGGGGCTCGCCGCCGAGATCCGCGACGGCGTGCAGGGTGCGGCGGGCGAGTTGCGGCGGGAGATGCGGGCGGCCGCTCAGGAGGCGCGCGCCGGCAGCAAGTCCGGCACGGGCGCGGGCTTCCCGAACCCCTCGGACTTCTTCGACAGCTCCTGGGCGGACAGCGACGGCTGGCGACAGGCGAAGGAGGAGTTCCGGCGCGCCCGGCAGGAGTGGAAGGAGCAGGCGCGGCGGGCGAAGGACGAGAGCCGCCGGGCTCGCGAGGAAGCCCAGCGGGCCCGGCGACAGGCGAAGGACGCGCAGGAGCGGGTGCGGGCAGAGGCCCAGGAGGAGCTGCAGCGCATGGCCAGGCGGGTGCAGGAGCAGGTGCAGGACCACTTCGCACGGGGTGACTGGCCGACGGGTGTCCGCGAGGGACTGGCCGAGCTGGCCAAGGAGTTCGGCGACTTCGGGAAGGAGTTCGGCAAGGACTTCGGTTTCGGGACGTCGGACAAGGCCTCGGGCGGCAAGACGTCCGAGCCGGGACCCGTGTTCACGGTCGAGCGGGACGACGTGCCCGTCGAGTACGTCCCGGACTGGGCCCACGAGGAGTCCAGCGGCGAGCCCGCGCGCGACCTGGAGCGGCTCCTGGACCGCTTCCGCGACGACATCCGCGACGCGGCCCGCGACTGCGGGGTCTCCGAGGATCAGCTTCGCGAGGCCCGCCGCCACCTCTCGGAGGCAGCGGCCCACATCGGCGTGGCCCTGCGGACCCCCAAGGCGCCCGAGTCCCCCAAGCCCTGACGCGACACCCACCGGGCCACGGAGCCCCGGCACATCGGCCGGGGCCCGGGGCCGTGAGGCCCGGGGCCGTGAGGCCCGGGGCCGTGAGGCCCGGGGCCGTGAGGCCCGGGGCCGTGAGGCCCGGGGCCGTGAGGCCCGATGTCGGCCCGGGCCGAGGCAGGCGGGCGGGCGACCCCCGCACTCGCCCCGCCCCATAGGGCCCTAGGCCTGATACAGCACGCGTTCCACAGCGGCCCGCGTCACCCCGTGGTCCGCCAAGGCCTCGGCGACGATGCCGGGGCGGGTGGTCAGGGCGAGGAGGATGTGCTCGTCGCCGATGCTGCGGTCGCGGCGGGCGGTGGCGATGCGCAAGGACCGTTCCAGGGTGTCCTTGGCATCACGGGTGAAGCCACGGTGGCCGATCCAGGACCCAAGGCCACGGCGTTCGCGGCGGGCGCCCACGCCCGCCAACGCTCCGGCGCCATGGGTCTCCTCGACGCGGGAGACGATCTCCTCGACGTCGATGCCGAGCCCGGCGAGGGCGTCGGCGTCCGCCTGGGTGAGGCCGCCCCGGCGGCGCGCCTCGGCCAGGGCCCTGGTGATGTCCGCACGGCGCCGGTCGGCACCGAGGGCGGCCAGGGCGAAGGAAGCGCGGGTGCCCTCACGGTCGAGGAGGGCGAGCAGCAGGTGTCCGTCGTCGATGGAGTCGGCGCCCTCCCGTTCGGACTGCTCGACCGCGCCCGTCACCACGTCACGGGCACCCTTGGTGAAGCGTTCGAACATCACTGCCTCCCGTACTTCTTGTGCACGGCCTGCCTGCTCACGCCCAGTTCCGCGGCGATCTCCTGCCACGACCAGCCCTGGTGGCGCGCGCTGCGCACCTGCACGGCCTCGAGCTGCTCCACCAGGCGCCGCAGCGCGGTGACGGCTCGCAGCCCGACGCGTGGATCGCGGTCGCCCGCGCGCTCGGCGAGATCCGTTGCTTCGGTCATGTTGTCAACGTACGTTGACAAGCCCGCACTGTCAACCATGGTTGACAGTGCGGGCTCGGCGGTCTCAGCCGGTCGGCGCCTCAGACGGTCAGCACGATCTTGCCGAACTGGTCGCCCGCCTCCAGGCGTTCGAAGCCCTCGCGGGCGCGGTCGAGGGGCAGGACTTCGTCGATGACGGGGCGTACGCCGGTGGCGGCGCAGAAGGACAGGAGGTCTTCCAGTTCGTCCTTGGAGCCCATGGTGGAGCCGACGATGCGCAGCTCCAGGAAGTAGACCCGGGTCAGTTCGGCGTGGGAGGGGCGGTCGCCGCTGGTGGCGCCGGAGATGACCAGCGTGCCGCCGGGGCGGAGCGACTTGATGGAGTGCGACCAGGTGGCGGCACCGACCGTCTCGATGACCGCGTCGACCCGCTGCGGCAGCCGGGCGCCGGCCGGCAGGGCCTCCACCGCACCCAGTTCGAGGGCGCGCTTGCGCTTGGCCTCGTCGCGGCTGGTGGCGAAGACCTTCAGGCCAGCGGCCTTGGCGAGCACGATGGCGGCGGTCGCCACGCCGCCGCCGGCGCCCTGGACGAGGATCGAGTCGCCGGGGCGTACGCCCGCGTTGGTGAAGAGCATGCGGTACGCGGTGAGCCAGGCGGTGGGGAGACAGGCGGCCTCCGCGAAGGAGAGTTCCTTGGGCTTGGGGAGGACGTTCCAGGTGGGCACGGCGACCTGCTCGGCGAAGGTGCCCTGGTACTTCTCCGTGAGGATGGAGCGGCGCTCGCGCGGGCCGACGCCGTGGCCGGACTGGCCGATGACGGAGTGCAGGACGACTTCGTTGCCGTCCTCGTCGAGGCCGGCCGCGTCGCAGCCGAGGATCATCGGGAGCTTGTCCTCGTCCAGGCCGACCCCGCGCAGGGACCACAGGTCGTGGTGGTTGAGGGAGGCGGCCTTGACGTTCACGGTCGACCAGCCCGGGCGCGGAGCGGGGGCGGGGCGCTCCCCCAGTTCCAGGCCGGTGAGGGGGTGATCGCGGTTGATGCGGGCGGCGTAGGCAGCGAACATGGCGCCGACGATATGCCTGGCCCCTGGGCCTTCGGAACGTCTCGCGGGTGTGACCCCCGCCGCGCCCCCTCGCCGGGGGCACCCCCCGGTGCGGCATGGGCCGTCGTGCTTGGCGTCGCACCCGTCGCACCGCCGCTGTGCCCACCCTTCCCCAAGCTCTCGGCTCCGCTCGACCAGGGGAGACCCCTGTCGCTCAGCGGGACGATTGCCCACAGGTCAGAAGCCCAACCCAGAGGGCCAGCACAAGGGCCCAGCTAAGAGGCTCAGCTCGGAAGCCCACCCCAGGGGCCCACCCCAGGGGCCCAGCTCAGGGATCCAGCCCAGAGGCCCAGCCCAGGGATTCACCCCAGAAGCCCAGCTCAGGCGACGCAAGCGGCACCGCCCGCCAGGGCCCGCAGGCGCCACCGGCGCCCCACCCCCACAAGCGGCGTCCACCCCGCGGATGGCCAGAAGCGGGTGAGCGGGCGGGAAACAAAAAAGCGAGGGCCCCGCCGGACAACCCGGCGGGGCCCAGACGCAAGGCTCAGCGCCGAGCCACACCCTCGGCCCGCGCGGCCGCCGCGACAGCCGCCGTGACCGCGGGAGCCACCCGCTCGTCGAACGGCGAGGGGATGACGTAGTCGGCGGACAGCTCGTCGCCGACGACACCGGCCAGCGCGTCGGCCGCCGCGATCTTCATGCCCTCGGTGATCCGAGAAGCCCGCACCTGCAGCGCGCCCGCGAAGATCCCGGGGAACGCGAGCACGTTGTTGATCTGGTTCGGGTAGTCCGAGCGCCCGGTCGCCACCACGGAGGCGTACTTGTGGGCGATGTCGGGGTGCACCTCGGGGTTCGGGTTGGCCATGGCGAACACGAACGAGTTAGGGGCCATGGAGGCCACCGCGGGCTCGGGCACCGTACCGCCGGAGACGCCGATGAAGACGTCCGCGCCGGCCAGAGCGGATTCGAGCGAGCCGCTCAGCCCGGCCTTGTTGGTGAGCTCCGCGAGCTCCCGCTTGACCGGCGTGAGGTCGTCCCTGTCCCGGGACACCACGCCCTTGCGGTCGGCGACGGCGACATCGCCGAGCCCGGCCTCGAGCAGGAACTTCGCGATGGCCACACCGGCCGCGCCCGCGCCGGAGATCACGGCCCGCAGGTCACCGAGGGTGCGCCCGGTCAGCCGCGCCGCGTTGCGCAGGGCGGCCAGGGTGACGACGGCCGTGCCGTGCTGGTCGTCGTGGAAGACCGGGATGTCGAGGCGCTCCTGGAGCCGCCGCTCGATCTCGAAGCAGCGCGGCGCGGAGATGTCCTCCAGGTTGACGCCGCCGAAGGACGGCGCGAGCCGGACCACCGTGTCGATGATCTCGTCGACGTCGGTCGTGGCGAGCGCGATGGGCACCGCGTCGACCCCGCCGAACTGCTTGAAGAGGATGGCCTTGCCCTCCATGACGGGGAGCGAGGCCTCCGGGCCGATGTCACCGAGGCCGAGCACGGCGGTGCCGTCGGTGACGACGGCGACGACGTTCGACTTCCACGTGTAGTCGTGGACGAGCTCCGGCTTCTCGGCGATGGCGCTGCACACCTTCGCGACGCCCGGCGTGTACGCCAGGGACAGGTCGTCCTTGTCGCGCACCGGCACGGTCGCCTGGACGGCCATCTTGCCGCCGCGATGCAGCGCGAAGGCCGGATCGAAGGGCTCCTCCGCGCCTTCGTGCCCGGCTGTGCTGTCGCTGCGAGGATTGACGATCTCCGCTGCCACTGTGTCTGACCCCTTAATTCTTCAGGTTGAGGGTGAACCACTTCCTGGTGGAGAAGTGGGGCGGGAACCGCGTCCGGTGTGAGCCATCGGGCCTTGCGGCCGTCGGCTCCCCGCCTGTCGGCGGAGCGGTACGGGAGGTACGTCCGAACGCGCGGGCACGCCGCACACGTGCCCTGGCCCCGGATGAGGGGTGTAACCGTCTTTTCTACCGGATGCTTCCGACCGCCGACGAGCCATATCTGTGTCAGATCGATGTGAACAGCAGGTATCCCTGGAACCACAGGGGTAAAATGTCCGTATTCTTTGGAAATCTCCACCCCGGCAGTCCGCATCGCGAGATTGGGTGGTTATCAAATGGTTGGCGACCGTTCGCACCGGCGCGGTAATGACCGTGACGCACCGGGCTGTTGGGGTTTGCGGATCGCCCGTTATCCGATTTTGACATCTCCAGGCCCCAGAATCGGGCTGTCCGAATGGCAAGATGCCTCATCACACGAGGTCGCGACACCCGAAGGTGTGTGCACGACCGCATGGCTGCTCCCCCATCCGCCGGAGGAACCCCTATGACCGCAGGCACCATTTGTCGCACGACCGCCGCGAAGTCCGCGAAGTCCCGGATCGTCGCTGTCGGCGCGATCGCGGTCGCCGGCACGCTGCTGCTGACCGGCTGCGGCGACCAGACGGACAAGAAGGAAGACGGCGGCAAGAAGGTCGTCAGCGCTCCGCTCTCCGATGAGCTGCCCGCGAACATCCGCAACAAGGGCGTCATCAAGGTCGGCTCGGACATCGCCTACCCGCCGGTCGAGTTCAAGGACAAGGACGGCAAGACGGTCGGTATCGACCCGGACATCGCGGACGCGATGGGCAAGCAGCTCGGCGTGACGTTCGAGTTCGACAACGGCACCTTCGACACGCTGCTCGGCGGTCTGCGCTCCAAGCGCTACGACATCGCCATGTCGGCCATGACCGACACCAAGAACCGCCAGGAAGGCATCGACGAGGAGACCGGCAAGAAGGTCGGCACCGGCGTCGACTTCGTCGACTACTTCACGGCGGGCGTCTCGATCTACACCAAGAAGGGCGACGACCAGGGCATCAAGACCTGGCAGGACCTCTGCGGCAAGAAGATCGTGGTCCAGCGCGGCACCGTCTCGCACGACATGGCCAAGGCCGAGTCGAAGAAGTGCAAGAGCGGCAAGATCTCGATCGAGTCCTTCGACAACGACCAGCAGGCCCAGACCCGGCTGCGCTCCGGTGGCGCGGACGCCGGCTCCTCGGACTTCCCGGTCGCGGCGTACGCGGTCAAGACCTCCGGCGGCGGCAAGGACTTCCAGCTGGTGGGCGAGCAGGTCGAGGCCGCCCCGTACGGCATCGCGATCGCCAAGAACAACCCCAAGCTGCGTGACGCGATCAAGATGGCGCTGGACGCGATCATCGCGAACGGCCAGTACGAGAAGATCATCAAGAAGTGGGGCGTCGACGCAGGCGCAGTCAAGGAAGCCAAGATCAACGGCGGCAAGTGACCGCGTCTCGTCATCTCGTCGCTGAAAGGCCACACCCGTGACAACGGACATCAGCAAGTCGGGCGACTCCGCGCCCAAGGATGAGCCACCGCGCTCCGCCCCCGAGGCGATCAAGGCGATCCCGGTGCGCCACTACGGCCGGTACGTCGCGGCCGTCCTCGCCATCGGCGTGCTCGGCGCGCTCGTCATGGCGTTCGCCAATGGCGACATCAACTGGGACGCGATCCCGGACAACTTCTTCGACGACCGCATCATGAAGGGCGTCCGGGAGACCCTGATCCTCACGGTCCTCTCGATGCTCATCGGCGTCGGCGGCGGCATCGTCCTGTCGGTGATGCGACTGTCGAAGAACCCGGTGACCTCGTCGATCGCGTGGTTCTACATCTGGTTCTTCCGCGGTACGCCGGTCCTGGTCCAGCTCTTCATCTGGTTCAACCTCGGCTTCGTCTTCGAGTACATCAACCTCGGTCCGGTCTACAAGGACGAGTGGTCGGACTTCATGACGCCGTTCCTGACGGCGCTCCTCGGTCTCGGCCTGAACGAGGCCGCGTACATGGCGGAGATCTGCCGCGCGGGCCTGCTCTCGGTCGACGAAGGCCAGACGGAGGCCTCGCAGGCGCTCGGCATGAGCCACAACAAGACGCTGCGGCGCATCGTCATCCCGCAGGCCATGCGCGTGATCGTGCCGCCGACGGGCAACGAAGTCATCAACATGCTCAAGACGACGTCGCTGGTCGCGGCGGTGCAGTACTACGAGCTGCTGCGGTACGCCCAGGACATCGGCACCTCGTCCGGCGCGACGGTGGAGGCACTGCTCCTTGCCGCCACCTGGTACCTGATCATGACGTCGATCCTCAGCGTCGGTCAGTTCTACCTGGAGCGCTACTACGCGCGCGGCTCCTCGCGCGCCCTGCCGGACACTCCCTGGCAGAAGATCAAGGCCAACATGTTGTCGCTGGGCAACCGTTCGGGTACGGGGGTGCGCTGATGACCGCCATGGTCAAGGCCGAGGGCGTCCACAAGTCGTTCGGCCACGTCGAGGTCCTCAAGGGCATCGACCTGGAGGTGAAGTCCGGCGAGGTCTTCTGCCTCATCGGCCCGTCGGGCTCCGGAAAGTCGACGTTCCTGCGCTGCATCAACCACCTGGAGAAGATCAACGCCGGGCGGTTGTACGTCGACGGGGAACTGGTCGGCTACCGGCAGAAGGGCGACAAGCTGTACGAGCTGAAGGACAGCGAAGTCGCCCTGAAGCGCCGGGACATCGGCATGGTCTTCCAGCGCTTCAACCTGTTCCCGCACATGACGGCCCTGGAGAACGTCATGGAGGCGCCGGTCCAGGTCAAGGGCCAGTCCAAGGCGGCGGCGCGGGAGCGCGCCGGGCAGCTCCTGGAGCGGGTCGGGCTCGCCGACAAGGCGAAGAACTACCCCTCGCAGCTCTCCGGCGGCCAGCAGCAGCGGGTGGCCATCGCCCGCGCGCTCGCGATGGACCCGAAGCTGATGCTCTTCGACGAGCCGACGTCGGCGCTCGACCCGGAGCTGGTCGGTGACGTCCTCGACGTCATGCGCGACCTCGCCGAGTCCGGCATGACGATGGTCGTCGTGACCCACGAGATGGGCTTCGCGCGCGAGGTCGGCGACAGCCTGGTCTTCATGGACGGCGGTGTGGTGGTCGAGTCCGGCAACCCGCGGGACGTCCTGACGAACCCGCAGCACGACCGGACGAAGTCGTTCCTGTCGAAGGTCCTGTAGCGGGGCGTCAGCACCGGAAGAGGCCGCAGTGCCGTAAATCGGTGCCTACGTAGAGGGGCGGTACGGATCGGTGATCCGTACCGCCCCTCTACGTAGGAGAGTTGGATTCCCTACTTGAGGCCTAGGACCAGGGCGTCCGAAGGCGACGACCACACCGTGCGGGCCTCGGCGAAACCCGCCTCCCGGAGGATGCGGATGTGCCACTCGGCGGGCGGGGTGTCGCCGTCGGCGTGCTCTCCGTAGATCTCGAACCGCTTGGCGGTGGGCTCGGCGAGCACCGGGTCGTTGGCGGCGAGGCCCCACCAGTCCGCCCAGTCGAGGACACCGGCGGCCTTCGCCGCGGACTGGCGGGCGTGTCGCTGCTCGCGGTCGGCGGCGTTGATGCGCGGGGTGGTCGGGTCGGGCATGTGGTCGGCGTTCATGAAGACGCC
Source organism: Streptomyces alboflavus (assembly GCF_000716675.1). Classification (GTDB taxonomy): domain Bacteria; phylum Actinomycetota; class Actinomycetes; order Streptomycetales; family Streptomycetaceae; genus Streptomyces; species Streptomyces alboflavus. Next base: position 11,321 of record NZ_JNXT01000045.1, read on the forward strand.
GCCGTCGGCCACGATCTTGCCGAGCTGTTCGTAGAGCGCGGCGAGGGGTTCGCTGAACAGCCAGTGCAGGGCGGTCGCGGTGAGGACGGCGTCGTACGAGTCGTGGGGCAGCTGGGAGGTCCAGCCCGGGTCCTTCAGGTCGGCGGTGACGAAGGTGACGCGGTCGTCGCCGGCGAAGGTGCCCTCGGCGATGGCGAGCAGGGCGGGGTCGAGGTCGACGCCCGTGCTGACCGCCTTCGGGAACCTTTTGAGGAGTCTGTCCGTAATACTTCCCGTACCGCAGGCGAGGTCAAGGACGCGCGGCTCCGGGCCGACGAGGGCTTCGACCATGTCGAGCATCACGCGGAACCGCTCCTCGCGGTCCGGCATGTACCACTCCTGCTGCCGATCCCAACTCTCCTGCCAGGCACGCCAGTCGGTCCCGAACCCCGTACCGCTCGTCGTTTCCGTCACCGGAAGACCTCCGTCCCGTACTACGCTCGACTAATCTCGTCGAGTAACACCCGCGAACGAAAAGCGACTGTTACCTCGCACGAGAACGAAGATAGCCCGCCCCCGTAAGGACTACAAGTGGAACTGGCCTATTACTCGGACTACGCCGTGCGCCTGGTCAACACCGAGGAACCGGCTCGTCACAAGGACTCGCTGACCTCCGTGGTCACGATCCGCGAGCTGTTCGGCGAGAACCAGCAGGCCGCGCGGCGCGCCACGGACTCCGACGTGACGCGCTTCCGCTCGGTGCGGGCGCGGCTGCGGGCCGTCTTCGAGGCGGCCGACGGCGGGGACGAGACGCTGGCCGTGGACCTGCTGAACTCACTGCTCCTGGAGTTCCCGGTCAGCCCCCAGATCTCCGGGCACGACTATCGGGACGACGACGGCCGCCCCCTGTGGCACATGCACCTGGCGGACCACCCGTCGAACGTCACCGCCGGGTACGCGGCCATCGCCGCGATGGGCCTCGCCTTCCACCTCACGGAGCACGGCGTGGACCGGCTCGGCCTGTGCGAGGCGACGCCGTGCCGCAACGCCTATCTGGACACCTCGACCAACCGCTCCCGGCGCTACTGCTCGGACCGCTGCGCCACGCGCGCGAACGTCGCCGCCTACCGCGCGCGCAAGCGCCTGGAGAGCGAGCGGTCCGCGAGCACGGGGCGCACCGCCGAGAAGGTCCAGGAGACCAGCGCGGCGAGCGAGAGCTGACGCCGCCCGCGCGCCTCCCGCTCCTCACGGAACCTGCTCAGCGGCCGGAACCGCGCCCGCACGCGGGCGAGGACCAGCTCCTCCGGCACGACTCCGTAGACGGTGCTGTCGCCCCCCGCGTTGTACGGATTGTCGCCGAGCACCCACCAGCCGCCGTCGCGCCGTTCGACGGCGCGCTTGACCACCAGCAGGTCCTGCTGCAGCGGATGACGCAGGATCACCACGTCACCGGGGCGCACCCGGGCGCCGTGCCGCACCAGCATCCAGTCCCCCGGATTCAGCGTGGGCACCATCGACGGCCCGTCGACCTCGATCAGCTGGAACGGCACGCGTGTCTCCCGCCCGTCTGCCGTCGTCTCCGGCATCAGACAACCTCCCGGACCAATCCTCCACCGGCCTCCCGGTCCCATCCTCCACCGTCTCCAGTGTGACCCTGGACTTTTGTCCTAAGCCCATGGGGGCACTCGCGAAATCAGGTCTCTCACGGAGTAATGTCCCCCCTGAGAAGACGATCACGAGGAGGACAGCTCAATGCTTTCCCGCCTGTTTGCCCCCAAGGTGAAGGCCAGCGCGCACTGCGACCTGCCCTGCGGCGTGTACGACCCGGCCCAGGCCCGCATCGAGGCGGAGTCGGTCAAGGCCGTGCAGGAGAAGATGGCCGCCAACGACGACGCGCACTACCAGGCTCGCGCCACCGTCATCAAGGAGCAGCGCGCCGAGCTCGCCAAGCACCACGTGTCGGTGCTCTGGAGCGACTATTTCAAGCCCCCGCACTTCGAGAAGTACCCGGAGCTGCACACGCTGGTCAACGACACCCTCAAGGCGCTCTCGGCCGCGAAGGCGTCGGCGGACCCGAAGACCGGTGAGAAGGCCCTTGAGCTGATCGCCGAGATCGACCGCATCTTCTGGGAGACCAAGAAGGCCTGATTCAGCCCCCGGGCCTCGCGCCCGCCTGACCGCACCCGGTCCCCCGGGGCCGCCGTTCTCGGCGGACCCGATGGGCCGGGTGCGGTCGTTTTCCGCCGCCGACTTCTGTGCCGCCGCGTTCTGGCTCGCCTTCCGCACCGCCGCCGTCACCATCACCGTCACCGCGGGCACTAAATCAGTTGCCCGCGCCCCGGCCCGCCTGTTGCAGTTACCCCGTCACCACCCCGCCGACCGACGGAACCAGGAGCCCTCAGATGCGCCAGACGTCCATGTCCCACCAGGAAGGAATCGCCCCCCGACACGAGGACATGACGCCTAGTGCAAGCGCACACGCATCAGCAGGAGAAGCTCCACCACACCCTTAACCTGGGCATCCTGGCGCACGTGGACGCCGGGAAGACCAGCCTGACCGAGCGGCTGCTGCACTCCGCCGGAGTCATCGACGAGATCGGCAGCGTCGACGCGGGCAGCACCCAGACCGACTCCCTCGCCCTCGAGCGGCAGCGCGGCATCACCATCAAGTCGGCGGTCGTGTCGTTCGCGATCGACGACGTCACCGTCAACCTCATCGACACCCCCGGCCACCCGGACTTCATCGCCGAGGTGGAGCGGGTCCTCAGCGTGCTCGACGGCGCCGTGCTCGTCGTGTCCGCCGTCGAGGGCGTCCAGGCGCAGACCCGCGTCCTGATGCGTACGCTGCGCAGGCTCGGTATCCCCACGCTCGTGTTCGTCAACAAGGTGGACCGCCGCAGCGCGGACCCCGAGCGCGTACTCGCCGAACTCGCCCGGAGGTTGACGCCCGCCGTCATCCCCATGGGCACGGTGCGCGCCCCTGGCGCGCACGCGGCGCGCTACATCCCGTACGCCGCCGACGACCCCCGCTTCACCGCCCGCCTGGCCGAGGTCCTGGCCGAGCGCGACGACGAGCTGCTGTCGGCGTACGTCGAGGGCGACGCCGCCGTCCTCACACCCGGCGGGCTGCGCGCGGCCCTCGCGGACCAGACCCGGCGGGCCCAGGTCCACCCGGTGTTCTTCGGCTCGGCCATGACCGGCACCGGCCTGGGCGCGCTGACCGACGCCGTCAAGGAGCTGCTGCCCGCGGCGGCCGGTGCGGCGGACGGGCCCGTCGCGGGCACCGTCTTCAAGGTCGAACGCGGCCCCTCGGGCGAGAAGGTGGCGTACGCGCGGCTCTTCTCCGGGACGGTGCGCGTGCGCGACCGCGTGGCGCTTCCCGGGCTCGACGGCAAGGTCACCGCCGTCAGCGTCTTCGAGCGGGGCGCGGCCGTGCGGCGCGACACCGTGACCGCCGGGCGGATCGCGAAGCTGTGGGGGCTCCACCGGGTACGCATCGGGGACGTGCTCGGCGACCCGCGCCACGTACCCGAACGGCACACCGCCGCACACCACTTCGCCCCGCCGACCCTCGAGACGGTCGTCGCGCCCCGGTGCGCCGCCGACCGGGCCGCCCTGCACGCGGCGCTGACACAGCTCGCCGAGCAGGACCCGCTGATCGACCTGCGGCAGGACGCGCTGCGGCAGGAGATCTCCGTGTCCCTGTACGGCGAGGTGCAGAAGGAGGTCATCGAGGCGACGCTCGCCGACGAGTTCGGCATCGGCGTCGACTTCCGCGAGAGCACGACCCTGTGCGTGGAGCGGGTCGTCGGCACCGGCGCGCACGCGGAGTTCATCGACACCGACCCCAATCCGTTCCTCGCCACCGTGGGGCTGCGGGTGGACCCGGCCCCGGCCGGGACAGGTGTGGAATTCCGGCTCGGGGTGGAACTCGGCGCCATGCCCTACGCGTTCTTCAAGGCGGTGGAGGAGACGGTCAAGGAGACGCTGGCGCAGGGGCTGCACGGATGGGAGGTGCCCGACTGCCTCGTCACGATGACGCACTCCGGGTACTGGCCGCGGCAGAGCCACGCCCACGCCGTCTTCGACAAGAGCATGTCGAGCACGGCCGGTGACTTCCGCCAGCTCACCCCGCTCGTCCTGATGGACGCGCTGCGGCGGGCGGGGACGCGGGTGCACGAGCCGATGCACCGGTTCCGGCTCACCGCGCCCGCCGATGTGTTCGGCACGCTGCTGCCCGCGCTCGGGCGGCTGCGCGCGGTGCCGCACGCGCCGACGGCGCAGGGGTCCGTGTACATCATCGACGGCGTGATCCCCGCCGCGCGCGTGCACGGCCTCGAGCAGGCGCTGCCCGGACTGACGCGCGGCGAGGGCGAGTTGGAGTCCGCCTTCGACCACTACGCGCCGGTGACCGGGACGCCGCCGGCGCGCCCGCGCACGGACCACAATCCGCTGGACCGGAAGGAGTACGTGCAGCGGGTCACGCGGCGGACCCGGGTGGGGTGAGGGTCAGTCGGCGGCGGGGGGTGCGCCGTCGACGGCCTCGGGGGTGGCATCGGCTCCGGCAGCGACGCCACTGCCGCCCCCGGCGTCTCCCACGGACCCCGCCGACATGACCGCCGCGACCGTCCGCTCGTCCACCAGGTCCCGCAGCCGCTCCTGGTCCGCCAGGATGTTGATCTCGACGATCCGGCCGTCCCTGACGGTGAACTCCCCGACGGAGAACGGCTCTCCGTTGTGGACGGCGATCTGCCCCACCTTGCCGTTGACCAGCGCCAGATACGTGGTCGGCGCCAGCGTGGCGAACGAGCGCGCCCCGGCGACCACCGCGGTCGCACCCCGCACGAGCCGGGAGAGCCCCTCGGCACCGCCGCCGTCGGCCCGCAGCACCACGCCCGGGTCGAGGAGTTCGAGCAGCGCGTCGAAGTCGCCCTTGCGGGCCGCCGCGAGGAAGGCCTCGACGACCTTGCGTTGGCGCGTGCGGTCCGAGTCCGGGCCGGGCGTGCGGTCCGCGTCGCGCACCCGGCGGCGGGCGCGGCTGGCGAGCTGCCGGGTCGCGGCGGGGGCCCGCTCGACGATGGGCGCGATGTCCTCGAAGGGCACGGCGAACATGTCGTGCAGCACGAACGCGAGGCGCTCGGCGGGGCTCAGCGTGTCCAGGACGACGAGCAGCGCGAGCCCCACCGAGTCCGCGAGCAGGGCCTCCTGCTCGGGGTCGACGGCGTCCCGGCCGCCGGGCAGCGGGCTGACCTCCGGGTCGGGCACATGGGTGTCGGCCCCCTGGACGTCGAGGGGCTGCTCGCCGCGCTGCTTGCGTGAGCGCAGCAGGTCGAGGCAGACGCGGCCGATCACCGTGGTGAGCCAGCCGCCCAGGTTCTCCACGCGTTCGTCGTCGGCGCGGCTGAGCTTCAACCACGTCTCCTGGACGGCGTCCTCGGCCTCGCTCAGCGAGCCGAGCATGCGGTACGCGACCGCCCTCAGGCGAGGCCTGTGCTCTTCGAAGCGCTGCGCCAGAAGATCTCTTCCGTCCATCCCGTCACATTCCTTTGCCGTGATCCGTCGTAGCAGTGACGTACCGACGACGGCAGGGCGCCGCGGGTCGACACAGCGGGTGCCGACCAGCAGATCACGAAGCGGTACGACGGCAGCGATCTAGCCGATGTGACATGGAGGACATTGCCATGAAGGACGTCGATGCCCCGGCACGGTCGGGCGACACGGGGTGGGGCGCGGGGCCGGGAGCACCCCGGCCCCGTACACCCGGCGCGTGCGCACGCCCCCGGCGCGCCCGGCCCTCTCAGCCCAACACGGGCCCCAGCGCCGCCTCGAGGTCGTCCGGCCCCCGGTACAGCACGCCCGTCATGCCCAGCGCCACGGCCGCGTCCACGTTCTCCTGGCGGTCGTCCACGAACAGACAGCGGTCGACCGCGGCGCCGACGCGCTCGGCGGCGACTTCGTAGATGCGCCGGTCGGGCTTCACCACGCCGAGCACGGCGCTGGACACCACGTCGTCCACCAGGGTGTTGAGGCCGAGCAGCGCCAGGTCGTCGTCCAGCCAGGGGGTGGCGTTGGTGACGATCGACACCTTCACGCGCGCGCGGGCCCGCCGCAGCAGGCCGACGACCGTCTGGTCGGCCCAGAACTTGGAGTCGGCCAGGGCGATGCCGAGTTCGTGCCCGCGCGCCGGGGCGAGGCCGTGCCCGCGCGCGAGTCCGGCCGCGATCGCATCGGCCCACTCCGACTTGCCGATCCGCCCGAGCATCAGCGGCAGATCGGTCTCCGGCGCGAACGCGACCTCGGCGGTGGCGCCTTCGGGCAGTCCCGCGGCGCGTTCGAGCTCGGCGACGTCCGACATGTCGTAGAAGCGGATGACGCCGTCGAGGTCGGTGAGGACCGCGTCGAACGGAAGGGGAGGTCTGCCACTGTGCTCCCTGTGCTCCCTGTGCTCCCTGTGCTCCCTGTGGTCAGGGAAGGGAGACTTGCGCCTGTGGTCGTTCATCCACCGGCCCCCAGCACGTTCCGCACGGTCGACCGCACCCTTTCCTGGTCGGCGCGCACGGATTCGTACGCGGATCTGTGCCGGGATATGTCGCGTCGCTGCCGCTCGGCCACGACGGTCCGCCACACCCCTGCGGTGTTGTGCTCGCGCTTGCACTCGATGTCGGCGACCGCTGTGTCCCGCTCGCGGCGGGTGCGCCGGGTGTCGCCTTCGTCGCCGCGGTGCCACGCCTTGTCGCGGAAGGCGGCTTCCGGGCTCGCGTACCGCTTGAAGCCCTTGTCGACGACGCAGTCCGCCCAGGTGGCGAGGGCGCGGCGCATCCGCGGGTCCTTGGCGACGGCCTTGTCGATCGCCGCACGCCGGCCGACGACGTACGCCGTCATGCGGGTCTCGTCCTTGACGCCCGCCAGCACGCGCCGCGCCCCGACCTGGGCGCAGCCGTCCTCGGCGGCGTGCAGCGTGCTGTACTCGGCCGATGTGACCAGGCGTCCCTTGGGCTCGCGCCTCTTCTCGAACTTCTTGAGCGCCTCGCGGTCGATGCCGTAGCCCCGGGTGCGTGCGGCGTCGAGGTCCAAGGAGCCGTACAGGGTCGTCGATATGGCCACCGCCAGCAGGCGGTTGGACATCTCTGCGCCCTGCTCCCGCCAGTGCCGGGGGAAGTCGGCGAAGCCCCGGGACCTCATGCACCGCTGTGTGAAACGGGCGGTCGCCCGCTCCCGGAGTGCGTGGTCACGCGCGCTGAACTCGTACCGCTCCAGGGGCAGTCCGGACAGGTCCTTCTCGTCGTCGACCTCGGGCATCCCCGAGTCACGCGCGGCGTCCCCGCCGGATCCGCCCGCCGCGGACCCGCAACCCGCCAGCGCTGCCAGCGCCACGACGGCCACCGCGACGGCCACGCGGCGTGACCCTCGCACCCCCCACGTCACCTTCATGCGCAGAACCCTAACCGCGCCCACTGACAGTCAGGGGTGTCACGGAGGCCCGACTAGGAGCCGGGCTGCGGCTCCGCCCGCGGTTCGGCCTCGGGGTCGGCCGCGGTCGCGCCGGGCTCCAGGTCGACCTTCGGCGCGGGCTGCCCGCCGGGCCCCGGGGCGGCTTTCTTGCCGGTCTCCGGGGTACGCCTCGACAGGTGCCCGCGCTTGTACTTGCTCTTGTAGCCGCGGCCCGACCGCGACTTCCCGCCCGGCTCGTCCACGACGCACGCGTCGCACTCCGGGTTACGGCAAGGGGCGGGGCCCCACACAGGGACGTACGCCCCGAGCACCTTGCGCCGCTTGATGGCCGTACCGACGGGCCGTCCGCAGTGCTCGCACACGGGTTCGCTCTGCGGGCGGGGGCCGGACCGGCGTCCATCGCTGCCCATGACCCCAGGGTAGGGCGGTTCCCCGAGGTCGGACAGCCCAGCGGTCAGCTCTTCCCGCGCTTGCGGGTGTACGTACGGACGACGACGCCGTTGCCGAAGACCCGGGACGAGGACAGCTCGAACTCGCCGATCGCGGACTCCACGCCCGCGAACATGGGCATGCCCGAGCCGAGCAGCACCGGATAGGTCTTGAGCACCAGCTCGTCGACCTCGTCGATCAGCTGGCCGGCGATCTCCGCGCCGCCGCACAGCCAGATGCCGAGTTCACCGTCCTCGGCCTTGAGCTCGCGGACCTTGCCGAGCAGGTCGTCGGCGACGATCTCGACGTTGGCGGCGGGGGACGTCTGGAGGCTGCGTGAGGCGACGTACTCGCGCAGGTGGCTGTACGGGCTCGGTTCGCCCTGGTCCAGGCCGAGTTGGTAGCTGCCCCTGCCCTGGATGACGGTGTCGAACCGCCGGTTCGGCACGTCGTCGCCGAAGCCGAGCATCTTACGCGCGGGGGCGGAGACGGTCTCCGGGTACTCGGCCTTGAGGTACCCGAGGAACTCCTCGTCCACGAACGGCATGAAGGAGTTGGCGTCGCCACTCGGGTCACCGATGAACCCGTCGATCGAGACGGCGACGAAGTAGGTGAGCTTTCGCAAGCTGATTCTCTTTCCGCAGATGGCAGTGGGGGCGAGACAGGGCGGTTGTGGCCACCCCGACTCGAACAACTGCATTTATAGTGCTTCAGGTGCAGTGGTTTCAAGTGTTTCGCCGAAGCTGCCGAAAAAACGGCCCCGGGGGTCCTGGCTGCTTGCGCCAGGACCGATCCGGGGCCGACAGGGCCGACAGGCCGACAGGGCCGATCGAATCCTCCGTGTCACACCATCTGCGGCTCACGCCACATGGGCCACATCCGCGGCCCGTCGGGCAGGTCAAGGGCGTTGCCGAGGTCGGTGAAGCCGAGGCGCAGGTACAGCTCCCGGCCGCGCGGGCTGCTCGCCTCCAGATAGGCGTGCAGCCCCTCGCGGTCGCACCGCTCGAGCACCGGCGCGACCAGGGCCGAGCCGATGCCCTCGCCCTGCCGCTGCGGCTTCACGCCGATCATGTGGAGGTACTGGTGCGGCCGGTCGGACGGGTGGATCTCGGACGTCAGGCGGCCGATCGTCTCGACGCGTTCGTTGTCCGGGTCGACGGCCTGCCGCAGGTGCACGGGCCCGTCGGCGGCATCCTCGGGTGCCGGGCCCGCGGGCACCGACCACCACAGGGCCACGCCCGAGCCGTCCTCGGCGATGTCCACGTACCCCTCGGCGAAGGCCATGTCGAGGAAGGCCTCCATCAGCCCGCCGTGCCGCTCCCGCCGCCGCCGCTCGTCCGGGAACAGCCAACTGCTCACCGGATCCCGCATGAACGCCTCGTCGAGCAGCCCGACCACCTCGGCCCGGTCGCTCTCCCCGGCTCTCCGGATCGGCACGCCCACGACGTCTCCCCCTCGCCTCGTCCTTGTCCTCGCCTCGTCGCCCGTGCTCCGGGCCCGTCGGCCAGTGTCCGCCAACCCCGGGCTCGGCGACGCCGGTTGCAGCCTAAGTGGTCGTTTCGCGCGCGACGACGGCCGCGCGGGCACCGGTTTCAGGGTCGGCCGCCGGAGCTGTCCGGCCCCTGGCCGACCGGCTCGGCCCCGCACCGCACGGCCCCGCACCGCACCGCACGGCCCCGCACCGCACCGCACCGCACGGCGAGCCGATCGCCGTACGGCCCCTGACGGCACGGCGAACCGATTGGCGTACCCCTCACGACCGTTCGGCGAGCCGGTCGGCGTACGGCCCCTGACCGTACGCCGACCGGCAGCGCCCCACCCCCTCCCGCACCACCGGCTGGCCCAGGACGACCGTCGAACTCCCGGCGGAGCGCCCCCTCTCACGCCCCGCCGGGAGTCCCCCGGACGGTCAGTGGGACCGGCGTGTGACGAACTCCGCGAGCGCCAGCAGGCCACCCGCCCGCTCGGGGTCGGGGACCGCGCGGGCGAGTTCCCCGAGCGCCCGCGACATCCGGTCCGCCGCGTGCAGCTGCGCCCAGTCCCGGCCCCCGGCCCCCTCGACGGCGCGGGCCATCCGCTCCAGGTCTCCCTGGCCCGGCTCCCGGCCGTACAACCCGGCGAGCTCCGCCCCCTCGGGCGTGCCGGAGGCCAGCGCGGCGACCACCGGCAGCGACTTCTTGCGGACGGCGAGGTCCGCGCGCGCGGGCTTGCCGGTGCGCGCCGGGTCCCCCCAGATGCCGATCACGTCGTCGATGAGCTGGAAGGCGAGGCCGGCCTGCCGCCCGAACCCGTCGAGCGCCTCCACCGTGTCGACCCCCGCGCCCGCGTACGCGGCGCCGATCGCGCAGGCGCAGCCGAGGAGCGCGCCGGTCTTGGCCTCGGCCATGGCCAGGCACTCCGCCAGCGAGACCTCGTCCGGGCCCCGGCTCTCCAGGGCGCAGTCGGCGTGCTGCCCCGCGCACAGCTCGACGACGCAGGCGGCCAGGCGGGCGGCCGCCGCCGGGGCCCCGGGGTGGGGGTCCTCGGCGAGCATCCGCTGCGCGAGTGCCTGCAGCGCGTCCCCGGCGAGGATCGCGTCGGAGTCGCCGAACACGGTCCACGCGGTGGGGCGGTGCCTGCGGGTCGCGTCGCGGTCCATGACGTCGTCGTGGAGCAGCGTGAAGTTGTGCGTCAGCTCCACGGCCGCGGCCGCCCTGACCGCGCTCAGCGGGTCCCCGCCGAGGGCCCGCACCGCGGCCAGGACGAGGGCGGGCCTGATGGCCTTGCCCGCGTTCCCGGCCGCGGGCGTGCCGTCGGCGTGTTCCCATCCGAAGTGGTACAGCGCGATGCGGCGCAGCGAACCCGGCAGCGACTCGACCGCGGCGCGCAGCTCCGGGTCGACGCACAGCCGCGCCGCCGACAGGATCTCCGCGGCCTCGTAGGCCTCCCCGAGGACGTGCTCCCCGAGGACCCGTCCGCGCGGTCGGGGCGCGCAGTCCGTCATGTCCGTGGTGTCCGTCATGGACTCACTCCGGCGGGGCGGCGGACGGTGGCGGATCCTGGGCCTGCGGGCGCGTACGCCAGGGGTGTACCCGCTGGTGTGCCCGCAGACACGGGCGGCGGCCCGCCGCCCGTCCCGGCAGGACGTCGACTCACCTCCACCGGCCGATCTCGACGTTCTCCAGGATGCCGAGGGCGTCCGGCACCAGGACGGCCGCGGAGTAGTACGTCGACACCAGGTAGGAGATGATCGCCTGGTCGCTGATGCCCATGAAGCGCACGGACAGGCTCGGCTCGATCTCGTCCGGGATGCCCGCCTGGTGCAGTCCGACGACGCCCTGCTCGTCCTCGCCCGTACGCATGCAGATGATCGAGGACGTGCGCTCCTCGGTCACCGGGATCTTGTTGCACGGGAAGATCGGCACGCCGCGCCAGGTCGGGATGCGGTGACCGGACACGTCGATGGTCTCCGGGACGAGCCCGCGCTTGTTGCACTCGCGGCCGAACGCGGCGATCGCGCGCGGGTGGGCGAGGAACAGCTTCGATCCGCGCCTGCGGGTGAGCAGTTCGTCCATGTCGTCCGGGCTCGGCACGCCGTCGTGCGGCTGCAGGCGCTGGTCGTACTCGCAGTTGTTGAGCAGTCCGAACTCGCGGTTGTTGATGAGCTCGTGCTCCTGGCGCTCCTTCAGGGCCTCTACGGTGAGCCGCAGTTGCTGCTCGGTCTGGTTCATCGGCTGGTTGTAGAGGTCGGCCACGCGCGTGTGGATGCGCAGCACGGTCTGGGCGACGCTCAGTTCGTACTCGCGCGGTCGCGATTCGTAGTCCACGTAGGTGCCGGGCAGGACCGCTTCGCCGACGTGGCCCGCGGAGAGGTCGATGGGGGCCTCTCCGTAGTTGTTGGTGCGCTGCTCCGGGATGGCCCGCATCCGCTCGAGGTGGGCGCGCAGGGACTCGGAGCGCTCCGCCACCTGTTCCAGGTCCTGGCGCGGGAGCGTGAGGACCGTGCAGGCCGTCACCGCGCGGACCGTGTACTCCCAGATGGTCTCCGGGTCGATGAGGGCCTGCTCGCCGAAGTACGCGCCGTCGGCGAGCGTGCCGAGCACCGTGTCGTCTCCGTAGGGGCCCGTGCCGACCTTCTCGACGCGGCCGTGGGCGAGCAGGAACACCTCGTCCGCCTGGCTGCCGAACGACGTGAGCACCCCGCCGGCCTCGAACTCGCGCTGCTGGCAGCGGCGCGCCAGCTCGCCGAGCACCTCCTGGTCCTCGAAGTCCCGAAGGACCGGCAGTTCGCCGAGCTCGGCGGGGATCACCTCGACGCGGTCTCCCGTCTTGACGAACGTGACCCGGCCGTCCCCGACCGAGTAGCTCGTCCTGCGGTTGACTCGGTACGTACCGCCTTGCACCTGCACCCAGGGCAGCATCCGCAGCAGCCAGCGGGAGCTGATCTCCTGCATCTGCGGCGCGGACTTGGTGGTGGTGGCCAGATTCCGCGCGGCGGATGTGCCGAGACTCTGCTGCGGCTGGTCCTGCTCCGTACGGATCTCTTCGCCTACCGACATGGACAATGCCCTCCCAATCATGCGCTGACCTGGCTCGCAACCCTTCCAGCACGGTGAGTACGCGCGCCATTACACAAATGAGCGGGAATGGATCGAGGCGGACGGGGCACGTTGCCGCCAACCAGGCCCGATCCCTCGTACGTCCGTCCAGGGCCCCCGACGACGGCGCTCCACGCGCGCCCGGAAGCGGAATATCAGCCGCCGAGCCGAATGATTCCGGCCAACCCCTGAGGTGCGGGCCGACCGGCTGACGCGGGCGCCCACCGGGTACGGCGACGCGGCGAGGGGGAACTCCAAGATCTGTGCGTTCGTTCACAAGGGCGAGCGCAGCGTACGCACCATCAGCACCGAACCATCGGGAGAAGCGACATGGCAGGCTTCCTGGACCGCGCCAGAGAACAGGTGCAGCAGGGTCTCAACCAGGGCAAGCAGAAGCTGGACGACGTGCAGGCACAGCGGGCGGGCAACGACCTGCTCAAGCAGCTCGGCGCGGCGTACTACGCGGAGCGGCGCGGCAGCGGCACTCCGGACGCCACCCAGCAGGCACTCTCCGCCCTGGAGGCACACATCGCGACGCACGGCGACGGCTTCCTGCGCGCCTGACCGACCGGGGCCGACCAGCCCTCCGGCTGACCGGATCGACTCGCACGGTGCCCGAACAGATGGTTCGGGCACCGGCGGTTCCGGTACAAGCTGCGTACGAGGCGGTTCGCGACCGGCGACCGTCGCGCCCGCAAAGGAGGCGGTCATGGCCCCACCCATGTCCGCGAACAGATTCCTGGACCTGCTGAAGGACGAAGGCGTCACGGTCGTCGAAGTCGGCAACTGGCGCGAGCACAACCGCAATCATGTGGGCCCCTGGGGCCCGGTGCACGGCGTGATGATCCATCACACGGTCACCTCCGGCTCCGAGCGGACCGTGGAAATCTGCCGCGACGGCTACGCGGGCCTGCCCGGCCCGCTCTGCCACGGCGTCATCACCAAGGACGGCCGCGTCCACCTCGTCGGCTACGGCCGCTCCAACCACGCCGGGCTCGGCGACGACGACGTCCTGCGCGCCGTCATCGCGGAGAAGCGCCTCCCGCCGGACAACGAGGCCAACACCGACGGCAACCGCCACTTCTACGGCTTCGAGTGCGAGAACCTCGGCGACGGCGAGGACCCCTGGACCGATGAGCAGCTGGACGCCATCGAGAGAGTCTCGGCCGCCGTCTGCCGTCACCACGGCTGGACCGAGCGCTCCGTCATCGGTCACCTGGAGTGGCAGCCCGGCAAGATCGACCCCAAGGGGTTCACGATGGACTCGATGCGGGAGCGGATCGGAGAGCGACTGAAGTAGCCCACGAGGCCCCGGCCAGACACGCCTCCCTGTCCGCGCCTCCGCTCCCCCAACCCCCCACCTTCGCTCCGCCACGCTCCACCAGCCCCGGCCCGCCCACCACGAGGGAGAATGGCGGGGTGTCCCCCACCCCGCCCGCCTCCGCCCTGCGGCCCCGGCTCCCCACCCCGCTCCAGCAGGTCACGGACCCGCGTTTCGAGGCCCGCGGCGTCCGCCTGCTCCTCAAGCGCGACGACCGAATACACCCGGACCTGCCCGGCAACAAGTACCGCAAGCTCGTCCTCAACCTGGAGCGGGCGCGCGCGGCGGGCCACGGAACGCTGCTCACCTTCGGCGGCGCCTACTCCAACCACCTGCGGGCCACCGCCGCCGCGGGCCGCCTGCTGGGCTTCGCCACCGTCGGCGTAGTACGCGGCGACGAACTGGCCGACCGCCCCTTGAACGCGTCCCTCGCCCAGTGCGCGGCGGACGGCATGCGGCTGCACTTCGTCGACAGGTCGGCGTACCGGCAGAAGGCGGATCCCGCGGTCCTGGCCGCGCTCCGGCGGCGGACGGCCACCGAGGACGCGTACGTCATCCCCGAGGGCGGCAGCAACGCCCTCGCCGTCCAGGGCTGCACGCCCCTCGGCGCGGAGCTGCGCGGCCACACCGACGTCGCGGCCGTCGCCTGCGGCACCGGCGGGACCCTCGCGGGCCTGGCCGCGGGTCTCGCCCCCGGCCAGCGCGCGCTCGGCATACCCGTCCTCAAGGGCGGCTTCCTGGGCCCCGAGATAGCGGGCCTCCAGCGCTCCGCCTTCGGCGCCCCCGGCACCAACTGGACCCTCGACGACCGCTTCCACTGCGGCGGCTACGCCCGTACCACCGACGAACTCACCGCCTTCGCCGACGACTTCGAGCAGCGCCACGGCCTCCCTGTGGAGCGTGTGTACGTGGCCAAGCTCCTGTACGCGCTGACCGCACTCTCCGAAGAGGGCGCTTTCGCTCCGGGGACAACGGTCACGGCGGTCATCACAGGCACGCCGCCCGACTGAACCGCCCGTGGCCCGCTCGGCCCGCACCGGCCTCCCGAAGGGGCCCTGCGCTCACTCCTCGATCTCCCGGTGGGCCGCCGCCTCCTCCAGGTCCAGCTTCCGCAGCAGGGTCCGCATCAGTTCGTCGTCGATGCGCCGCTCGTCCCGCAACCGTACGAACACCTCGCGCTCCGCGGCGATCGCCTCGCGCGCGAGCCTGCGGTAGGTGTCGTCCGCGGACTCCCCCGTGACGGGGTTGGACTGGCCGAGCCGCTCCCAGACCGAGTTGCGGCGCCGCTCGAGAACGGTGCGCAGACGGTCCTCAAGGGGCCCTGGCAGCTGGTTGCGCTCGTCCTCCATCAGCTCCCTCAGCCGGGCCTCCGCGGCCTGCGAGGCGGCGTTCTGGGCCTGCGCCTCGGCCAGTGTCTGCGCCTGCGCGTCCCGCCCTGGCACCTTCAGGACCCGGATCAGCCACGGCAGCGAGAGCCCCTGGACCACCAGCGTCCCGATGACCGTCGTGAAGGTCAGGAAGAGCACGAGGTTGCGGCCGGGGAAGGGCTCGTCGTCGTCCGTCATCAACGGGATGGAGAAGGCGATCGCCAGGGACACCACGCCCCGCATCCCGGCCCAGCTGACGATCAGCGGCCGCCGCCAGTCCATGTCGCCCTCGCGCTCACGGATCCGCGCCGACAGCGCGCGCGGCAGATACGTCGCCGGATACGACCACACGAAGCGCACCACCACGACGCACACGAACACCGCGACGGCGTACCAGATCGCCTGTCCGACGCTGTACTCACCGAGCTCCCCGAGCACCACGGGCAGCTGCAGCCCGATGAGCGCGAAGACCGCCGACTCCAGGAGGAAGCCCACGACCTTCCAGACCGCGGCCTCCTGGAGTCGCGTCTCGAAGTCGACCTGCCAGGAACGGTGCCCCAAGTAGAGGGCCACCACGACCACGGCGAGCACTCCGGAGGCGTGGAACTGCTCCGCGGCGGCGTACGCGACGAAGGGGATGAGCAGCGACAGCGTGTTCTGCAGCAGCGATTCCTTCAGGTGGGTGCGCAACCAGTGGATGGGCACCATCAGGATCAGCCCCACGCCGATCCCGCCGACCGCGGCGACCAGGAACTCCTGGATGCCGCCGCCCCAGCTCGCGCCCTCGCCGACGGCCGCCGCGAGCGCCACCTTGTAGGCGGTGATCGCGGTGGCGTCGTTCACCAGGGACTCGCCCTGGAGGATCGTCGTGATGCGCGAGGGCAGTCCCACACGGCGCGCGATGGCCGTGGCCGCCACGGCGTCCGGGGGTGCGATCACCGCCCCCAGGACGAGCGCGGCGGTCAGCGGGAGATCGGGGATCAGCAGATAGGCGAGCCAGCCGACGGCCAGCGTCGCGAACAGAACGTAACCAACGGAGAGGAGCGCGACGGGCCGCACATTGGCCCGCAGGTCCAGATACGAGCTCTCCAGGGCGGCCGTGTGCAGCAGCGGCGGCAGGATCAGCGGCAGCACCACATGCGGGTCGAGGTGGTACTCCGGCACTCCGGGGACGTACGCCGCGATCAGGCCCACGCCCACCAGGAGCAGCGGTGCGGGGACCGGCGTGCGGCGCGCGGCGCCCGCGACAGCGGCGCTCGCGGCGATCAGCGCCACCAGGGGCAGTACGTCCATCGGCAAGGCCCTTCGCCGTCCGGTCTCCCGTCGTAACCTGGCCATCATGAACGAGTGCTCGCACGTCAGCGCACTGCCCCACCCCGAACCAACGCCTCTGAGCGAAACGTGTCTGGAATGCCTCGCGGCCGGCAGCCACCCCGTGCAGCTGCGGCTGTGCCTGGACTGCGGGCACGTGGGCTGCTGCGACTCGTCGCCCTTCCAGCACGCGACGGCGCACTTCAAGGAGACCGGCCATCCGGTGATGCGGACCTTCGAGCCGGGCGAGAACTGGCGTTGGTGCTTTGTCGACGGTTCGATCGTCTGAGGCCTGGGTACGTCAACCCGACGCTCGTTCTTTCCAATTGGGTCCGCGAAACCCCTAGCCACTGTCCGTACCCGTAGGCTTACTATGAGTGACAGCAACGGGGTGGGGCCCCGGGACACGGAACTGAGCAGCGCGGTAGCGTCACCGCTGAAAAACGTGGTGCGTCACCCGTGTGACGCAGTCCGGACCGCCGCGGCGCGACGGCCGGAGCCCCGAAAGTGCTTGTACCACC
Organism: Streptomyces alboflavus; assembly: GCF_000716675.1. Lineage (GTDB taxonomy): Bacteria > Actinomycetota > Actinomycetes > Streptomycetales > Streptomycetaceae > Streptomyces > Streptomyces alboflavus. Next base: position 28,278 of record NZ_JNXT01000045.1, read on the forward strand.
TTGGAGGTGAGGGTGTCCCAGATCGCAGGCGAGCCCGGGAATCAGGACTTCGTGGAGGTCCGCCTTCCGGCTGCGGGTGCCTACCTGTCGGTGCTGCGTACGGCCACGGCCGGCCTCGCAGCACGCTTGGACTTCACCCTGGACGAGATCGAGGACCTCCGCATCGCTGTCGACGAGGCGTGCGCGATCCTGCTCCAGCAGGCCGTGCCCGGTTCCGTGCTCAGCTGCGTCTTCCGGCTCGTCGACGACTCCCTGGAGGTGACCGTCTCGGCGCCCACCACGGACGGCCGCGCCCCGGAGCGCGACACCTTCGCATGGACGGTCCTTTCGGCCCTCGCGGGCAAGGTCAACTCCTCGGTCGCCGACGACAAAACCGTTTCGATCAGCCTCTACAAACAGCGCGGCGCGGGACCCGGGCCGGCGTGAGGAACGGGGACGGGCCGGTGCGGGACGAAGAGCGCGGCACACGTGGCACACACGGTCTGCCCGCCCGCGGCAGGGGCGGCACGCGTCCGGCCTCCGGGCGCGCTCCGGTGGAGCCGGGGCCTGCCCCCGGCGGCATCCCCGAGCAGCAGGCCAGGCCGCACCCACAGGACCCGGAGCAGCAGGGTCAGCGGGCGGTGGCCGGGACGGCCGCCGCCGAAGAGCAGGCAGAGCCGACCGCCGGGGACGGGACCGACGAGCTGTCCGGCCCGGGCGGGCGACAGGACCAAGCAGGCGCCGCACGCAGGGGGTCCCCCCGGGCGTCCAGCACTGGGGGCGAGTCCCCAGAAGGGCGGCGGCGGGTGACGGGCGGGACGATGAGCGAGCACGAGCAGCACAGCCGGCACGATCCACAGGACCGCAGCGGCGCGCGGGCGAAGTTCGTGGAGCTGCGCGCCCTGGAGAACGGCAGCGCGGAGTACGCGGAGCTGCGCAATCAGCTGGTCCGCATGCACCTGCCGCTCGTGGAGCACCTGGCCCGCCGCTTCCGCAACCGCGGCGAACCCCTGGACGACCTGACCCAGGTCGCCACGATCGGCCTCATCAAGTCGGTGGACCGGTTCGACCCGGACCGCGGCGTCGAGTTCTCCACGTACGCCACCCCGACGGTCGTCGGCGAGATCAAGCGCCACTTCCGCGACAAGGGCTGGGCGGTGCGGGTGCCGCGGCGGCTGCAGGAGCTGCGTCTCGCGCTGACGACGGCCACGGCCGAGCTGTCGCAGCTGCACGGCCGCTCCCCGACCGTGCACGAGCTGGCCGAGAAGCTGGCGATCTCCGAGGAGGAGGTCCTGGAGGGCCTGGAGTCGGCGAACGCGTACTCCACGCTGTCCCTGGACGTCCCGGACACGGACGACGAGTCACCGGCCGTGGCGGACACCCTCGGCGCCGAGGACGAGGCCCTGGAGGGCGTCGAGTACCGCGAATCTCTCAAGCCGCTCCTGGAGGACCTGCCGCCGCGCGAGAAGCGCATCCTGCTGCTGCGGTTCTTCGGGAACATGACGCAGTCGCAGATCGCCCAGGAGGTCGGCATCTCCCAGATGCACGTCTCCCGGCTGCTCGCGCGCACCCTCGCGCAGCTGCGCGAGAAGCTCCTCGTCGAGGAGTGACGCAGGAGTGACCGAGGAGCAGGAGTGACCGAGGAGTGAGCGGGCCGCACGGACCGGCACACGGTCGCAGGAACGCCACTGGGGGCGGCAAGGATGACCTTGCCGCCCCCAGTGGCGTTCCTGCGACCGTGTGCCGGTCCGTGCGGCTACTTGCCGCCTTCCTGTACGTTCCCGTTCCCTGCCCCGCCGATGCCGAGCGCCTCGGTGGTGGCGGGATGGATGAGCAGCACCAGCGTCGCGACCGCGACCGCCGCCAGCGCGATACCGCCGGGAATCATCGCGCTGTCCGCCTGGAGCAGCTGCCAGGCCACGGGCAGCGCCATGATCTGCGTGATGATCGCGGGCCCGCGCGCCCAGCTGCGCAGCCGCAGCAGACCGCGCGCGGCGAGCAGCGGAAGGAGTGCGAGGACGATCAGCGTGACGCCGCCCGTCGTCGCCTGGCGCGGGTTGTCGGGGTCGCCCGCGAGCCCCATGACGAGCATGTAGGCACCGCCGACGACGAGGGCCAAGCCCTCCAGCGCGGCGAGTGCCGCGGCGGCCGTGAGGCGCCCGGGGCGGGGGCCCGACGCGGGGGCTTCGGGGGTGGTCTTCGGCTCAGTGCTCACGCATCGAGGGTAGCCCCGAGCGTCCGGGGAGCGGCACGTCGGTGCGGTTCGGGCCAGACCTCGGTCTGGGCCAGGTAAAGACCCCTAGGTAGTCTGCTGCGCATGCGTGCACTTCTCGTGGTCAACCCGGCGGCTACTACCACCAGTGCGCGCACACGTGACGTACTGATCCACGCGCTCGCGAGCGAGATGAAGCTGGAAGCGGTCACTACGGAGTACCGCGGTCACGCCCGGGACCTCGGCCGGCAGGCCGCGGAGAGCAAGGACATCGAGCTGGTCGTGGCCCTCGGTGGCGACGGCACGGTCAACGAGGTCGTCAACGGTCTGCTGCACAACGGCCCCTCTCCGGAGAACCTGCCCCGCCTCGCCGTCGTCCCCGGGGGTTCGACGAATGTCTTCGCGCGCGCCCTGGGCCTGCCGAACGACGCCGTGGAGGCGACCGGCGCCCTCCTGGACGCGCTGCGTGAAGGAAGTGAACGCACAGTGAGCCTCGGCCGGGTCTCCGGGACCCCCGGGACGGATGACGAAGCGGTGCCGTCGCGCTGGTTCACGTTCGCGGCGGGGCTGGGATTCGACGCCGGAGTGGTCGGCCGGGTCGAACAGCACAGGGAGCGCGGCAAGCGCTCGACGCACGCTCTTTACGTGCGCCAGGTGGTACGCCAGTTCCTCGGCGAGGGCGACCGCCGGCACGGTTCGATCACCCTGGAGCAGGCCGGCGAGGAGCCGGTGACGGACCTCGTGATGTCCATAGTCTGCAACACCTCCCCCTGGTCCTACCTGGGCAATCGTCCGTTGTACGCGTCCCCGAAGGCGTCCTTCGAGACGGGCCTGGACGTGCTGGGGCTCAAGCGTCTTTCGACGGCTTCTGTGGCCCGGTACGGCACCCAGCTGCTCCGGTCGACACCCGACCGCGGGCCCCACGGAAAGAACGCCGTCTCGCTGCACGACCTGACGGACTTCACCTTGCATTCGAAGGTGCCCCTCCCCCTCCAGATGGACGGTGACCACCTGGGGCTGCGGACGAGCGTGACGTTCACAGGCGTACGCCGTGCACTGCGTGTGATTGTGTGAGTGGAAGGGCCTAAAGTCCTTTCACTCGAACGTTTAGGCCAGGCTCCACCCCATGGAAGTACGGCTGTGACTCAGTCGACACCGAGGAATCAAAAAAAACTTTCCGGAAGGGGTTGTATCCGCCGCCGAGGTTTGCGAATCTCTACATGGCGATCGGGACGGCCCGCAACATCGGCCTCTACAGGTCGCCAGAACCCCTCCTCTCACCACAAGGTCCACGCCAGGCAACTGGTAGTCGGCCCTTCCCGTGCGGGGGGATTCGTGAAAGCGTTCACATTCACAAGCAATCTTCATGTAAGACCAAGGAGAGGTAGCAGCCATGGACTGGCGTCACAACGCCGTTTGCCGCGAGGAAGACCCCGAGCTGTTCTTCCCCATCGGCAACACCGGTCCTGCGCTGCTGCAGATCGAGGAAGCCAAGGCCGTCTGCCGTCGCTGCCCCGTCATGGAGCAGTGCCTGCAGTGGGCGCTCGAGTCCGGCCAGGACTCCGGCGTCTGGGGTGGCCTCAGCGAGGACGAGCGCCGCGCGATGAAGCGCCGCGCCGCCCGCAACCGGGCGCGCCAGGCCAGCGCCTGACGCCCACGCCCCTTACGAGCCTGAGCTTGGCGGCGCGTGTGCCTGACGGTGTTGATCCGTAGACAGCGCGTACGCAACCCCCGCCCCCGAGCCGCAGCCGCGCAGTACCCCCGATGCGCATCGCAACGTGAGCAGGAAGCCCCGGACCGACATGGTCCGGGGCTTCCTGCTGTGTGCGAGTGTCCCTGCCGTGTGCAAGTGTCCCTGCCGTGTGCGCGTGCTACTTGTCGCCGCGTACCGGAATATCCAGGACGACGCGGGTCCCCCGCTCCGGCGCCTTGACCATGTCGAACGTGCCGCCCAGCTCGCCCTCGACGAGGGTGCGCACGATTTGCAGGCCCAGGTTGCCCGAGCGATGCGGGTCGAAGTCGTCGGGCAGTCCGACGCCGTCGTCCTGGACGGTGATCAGAAGCCGGGCGTCCTTCGCGGTGCCGCCGCGGACCGCGGAGACCTCGACGGTGCCGGTGTCCCCCTGGGTGAAACCGTGCTCCAGGGCGTTCTGCAGGATCTCCGTCAGGACCATCGACAGCGGCGTCGCGACCTCGGCGTCGAGAATGCCGAAGCGGCCGGTGCGCCGACCCGTGACCGTGCCCGGTGAGATCTCCGCGACCATGGCGAGGACACGGTCGGCGATCTCGTCGAACTCCACGCGCTCGTCCAGGTTCTGCGAGAGCGTCTCGTGGACGATGGCGATGGAGCCCACGCGCCGCACCGCCTCCTCCAGGGCCTCGCGGCCGGAGACGGAGTCGATGCGGCGCGCCTGCAGGCGCAGCAGGGCCGCGACCGTCTGGAGGTTGTTCTTCACCCGGTGGTGGATCTCCCGGATGGTGGCGTCCTTGGTGATCAACTCTCGCTCGCGGCGGCGCAGTTCGGTGACGTCCCGCAGCAGGACGAGCGAACCGATCCGCGGCCCCTTGGGCTTGAGCGGGATGGCGCGCAGCTGGATCACGCCGTCGCCGCCCTCGATCTCGAACTCGCGGGGCGCCCAGCCGCTGGCCAGCTTGGTCAAGGCCTCGTCCACCGGGCCCCGGGACGGGGCGAGTTCGGCGGTGGCCTTGCCGAGGTGGTGGCCCACCAGGTCGGCGGCGAGACCGAGGCGGTGGTACGCGGAGAGGGCGTTCGGCGAGGCGTACTGGACGACGCCGTCCGCGTCCAGGCGCACAAGGCCGTCCCCCACGCGCGGGGATGCGTCCATGTCGACCTGTTGCCCCTCGAAGGGAAACGATCCCGCGGCAATCATCTGCGCCAGGTCGGACGCCGACTGGAGGTAGGTGAGCTCCAGGCGCGAAGGGGTGCGCACCGTAAGGAGGTTGGTGTTGCGGGCGATGACTCCGAGGACGCGCCCCTCCCTGCGTACGGGGATGGACTCGACCCGCACCGGCACTTCCTCGCGCCACTCCGGGTCGCCCTCGCGCACGATGCGGCCCTCGTCGAGCGCCGCGTCGAGCAGCGGACGGCGGCCGCGCGGGACGAGGTGGCCGACCATGTCGTCCTGGTAGGACGTCGGTCCGGTGTTGGGGCGCATCTGTGCGACGGAGACATAGCGCGTGCCGTCGCGGGTGGGCACCCACAGCACGAGGTCGGCGAAGGAGAGGTCGGAGAGCAGTTGCCACTCCGAGACCAGCAGATGGAGCCACTCGAGGTCGGAGTCGCCGAGGGCGGTGTGCTGGCGTACGAGGTCGTTCATGGAGGGCACGTGTGCGAGCGTACCTGGCGGTCCGGGCAGGTCCGGGGGTGTTCTGCTCCCGGCGCCGGTCCCCGTCGGGCAGCGGCGCCGGGGCGGGACCCTCAACCCGACCCCAACACCGCGGCCCTTCAGGTGCATCGGCGGCCAGAATGTGCGGTACCGGCCACCGATTGAGGAGTGCCCGGCGCGGTCAGGGCAGAGAGCACCGGCTCCTCGGCCGCTCTTCTGTGCGGGAAGAGCGGAGCTTTACTCCCGCATTGTGGACTAGACCATTCTCCCATGTCTATGCGCGGGACGGGGTTTGTTGTCGGATCTTCCTCCAGAATCGGGGGCAGGTCCGGACCTGGCGGGGAGCCCGCGCCGACGCCTCACCCGACCGCCGCCGGCTCCGGCCTCGACCCCGGCGTCGACCCGCTCAGGCCTCCGGCCAGGCCCGCATCGCCAGGTCGACGACGACCTGGAGGTTTTCCCTGGTGGCGCCGTCGCGGGACTGCTGGGACAGGCCCTGGAACACCGCACCGACGTAGCGGGCGAGGTCCCCGGCGTCGACGCCGGCCGCGATCTCGCCCGCGTCGATGCCCTGCTGGATGCGGGCCGCGAAGGTCGCGACGTTGGCGTTGCGCTGCTCGCGCAGGGTCTGCTCGACCTCCGGCGTGGTGCAGTTGGTCGCGGCGTGGATGACGAGGCAGCCGTGGGGAAGGCCCGGCTCGGTGAAGGAGTCGACGGCCTCGCGCAGGATGCGCTCCATCGCGCCGCGGGCCGTCGGCTCCTCGGCGAGGGCGCGCCCGCCGAAGGCTCCGTACGTGCTCGCGTAGCGCACCAGGACCTCCTCGAAGAGCGTCCGCTTGTCGCCGAAGGCCGCGTACAGGCTCGGGGCGCCGATGCCCATCTCGCGGGTGAGGTCGGCGACGGACGTCGCCTCGTACCCGTGCTCCCAGAACTGTCGCAGGGCCTGCTCCAGCGCCGTCTCACGGTCGAAGGAGCGCGGCCTGCCTCGCTGTTTCGTCGCCATGGGTGAATTTTATAGCGCGCGCTAGAAAAGCGGGTGGCGATCCGCTACGGTTCTTTGTGTAGCGACCGCTAGAGAAAGTTGGGGGGCGCCTGCTCATGGGTGCACTGACGGAGAAGACGACGACCTCGCAGACCGCAGAGGCGGCGGAGAGGCCCGCGGAGGACGGGGCGCGGGTGAAGCGGCTCGCGGGCAAGACAGCCTTGGTCACGGGCGCAAGCCGGGGCATCGGGCGGGGGATCGCCGAGAGGCTGGCCCAGGACGGGGCGCGGGTTGCCGTGCACTACGGCAGCAATGAGGCGGCCGCGAAGGAGACGGTCTCGGCGATCGAGCAGGCGGGCGGCTCCGCCTTCGCGATCGGCGCGGAGCTGGGTGTGCCGGGTGACGCGGCAGCGCTGTGGGCGGCGTTCGACGCACACGCGGACGACCTGGACATCCTGGTGAACAACGCCGGGATCGGCACGTCGCACTCGTTCACGGAAGCGGACGAGGACGAGCACGACCGGCTGTTCGCGGTGAACGTCAAGGCGCCGTTCTTCATCACCCAGCTCGGCGCGGAGCGACTGCGGGACGGCGGGCGCGTCATCAACATCTCGTCCGGCCTCTCCCGCGCCGCCGTGATGCCCCAGATCATGACGTACGCCATGACCAAGGGCGCCCTGGACGTCTTCACTCAGAACTTGTCGAAGGTGCTCGGCGCCCGCGGCATCACGGTCAACTCGGTGGCCCCGGGCATCGTGGACACGGACGTCAACGCCGCCTGGCTGCGCGGCGAGGAGAACAAGCAGGCATGGGCGGGCGCGGCGGCCATGTCGGCCCTCGGCAAGGTCGGGACACCGCAGGACATAGCCGACGCGGTCGCCTTCCTCGCCTCGGAGGACGGGCGCTGGGTGACGGGGCACTGGCTGGACGCGACGGGGGGTTCGCTGACCTGAGGTGCCTCGGCCCGGCGGGGCGGGAGCAGGGCGACACGGGCCGGGGGGACGACTGGCCGGGGCGCCCCCTCACCTCGTCCCCCTCACCTCGCCTACCTCACCTCGTCTCCGTCACCTTGGCGAGAGCCCTGGGCGCGTCCGGGTCCTGGCCGCGGGCGATCGTCACCTCGTAGGCGAGGAGTTGGAGGGGGATGATCTCCAGGATGGGCTGGACCTCCTCGGGGACCCCGTCCGTCGGCAGGGCGAATCCGGCGGAGGCCCGTTCGACGTGGGTCTTGGGCCCGATGACCACGAGGTCGGCGCCGCGTCCGCGGAGCCGGTCGAGGACGGGCTGGAGCGCCTCCCCTCCCCTGCCGTCCGGGACGACGGCGATGACCGGCGAGATGTTGTCGACCATGGCGAGGGGGCCGTGCAGCAGGTCGGCGCCGGAGTAGGCCAGGGCGGGGATGTAGCTGGTCTCCATCAGCTTCAGGGCGGCTTCCTTGGCGGTGGGATAGCCGTAGCCGCGAGAGGTGATCACCATGCGCTCGGCGAAGCGGTAGCGGGCGGCGAGCGTCCGGATCTCCGGCTGCCGGGCCAGGAGGTCGGCGGCGAGGTCGGGCAGCGGACCCGCGGCAGCGCCGTCGCCGTCGCGCAGGCCCTCGATCAAGAGGTAGAGGGCGAGCAGGGACGCCGTATAGGTCTTCGTGGCCGGGAGGGCCTTCTCCGGGCCCGCGAGGATGTCGATGTGGTGCTCGGAGACGGCGGCGAGCGGGGAGTCGGGGTTGTTGGTGACCGCGAGGGTGATGGCGCCGGCCTCGCGGGCGGCCTGGGTGGAGGCGACGAGGTCGGGCGAGCCACCGGACTGGCTCACGGTGACGACCAGGACGTCCCGGAGGTCGGGCTTGGCGCCGTAGGCCGTGGTCGTGGACATGGAGGTGAGGCCGCAGGGCAGGCCGAGGCGGACTTCGAGGAGGTACTTGGCGTAGAGGGCGGCGTGGTCGGAGGTGCCGCGGGCGGTGAGGAGGACGAAGCGGGGGCGTTGCGCGGCCACCTGTCGGGCGGTCTCGCGGATCGCCGGGGCGCCGGTGTCGAGAAGCCGCCGCAGGACCTCGGGCTGTTCGGCCATCTCACGGGACATGATGCGGCCGGGCTGCTCGCTGTAAGGGGAGGACGACATCGCAGTCATGCTTCCCACTGTGCTTGCTACTGGCCGGGAGCGCTTGCCCTCCGGGCGGGGAGGGGGACGGGGTTGGGTAGGGGCCACGGTGACTTCCCCCCTCGTCCCTGGGGCCGCCGCTGCGGCGTAGGGGCAGTCGCTGGGGTCCGGGCCGCGCCGCAGTGACGCGGACTCACGGTGGTCCAGCGGCAGCCGCCGTGGCCCTGGGTCAGCCGCCGTGGCACGGGCCGGCCGCAGGAGCACGGGCCGGCCGCAGGAGCGCGAGCGCCAAGGCGGGAGCCCTGCCCCGGGGACCGCCGCGTGGCCCGGGCAGCCGCAGGAAGGAGGACACCGGGCGCAGTACAGGCGACGCAGCACGGCGAGTACAGGTCGGCAGGCGAAGGCCGGGTTCGGGTCGGAGCATGGACATGTGGGGGCGTGCGCGTGTGCGGGCGGGAAAGGGCTGATGTCGTGGGCGCCCGGGGTGTCCGACCCCTGCACCTGGGTGGTGCGGCTCTGCTAGATTGGTCTATACCACACTCTTCCGAGCGCCAGTCCCGCTCCTCCCCTACACCAGATCGGCAGGCCCAGCGTGGAAGTTGTCATCGTCCCGGACGCCAAGGCAGGCGGCGAGCTCATCGCGGAGGCCATGGCCGCCCTCGTGCGCCGCAAGTCCGACGCCCTGCTCGGTGTCGCCACCGGCTCGACCCCGCTGCCCATCTACGAGGCGCTGGCGGCGAAGGTCCGCGCGGGCGAAGTGGACGCGTCGCGGGCCCGGATCTGCCAGCTCGACGAGTACGTGGGGCTGCCGGCGGGGCACCCGGAGTCGTATCGCTCGGTGGTGCTGCGTGAGGTCGTGGCGCCGCTCGGCCTCGACGAGTCGGCCTTCATGGGGCCCGACGGCAGCGCTGCGGACGTGCAGGGCGCGTGTGAGGCGTACGACCGGGCGCTGGCGGAGGCGGGCGGTGTCGACCTGCAGTTGCTGGGGATCGGCACGGACGGGCACATCGGGTTCAACGAGCCCTGCTCGTCGCTGGCCTCGCGGACGCGGATCAAGACGCTGACCGAGCAGACCCGGGTGGACAACGCGCGGTTCTTCGACGGCGACATCGACCAGGTCCCGCACCACGTCATCACGCAGGGCATCGGCACGATCCTGGAGGCCCGGCACCTGGTGCTGCTCGCGACGGGTGAGGGCAAGGCCGACGCCGTGGCGGCGACGGTCGAGGGTCCGGTGGCCTCCGTGGTCCCCGCCTCCGCGCTCCAGTTGCACCCGCACGCGACGGTGATCGTGGACGAGGCGGCCGCGTCCAAGCTGAAGCTGGCGGACTACTTCCGGCACACGTACGCCAACAAGCCGGAGTGGCAGGGGCTTTAATCCTCCGGACGGGTACGCAGACGGCGCCGGGCGCCCCCAGTGGTGGGGGCGCCCGGCGCCGTTCGCGTGCTGCTACCGCCGGATCTCGCCTTGGGCCGGGGACATGGGCCGGGACGAGCGCCTCACGCGCCCGTCAAGGCCTCCGCCGCGGCCTGGCCGCAGACCCGGGCGGCGCCGTACGTGGCGATGTGCAGGGAGCCGGTGGGCTTGGACTGGGGGACGCCCATCTCGACGACGACGGTGTCGGGGCGGGCGGTGAGGAGGTGGTCGACGGCGGCGGACATCCACGGGTGGCGGTGGGCGTCGCGGACGACGGCGACCACGCGTCGGGAGCCCGCCGCCGCGAGGGCCTTCGCGCCCGCGTCGTCGCCGCTGAAGGAGCCGGTCTCGGTGCCGGGCAGACGGCGGGTCAGCTCGGCGGCGACGCCCCAGGGGGTCTCGTCGCCGACGGCGATGTTGGCCAGGGGCGTGAAGGCGGCGACGTAGGGCGCCTCGGTGAGCGTGCCCGCGGAGGACTCGGTGTGGGTGACCGTCAGGGCGCGGCGGGCCGCGCGCAGGCCGATCTCCGGGTCCGCCGCTCCCCCGGCGTCGGCCGCGCGCGAGGCCGAGGCCCAGTCGGCGAGGGCGCGCACCCGGGCGGCGGCGTCGGCGAGCCGCTCCTCGGGGAGTTCGCCCGCGCGCACGGCGGCCACCAGGGCGTCCCGCAGCCGGAGGACCGTCAGCTCGTCGTGCAGGCCGCCGCCCACGCAGATCGCGTCGCAGCCCGCGGCGACGGCGAGGACGGTGCCGCGCTCGATGCCGTAGGTCCCGGAGATGGCGCGCATCTCGATGCCGTCGGTGACGATCAGGCCGTCGAAGCCGAGTTCGCCGCGGAGCAGGTCGGTGAGGATGCGCCGGGACAGCGTGCCCGGCAGCTCCGGGTCGAGGGCGGGGACGCTGATGTGGGCGCTCATCACCGCGCGCGTACCGGCGGCGATGGCCGCGCGGAAGGGGACGAGTTCGCGGGCGTTCAGGACGTCCGCGTCGACGTCGATGTGCGGCACGGCGTGGTGCGAGTCGACCGCGGTGTCCCCGTGGCCGGGGAAGTGCTTGGCGCAGGCGGCGACGCCGGCGGACTGCATGCCCTCGATGTAGGCGCCGGTGTGCCGGGCCACCAGGTCCGGGTCGGAGCCGAAGGAGCGTACGCCGATGACCGGGTTGCCGGGGTCGGAGTTGACGTCGGCGGACGGCGCCCAGTTGAAGGTCACCCCGCACTCGGCGAGGCGGCGGCCGAGCTCCGCGGCGACACCCCGGGTGAGCGCGACGTCGTCCACGGCGCCGAGCGCGTGGTTGCCGGGGAAGGAGGAGCCGGTGCGCACCTCCAGGCGGGTGACGTCGCCGCTCTCCTCGTCGATGGCGACGACGATGTCCTCGCGCTCGGCCCGCAGCTGGGCGGTGAGCGCGGCGACCTGCTCGGGCGTCTGGATGTTGCGGCCGAACAGGCCGACGGAGGCGAGGCCCTCGCCGATGCGGCGCAGCAGCCAGTCGGGGGCGGTGGTGCCGCCGAAGCCGGGCTGGAGCACGGTCAGGGCGTCGCGCGTGAGGGAGTCCTGGGTGCCCGCGGAGGCGGTGTAGGAGGAGGTCATGGTGCGTTAGCCCTTCACGGCGCCGTCGGTCAGGCCGGCCACGGCCCTGCGCTGGAGGAAGACGAAGAGGATCAGGATCGGGATGGCGAACAGCGAGGCCGCGGCCATGGTGGCGCCCCAGTCGTCGCCGAACGCGGTCTGGAAGCTGGAGAGCCACACCGGCAGGGTCTTGGCGTCCGCTTCCTTGTTGAGCACGAGGACCAGCGGGAACTCGTTCCAGGCGGTGATGAAGCCGAAGAGCGAGGTCGACATCAGGCCCGGCGCGAGCAGCGGCAGGATCACCCGGCGGAAGGCCTGCATCCGGGTGCAGCCGTCGACCATCGCGGACTCCTCCAGCTCCCTCGGCACGGCGGCGACGAAGCCGCGGAGCGTGAGGAGGGTGAAGGGCAGGATCATCACCATGTAGAAGAGGGTCAGCGGGATCAGGCTGTTCAGCATGTCCGCGTCGCGCACGATGATGTAGATCGCGATGACCATGACTTCCCACGGCGCCATCTGCGCCAGCATGAAGCCGATGATGAAGCCGCGCCGTCCCTTGAAGCGCATCCGGGCGAGGGCGAACGCCGAGGTCACGCCGATGATGAGGGAGAAGAGGACGGCGAGGATCGTGACGGTGAGGGAGTTGCCGACCATGGTCCAGAAGTGGTCGACCTCCATCGCCGTCCTGAAGTGTTCGAGCGTGGCGTCGGTCGGGAACCAGACCGGGTCCTCGGCGATGATGTCGACGGTCGGCTTGAAGGCCGTCGCGAACATCCAGTACACGGGGAAGACGCAGAAGATGAAGAGAACGACGGCGACCAGGTTGGGCCACAGGCGGCCCATCAGCGAGCGCTTCACAGCTCGTCCTCCTCTTGCTTGAGCACGATCCGCAGGTAGAACGAGGTGATGGCCAGCAGGATGAGGATGGTGAGCAGCGCGATCGCCGCACCCATGCCGAAGTGCTGGTTGCCCATGCCCTCGATGTAGGCGTAGACGGGAAGGATCTCGGTGAGCCGGTCGGGGCCGCCCTCATTGATCGTGAAGACCTGCACGAACGCCTTGAAGACCCAGATGATCTCCAGGAACGTGGTGGCGTAGAGGAAGGGCCGCAGGTACGGCAGCGTCACCTGGGTGAACTGCTTCCAGGCCCCGGCGCCGTCGAGCGACGCGGCCTCGTACAGCTCCTTGGGAATGGTGGTCGTGGCGGCGTACAGGTTGATCGCCACGAAGGGGATGGACATCCAGACGATGAGCAGCAGGACCACGAAGAAGGTGGAGTACTGCGTGGCCAGCCAGTCGTGGTCGGCCATCGACTCGAAGCCGATCTTGGCGAGCACCCAGTTGACGACGCCGAAGCGCTGTGCGAACAGCCACTGGTAGACCGTGCTCGCCGCGACGACGGGCATCGCCCAGGCGAGGACGAGGCCGACCAGGAGGAAGGTGCGCATCTTCCGGCCGAGGCGGGCCAGGAGCAGTCCGACCATGGTGCCGAGCATCATGATCAGCACGACGTTGACGGCGGTGAAGGCGACCGAGCGGCCGGTGACCCGCCAGAAGTCCTCGCTGCTGAGGACCTCCTTGTAGTTGTCGATTCCGTTCCACTCGGTCAAGTGCAGAATGAACTGCCGCATGTTGAGGTTCTGGAACGACAGGATCCCGTTGTTGACCAGCGGCCAGCCGAGCAGCAGCAGGGTGGCGATGATCGCGGGGGCAAGTAGCAGATAGGGCGTGAGGCCGGCGAGACGTCCTGGGGACCTGCGCGGGCCCGTTGGCCGTGGCCCGCCGTCCAGTGTCTGCACCTCCGTCGGGCCGGAGGGCGGCCGTTCGGTCTTCTGCACGGTCATGCTCGCCATCTCTTTCGTGGGCAACGCGAAACGCTGGGGGCGGCGCGGGGGGGGGCGCCGTGGGCAGCGCGGGGGCGCCATGGGCAGCGCGGGGGTGGCGCCACCGGGGGCGCGGAGAACGCGGGGTCGCGCGGGGAGCGCGGAGCACCCATGGGTACGCCGGGGGCAGCGGGGTCGGTTCACCCGCCGCCCCCGGCGGGGTCTGCGTCCTTACTGCTTCTGCGCCAGGCGCTTGTTGAGCTCGCCCTCGACCTTCTTGGCGGCGTCGGCGGGCGAATCGCCGTTGAGCACCGCGGTCATGTAGTTCTTGATCGGGTTCGGCGGGTTCTCGACCGCGCCCCACTCCGGGATCAGCGGGGTGGTGCCGCCGCCCGCGGTGGCGGGAGCGGCGGCCTCGGCGGCCGCGTTGCCCTTGAGGTTGGACTCCAGGGCCTTCTTGTTCGGGATCGTGCCGCCTTCCTTGGCGAACTGACCCTCGAACTTGTCGGACAGCGCGATCTTGAGGAACTCCTTGGCGAGCTCCTGCTTCTTGCTGGTCGCGGCGACGGCGAGGTTGGAGCCGCCGAGGAAGACGCCCTCGGGCTTGGCGGCGGTGGCGCCGGGGATCGTGAAGAAGCCGATGTCCTTCTCGATCTTCTTGTTGGCCTTGATCGCGGTCGCGGCCTCCCAGCTCATGCCGATGAAGGCGCCGGTCTTGCCCTTGGCGAAGATCTCGGCCTGCTGCGGGGTGGCCTCGTCCTTGTTCTTCGGCGCCTTGGAGAGGTCCGCGAACTGCTTGTACGTCTTCATGGCCGCGGCGACCTTGGGGTCGTCGAGGTTGGAGACGTACTTGTCGCCGTCCTTCTTGACAAGGTCGGCGCCCTCGCCGATGGTCAGGCCGACGAAGTGGTACCAGTTCTGGCCGGGCAGGTAGATCGGCTCGGCGTCGGTCTTCTCGCCGATCTGCTTGAGGTTCTTGAGGAACTCGGCGCGGGTCTTCGGGGTCGTCTTGATGCCGGCGTCGGCCCAGACCTTCTTGTTGTAGACCACGACGCGGTTGAGGACGAACCACGGGGCGGCGTACTGCTTGCCGTCGATGACCGAGGCCTTGTTCATCGACTCGGTCCAGTCGGCGCCGATGGTCTCCTTGAGGTCATCGAGCTCGGCGAGGCCACCGGTCTTGGCGTACGCGGCGGTCTGCGTGTTGCCGATCTCGAAGACGTCCGGCGGGTTCTCCTCGGAGAGGGCGGTCGTCAGCTTCTGCTGGATGCCGTTCCACTGCTGGACCTCGAACTTCAGCTTCGCGCCGGTCTTCTTCTCGAAGGCGGCCGTGACGTCCTTCTGCCACTGGTCCGGCGTCGAGCCGTCCATGGCCCAGAGCGTCAGCGTCTCGCCCTTGAAGCCGTCCGCCCCGGACTTCTTGTCGTCCTTGTCGTCGCCGCCACAGGCCGCGACAGAGACCAACATGCCCGCGACACCGATAGCCGCTATGAGCTTGCGCTTCACAGTCATCCTCCTTTGGATGCCAGCCAACCCCCCACCCGCAGCGACCAAGAGGACCGAAAGACTGCCCGTGGGACTGGACCTGGTCTTTAATGGTGTAGACCAGTACGGGGAGCTTGGCCTAGACCTTTATAGGTGTCAAGGGTGTATAAGAAGGGCAGTCACGTCCGTTATCGGACCGACACCTGAGTGGGTACGGGCCCGTGTCGCACCCCCGGAAACACCCCGGGACCGCGGCCCCGCGCGACCTTCGCGCGAGCAGGGGGCGCCCCTCGCCCCGGACCGTGCCACGATGTGAGCCGCGACAGACGGAGGACCCGGTGGCGACAGCGCAGGAGCCGGTGACAGCAGCAGCACAGGAGCCGGGAAGGCGGAGCATGGGCACAGAGGCGGGCAGTACCCAGGCCGGGGCGGGCACGTCCGTGACGGGGGAAGCGTCCGTGACGGGAAACCCGGCCGCCTCCACCACAGCGGACGGCTCCGGCCCCGGCAAGTCGGTACGCCCGGCGCGGGTGCCCAAGTACTACCGCCTGAAGCGGCACTTGCTCGACATGACCGAGACCCTGCCCCCCGGCACCCCGGTCCCGCCCGAGCGCACCCTCGCCGCCGAGTTCGACACCTCCCGCACGACGGTGCGCCAGGCCCTGCAGGAGCTGGTCGTCGAGGGCCGCCTGGAGCGGATCCAGGGCAAGGGCACCTTCGTGGCCAAGCCCAAGGTCTCGCAGGCGCTCCAACTCACCTCGTACACCGAGGACATGCGGGCCCAGGGCCTGGAGCCGACCTCCCAGCTGCTCGACATCGGCTACATCACCGCCGACGACACCCTCGCCGGACTCCTCGACATCGCCACCGGCGGCCGCGTCCTGCGCATCGAGCGCCTGCGCCTGGCCAGCGGCGAGCCGATGGCCATCGAGACCACGCACCTCTCGGCCAAGCGCTTCCCCGCGCTCAGACGCTCCCTGGTGAAGTACACGTCCCTCTACACGGCCCTCGCCGAGGTGTACGACGTGCACCTCGCGGAGGCCGAGGAGACCATCGAGACCTCGCTGGCCACCCCGCGCGAGGCCGGACTGCTCGGCACCGACGTGGGCCTGCCCATGCTGATGCTGTCGCGGCACTCGCTGGACGGCCAGGGCCAGCCGGTGGAGTGGGTGCGGTCGGTGTACCGGGGCGACCGGTACAAGTTCGTGGCCCGCCTCAAGCGCCCCCAGGACTGACCCGCGCACACCCCCCAGGACTGATCCCGTCCGCCCTGTAGCGCGGACCACGTTCCTGCCCCTACCGTCCTCCCGTCACCGCAGATCGTGAACGGGAGGACGGCCCGTGCGCACAGCGAACCCCAAGAGCATCGCCCTCTGGACAGTCGTCGCGCTGGTCGGCGCCTCCGGCTGGACCGTACTCGCCCTCTCCCGGGACGAGGAGGTGTCCGCCGCCTGGATGGTGGCCGCCGCCCTCGGCTCGTACGCCATCGCCTACCGCTTCTACGCGAAGTTCATCGCGTACAAGGTGCTCAAGGTCGACAAACGCCGGGCCACGCCCGCCGAGCGGCTCGACAACGGCATCGACTACCACCCGACCGACCGGCGGGTGCTGCTCGGCCATCACTTCGCGGCCATCGCGGGCGCCGGACCGCTGGTCGGTCCCGTGCTCGCCGCCCAGATGGGCTATTTGCCGGGCACGATCTGGATCATCGCGGGAGTGATCTTCGCGGGGGCCGTGCAGGACATGGTCGTCCTGTTCTTCTCCACCCGCCGCGACGGCCGCTCGCTCGGCCAGATGGCGCGGGACGAGATCGGCCCCTTCGGCGGGGCCGCGGCGCTGCTCGCCGCCTTCGCCATCATGATCATCCTGCTGGGCGTGCTCGCCCTGGTGATCGTGAACGCGCTCGCCGAGTCGCCGTGGGGCACCTTCTCCATCGCGATGACGATCCCGATCGCCCTGTTCATGGGCTTCTACCTGCGGATCCTGCGGCCGGGACGGGTCAGCGAGGTCTCCCTCATCGGTGTCGCGCTGCTGCTGTTCGCGCTGATCGCGGGCCGCTGGGTGGCGGAGTCCTCGTGGGCGGAGGCGTTCACGCTCGCGCCGTCGACGCTGGTGATCTGGCTGGTGGCGTACGGCTTCATCGCCTCGATCCTGCCGGTGTGGATGCTGCTCGCGCCGCGCGACTACCTGTCGACGTTCATGAAGATCGGCACCATCGTGCTGCTCGCGCTCGGCGTCGTCATCGCGCTGCCGACGCTGAAGATGGACCCGGTCACCGACTTCGCCTCGCGCGGCGACGGTCCGGTCTTCGCGGGCTCGCTCTTCCCGTTCGTGTTCATCACCATCGCGTGCGGGGCGCTCTCCGGCTTCCACTCCCTGATCTCCTCCGGCACGACGCCGAAGATGATCCAGAAGGAGACGCAGGTCCGGATGATCGGGTACGGCTCCATGCTGATGGAGTCGGCGGTGGCGATCATGGCCCTGGTGGCCGCGTCGATCATCGACCCGGGCCTCTACTTCGCGATGAACGCGCCCGCGGGCGTGGTCGGCGACACCGTGCAGGAGGCGTCCAAGGCCGTCGCGGGCTTCGGATACACCATCTCCCCCGAGGACTTGGCGCAGGCCGCCAAGAACGTGGAGGAGAGTTCGCTGCTCTCGCGCACCGGCGGCGCGCCCACCCTCGCGGTCGGCGTCTCGGAGATCTTCTCCAAGGTCACCGGCGGCTCGCTGAAGGCCTTCTGGTATCACTTCGCGATCATGTTCGAGGCGCTGTTCATCCTCACCGCGCTCGACGCGGGCACGCGCGTGGGCCGGTTCATGCTCCAGGACATGCTGGGCAACGTCTACAAGCCCTTCAAGAACATCAGCTGGAAGCCGGGCCTGGTCCTCACCAGCGCCGCCGTGACCGGCCTGTGGGGCTACTTCCTCTGGGTCGGCGTGCACGAGCCGCTCGGCGGCATCAACCAGCTCTTCCCGATCTTCGGCATCGCCAACCAGCTGCTCGCCGCCGTCGCCCTCGCCGTCTGCACCACGCTCCTGGTGAAGTCCGGACGGCTCAAGTGGGCCTGGATCACGGGCGTTCCGCTGATCTGGGACGCCACGGTGACGCTCACGGCGAGCTGGCAGAAGGTGTTCTCCAGCGACCCGCGCGTGGGCTTCTTCAAGCAGCGCTCGATCTACCAGGACGCCATCGACGACGGCAAGGTCCTGCCGCCCGCCAAGTCGATGGACGACATGCACACCGTCGTCACCAACTCCACGGTGGACGGCGTCCTTTCGGCCGCGCTCGCGCTCCTCATCGTGATCGTGATCGCCGACGCGCTGCGCATCTGCGTGCGCCACATCCGCGATCCGCTGTCGTCGAAGCTGAGCGAGGCGCCGTTCGAGGAGTCCAGGACGGTCGCGCCCGCCGGGCTTTTCGCCACGAAGGAGGAGAAGGCGGAGATCGCGGCGGCCGAGGAGCGCGAGACGGCGGGCTCGCCATGAGCGGACCCCTCCTGCGCGCCCTGCGCGGACTGCGTTGGTACGTAAGGGAGTTGACCGACGAGTCCGCGTACGAGCGGTACGTGGCGCACGTACGCAAGGATCATCCGGACGCCGTCGTGCCGAGCCGCCGCGCGTTCGAGCGGATGCGGACGGACCGGCAGGAGTCGGACCCCCGAGCGGGCTTCCGCTGCTGCTGAGCAGGCACGACGGCACTTCCGGTACCCGTCCGTTATACGGACGGGGGTTCCGTACCGCGAGATCTCTGACTTAGATTTCCCGCACGTTAAGAACGGGATAAGTGAGGGAACGGAGCGGCGGGATGTCAGATGCGCCTGAAGTGCCAGTTGCGCCTGAAGTGAGACAGCCGGTGGTCACGCCGGTCCGCGTGGTCATCGCCCTCTGCCTCGTGGCGCCCTTCGTGGCGATGCTCTGGGTGAGTTCGTACGCGAAGGCCGACCCGGCCTTCATCGGGATCCCGTTCTTCTACTGGTACCAGATGCTGTGGGTGCTGGTCTCGACCGCGCTCACGATGATCGCCTACCAGCTGTGGCAGCGTGACCAGCGCGGCCGCAAGGCCCAGAAGGACGGAGCGTCCCGGTGAACGACGGCGTGAACGGCGTCGCGCTCGCCGTCTTCATCTTCTTCTTCCTCGCGGTCACCGTCATGGGCTTCCTGGCGTCCCGCTGGCGCAAGGCCGAGAACGAGCAGAGCCTCGACGAATGGGGCCTGGGCGGCCGGTCGTTCGGGACCTGGGTGACCTGGTTCCTGCTCGGCGGCGACCTCTACACCGCGTACACCTTCGTGGCCGTCCCGGCGGCGATCTACGCGGCGGGCGCGGCCGGGTTCTTCGCCGTGCCGTACACCATCCTCGTCTATCCGCTGATCTTCACCTTCCTGCCGCGCCTGTGGTCGGTCTCGCACAAGCACGGGTACGTGACGACGTCGGACTTCGTCCGGGGCCGGTTCGGCTCCAAGGGGCTCTCGCTGGCCGTGGCGGTCACCGGCATCCTCGCGACGATGCCGTACATCGCGCTCCAACTGGTCGGCATCCAGGCCGTCCTCGACGTCATGGGTGTCGGCGGCGGCGAGGACACCAACTGGTTCATCAAGGACCTGCCGCTGCTCATCGCCTTCGGCGTGCTGGCCGCGTACACGTACTCGTCCGGTCTGCGGGCGCCCGCGCTGATCGCGTTCGTGAAGGACACCCTGATCTACATCGTGATCGTGGTGGCCATCATCTACATCCCGATCAAGCTCGGCGGCTTCGACGACATCTTCAGCGCCGCCAATGAGAAGTTCTCCGCGACGAACGAGGCCACCGGCAAACCCGTCGGCTCGCTCGTGCCGGGCGACGCGGGCACCTGGACGTACGCGACCCTGGCCCTCGGCTCCGCGCTCGCCCTCTTCATGTACCCGCACTCGATCACGGCGACGCTGTCCTCGCGCAGCCGCGACGTGATCCGGCGCAACACCACCATCCTGCCGCTGTACTCGCTGATGCTCGGCCTGCTCGCGCTGCTCGGGTTCATGGCGATCGCGGCCGGGGTGAAGGTCGAGAACGGGCAGTTGGCGATCCCGCAGCTGTTCGAGGACATGTTCCCGGACTGGTTCACGGGCGTCGCCTTCGCGGCCATCGGCATCGGCGCGCTCGTCCCGGCCGCCATCATGTCGATCGCGGCCGCGAATCTCTTCACCCGCAACATCTACAAGGACTTCATCAGGCCCGGCGCGACACCCGCGCAGGAGACGAAGGTCTCCAAGCTGGTCTCGCTCCTGGTGAAGGTGGGCGCGCTCGCCTTCGTCCTCACCATGGACAAGACGGTCGCCATCAACTTCCAGCTGCTCGGCGGCATCTGGATCCTGCAGACCATGCCCGCCCTCGTCGGCGGCCTGTTCACGCGCTGGTTCCACCGGTGGGCGCTGCTCGCCGGCTGGGCGGTCGGCATGATCTACGGGACGGTCGCCGCGTACGGAGTCGCCTCGCCGACGCAAGCGCACTTCGGCGGCTCGTCCAAGGAGATCCCGGGCATCGGTGAGATCGGCTACATCGGCCTGACCGCGTTCGTCCTGAACGTCGTCGTGACCGTCGTCCTCACCTTCGTCCTGAAGGCCATGGGCGCCCCCGACGGCGTCGACGAGACGTCCCCGGAGGACTACACCGCGGATGCCGGTGACAAGGGCGTGGCGGTGGAGCTGCCGAAGGTGGGCGCCGGGCACTGACGCCCTCGGGCTCCGCCCTGCCTGGAGGCCACCCTGCCTGGAGGCCGCCGTGTTCCGCCCGGGACGCGGCGGCCTTCGCCGTGCCGCCTCCGGCCCCGAACCGGCGTACGAAAGAATGGGCCCATGCCGCGTCCTCGCCTCCTGCTCCCCGCCGCCCTGCTGCTCCTCGCGCCCCTCGCCCTCACCGGGTGCGGCTCCGAGGACGCCGGGTCCGGGAACAGGGCTTCCGGGGACAGGGCCTCCGGGAACGCGGGCTCCGGCGCCGGATCGACGCCCTCCCGCGCCGACCTGGAGGACCGCGCCCGCGCCGCGCAGACCCGGACGGCGCACGTGTACGTGACCGAGGCCGACGGGTTCACACTGGCGGAGCAGTCCGTGGGCGTTCTCGGGGACGACGGCTTCCAGGCGGTGTACGTGGCGAAGCGGGGCGGCGCGCAGATCAAGGTCGGCGTGGAGCGGGGCACCGTCGACGGCAAGACCTGCCGGAGCGTGTATCCCCCGGCCGGGCGCTGCGAGAAGGACGGCAAGGGCTGGTACCGCGCCTCGGGCCCCGACTCGCCCGAGAACCCCGGCTCCACCGGCCGGTCCGGCTCCTGGCACGAGTACGTCCGCTCCGAGCACGGCCTGCGCATCCAGCTCTCCGCCGACCCCGACCTGGTGGACCGCGACACGCTGCGCGCCGCCGCCGAGGAGGCGCACCGCGCGAACGCGGCCGAGCTGGACGCCGTACTGCCCGAGAAGACCTCCCCCGCCACGCCGGTGGAGCGCGGCGACATCCCGCGCGAGGGCGACGGCGCGCCCCAGGACCCGCCGGGCGCGGGTGGCTGAGCGGAGCCGCAGCGGGTGGCTGAGCGACGCCGCAGCGGCTGGCTGAGCGGGGCCTGAGCGACCTCCCGAGCGGAGCCTGAGCGACCTCCCGAGCGGGCCCTCGGCGGCCTCTGCGCGGGCCCCCGGCAGCGGCCGTACGCCCCCTCGGAATGCCACGCCCCGCCCCCGAGTTGAGGTTCAGGGCGCCTCGTCCCGCGACAACGCCGCTACCCTCCGACACAACATCTAGGGGTGGCACCGAAAGCCAGCACAAGATGTATGCTCGTCCTCGCTGTCGCCGCAGGGGAATCCGGTGCAAGTCCGGAACTGTCCCGCAACGGTGTACTGGTACGCATTTGTGCGCTCGCGCCCGCAACATGCGCCGGTGAGTCCGACGACCTGCCGACAGCGCACCTGGACCGTCCGGTCCGGGTGCCGAGACGTCCGGGCCTCGAGGAATGGGTTGGTGGACGCGGAGTCGCCCCTGCGCGGGCGCAGCCGCGCCGTGCCGCTCTCCACAGGCCCAGAGCCGAGCGAGGGAGAGCACCACGTGACCATCGCGCCCGCCGAACCCGCGTCAGCGCAGGCCGCCGAGCAGGCCGAGGCCCAGCAGGCCGCGCAGACCACCGACGGACCGGGGACCGCCCTGCTGCGCGTCCTGACCGACCTCACCGCCGACCTCCCCGACGCCGACCCCGGCCGGGTCGCCGCCGCCGCGCTGCGCGGCCGTTCGGCCAAGGCCGACGAGGTGGAGCTGCGGGAGCTCGCGACCGAGGCGGCCGCCGGGCTCATCTCCGAGGACCCCGCGTACTCGCAGCTCGCGGCCCGGCTCCTGACCATCGGTATCCGCGAGGAAGCCGCCTCGCAGGGCGTCACGTCGTTCTCCCAGTCCGTCGCCGTCGGCCACCGTGAGGGCCTGATCGCGGACCGCACCGCCGAGTTCGCCACGCTGCACGCGGAGCGCCTCGACGGCCTCGTGGACGCCGCGCTCGCCGACGGCGCCGACCGCCGCTTCGGCTACTTCGGCCTGCGCACCCTGCACAGCCGCTATCTGCTCCGGCACCCGATCACCCGCAAGGTCGTCGAGACCCCGCAGCACTTCATGCTGCGCGTGGCCGCCGGTCTCGCCGAGGACACCTCCGAGCGGGCCCTCGACGAGGTCGCCGCGCTCTACCGCCTGATGAGCCGTCTGGACTACCTGCCGTCCTCGCCGACGCTCTTCAACTCCGGCACCCGGCACCCGCAGATGTCGTCCTGCTACCTGCTCGACTCGCCGCTGGACGAGCTGGACTCCATCTACGACCGCTACCACCAGGTCGCACGGCTCTCCAAGCACGCCGGCGGCATCGGCCTCTCGTACTCCCGCATCCGCTCGCGCGGCTCCCTGATCCGCGGCACGAACGGGCACTCCAACGGCATCGTGCCGTTCCTGAAGACCCTCGACGCCTCCGTCGCCGCCGTGAACCAGGGCGGCCGCCGCAAGGGCGCGGCCGCCGTCTACCTGGAGACCTGGCACTCCGACATCGAGGAGTTCCTGGAGCTGCGGGACAACACCGGCGAGGACGCCCGGCGCACCCACAACCTGAACCTCGCGCACTGGATCCCCGACGAGTTCATGCGCCGCGTGGCCGCCGACCAGCCCTGGTCGCTGTTCTCTCCGGCCGACGTGCCCGAGCTCGTCGACCTGTGGGGCGAGCAGTTCGACGCCGCGTACAAGAAGGCGGAGGCGGCCGGTCTCGCGCAGAAGACCATCCCCGCCCGCGAGCTGTACGGCCGCATGATGCGCACCCTCGCGCAGACCGGCAACGGCTGGATGACCTTCAAGGACACCGCCAACCGCACGGCCAACCAGACGGCCGAGCCGGGCCACACCGTCCACTCCTCCAACCTCTGCACGGAGATCCTGGAGGTCACGGACGACGGCGAGACGGCCGTGTGCAACCTGGGTTCGGTGAACCTGGGCGCGTTCGTCGACACAGCGAGCGGCGACATCGACTGGGACCGGCTCGACGCCACCGTGCGCACGGCCGTCACCTTCCTCGACCGCGTCGTGGACATCAACTTCTACCCGACCGAGCAGGCCGGGCGCTCCAACGCCAAGTGGCGGCCCGTGGGCCTCGGCGCGATGGGCCTGCAGGACGTCTTCTTCCAGCTGAAGCTGCCGTTCGACTCGCCCGAGGCGCGGGCGCTCTCGACCCGCATCGCCGAGCGCATCATGCTCGCCTCGTACGAGGCGTCCGCCGACCTCGCCGAGCGGAACGGCCCCCTCCCCGCCTGGGAGAAGACCCGCACCGCGCGCGGCGTCCTGCACCCCGACCACTACGGCGTCGAGCTGACCTGGCCCGACCGGTGGGCGGCGCTGCGGGAACGTATCGGCAAGGTGGGCATGCGCAACTCGCTGCTCCTCGCCATCGCGCCGACCGCCACCATCGCGTCCATCGCGGGCGTGTACGAGTGCATCGAGCCGCAGGTCTCCAACCTCTTCAAGCGCGAGACCCTGTCCGGTGAGTTCCTCCAGGTCAACTCCTACCTGGTGCAGGAGCTGAAGCGGCTCGGCGTGTGGGACGCGCAGACCCGGGAGGCGCTGCGCGAGTCCAACGGCTCGGTGCAGGGCTTCACCTGGGTCCCCCAGGACGTCCGCGACCTGTACCGCACGGCCTGGGAGATCCCGCAGCGCGGCCTCATCGACATGGCGGCCGACCGCACGCCGTTCCTGGACCAGGCGCAGTCCCTGAACCTGTTCCTGGAGACGCCGACCATCGGCAAGCTCTCCTCGATGTACGCCTACGCCTGGCAGCGCGGCCTGAAGACCACGTACTACCTGCGCTCGCGCCCGGCGACGCGCATCGCCCGCGCGGCGTCCGGCCAGGCCGCCGCCGCTGCCCCCGTCCCCCAGCAGGTGACCGACCCCGAGGCGATCGCCTGCTCCCTGGAAAACCCCGAGTCCTGCGAGGCCTGCCAGTAATGTCCCAGTCCGCCAACCACACCACGACGACCAGTGGTGAGAAGAACCTGCTCGACCCCGGCTTCGAGCTGACCCTGCGCCCCATGCGCTACCCGGACTTCTACGAGCGCTACCGCGACGCGATCAAGAACACCTGGACCGTCGAGGAGGTCGACCTCCACTCGGACGTGGCCGACCTGGCCAAGCTCACGCCCGAGGAGCAGCACCTGATCGGCCGTCTGGTCGCGTTCTTCGCGACCGGCGACTCGATCGTGGCGAACAACCTCGTGCTCACGCTGTACAAGCACATCAACTCCCCCGAGGCGCGGCTCTACCTGAGCCGGCAGCTGTTCGAGGAGGCCGTGCACGTCCAGTTCTATCTGACGCTGCTCGACACCTATCTGCCCGACCCGGACGACCGCGCCGCCGCCTTCGCGGCCGTGGAGAACATCCCGTCCATCCGGGAGAAGGCCGAGTTCTGCTTCAAGTGGATGGACTCGGTGGAGAAGCTGGACCGCCTGGAGTCCCAGGCCGACCGGCGCCGGTTCCTGCTCAACCTGATCTGCTTCGCGGCGTGCATCGAGGGCCTGTTCTTCTACGGTGCCTTCGCGTACGTCTACTGGCTGCGCAGCCGCGGTCTGCTGCACGGCCTCGCGACCGGCACCAACTGGGTGTTCCGCGACGAGACGATGCACATGAGCTTCGCCTTCGAGGTCGTGGACACCGTCCGCAAGGAGGAGCCGGAGCTGTTCGACGACCAGCTTCAGCAGCAGGTCACGGACATGCTGAAGGAGGCGGTCGACGCCGAGCTGCAGTTCGCGCGGGACCTCTGCGGCGAGGGCCTGCCCGGCATGAACACCGAGTCGATGCGCGAGTACCTGCAGTGCGTCGCCGACCAGCGCCTTCAGCGGCTCGGCTTCGCGCCGGTCTACGGCTCCGAGAACCCGTTCTCGTTCATGGAGCTTCAGGGCGTGCAGGAGCTGACCAACTTCTTCGAGCGGCGCCCCTCGGCGTACCAGGTCGCCGTGGAGGGTTCGGTCTCCTTCGACGACGAGTTCTGAGCGAGGCCCTGAGCCGGGACCCGGACCGGGTCCTGAGCCGGGCTCCGGCTTGAGGGCTGCTGCCCTCGCTCGGCCTCGCGCAGCTGGCGGTCGATCCGCCGGTCGTGCGCGTGGCCGATGAGCGAGGGCAGCGCCACGAGCAGGAAGACTCCGAGGACGGCCAGCGTGTTGAGTGCGTCGTGTGCGTTCATGACATCCACTCTCGCGCCGGCCGTCCTTCGCCGTCAGTGGCAGGACTGTCGTACGACCTCGATTTCCTGCCAACGCTACGGCACACTGGCAGGATGCTGACCAACGTGGCCGCCGTCGTGCTCGACGGCGTGCACCCCTTCGAGCTCGGCGTCGTGTGCGAGGTGTTCGGCCTCGACCGCAGCGACGAGGGGCTGCCGGTGTACGACTTCGCGGTCGCCTCCGCCGAGGGCCCGGTGCTCTCCACCCACGCCGGGTACTCGATCACCACCACGCACGGCCTCGACCGCCTCGAAGAGGCCGACCTCATCACTATCCCGGCCGGCGACTCCTACGTGACCCGGGAGTTCCCGCCCGACCTCCTCGACGCCCTGCGCCGCGCCGCCGACCGCGGCACCCGGGTGCTCAGCGTCTGCACGGGCGTCTTCGTGCTGGCCGCCGCCGGACTGCTCGACGGGCGACGGTGCGCCGTGCACTGGCGGCACGCCGAGGAGCTGAAGCGGCGCCATCCGCGCGCGATCGTCGAACCGGACGTGCTCTACGTGGACGCCGACCCGGTCATCACCTCCGCGGGCACCGCCGCGGGCATCGACGCCTGTCTGCACCTGGTCCGCAAGGAGAACGGCACGGAGGTCGCCAACGCCATCGCGCGCCGGATGATCGTCCCGCCGCACCGCGACGGCGGCCAGGCCCAGTACATCGAGCGGCCGCTGCCCCGCACCCGCTGCGACACCGTCGGCGAGGTGCTCGCGTGGATGGAGCGCCACCTCGACCGGGAGCTGACCGTCGACCAGCTCGCCGCCCGCGCCCATATGTCGCCGCGCACGTTCGCGCGCCGCTTCCAGCAGGAGACGGGCACGACGCCCTACCGCTGGCTGCTGCGCCAACGCCTGCTGCACGCCCAGGAGTTGCTGGAGGCGACGGACGAGACGGTGGACGCGATCGCGGGCCGCGCCGGTTTCGGGAACGCGGCCGCGCTGCGCCATCAGTTCGTCCGCGCGCTCGGCACCACGCCCAACGCCTACCGTCGTACGTTCCGCGGGCCCGGGGCCGACTCGGCCGCATGAGAGCGGGGCGAGCCGGCCCGCGGGCCCCGGGTCAGCGCCGCTGTGCGCGCAGGACCAGCTTCTTCGGGTGCAGGGTGATGCCGACCTTGGTGGCCGTGTCGGTCGACTCGACCGGGCTGAGGCGCCACTTCGGCAGGACGGTGGCCAGGATCAGGGTCAGCTCCGCCAGACTGAAGTGATCCCCGGGGCACTTACGGTTGCCGACGCTGAACGGCATCATCGCGAACTCCGGGACGCTCGCGGCGCGTTCCGGATTCCAGCGGTCCGGGTCGAACTCCAGATGCCGCTCGAACGAACGCGGATCGCGCTGCATCGCGTACACGCTGTAGACGATGTCCGCGTCGGCCGGAATGCGATAGCCGCCGAGGTCGGTCTCGGCCACCGAGCGGCGCGTGAAAATCCACGCGGCCGGACGTATACGCATCGCCTCCGTGACGACATTGCGGGTGTGCGGCAGCTCCTTGAGATCGGCGAAGGCCACCGGGCGTCCCGACGCCACGGAATTTACTTCTTCAACCAACCGCCTTTCCTGCTCGGGGTGTTCGGTGAGCAGATGGAACGTCCACGCCAGCGTGGACGCGACATTCTCCGCGCCCGCGACGACGAGGGAGACCACATGGTCGTGGATCTCCTGATCGGCGAGCGGCTCTCCGGTTTCGTCGTGCGCGCGGAGCAATTCGGCCAGCAGGTCCTGTTCCTGGCCGGTGCCGAGGGCGCGGCGTTCGGCGATGATCTCGTCGACGAGCGCGTGCAGATCCGCGAGGGCGCGCTCGAAGCGCCGGTTGGCGGGGGTCGGCACCCGGTAGAGCGGGCCGACGGAGAGCACCATGCGGCGGTAGAGACCTTCGAAGACGGTGTGCAGCGAGTCGCTGATGCGGTCCGCCTTCTCGCCGATCGAGTCGACCTCCAGGAGCGAGCGGGACACGATGCGGACGGCGGTGCGGAACATCTCCGCGCTCACGTCCACCGTGCTGCCGTGGTCCCAGCGGGCCGCCGTCGCCTGTGCCTCCTCGGCCATCACGCGCGCGTAGTCGGCGATGCGCTCGGGCCGGAATGCGGGCTGCATCATGCGCCGCTGGCGGCGGTGCACCTGGCCGTTGCTGGTGGCCACGCCCTTGCCGAGCAGGACCTCCAGGGTGTCCCAGAGGGGCCCGCCGACGATGTACTCCGGGCTCTTGAGCATCCGCCCGACCAGTTCGGGATCGTTCACCGCGTACGCGGTCTTCGGCCCCAGCCTGATCCGGACGAGATCTCCATGGTCACGCAGGGCGGCGAGGAAGCCGAGCGGGTCGCGCACCAGGTTCCAGGCGTGGCCGAGAACCGGTGCTCCGCCCTGCACCAGCGGTGGGGTGCGCAGCGGTGCGGTGGTCGCGGGTATCGCGGAGGCCGTGGATTCGACGGTCATTCTTCACCACCAGAGGGATCGGTTTCTGCCAGGTCGGTGCTCGGGAATTCGGGGGCTGAGGCGTCGGAGACATACGGGGGAAGGGACCTGTCGTCCCAACTCTCGACGCGATACCTGCCGGATTCGTGGTGGAACCAGTACACGGAACTGAACCAGTTCCGCATATTGAAGACACAGGATTGGAGCGCGGCTCCGATGCGCCTTCCGTAGGCGCCGTCCGCCGCCATTTCGTCGGCCAGCAGAAGGAGTTCAGGCTCCACCGCCAGGAAATCACCGACGCAGTCGCTCACGCGCCGGTGGACTTCCGCGACCGTCTCCTGGAGCGAGAGTCCCTCGTGCTGCATGAGGGATATCCCGAGGTTGTGCACCTCGTCGCCCGCCAATTCCTTGGGGAGCGAGCAGAGGTCGTTGTACCAGGCGGAGAAATCCTGGGTCGCGAGCGCCGCCGCGCGATATGCCGGGTGCTTGCGGACGGCGTCCGGCAATTCGCAGCGCGCGGTGGGTTCGAGCAGATCGATCCACACCCAGTGCGCGAAGGTGAGGCGGCGCAGTTCCACGTACGCCTCGACGGCCGGGACGGTCCCGGTGCGCCGGTTGCCGAACTCGTGGTCGTAGGCGTCGATCACCGGGTGGAAGTGCCGGGCGAACCGCGCGTTCCAGCGTGGCCCGAGGTGCGAGTAGAGCCTCAGGACGCAGTCCGCGAAGCCCGCGACCAGTGGGTCCGGATGGGTCAGTTGCTGCCGTGGGTGCTCCAGGGTCGCGTGCAGCCCTTGGCACAGCCGCCGCCACTGCGCCGTCCTGCCGTGCACCGCGTCGCGGTCGTGCCGGTCGTCCCAGCCGAAGAACCAGGAGCTCAAGTCCGCGATGGCGGCGAGCAGTTCGTCAGGGGCGCCGATGTAGTACCCGGCGACCAGGTCGGTGTAGCAAAGGCTGTCGGCATATGCCGCAACCTTGTCGGGGGGCATGAGCCGCTTTTCCAGGAGCCATGCCCGCGAGTTCTCCTGAAGCTTTGGCCAATACGGATGCAGATGACGAGGAAACTCCGACTCCACCACCGGAAGGGCCAGTGGGGGCGGTACGGATACCGCCCGCGTTCGAACGGCTGGACGCATCGGCCCGGCCGGCTTGCGGCGTTGCCGCGGGACGCGTTCCGCCGCATATGCCGGAAGCCTTGTCGGTACCCGTGCCGTCCGGTCCGACTGCGAAGTGCTGTGTGAGGAAGCAGGCACGAACAAACCCCTCTCGACCGCCTGAGGACACACGCCCCTCCCGCCGTGCCGGGCGCGCGCCGTTGCGTATCCCCGCGCTTTCCATTCAGCACCACAACTGACCGTTCAGGGAACAGATTTGCGCCATTCACTACCCCGGTGTGCCGAGAACATCCCCTTACGTGACTGAATCTGGATCATCGGCGTCCGATCGTGGGCTAGTCCTGTCCGGTTCTGCACGGGTACGCCAACGGCCCCTGGTCAGTGGGGTGTTCCCGACCAGGGGCCGCTGCTGTCACGTACTGCTCGTGCGCCTCAACCGGTGCGCACTTCAGTCATTCGGCACCACGGGGTAGCGCGGTGTGCCCTCTTCCATCTGCCGCAGCGCGTCCTTGCGCTCCCGCTTGGAGAGACGGTCGATGTAGAGATACCCGTACAGGTGGTCCGTCTCGTGCTGCAGGCAGCGGGCGAAGTAGCCGGTGCCGCGCACCTTGATGGCGTTGCCCTGCTCGTCCTGACCGGTGACGACCGCGTAGTCCGGGCGGGCCAGGTCCGCGTACGCCGTGGGCACGGACAGGCAGCCCTCGCCCGACTCGTCGAGGTGGCGCCGGTCGGCGGGCAGCTCCTCGAGCACGGGGTTGCACACCACGCCGACGTGCCGGACGCCGTCGTCGTCCATGCAGTCGTAGACGAAGACCTTCAGGTCCACGCCGATCTGGTTGGCGGCAAGGCCCACGCCCTGCGCGGTGCGCTGGCTGGCGAACATGTCGTCGACGAGCTTCGCGAGGTCGTCGTCGAAGGCGGTGACGTCCTTGCACTCCTTGTGCAGGACCGGGTTGCCGACGACCGTGATCGGCCGGGACGTGCCGCGCTCGCGGTGGGCCGTCTCGCGCTCCTCGGCGTCCTCGGTGTCGACGACGAAGCCCTCGTCGTCGACCGGGAGCACTCCACCCGTGAAACTCTGCTCAGTGTCCTGCGCCATGTCCGCCGTATGCCTTCTTCCTGGGACTTCCTGGGAACCGCTGCCTGTGGTGCCCGTACAGGGTACGGCGTCCGCACTCACCGGACGGGCCCGCTGCGCCCAGGGGCTAGCAGACCTCTTCCAGGTCCCGCCAGTCCCGTGAGTCCGGGCTGTCGGCCACCCAGCCGTCCAGGAGTCCCCGCACCAGCCCGGCCGGCGCGGCAAGACCGCACTCGCGCTCCGGCACCCACAGCGCCCCCGGGCTGCGGTGCCCGAGCGGACCCGGGTGCCCGGGCTCGCTGTGGTCGTGGGGGTCCAGGTGCTCCCCGTCCCCCTCGTCGCTCGGCATCCGCGACTCCGAGCACATCCGGCACAGCAGCCGCACGGACGACGACCAGTCCTCGGCGGCGAACCCGGCGTCGGCGGCGAGCCGCTCCAGGGCGTCCCTGTCCTCCTCGGTGGCGGCCTCCAAGAGGACCACCCACGTGGGCACCGGCGAGGGCGCCCACAGCTCGATCTCGTCGAAGACGGGGTACGCGTGCCCGGCGGCCGTGGTCCGCTCACCGTGCGGCACCCCGTCGTGCAGGACGACCTCGCCCCAGCGGCGCCCGGAGGACGGCAGCGGGATGGAGAGCACCTCTATCCGCGCCGGGTCCAGCCTGCGGCCCCACACGACCTCCGCCTCGCCCTCCGGCGAGAGCCGCACGGCCGCGCTGCCCAGCTCCATGCCCATGGGTTCACCCGTGGCGGCGACACCGCCGGGCACCTTCAGGCCGTACGCCTGCCAGGCGCGGCGCGCGAGCGGCCAGTCCTGGAGCGCGGTCGCCGCGATGCCCACGTTCCACCAGTCGGGGGCCCCGGCGG
This sequence comes from Streptomyces alboflavus, assembly GCF_000716675.1. Lineage (GTDB taxonomy): Bacteria > Actinomycetota > Actinomycetes > Streptomycetales > Streptomycetaceae > Streptomyces > Streptomyces alboflavus. The sequence continues at coordinate 59,391 of NZ_JNXT01000045.1, forward strand.
AGCGGTCGAGCAGCGCCACGGCCCTGAGGCCCGCGGCCCGCGCCTGCTCCCAGTCGTGCCGGAACTTGTGCAGGAGCGCGAGGTTGAACCAGGACTCCGACAGCCAGGGTTCGAGATCGGCGGCGCGTGTCAGGAGTGCGCCCGCGTCCTCGTAGCGGCCGTCGCCGATGAGCGTGAACGCCCGGTCGGTGGCCTGCCGCCAGGAGGCGGAGGGCCGGTGCCGTCCCTTGCCGAAGATCCTCACGATTCCCGCCTGCCAGCTCTTGTCGGGGTTTCCCCGCTGCCGTGCTGTCGCGCTTCCGCGCTTCCTTCGCATCCAACCACGGACCGTCGGACGGCCGCTCATTACCCATGGGTTACCCAGCTGGGCGCGGGGTCAGACGGCCCGTGGCACACACCACCACGCCGTCACCCGCGCTCCCCCGCGGGCCCCCTGCCAAGCCCGTCGGGGCCCTCCTGGGACGGCTCCGGCGGCCCGGGGACCTGCCGCCGCTCACCCGGCCGCCCGCGGCCTCGCGCGAGCACCCGTGCCAGGGCCTCCACGACCTCCGGCTGGTACTCCCTGCCGGTGCCGAGGCGCAGCCGCTCCAGTGCGCTGAGCGGCCCTTGTGGCCCGTGTTCCCGAGCCATCTCGTCGTATGCGTTCGCGACGCGCACGATGCGCGCGGTGAGCGGCTGGTCGCGGAACGGATCGGCCTGGCGCTCCACGACCACGGCGACGTCGGCGGCGCCACCTGTCTGGCGTACGACGGCGCCGCCGAGCAGGGCGATCCGGCGCTGCTCGGCCTCCGGCAGGGCCGCGGTGGCGCCCGCCGGGACGGGGTCGACGAGGGAGAGCTGGCCGATGTCGTGCAGCAGGGCGGCGTGCTCGAGGACGCCCAGGTCGGCTCCGGAGAGGCCCAGCTCGCGGCCGGTGGCGCGGCTGAGGTCGGCGACGCGGCGCGCGTGTCCTGCCGGGGTGTACCCGGCGATCTCGGTGGCGCGGGCCAGGGAGGCGATGGTCTGCCGGTAGGTGGTCCGGACGGCCGCGTACCGGCGGAAGGCCAGCTGGGTCAGGAGCAGCGGCAGACTGAAGACGGGCAGCGCCCACAGACCGGCCACGGCGACCGCGAGCGCCATCACGGCCCCCGTCGCGCACACGGCGGACCCGATCCCGGCCATGCCCCGCAGCTCGTCCCGCAGCAGCGGCCCGAACGGCCACCCCGACCTGGCGTGCGCCATGGCGGCGGCGAGCACGGCGTCGCACAGGGCGGTGAGCGCGAGGAGGGTCACGATGACGGCGGCGTACCCGGGGCCGTGTCCGGCGAGGGCCTCCAACCGCCCGGAGTTGTACAGGGGTTGGAAGCACAGCGCGGCGAAGGCCACGGCGAGGACCCGGCGGGCGATGTGGTCGGGGGACGGGCCGCGGCCGAGCGCCACGTGCGGCACGGCCGCGACCAGGCCCGCTGCGACGACGACGGCGACGACCTGCAGCACCCCGTGGTGCGTCGGCCGCCCACCGCACTCGCCGAGCAGGGCGTACGCGAGCGCGCCCGCGGACCCGAGCGGCGCGGGCTCCCGCTCCGCGCCGCTCCCCCACCGCGCCAGCTCCCCGACGGCTATGAGCACCCCGAAGGCCAGCGCGACCCCGGGCTCCTCGGCCCCGCTCCAGAGGGTCGCCCCCAGCGCCCCGGCGGCGACGAGCCCGGCGGCCCCGCGCACCGCACCCGGCACGGCGGCGGGCAGCCGCGGCCCACGGCGGGCGGTCACCGGCGGAGGGGGCGGAACGCTTCGGGGAGGTGCGGGGCGGCGCCGGGGCGGGCTTCGGGGGCGGGCGCGGGGCCGTCCGGCGGGACGTCGTCCAGCGGGGCGCTCCCCGCCGTCACCTCCGAGTCCCACCCGTGCCGGTCCAGGGCCCGCACCAGCGCCCCGACCATCGCCGCGTCGAACTGGGCCCCGGCGCAGCGCCGCAGTTCGGCGAGGGCGGCGGGGACGGGGCGTGCGCGGCGGTAGGAGCGGGACGAGGTCATGGCGTCGAAGGCGTCGGCGACGGCCACCACGCGGGCGGACTCGGGGATCTGGGTGCCGGTCAGGCCGTAGGGGTAGCCGCTGCCGTCGATGCGTTCGTGGTGGTGCAGGATCGCCGCCCGCGCGTCGCCGAGGAAGCCGATGCCGCGGACCATCTCGTGCCCGTACTCGGGGTGCAGCTCGATCACCCGGCGCTCCTGCGGTGTCAGGGGCCCCTCCTTGCGCAGAAGGCGGGTGGGGACGCCGAGTTTGCCGACGTCGTGCAGGATCCCGGCGAAGCGGAGGACCTCCACGCGCTCGTCGGGCATGCCGAGTTCGCGGGCGATCAGGACGGCGGCGCGGCCGACGCGCTCGCTGTGGCCGCGGGTGTAGCGGTCCTTGATGTCGACGGCCTGCACGAGGGCGCGGATGGTGGCCTGGTGGGCGGCGCGTTCGCGGTGGTACTGGGCGAACACCCAGCACGAGACGCCCATCGGGAGCAGGACGAGGAGGGCCGCGGGCGGGCCGTAGGGGCTCTGCCACAGGACGGCCATCATCAGCCCGGCGAGGCCGTGCACCGCGACGGGCGCGAGGGAGCGGGGCAGCGTGCCCTGCCAGGCCGTCCGCGCGGGCACCCGCTCCGCCGTCACGAGGATGCCGCCGTCGAGCGCGGCGAGGACCCCGGCGAAGGCGAGCACGGCGGCCGCGGCGGGCAGCAGGACGTACGGGAAGTGGGGCGCCGACGCGGCCCCGGGGCCTTCGAGGGCCGCGTACGCCTGTCCGGCGGCCCAGGCGGCCAGGGCGAGCTGCGCCGCGCGCCAGGCCCGGCGCAGCCACCGCGGGCGCCGCTCGACGCGGGCGCAGAGGGCTCCCGGCACGGCGACGAGGGCGGCGGCCGCGGGCGGCAGCAGGAAGACGCCGGCGAGCAGGACGGGGAAGAACGTGCGGGCGGCGACGCCGTGCCGCACGGCGCGCTCGCCCCCGGCGTACAGGGCGGCGAGCAGCGCGACGACGGTCCACCGGGTGCCCGGGCCGAGCGCGGGCGCGACGCAGGCGCCGCCGCCGAGGGCGACGCACAGGACGTATCCGCGGGCCCGTGCCGGAACCGAGCGCATGGCCGCCTCCTCCCCCGATCCAGGTCCGGAGATCCGGAGACTAGAACGGGGTTCTGGCATGCCACGGCTCGCAGCCGCGAATTAGCACCTTCGAGTGAGAAAGCGCGTGAGAAAGAAGAGAAACGAACGTACGACGGCCGAATTACGCCGCCCGGATCAAGACCCGGGGGGCGAGACAGCTCAGATCAGGCCGTGCCGTCCACCGGCGTCGCCGTCAGGTCCTGGTCGGGCACCGCCTGGCCCGAGCGGATCAGGTCGATCCGGCCCATGACCTTGGCCCGCAGGTCGGCGGGCACGTCGTCCTGGCCGCAGCAGCGCTTCACCAGCTTCTTGACCGCCTGCTCGAGGCCGTACTTCTCCAGGCACGGAGAGCACTCCTCGAAGTGCGTCTCGAACTTGGTGCAGTCGCTGTCCGGCATCTCGTGGTCCAGGAACTCATAGAGATGATCCAGGACCTCACTGCAGTCAGTCTCGTGCGGCTCTTCGCAGCTCATGAGCCCGAGCCTTTCGCTTCGTTCGACTCTCCGGCACCGGCCGGGACCAGGCCGCGGTCACGCGCGTAGTCCTCCAGCATGCCGCGGAGTTGGCGGCGGCCGCGGTGAAGACGGGACATCACCGTACCGATGGGTGTACCCATGATGTCGGCGATCTCCTTGTACGCAAAGCCCTCTACGTCCGCGAGATAGACGGCGATGCGGAATTCCTCCGGAATCGCCTGCAGCGCGTTCTTCACGTCGGAGTCCGGCAGGTGGTCCAGCGCCTGCGACTCGGCCGAGCGCAGACCCGTGGACATGTGCGACTCGGCGCGCGCGAGCTGCCAGTCCTCGATCTCCTCGGCGGCGCTGCGCTGGGGCTCGCGCTGCTTCTTGCGGTACGAGTTGATGAACGTGTTCGTGAGGATCCGGTACAGCCACGCCTTGAGGTTGGTGCCCTCGCGGAACTGGTGGAACGACGCGTACGCCTTCGCGTAGGTCTCCTGCACCAGGTCCTCCGCGTCCGCCGGGTTGCGCGTCATGCGCAGCGCCGCGGAGTACATCTGGTCGAGGAACGTCAGGGCGTCCCGCTCGAAGCGGGCCGTGCGCTGCGCGGCCGTCTCCTCGGGCTGCCCGGACTGCTCGGCGTGGCCGTTCTCGGTCCCTGCGTCGGTCCCAGTGACCGGACCCACCTCCTCCAACGACGTGGCGGGTCCGAAAGCGGCCCCACTCGAATCGGAGGATAGACGACGACCCCCTCCGCGCGCCGCCCGAATAGGAGCGGCCTTGGGCGCGCTCAGCACCGTCCACTCCAGGTCAGAGGTGGTGGAGCGGTTCGGGCAGATGGTCGGTCCCATGCGGTGGGCTCCCTCTCGTACGAACGGCTGTCGGGGTCTGCTGGCGACAACAGCCGTCACGCACCCAACATTCCCGCCCACCGCGCGACGGCGTCCGTGATGCGTTTCACTGCCTCGTCCTGTCCGATGTCCGCCCTTTTCGGCACGGCGAAGGAGTGATCGCCGAAGGGGATCTCGACGAGTTCGTACGCGCCGTCGGCGGGGAACTCCGCCGGCCTGCCGAAGGGATCGTTGCCGCCCTGGACGACGAGGGTCGCCACCCCAGCGCCCAGGAGCTCGTCCGCGCGGGACTTCTCCGGCTTGCCGGGCAGGTGCAGCGGAAAGCTCAGCGCGAGCACGGCGACGGCGCCCAGTTCGGCGGCCGTGCGGCAGGCGACCCGGGCCCCGGCGCTGCGGCCGCCCGCGATCACCGGGAGGCCGGGCTTCGTGAGCGCGGGCCACAGGCCGCGCCAGCCGACGTCGAGGGTCTTGGGGGCGGGCGCCACCTTCTTGCCGGCGACGCGCCACGGCTGCTCCACCAGGGCGACGGTCACGCCGTGCGCGGGCAGCTCGGCGGCGAGGGCCTGGAGGTCGCGCGCCTCGATGCCGCCGCCCGCGCCATGGCTGACGGCGAGGACGAGCCGCGCCTTCTTCTTCGCCGGGTGCCAGGTGATCCGGGCCGTTCCGGCGTCGGTCTCGACGGTCTCGCTCCTGGCCGTGCCGACGCTGCTCTTGGCCGTACCGGCCGACTCGCTCTTGGTCACGTCAGAAGAGTGTGCCCTCTTCCGGACCCTCCAGCTCCGTCAGCAGCTCCGGACCGTTGTTCTTCACACTGCTCACCGCCGTGGACACGGGATAGGCCCGCATCAGCCCGTGCGGCGGCGGCTCCAGGAGGGAGCGCAGGTCGTCCACGTCCGTGCGGGCGGGGTCGAGCCAGGCGTCCCAGCGGTCGGGGGTCAGCATCAGCGGCATGCGCGGGTGGATGTCCGCGAGGGCCTGCGGGCCCTCCTTGGGGCCGACGGCCAGCGGGGCGGTCTCGGCCTCCGTGGTGATCACCGAGCACGTCACCCACCAGGCGAGCGGGTGCTCGTCGGGGAGCGTCTTGTCCCGCCAGAACTCGTACAGACCGGCCATCGCGAACACCGACCCGTCGGCCGGGGTGACGAAGTACGGCTGCTTGCGGGGCCGCTTCTTCTTCCCCTCGACTTCCAGGTCCCGCTCGGCCTGGCCGGTCACCCACTCGTAATAGCCGTCCGCGGGCAGCACGCACCGGCGGGTGGTGAAGGCCCGGCGGTACGACGGCTTCTCGTGCACCGTCTCGGCGCGCGCGTTGATCATCCGCGCGCCGCCCTCGGGCGTCTTCGACCAGGACGGTACGAGTCCCCACTTCAGTTTGCGCAGCTGACGAACCGGACGACGGTCCTCAGCGTCCTTAAGAGGGCGGTCGAGGACGGCGTAGACCTCTTTGGTGGGAGCGACGTTGTAGTCGGGCTCCAGGGCCTCTTCCGGCTCCCACTTCTCGATCTCAAAGATTCCTGCGAGATCCTCTGGTCCACGACTCGATGCATACCGTCCGCACATACGTGCCACACTGCCATGCTGCGGCCTACGACAGGGAGCCAACGAAGCAATGCACCCCACCGCTTCCGCCAGCCTGAGCGACCTCTGGGACCGCCTCACCGGCACCCAGGCCGCCCCCGAGCAGTGGCTCGTGCTCGTCACCGCGGCCGTCGCCCTCGCCGCCGTCCTGCCGCACGCCGTCTGGCGGGTCTCCCGCAACGCCGTCACCATCGCCCACGAGGGCGGCCACGGCCTGGTCGCCCTGCTCACCGGGCGCCGCCTCGACGGCATCCGGCTGCACTCCGACACCAGCGGCCTGACCGTCAGCCGCGGCAAGCCCACCGGCCTCGGCATGATCCTCACCGCCGCCGCGGGCTACACCGCGCCGCCGCTGCTCGGCCTCGCGGGCGCCGCGCTGCTCGGCGAGGGCCGCATCACGGCGCTGCTGTGGGTCGCCACGGCCCTGCTCGTCGCCATGCTGGTGATGATCCGCAACGCCTACGGCGCACTGACCGTGATCATCTCGGGCGGGGTGTTCCTCGGTGTCTCCTGGCTCGCGGACACGGACGTGCAGGCGGCCTTCGCGTACACCGTGGTGTGGTTCCTGCTCCTCGGCGGCGTACGTCCCGCCTTCGAGCTGCAGGCCAAGCGCAGGCACGGGGGCGCGGGGGACTCCGACGCGGACCAGTTGTCGCGGCTCACGCACGTCCCGGCCGGGATGTGGCTGTTCCTGTTCCACGCGGTGTCGCTGTGCTCGCTCATAGGGGGAGCGCGCTGGATGCTCACGGTGTGACGCCGGGCGGACGGCTCGCGGTCACGCGGTGGTGGCCCGGCATTCCCCGCCTGTTCTCTGTTCCGCCTGGGTTCCGCCACTTCTGATCAAGATCTGTGGTCGGCGCGAGACACTAAAGTGTGGGCATGACCGTGAACCCGACACACACCGCCCTCTGGCCCGCCCCGCACGCGAGCGGAGCCGTCGCCGCGACGGTCCACGTGCCGGGCTCGAAGTCGGTCACCAACCGTGGCCTCGTCCTCGCCGCGCTCGCCGCCGAGCCGGGCTGGCTGCGCCGCCCGCTGCGCTCCCGCGACACCCTCCTGATGGCGGCCGCGCTGCGCGCCATGGGGGTGGGCATCGAGGAAGGCGTCGGTCCGGACGGCTCCGGTGAGGCCTGGCGTGTGATCCCCTCGGGCCTGCGCGGCCCGGCCACGGTCGACGTCGGCAACGCGGGCACGGTCATGCGCTTCCTGCCGCCGGTCGCCGCCCTCGCCGACGGCCCGATCCGCTTCGACGGCGACCCCCGTTCGTACGAGCGCCCCCTGCACGGCGTGATCGACGCGCTGCGCGCCCTCGGCGCCCGCATCGACGACGACAACCGCGGCGCCCTGCCCCTGACGGTGCACGGCGGCGGCGCCCTGGACGGCGGCCAGGTGGAGATCGACGCCTCCTCCTCGTCGCAGTTCGTGAGCGCCCTGCTGCTTTCGGGCCCGCGCTTCAACCAAGGCGTGGAGGTGCGCCACGTCGGCAGCGCCCTGCCCTCCATGCCGCACATCCGGATGACCGTCGACATGCTGCGCGCGTGCGGCGCCCAGGTCGACACCCCCGAGGCGGGAGGCGAGCCGAACGTCTGGCGGGTCACCCCCGGCGCCCTGCTCGGCCGTGACCTGACCGTCGAGCCCGACCTGTCCAACGCCCAGCCGTTCCTGGCCGCGGCCCTCGTCACCGGCGGCAGCGTCACCGTCCCGGACTGGCCCGCCCGCACCACCCAGCCCGGCGACGCGCTGCGCCAGATCTTCACCGAGATGGGCGGTTCCTGCGAGCTGACCGAGCAGGGCCTGACCTTCACCGGCTCCGGCTCGATCCACGGCATCGACGTCGACCTCAGCGAGGTCGGCGAGCTGACCCCCGGCATCGCCGCCGTCGCCGCCCTCGCCGACTCCCCCTCCACCCTGCGCGGCGTCGCCCACCTGCGGCTGCACGAGACGGACCGCCTGGCCGCGCTCACCAAGGAGATCAACGAGCTGGGCGGCGACGTCACCGAGACCGCCGACGGCCTGCACATCCGCCCGCGCCCGCTGCACGGCGGCGTCTTCCACACCTACGACGACCACCGCATGGCCACCGCCGGCGCCATCATCGGCCTCGCCGTGCCCGGGGTACAGATCGAGAACGTCGCGACCACCGCCAAGACGCTGCCCGACTTCCCCGAGCTGTGGGCCGGAATGCTCGGGAACTGACAGGCGATCACGACCATGCGCCGCTACGGCAAGAACCCGGACGAGGACGACATCCGCGTCCGCCCCAACCGCAAGGGCAACCGCCCGCGCACCCACATCCGCCCCAAGCACGAGGACGCCGCCGAGGGCATGGTCCTGACCGTCGACCGCGGCCGTCTCACCTGCCTCGTCGAGGACCGCGTCATCGTCGCGATGAAGGCCCGCGAGCTGGGCCGCAAGGCCGCCGTCGTCGGCGACCGCGTCGGCATCGTCGGCGATCTCTCCGGCAAGAAGGACACGCTCGCCCGCATCGTCCGCATCGAGGGGCGCTCCTCGGTGCTGCGCCGCACCGCCGACGACGACGATCCCTACGAGCGCGTGGTCGTCGCCAACGCCGACCAGCTCGCCATCGTCACCGCCCTCGCCGACCCCGAGCCGCGCCCCCGCATGATCGACCGCTGCCTCGTCGCGGCCTACGACGGCGGCCTCACCCCGCTGCTCGTCCTCACCAAGTCCGACCTCGCGCCCCCGGACAAACTCCTCGAGCTGTACGGCGACTTGGACATCCCCTACGTCGTCACCAACCGCGAGGAGCTGGAGAACGGCGACGCCGCCGACCGCGTCCGCGCCGAACTCGCCGGGAAGATCACGGCGTTCGTCGGCCACTCCGGCGTCGGCAAGACGACCCTCGTGAACGCCCTGGTCCCGCCCGAGCGGCGGCGCAGCACCGGCCATGTGAACGCGGTGACGGGACGCGGCCGGCACACCACCACCTCCGCCCTGGCGCTGCCGCTGCCCGACGACGAGGGCTGGGTCGTCGACACCCCGGGCGTGCGCTCCTTCGGCCTGCACCACGTCGACCCGTCCCGCGTCATCCACGCCTTCCCCGACCTGGAGCCCGGCACGGAGAACTGCCCGCGCGCGTGCAGCCACGACGAGGCGGACTGCGCGCTCGACGCGTGGGTGGCCGAGGGGCACGCGGATCCGGCGCGGCTGTACTCGCTGCGGCGGCTGCTCGCGACGCGCGAACGGCACGAGGGCGACTGACGCGACGGCGGCTGACACGATGGCGGCTGACACGACGGCAGCTGATCGGCTCTGAACTCCGCGTTGTTTACGCCCCCGTCGCTCCGGTAAGTGCATAATCGCACCAAGATTGAATCAAGCTTTGGTGAAGCGGTCACGGAACGTACGGACGTGGGAGGCACAACCATGGCGTGGCTGCTGGTCATCGTCGCCGGGATCCTCGAGACGGGCTTCGCGGTCTGCCTGAAGCTGTCCCACGGCTTCACCCGTCTCTGGCCCACCATCGCGTTCGCGGCCTTCGCACTCGGCAGCTTCGGGCTGCTCACGCTGGCCCTGAAGAAGCTGGACGTGGGGCCGGCGTACGCGGTCTGGACCGGCATCGGGGCCGCGGGCACGGCGATCTACGGCATGATCTTCCTCGGTGACCTGGTCTCCACGCTGAAGATCGTCTCCATCTCGCTGGTGATCGTCGGCGTCATCGGCCTCCAGCTGTCGGGCTCGGCGCACTGACGCCGGCCGGCTGACGGCCCGCCGCCCCCGCGATCACCCTGCGCACAAGCCGCGCCGGATCCTCCTCCCGCCCCGCGGGCGCCACCACGTACGACAGCGCCACCCGCACCGCGCTCTCGCACGCCCGCGCCAGCTCCTCCGTCTCCGAGGGGCGGCCGCGCTCGGTGAGTGCGGCCATCGCGCGGTCCCTGACCTGGGCGAGGAGTTCGGCGGGGGTGGGCACGCCCGCGTCGGCGCGGCGCTGGGCCGGGACCGGGGAGCTGGACACGGCCGCCCGGCTCGGCATCGGAAGCCGCTCGCCCCAGAAGCCGGTGAGCACGGCCCGTACCAGGACGTTGTCGCGCGCCGCCCCGATCGTCCACGCGCTCACCGCGGCAAGACGGTCCACGGGGTCGCGGGCCTGCGCCAGCGCCCGCTCGACGCCCCGCAGATACGCGTCGGTCTCGCGCCGGAGCAGCGCCCTGGCGAGGCCGTCCTTGCTGCCGAACTCGTTGTAGAGGGTCTGCCGGGACACCCCGGCGACGGCTGCCACGTCGACCATCCGCACCCCGGCCCACGGCCTGCGGGCCAGCGCGGTGTAGGCCGCGTCCAGCAGTGACTCCCGCGCTGCAGGCATCGTCGCCTCCCGCTGCCCCGGACCTGGACGGCCCTTGCGGTCCTGTTCGCCAGAGTTGACTCGCCCGCGGGCACTGTCAAGGGTTCCTGCGGGCACCGCCCGATACGCGCTGTGGCCCGTCCGAATCGAGATCGATACTGTTCACCCATGCCCGACTACCACGATGATCTGCGCCTCGCCCACGTCCTCGCGGACGCCGCCGACGCCGCGACCATGGACCGGTTCAAGGCCCTCGACCTCAAGGTCGAGACCAAGCCGGACATGACGCCGGTCAGCGAGGCCGACAAGGCCGCCGAGGAGCTGATCCGCGGCCAGCTCCAGCGGGCCCGGCCGCGGGACGCGATCCTCGGCGAGGAGTACGGCATCGAGGGCACGGGCCCCCGCCGCTGGGTCATCGACCCGATCGACGGCACCAAGAACTACGTACGCGGCGTACCCGTCTGGGCCACGCTCATCTCCCTCATGGAGGCGGGCGAGGGCGGTTATCAGCCGGTCGTCGGCGTGGTCTCGGCGCCCGCGCTCGGCCGCCGCTGGTGGGCCGCGAAGGGCGGCGGCGCGTACACGGGCCGCAGCCTGACGTCCGCGACGCGGCTGCGGGTCTCCAAGGTCTCGCGGCTCCAGGACGCCTCGCTCGCGTACTCCTCGCTGAGCGGCTGGGAGGACCAGGGGCGTCTCGACGGCTTCCTCGACCTCACCCGGGCCTGCTGGCGCACCCGCGGCTACGGGGACTTCTGGCCGTACATGATGGTCGCCGAGGGCTCCGTCGACCTGTGCGCCGAGCCGGAGCTTTCGCTCTGGGACATGGCGGCGAACGCGATCGTCGTGACCGAGGCGGGCGGCAGCTTCACCGGCATCGACGGCACCCCAGGACCGCACAGCGGCAACGCGGCGGCGTCGAACGGCCTGCTCCACGACGAGCTGCTCGGCTACCTCAACCAGCGCTACTGAGGTGCGGCGGCGCTTTCGGCGCCCCGCGAACTGACCCCGCACGCCCTCTTGTTGCCGCCCCGCGCGCCTGCGACTCTGAGAGTTCTCCCACTTGTGAACTTGTGAACCCGTTCTCCAAGTCGATGACGGGAAGGTCCCCTCCGCCGTGAAACGGAGGCAATCCTTCGGCATCGCGCGGACCACGGGTTCGCCAAGGAGGTGGCTCCAACCCATGCTCGTCCGCGACGCCATGAGCACGATGGTCCTCACCATCGGCCCCGCCCACACCCTCCGGCAGGCGGCCCGGCTGATGTCGGCCCGCCGCGTCGGCGCGGCCGTCGTCCTCGACACCGACACCTACGGCCTCGGCATCCTGACCGAGCGCGACGTCCTCATCTCCCTCGGCCTCGGCCAGGACCCCGACACCGAGACCGCGGGCACCCACACGACGACCGACGTCGTCTTCGCCGCGCCGACCTGGACCCTGGAGGACGCCGCCGACGCGATGTCGCACGGCGGGTTCCGGCACCTCATCGTGCTCGACGGCGACGAGCCGGTGGGCATCGTCTCCGTACGGGACATCATCCGCTGCTGGGCACCGATACGCCGCCAGGCGGCGGCTCTGGCCTGAGCACAACGGCGCCTGCGCGGATGAGATCCGCACAGGCGCCGCACGAAACCGCAGCCATCAATTGAGCAACCCCCACGCCGAGGAACCAGGTCCGCGAGAGCGGCGCCGGTTTAGGCGCAAAAGGGGAGGGGCGCTAGCCCCGAAGGGCCTGGACCGCGGTCTCCAGGCGCTTGCCGAAGTCACCGTCCGCCTGGCGGAAGTTGTCGATGGCGCGCTCCGCTATGTCGTCGCGCGAGACACCCGCGATGTTGCCCGCGAGGTTCTCGATCAGGCGCGCCTTCTCGTCCTCCGACATCAGTCGGTAGAGGTTGCCCGCCTGCACGAAGTCGTCGTCCTCGGCGTGGCTCGGGGTCTCGTGGTTGCCGGTGCCGCCGCTGACGGGCGTGGACGCCCACAGCGCGCGGTCCGTCTGGAAGGGGCCGCCGAAGCTGTTCGGCTCGTAGTTCTTCGCGCCCTTGTGGCGGCCGTCGTAGAGGAAGCCGTCCCGGCTGTTGGTGCGCGCCTCGGTGGCGTGCGGGCGGTTCACCGGGAGGTGGTCGGCGTTGATGCCGACCCTGTACCGGTGGGCGTCGCCGTACGCGAACAGCCGGCCCTGGAGCATCTTGTCCGGCGACGGGCCGATGCCCGGCACGAAGTGGGCGGGGCTGAAGATGGCCTGCTCGACCTCCGCGAAGACGTTCTCCGGGTTGCGGTTGAGCTCCAGCTTGCCGATCTCGATCGGCGGGTAGTCCGCGTGCGGCCAGACCTTGGTGAGGTCGAAGGGGTTGAAGCGGTACTTCGCCGCGTCGGCCGCCGGCATGATCTGCACCTGCACGGTCCAGGACGGGAACTCGCCGCGCTCGATGGACTCGCGCAGGTCGCGCTGGTGGGAGTCGGGGTCCTTGCCCGCGAGGACCTCGGCGTCCGCGGCGGTCAGGTTCTTGATCCCCTGGTCCGTCTTGAAGTGGTACTTGACCCAGAAGACCTCGCCCGCCTCGTTGCTCCACTGGAACGTGTGCGAGCCGAAGCCGTCCATGTGCCGGTACGACGCCGGGATGCCGCGGTCGCCGAACAGCCACGTCACCTGGTGCGTGGACTCCGGGCTCAGGCCCCAGAAGTCCCAGACGTTGTCGGCCTCCTGCGAGCCCGTGTACGGGTCGCGCTTCTGGGTGTGGATGAAGTCCGGGAACTTGATGGCGTCCCTGATGAAGAAGATCGGGGTGTTGTTGCCGACGAGGTCGTAGTTCCCCTCCTCGGTGTAGAACTTCAGCGAGAAGCCGCGCGGGTCGCGCACCGCGTCGGCCGCGCCCAGGTTGCCGGCCACCGTGGAGAAGCGGAGGAAGGTCTCCGTCTCCTTGCCGACCTCGGAGAGGAACGCGGCGCGCGTGTACTTCGTGACGTCCGCGGTCACCGTGAAGGTGCCGTAGGCGCCCGCGCCCCGGGCGTGCACGACGCGCTCCGGGATGCGCTCGCGGTTGAAGTGCGCCAGCTTCTCGAGCAGCAGCTGGTCCTGCACCAGGACCGGTCCGCCGACGCCCGCGGTCTCGCTGTTCTGGTTGTCCGCGACCGGTGCGCCTGCCTCGGTCGTGAGGGGTCCCTGCGTCACGTGCGCCTCCTGCGTCATTTGGTGCAAGTCCTGTCCCTTGGCTTATGCCGAACTCGATCCTACGATAGACAATGTCTAAGTCAAGTAAGCATCCAAAGTCACACCCGTTCGGGACCTGGTCCCCTTGCCTGTTAGGCTGGCTGCATGAGTGACCTGTTGGAACGACTGCGCGGACGCGGCTGGCGAATGACCGCGCAGCGGCGTGTCGTGGCCGAGGTCCTCGACGGAGAGCACGTGCATCTGACGGCGGACGAGGTCCACGCCCGCGCCGTCGACAAGCTGCCGGAGATCTCCCGGGCGACCGTCTACAACACCCTGGGCGAGCTGGTCTCGCTCGGCGAGGTCCTCGAGGTCTCGACGGACCGCAGAGCCAAGCGGTACGACCCGAACGCGCACCGGCCGCACCAGCACCTGGTGTGCGCCCGCTGCGGCGCCATCCGCGATGTGCACCCGACGGGGAACCCGCTGTCGGCGCTCCCCGACTCGGAGCGCTTCGGCTTCACGATCTCGGACGTGGAAGTCACGTATCGGGGCGTGTGCCCGAACTGCGTGGCGACGGCGTAGGACCCGCTTCTTCTCGTACGAAGGCCCGGCACCGTGGGTGCCGGGCCTTCGCGCGTTCGGCGCGCACAGGCGCGCGGCGCACATGCCGAAGGCCCGGAATCGCTGAACGATTCCGGGCCTTCGGTTTCAGTAGCGGGGACAGGATTTGAACCTGCGACCTCTGGGTTATGAGCCCAGCGAGCTACCGAGCTGCTCCACCCCGCCCCTCGGTGAGCTGCCCCCGCCGCGCGTACAGCAGCGCGAGCCGCAGCGCGGCCCGCCCGTGCCCCGCGTCGGCGGCCCGGGTCCACCACAGCGCGGCCTCCGGCTCACTGCCCTCCCTGGCGAGCAGCAGCCCGAGGTTGAACGCCCCGTTCCGGCTCCCGGCCTCCGCGGCGAGCCGGTACCAGCGCGCGGCCTCGACCACGTCGCCCCGGCCCGCGGCGAGCATCCCGACCCGCACCTGGGCTCGCCGGTGCCCCTGCTCGGCCGCGCGCTCGTACCACTCCTCGCACTCGGTCTTCTGCGCGGCGGGCTCCCCGAGCGCGGGCGGCCCCGCGGGCGGACGCCGCGCGTCGAGCACGGTGCCGAGCCGGTAGGCCGCCTCCGCGCTGCCGCCGCCCGCCGCGCACCGCAGGTGCCGCTCCGCGTCCCGCTCGTCGCCGTCGCGCAGCCGCGCCGTGCCGACCTGGAGGGCGGCCTCGGTGTGCCCGGCCGCGGCGGCCCGCTCGTACCACTTGAGGGCCGCGGTGTCGTCACCCCGGCTCGCGTACAGGATCCCGAGGTTGAACGCCGCGTCCACGCTGCCGGCCTCCGCGGCCTTGGAGAACCACGGCTCCGCGCCCGCCGCGTCGCCGCCCTGGAGCAGCAGCACGGCGAGCGCGTTGGCGGCCTCGCGGTGCCCGGCGTAGGCGGCGCGGCGGTACCACTGGTCGGCCTGCGCGGTGCGCTTCTGCTCGGCGCAGAGCAGGCCGAGGTTGTACGCGCCGTTGTTGTCGCCCGCGTCCATGGCCGCTCGGTACCAGCGCTCGGCGGTCTGGGTCTCGCCGCGCTCGGCGTGCAGCGCGCCCAGGGCGTTGGCGGCGTTCCCGTCGCCGTCCTGGGCGGCCCTGAGCCACCACACGGCGGCGTTCTCCTCGTCGCCCGCGTCACGGAGCAGGAAGGCGAGCGCGCAGGCGGCGCGCGCCTCGCCGTCCTTGGCGGACGTCAGGTACCAGCGCCCGGCCTCCTTGAGGTCGCCGCGCCGCTCCAGGATCGCGCCCAGGTGCAGGGCGGCCCTGCGGTGTCCGCGCGCGGCCGCCTGGCGGTACCACTGCTCGGCCTCGTCGGTGAGCGAGAGCCCGCGGTCGCCGCGCCGGGCCTCGGCGCCGCCCGCTCGGACACCTTCCTTGCGTCCGTTGTCAGAGCGCGCGTCACCGGCGCGTGCACCACCGGTAGGGCGCATGGTGCCGATGCGCGCCCCCATGTCGGGGCGTACGAGACCGGGCTTCGCGCCGTCGGTCCGCGCGCCCGCGCCGGGGCGCACAGGCTGACCCGGCTGACCGGAGAGCGCGGGGCGCAGACCCGTCCCGGTCCGGACTCCGGACTCCCCGGGCCCCTCCCGCTCCGCGCGCTTGTCGAGCACCCGCGCCAGGCGGTACGCGGCCTCGCGGTGGCCGCGCTCGGCCGCCGTACGCATCCAGCGCTCGGCGCCCACGTCACCGCGGTGCTCCAGGAGGTCGGCGAGGGCGTACGCCCCCAGCGTGTGGCCCTGCTCGGCGGACTGCCTGAGCCAGTACTCGGCGGCGGGCTCGTCGCCGCGCTCGCGGTGGTGCCGGCCGAGCGCGTGTGCCGCGGCGGCGGAACCGGCGACGGCGGCGATGCGCCACCACCCTGCCGCTTCGTCGACATATCCACGCTGATGCAGAAGGACGCCGAGGTTGTTGGCGGCGGCACGGTCACCGGCCGCGGTCGCGGCCCGCAGCAAGGATTCGGCACCGTCGAGATCACCGCGGCGCAGCAGCAGGCTGCCGAGAACGCTCATCGCGTCCACGTCTCCGGCCTCAGCCGCGATCCGGTGCCGCATCTCCTCAGCGGCCGACCCGGGATCCTCCCGTTCGGCCGGCTGCGCAAACCGCCCACTCTCCAACAGAGTTGCCTTGTCCCCCATAACGTCCATCGTCGCACCACCTGCAACCTGGGTACACCTGGTATACCGCAGCCAGTGAGGTCACTTCAGCGTTTTGTCGACATGCCCACAGAGAGATAAGTGAAACACAGCTTTGCCCAACTCCCCCCGCCCGGACCACTCTTCGCACGAACCCCACACCGATGGCATGGGCCACCGGTATAGGCCCTGTTCACCCGGACCGCACCGGCGCATGACGAAGGCCCGGATCCTCTAGAGGATCCGGGCCTTCGCTGTGAGTAGCGGGGACAGGATTTGAACCTGCGACCTCTGGGTTATGAGCCCAGCGAGCTACCGAGCTGCTCCACCCCGCGCCGTTGTGTTGCAACCGTACCACGGCGCGAGGTGGTGCCCGTGCGCTGTCGCGCGCTACGGGCCTGCTGAGGTGCCCTTAACCGCTCCCGTCGCCACCCTTGTCGCTCTTCTTCTTCGGCTGGGCGTCCTCGGCGCGCTCCAGTGCCTCCTGGAGCCTCTCCTGCGCCTTGCCGTACTCCTCCCAGTCGTCGTTCTTGAGAGCTTCCTTGCCGTCGTCGATCGCCTTCTGGGCGTCGTCGATGGCCTTCTGGAGGGCGGGGTTGTCCGACGTCGGCGGTTTCGGCTTGTCGGGCTTGTCCTTCTCACCGCTGCCCGGCTTGTCCGGTGGCTCGACCGGTGTCGCTCCCTCGGTGCCGAAGACCACGTTCAGGGCCTTCTCCAGGGTGCTCTCGAAGGCGATCTTGTCTCCGTAGGTGACCAGGACCCGCTTCAGGAGTGGGTACTTGAGCCCGCCGCCCTTGACGTAGACCGGTTCCACATACAGCAGCCCGCCATCCAGGGGCACGGTCAGCAGATTGCCGTAGTCGACTTCCGAGTCGCCGCCCTTGAGGAGCCTGATCTGTTCCGCGATGTCCTTGTCGGAGTTGAACTGGCTCTGCACCAGCTTCGGTCCGTCGACCGTTCTGTCCGTCGGCATCTTCAGGATCTGCATCTTGCCGTAGTCAGGCGACCGCGCGTCCGCGTTGACCGCCATGAAGGCGCTGAGGTTGTTGCGCTTGTTGGGCACGAACGTCGTCGTCAGCGAGAAGTCCTGCTGTTTGGCACCCGGCATCTTCATGCTCAGGTAGTACGGCGGGACCGCGCTGGACGTCTGGTTCGTCGGGTCGCTCGGGACCTCCCACACCTCACTGCCGCTGAGGAAGGTGTCGGCGTCCTTCACGTGGTAGCGGGTGAGGAGCTCGCGCTGCACCTTGAACAGGTCCTGCGGGTAGCGCAGGTGGTCCATCAGGGCCGGGGAGATCTCGCTCTTGTCCTTGACCGTGTCCGGGAAGGCCTTGCGCCACGTCTTCAGAACGGGATCCTTGGTGTCCCACTCGTACAACTTGACGTCACCGGTGTACGCGTCGACGGTCGCCTTCACCGAGTTGCGGATGTAGTTGACCTGGTTCTGCTGGGCCACCACCGCGCGCTGGTTGTTCTTCGCCGTCAGCGAGTCGGCCGTGGTGTCGCCGAGCGTGGTGCGCGAGGCGTACGGATAGCCGTTGGTCGTCGTGTACGCGTCCACGATCCACTGGATCTTGCCGTCGACCACCGCCGGGTAGGCGTCACCGTCGATCGTCAGCCAGGGGGCCACCGCCTCGACACGCTCCTTGGGCGTGCGGTTGTACAGGATCCGCGAGCCCTCGCCGATCGCTCCGGAGTACAGCATCTGCGGCTCGCCGAACGACACCGCGTACGCCGCCCTGTTGAGCGGGTTGGAAAGGTTGACGCCGCTCTTGCCCTTGTAGCTGGTCGTCTTCTCGCCGCTGTCGTCCGAGTAGTCGATCTCCTTCTGCGGACCGCCGACGATGGAGTACTGGGTGGTCTTCTCGCCGTAGTAGATGCGCTGCTCGTACGGCGGCAGGCTGCCCTTCGACGGCAGGTCGGACTCCGTGAAGACCGGCTCGCCCGATCCCTTCGCATCGGTGCCCTTGGCCGCGACGACGCCGTAGCCGTGGGTGTAGCGGAAGTGGTCGTTGATCCAGTTGTTCTTCTGGACGCCGTCCAGGTCGAGCTCGCGCAGGCCGACGACGGTGTCCTGCTCCTTGCCGTCCTTGTCCTTGTAGCGGTCGACGTCCAGGTTCGACGGGAAGCCGTAGTAGGCCTTCATCTGCTGGAGCTGCTGGAACGTCGGCGAGACGATGTTCGGGTCGAGCAGGCGGAAGCTGGCGGCGTCGGTCGCGGGACCCCGCAGCTTCGAGGTGTCCTTGGTGCTGCTCACGCCCGGGTACTTCTTCACATCGGTGCCGCCGATGTCGTACGCCTTACGCGTCGCTTCCAGGTTCTTCTCGACGTACGGGGCTTCCTTGGCCTGCTCGTTCGGCTGGACCTGGAACTTCTGCACGATGGCCGGGTAGAGCCCGCCGATGAGGATCGCGGAGAGCACCATCAGGCCGAAGCCGATGACCGGCAGCTGCCAGGTGCGCCGCCACAGCGTCGCGAAGAACAGCAGCGCGCAGATGACGGCGATGCAGAACAGGATGGTCTTCGCCGGCAGGTAGGCGTTCGCGTCGACGTAGCGCAGGCCCGTCCAGTTGCCCGTGGCCTTGAAGTCACTGGACTTCACCGCGAGGCCGTACCGGTCGAGCCAGTAGGCGACCGCCTTCAGGGCCACGAAGATGCCGATGAGCACCGAGAGGTGACCGGTGGCCGCGGCCGTGGCCCGCCCGCCGGGGCTGGTGATGCGCAGCCCGCCGTACAGGTAGTGGGTCAGGGCTGCGGCGATCACCGAGAGCACCGCGGCGGCGAAGCCGAAGCCCAGCAGGAAGCGGTACCAGGGCAGGTCGAAGGCGAAGAAGGACACGTCCAGATGGAACTGGGGGTCCTTCTGGTGGAAGGGGACGCCGTTGACCCACATCAGCCAGGTGCGCCACTGGCCGGCGGCGGACGCGCCCGCGATCAGGCCGACGAGGGCCGTGATGCCGATCAGCAGCCACTTCTTGTAGGGCGCGATCGCCATCCGGTACCGGTCGAGGCTCTGCTGCTCCATCGACATGGCGCTCAGCGGCGGGCGCAGCCGGTGCGCCAGCCAGATGTTCACGCCGACCGCGGCCGCCATGATGAGACCGAAGACGAAGAACAGTCCGATCTTGGTCCACAGGGTCGTGGTGAAGACGGATGAATAGCCTACGGAGCGGTACCAGAGCCAGTCCGTCCAGAATCCCGCGAACATGACGAACGCCATGGCCAGGACGGCCAGGACGCCGAGCGTCATGAGCAGGGTCCGGACACGACGGGACGGTCGGCCCACTCTGATCCGTGGCCCCGTCGGGCCTCCGCCGCGGTCCGGCATCTGGAAAGCCAAGGTGCGCACCTCGAAGTTCGCTGTAGCTGTGGCTGGCTGAAACGGGCCCCGCGATCGTAGAGCCCACTCATGCAACTTACCGATGCTTTACTCAGTTCCCGTTCCCGGGTCCGAACGAGGCAGGATATTGGGTATGCCCAACGTTTCCCCCTCCGGCCCACCGATGGCCGCGAGTCCCCTCACCCGCGCAGTGCTCGAAATCGACGACTATGTCGCCGGTCTCGGCTGGGATCAGCCCGCACGGCTCTTCGCGCTCGTCGACACCGCCCGGCTCCGTGTGCAGGAGCCGACCCTGGCGGACCGCCTCGGCCTGGCCGACGCCGCGGCCGCGGCGCCCCTGACCCCCATCGAGCAGGAGGAACTGCCCGCGGGCTCCCCGCTCGACGAGTTCCTCGGCACCATCGCCTGGCCCGACTCGGTCGCCGGCTGCGCCCTGAGCGTGGAGCGCCTGATGCTCCCGCCGTCCGCGGAGGCCTCCGTCCCCGAGGGCATGAGCGAGAAGCAGCTCGCGAAGTGGGTGGCCAAGCACCCCGAGCGCCAGGAGGTCCGCATGACCGTCGCGGTGCTGCGTGACGGCGCCCGCGAGTCGGCGCTGCGGCTGCGCGAGAAGGACGCGGCGACGGACGTCCTCACGGGCTCGGACCTGGTTCCGGGGCTCGCGGAGGCGCTGGCGGCGACGTTCGCGGAGTAGCCGGAGCAGGCGGAGCAGCTTCCTGATCCGTCCGCGGAGCGGCTCGCTGACGCTGCTCGCGCGTTAAGTGGCCGGGGCCGGCGTCGGCCGCCCCGGCCACCGCTGTCGGGTCAGCCCTTGGTGGTGCACTTCGGCAGGTCGGCGGTGTCGCCCTCGCTGATGGCCTTGAGCGACTTCACGGCGTCCTTGATGGTGTTCACCTTGACCAGCGTGAGCCCGTCGGGGACGTCGCTCGCGGCGGACGCGCAGTTGTCCTTCGGCGTCAGGAAGTACTCGGCGCCCTTGTCGCGGGCACCGACGGTCTTCATCTCGATGCCGCCGATCGGTCCGACCTTGCCGTTGTCCTCGATGGTGCCGGTGCCCGCGACGAACTTGCCGCCGGTGAGGTCGCCCGGTGTCAGCTTGTCGACGATGCCGAGGGCGAACATAAGACCGGCGCTCGGCCCGCCCACGTCGGCGAGCTTGATGTCGATGGTGAACGGGTACGTGTGGTCGGTCCCGGCCTTGATGCCGACCATCGCGACCTTGGGGTCGTCCTCGGCCTTCGTCGTGGTGATCTTCACCTGCTCGGTCGCGGTCGGCCGCTTGTCGGCCTTCTCCGCGGCGGCCGCCTCCTTGACGGGGACGATGCCGAACACGACCTGCTCGCCGGGCTTGTGCTTCCTGACGAGCTCGGCGACGTCCGTGAACTGCTTCACGGGCTCGCCGTCGACGCTCCTGATGACGTCACCGGCGTGCAGCCTGCCCTCGGCCGGGCTGTCCTTGTAGACGGTGGAGACGACCACCTGGGACTTCACGGGGATCTTCAGTTCCTTCAGGGCGGCGACCTTGGCGCTCTCCTGGGACTGGCTGAACTCCTCCGCGTTCTCCTGCGTCGACTGCTGCTCGGTCTTGCCGTTCGGGTACAGCGTGTCGTGCGGCACGACGATGTTGTCGTGCGCCAGCCAGCCGTACACGGCCTCCGGGAGGTTCATCTTGTAGTCGGCGCTGGTCACCCTGACCGTCGTCATGTTCAGGTGACCGCTCGTCGGGTACGTCTTGCGGCCCGAGATCTGCAGCACCGGCTCGCCGTCGTGGTCCCCCAGGGTGTTCACCGTCGGGCCCGGTGACATCTCCGAGTACGGCACTTTGATGAGCACTCCGGCGCAGAGCAGCGCGATCAGCATCAGGGTGGAGGCGAGCATCGTCGCAGTGCGGCGTGGCATGGAACGACAGTACGGGACGGTCCTGTGGGTGCATCCCTGGGGCGTCCGTACGGGATCGGGCGCGGGCGCGCCAGGGATCGGGTGGGGATCAGGCGGGGGTGTCGGAGCCCGAGTGGGACTTCTCCATCGCCTCGCGGAACGCCGCGTAGCCGTTCAGCTCGCTGATGTCACCGGTCCTGCCGCTCTTGCGGTTCCGGTTGGCCCAAACGGCCCACAGACCGGCACCGACCGCCGCCAGAAGCGGAATCAGCAACCAGGCAAGCGACGCCACGTCGACCTCCCGACCCCATGAGCGACCAAAACTGACTGATCAGCAGATTAACCATCCGCTCCGTCAACGCTCACGGCAGGGGTCGGGTTACGCAACCGGAGCCCCCTGGCCTACGCCCCTCACCACAGCGCTACGCGCCCACCCATTCCTCCTGGCCGTCGGAGAACCGCTGGTGCTTCCAGATCGGCACCTCGTGCTTGAGGTCGTCGATCAGCTTGCGGCAGGCCGCGAAGGCCTCGGCCCGGTGCGGGCAGGACACCGCGACCACGACCGCGAGGTCGCCCACGGCGAGGTCACCGACCCGGTGCACGGCCGCCAGGGCGCGCACGGGGAAGTCGGCGACGACCTTCTCTGCCACGCGGCGCAGCTCGGCCTCGGCGCTGGGGTGGCTTGAGTACCCCAGCTCGTCCACGTCGGCGCCGCCGTCGTGGTCGCGCACCGTCCCGACGAACAGCGCCGTCCCGCCCGCGGAGTCGTCCCCGACGGCCTGGAAGACCTCGTCGAGCGAGAGCGGGGTGTCCCGGATCGCCAGCAGCCGAATCGGCTCGGCAGCAGCCTGCTCACCGGGGTGGTCCATCGGATTACGCGCCATGAACCCATCGTGCCCCACACCACTGACATCCAGGAATAGCCGTTTCCCCCGTCCCGGCCACCCTTCCCTTGGACGTCCCTACAGACCGCTGGACGTCCCTACAGACCGCCGATGCCCCCTCCGGGGGCAGTACCCCGACCCGGCGGAGCGCTAAAGCCGCCGCCGGGCCTTCCGAGCGCGCCGCACCAACGCAGCCGTACCCAACAGAGCAACCGTCGCCCCCGCGGCCCCCGCAGCCGTCGCGTCCTTGCGCCCCAGCCGCCGCCCGGCAACAGTCCGCCGCCCGGCGACCTCCTCAAGCAGCTCCGCGAGCACCTCTTCGTTGGTCCACTGCGGCCGCCACCCGGCATCATGCAGCCGACTGACACTGACGACCCACGGGTACATCGTGTAGGCGAGATCCCCCGCCGGGGACGGCGTGAGCCCGATCCGATGGAGCCGGGCCGCGGCCCCGAGGGCGACGGCGGACGGCAGCTCCATGCGCCGGATCCCGCTCAGCTCCTCGACCTCCTCCTGCTCCAGCCACCCGTCGCACCCGACGGCCAGATCCCCGTCGACCTTCTCCACGACGGCGTACTCCAGCGCACTGCACAGATCGTCGACGTGGCAGAACTGCCAGGCCGGCCGCGACCCGGCCACGACCAGCAGCCGAGGCGACTCGAAGTACCTGGTCAGCGCGGTGTCGGTGCCGCCGACGAGGATCGCGGGCCGCACCACGGTGACGTTCAGACCGGGATGCGCGCGCGGCGCCCGGCGGGCGAGCCGCTCGATCTCCAGGAGGTCACCGACGCCCGTGGCCTCCGCGGTCGCCCGCAATTCGGCGTCTTCGGAGAGGGGCAGTTCGTTGTCGGCGAGCGCTCCGTAGACCATCGCGGAGGTGCACAGGACGACCCGGTGGACGCCCGCGGCGGCGGCCGCGGTGAGGACGGTCTGTGTGCCGCGCACGTTGTACGCGGTGCGGGCGGCGGCGTCGGTCTCCAGGTCGAGGTCGAGCGCCAGGTGCACGACGACGTCCACGCCGCGCAGCTTCTCGGCGATGGCCGGGTCCCGGACATCGAGGATGTGCCACTGCGCCCGTGCGCACTCACCGCGGCGCTCGTCGATGGCCACGACCTGCTTGATCTCCTCGGACGCGGCCAGGCGCTCGGTGAGGAGCGCGCCCACGCCCGCGGCCGCGCCGGTGACGGCGACGACGGGGCCGCGCGAGGAGGACGGGGAGGCGGACGGCGAGCCGTCGCGCAGCGGCACCACAGCGGGTGCCGTCTCCTGCGCCGTCTCGGAGTCCGGCCCTCCGCCTGCCTCTGGCGGCGTCGGGTCTTCGGGGTTTCGCGCTGCGCGAACCTGTGGATCTGGGGAACTCACCGGGCGTCTCCAGCGGTTGTCTTCAGTACAGACGCAAACTGACGCGTACGTACCAGGTGGCACCATCCTGCCGCAGCCCCCGGGGCGGCGGAGCACCGAGGCCCGAACCCGCCGCGGTGTCTACGCTGGGTGGTGTTGTCGGGCAGCCGCCGCCGGACCCAAGATCCGGTGGCCTTACGAGCCGAGGAACCCCGTGAGTGACACCCCATTCGGATTCGGCCTTCCGCCGGAGGAGCCGGAGAACGGCGACGAGGGCAAGAAGAAGGACACCCCCGGAGGGGGACAGGGTTCCGGCGGCCCTGCCAACCCGTTCGGCTTCGGGCCGCTGGGAGCGGGCGGCGCGGGGGGTGACAACCCCTTCGCCGCGATGTTCGGATCGATGAATCCGAACGACCTGGGGGCCGCGTTCCAGCAGCTCGGCCAGATGCTCTCGTACGAGGGCGGTCCCGTGAACTGGGACATGGCCAAGGACATCGCCCGCCAGACCGTCTCCCAGGGCACGGCGGACGGCACCAAGGACGCGAGCGTCGGCCCCGCCGAGCGGACCGCGGTCGAGGAGGCCGTGCGCCTGGCCGACCTGTGGCTGGACGACGCGACGTCCCTGCCGTCGGGCTCGGGCAGCGCCGTCGCCTGGAGCCGCGCCGAGTGGGTCGAGGCGACCCTGCCGGCCTGGAAGGAGCTCGTCGACCCGGTCGCCGAGCGGGTCGGCCTCGCCATGGGCGACGTCCTGCCGGACGAGATGCAGGCCATGGCGGGCCCGCTGATCGGCATGATGCGCTCCATGGGCGGCGCCATGTTCGGCCAGCAGATCGGCCAGGCCGTCGGCGTCCTCGCGGGCGAGGTCGTCGGCTCGACGGACATCGGGCTCCCCCTCGGCCCCGCGGGCAAGGCCGCGCTCCTGCCGGTGAACGTGGAGGCGTTCGGCAAGGACCTCGGCGTGCCGATGGAGGAGGTGCGCCTGTATCTCGCCCTGCGCGAGGCGGCCCACCAGCGCCTCTTCGCGCACGTGCCGTGGCTGCGCTCGCATCTGTTCGGCGCCGTCGAGGGGTACGCGCGCGGGATCAAGGTCGACACCTCCAAGCTGGAGGACGTCGTCGGCCAGTTCGACCCGCAGAACCCGGAGCAGCTGCAGGAGGCGCTCCAGCAGGGCATGTTCCAGCCCGAGGACACGGCCGAGCAGAAGGCCGCCCTCGCCCGCCTGGAGACCGCTCTCGCGCTCGTCGAGGGCTGGGTGGACGCGGTCGTGCACGCGGCGGCCAAGCCCCGTCTGACGTCCGCGGACGCGCTGCGCGAGACGCTGCGCAGGCGCCGGGCCACCGGCGGCCCCGCCGAGCAGACCTTCGCCACCCTGATCGGCCTGGAGCTCCGCCCGCGCCGCCTGCGGGACGCCTCGCGCCTGTGGGCCTCGCTCACGGACGCGCGCGGTGTGGACGGCCGTGACGGCCTGTGGGCCCACCCGGACATGCTCCCGACGGCGTCGGACCTGGACGACCCGGACGGCTTCGTGCACCGCGAGCAGCTGGACTTCTCCGAGCTGGACAAGATGCTCGGCGAGGCCGCGGGCGGCGGCACGTCCGGCAAGCCGGACCTCAAGAAGGGCGACGCCACGGACGGCGGCCCGGCCGAGGGCGGCTCCGGCGAGGGCAAGGACGACGACGGCAAGTGAGCCTGCACGACGACGCCGTTCTCGTACTGAAGGCCTACGAGAACCAGGAAGAGCTCCGCCAGTACTACCTGGACCACCTGTCCGCGCACCCCGAGGACGGCCTGTGGAAGGCCTGCACGGACGGGCATGTGACGGCCAGCGCCCTGGTGATCGACCCGTCGCGCGGGCGCGTGCTGCTGACGCTGCACAAGAAGCTGCGGATGTGGCTCCAGATGGGCGGCCACTGCGAGCCGGGCGACGCCTCCCTGGCCGCCGCCGCGCTGCGCGAGGCCACCGAGGAGTCGGGCGTCCCGGGCCTGTCGCTGCTGCCCGGTGGCCCGGTCCGCCTCGACCGGCACCCGATCCCCGGCCCGTGCACCCAGCACCTGGACGTGCAGTACGCCGCGCTGGCCCCGGCGGACGCGACCGAGGCGATCAGCGACGAATCGTTGGACCTGCGCTGGTTCGCCTACGGCGAGGTGGCGGACGTGGCCGACGAATCGGTCGTGCGACTCGTCGAGGCGACCAGGGCACGCCTGTAGCGGACGTATGCCCCTGAAAGGGGCGCGGGGAACTGCGCGACCAGCCACAACTGGCCCGCAGTTCCCCACGACCTGCTCATGATCCCCGTCCCGGGGACACGCTCAGTTCCAGACGTTGCCCTGGTTCTGCCCCCGGGCACCCTGCTGCCCCATGCCGAACTGGGCACGCGCGCCCTGCCCGATGTTGGCGTGCTGCGGCGGCAGCATCTCGCTGGGCTGGACGAGGGCGTAGCCCTGGCCCATGAAGCTGAGCTCCCAGCCCTCGCCGGTGTTGCCGCGGCGCCGCCAGACGCCCGAGGAGTGCGTCTGGGCCTGCATCTGCACCCGCAGCCCGTTGGACCAGGCGACGATCGCGTCCGCGTCGGCGTTGACGTACCGGTCCGGGGTGACCTGGAGCATCAGCGGCTGGCCCGACGTCATCAGGGCGACCTTGCCGCGCCCGGTGATGTTGAGCTGGTACTTCCCGGAGCCGGAGATGCCGTACTGGCTGTCCACCGCGATGACCTGGTGGGTGAGGGACGAGTCCATGGCGAGGACATAGGCGCTGTCCACCGTCAGGCCGTCCTGGTCCACGTCCACCAGGTGGATGTACTGCGCGAGGTTCGCGAGGTAGACGGTGCCCTGCCCGTGGCAGCGCATCAGGTCCAGGCCCTCGCCGGTGTGCGCGCGGGCGCGCTGCTGGCCCCGGCTCTGGAACTCGGCGTCGAACTCGATGAGCCCCTGGTAGGCGACCATCGAGCCCTTGCGGGCGAGCACGTCGTCGTGGCCCTCCAGGGCGACCCGCAGGAGCTGCGGGTTCTGGACGGAGTAGCGCTCCTGAGTCTGCTGCTCAGCATGCGCGAAAAGCGAGCTCTGCATGGTGTGTTGCTCCCCCTCAGCTCCGGATCCGGAGGCGGTCGGTGCTGTCCTCACTGGGCTGTACGACGACGATGCCCTCTCCGGAGAAGCCCATCTGGTAGGCCTCGCCGCTGCCGCGCCCGATCAGGGAGCCGGCCCTGAAGCTGCGCTTGCCCTTCACCTTCAGGTTCGGCGACCAGGCGATCAGCGCGTCCGGGTCCACGTACGTCTCGTCCTCGCCGCGGCCGCAGTCGACGACGATCGGCGTGCCGCGGGAGGTCAGCGCCACCCAGCCCTGGCCGGAGACCTTGATGTTCCACAGGCCCTGCCCGGCGAACTTCGCCAGGCCCTTGACCCGCTCGACACCCCACTGGAGGCTCGCGTCGAAGGCGAGCAGGTTGGTGCCGTTCACGGAGAGCGAGTCGCCCGCCAGGTTGATGATGACGACATCGGCTCCGTAGTCGGCGAGGTAGAGCAGGCCGTCTCCGGAGCACTTCATCAGGGGGGCGCCCTCGCCGGTGATCCAGTCGCGCGCGATCTGGCGGACGGCGGGCGGGTTCGGCTCGTACTGCACGAAGCCTTCGTAGGCGACCATCGACCCCACGCGCGCGAGGAGGTCGTTCCCGGTCTGCATGGCGACCTTGACCATGTGGTGGCCGTGGTTCTCCATGCGGGCGGCGACGGGTGCCGGGGCAAAGCCCGCGAGCTGCTGGTTCATGACGGGCTCCCTCAGACCTCGAACGGCTGGACGACGATGAAATTGCCGGGCGCGCCACGGAACTGGAGGTTCACGCTCTCTCCCGTGAAGCCCGCGGACGCGTTGCCGCGCAGCCTGACCTGGCTGGACACGATGGCCTGGGCGGCCGCCGACCACGCCACCACGGCGTGGCAGTCGGCGAACGTCGTCGGCGTGACCGGCAGCACGACGGGCATGCCGTGCGTCTTCACGACGACCGTGCCGGTCCCCTGGAACTGCATGACGAACAGCGCGCCACCGGGGATCCCGTGACCCTCGATGCGGCGCACCTCGTGCTGCAGCGTCTCGTCGAAGGCGAGGACGTTCTCCGCGGAGACGCAGATCGCGTCGCCCTGGAGCTCGATGGGGTGCAGGTGCGTGCCTTCCTCCGCGAGGAAGACCTGGCCGCGTCCGGAGCAGCGCATGAGCTGCATCTCCTGACCGGTCGCGTTGCCGACGATGCGGCCCTGGAAGCCCGCGCCCTTGTAGCCGAACTCGACCTTGCCCTGGTAGAGCACCATGCTGCCCTGGCGGGCGAGCACCGGCTGGGCGCCGACACCGAGGTCGACGCGGACCAGCTTCTCGTTCTGCTGCGTCCAGCGCTGTCCCGTGCCCGCCTCGCGGTACTTCTGGAGCGCGGCGGCCACACCGGCGGTCTGCGGGGCGCCCTGCGGGACTCCGCCCGGGGCTGCCTGGCCGAACGGGGCCGGGGCCTGGCCGGGGACCTGGCCAGGCATGGGCGCCCCCGGCGGCTGGCCGTAGCCGGGCGGCGCGGGCGCGGCGGCCTGCTGGCCGTAGCCGGGCGGCAGGGGGGCCGAGGGCTGCTGCTGGTCGTAGCCCGGCGGGGGCGGTGCCGAGGGCTGGCCGTAGCCGGGCGGCAGGGGCGCGGAGGGCTGCTGGCCGTAGCCCGGCGGCGGGGGCGGCGTCTGGCCCGGCTGGCCGTACGGGCTCGGGGCCTGCGGGGGCGGGACGGCGCCGCCCGGCTGGTTGAGCGGCGCGACGATGGTCTGCGCGGCGTGCACCGAGGGGTCGGGGGCCGGGGCGGGCGGCGGGGTCGCACCGCCGGGGGGCGCGAAGTGCTGGGCGGGAGCGGGGTCGGGCGCGGGAGCCGGAACCGGCGCCGGGGGCGGCGTGGCGGGACCCGCGGGCGCGCCGAACGCGGGCGGCGCCGCGGCGGCAGGCGCGGCACCGCCGGCGGGCGGCGCGAAGCCGGGGGCGGCCTGCGGCTCGGGGGCCGGGGGCTCTTCCTCGGCGACCTCGCCGCCGAAGTTCCTGATCAGCGCGTCGAGGCCGCCGTCGAAGCCCTGCCCGATCGCGGCGAAGCGCCAGACGTCCTTCAGGTAGAAGTCGCCCAGCATCAGGGCGCGCTCGGTGGAGAACTCCGAGCCGTTGAAGGAGTACCGGGCCACTTCCTCGCCGCCGGCCACGATCCGGATGTACCCGGAGGCGAGCTGCGACATCTGCCCGGCGCCATCGATCGCCGCGGTGAACGACAGCTTCTGGATCTGCGGCGGGATCCGGTCCAGCGTGACGCGGAAGGACTCGTCGTCACCGGCCTGGGCGCCCAGGAGCTGAAGCGACTCCTCCGGAGACTTCGGCTGGTTGAAGAAGATGAAGTAACGGTCGTCCGACAGCCGCTCACTCGCGTCGAGGCCGAAGCAGCTGATGTCGAAGGTCACCCCTGGGGCAGCGATGTGCACGCCTACGTACAGATCGGTCCCCGCGGTGAGGTCACTGATCCTGGCCTTGTGGCCGCGTTGGAATTCCCTGGCCATACGTAACGACCGTCCCCCATCCCGAGTGGTTGCGTCGCGCCAGGCTAACCGCTCCGTCCGACAGTGGACGACGTCGGTACAGACCCGGTACACAACCGGCGCACCAGGCGCCCCTCACTCCTCGCGAGCAGCCGGAAGGTGCGGCAGCCGGTCCGCCGCGACCACCCCTTCGAGGTAGCCCCGGGCCCGCTCGGTGCGCGGATACGCGTCGAGGAGGCGCCAGAACCGGGGCCCGTGCCCGGGCACGAGGAGGTGCGCGAGCTCATGGAGCAGGACGTAGTCCACGACGTACTCGGGCATGCCCTGCAGCCGGTGGGAGAGCCGGATGCTGCCCTCCGACGGCGTGCACGAGCCCCACCTGGTGTTCTGATTCGTCACCCAGCGAACGGAGCTGGGCCGGGCCCGGCCGTCGAAGAACTGCTCGGACAGCCTGAGGGCCCGCTCGGACAGCTCGCTGTCGCCCAGGACCCGCTTGCTCTCCTGTGCCGCCAGCTTGTCCAGCATGACGCCCACCCAGCGCTGCTCCTCCGCCTCGGACATCCGGGCGGGGATCAGGACGACGGTCCGGTCGCCCTCCCGGTACGCCGAGACCGTTCTGCGGCGGCGGGCGCTCCTTCGCACCTCGACCGCGCTCGCCGCCGAGCCTGATGGCGGCGGGCTGGTCGCGCTGCGCTGTGGGCTTCCGCGATGCAGTGGGTCGGCGGGCACGCCATGACGTTACCCGCTTGGCGTGGGGGAAGTCCCGCCTCCGGGACGGTTCGGTCCCGATCCACTCCCCATGCGCTGCATTAGTACGACAAGTACTCAGCGCCTGTGGACAACCGCGCGCACGTCCGGCGCGGGCCGGGCATTCTGGCATTCGAGCGGCCGAACGACGACGACCACGACGTCCGGCCGGACCGACGGGGGGCCGAACGATGCATCCGATCCTGAAACCGAGCCTGCGCCGGGGCTGGCGCGACCTGAACACCGTCCAGTTCGGGGCGACGCGGGCACACGCCCGGGTCCTCGGGCCCGTGGACACCGCGACGGGCAGCTTCCTCTCTCTCCTCGACGGCACCCGCGGGCTGCCCCTGCTGCGCGCGGAGGGACAGCGGATAGGACTGCCGGACGGCCATGTGGACCGGCTCCTGCACCGGCTGGCCCGCGCCGGACTGCTCGACGACGCGACAGGCGGGGGCCCGGCGGCCGACGCCCTGCGCGCCCGCACGGACGTGATGGACCGGCTGCGCCCCGACCTCGCCGCGCTGTCGGTCGTCACCCCGGAGCCGAACCAGGCCGTCCGCACGATGGCCGCGCGCCGGGCCACCCGCGTGCGCGTCAAGGGCGGCGGCCGGGTGGGGGCGGTCGTCGCCTCGGTCCTGTCCGGGGCGGGGGTCGGCGAGGTCGATGTGATGGACGGCGGCTGTGTCGAGCCGTGGGACGTCGCTCCGGGCGGGGTGCCGCCGGATTCGGTGGGACAGCGAAGGGACGCCGCCGCGAGAACGGCCGCACGGCGCGCGGCGCCCGGACGTCCGCCCCGCCACCCCGAGGACCGGGGCGACGGCGAGCGTGCCTGGTCCCTGGTCGTCCTCGCCCCGCGCGACGGCCTGGACGCCTTCGCTCCCGACCCGGCCGCCGCCGAGCCCCTGATCGCTGCGGGGACCCCGCATCTGTACGCCGGGGTGATCGAGGGCACAGGCGTGGTCGGCCCGCTGGTCCTGCCCGGCGCGACCGCCTGCGCGGGCTGCCTCGCCCTGGACCGCGCCGACGCCGACGCGGCCTGGCCGCGCATGCTGGCCCAGTGGCGCTCGGGCCGTCGCCGCCAGGTCCCGGCCTGTGACCTGGCCCTCGCGGCGACGGTCGCGGGGCTGGCCGCCGCGCACGCGCTCGCCTTCCTCGACGGGGCGGAGCCGGCCCTCGCGGGGGCGCGCTGGGAGACCTCGACGCCCGGCTTCGACTGGCGCAGACACCGCGCGCGGACGCATCGTTCGTGCCCCTGTGGGGCGAGTGAGCAAGTAAAGGGGGAGCGCGCCTCCGTGGATCGAGAGCCGCACGAGACAATGGCCGAGTAAGCGTCCGAAAGGGCGCGGCTGTCTGGGATTTGGAGGGGCGCATGTCTGATCTTCCCCGGAAGGCGGTCACCCGTACCGCCAAGCTGGCCGCGCTGCCGCTCGGCTTCGCCGGGCGGGCGACCTGGGGGCTCGGCAAACGCATCGGCGGCAAGTCGGCGGAGATCGTCGGCCGGGAGCTGCAACAGCGCACGGCGGAGCAACTGTTCAAGGTCCTCGGCGAGCTGAAGGGCGGCGCCATGAAGTTCGGGCAGGCGCTGTCCGTCTTCGAGTCGGCGCTCCCGGAAGAGGTGGCGGGTCCCTATCGGGCGGCGCTGACGAAGCTTCAGGAAGCGGCGCCGCCGATGCCGACGCGCACGGTGCACGCGGTGCTCGCGGAGCGGCTCGGGGCGGACTGGCGTGATCGTTTCCAGGAGTTCGAGGACAAGCCCGCGGCGGCGGCCTCGATCGGCCAGGTGCACCGGGCGGTGTGGGAGGACGGCCGCGATGTCGCGGTGAAGGTGCAGTATCCGGGCGCGGGCGAGGCGCTGCTCTCGGACCTGAACCAGTTGAGCCGCTTCGCCCGGGTCCTCGGCCCGCTGATCCCGGGCATGGACATCAAGCCGCTCATCGCCGAACTGCGCGACCGCGTCTCCGAGGAGCTGGACTACGGCCTGGAGGCACAGGCCCAGCGCGCCCACGCCGAGGAGTTCGCGGACGACCCGGATGTCGTGGTGCCGGACGTGGTCCACCAGAGCGAGCAGGTCCTGGTGACGGAGTGGATGGACGGGGTGCCGCTGTCGGAGGTGATCGCGGAGGGGACGCAGGAGCAGAAGAACCGCGCCGGCCAGCTCCTGACGCGCTTCCTCTTCTCGGGGCCGGCCCGCACAGGCCTGCTGCACGCCGACCCGCACCCGGGCAACTTCCGGCTGCTGACCGGCGAGAAGGGCGAATGGCGGCTCGGCGTCCTCGACTTCGGCACGGTGGACCGGCTGCCCGGCGGACTGCCCCCAACGATCGGCGACTCGCTGCGGATGACCGTCGAGGGCGAGGCGGACGCGGTCTACGACATGCTGTGCGAGGAGGGCTTCGTCAAGGAGACGGTCGACCTGGAGCCGGAGGCCGTCCTCGACTATCTGCTGCCGATCATCGAGCCCGCGGTGGCGGAGGAGTTCACGTTCACCCGTGGCTGGATGCGCAGCCAGGCGGCCCGGGTGGCCGACCCCCGCTCCCCCGCCCACCAGTTGGGCAAGCGGCTGAACCTCCCTCCGTCGTATCTCCTGATCCACCGCGTGACGCTCAGCACCATCGGGGTCCTGTGTCAGCTGGGCGCGACGGTGCGGATGCGGGAGGAACTGGAGGAGTGGCTGCCGGGATTCGTCGCCCAGGACGTCGAGGAGGAAGCCGACTTGGCGGCGGGCCCGGCGGATGAGGGCGTGGAGGAGGCGGTGGCGGAGGCATGACCGTGCGCAGAACACCCCGGCGCGCGGCGCGGGTTGCGGTGATCGCCCCGGACGACGCGGTCTTCCTCTTCGGGTACGACAACGAGGAAGTGGGTGTCCACTGGGCCATGCCCGGCGGCGGCCTTGATCCGGACGAGCTGCCGAGGGAGGGCGTGCTGCGCGAACTGCGCGAGGAGACCGGCTGGACGGACGTGCGGCCCGGAGCCCTGCTGTGCACCTGGGAGCACGATTTCACCCGCGCGGGTGTGCCGGTACGTCAGCACGAGCACATCTACGTGGCCCGCGGGCCACGGCGCGCCCCTACGCCCGAGGCCGCCGCCGCGCATGCCGAGGACGGCATCCTGCGCTGGCGCTGGTGGACCCCGCGGGAGCTGGCCGAAGCCCCCGAGCCGCTGTGGCCGCCCCAGCTCCCGGATCTGCTGGACGCGCTGCGCGCCACGGGTGTGCCGCAGGGCGTCGATCTCGGGTACCAGCCTCACGTGGCGGCGCACCAAGGCTGAGCCGAGGCGGGCGGGTGTGCCATCGAGCGGAGGGGTGGCTCACCACCAGGCAGAGTCGAGCCGCCCCTCGATCGCCCGGATGTTGTCCCGGGAGCAGGTGTCGCAGAAGTAGTGCCGGGCGCCGTTCTCCACGGAGCAGATCCATGTCGGGGGCGAGCCGTCGGCGACTGTGCCGCAGCGGGAGCACACGACGCTCTCGATGTCGTTCTTGACGTCGTGGCCGTTCTTGACGTCGTGCCGGGCGTCCGCAGGTTCAGGAGGCTGCTGGTCCACGCGGCGACCTTATCGCCGCCACCAGAAGATCGGTGCGCACAACGCACCGCGGGGGCCGGTCCGTTCGGACCGGCCCCCGCGGTGTACTTCCGTGAAGCTCCGGTGAGCTTCGTCTGTGCCGGTGCCCCGGGCGCTGCGCGCGTCCCGGGCCGCCGTGCGTGTCGTGCCTGCCGGTGCGGCCGCTCTGGCGCGGCCGCACCGGTTCTCGCGGATTCGCGGAGCTGCGGGACTACTGCATGACCGCGATGGCGAGGGCACGCCTCGCGCGCAGGGACGCGCGCTCGGCGCGGCGCTGCATGCGGCGAGCCGCGATCAGGCGCGCGGCCGGGCGGTGCTCCTCGGCCTCACGCAGGCGTTCGTGCATATGCGCACGGGCCAGGGCTTCTGGGATGAGTTGCATTTCGCGGGTCCTGTTCTGGCGCGAGCCGGTCGCGCCGGTGGTGGTGAAGTCTGAGATGGCGGAGCCACTGGGCTCGCTCGTGGGTGCCTTCATCGGGGCCTGCTTCTTGGGGTCGTGCGTCATGGGGCGATCGATCGTTCCGGCGGTACTCATGCCACGACCGGGTTCTTCCGCGGACGGCCACGCGGCCGCTTGCGGGCCACGACCACGCCCTGGACGAAGAGCTCGCCGCCCCAGACGCCCCACGGCTCACGCCGCTCCTTGGCGCCGGCCAGGCAGGCCTCCATCAGCGGGCAGGTACGGCAGAGGGACTTGGCGTACTCGACGTCGGCCGGGGACTCGGCGAAGAAGACCTCCGGGTCGTAGGCACGGCAGGGGACGGGTACGCCGAGGTTCTCGATGGCGTCGTCGAGCGCGGTGAGCGCGGTGAGGGGAGTCAAGGTCGGGTCCTCCGTGGGTGCGGGCGGCGGGAGAGTGTCTGAAGGCGGTACGGACGGGGCGTGCGCTTCGAGTTGCACGGTGGTGTTTTCCTCGTCTGGTCGTGCCGGCCTGGGTCGGCCGGTTGGCGGCTGGTACCGGGTCTTGCTCAGCCCCTTCGCTCTGTCTCCCGGTTCTGGGGAAAACAGAAGGGCCGCGGATCCCGGGTGGGGTTCCGCGGCCCTGAAGGCGCCGGTCTGATCGAGATCAGACTGGATCACTCCAGGGTTCGAGCCCACGGAAGGCCCACATCGTGTGGTGCTGCTGCGTCTTGTTCCGGAATCCGGCACCGGCTGCCGCGAAGACATAGGCCTGTGCCTGTGCCGTCGCTACTGCTTCCGATGCCTTGGTCGGTCGCTCATTGCCCTCGCGGATCTCAAGACCCGACAGGGGCAGGGCGGGGGCGGCCGGACGCACGGCGGCGCTGCCGAGAGACGGAGCGGCGTTGCCGACGGACAGACCGGTGCCCTGGTTCGAGAAGCCGAGCAGGCAGGAAGCGACGACCGAGCGATCGGTCATTTTGACGGTGCTGATGAAGCTCTCGTTGTTGCTGATCACTGGAATCGCCTCCTCTCGGCGTCTAGGGGAGCGGCCGAAACCGTTCCTCGGACTGACAAGTACAGCACGGGACCAGGGCTTCGGAGAAGCCGCCGTTCCCGTGCTTAAGAACCTATGGGTCTTCCTTGCGCATGCGCAAACTATTTTTTCGACGAGTTTGAATCAGTTCGCCTCGTCGTCCTCCGCAAGCTCCTGACCTGCACAGATAGCGAGGACGTCGGCGCCGAAGTGACGCAGCTTGCGGACGACGACGCCCGGGATGCGGGCCAGCTCACCCTCGTCCTCCGGCACGGCCTCCGCGATGGCGATCAAGGTTTTGTCCGTGAAGACGCAGAACGGGGGCTGTCCCAGGCGCCGCGCCTGACCCGATCGCCACTCGAGGAGCCGTTCGTAGAGCCCTTCGTCCATGTCCGACGGGCAGCCCTCGCAGCGCATGAGCTTCATCTCACCGGCGTCGGTGAGGGTGCGGCCGCAGACACGGCAGCGCGCGGGGCTGCGGCCGCCGCGGCGGCGCTCCCGGGGCGCTCCGGCCTCACCGGGCTCCCCGCTCCGGCCGGTGCCGCGCTCGATGCCACCGGGTCCGCCCGCCGCGCGCGCCCCCGCGGCGGTGCCCGAGCCGGGGCGCAGGCCGTCGAGGAAGCGGCTGGCCCGGCGGCTGGGGCGGCCCCCCGGGGACCGTGAGAGGGCCCAGGACAGGGAGAGGTGGACGCGGGCGCGGGTCACGCCCACGTACAGGAGCCTGCGCTCCTCCTCGACCTGCTCGGCGGTCTTGGCGTACGTGATCGGCATCATGCCCTCGGCCAGGCCGACGAGGAACACGGCGTCCCACTCCAGGCCCTTCGCCGCGTGCAGGGAGGCCAGCGTGACGCCCTCGACGGTGGGCGCGTGCTGTGCGGCGGCGCGCTCGTCCAGCTCGGCCACGAGGTCGGCGAGGGTGGCCTCGGGCCGGGCCGCGGCGAAGTCCTCGGCGAGGCGCACCAGGGCGGCCAGGGACTCCCAGCGGTCGCGGACCGCGCCGGAGCCCGCGGGCGCCTTGGTCGTCCAGCCCTTGGTGGAGAGCACGGCCCGCACCTGCGAGGGCAGGTCGACCATGTCGTCCAGGAGGGTGTCGTTGCCGCCGAAGCGGGCGGCGCCGCGCAGGGCCGCGCCCGCCTCGCGGACCTCGGTGCGCTCGAAGAAGCGCTCGGCTCCGCGCAGCAGGTAGGGGATGCCCAGGTCGGCCAGGGCCTGTTCGTAGATCTCCGACTGGGAGTTCGTGCGGAACAGGATCGCGATGTCGCCCGCGGGGACGCCGTCGGCGATCAGGGCGCGGATGCGGCGGGCGGCGCCCTCGGCCTCGGCGGGCTCGTCCGCGTACTCCGTGTAGACGGGCTCGGTGCCGGGCTCGCGCTGCGAGACCAGTTCGAGGCGGTGGTCGGCGGCACGGCCGACGGCCTGGGAGAGCAGGCCGTTGGCGAGGTGGACGACCTGGGGCGTCGAGCGGTAGTCCCGGACGAGCTTGACGAGGGTGGCGCCCGGGTGGCGGGTGCGGAAGTTCAGCAGGTGGTCGGGGGTGGCGCCGGTGAACGAGTAGATCGTCTGGCTGGCGTCGCCAACGACGCAGAGGTTGTCGCGGTCGCCGAGCCACAGCTCCAGGAGGCGCTGCTGGAGCGGGCTCACGTCCTGGTACTCGTCGACCACGAAGTGCTGGTACTGGGAGCGGACCTGGTCGGCGATGTCGTGGCGGTCCTGGAGGATACCGACGGCCAGGAGCAGGACGTCCTCGAAGTCGATGACCGAGCGGTCGCGCTTGAGGTCCTCGTACGCCGCGTAGAGCTGGGAGATCTCGGCGGGGTCGCGGGGGGTGTCGCGGCCGGACTTGGCCGCGACGGCGGCGTAGTCGGCGGGGACGGTCTGGGTGACCTTGGACCACTCGATCTCGCCGGTCACATCCCGCAGCTCGTTGCGGTCGAGGCGGACGCGGCAGGCCGCCGCGGCCTCGGCGACGAGCTGGACCTTGCGCTCGACGAGGCGGGGCAGCGAGCCGCCGACGGCCTTCGGCCAGAAGTACTGGAGCTGGCGCAGGGCGGCGGAGTGGAACGTGCGCGCCTGGACGCCCGTGGCACCCAGCTGGCGCAGGCGGCCGCGCATCTCCCCGGCCGCGCGGTTGGTGAACGTGACGGCGAGCACGCTGTTCGGCTGGAGGATCCCGGCCCGCACGCCATAGGCGATGCGGTGCGTGATGGCGCGGGTCTTGCCCGTGCCCGCGCCCGCGAGCACGCACACCGGCCCGTGCAGGGCGGTGGCGACCTCGCGCTGCTCCGGGTCGAGCCCGTCGAGCACCGCGTCGGCCGTGTCCGGGACCCGGGGGAAGAGGGTGGAGTGCGTTGCTGCTGTCACCCCGCCATGCTGCCAGGTCCCACGAGGCGGCTGTGCCGGTTGTCCACAGGGGGGCGCTCGCAGTCGTACTAATGCGGGAATGGTGACCGGGTCGCGTACGTTCGAGTCAGTGCGGCTACGCACACGACGTGCGGTGACGCACCCCGAGGCTTAAGGAGCGCGAGAGACATGCCGGGCACTGTGACGATGTACAGCACCACGTGGTGCGGCTACTGCCGCAGGCTGAAGAGCCAGATGGACCGCGAGGGCATCACGTACGAAGAGATCAACATCGAGCACGACCCGGACTCCGCGGCCTTCGTCGAGAAGGCGAACGGCGGCAACCAGACGGTTCCCACCGTTCTCTTCCCGGACGGCTCGACGCTGACCAACCCCTCGCTGGCCCAGGTGAAGCAGAAGCTCGCCGCCTGACCCGGCGGGCCGGGCGGCGCGCCCGGCTCAGGCGAGCGTGCCGGGCTTCGGCAGGGGCTTGCCGTACCAGAGCTCGATCAAGCGGGCCGCAATCGAGATGCCGTAGGGAGGCAGGACCTCCCCGGACTCGAAGGCGGCCCGCAGGTCGTCGCGGGAGAACCAGCGCGCCTCGTGGATCTCCTCGCCGTCGACGTCGATCTCCGAGGACGTGGCGCTCGCCATGAAGCCCAGCATCAGGCTGGAGGGGAACGGCCAGGGCTGGCTCGCGACGTACTCGACGTCGCCGACCGTGACGCCCGCCTCCTCGAAGACCTCGCGGCGCACGGACTGCTCGATCGACTCGCCCGGCTCCACGAAGCCCGCGAGGGTCGAGAAGCGGCCCTCGGGCCAGTGCACCTGACGGCCGAGGAGCGCGCGGTCCTCGTGGTCCGTCACCAGCATGATCACGGCGGGGTCGGTGCGCGGGTAGTGCTCGGCGCCGCAGGCCTGGCAGCGGCGGATGTGGCCGGCTGCCGCGATGACGGTGCGCTCGCCGCAGCGCGAGCAGAAGCGGTGCATGCGCTGCCAGTTCTCCAGGGCCACGGCGTGCACCATCAGGCCCGCGTCGCGCGGGGAGAGCAGCAGGCCCGCTTCGCGGAGGCCCGCCGCGCGCGCGGAGGCGTCCATGCGTCCGGGCAGCGCGTCCTTCTGGAGCGCGAAGTAGCTCACGCCGTCGTCGTCGGTCCCCAGGAAGTAGCGGTGCGCCTCGGTGAGGGGCGCCTCGAACGACGGGGTCATCACGAGTTCCGTGCGGCCGTCGGAGGTCTCGTCGATGAGCACCTGGCCGCCGGACACCACGAAGACCCGGGTCGAGGGGTGGCTCCACGCGGCGGCGAGCCAGGCCTCGTCGAGACGGTGATGGGCCGCGCGGTCGATGCCGCTCGGCGCGGTGAGCGAGACGGGACGGTCAGCTGCGCGGTCGGTCCAGGTGGTCACTGGTGCTTCCAACTCCCCCGATGGAATGGGTGGTTCAGCGAGCGGGTCTCTTCAGTGTGCATCGCGGTGCGCGACGCGTTTCGCCGGTTCAGTGGGCGCCGCGCCAGTGCTCCGCGAGGTCGCCCCACAGGTAGGCGCTCGTCTCGGCGCCCTTCAGGAGCAGGTCGAGCTCGACCTTCTCGTTCGGCGCGTGCCAGCCGTCCGAGGGGATGGAGATGCCGAGGAAGAGCACGGGCGCCCCGAGGACGTCCTGGAGGTCGGCGGCGGGTCCCGAGCCGCCCTCCCGGGTGAAGCGGATGTCCTGCTCGAAGGCGCGGCCCATGGCGCGGACGACGGACTGCAGCGCCGGGTGGTCCAGCGGCGTCAGACAGGGGCGCGTGGCCCCGCTGAAGGTGATCGTGTGCCCGATGCCGGCGGGCAGCTGGTCGGCCACCCACGCGCGGACGGCCTTCTCGACGCGCTCCGGGTCCTGGCCGGCGACCAGCCGGAAGGAGAGCTTCAGGAAGGCGCTCGACGGGATGATCGTCTTGCCGCCGGGGCCTTGGTAGCCACCGCCGATGCCGTTGACCTCGGCGGTCGGACGGGCCCAGATGCGCTCCAGGGTGCTGTGCCCGGCCTCTCCGTAGGGCGCGTGCGACTTAGCCGTACGCAGCCACTCGGCCTCGTCGAACGGCAGCTCGGCGAAGAGCTCGCGCTCGCGGTCGGTCAGCTCGACGATGCCTTCGTAGAAGCCGGGCACGGCCACGCGCGCGTGCTCGTCGTGCAGGGCGGCCACGAGGCGGGCGGCGGCCGTCGCCGGGTTGGGCACGGCGCCGCCGAAGGAGCCGGAGTGGATGTCCTGGTCGGGTCCCGAGAGCTCGATCTCGCACTCGGCGAGGCCCCGCATGCCCGTGCACACCGTGGGGGTGTCCTTGGACCACATGCCGGTGTCGGAGACGATCACCGCGTCGGCGGCGAGACGCTCGGCGCGCTCCTCGACCAGGGCGCGGAAGTTCGGGGAGCCGGACTCCTCCTCCCCCTCGACGAGCAGCTTCAGGTTCACCGCGGGCGCGCTGCGGCCGGTGACGGCGAGGTGGGCGCGGACGCCGAGGGTGTGGAAGAAGACCTGGCCCTTGTCGTCGGCTGCCCCGCGCGCGTAGAGGCGGTTGTCGCGGACGACGGGCTCGAAGGGGTCGGTGTCCCAGCCGTCCTCGACGGCGGCGGGCTGCACGTCGTGGTGGCCGTAGACGAGGACGGTGGGCGCGTCCGGGTCTCCGGAGGGCCACTCGGCGAACACCGCGGGGGCGTCGGCCGTCTCCCACACCTCGACCGTCGGGAAGCCGGTCGAGGTGAGCCGCGCGGCGAGCCAGTCGGCGCTGCGGCGCACGTCGGGTGCGTGGTCGGGCTGTGCCGACACGGACGGGACGCGCAGCCACTCGGCGAGGTCGTCGAGGAAGGCAGCACGGTGGTCGTCCAGGTACGCGCGGACGGCGCTGACGACACTGTCAGAGCTGTTGACGGTCTTGCTCATGGTCACGAGCCTATCGGCCCGCGGGAGTGCTCCGGTCGGGCGGCCGGTCACCCCACTGTCCGGCGGCCCCGGCAGCATCCCCGAGCAGGATCCGCTCCAGCTCGGCCCGGCCCGGCAGGTTCGCCGGGCGGACGGTCTCGCCGCTGCGCACGTAGAGGAACGCGGCTCGCACGGACTCAGGCGGCAGGCCGTGCTGCTCGGCCCACGCGAGGCGGTAGACGGCGAGCTGGAGGGGGTCGGCGTCCTGGGTGTGGCCGGTCTTCCAGTCGAGGATCTCGTACGTGGTGTCGTCGCCGTCGCCGTTCTTGTACACGGCGTCCATGCGGCCGCGGATGACGCGGCCCGCGAGGGCGATCTGGAAGGGGTACTCGACGCGGTGGGGGGTGCGACGGGCGTACTCGGTGCGCTCGAAGGCCTCCTTGAGCGCCTCCAGGTCGCGCTCGTCCGCGATCTCCGCCTCGCCGGGGCCGCCACCCGGCAGCTCGTCCGGGCCGAGCATGGGCAGCCGCAGCTCCTCGAAGCGGGCCTCCACCCAGGCGTGGAAGCGGGTGCCGCGGCGGGCCGCGGGCTGCGGCGGCCGGGGCATGGGCCGCGCGAGCTCCTGCGCGAGGGCGTCCGGGGCACCGGCGAGGCGAAGGAGCTGGGAGGCGGTGAGCGTGGTCGGCAGGAGGACGTCGCGGACGCTCTCGCGGGCCCGCAGCAGCTCGCCGGTCAGGGCGTCCAGGTCGCGGTCCCAGGAGGCGAGGGTGCGGGATTCCTCCGGGGTGAGGCGCGGGGGTGCCTGGGGGGTGCGGGCGTGCGGGATGGCGTCCTTGGTGAGGGCTGTCTCGTCGGACGTGGTGTGCCTGGGGTGGGGCGGGGTCGGGGGCTCCGTGGACGCGGGGCGCTGCGCGGATGCCGGGTGCCCCGGGGACGTCGGGTGCCCCGGGGACGTCGGGTGCCCCGGGGACGTCGGGCGCTCCGTGGACCAGGAGTCCCACTCCGAGGGGTCCTCGGCGCCCGTTCCGTGGGCGGCGTCGTCCCCGAAAGCATCGCCTTCGTAGACGTCGGCATCGTCTTCGTAGCCGTCGGCACGGCCTTCGTAGGCGTCGATCTCGTCGTCGTCCGGCGGGGGCGGCCAGTCCGGGTCCGTCGCGTACTCCGGAGGCTCGGCGGCGTACGCGGAGACGGGGTCGCCCGCGGCGGGGTGGGGCTCCTCGTGCGAGCGGGCGTCGTCGGCCGTGAGGCGGTCCAGGTGGGCGAGGACGGTGTCCGCGGCGGCGCGGCGGCGGGTCAGGGAGTCGGCGTCGAGGGGTAGCGGCCAGGCGTGGTCGGCCGCCTTCTCGTGCAGCGCCGGGTTCTCCTCGTCCTCCTCGGGCTCGTCCGCCCAGGCCTCGATCTCGCCGTGGCCCGCCGCGCAGTGGTCGTACAGGGCGGTGAGGAAGTCGGACGGGCCGCGGGGCTTCTTCTGGGTGGGGCCCCACCAGTGGCCGGAGCCGAGCAGGAGGCTGCGGGGGCGGGTGAACGTCACGTACCCGAGGCGCAGTTCCTCGGTGTGCTGGTGGTCCTTCATCTCGGCGTGGAAGGCCTTCATGCCCTTGGCGTCCCACGCGCCGACGTCGGGGAGGGTGTCGGCGTCCCCGCGCAGGGTGTGCGGGACGACCTTGGCCTGGGCCGTCCACTTCTCACGGCCCTGCGCGCTCGGGAACGTGCCGGTGACCAGGCCGGGCACGGCGACGACGTCCCACTCCAGGCCCTTGGACTTGTGGGCGGTGAGGACCTTGACGGTGTTCTCGCCGCCGGGCAGGGCGTTGTCGAGGCCCTTCTCGTACTGGGCGGCGGTGCGCAGGAAGCCGAGGAAGGCGAGCAGGGAGGCCGAAGGGTCGTTGGCGGCGAAGGACGCGGCGATGTCCAGGAAGTTCGACAGGGTCTCGCGGCGGCGGGCGGCCAGGGCGTGCGGGGACGCGGAGAGCTCGACCTCCAGGCCGGTGACGGCGAGCACCCGGTGCAGGACGTCGAGGAGCGGGTCGGCCAGGGAGCGGCGCAGGTCGCGCAGTTCGGTGGCGAGGCGCGCGAACCGCACCCGGGCTTCGGCGGAGAACGGCAGCCCGTCGTCTCCGGAGCCGTCGGCGGGGGCCTCCAGAAACGTGTCGAGGGCGTCCGCGAGCGATATCACCTCGGACGGGTCGACGCCCTC
The DNA here is from genome assembly GCF_000716675.1 of Streptomyces alboflavus. Lineage (GTDB taxonomy): Bacteria > Actinomycetota > Actinomycetes > Streptomycetales > Streptomycetaceae > Streptomyces > Streptomyces alboflavus. The sequence continues at coordinate 101,707 of NZ_JNXT01000045.1, forward strand.
GACGGCCTCGGCGAGCCGCCGGTCGGCGTCCTCGGGTCCTTCGGGCGCGCTGTGCCGCACGAGGAGGCGGGCGCGGCGGCCCAGGAGGGCGAGGTCGCGCGGGCCGATCCGCCAGCGGGGGCCGGTCAGGAGCCGCACCAGGGAGGCGTTGGCGCCAGGGTCCTGGAGGACTTCGCAGACGGCGACGAGGTCGGCGACCTCGGGCAGGTGCAGCAGGCCGGACAGGCCGACGACCTCGACGGGGATGTCGCGGGCGACGAGGGCGGCCTGGATCTCGGCGAAGTCACCGGCCGTGCGGCACAGGACGGCGATCTCACCGGGGGCCTTGCCGGTGGCCACGAGGTGGGCGAGGGAGTCGGCGATCCAGTCGATCTCCTCGCTGTGGGTGCGCAGCAGGGCGCAGCACACGCTGCCGTCGCGCTCGGCGCCCGGGGCGGGCCGCAGGGCCTCCACGCCCGCGTGCAGGGCGCGCAGCGGCGCGGCCAGGCCGTTGGCGAGGTCGAGGAGGCGGCCGCCGCTGCGGCGGTTCTCGCTGAGGGCGTGGCGCGTGGCGGGGCGGCCGTCGGCGTGCGCGAAGTGGTCGGGGAAGTCGTCGAGGTTGGCCACGGAGGCGCCGCGCCAGCCGTAGATCGCCTGGCAGGGGTCGCCGACCGCCGTCACGGGGTGGCCGGTGCCGCCGCCGAACAGGCCCGCGAGGAGGACGCGCTGGGCCACCGACGTGTCCTGGTACTCGTCGAGGAGGACGACGCGGAACTCCTCGCGCAGGATCTCGCCGACCTCGGGGCGGGTGCGGGCGAGGGTCGCGGAGTGGGCGATCTGGTCGCCGAAGTCGAGGAGGTCGCGGGCGCGCTTCGCCGTGCGGTACCGGTCGACGAGCTCGGCGAGCTGGAGGCGGGCGGTGGCCGTCTCGGGGACCTTGCGCAGGTCGGCGTTGGTGAGCTTGGCGCCCGCCAGGGTGCGGAGCAGGTCCACGTCGTGCGCCCGGAGGCGGTCGGGTGCCACCAGGTGCTCGGCCAGCTCGCCGTCGAGCGTGAGCAGGTCGCTGACGAGGTCGGGGAAGGAGCGGGTCAGCGCGGGATACGGCCCCGGGGCCTCGCGCAGGACGCGGGCGGCGAGCTGGAAGCGGGTGGCGTCGGCGAGGAGGCGGGCGGTGGGCTCCAGGCCGATGCGCAGGCCGTGGTCGGTGAGGAGGCGGCCCGCGAACGCGTGGTACGTGGAGATGACCGGCTCGCCCGGAGGGTTGTCCGGATCGACGGTCTCCGGGTCGGTGACGCCCGCCTTGATCAGCGCCTTGCGCACCCGCTCGGCGAGCTCGCCCGCCGCCTTGTTCGTGAACGTCAGGCCGAGCACCTGCTCCGGGGCGACCTGCCCGGTGCCGACCAGCCACACCACGCGCGCGGCCATCACCGTCGTCTTCCCCGACCCGGCTCCGGCCACGATCACCTGCGGGGCGGGCGGCGCGGTGATGCAGGCCGTCTGCTCCGGGGTGAACGGGATGCCGAGGAGCTCTTTGAGCTGCTCGGGGTCGGTGAGGCGATCAGACACGTCAGAGAGGCTAGCGGCGGCCACTGACATCCGGGGCAGGACGGGTTCGTCCGTCGCCGCCGCGTGTGTCCGTGGCCGCCGCTGCCGGGGCCCGTCGGATCAGGAACCCATCAGGTCCTTCTGCTCGACGACCTGACCGGCCGGCGGGGCCTTGACCGTGACGGGGGACCCATAGTCGGTGAAGGTCATCTTGGCCGGTCCTTCGCTGTCCTTCTTGTCGATCCGCAGGAAGTACGGCTTGCCGTCCATGGCGACGTAGTACGTGACAGTCTTGCCGTTCTTGGCTCGGGTGAGGACGGCCACCTTGTCGCCGTCGACCTCGGCGTCCTTCTCCCGCTTGAGGCCCTTGAGCTTCGTCGACTCGAACATCACGTCCTTGTCGCAGGTCTTGTTCTGCTGGCCCTCCGGGAGCTTCATCCAGCGGCCCTCGACCTTGTCGCCCATGGAGGAGCCACGCGTGGCGTTCTCCCAGAACTTGTCGTCGCCCTTGATGTACGAGGTGCCGCCGGACACGATGATCTCGCCGGTGCCCCCCGTGGCGGAGCGCGTCTTGCCCTGGCAGTCCTCGGACTTGGCGACCGCGAAGTCGACCTTGACCGCCTTGCCGTTCTCGTTGCCGGTGCCGGACACCTTGAAGGAGCCCGCGCCCTTCGAGGCGGTGATGGCCTTCTGCGCAATCTTGTCGGCGCTCATCCCCTCGAAGGGGTCCTTGTCGCCGTCGTCGTTGCAGCCCGTGATGCCGACGACCGCGACGGCACAGGCGGCTGCGGCCGCCAGAAGGTTCCGGTTGGCTGCCATGTCTCTTGTCTCCTAGGAAGGGTGTTCAGCTTGACGGCGACTCTAGAAGGCCGGTGCGGCTGCTATGGGCGCGTCGGTCCGGGACGTGAGGTCGGCCACTCGTACCGCTTCCGCGTGGCCTCTCACTCCACGACCTGCTTGCCCTCCGGGCGGGCGCTGCACGAGGCGCGGAAGGCGCAGTGCGTGCAGTGCTGGCCCGTGACCGGGGTGAACCGCTCGTCGAGGACCTTGCCCGCCGCCGTGGCGAGGAGGTCGCCGACCCAGTCGCCGGACAGCGGCTCCTGGGCCTGGACCTTCGGCAGCGCGTCACCGCCGTCCTTCTTGGCCGCGCCCTGGCGCAGCTGGACCAGTTCCGCGCCGCCCACGTCGGGACGTACGCCTTCGAAGACGTCGTCCGCGGCGCCCTCGCGCACGGCGAGCTGGTAGACGGCCAGTTGGGGGTGGCGCTCGACGTCGGCTGCGCTCGGGGCCTGTTTGCCGGTCTTGAAGTCGACTACGTAGGCGCGGCCTTCGCCGTCGCGTTCGACGCGGTCCATGGAACCGCGTACGCGTACTTCGTAGGGGCCCGCTTCGAGCGTCACGTCGAAGTCGTGCTCACTGGCGACCGGGGTGCGGCCCGTGTGGGCGCCGCTGACGTGCCACTGGAGGAAGCGTTCGAGCGCCACGCGCGCGTGCTCCTTCTCCTGGTCCGACTTCCAGGGGGCGTCGAAGACGAGGGCGTCCCAGACGGATTCGAGGCGTTCCATGAGGACGTCGAGGTCGGCGGGCGTGCGCCCGGACGCGACCTCGTCGGCAAGGACGTGCACGACGTTGCCGAAGCCCTGGGCGGCCGTCGCGGGCGCGTCGGCCTTCACCTCGCGGCCCAGGAACCACTGCAGGGCGCAGGTGTTGGCGAGCTGGTCGAGCGCGCTCCCGGACAGCGCGACGGGCTTGTCGCGGTCCCGCAGGGGCACCGCGCTCGCCGTCGGCTCGAACATCCCCCACCAGCGGTGCGGGTGCGCGGACGGCACCAGGGGGCGCTCGTCGGCGTCGGTGAGCGCCGCGAGACGGGCCAGGCGCTGGGCGGCGGCCGCGCGCAGGGCGTCCGAGGCGTGCGGGTCGACGGTGGTGGCCCGCAGCTCCGCGACGAGCGCGGAGACCGAAAGGGGGCGGCGCGGGCGGCCGGTCACGTCCTTCGGTTCGACGCCGAGTTCGGTGAGGAAGCGGGAGGGCTGGTCACCGTCGTCGGCGGGCGCCTTGACGGCGGTGACGACGAGGCGCTCCCGCGCGCGCGTGGCGGCCACGTAGAACAGCCTGCGCTCTTCGGAGAGGAGCGCTCCCGGGGTCAGGGGCTCGGCGATGCCGTCGCGTCCGATGCGGTCGGCCTCCAGGAGGGAGCCGCGGCGGCGCAGGTCTGGCCAGAGGCCTTCCTGGACGCCCGCGACCACCACGAGCCGCCACTCCAGGCCCTTGGAGCGGTGTGCCGTCATCAGGCGTACGGCGTCGGGGCGCGCCGAGCGGCGCGTCAGCGTGTCGGCGGCGATGTCCTGCGCCTCGATCTCGTCCAGGAAGTTCAGGGCGCCGCGCCCGCCGGTGCGCTCCTCGGCGCGGGCCGCGGTCGCGAACAGGGCGCACACCGCGTCGAGGTCGCGGTCGGCGTTGCGGCCCGCCGCGCCGCCGCGCCGCGCGGCGCGCTCCAGACGCCTCGGCCAGGGCGTGCCGTCCCACAGGTCCCACAGCGCCTGCTCGGCGGTGCCGCCGTCCGCCAGCCGCTTCCTGGCCCGGCTCAGGAGCTCGCCGAGCCGCTGGGCTCCCTTCGCGTACGAGGGGTCGTGCGCTATCAGCCGCTCCGGCTCGGCGAGGGCGCGGGCGAGGAGTTCGTCGGAGGGCGGCGGGACGTGGTTGCCCGCGGCCCGCTCCTCCTCGCGCAGGGCCCGGCCGAGGCGCCGCAGGTCCGCGGCGTCCATGGCCGCGAGGGGGGAGGTGAGCAGGGTGAGGGCGGTCTCGGTGTCGAGCCAGGCGGGGACGGTGGGCTCGGCTTCGCGGGAGGGGGGGGGGGACGGGGCGGTGGACTCC
>NZ_JNXT01000046.1 GCF_000716675.1 Streptomyces alboflavus
GAGATCTACACAAGGAGTATCGTCGGCAGCGTCAGATGTGTATAAGAGACAGACTCAGCTCACCACGGCGCTCCGCGCGACCGGCTACGAAGTCACCCACGCTGTGCCCCACGAGGTACGGCTGTATCTGAACCAAGCGGCTCCCGACGCGATCGTCGCGCTCGATGACGGGCCCCATGGTTGGCACGGAAGCGACGTCATCCGCGAAGTCCGGGCCGATCCGGTCGGTCAGGTCCTGCCCCTGGTCATGGTCACGGGTGCCGAAGCCGCCGTTCGCGGCCCCGCGACCACCACGGCCGACCTGCTGCGACACGGCGCCGACGACTGTCTGCCCCAGGGTTGTGATCCCGTCGAGCTTTCGGCGCGCATAGAGGCCAAGTTGAAGCGCGTCCCCGTACCGGTGGAGAGCCTGATGCGCGATCCGCGTACGGGGCTCTACTCGGCCGCGCACTTCCTGGACGAGCTCGATCGCGAGCTGCGGCGGCCGGTCTCCGCACGGCGCGGCGGCGTGCTGGCCGTCGTGGCAGTCGCCGAGATGAATGCCCTGGAGGCACGCCTCGGGCCCCGGGTACGCAGGGAGGTCGCCGAGCGCCTCGCCGGAGTCGCCGAGCGGCTCGGTGGCGCATGCGACCGGCTCGGCTGGGACGACGATGGGCACCTGCTCGTCCTGATGCCCGAGGTGGCCGAGGAGACGGCCACGCGCGGCCTGCGGGAGTTCGCTGAGTCGGTGGCCGGCACCCGCTTCGTCGTCGCCGACGAGAACGTCCGCCTCACACCCGCGATCGGCTGGACCTCCCTGGTGCCCTGTGACGGCCACGCACAGGCCGAGGCCCGCGCGCGCGACGCCACCGCCGAGGCCCTGCGCCACCGGGATCTGCGGCCGGTGCGGTACGAGCCGTGGATGCGGACGAGTGCACCTGCCCGTCATCGACGCGTCCGCGTCCGCCTGAGCTCGCTGAGGGCCGCACTCGTGCCCCTGCTGTCGTTGGTCCTACCCGTGGTGCTCGGCGTCGGGTTGCCGTTCGTGCTGTACCAACAGGCCTACGACACAGGCTGGGACGCCGCCGCGGTGGCGTACTGGGTGGTGGTCGCGGGACTCGTCCTGTCGGCGCTGCTCATCGTCCTTGAGTGCCTGTTCGCACTCGACGCGACACCGCGCCCTATGGAACCCGGCCAGCCGTACCCGGTGGCGAGCGCTGTCATCGCCGCGTATCTGCCGAATGAGGCGGCGACGATCGTCGACACCGTCGAGTCGTTCCTGTGCCTGGATTACCCGAACGAGCTCGAGATCGTCCTCGCGTACAACACCCCGCACCCGCTGCCGGTCGAGGACGCACTGCGGCAGATCGCCGAACGCGACCGGCGGCTCGTGCTGCTGCCCGTCGCCGGGTCGACATCCAAGGCGCAGAACATCAACGCGGCCTCGACGCGCGTGCGTGGCGAGTTCGTCGGCATCTTCGATGCCGACCACCACCCGGCACCCGACGCCTTCATGCGCGCCTGGGACTGGCTGTCCAACGGCTACGACGTGGTGCAGGGCCACTGCGTGATCCGCAACGGCGAGAGCTCCTGGGTCGCCAAGCTCGTCGGCGTCGAGTTCGAGGCGATCTACGCGGTCAGCCATCCCGGGCGGACCCGGATGTACGGCTTCGGGGTCTTCGGCGGCTCCAACGGCTTCTGGCGCACCGACCTGCTCGCGCGCACCCGCATGCACGGCTCGATGCTCACCGAGGACATCGACTCCACGATGCGTGCCCTGCACGCGGGCGCCCGCATCGCCATGGACCGCACGCTGATCTCACGGGAGCTCGCGCCCACAACGCTGCGGCCGCTGTGGAACCAGCGCTCCCGCTGGGCACAGGGCTGGCTCCAGGTGTCGCTCAAGCATCTGTGGGACGGACTGCGTTCACCGGCCTTCTCCCGGCGGCAGAAGGCCGGCCTCGTCGTGCTGCTGGGCTGGCGTGAGGTGCAGCCATGGCTGACCCTCCAGATCCTGCCCGTGCTCATGCACGCGGCCTGGCGCGCGGGCGGCGCCGATCAGCTCGACTGGGCGGTGCCGATGTGTCTCCTCGCCACGGCCCTTACATTGTCCGCCAGCCTGGTACAGGCCGCCTTCGCCTGGCGCCTCGCCGTACCCGAAATGAGCCGCCGCAAGGGCTGGTTCTGGCGCTACCTCGTCGTCACCACCGTCTTCTACACCCATTTCAAGAATCTCGTGGCCCGCCAGTCCCACCTCAAGGAGGCCCTGGGCGACCGGAAGTGGCGGGTGACGCCACGAACCAGGAAGGATGCCGCATCCAAGGCACAGCCGGACGCCACGAGTTCGGAAGGTCCGAAGTGAGTACGGCCTACCGGACGCCCTCCCGCAATGGCGCACGCCCTGGCGCGGCACCGAACAAGCGCCGAGGCAAAGCCCTTGAACTGCAGGGGCTTCGCGGGCTCGCCGCCCTGAGCACCGTCGTCTTCCACGTCTGGCAGCAGTACTACGTCTACGACGCGGCGGGCGCGCACCCGCCCGTGGACAATCCCTACCTGGGGGCGCTGATCTCCCTGGAGGTCATCGACCTCTTCTTCGTCATGTCCGCGTACCTGCTGACCCTGGCGTACGCGCGGGCGGCGATCGACCCGGACCGTCCTTCGTCCGTGCGGACAGGCCGCGACTTCCTCTTCCGCCGCGCCATCCGCATCCTGCCGCTGTACGTCCTCGCCGTGCTCATCGTGTGGGCAAGCCGTAACCCGACACTCCCCGGCGACTGGCGCGACCTGGTCGAGCACCTCACCTTCCTCCACATCTTCGACCGCGAACGGATCTTCTACACACTCGGCCCGACCTGGTCACTCCCGCTCGAAGTCGCCTTCTACCTGATCCTGATCGCGCTCGGCCCTCTGACGATCCGCGCGTGCCGAAGGCTGCACACGCGAGGAGCCCGCGTGGCTCTGTGCGCGTCGGGGTGCTCGGTCCTCTTCGTACTGCCTCTCTGCTGGATCGCCGTCGCCCACTACGTCCTTGAGATACCCCACACCAACTGGCCCGTGTACTTCGGCCCGCAGGCCCGGTTCAGCGGTTTCGCGGCGGGCATGGGCCTCGCGGTGCTGCTCGTGGCGCTGCGGGAGCGGGGCAGGATGAGCAGGCGCGTGGCCGTGACCGTGTCGCTGGCTTCGCCGGTGGGGCTGTACTACCTGTCGTATGCCTCGGCTCCGGAGAACTTCCTCTTCACCTACTTCCACCCGCTGGCCGCCCTCCTGTGGGTGGCGATCCTCTACGCCACGCTGCACACGCAGCCCCTGCAACGCGCCCGGCAGGGCCTGTTGCGTGCACGGTGGCTGACCTCGGTGGGCCTGATCAGCTACAGCCTCTACATCTGGCACGAGCCGGTCATGCTCCAGCTGGACAAGATGGGGTTGCTGCCGTCGGGCCAGGCGGGTTTCCCCCTCGCGGCACTGGTCGTCCTCGTGCTGGCCCTGGCGGTCGGGACGGCGAGCTACTGGCTCGTCGAGTATCCGGCGAGTCTCTTCGCGAAGACCAAGGACGGCCAAGGCGGGTCGCGGGACTTCTATCCGGGGGCGCGCTGAGCCACGGGGAGCCGGCCGGCGATGTTCCTTCCGCGGTTTCCGTAATCAAGGGACGCCCACTGACTCTCCTATGACGACCGGCGGAAGCGGAGCCGAGGAAGGGAGGTCGAGGATGGAGAAGGCAGTGGCAGATGCGGAGCTACTGGCGGCCACCCGAAACGGAGCTCGGGAGCCGCTGGGAGACCCCTGGGGTCAGCATCTGCCGCTGTTCCACCTCGTCGTCGTGCGAGTCCCACCGTGCACGGACCTATCCGGATCAGCCGCTTCGCCCCTTCCTCACCGAACGCCGGGCGGGCGCGCCCGCGTCACCCGCTGTGGCCCACAGCGAGCGGACATGCCCCAGGTGCCGGGTGATGCACTTCTCGGCACCCCTAGCGTCTCCCGCCAGCATCAGTTCGAGGAGTTCGACGTGCTCTTGCGCCGAGGGAACGAGCTGGTCTCGTTCGTCAAGGCCCCTCAGGCCATACAGACGAGAGCGCTTACGCAGGTCACCCACGGTCTCGACAAGTCGGTCATTGCCCCCCAGCTCCAACAGGGAGAGATGGAACCGACGGTCCGCCTCCAAGTAGCCGATCAAGTCGTGCTCACGGGCGGCCCGCACAATCTCCTCGGCAACCGCGCGCAGCGCCTCCAGATCGGCGCGGGCGGCGGTGCGCGTGATCCGCCGGATCATGGGCACCTCGATCAGCAGGCGGATCTCGGTGTATTCGTCGAGATCGCGCTCGTTCACCTCCGTGACGCGAAATCCCTTGTTGCGCAGGGGTTCAACGAGGCCCTCGCGGGCCAGGTCCAGGAGCGCCTCCCGCACCGGCGTCGGGGAGACGCCAAAGTCCTCCGCGAGGCCGGGAGCGGAGTAGATCTCGCCTGGGCGCAGTTCGCCGGAGATGAGAGCGGCGCGCAATGCGTGGGCGACCTGGTCGCGCAGCCGCTCACGTGGCGTGATCAGCGTGTGGTCCTTCAGGTGGCCCATGTGTTGCCCTCCGGTGCGCCGACGATGCCCCACCGTACGATGTCACGTTGTTTTAGCTGGTGACAGGGTGTAGTGCAGCTCTCTCCGCAGAGAACTCAAGGAGAGTGCGCCCCGGCTGAGTTCCGTCCACGGAGATCGTGTTCGCGGAAGCGGCAATCGTGTCCAGTGGTGCGGCCACGCCGAGCACAGTGCCCGAACACAAGGCCCAGCGCTGCGACGTGACAGGCGAGATGCCTCGATCTCCAGTTCCTTCACACTCCATGACCGATGAGCCACAAGTAATTCCGGGCCCTCGGCGGGAGTTTGCGCGTACGTCACGCGTGACATTGCACAAAGGGCTAAACTTCCACTCTGGAAACCAGCCACAGTCATCACCCGCGCTCTTCCGGTGGAGCCCCACCCTCCTCGTCCGACCTGCACCTACGCCCCACGCAGGAGCTCCTGATGGTCCAACGTGCCTTTCTGATCATGACGGCCGCCGCCGTTCGGGCGGCATCGTGCCGGGCCCCCGCCACCTCCCCACCCGGACGAAGGGCGGCGAGTTCGGAGTGAAACCCTCCTTCGCAGCGGTCGGCGTGCGGCTCGCGGCCACGCCCCGGGCGGTTGGCTCCGCGCGCACATTCGTGTCAAGTGCGCTGCGGGAGTGGGGACTCGACGACATCACCGACACGGCCGCGGTCGTCACCTCCGAATTGGTCACCAATGCCGTCCGTGCGGTACAGACTCAGATCCATTTCCTCCCGGTCCACGCTCCGCAGGCGTCACCGCTCGTCGAAGTGCAGCTTCAGGTGTCCGCTGGATCGCTGCTCATCGAGGTCTGGGACGACAGCTCCGAACAGCCCACCGTGCGGAGAACCGCGGACGACGCCGAGAGCGGGCGCGGTCTGGCCCTCGTCGAGGCGTTAAGTGATTGCTGGGGTGTATGCCAGTCCGAGACCCAGGGCAAGGTGGTGTACGCGGAGATATGCGTCGAGGACGCTCCAGCCGCGAAGTGGCCGGATTTCTATCATGCGCGGTCCGCTGAGGGAGCTCCTCCTCTGATGCCGGGTTCAGCGGCTCCGGAGGGATCACGGCACTGACGGGTCCGACTCGATGAAAATGAGGGTGAAAGGCACAGCCCGTCGGTGGGGCAGCCGGGCTCGGCGGATCGCCGGGCCGGACGATCCGCTCACGTCGGCGTTCGGCTGCCGGGGCAGGCAGATGAACAGCCCGGGCACCGCGACACCCGCTCAGCTTCGCGTACGAGGACTTCGGTATCGGAGTCAGCGTGAGCGCCCACGGTCCCTGGTGGGTGCAGGACTTCGGCACCAAGAGGTGACGGCGGTGCGAGCGGCGAAGGCGTGGGTCAGGATGAATTGGCCAGGTTCTGGACCCAGACCAGACCGTTCGGGCCGGACACGGCGGCAACCCCCGTGTCCCGGTACTCGCAGTTGAGCATGTTCTCCTGGTGAATCGAGCCGTCCATCCAGTGGTCGACGATCACCGCCGGGTCCGAGGTCCCGCGGTCCAGGTTCTCGGCCCATGCCCAGGTGGGGTAGCCCGCCTTGCTCATCCGCTCGTTGGGCTGGGTGCCCTCGGGACTGTCGTGATCGTAATAGCCGCGCTCCACCATGTCCTTGGCGTGGTCGCGCGCCGCTGCGCTGAGCCGTGGGTCGGTCCGCAGCGGCGCGCAACCTGCTTGGGCACGCCGCGAGTTCACCAGCTTGGTCAGCCGCTGCTCGCGCGTCAGGGGTTTCGGCGCGGGCGGTGACGGCTTCGTACTGCTCGGCTTCACCGTTCGCTGGGGAGTCGGAGGTGAAGTGGTCTTCGGCGGCCGGGAAGTGGGGGGTCGGGAGGTGGGGGGCGGGGTGGAGAAAGTGGGCGACGTGACGGGCCGAGTCGTGGGTGGCGGGGCTGCTGCCGGCGCCTCTGGAGCGTCGTGGCGGCCGAAGGGCCACAGCAGTGCCAGTAGGACCCCGCCCGCCGCCACGCCGCCACCAACCGTCAACGGCACGCGCCAGGGCCCTGCGGCTGTCGGGGCCGGGCCAGTGGCGGGGTGCGGAACTGTGACCGCCGAGCCGTCGGAGCCGCCCGGTCCGGTCGCACCCGCGGGGCCGGACGAGTCACCCGTGGCAGCGAAATGCCCCGTCTCACCGCGTGGTGTGGCCGCCGTGGCGTTCGCCGCGGTCGCAGTCGTGTCGGATAGCCAGGATGGGATGCCGAAGCCGTGCAGCGGGACGACCAGGGAGAGACCGACGAGCAGCCCCTCAGCGGGGACGAGGTTCGACCAGTGCCCCGAGCACGAGGGACAGGTCCGGACATGGCGGGCAATGCGCTTGCGCCAGACCGGTCGCGGATGGCCGTCCCACTCGGTGAGCAGCGAGGACAACGCGGTGCAGCGTGGCTCGGCGGTCAGTGCCCGCACAACCACCCGGCTGACCTCCAGTTGGTCCTTCATTCGCTTGATGCGGACGGCGGCATGTCTGGGGGTGATGGCAAGGACCGCGGCGAGCTCAGCACGCGTGAGCTCACCCGCAGCCTCTTGCCACCATAGGGCCAGCAGGTCCCGGTCGTCCTCGTCGAGCCACCGGGTGGCCTCGGCCACTTCGCGACGCTGTCCGGACAGGCCGAGGCGCAGGATGGTGAGGTCGACGAAGTCGCTCAGCGGGTCGGGGGTGTGTGCCACCCGGTCCAGGGAGGCGGCGGCCCTCTGTTGCTGGTCCTGCCAGCGGCGGCGTACGAGATTCATGGCGATGGCGACCAGCCAGGACCGAAACCGGGCGGGGTCGCGCAGACCGTCGAGCCCGTCAAGCGCCCGGAACATGGCCTCTTGCGTGACGTCGTCCACATCCGCATGACCGCCCAGAGCCCGGCCGACGACGTTGTAGATCAGAGGCAGATGCTCAGCGACAAGACGTTCCCGGGCCTGCGCGTCACCGGACTGAGCGGCGGTCACGAGAGCCGATATCCGCGTGTCATCATCCCTGTTCATACCGATTTTCCTCGTTCTATGCCCGTGAAGCCGTCATGGGGCCCGCCAGCGCCGACGGGATGGCGCAAATCCGGGCCCACTCCTGCGCGGAGCACGCGGACGACGCCCCGAGACCGCACGGCGCTGGCGGTAGGAATGCGCACCGCGGACCCGAGACGGGCCCGCGGAACCCTGTCCGAGCCTGTTGACATGTGCGCGAACCGGCTCCACAACATAGACACTCGACAATGCAATGTCACGCGTGATGGGTGGCAAAGCACCCTTCCGGTAGGCGAGTTCGGCACGAGTACGGTGCCGACGCCCCCGGCGGCGCACCCTGCTCCCGCGCCCCGGCCGGGCGTCGGCCGAATCCGCCACCTCCACCCGATGACCTGCACCCTTCCGTCCGTGCACATATTTTCCGTAATCCAGCGGACTCCAGCGGATCCCCCAGACGGGGCAGCCGATGGCACGGCGCCCCCGTACGGCCCGAAGTCCGCGGACCACAAGAAATGAGTTCACCCTTCCGCTGGCATGTGATGTGTGAAATGGTACATCACTGAATCGACGTGTTCATGACATGCCTGCGCTCGATTCGTGCACCTTGCTCCATCCATTCAACCCGCACGGTTCGCGCATCCCCCCACAGCCGAGCGCACACGCTCGGCTGCCGACCGACCGGAGGACACTTTGCATCACGAATCCCCCCCACCCACCACGCATCGCAAGTCCCGCAGGCTGCGAAGGGCCGTACCGGCCGTCACCGCCGCAGTCGCGGCCGCCTGTCTGGGATTCACCCTGCTCGCCCCCACCGGGGAAGCGGCACCGGCCGAGCGGCCCACGGCGAAGGCCGGCCAAGGGCCGCTGCCCGCCACCTCCGTCGCCGACGTCCTGGACCCCCATGCGGGACGTAACGACAGGTCCGTGGCGCCGATATCCGAGCGTGAGCCGCACGCCGCCACCCCAACTGAAGCTCAGCGCAAACGCCTTGCCGCTTCAGTCAAGCGCGAGGCAAAGGCGGCTGCGGACTGTGACGTCAACGACTTCATTTCGAAGACCGGTGACGAACTGGTCAAGCAGATCAAGTCGGTGGACAAGAACTGCATCAACTCGTTTTTCTCCCAAGTCGGCTCGAACGCCCAGGCTCTGTTCAAACAGGACCAGATGGTCACCGCGATGAACGCCTTGCGTGACCTCTCCGCCGACTACCCGGGCGACAACAGCACGTCGGCACTGCAGGTCGTCCTCTACCTGCGCGCCGGGTACTACGTGCAGTTCAACCACCCGGAGGACGTGGGCGAGTACGGGCCGGAGCTCAAGAGCGCCAGTCAGGCCGCGCAGGACGCGTGGTGGGCCTCGTCGCACGTCTTCGATGTCAGCGACGAGAACGGTGAGACCCTCAACGAGGCTGTCATCCTGATCGACAGCTCCAGCGAGAACGGCCGCTACCTGAACATCGTCAAGAAGCTGCTGACGTCGTACGACTCCTCGTACAACGAGTTCTACTGGATGCTGAGCTCGGTCAACAACGTCTTCAACGTAATGTTCCTCGGCCACGGCCAGGACGACTTCCTCGCCGCGGTGAAAGACGACCCGAGCGTCCTCAACAACATGCATGATTTCGCCGTCAAGCACGACGACGTGCTCGGGACCGAGAACGGCAACCTGGTGGCCAACGCGGGCCGGGAGACGGGTCGTTTCCTGCAGTACGACGAGCTGAAGTCCACCGTCAGCCCAATGGCCAAGGATCTCCTCGGACGCAGCGAGATCACCGGCCGCACCGCTCCGCTCTGGGTCAGCGTGGCCGAAATGACGGACGCGTACGACAAGGAGAACTGCACCGACTACGGCACCTGCGACCTCAAGGATCAGATTCGGGACGCCGTACAGACGGACAAGCACACCTGCAGCGACAGCCTGAAGATCGTCGCCCAGGAGCTCAGCGACGAGCAGCAGCAGGAGGCGTGCACCAGCCTCTCCGGGCAGGACGCGTTCTTCCACGGCGTGGTCAAGGACAACGGGCCGGTCAAGGACGATCACAACACCAGCCTGGAACTGAACATCTTCAATTCCGACCTTGACTACCGGACCTACGCCGGTGCCCTCTTCGGTATCGAGACGGACAACGGAGGCATGTACCTGGAGGGCGACCCGTCGAAGGAGGGCAACCAGGCTCGCTTCATCGCGTACGAGCAGGGCGGGGAGATCTGGAACCTCAACCACGAGTACACCCACTACCTCGACGGCCGCTACAACATGTACGGCGACTTCCAGGCCGGACAGACCACCCCCACCGTGATGTGGATCGAGGGCATCGCCGAGGTCATCGCGTACTCGTACCGCGATATCACCAACGAGGACGCGATCGCCGAGGCCGGCAAGAAGACGTACAGGCTCAGCACGCTCTTCGACACCACCTACGAGAACTCCGACACCACCCGCACCTACGACTGGGGCTACCTCGCGGTGCGCTACCTGCTCCAGTCGCACCCGGACGACGTCGCCACGCTGCTCGGGCACTACCGCGCGGGCGACTGGGACGCGGCCCGCACCCTGCTCACCGAGACCATCGGCACGCGCTACGACGCCGACTTCGACGCCTGGCTGGACAAGTGCTCCGCCGGCTACTGCGGCGAGCTGCCGAACGCGGCGCGCTGACACGCATGCGCCGTTGAACCAAGGCTCCAACTGGCGGTAACGGAAACGCGCACGGGATCCCGCGTCCAGGTCTGGACGCGGGATCTCCCGCTCTCCTCGGCCGCAGGTATCCGACCCCAAGTTCCGCGCTCCTCCCCCGTCCGGAAAGGGCGGCCGTGTGGGTTATCGAGGGCGGAGACGTACGATTTCCTTACGCCTCACTCCTGCTCCGATGCGGCGCTCATTGCCCGGCGATAGGCGCCAGCGAACCAGACAAGAAACCCCGTTGCTCAACTCGCCTGCTTTCTTTGGACTTTTACCTCGGCCTGCTTGTACTTCCAGCCCGCAACCGTCCATCGCCTGGACGCAATTGCAGGGTCGGCCCTTAAATGGATTCGGCACTTCGTAGCGCCGACAGCGGAGTTGCGTATCACTGCGACGAGGCGTGCCGATGCGACGAACGCCTCACAGATATCGTCCCCCCGTTTCCAACAGGTAGATGCGGCCGAGAGACCTTTACGTCTCATCGCATCCCTTACCAACGTCAGAGAATTCGACGCTCTCTCGAGCCAAGGAGATTCATGTGAGCCCAGGGCGGCACCAGCATGCGCACAGCCACGAGAGACAGGGGCACGGGAGCGCCGGGCACAGCCACGAGATATCTGCTGACGTGGACCGGCGTTGGCTCTTTCTCGCACTCCTGCTGCTCGGTGTCTTCACCGCGCTGGAGATCGGTATCGCCTTCGCCGCCGGCTCGCTCGCCCTGCTCTCAGACGCCGTGCACATGGTGACGGACGTCTTCTCGATCGTCCTCGCCCTGGTCGCGATGCGCCTGGCGGCACGACCCGCGCGCGGTGCCTTCACCTTCGGGTTCAAGCGCGCCGAGATACTGTCCGCTCTGCTCAACGGAATCACCCTCCTCCTCGCCGCCGTTTGGCTCGGCTATCACGCCGTGGAGCACCTCGTCGCCCCGCCGGAGGTCACCGGCCGGCTCGTCCTCGCCACCGCGCTTGTCGGCGTCTTCGTGAACCTGGCCGCCACGTGGTGTCTCTCCCGGGCGAACCGCTCCTCGCTGAACGTCGAGGGTGCCTACCAGCACATCCTCAACGACCTGTTCGCCTTCGTCGGAACCGTCGTCGCGGGCCTGGTCATGATGGCCACCGGCTTCGACCGTGCCGATGCCATCGCCACTCTCTTCGTCACCGCCCTCATGGTCAGGGCGAGCTACGGTCTGCTCCGCGACTCGGGCCGCGTCCTGATGGAGGCCGCACCCGCCGATCTGGACCCGGAGGACATCACCGGCCGACTCGCCCGCGCCGACGGGGTGTCGGCGATCCAGGACCTGCATATCTGGACCATCACCTCCGGCCGGCGCGCGCTCTCCGCGCACGTGCTGGTGGAGCCCGATGGCGACTGTCACGACGTGCTCCGTCGCCTCGACCGGCTGCTCGCCGAGGAGTACCAGATCACGCACACGACCCTCCAGGTCACATGTGTCCACGACGCGACGAGGGAAGTAGAGGGCGAACCCGTCGCGCAGTCACACATCACGCACGCCAACATGCCGACGTACACACCCCGATGATTGAAGGGAACACATCCGTGATCTTGCGACAGGCAACCATAGGCACCCTCGTCGGCGCGACCACGCTGGCACTTTCGATGGCCCTTGCTCCGGTCGCGTCCGCTGCCCCGGCCACACCCTCCGATCAGGACGAGCGCCAGGTCGTGCTCCATTACGACGACAGCAAGGCCGGGGAATTCAAGGGCACGATGGCCGCCGCTGCCGCGGCGTGGAACTCCAGCGTGCACAACGTCAAGGTCAAGAAGGCATCGCCCGGAGAGCACGCCGAGATCACCGTGCTCGCGTACGACGGATGGGCGCAGGCCGAGCTCGGGCCGGTGAAGCCGGGCGGGTCAGTGAAGCTGTGGATAGGCCGCGACACCGTGAACCAAGGCCATGACCAGCTCCGTGTCACAGCCCACGAACTCGGACACAGCCTCGGGCTGCGGGACAACTCACCGGGGCCGTGCTCATCGCTGATGGCCGGTGGCGGGGCGGGCGTGGACTGCAAGAACCCCTACCCCGACAGCGCGGAGCGGGCCGAGACCGAGTGGAACTATGCCTCCGGTGTCACGACACCGACCGACGGCCGGGTCCTCGTCGACGCACCGTAGCCACTCATGTGGTGGTGCTTCCCAGGAGCCGCGGAGTTCCCCCAACGGAACCGAGAGGACCATGCATGACCTGGAAAGAAACGGTGCGCAAACCCGGTCACCGCCCTGCCCTGCCGACGATCGGCAGGATGCCATGACGCAGCAGGCAGAGGATCAGGACGCGAAGCCCGCAACCGCTATCGCGCCGCCCGAACAACTGGTGGTCGGCTCGGACACCCTCACCGTCGAGGATGTCGCGCGGCATGCGCGCGACGGCCACGAGGCACGAGCGACGCTGGACGCAGCGGCGGTGGCACGCATGGATGATGCCGTCGCGCTCAAGCATCGGCTCATCGCCACTCGCCAACCCATATACGGCGTCACAACCGGCTTCGGTGACAGCTGCATCCGGCAGATCAGCCCGGACAAGGCAGCGCGGTTGCAGCGGAACCTGGTGACCTACCACCTGAATGGATCGGGTCCGCCCGCAGCGCCGGACGTGGTGCGGGCGACCATGCTCATACGCGCCAACTGCCTGGCGCGCGGGTATTCCAGCGTGCGGCCCGCTGTGGTCGAGTTGTTGTTGAGCTGCCTGAACGCAGACATCCTTCCGGTCATCCCGGAGCGAGGTTCGGTGGGGGCCAGCGGCGATCTCGTCCCGCTGTGCTACGTGGCCAACATGCTCACGGGGGACGGACAGGTCCACTTCCGGGGAGAGCTGTGCCCGGCGAGCCGCGCGCTGGCCGACGTCGGCCTGGAACCGGTGGCACTGGAGGCCAAGGAAGCCCTCGCCCTCATCAACGGCACCTCGTTCATGTCCGGGTTCGCCGCGCTCGCCATCGAGGCTTCCCGCGAGCTGGCAGCGGTCGCCGACATCTGCACCGCCCTCGCCGCCGAAGCGCTGCTCGGCAACCGCGGCCACTTCGACCCGGTGATCCACGAGCAGAAGCCGCATCCAGGACAGGTCCGCAGTGCGGCTCGGATCCGATTCCTCCTGGCAGGTTCGCAGCTGTCCCAGGACCATCCACAGGTGCTGCAGGCGAATCCCGAGATCGGTGACCGGGGCTACCTCCACCTCACCCATGCGATCCAGGACCGGTACTCACTACGCTGCGCTCCGCATGTCACCGGGGTGTTGCTCGACACCTTGGAGTGGGTCACCGACTGGCTCAACACCGAGATCAACTCCACGAACGACAACCCGCTGTTCGACGTGGACAGCCAGAACGTCTACTCCGGCGGCAACTTCTACGGCGGGCACGTAGGACAGGCGATGGACGCGCTCAAGGTCGCGGTGGCCAGCATCGGTGATCTACTCGACCGGCAGCTCGCCCTCGTCGTCGACGAGAAGTTCAACCACGGCCTCACGCCCAATCTCGTCGACCGTCACGCTGACGACGACCAGGAGATGGGTCTCCACCACGGCTTCAAGGGAATGCAGATCGCGTGCTCCGCGCTGACTGCCGAAGCACTCAAACTGGGGACGCCGGCGACGGCGTTCTCGCGTTCCACCGAAGCACACAATCAGGACAAGGTCAGCATGGGCACCATCGCCGCCCGCGACGCGCGCGACGTGGTGGACCTGGTGCGGCACATCGCGGCGATCCATCTCTCCGCGCTGTGCCAGGCCGCAGACCTGCGTGGCGCCGACCGACTCGGCCGAGGCACCGCGGCGGCCTATCGCCTCGTGCGCAAACATGTGGCGTTCGCGGACTCCGACCGGCGGATGGACTCCGACATAGCGGTGCTCACGGAGTTGATCCGATCCGGCGAGCTGCGCCGCTCGTGCCTCGAGGAGGCCTGACGTGCTCTCGGCCGAGCGAAACGAAACCCTCACCCGCTTCGAAGCAGGCACGCCGATGGGAGAGCTGCTCCGCCGGTACTGGTGGCCCGTGGCGATATCGGCGAACCTGCCCGGTCGCGACCGGCGCCGGGTCCGTCTCCTCGGCGAGGATCTGGTCCTCTACCGGCTGGCCGACACTAGCGTGCACCTGTTGGAGGACCGCTGTCCGCATCGGGGCACCGCGTTGTCCTACGGAATCGTGGAGGACATCGGGGTGCGCTGCGCCTACCACGGCTGGTGTCGGCGTACACCTGAACGTGCCCAGTCACGTACGGATGAACGTGCCCATTTCCTGACGTACCGAGGATTGATCGTGGGCAGTCTGCTGCCGGCCTGTGAAGGGTGGCGGAGGGCGGCTGACCGTGGTCTTGCACCCACAACGATGGATGGAGCTTCGACGCTTCCGAGGGCTGTTCGAGTCCGGGGCGATGAGCCTGTCGGAGATCGCGAAGGAGACCGGGCTCAACCGCCGCACGGTCCGCAAGTACCTGTCCTCTGAAGGCCCCGTTGCTCCGCCTCGACGGGCTGCGCCCGGACATGGCCGCCGGCGGAAGGTGGATGAGGTCGCGCCCCTGATCGACGCAATGCTGCGGTCGGAGATTCTGATCAAAGGAGCCGTGGTCCACGAGCGGTTGGTGGCCGAGTACGGCTTCACCGGCACCTACCAGCGGGTCAAGCTCTACATGCAGGAGGCCCGGCCTCGGATCGCGGAGGAACTGGGCATCAGCCCGGGCGAGCTGGCCGGCCTGCACCGCAGATTCGAGGTAGTGCCCGGGGCACAGGCCCAGGTCGACTGGGGCGACGAAGGGCAGATCCTCTCCCACGTCGGCATCCCGAAGGTCTACTCGTTCCACATGACCTTGTCCTACTCGCGAGATCCGTTCTGCTGCTTCACCACCAGCCAGGACCTGGCCACCTTCTTCGACTGCCACCGGCAGGCGTTCGCCCACTTCGGCGGGGTGCCGATGTCGATCGTCTACGACCGCACCAAGACCGTCGTCCGACGCCACGTCGCACCGGGCGAGGCCGTTCCGCTGCACCCGGAAGCGGTCGGATTCGCCGGGCACTACGACTTCGACATCGACGTCCTGGCCGCCTACCGCCCCACCGGAAAAGGCCGGGTCGAACGTCAGGTCCTGATCGTCCGCGACCACGTCCTGGCCGGACGGTCCTTCTCCTCCATCGAGGAGCTGGACTCCGCTTTCAACGCCTGGGTTCCGTTGCGCCGGGCGAAGTCCCACGGCACCCACGGCGAAGTCATCGGGCACCGCGCGATCCGCGACCACATGGCCCTCAGGCCCCTGCCGGCGACACCCTACGTGGTCACCCAGCGGCACCTTCGCTACGTCGGCAAGGACTGCCTGGTCGCCTTCGATGCGAACCTCTACTCGGTCCCGGCCCGCAAAGTCCGCCCGCGCCAGCTGGTGGAAGTCAGAGCCACGAAGTCCCAGATCACGCTGCATTCCACCGTCCCCGATGCCAACGGCGACACCCTGCTGGCCATTCACCGCAGGGCCGTCGGCCGCGGGGCCTGCATCGTCGACGAGAAGCACTGGGACGGTCTTCCCGACGGCCGGAACCGGCGGACCACCACCGGTGACATCCCTCCGCAACCCCGCCGTCAAGACGCCCTCGGCGAGGAAACGGCCGGCTCGCTGATGGCTCTCCTGAACCGGGCCGCGGCCGTCCGCGTCGAGGTCGGCCGCAGACCCCTGTCGGTCTATGACGAAGTGACCGGAACCCGTCCCTTCACCGCCCGCCCCACACAGGAGGAGCCCAGTTGAGCGAGCTGGTCAGCACTCGAATCCGCACCACTGCCGCCAAGCTGGGCCTGCCCCACCTGGCCGAGAGCCTGAACCAATACGCCGGCAGGGCGGACGAGGCCAAGATGGGCTACCTCGACTTCCTCGACCTCGTCCTGGCCGAGGAACTCGCCATTCGTGACGACCGGCGCTTCCGCCAGGGCCTGCGGCTGTCCAAGCTGCCGCACCACAAAACGCTCGACGAGTACGACTTCTCCTTCCAGCCCGAACTCGATCCCCGGAAGATCAAAGACCTCGCGACCCTCGCGTTCGTCGAGGCCAAGGCCAACGCGGCCCTGCTGGGACCGCCCGGGGTCGGTAAGACCCACATCGCTGTCGCGCTCTCGGTCGCCGCCTGCCGGGCCGGCTTCTCCGTCTACTTCACGACCCTCGACGACATGGTCCGCCAGCTCAAGGCCGCCGAGGCGGCCGGACGCCTCAACAGCAAGCTCCGTACTTACCTCCGGCCCGGAGTTCTCGTTGTCGATGAGGTCGGCTACCAGCCCCTCGAACGCGCTGAGGCGAACCTGGTCTTCCAGGTGATCTCGAAGCGCTACGAGAAGGGCTCGATCATCCTGACCTCGAACAAGACCTTCAGCGAATGGGGACAGGTGTTCGGTGACGAGGTCCTGGCCACGGCTATCCTGGACCGGCTCCTGCACCACTGCGACGTCGTCTCCATCAACGGCCCCAGCTACCGACTCAAGAACCGGCTCGCAGCCATCGATCGCGAGACCGCAGCCTAGACCCCGCTACCTCCGGATCTGGCCCTTGCTTGCACACCCCTGCCCCTCTGCTGCCGTCCGCCGGGCGGCAGGATGGGCGGATGGTAATGAGCGAGACGGAACTGCTGGCCCTCCTGCGCGAACTCGACGACCCCAACCGGCTGGAACAGCCGCAGCACTACGACCGCGCCGCGACCGGCCTCGCGTTCACCAGGCTGGTCCGCCGGCTCGAAGTGGACTTCAGAGCCCTTTGCGAGTCCGAGTGGGACACCCAGGACTCCAGTGAGTACGGGCGCATCCACGTGCCCGCGGACGCGACGATCTGCGGAACACGGATCGTGGTCTGTGTGAGCAAGTTCGGCTCCCTCGCCGAGGTATGCGCCGACAATCCGGGGGCCTTCCTCGGCACGGACGAAGCCCGTGAGGAGGGCGCGCTCGATCCCGCGGACCTCGCGACAGTGGAGCAGGCCCTGACCGAACTCGGCTACGTGAGCGTCCCCGAAGAACTACTGGAGAGCAGCTACGAGGGCCCCAGCGCGCTGGAACACTTCGCCGCGCGGCCCACGTGGTGGACGCGGTTCTTCGGCAGCATGTGATCCGCTCACCGAGCCGAGCGAACAGCCCGTCATCTCGCTGAGCACGTTCATCCGTACTTCACTGGGCACATTCTCGAGTACGCCGACAGCTGGCTCTTCGACGGCACCGGGGCCTGTCTGGAGCAACCGGGCGAGCCCGCCGGGTCGACGTTCGCACACCGCGTCAGGGCCACCGCCTACGAGGTGCGGGAACTCGGCGGCCTGGTCTTCGCCTACCTCGGCCCGCAACCCGCACCCGCGCTTCCCCGCTATGACCTGTTCTGCTGGGACGATGCCATCCGCGACATCGGACACACCATCGTGCCGTGCAACTTCGTGCAGATCATGGAGAACGCGGTCGACCTCGACCACGTCGCCTGGCTGCACGGGCGCTACAGCGAATGGCTCGCCGACCGTGACGAGGCGGCGCGCATTCCGGCGACGTTCTCGAAGCTCAACCGCGAGGTGGCCTTCGAGAAGTTCGAGCACGGTATACGCATGCGGCGCCAACTGCACGGCCAGGGCACCGACGCGGACGACTGGTCGGTGGGACATCCACTGGTCTTCCCGCACATGTTACGCCTGGGCGGAGGAGGAAGCTCGCACTACCACATCAGGGTGCCCATCGACGACGAGAACACCTGGGTGCTGTGGTACACCGCCTGGCGACCCGGTGGCCTGCCAGTCCCTGACCCCGGACCGGTCACCTCGTTCGAGGTTCCCTGGCGATGGTCCGACGGCGAGCACAGACTGGATCACGTCGAAGGCCAGGACATCATGGCCTGGGTGACTCAGGGAAAGATCGCCGACCGTTCACGGGAACATCTCGGCACGGTGGACCGCGGTGTGATCCTGCTGCGTCGGCTCTACTTCGAGGGGATGAACGCGGTCGCCGAGGGACGCGATCCGCTGGGTGTGCGGCGTACCGCGAGCGAGGTGATCAACATGCCTCAGGAGAACGAGAAGTTCGGGTCCGGCATCGACTTCGTCCGGGATTTCCTTTCCTCCGCCTATCCCCGGTTCAGCGGTCGGCGAGCCGAGATAGCGCGCCGCTACACGGAAGTCGGCCTCGACCTCGGCCTCGACCTTGATGAGCCGAACCTCGCGGAGTCGCCGCTATGAGCACTCCGACACACTGCCCTTGGTGTGGGTGGGGATATCAAGACGCCGCGCTGGTACAGGAATTCTGGTCCGGGGACGAGCAGTGGTTCTGCTGCTGGTGCTCCCGCTGCGAGCGGGTGGCCGACGTCGGCGCCATCGATCGGATCGTCGTCACAGAGGCGGTGATGGCCTGATGGGGACATCCGCGTCGCTGACGCCTACCTGCCACATCGATACGTTCACCCGGAGTCGGATATTCGCCTTGGATCCATGGCCGGAGCTCGTGCACACCCTGCCGGAACTGCGCTATCCGTCACGGCTCAACGCGGCCACCACCCTGCTCGACCACACCGGCGCACAGCGCGGCTACCGGCGGACCGCTGTGGTGACCAGGTCGAGTGAGTGGACCTACGCCGACCTCCTGGCCCGCGCGAACCAGACTGCACACCTGCTCAGCCGCGATCTCGGGGTGGTACCAGGCAACCGAGTACTGCTCATGGGCCGGAACTCCCCCTGGTTCGTCGCGTCCTTACTGGGGATCCTCAAGGCCGGTGCGGTCGCCGTGCCGCTGCCGCCGAAGGCGAGCCCGTACGAGCTGGCCCGGATGACCGACGCCGTACGCCCCCTTGCCGCCCTCGGGGATGCCGACGACCTCGACGGCCTGACCACCACCGGGGTGCCCACCGTCTCGTACGGCACCGGTGGCGTGGAGGACCTGCGGCGACGGAGCGCCCGCTATCCCGACACCTACCACCAGATCGACCTGGCGGCCGACGATGTCGCGCTGATCCTCTTCAGCTCGGGAACGACCGGAATCCCCAAGGCAACCCTGCACTTCCACCGGGATCTGCTCGCCGTCGGGGACACCGTGGGACGCCACCTGCTCCGCCTCCACCCCAACGATCTGGTCACCTGCAATCGCAGCATGGCGGGCACCTACGGGCTGGGTGGACTCGTGCTTTCCCCTCTCCGTGCTGGCTCGGCCGTGCTGCTGCCGGAAGGCAGCGGGCCCGATTCGCTGTACGAGGCCCTCACCCGCCACCCGGTGGACGTGCTCCTCGCCTCACCCTCCGCCTACCGCGTCGGGATCGCCCACTCCATGACCGACAACCTTGGCAATCTCAGCCGTTGTGTGTCCGGCGGGGAGCGGTTGGACGGCCGGCTGTGGCAGCACTGGCGAGACGCCACCGGTTTACGGATCATGGACGTGCTCGGAGCCACCGAACTGACCAACGGTGTGCTCGGCACGGCCGTGGACCGCGCCCGACCGGGTTTCATAGGGCCACCGGTGCCCGGCTACCAGGCACTGGTCCTCGATGCCAACGGCCGTCCCTGCCCGGACGGAACCCCAGGTCGACTCGCGGTGCGTGGCCCCACTGGTTGCCGTTACCTCGGGCACTCGAAGCAAGCAGACGCCGTGCGGAACGGTTGGACGCTCACCGGCGATCTCTGTCTGCGGGCCGAGGACGGCTACTTTTCCATGAGGGGCCGCACCGACGACGCGGTCATCGTCGACGGGTGGAACGTCCTGCCCGCCACGGTGGAGTCCGCCCTGCTGAGCCATCCCACCGTCACCGAGGCGACGGTCGTCGGATTCACCACTCCCACGGGCGACACCTCTCTGGCGGCCTACGTCGTCCTCGCCGCCGGTGTCGGTCCGCGCGCGACCGAGGACATCGAACGGTCGCTGTCTGCCCGGCTCTCCGCGTACGAGCGCCCCAGGACACTCATAGTGGTAAGCATGATTCCCCGCACAGCCAACGGAAAGATCGACCGTACTGTGTTGCGCCGCAGGGCCGAGATGACGGCGAGCACGGCCAGCTGACGGCATCTGGGCCGACCAGGGTGCCGTCGCGCGAGGCCGATCACAAGCAACCACGACGAGCTCGCTGATGCGATGCCACGGGGTGGGGGCTGGACCACGACGCCGCCGTTCCTCCCGCACGGCGGAACGGCTCCGGCGTCGGACGGGGCCGCTCCGGCGTGGCCTGCTGCTCAGCCCGCGAACTCCGCCATCCATGCCTCCACTTCGTCCGCGGACCGGGGCAGGCCCGCCGACAAGTTCTCGTGGCCGTCCTCGGTGACGACCAGGTCGTCCTCGATCCGGACGCCGATACCGCGCCAGTCCTCGGGCACGGTCAGATCGTCCGGCTGGAAGTACAGCCCGGGTTCCACGGTGAGCAACATGCCCGGCTCCAGCACGCCGTCGACGTACTCGCCGTTGCGGGCCTGCGCGCAGTCGTGGACGTCCAGGCCGAGCATGTGGCCGGTGCCCGCCATGGTGAAGCGGCGCTGCAGGCCGAGTTCGTAGGCGCGGTCGGCGGGGCCGTCGATGAAGCCCCACTCGACAAGGCGCCCTGCCAGGGAGCGCTGGGACGCCTCGTGGAAGTCGCGGTAGGCGGCGCCCGGCTTGACCGCGGCCATGCCGGCCTCCTGGGCCTCGTACACCGCGTCGTAGATCTGCCGCTGGAGGGGCGTGAAGGTGCCGCTGATCGGGAGGGTGCGCGTGACATCGGCGGTGTAGAGGGTGTGTGTCTCCACGCCGGCGTCGAGCAGGAGCAGGTCGCCGGGGCGCACCGGGCCGTCGTTGTCGGTCCAGTGCATGATCGTGGCATGCTCGCCCGCGGCGCAGATGGTGCCGTATCCGACGGCGTTGCCCTCAAGGCGGGCACGGCGGAAGAAGGTGCCCTCGATCCACCGCTCGGACGAGGCGACCGCCCGCGACAGCTCCCCCACGACGTCGGTGAATCCGCGCACCGTGGAGTCCACGGCCTTGCGCATCTCGGCCAGCTCCCAAGCGTCCTTGACCAGGCGCAACTCGCTCAGCGCCTCCTCCAGTTCCGCGTCGCGCTCCGCGTCCGTGACAAGGACGGCCTCCAGGGCCGCGTCGTGGCCGCGGACGATGCGGGTCGGCGCGCCGGAGCCCGCGGCCAGGTCGTCCGTGGCCGTACGGACGTCGCGGCAGGGCAGACCGAGGACGCGTTCCGCTTCGGCGAGCGAGCGGCGTCGGCCCATCCACAGCTCGGCCGTGGGCCCCGTCCAGAACTCGTCGTTGTCCCGGCTGTCACGGGGCAGTTGGAAGCAGAAGGCGTCGTGGCCGCCGTCCGCCCGGGGTTCCAGGACGAGGGCGCCGTCGCGGGCCTGGTCCCCGGTCATGTGCACATATCCCGAGTACGGTCGGAACGGATAACTGTCGTCGTTCGAACGGACCTTGAGGTTGCCGGAGGGAATCACCAGGCGCTCGCCGGGAAAGCGCGCCGAGAGCTCAGCCCGTCGCCGGGCCGCGTACGGGGCCTGTTCACCAAGCACGAGATCACGCCGCTCGGTGTCTGCCCACCCCGTCCGCATCAGGGTGGAGAGCTCTGCGGATATTCCTCGGTAGAGGCCGTTCTTGCGACGCTTCGCCACGTCGTGCACCTGCCTTCTCGTAAATTCCTCAGGGGTTGGGTCGGTGCCAGACCGTACCCCGTACGCCTCTCGCCGATGTCCAGAAACTGCCACTGTCACGAATCAGCCACCACAGCCGATAATGCGGCCCATGGCGAACGCGAAGCTCGGTGAAGCCCTTCGGCTTCTGGGAATCGGTCATGCGGCCGGACGGATCTACCTCGCCCTCCTGGAAGTGGCGCCTGCTCCACTGAGTACGGTCGGAGCCGCTGTCGGCCTCGGCGGCTCGGACCTCGCCACGGCCTACGGCGAACTGGTCGCCGCCGGGCTGGCCAGCGCCGCCGCCACCGGACAGGACGTGGTGGCACCGGTGCCGCCGACCGCGGGTCTGGAGATCCTCGGTCGGCACCGCGCCGTCGAGCTCGACGAGTCCCGGATAACGGTCGGCGGGGCGTTCGAGGCGTTCCGGCGGCAGCGGCTGGCCGCTCACAATGACGGCCTCGTCGAGGTCGTCACCGGTGATGCCATCGGACCCAGGATCCGTCAGGCCTGGGCCAGCGCCCGAGAACAGATCCGCCAGTTCGACTCACCGCCGTACTTCCCCATCCCCGGCGCCACCGCTGACGCGCTGGCGACCCTCGCCCGCGGAGTGACGCAGCGTGTCGTGTACTCGCGGGAGTCGCTGGAGCACCCGGGCCACCTCGCAGCGGTCATCGAGCCCTGCATCGAAGCCGGTGAACAGGCCAGGGTCCTGCCGTCTGTACCGGTCAAGCTCGTACTCGTCGACGATGCCTACGCATGCGTGTCGTTGTCTATCGAGGAGGCCGATGTCCACAACACCATGCTGATCGTGCAGCCGTGCGGACTGTTCTCCGCACTCGTGGCCCTGTTCGAGCAGGCATGGCAGAACGCGTTGCCCTTGCACAGCCAAGTCACTCCGCGGCCGCATGGCCTGACGCCGGCGGATCGGCGCCTTCTGCGCCTCCTCGCGGGCGGTGCGCGCGACGAGGCCATCGCGGAGGCAATCGGCGTCAGTCGTCGCACACTGTTCCGCCGGGTGGAGGTCCTCATGGCCCGCCTCGGCGCCACGACGCGCTTCCAGCTCGCGCTCCACGCACAACGCCGCGGTTGGCTGTGATCAGGCCGAGCGAACAGGCCGACCCGGGAACGGCCGAAGGCCGTCTCGGAACGCACCGAAACGGCCTACGGCCGGGTGACCGAATCTCAAGGCCAAGGCCACACGCCCACTAGACGCCGGCGGTTTCCCTGATCCAATCGCGGACTTCGACGATGTTGGTGTAGCCGCTCCACCACCCGGAGGGCTTTGGTCCGACCGCGCTGATGCCTGCCTGCACCCACTCGCCGGTCTGACGGCTTTGCACCCTCATGGGTCCGCCGGAGTCACCGCCGGCAGTGGTGCCGTTGCCCTCGCCGAAGCACAGCACGGCAGGGCTGGCAGGAGTGCAGTCGGTGCCGATGTTGGCGCCGGTGGCGTACTTGAGGTTGATGGGCAGGGGATGTCCCCAGTCGGGCCGCTCGGAGCCCCAGCCGTAGACCTCGGCCGGCTGCCCCTGCTCGACGTCGTCGGCTTCGGCCAGAGGGGAGTAGGTGGTCTCGATGTCCCGGTCCAGCTCGATCAGTGCGGCGTCGTAACCGGGCCAGTTGTAGTCGGGGTGCTGGATGACCCTGACGCCATGGGCGGTGAAGCCGCCCTGGGTGCGGTCCAGGGAGCCGATCCGCAGGAAGGGAGTATCGCCCGGTCCGACGCAGTGAGCGGCCGTCAGCGCCCAACGCTCGGCGATGATGGTGGCGGTGCACCGGTGGCCCTCGCCGCCGATCGACGCGATCCACGGCTTCTCCTCCGTGACCACCTCGCCGTCGACGATGCGCTCGTGCACACCGGAGGGGCGGGGAGACGGACCGCTGGCGGCAGCTGCGCCGGCCGGGGCGCCCAGCGCGCCCGCCGTCAGGGCCAGCAGGCCCGCGCCCAGCAGCACCCGCCCACGTATGAGCGAGCGTCCTCGTGCCGGTGAGGTTTCATGCATGTCTGGTCTACTCCTTTGCTTGCCTGAACGTTGACATCGTGTGCGGTGCGTGGAGCTAGGGAACGGGAACCAAGGTCCACTCCTGGTTGCGGCCGCCGCTGGACGGCCATTGGATGACGTTCGCGCCGTCGGCGGTGGATCCCCCCGCGAGATCGGCGACCATCTTGCTGTTGCGGTTCGTCAGCGTCGTGTCGTCGCCGGAAGAACTCAGTAGCCATTGCTGGTCGGCGCCGTGGTCGACGGTGGCCTGGACCAGCTGGGTGCCCTGGGTCGTGGACGCGTCGGGCACTTCGAGGGCCTTGCCGCTGCCCTCGTTGAGGAGTTGGTGGGCGCCGCCCACGGCCTTGAGCCGCCACCGCTGCGCGGGCGTTCCCAGGTCGCGCCACTGAACGACGGGGGCGCCGTCTGCGGTCGAACCTCCCCTGACAGCAAGCGACTTGCCGCTGTTCCGATTGACGATCTTGTACCGGTTGGTGGCGGGCGCTCCAGGCCTGACCTTGAGGTTGTCGAACTGGGCGCGGTCCCACTCGCTGACGCCGTACCCGATCATTCCGGCCGGATGGGTCGTGTCGTTCACGGTCCCGACGGTCGTGCCGTCGATACGAGCGGTGATCTTGCTGCCTTGGAAGCCCAGCGACAGCTTGTGCCACTGCTTGATTCCCAGCGGTGCGACGGTGCCCTTGGCGAGTGTGGTGAACGGCCACTCTTCGGTGCCGTTGACCCCACTCTTGAGGATGGACCACTTGCCGCCATCGCTGACGCGCAGGTAGTAGGCGTTGAGGCCGTTGTTGTTGCGGCCCTGCCGTCCGATGCGGCCGAGCAGCTGGACGTAGCCCGGCTCCTCGAGCATGGCGTCCGAGCTGACCGTGTAGTTGGTCCATCCGGCCTCGCCCATGTACGTGTACGGGGCGGGGTAGTTCTCACCGGTCCAGCGGATGGGCTTGGTGGTGGTCATCTGCCTCAGACACCGCCCCTTGCGACCGCCGCCGCATCGGGCGACCTCGAAGGCGCCGTTCATGTCGCTGAGGTACTTGCCCGGCCGCACCAGGCCGGTGGAGTCGAAGGAGTCCGCGTACGGCAGGCCGAGCTCGCCTCGGGGCGGTGCGGTCGCCGTGCCCTTGCCCTGCCCCGTGGTCGTGGTCAGGCTGTAGAGATGGCCGGGCTTAAGGGTGAGCGAGAACGATCCGCCGGACGGCGTGACGTCGGCCTGACGAACAAAGTGCTCCGCCGGGTCGTCCGACTTCATGTTGGTGGCCCAGACGTGAACGGTACCGGTGGAAAGGCCGCCGGAGACCGTGAAATCCGCGGTCTGTTCGCTGGTCGCGTCCATCGTCTCGATGACGCTGCTGTAATCACGCTTGTTGGGTGACTTCAGCGTCACGTAGCTGCCCTTCTCTCGGTCGTCCTCCAGGTAGCCGCTCGCGGCGTCGATGTACTGCCAGCCGGGCTCGGTGAACTGAGCCGTGTGGGCCATGGCCCAAGAGACCTTGCCGACCTGGTAGTTGCCGGACCAGGGCTGGTCGGCGAGCAGCATTCCGTAGGTGGAGAAGTTCATGTTCTGGTGGAGTGCGGCGACGACCGGCCAGCTGATGAACGAGGTCATCCTCCCGTCGAGGTAGCAGCGATTGACTCCGCGCGCGATCGAGGCGCCGCCCTTCATGTAGTCCACCGAGCCGCTCTCGCTCGCCGACAAGGGCTTGCCGAGCCCGACGGCGTCGTCCGTGCTCGGGCACTTGGCACCGGTCCCCATACCGTCATTGGTGTAGCCGCCCGGGTAGTGCGCACCGACGATGTCGATGGCGTCTCTGAACTCCGGGTCGTTCTTCATGTCGGCGGCTACGTCCCAGTTGGTCTCGGCGCCGACGATCTTTGTCGGGAGGCCGTCCGCCGCCAGAGCCTTCTTGAGGTCGACGTACCAACTCTTGTCGTAGCCGCGTTCGTTCCAGCCGCCCAGGTAGTCGATGGTCAGCCCGTGGTCGGACTTGGCATGGCGAACCCACTTGAGCAGGTAGTCGATCATGTCCTGGGACCAGAAGTCACCGCCGCCGATCCAGCCGGGGGCGCCCCATGCCAGACCGCCGAGCTTGATCTTCGGATTGCGCTTCTTCGCCTCCTTCATCAGCCACCATTCGTAGCCGCGCTGGTAGTTCTCCTCCTTCCGTGTGCGCATATGAGTGGGCTCGGCACCGTTGGTCGAGTTGGTGTCAGCGCCGATCTCGACCTTCAGCACCTGAAGGGAGGCTCCGTAGCCTGGTTTGAACAAGTAGTCCAGGATCTGGCTGCGTTGTGGTTCTGGATAGTCGATCAGCAGACGTGAGTTGCCGCCACCGCCGCCGACGGCTCCGACTCCGTCGAAGACCCGCCCTCCCTTGGCACCGTCGACCGGGATTGTTGTGGCGGCTCTGGCTGGTGTCGCGCCCCAGGCAACGTGCAGGAGGGCAGCCATCACTGCCAGCGCCGTGATGACGGCGCTCCAGCCACGAACCGCGCCTACCTCTGAGCGGATGGACATGGGACGGTTCCTTCCTGGCCTGTCCGGCCACGTCGGCGACCTCTTTCGCCGCTGCCACGCGGAGCCACTGATGCGCCCCGCTCACCAGTGCCGTACACGGAAGTCAGCTTCGGCCGAGAGCTGAATTGCCGCTTCACTTCCGCAGGTTGCCAGCCTGTTCACCGTCACGGTCAACACATCCGTCCCAGCGCCCTCACATCCGCGCAGGTGACGGGCGCAAAAGTGCATCCTGCCCACGGGAAGAGTCCATGAGATCCGGGGTTGCCGATGTGGTGGTGACACGGCGGAACTGCTGCTCGCGGAAGAAACTCGGCGACATCCCGCTGCGCCGGGTGAACGTCCGAGTGAAATAGGCAGGGTCCTTGTACCCCACCCGGCGTGCGATGGCCGCGACCGAGAGGTCGGTGGTGGCCAGGAGATCCTTCGCCGCGTTCATGCGGATACCGAGAAGGTATTCCTTTGGGCTGCAACCGGCGCTGTGGCGCACCAGGTCGCGCAGCTCGTCCGGGGTGAGCGACAGTCTCCGCGCGTGTTCGGGGATGGACAGGGACAGGAAGGCGTCGCGAGCCAGCGCGGCGAGCAGCGACCGACGTCCGTCGTCCTGGTCAACTCGGCTGCGATGCAGAGTAACAAGCAGTTCGTGAACGCCGGCCGCCACCTCCACCTCGAACTGGGGCAGAGCTTCGTCGGCGGCCAGAGCCATCTTGCGGACGATCCGGTGCGCGGGTTCGGCCGAGGACAGCGGGACGACGGGGTGCTCCTCATCGACGTAACCAAGCCGTTGGTACGCCTCAGCGGTGGGCCCCGTGAAATCGACGAAACACTCCGCCCAGCCCGGCTCGTACGGGCCGTAGCAGTGCTCGACGCCAGGCAGCAGCCACAGCAGCACCGGCGCCACGACATCGACCGGAGGCCGACCGCCCCAGGAGAACCAGCCGGAGCCGGACAGCACGATCACAGCGACATGGAAGTCCTGCGTGCGAGGGCCCACGATGGGAAGCCGTCCATGCTGCATCCCCACAGCAACGCAGGAAAGCCCCAGCTTCTCCTGCTCCGGCGAAGGAGTGAGAAAGCGCCACCAGTGCTCCCAGTGCTCATGACCAGGGATGAAGTCGATGTGTCCGACTGGACGCCGGGAGCTACCCATGGATCCTCCGGATCTACGTGACGTCGAGCTGCGAGGACGTTGGAAGTCCCGCCTCGGTGGAGTGTCCGTCCGCCCAAGAGAGGACGGCTTCGGCCGGTGCCCGTCGGCCATGCACCGGCATGGCCGACCTCATCGAGAACTGCCAGATCAGCGTCTCCGACGGGCCGTTGGCCTTAAGGCTCACGCCGGCACCGAAGTCCTTGTACGCGAAGTTGAGGACGTCGGCACGGTGCCCCGGACTGCGCATCCAGTCACGCATGGCGCTCTTGGGGCCCTTCAGCTACTTGTGAAGGTTCTCGCCCACGCCCCGTGGGATGGCCCGCCTTCCGCATACGGGCGTCGGCGTCCAAACCCTCGGCCTGACGTGCTGGTAGTCGCTCGTAGTTGTTGCGCGCCGCCATGTCCCGGGCGGGCGCCCGCGCGGCCGCTCGCACCCGTCGGTTCATACATACGGGGCTGCAACCCGCCTTCCTCCGTTCGGCGTTGACGAGCACCAGGATCTGACTCTCACACTCCGCTGCTTTGCGCGGCGTCGGGCGCCCGGGCGGCGCCTCAGGTGGATGAATCCGGGTCCGCTCGTCGTCACCGTCCAGGTGCATGTCCGCTCCACTCTCTGCTGCTCGTCGGGCAGTCCGACGCATAGGAGAGCGGGGGTCACCAGGGAGACAACACTTTTCTGCGGACATCGTCGCGACGGCCTACGCACCCTCCACACATCGAGCCACATGCGGCCGGATACGAGGAGCGGCAGGTGCTTCGCGCGAGGGGCCGGACGTGGCACAGCTCGCGAGAGGGCCGCCGAGGGTCCTTCTGATGGATCCGCGATGCGTATTGATGACCGGTCAGCGGCATCTTCCCGGAAGCTGAAATCTCACGAATCGATGACCACCAAGGGGTTGTCAGTGCAATGTCACATTACTACGTTACGCGTCATGGCGACTCGGTACATGTCAAGTGTCGTCAGGGGCAGGGCTGTCGGGTCGTCCATGCCGCCGCCTTGCCCTCGTTCGTCCGCACCCCCACACAGGAGTCCGTTGTGTTTCCATCGAGAACAACCAGACCAAACCGAAGAACGAGACCATCGCGCACGACGAGCACCGTGCGCAGAACCCTGCTCACCCTGGCCACAGCCGTGACGCTGTGCGTCACCGCGGCCCCGCTCGGGCAGGCGAACACCCCGCCACCCGATGCGATACGCCCGACCGCCGCCCCCGGCCCCGCCGCGCCCAGTCCCTACGACCACGCCGACCGCCTGGCCACCGCGCCCAAGCCCGGGGCCCGTGTCGTCCCGGCACCCGGCGGCCTCGCCGACGGCCGCATCCCCGGCCCGCGCACCCCCAAGCCCAAGTCCAAGGCCAGGGCCGCCGGGTGCACGCTCGACGACCTGACCCGTCTGTCCCCGCAGGGCCTCGCGGACTTCCTCGCTGATCCGGCGGTCACCGCCGACGGCTGTCTGCGCTCACTGATCTGGACCTGGGACCGGCGCCTTGCCCCGGTGATGTCCGACGCCCACGTCCAGGCTGTCTCCCGCCGCGTCAGCTCGCTCGCTCCGGGCCACGACGGCAAGAACGGCAGCCATCTCCTGGAGATGTTCACCTACCTGCACGCCGTCGCGTACCACGACTTCATCCGCGACGAGATCGACGTCACCGACCCGCCGACGGTCGCAGCCATGCGCCAGGCCGTGGATGCCTTCGGCACGGCCTCGCGCACCTTCGATGTCACCCGCGCCAACGCGGAGACGCTGCGCGAGGCTCTCACCGCGGCCGGTGCCCCCGGCCTGCGCCAGCACCAACTGGCTCTGGTGCAGCGGGTACTGAGGACCATGGACGCCAACCGCCCTGACACCTACAAGGACCGCTCCTGGGGCCAGGCCGTGCTCTCCGCCCTCACTCTCAACTATCTGGGCGTCTATCCCGGCAACCAGGACGCTGCCTTCCACGCCGCGGTAGCAAGAGATCCCTCCTACCGCGCCGCCTTCAAGGCGTTCGCGAACCACACCCACCTCAAGGGCACCGAGAACGAGAGGATGGCGCGCGACGCCATGCTCGAATACGGCCGCATGGGCCAGGTCGACGCGATCCGCGCCCAGATCGTCTCCGACCTCGGCCCTCTCCTCGCCGTCACTGCGCGCAACTTCGGCGACCTCAGCGGACCGTGGGCGAAGGTCGCCACCTGGCTGGTTCACTTTGACGCCTGCGCTCCGTACCGGGTGTGCAGGGAGGACATCGAGAAGCGTCTGTTCCGCCGCACGGACACCTACGGCAAGCGGGGCACGGACGGAATCATCGTCCGTTCCGCTCTCGACCGCGCTACCGTCGACCAGCTCTACTACGCCAGCCAGCAGGTCAAAGCCCAGTTCCATCGGGTCGTCGGCTCCCAGAAGCCGCTGCAGGGCGACCCCAACACCAACCTGAACGTGGTCCTGTACTCCTCCCGCGCCGAGTACGAGAACTTCCAACCGCTCCTCACCGGCCTCGACACCGACAACGGCGGCATGTACATCGAGCGGGGCGCCACCTTCTACACCTACCAGCGTCGCGTACCCCAGGACTCCTCCCTCACCCTCGAAGAGCTCTTCCGGCACGAGTACACGCACTACCTCAACGGCCGCTGGGCGGTGCCCGGCTTCTTCGGCGAGGGCCCCTGGTACCAGCGCGACCGGACCACGGCGATGGACGAGGGCACTGCGGAGTTCTTCGACGGCGCCACCCGCGACGACGGCATCAAGGTCCGCAAGTCGCTCGTCCAGGGCATCATCGACGACACCGCGGGCGGCGGCCCGCGCATGAGCGTCTACCAGATCCTGCACGCCACCTACGAAGGCGACGGCTTCCGCTTCTACGACTACGCCGGCACGTTCTTCGAGTACCTGTGGACCAGACACCCCTCCCTGCTCAAGGAGATGTACCGGCACCTGCGCGCCGACAACCCGGCGGCCTTCGACGCCTGGCGCGACCGGCTCGGCAGGGACAGGAACCTGCAGCAGAGCTACGACCGGTTCCTCGACGAGCAGATCGCACACGTCGACGACCTGTTCGTGCCGGACACCAAGTACGTCCCTGTGGGCCAGCTCCGCGACACCACGGCCACCCAGGTCCGCGACTCCATCCGAGCGACGACCGGCTACACCCCGCAGTGCGAGCCCGGCGGCTCAAGCGACCGCCCGCGCTTCACTTGCACCGGCGGCATCACGGCCCGGCTCACCGACGGCAGAGACCCCGACCTCGTCTTCAAGGAGATGTCCGAGACGGTCGACCACTTCATCCTCGACCGCGCGAAGGGCGGCGACAACAACCTCATCGACATGAACTGCTCCTTCGGTGAGGTGGACGTCTGGCCCGACGGACGGGCCGGCACGGCGGACTACCACTGCGACGGGCCGTTGCGCGGCTGACCTCCGCCACAGCACGCCAATGCCCGCGGCCCACCCGACCGTCCGGCACCCCCGGGTGCGCCGCAGGCCAGGCGTACGGTCGCGCTGATGTCTGAGCGGGGCGGGCGGCCTTGACGTCCGCCCCGCTCGGCAGGTCCGTTGTCCGTCGCGAGGCTGTGGATGAGATTCCGGCAGCCAGCGCGAGGGACGTACTCACTGCGGATATCAGGACGGCGCGTGGAAGTACACGCATCGTCGGATCTCCAAGACTGAGGTTGGTTGCGCAACGCTGGTCGTCAAGGACGACTGCGATGCGCCGTCCCCTGCAATGAGCGTGTCCGCGACAGTCCATGCCGGCGCCTTGCCCAATTCGCTACACCAGCCCTACGGCTGTGCCGCGAGCACCACCGCAGTGCCCCGAAGGCCCCTCCCTAGAACGTCACGCTGACGGCAGGTCATTCCGGCGGCCACCACGGCTCGCCGCGTGAACAGCAGCTCCCGTGCGCGATGTATGCCCTGCCTGGCAGGCATGGCGGGCGTCGGCTCGTACTCCTGGGTTCCCTCTGACTTCAGAGCGAATGCGGCCATGGCACAGCCCGGGCCTCGCCGAGCAACCTTCGGCGATTACTTCGGATCATCCAATCGTTAGCCTGGGCGTGTCGTTGAATGACGCCATTCGCCTTCACTTAGCACACCGGGGCACCGTGGATGGACCTGTCCAAGCACGTCGACTGATTCACTCCGCGTGTCGTTCAGGGAGATGCCCCTGTTGACGATAGGGCATCTCCTCCGGATGTCTGTCGATCCGAATTCGGCGCCACGCTGCATCGAATGTGACGTTTCCACTGCTTTCCCGGACAAGCTGGCGAGCACACCAACTAGTCCGAGGAGAGAGCAGCCACCGCAGAGCGGTCGTCTTCACTTTAAGGTCGCTTGCGTCGTCATGCGTCACCAGGCAGCGGGTGACTGGGCGACGTGTGGCCGTTGAGCAGGGCCTGCGCCTTGGCGGCGTGCTGGGGACGGTCGGCACCGCGCATGCCCGCAGCCAGGTACGCGTATAGCATCCGCTTCTGGGCGGGTTCAGGGAAACTGGAGAGAAACTCCCGTAGCAGCTCGAGAACTTGATGCTCAGTGCCCTGCTCGTGTGTAGGACGGTACCCCGCGAAGATCTCGGCGATGTCCTGCACTCTTGCCGTGTCCGGGAGTTCATTCCAGTCCGTGCCCCCACGCTCGAACCACCGGGCCAGGACAGCGGCGGGGTCAGCCAGTTCCTCGG
Source organism: Streptomyces alboflavus (assembly GCF_000716675.1). Taxonomy (GTDB): domain Bacteria; phylum Actinomycetota; class Actinomycetes; order Streptomycetales; family Streptomycetaceae; genus Streptomyces; species Streptomyces alboflavus. The sequence goes on from NZ_JNXT01000046.1 coordinate 32,077, forward strand.
CCAGCGCTTGCGTCATCTGCTGGCGCAGTGCGTCGGCCACGGCTTGACGGCGTTGGGCGTCGAGCAAGGTGGCGATCGCGGCCCGGTCGTCGTAGGACAGGGCGAGGCGGAGGTCAGCGCGGAACTCAACTGGTGGTTTGGTGGCCAGTGAGCGAGAGCGCGAGAGATGGCGCGTGCATATGTCGGATGCGGAGACGAGGTCGAGCGGGTCGCATTGGCCTGCGATGTCGTATGCCGCTTCGCGCAACGCCGCCCGGATAAGGCCCGCGACTTCCTCGGGAGTATCCGGATAGGGCGGTCGGGTGAGCACGGTGGCGGTGATCCGCGCGGTGAAGGCGATGCCAGGCCGGGAACTGGGCAGGCGGACATCGAAGCGAGACACGGCGCGCCGCAGTGTTCTTCGCGTGCTGCGGCGCGCCCACCGAGTGGACAGGGCAGCCACGGATCACGGCTCCAGAAGTTCGTCGCCGAAGGCCGATTCCGGCAACTGAGAGGACCGCCTGAGGTCCTTGCGTAGTTCGATGACAGACTCCTCGTACGCCACCCCTGGTTCTCCGAAGATGAGTGCCGAGATCGGAGTCGTGGACAGATGCTCGACGACGACTTGGTCGAGGATGCCGGTGACCACAGCCTCCGGAACCTGTCCGACTGCCCGGGCGCGGGCCCAGGCGGTCAGTAGTTCGCGGCATTCGGCATCCACGCGTTCGTCGACCAGGGCAGCGCTCCACCCCGCGATCAGCGCCCCCTTGATCTCTTCATCACGTTCCGCGGCCGTCAGCATGACCTGCAGGACATACGGATCAGCGCGCGGATCGAGCAGCGACAGGAAGGCGCGGTGACCGGCCACCTGCTTGTTGGCCAGCCACTTCCTGATCGTGCTCCACACACGCGGCAGCTGTCCATCACGGGTCGCGATGTCGCGCAGCGCCTCCTGCGCCGTGCGGACGGCACGGTCCACAGAGGGGCGGTTGAGGATGTGCCGCAGGCGCACAAGCGCCTGCCTGGGATAGCGGTCGGCGAACTGACCAGCGCAGACGAGCGCGACGACGGTGGCCACCGCATCCGACTCGTCCTGAGCCCAGTCGAGCAGCCTGGCGCGTACAGCCGCGCCCAGCGAATCCGCCTCAGCAGCGACTGTGAGCACACGGGCGATCAAGCCACGGTGCTCCTCGCTGTCGTGGCCGCTGCCGGTCCACGCGTGGATCTGCTCGATGACTCGGATGTCATTCTCGGCGATTGCCAGATGGACCAGGAGGTCCCCGATGGAGCCGAGGCGCCCCGCCCCCGGCTGCTTGGGGGACGTGATCGCGTCGACCCAGTTCAGCAGCGGCCGGTGGATGTCGGCCCGCTGTTTCCACAGATGCAGCAGGACGGCGCGGGCGTAGCCGGGCCGATAGTCGACACTGACCGTGCGCCCCTCTACTTGGGCTCCGACTTGGGTGAGCCGGGTAGTCAGATCGGGACCGGTGAGGATGGTGCGGACCTTTGTCTCCTGCGGTTCGTCCAGCAGAGTCCGTGCAGCCTCCTGAACGCTCAGCACGTCACTGCCGCTGAGGAAGACGGAGGCGATGAGCAAGGCTCGGTCGTCAGGGTTGTCCTGAGTCGCTTTGAAAGCGGCGTCAACTTCGGTATGCCATTCCTGGAAAGAATCCAGGGCGGTCTGCAGACTGCCGGGCACCTCGTCGTCGACGTCGCTGAGCATCGCGGCAAGTCGGGCCCCATCCGCCGGACTGCTGCTTTCGGTCAGCAGGTGCGCGGCCTCTCCAATCGGATCGGAGCCGACGGTGGCAGTGTTGAGCCAGCGGATCCGGTCGGGGCGACGGTGAAGAAGTTCCAGGTGCTTCTCCGCCACACGGTGTGAGGACGGCCGGGTCTTCGCCCGGACGAGGACGCGTGTCAGTGTGCCGGACGAGCCTTCCGGCCAGGTGCGTTCATCGGCGATGACGACGAGGCAGGACCCCACGCGCCGGAGCGCCTCGGCATGGGCCACCAGGGCCTCGGCGATCCGGCCAGGACTCTTCCACGAGCCGATCTCCGCTGCGACGTCCAGCAGGTAAGCGGTGCCGGCCGCGTCGGGAAGCACTGATGTGTCCGGGGAATCAGGCGTGTCCCAGTCAGGCCGAATTTCCCGCAGAGCCAGCGACTTGCCGGTCGCGGCCTGCACGGAACGGGCCGTGTCCCACATGGCTTTGATCCCTGCGGTGCGCTTGCCGTGGTCGGCGGGCCCGGCGATCACAGCGAGCCCAGGACCGTCGCCCCCGAGCAGGGCGGCAGCGTCTGCCGCGGTCGGTACGGACTCTCCTTGCGGGCCGAGCTGCACCCAGGCCAGCCGCACCACGCGGAGTTCGGCCTCGGAGATGTCCACAACCGGGAGCAGCGGCTTCTCGGTCAGCGTCACCGATCCCGCCGCGACAATAATCCTGGAGCGGTCGTTGTCCCTCACTTCCACACGGAAGGGAGCAGAGGGTGGGCCCGGTGCTGTTGCTGGTGGGTCGGGAATGGGTGCGGCGAGTCCGTACGTGGCTTCGTCGGTCACTTTTCACGCTCCGGCGGGTGGTAGTGGAAGCCGCCGCCGGCACTCAGCGATCCGCCAGTGATGATGACCTGGCTGTTGCTGTTGTTGTTCGCAGCCAGGTGGGGCTGGGCTCCGTCCCCATCCTGCTGAGCCCCATCCACCAGGGCCTGTAGCTCGTCGGCTGCCTGCGGGTGTTTCTGCAAGAAAGCGGCGAGCTGGATCGTCAGGTCGCGCTGCAACTGCTCGGCGACGGCATCCCGATCGCTCTCCGCGCTGTCGGCCAGCCGCTGCCGACCGGCGTCTACGAGGCGGACCTCCTCCTCGGCCGCGGCCTCTCCGCCCTTGCGAAAGAACCGGAGAACGGCCTCGCGCACGGACTCCCACCCGCTCCTGACCATCTCGGCAACGAGCGCCGTGGCTCCAGCACCGGCCAACTGCAACATGTCCAACGCATCCCCCATGAACGTGTGCCCCGTGCGAAGGGCAGCGGCATATTCGCCGCTTCAGAGTGAGGGCCCCCGCAGACCTCGACAATCGAACAGATTCACTGCACTGGCGAACCGGAGATTCCGGGAAGTGGTAATCGAGCCACTAAAGCCGTAAGCATCACGGACGCACCAATTAGGCGATCAAGGGACGCGCAGGCAGATATATGATCAACGTGCATGAGAGATGCAAGTAAGTCAAATACGGACGACAATAGGTTGGCTGGTTGACGCCGTAGCGCAGTTTCAGGAATGCTGGAACTGTGCTACCGCAGATCCGAGCGGGCGACTTACGAGTGATCCTTTCTGTCGCCTCGCCGCGTGTGAAATCAGGCAGCAATGTGTTGAGCCGCGAGGACGTCTGGGATTCTCGGGATCACCGGCTTCTCGCCAGCCACTCCGCGATCGCCCGTCGCCTTACCATCTCCAGCCCGGCCGAACCCGGCTTCAACACTGAGGCCGTAGGGGAAGGTCCACGTCCGGTTGATGCTCCCGCAGGAGCCGCCAGCACCGTCAAGTACGGGCCTCGCCGAACGGCTCCGAGCGACGCACCCGCAGGGACTCGGCCGCCGACTGGATCTGTGCCTCGCCGGCGTGTTCATCGTCCACGCCCAGTAGACGTTCCGTTTCCGAACAAGTCGTCGCCCTCAGCGCCGAGAGCCACAAGCACCCCCTCGAAGCGCAGCCCTCTCACGTTCAGCAGCCAGCTCTTCCCGGCGCGCGGCCTGCAACTCGCTTTCCTGGGAAGCCAGTTCCCGGTATTCCACCGCCGACAGCGCCGCCCGCTCGTCTTGACTTCCCTCTGCGTGGTCACGAAATCGGAGAGAGCCTTCGGGCTGTCTAACCCGAGCGTGGACAACAGGCGCTTGATCGCGGCGCGTTCGCCCTGAGCCTTCTCCCGCGTCAGCAACTTCCCCAGACGGTCCTGGGTCACAGTGACCTGCTCATCCTGCCCACCCGTGTCGATGCCCTCGCCCAACTGCTGGTCATGCGTCTCACCCTCCGAAGAGGCGTCGAGAATCGGATAGATCGGCCGCCCGTCCGGGCGGAAGCCGACAGGACGGCAAGGCAGTGAGGGCCAGACCGCAAACTCCCCCAAAGCGTGCCCCCGCGCTGCCGATCATTGCAATCAAACCCATCACCGGACCAAAAGATCAATCCGCCTCTGACACTCAACCACCTTTGCCTGTAGGCCAATTACGTTAGTATGAGCACTGAGACGCCCTGGCTTCGGCCACGGAGTGGCACCCGAGGGCAACCGGTGCCCCCTGCGACTACTGACCACCGACGCTGGACAGCACGTGCGCAGGGTCTCGCTCGGAACCCACGAGACGGAGAATTCAAAGTTTCTGGCGTCGGCAGGAACTCAGGTTGGCCATATGAACGAATGGCCGGGCTGAGTCCTGCTATGCCTCAGTCCGGCTCCGTACTCGAAATTGGGGAGCAATGGACTGGAACACCGCCACCCTCCTGGCGCTTGCCGCCTTCGGGCTTCTGGGCCTTCTGGTGAAGCTGCTGACCGGTTTACTACACCAACTGCCCGAGCTCTTCCGGGCCCTTCATGAGGCCAAGAGGGCGATGCGGGAAGACGCTGATGGCGATCATGCCGATTAGGCCGCCTGAGGCTGTCCTCGTCCGTGGTCTCCGCAGAACTACGAGTGGCTGCCGCCCGGCCCCATCCTCCTCGCCACCCTGGCCCTGCCGCGCAGCGGCCTACGCCATCCGCACCGCGGCCCCCTGTTCTGCTTTCGCCCGGATCCGCTCCACCTCCTGCGACACATCCTTGATTGGATACCGGCCTCCAGCAGCAACATCACCACCGTCTCCGCCTTGACGACCTCCTCCAGCACCGCTCCCCGGTCCGTCGGCGTGTGCGGTGGCCACGGCAGCCGCATCAGCACCGTTTCCCCAGCCGCCCAGCCCTCTGCCAGCCCAGCCTGGTAGAGCCGCTGCACCATGAGCAGCAACCGGTACTTGCACTCCCGCGCAGGCCGCTTCATGCCGATCAACGCGTCCAGCGGCCCCAGCGCCAACTTCAGCGCGTACCCGGACGGCACCTCCGTGGCGTCCAGCGTCCCCGAGCCCGGCCGCCGTCACCCGCGAGTTCGCCGCGATCCTCTCCACCAGGTGATCCACGCTCACCCGCAGCTCGGCTAACTGCGGCGACATGTCCAATGCGTCCAGGGTCGACAGCCACCACTACCCGCTGAAGGTCCGGCAGATGCTCGGGCAGAGGACGGAACCACTGAGCCGCGCCGGGCATGGCCTGCTTCGCGGGCCAGAGGCCGAGATCCCTGGGCCCGGGCCAGTTCCGGACCGAGTAGCCGCCCCCTGCCGACATCAGTCCTGTTTCCGCAGGTCAGTGCGAGTACAGAGTGTGCACCACCAGCAGACGAAGAACCTTCTGGTGTCGTACTCGCCGAAGAAGCTCGGCTTCTTCTAGAGGCACGAGCGAAGGCGCCTGAGCTGGGCTCTTGCCCGTCAGGCGCCTTTCGCTCGGCCCGCCCCACTTCCCGCCCCTGTTTCTGAGCGGCCGCTGTGCTCGGTGTCGAGTGGGGCCGGGGCGCGCGGCGGAGCGGCTGGCTCCGGGTGCGGCGCTACCGTCATGAGGGTGACGGGAATCAATGCCGGCCAGCGGTGGTCCGAGTCCATGTCGGCTGCCTACGAGCAGTACCTGGTGCCGGTGGTCTTCCGGCCCTTCGCCGAGGACATGGCCGCGCGGGCAGCGGTACTGCGACCACGGCGGATTCTTGAACTGGCGGCGGGTACAGGTGTGTTGACGTCGCGGCTGCTCGCGGCGGTGCCGTCGGCCGAGGTGACGGCCACCGACCTCAACGAGGCCATGGTCGCCTTCGGGTCGTCACGGGTCCCGGGCGCGGTGTGGCGGACGGCCCCCGCGCAGCGGCTGCCGTTCCCGGACGGCGGCTTCGACCTGGTGGTCTGCCAGTTCGGCGCGATGTTCTTTCCCGACCGGGTCGCGGCCTTCACCGAGGTCCGGCGCGTGTTGGGCCCGGGCGGCCGGTTCTTGTTCAACACCTGGGGCCCGCTCAGTACGCACGGTTTCGAAGTCGCGTTGCAGGCAGGTCTGGAGCGGGCCTTTCCGGCCGACCCGCCCCGGTTCTTCCCGACGGTTCCGCACGGCTACGCCGACCCCGCTGCCGTAACCGCTGATCTGACGGCCGCCGGTTTCACCGTCGAGGAGGAGCAGAAGCTGACGCTTCAGGGCCGGGCCGCCTCGACCGCCGACCTCGCCACCGGATACCTCACCGGGACACCGGTGCGCGCGGCCGTCGAGGAGCGCGGCGACGGACCGGCTGTCCGGGCCACCGTCATCGACGAGATGACGTCCCGACTGGGCCCGGGGCCGGTCACCGCCCCGATGACGGCGTACGTCTTCCGCGCCGCGGCGTGACACACATGTCGCACCCGCGCCGAGGTCGGAAGGCCCCTGCTCGGAGCACCGCTGCTCGGAGCACCGCTCTTCGGAAGGCCCCTGTTCGGAGAGCCCCTGTTCGGAGAGCCGCCGTTCGGAGAGTCCTTGCTGCGCGCAGGGTCCTACCGTCATCAGCAGCGTGGCGATGCTGTCCGGTCCGGTGGCCACGCGCGCAGAATGCTGCCGCACCGCTCGCGCATGGGTGCGGGAGCGGTGCGGCAGCCGCAGAGCGCGGCAGCAGGAGCGATCAGGCGAAGCGGCGGACGAACACGTCCGACTTGCCGTTGGTGTCACCGGGCACGATGTCGTCGGCCTTGGACGCGAAGACCACGTCGCGTCCGCCCGTGCTGACCGCGTCGACCCCGGCCGAGGCGGGCTGGTTCGAGACGACCTCGTCGGTGCCCGCGCCCAGGTCGCGCAGGACGAGCGACGGTCCGGTCGTGTCGTTCGGGGCGTACAGCAGATGGTTGCCGGTGGGGTCGATGGCCAGGCCCTTGACGTCCGGGACTCGTTGGGCGGTGCCCGAGCTCACGTCGTGGACGTAGGTGTCGGAGCCGGAGAGGTAGACGACCTTGCTGCCGTCCTCGCTGATCTGGACGATCGTCGCTTCCTTGGCCGGGCCCTCGATCGGGTCGGAGGTGGAGCCGTGGTCCCGGTCCCACACGAAGACGTCCTTGGCCTTGCCGTCCTGGTAGGCGACGAAGCGGCCGTCACCGCTGATGGAAGGACGGGACGGCGCGGTGTGGTCGAACCAAGCCAGCTCCTGCTTGGTGTTGGCCTGCCAGTCCCATACGTCGATGCGCTGGCTGGACGACGGTCGACCGATGGTGGCCACATTGGCGACATAGCGGCCGTCCCCGCTCAGCGACGGCTGACTGCAGTTGAGAGCATCGCAGTTGAGGCCGATCGAACTGCCCGCGGTCCATTGGGCCAGCTTGACCTTGGTGTCCCTGAACAGCAGTACCCAGTACGCGGAGTACTCCCCGTCACCGCTGATCACCGGGGAGCCGATCGGGTGGCTGCCCACCTGCTTGAGCTGCCCCGACGGCTCGTCACGCAGATACACCCTGTCGCTTCCCGCAGCGTTGCCGGGCGTGAAGTTCTTCGCCGACGACGTGAAGGCGATGCGGCGTCCGTCGGTCGTGATCGCGCCTCCGGTGGAATCGCCGTCGGACTGCGTGCCGTCGGCCGCGACACTGATCCTCTCCACACCCGCTCCGCTGTCTCGCGCGGCGCCCGCGGGCTCGGCCGAGGCGGCGGCTCCGGGCAGCACCGCGGTGACCGCGCACAGCGCGATCGCCGCGCCTGACGCACCCCACACGCGTCTGGTGGTTCTCCGGCTGGTGTTTCCCCTCATTTTTCCCCCACTCAGAAAGGTCTCGCCCCCGGTCCCCTACCGGAGGTCCCCCAGCATGCAACCGCGACGGCGCTGAGGGGTCAATGAGGCACATGACATGTGAGAGGCGGCGTTTCGGTCATAGGGGATCGGGACCCGAACTCCACCCGCAGTTCCTCGGTGTCGGCCCGGCCACGCCACGTCCGCACCCTCTGATCCCGAGCACACCCCCACCAGGGCGGAAGTGCCCGCCAGCCACACCCGGTCACCGGGGAACAACGCGTCGGACCAGTTCCGGCGTCCATTCCACGTATTCCACCTCCGGCCCTCCGGCATGACGTGCGTACAGATAACGGCCTGTGGGTGCGGGCGTGGCAGCCTCGGTGATCACGGCTCCGGCCGCAAGCAGAGTCTCTGTCAGATCATCCAGATCGGCTACGACGACCGTCGCGGAGCCGTGCATGTGCCTCGCGCGCTCCTCTGGAGGGCCCGCGAACAGGAGGAAGTCACCGATGCCCACCAATTGCACCTCGCCGTCCGTGAAACGGAAGTCGGGCTCATCGGAACCGGTCAACTGCTGGAGCAGAGGGAGGGACTGCTCGACGCTGTCCGCATAGAGGCGGGCATATGTCTTGAGGATGCTCATTGCGCTTCCTATAAGGAGGGACTAACGGAAACCGGCCTCTTTCTTCGGGTTTCTTCGGGCCTCCTGGAACCGTAAATGCCCCTTGCTCACCTCACAAGAAGGCACTTTGAGGCGAGAAAGGAACCGGGAGGTAACCGTCCCCAGGAAGTTGGGGGGGCGACCTGGCGACGCCCATGGTGGAGGTGAGGTTGGGCTGGGCGCCAGCCACCGGCCACCAGCCACCAGCCACCAGCCACCAGCCGAGGAAAAGCCGTGGACGGGCCCCCGGCAGATCACTTACTGTGTGGCTCCACGCCCTGAGACGGATGGAAGGAGGCGAGTGCCGTGCGGTTCACACCTTTCCAGCGCTCCCTCTTGCCGCTGTCCCGGCGTGGTTCGTGAGTCCTGACCGGGAGCGCTTTAAGCAGCACGCATCCCGGAGGAATCCATGACCGATCCGGTCATCCACGCGCTCTCCTCGCGCGACGCTCATCTCTTCGACGCACTCCCCGACCCCCTGGACGCCCGAGAAGCCCATCGGCGTACCCAATTCCGCACCGAATGGAAGCGCGTCGCCCTGCGCGACGGCGAGGTCGTCGCACGCGGCGCGTGGTGGGGCGGCCCCGACGACTCGGAGCCCGTCAACGTCAACTGGTTCGACGTGGCCGAGGGCGAGGAGGAGGCAGGGGCCGCACTCCTGCGCTCCGCTCCCTGGCAGGTCGAACTGGAGATCAACCTGCCCGGCGGCTGGCGGGACAAGCCCGACCTGCGCGCCGCCGCCGAGGCGCGCTTCGCCGCCGCACGCGCCGCGGGGTACGAACTCCTGGTGGAACGCTTCCTGTACCGCTGGACCCCGGAGCGAGGTCTCCCCCAGCGGCCCGGACGCCTGCGCTTCAGCGCCGAACCCGACGACACCGTGTTCTTCGACGCGTTGCGCCGCATCCACTCCGTCACCCTGGACGCCCACGCGCTCAGGGCCATCGAGGAGGGTGGCCCCGACCGCGCCGCACAGGAGGAACTCGACTTCTTCCACTGGTGCCCCTCCCCACGGGAGTGGTGGCAGGTCGCGCACACGCCCGAGGGCGACCTGGCCGGCATCCACATCCCGGCCCACAACCCCTCCGGCCCGACCGTCGGCTTCATCGGAGTCGTCCCGGAACAGCGCGGTCACGGCTACGCCTACGACCTCCTGGTGGAGTGCGCCCACCTCCTCGTCGAGCACGGCGCGGAGTTCATCAGCGGGGCGACGGACCAGGGCAACTTCCCCATGGCCGCGCACTTCGCCAAGGTCGGCTTCCCTGTCGTCAGGGAACGCATCAACTTCCACCCGACGGGCCAAGCGGCCTAGCGGCTAGCAAGGGGTAGCACGCGGTGAGGGGTCCGGTCCGAGGGCAGGTCCGGACCCCTCGTCGGCGAGGACTCCGCACCGCCGTTCACAGCGTCCGTCGCCGCGAGACCGGCATGATCACGCCGCCGTCCGCACCCACCACCTCGACCGACCGGCGGGAAGACGGCCGGATACAGTGCGGTCGACGGCAGCCTGGCTGCTCGACAAGGAGGGGAAGCGTGACCGGCACCAGCGAGACCCGAACCGCCGACAGTGCGGAGCACGAGACCCGGCAGAGCCGACTGCACCGCCTGATGCGCCACCTCCCCCTGATCGCTCCCGTCCTGCTGTGGACCGTGCCCTGCTGGTTGCTGTTGCACACCGGCCAGCACTGGCCGCTCCCCGTCACGCTGGCCGGCACCGCGCTGTTCGCCCTCGGCCTCATCGGCATGCCGCTCGCGATGGTGCGCGGCCACGGCCGCCGCCAGCAGGACTGGGCGGCGATCATCGGGGACACCCTGCTGGGCGCCATCTGGACCGTGTTCACCTGGTCCGTTCTCCTCGGCGCCCTGCTGCGGCTCACCCTGGCCATCACCGGTGTCGGTGACGGCCAGGACCGTGCCAGGGCCGTCACCTGGGCGGCCCTCGGCACCGCCGCCGTGCTGCTCGCCTGGGGGTACGCCGAGGCTCGCCGGGTGCCGCGGGTGCGCCGGCTCGACGTAGAGCTTCCGCGCCTGGGGGCCGGGTTGGACGGTACGCGCGTCGTCCTCATCACCGACACCCACTACGGCCCGCTCGACCGCGCCCGCTGGTCGGCGCGGGTCTGCGAGACGGTCAACACCCTGGAGGCCGACCTGGTCTGCCACACCGGGGACATCGCGGACGGCACGGCCGCACGCCGCCGCGCCCAGGCCGCACCGCTCGGCACCGTGCGGGCCACCCGGGCCCGGGTCTACGTCACCGGCAACCACGAGTACTACAGCCAGGCCCAGGGCTGGGTCGACCTGATGGACGAGCTGGGCTGGGAGCCGCTGCGCAACCGCCACCTGCTCCTCGAACGCGAGGGCGACACCCTCGTGGTCGCCGGCGTGGACGACGTCACCGCCGAGTCCTCCGGCCTGCCCGGCCACCGTGCCCACCTCGCCGGAGCCCTGCACGGCGCCGACCCCGACCACCCCGTCCTGCTCCTGGCCCACCAGCCCAAGTTCATCGACCGGGCGGCGGCCGGCGGCGTCGACCTCCAGCTCTCCGGCCACACCCACGGCGGCCAGATCTGGCCCTTCCACCACCTGGTCCGCATCGACCAGCCCGCACTGGCGGGCCTCAGCCGCCACGGCACCCGCACCCTCCTGTACACCAGCCGCGGCACCGGTTTCTGGGGCCCGCCCTTCCGCATCTTCGCGCCCAGCGAGATCACCCTGCTCGTACTCCGCTCCTCCCACGGCCCCACCTCGCCGTAGCGCGGGCCGGGCCGCCGGTTCCGTCAGCCGACACCCCGCGGGGTGTGGAAGCGCACCTCGGGGTACCGCGCCGACAAACCGTCGAGGAGCGGCCTCTCCCGGCCCCGCAGGTGCGTGTCGAGGAACGCCGTGACGTAGGCGCGCACGATCGCGTCGGTGCGGTCGCCGTCGAGGTTCTGCAGAGGAATGTCGAACTGCTTGGCCAGGGGTGCCAGGTCGGTCAGGGAGTTGTGCTCGATGCCGTCGACGGTCAGCCAGCGCTTCCACCCGGTCAGTTCGGTCCAGGTCTCGTCCCAGGTGCCGTCCCTGCCGCCGGGTACGTGACTGGGCCTGCCCAGCATCAGCAGCGGGCGGTCGACAGGGGTGTCGTTGGGGAAGTGATAGTTGCCGTCCATGTTGACTGCGGCCTTGATCCGGGTGTCGCGCAGCATCGCCGGGATCGTGCTGAAGCCTCCGGCGGAGTGGCCGACCATCGCGACGCGGCGGGTGTCGATCCGGGGGCCGCCCTCCCAGGGCAGGGCCCAGGGCCGGTGCTTGGACGGGGTTCGGCCGGAGGTGTCCGGCGCGGCCCTGCCTGTCAGCTTGTCGAGGACGAAGGTGATGTCCTCGGCGCGTACGGCGCCGACCTTCGGGAAGTTCCTGTCCGCGCACGCCACGCAGGACGTGGTGCGTCCGTCGGGGAAGGAGATGCCCTCCGCTTCATGGTTGTGCCCGACGGCGGCGACGGCGTAGCCGCGGGCGGCGAGTTCCTCGGCGAGCCCGGTCAGCGTGGCACGCGGCATGCCGAAGCCGGGAGAGAGCACGACCAGCGGGAGCCCGCCGGGCGCGGGGACCGGCTTGGCGCCGACCGTCGCGTGTGTGCCCACCTCGCTCAACGCGGTCGGCGGGACCGGTATCCGATGGGCCGCGACGTACTGCTGGGACTCCTCCGCGGTCATGTACGGAGCGGGCGTGCCCGAGGGCTTCCTCGCCGGGTACCAGACGGACACCATCAGTTCGCGGCGCTCCTTGGGCACCCAGGGGTCGGCCCGGTCCTCGTCCTTGAGGTGCAGGGTCGTCCGGCCCACCGGCCTGTCGCCCGAAGGCTCGGGCAGAGCCGGTGCGGGCCGGTCCGCTGGCGTGGGCGTGGCGGTGTCCGCGTACGCGACGGTGGTGCCTCCACTCGCGGCGGCACCTCCGGCGGAGCTCCCGGCGGAGACGAGCAGGGTCACGACGGCTGCCGCACTGGCCAGGGGCACACCTTGCCTTGCCTTCATGTGGGTCGCTTTCTGTCGATGGTTCGGTCCGGTCCGGCACGCGGGACGGCGCGCCGTGACGTTCGCAGGCCTTGCACGCTACGAGGCCGACACCGCGCGCGGCGTCGGCCCAGGGGTGACAACTGGCGACCTGTGGTGCACCTGTACGGCGACAGCCAGGGGTGACACCGGCTCGTGCCGCCCGGTGCCGACGGCCGGGGTTCAGGACGCCGGTGCCAGCGCGCGCAGCAGCGTCGGCAGGGACCTGTGGAACTCCCTTGCCCAGTAAGGCGGGGCGTGTGTGCCCGCGTAGAAGTGGGTGGTCACCGGGACGCCGACGGCGTGCAGGCGGTCGGCGAGCGCGCGGGACTGGCGGGCCATGAGTGTCTCGGTCGGGGAGACGGCGTCCTCGGGGAACGGGTCCGCGGGGTCCTCCAGGCCGGGGATCACCGGGTCGGGCTCCACGCCGGGAGGGTCGAGGGGGCCCGCGGTGCCGTCGCCGGCGGAGAGGTGGACGGGGACTCCTCGGAGGCGTTCGGCGAGGTAATAGGGGTCGTGCGCCCGCCAGTTGGCGCGGTCGGCGACAGGATCGCCCCACAGGGCGCGCCAGTCGAGCCCCAGGTACGTCATCGCGGCCCTGATCGCGTGCGGATCCCGCGAGGGGTGCACGAAGCCGCTGTAGCTCGCGACCGCGCGGAACAGTCCGGGGTGACGCGCCGCGTACGACAGAGCACCGAATCCGCCCTGCGACTCGCCCGCGGCGGCACGACGCGTCCCGGCGCCGTAGCCCCGCTCCAGAAGGGGGCGCACCTCGTCCAGGTGGAAGGTCTCGACGGCGGGCGGGCCACCCTCGCCGCGGTTGAACCAGTCGGTGTAGAAGCCGAACAGCGGCATCTCCGGCATCACGACCAGGACGTCGCGCAGCGCGGGCAGCTCCTGGATGCGGGAGGCGTAGTCCTCCGTCCACGCTTCGTGGTTGCCGTCGCCGCCGACCAGGAGGTAGAGCACGGGCCAGCGGTCCCGGGGCCGGCGCTGCTCCCAGCCGTCCGGGGTGAGCAGCCGGACCGTCGCGTCGCGTCCCAGCGCGGGCGAGGAGACGGTGAGATCGCGCAGGCGCGGGCCGAGGCGCCGCTCCGCGATCACGCGGGCGCCGTCGGGTTCGGCCGTCCGCGCGCTCGTGCGCGCGTGCTCCCCGGCGGCCGGGGCGGCGGCACCGGCCGGGCCGGGCAGGAGAAGGACGACCAGGGGCAACAGGGCCAGCAGGGACCTGAGATGAGGCTTCTCGCGCATGATCGTGACCAGTCGGTGGTGGCGGGTGGGTGAGAGGGGGCGGGAAGGTCGGGCACCCCGCCCATGTCCTCGACGCTAGGCACGGCAGTGCGGCATGCCATCCGTCGCCGGGAGTCAGGCGCTACTCCCGTGGGAGCAGTCGCCCTGGTGGGGGCATGGGGCGGCGGGATCGGCGCGGGCGGGTTTCTTCTCGCCGTGACGTCGATGGAGAAGACGATGCGCGAGATCGAACAGGCGCGGCACCCCGCGGTACGACCAGGGGCGGCAACTCCCGGCCGTACCCGGCGGTGCCAAGTGGTGCGACGAGCCGTTCACCGGCGCGTCGCACCACCCACGCCTCCGCTCAGGCCGCCCCGACTCCCCCGGTGCACGCCGCCCCGGGCTCTGGTGTCTGCGGGCCCTGGACGTACTTGTCCAGGAACTGGTCCACCCGCGGGTCGGACGCCTCGGTGACGGACAGCTGCCGTCCCCACGCGGTGAGCGTGATGGCGCCGCGCTGTTCCACGACGGGGCTCATCAGTGTGTAGGGCGTCCCGCTGACCTTGTCGCCGAGCCGCTTGATGTCACCGGCGGCGGCCTTGTCGTTGTACGTGATCCAGACCGCGCCGTGTTCGAGGGAGTGCACGGCGTTCTCCTCGCCGACCGGCTTGTCGTACACGTTGCCCTGGCAGTTGGCCCAGGCCTGCGCGTGATCGCCGCCGACCGCGGGAGTCATCGGGTAGTCGACCGCCTTGTCCACGTGGTTGCGGCCGAGCTTCTCGGCGTCCCAGGTCTTCTCGCCCTTGACCGGGGCCGCCGCCGCGGCGTCCTGCTTCTCCTGCTTGTCGTCGTACGACATCAGTGCGTACGTACCGAAGCCCACGAGCCCCACGACCACGGCGACGCTCGCCGCGACGGTGAGGACGCGGTTGCGTCGCTCGCGTGTCCGCTCGGCGCGGCGCAACTCCTGGATGCGGGCCTTGCGTTCGGCGGCGGTCGCGGCGCTCTTGCCCCTCTTGGAGGGCGACTTCGCGGAGGGGCGCGCGGACGCCGAGGACTTGGCGGTGGGTCTGGGGGACTTCGAAGTGCTCATGGTGTGCAGGTCCTTGTCCCCGCTGTGCCGGGCACAGCGGTGGTCGCAGGTGAGGGAAGGAAGGCAGCGGTGCGCGCGCCCGTGGCGGGGCGCGCGTGGGCCGCCCTCAGGTCCGCTGCACCTGAAGGACGTGGAGGTCGGGGGTGTGGCGACGCGTGGGGCCGCGCGGCGCGGGCCGCGCGGTCGGGGCGTGCCGGGGCTGTCCGGCGTGCTCGTCGGTGACGGGGGCCGGGGGCTCGGGCGCGGGCAGCGTGAGCGCGGCGTGGTGGGTGGCGGCTGCGCAGCGCTCGCTGGGCGGGCAGTCGTGGCCGAGGGCCGGTCCCGTCTCTCGTTCGGGTACGGCGGCGGGGCTCGCGACGCCGGGGACGGGCGCCGCCGGGGCGGCGCGGCCGCCGCCGTCCTCATGGTGTGTCAGGGACCCGAAGCACACGCAGAGGACGGCCAGGACCGAGGCCAGGGCACAGGCGAGCACGGCACCGCGGCGGACGGCCCGCGCCGTGCCATGCCGTGTGTTCCGTACGCCCAGGGTCATGGCCGCAGATAGTACGTCCCCTGCGCCGTCGCCGGTACGTCGGCTCGGCCACCGGGGCCGCCCCACGCCGGTCCGCGGGCCACGACGGAGGGCCGCGCGGAGGGCGTCTCCGCGCGGCCCTTGGGATGTCGGTGCCTGATGACGGCTTTCAGATGTCAGACGTCCTCGGGCCTGATCCGGCCGCGCCATGCCCCCGATTCCTGCGCGCGGTGTTCGATGTAGTGCTTGAACCGCTGCATGTCGCCCTTGATCCGGCGGTCGATGACGCCCGTGACCTCGGCGGCCTTCTCCGCGAGGCCCTCGTTCTCGACCTCCATCACGAGTTCCACGCGGGTCCGGGACGCGTCCAGGGCCTGGAACCGGACCATGCCCATCTGTTTGATGTCGCCGCTGGTCGTACGCCAGGCGATGCGTTCGTCCGGGAGCTGGTCGATGATCTCGGTGTCGAACTCCCTGCGCGCACCGGCGACCTTGGTGGTCCAGCGGTTGCGCCGGTCGTCGAGCTGGACGACTTCCTCCACGCCCTCCATGAAGTGGGGGAACTCCTCGAACTGCGTCCACTGGTTGTAGGCGGTGGAAGCGGGAACCTCGACGTCCACCGTCTCCGTGACCGTGCTCATCAGCGTGCCTCCTCCGGCCCGCGGGGTGCGGGCCTCTCACTTCTCCTTGCGCCGGAACACCAGCCACAGGACGGTGACTCCGACTGCGGTGGCCAGCAGCAGCCCGCGGTTGTTGCGCGCCGCCTCGGCTCCCTGGCCCGCCTTCTGCCGCAGGAGTTCGGGCGTCTGCTCCTGGATCCTGTCGCCGGCCTGACTGGCCATCACCTTGGCCTGGTCCGTGGTGTGGGCGGCCTTGGCCTTCACGTCGGTCGTCGCGGCCGCCAGCGCGTCGACCGTCCGGCCGAGCCCCTGCTTGGTCTCCTCGGCGTGCTTGCGCAGCCGTTCGGGGGCGGCCGGGCTCTTCGAGTGGTGCGTCCGCCGGGTCATGGATCCGTACTCCTTCGGTCTCGGCCACGCCGTCTTTCGATCTCCGTCACTCCGGGTGCCCCCGAGCGGCGATCTCACACAGGCGGCCGCGGATCCCGGCCGTGCTACGCCATGGAGCGGTGGGCCTTGGCGGCCTTGGCGAGGCGGGCCCACGCGTCCTGGTCGTAGGGGCACCGGGGGCGCAGGTTGACGCGCGCGCTCAGGAGCGTGCGGGCCAGGTCGTGCCGACCGGCGTGCAGCGCCGACTCGAGCAGGGTCTTCTGCACGGCGTCCCGCTGCGCGTGGCTGCCGCCGAAGGTGTGGAGGCGGTGCCGCAGCGGCAGCAGGAGGTCGACCGCGTCGGCGTGGCGCCCCTGCCCGTAGGCCACGAGGGCCCGGCACACCGGAAGCCCGATCTCGGCGGTCATCGGAACGTTCGAGAGCCCCGGACGGCCGGAGCCCGCGTCCCGCAGCCAGCCCTCCCGGTCCCGGATGAGCTGCTCGGCGTCCGCGAGGCGCCCCGCCCCGACGTGGGCCATGACGGCGTGGACGTCGTTGAAGGCGTAGTACGCGCCGTCGCCGCGCCGCGCCCAGGCGTCGGCGAGCGCGGCCCAGCGGTCACCGGTGTCGGTGCCCGCGAGATGGAGCCGCCACAGCAGGGACGCGGCGTCCAGGAGCTCCATCGCGGCCCCGCCCGAACCGTCGTGGTGCACGGCGGCGTCGTACACGTCGAGGACCTTGTCGGTGTCACCCGTCTCCATGACGTACAGGGCGTAGTGCCACCAGTTGTGCACGTTGAGGTAGTTGCCGGTCGACCAGTCGGCGGCGCGGGCGTCCAGGTAGCGGATGCCGTCCTCGTACCGCCCCTGCATCTCGTAGGCGTGCACGACGGCGTGGATGCCCCAGACGTCGCGCGGATCGCGTGCGACGGCGTCCAGGCCCACGCCCTCGGCCTGCGTGTAGTGCCCGGCCTCCTCGAGGCCGAACGCGTACATGCCCTGAAGCAGGCCGTAGTGCGGGTCGTCGGTGTCCCAGGCGCACAGCGCGCCGCCGACGCGGTCGCGCAGCAGCACGGCGTTGCCGGTGAAGAAGTCGATCTGGTGGCCGACGGCGAGGGCGAGGGCGTCCTTCGGGTGCGCGACGACGAGTTCGGCGAGGACGCGGCCCGCCGCGTGCAGGTCGCCGTCGAGCCAGAGCGACGCGGCCTCGACGTGCATGCGCTCGCGCGGGGTGAGCTCGGCCGCGTGCACGTCCGCGCGGTACGCCTCGAAGGCCGTGGCCGCCTCCGCCGCGTCCTGCTCCTCCGTGCCGAGGAGGCCGAGGTACGCGCCGAGTACGTGCCCCATGGCGGAGCGGGGCGATGCGTCGAGCA
The DNA here is from genome assembly GCF_000716675.1 of Streptomyces alboflavus. GTDB lineage: Bacteria > Actinomycetota > Actinomycetes > Streptomycetales > Streptomycetaceae > Streptomyces > Streptomyces alboflavus. Next base: position 49,724 of record NZ_JNXT01000046.1, read on the forward strand.
CCGCGCGGGCCTCCGGCACCACCTCCTCGCGGAAGTGGAGCAGGTGGTCGAGCGCCGCCTCGTAGTGCCGCGCGGCGTCGGTGCCGGTGTGGGTCATCGTGTGTGCGTGCCGGTCCGTGACCACTGTGTCCTCCCGACGGGTCGCGTCGTGCCGCAGTGATCTCTGCCCGTCTGCGGCAGGGCGGACACCACAGCGGGGCGAGGACGGCCCCGGCTTCTTCCGGAGGTCCATGAGGCAGGCGCCTGACCGGGGAGTTCACCGGTCAGGCGCCGTTCGCTCGATGGCGTCCGGAGGACGTCAGGGAATCTGCTTGCTCACCTCCAGGTCGGCCTCCGGCTTGGTGACCTTGCCTCCGGGCGGGCCCGTGGTGCTGGAGTTGTTGTCGGTGACCGGGTCCTTGGTCACCGACGACACCGTGGCCGTGTTGTCGAGGTCGTCTCCGTCACCGGTGTAGGTGGCGGCGAGCTTCACCTTGAACACCCAGCTGACCGAGGCGCCGGGCGCCAGGGTCGCGAGCGGCCCGCAGGTGACCGTGCGGCCCGCGGTGCACGGGTCGTCGGAGGAGACGAAGCTCAGCGCCGTGGGCAGGACGTCGGACACCTGGACCTGTTCGGCCTGGGAGGGGCCCTTGTTGGTGACCGTGACCGTGTAGTCGAAGGTCTGGCCGGGGGCGACGGGCTTGTCCGTGGTGGGCTTCTTCACGATCGCGAGGTCGGCGGCGGGCGCCGCGATCGTGCCGTCGGGCGGTCCCGCGGTGTCGGTGTCGTTGTCGCTGCTCGGGTCGATGTTGTCGGCGGTGACGTGGGCGGTGTTCTTGATGTCGCTGCCGTCGCCCTGGTAGGCGGGGTCGACCTTCACCGTCAGGGTGTACTCGGCCGTCTCGCCGACCTTGAGCGGGGCGGTGCGCCGGCAGTTCACGGCCTGTCCGGAGACCGTGCAGCCCGCGGGCGACGAGGAGACGTACGACAGGCCCACGGGCAGGTCGTCGGTGAGCTTGACGTTGTAGGCGTCGGCGGACGGGCCCTTGTTGGTGATGGTGATCCTGTAGTCGAAGGTCTCGCCGGGGCGCGGCGCCCGGTCGCCGACGGCGGTCTTGGTCACGGCCAGGTCGGCCGTGGGCTTGTTGACCTTGCTGCCCGGGAGGCCGGCCGCCGCGCTGGTGTTGTTGGCGGGGACGGGGTCCGTCGTGTCCGAGGAGACGGTCGCGGTGTTGCGGATGTCGCTGCCGTCGCCGGTGTACTCGGAGTCGAGCCGGACGGTGAACTTCCATGTCTTCGACGCGCCCGGTTCGAGGACGGCCTGCGGCCCGCAGGTGACGTCCTGGCCGGAGGCGGTGCAGCCGTCCGCCGAGCCCACGAAGGCGAGGCGTGCGGGCAGGGTGTCGGTCGCCTTCGCGTCGAGCGCGCGCGACGGTCCGTCGTTGGTGACGGTCACGGCGTACTCGAAGGTCTCGCCCGGCGCGATGGGCGTGGTGGTCGTGGGCTCCTTGCCCGCCCAGAGGTCGGCCCGGGGCTCGGTGACGCCGCCCGGCGGGAGCACCGCCTTGCTGGTGTTGTTCGTGGGGTCGGGGTCCTTGGAGTCGGACGTCGACGTCGCGGTGTTGCGCAGATCGGAGCCGTCGCTCTGGTAGGCGGCGCTCAGCTTGACCTTGAACGTCCACTTCACGGAGGCGCCGGGGGTGAGCTTCGCGTGCGGGCCGCACGCGACCCGCTGCCCGGACGCCGTGCAGGGGTCGGCCGACGACACGAACGAGACGCCGTCGGGCAGCGTGTCGACGGCGCTCACGTTGCGGGCGTCCGAGAGACCGGCGTTGAAGGCCTCGATCTCGTACTCGTACTCCTCCCCGGGCACGATCGGCCCGGTGCCGAGTGCCGTCTTCACGGTCGAGATGTCCGACTCGGGCGTGAAGGGTCCGGGCGGCGTGACCGGGTCCGGCTTGTTGTTGTCCGGGTCGGGGTCGGTGGCGTCCGACGTGCCCTCCGCGCTGTTGCCGAGGTCCGAGCCGTTGCCCTGGTAGGAGGGGCTCAGCCGGGCGAGGAACGTCCACTTCTTGGTCTGGCCCACGCCGAGCTGCGGCTCGGGACCGCAGGTCACCGTGCGGCCGCTCGCCGAACAGCCGTCGGCGGACGACACGAACGACATGCCTTCGGGGAGCGTGTCCGATGCCGTCACGTTGCGTGCCACGGAAGGCCCGTTGTTCTTCGCCGTGAGGGTGTACGTGATCAGTCCGCCGGGCGGTGTGTCCGCCCGGTCCGCCACGGGCAGGGCGCGGCTCAGGTGCGTGGTCACCCGCGGCGCGGAGCCGGAGGGGCCCGCCGCCCGGGCCGGGTCCTGGCCCGTCCACTGCGGCAGCGCGCAGACCAGCACGGCGACCGCGGCGCCCACTAGGGCGCGTCGGCGATGTCGTGTCGTACTCATCTCACATCGGTTCCGTTCGTGCTCCGGTCACGTACACCGCTGTACGGACGTGCGAGGGGAGGTGTCCGCCACTGCGGCGGGACACCGTCAGGAGGAGGCGTTCTCGGCCTTCTTGCCGAACTCCAGGTCGGCCGTCGGCGGCTTGACCCGGCCGCCCGGCACGGTGGCGCTGCCGCTGTTGTTGCCGGTGTCGGGGTCGGCGGTGTCGGCGTCGGCCGTCGCGACGTTGAGGACGTCCGTGCCGTCGCCGCTGTATTCCGCGTCGAGCTTCACCCGGAACGTCCACGAGGTGGTGGACCCGGGCCCCAGGGTCGCGACGGGTCCGCAGGTGACCGTGCGGCCCGTCAGGGTGCAGGAGTCGGCGGACGACACATAGGTGAGCGAGGTCGGCAGGGGGTCCGTGATCCGCACGGCGCGCGCGACGGACGGGCCTCTGTTGGTGACCGTCACCCGGTAGAAGAACTCCTCGCCGGGCGCCACCTGCCCGTTGGTCGTCGTGCGCTTGACGGTCACCAGGTCGGCCGCGGGCGCCCGCACCCCGCCCGGGGGCTGGGCGGCGGCGCTGGTGTTGTTGGCGAGGTCGGGGTCGGTCACGTCGTGCGTCACCTTCGCGACGTTGCCGAGGTCGGAGCCGTCGCCCTGGTACGCGGCGTGCAGCTTGACGCGGAACGTCCAGGACACCGAGGCGCTCGCGGCCAGCCTGCCCGCGGCGGGGCAGGTGACGGTCTGCCCGGAGGCCGTACAGCCGTCGCTGGAGGACACGAACGTCAGGCCGGTCGGCAGGGTGTCGGTGACGCGCACGTCGGCGGTGTCGGACGGCCCGTTGTCGCGGACCGTGATCCGGTAGTCGAACTCCTCGCCCGGCCGCACAGGGCCCTGCCCGACCCCGGCCTTGGTCACGGAGGCGTCGGCCCGCGCGGTCACGGTCGTGGCGGCGGTCGCCGTGTTGTCGGCAGGGTCGGTGTCGGAGCGGTTGCCGGGGGCGATGACCGTCGCCGTGTTGGTCAGGGTTGTCGGCTGCGCGGGGGCCGTGCCGGTGACGGTGTACGTCACGGTGCCGTCGCGCGCCAGGTCGGCGGTGGTGTCGAGGGGACCGGCCCCGGACGCCCTGGCGCACGCGCTGTCCGCGCTCGCCGAGCAGGTCCAGGTGACGTCGGTGAGGCCGGGGGCCGCGTCCTTCACGGCCGCTCCGGACACCGCGTTGGCGTTGCTGTTGGAGACGGTGACCGTGTACGTGACCGGTCTGGTCCCGGCCGCCACGGTGGCGGGCTTGCCGGACTTGGTGACCGACAGGTCCGCCGGGACGTTGATCTTGAGGTCGCCGATCTCGTGGTTGTTCGTGGCGCCGCCGGTGCCCGCGGAGAATCCGACGCGCAGGGTGGAGGGCAGCGCGGGCTGGCCGCTGACGGTGGACACGTCGTAGTCGCTGATGAGCTTGGTGGAGGTGGTGCCGGGTCCGGAGTCGGACCAGACCGACACGAGGAGCTGGCTGCCCTTGGGCTGCACGGAGATGCGCACCGTGCGGTGGTTCGCGCGGCTGCCCGTCTCGACGGTGCGGCCGGGGCCGTCCGCCGCCGTGCCGTACTTGTAGCCGGACGTGCCGTTGCCGCCGCCGCGCAGCACGATCTTGTTGGCCTGGGTGCCGGGTCCGCTCGCCCCGGTCGAGTTGGCCGAGAAGTTGCCGAACTCGTCGATGCCGACGCCGAGGAACGCGCCGGGCACGCCGTTGCTGGTGCAGCGCGTCGCGATCCCGGCGCAGGCGTAGCCGAGGGCGCCGCCGGTGGCACCGGTACCGGCCGCCGCGGAGCCGTCGGCGAGGAAGAACGCGAGCCCGTCCCCCCGCTTGCCGTCGAAGGTGCTGCCGCCGTAGGTGGCGTACGTGAACTCCGCGACGATGCCGAGGTTCGTGGAGAAGGAGTCCTTCATCCGCCACGACCCGGCCCTGGTCGCCTGAGCGGGCGTCAGACGCAGCCAGCCGTCCTGATAGGAGGCGCTGCCCGTGGCGGTGCCCAGGTCGTTGCCGTTGTCGAAGCTCTCGTGGACCGGGAACGCCACCTCCGCCCGCGCGGCCGAGGCCGCCGGTGCGAGGAGTCCGCAGAGCAGGGCGCCGAGCACGAGCAGCAGGGCGGCCAGCCGTCGCGGGCCCGCCGGGTGCCGTGATTCCGTCGTCACCGCGGCCCCTCCCCCGCCCCGCGCCGCCTGGCCACCATCACGAGGAGGCCGCCGCAGGTCACCGCGGCGCCCGCGACCCAGCCGAGCCAGGCGGGCACGTCACGGCCGGTATCCGGCAGTTCGCCGTGGTCGCCGGTCCTGACGTACACCGTGTGCGGCGGGTTCTGGTTGTCGCTCGGGTCCGGGTCCTTCGTCGTGGAGGTCACCGTGGCGACGTTCTCGATCCTGCCGAGGTGGCGGGTCTGCGCCGTCGCCACCCGGACGGTGAGCGCGTACGCGACCGATGCGCCCGACGCGAGCCGGTCGGGCCCCGCGCAGACGACGAGGCGCCCGCCGTCGTCCGGGGCGCAGCCGTCCGGGGAGCCGACGAACCGCAGGCCCGCGGGCAGGGGGTCGGTCACCCGCAGTCCGCGCGCCGTGCCGGGACCGTGGTTGTGCACGGTGATCCGGTACGTGAAGGTCTCGCCGGGCCTGACCCAGGAGCGGCCGCCTGGCAGCTCGGCGGTCTTGGTCAGCGAGAGGTCGGCGCGGCCCCAGTCCGGCGGGACGGGCAGGCCGGTCACGGACGCCGTGTTGTTGCTCGCGTCGGGGTCGCGGGTCTGCGAGGACACCGAGGCGAGGTTCACGATGTCCCGGCCGTCGCCCTCGTAATCGTCGGCGAGGCGCACGGTCACGACCCAGGTGTGGGACGCGCCGACGGCGAGCCGGGGCAGCGGGCCGCAGGTGACGGTCCGTCCGCTCGCGGTGCAGCCGTCCGCGGACGACACGAAGACGAGGGAGTCCGGCAGCCGGTCCTGGACCGTGACGCCGACGGCCTGCGAGGGGCCGTGGTTGACGGCGGTGATGCGGTAGTCGTACACGCCGTCCGGCCCCCGGGCCGAGCCCGCGGCGCGGCGACCCGGTGCCGCCCCGGGTCGGGACCGGACCTCCAGGTCGGCCCGGGCCGCCGACGCCGGGCGGCTACGGTGCTTGCGGGGCTGCGGGGACGGTGAGGACGAGGCGGACGCGCGGGGGGCGGTGCGACTGGGGTCGGTCTCGTCGCGTGGGGCGCGCTCGTCGTTTGTGGCGCGCTCATCGCCCGGGGCGCGCGGGGGCGGGCTCGTCCGGGCGGGGGCGGAGGGTGGGGTGGTGGCCGTCGGAGCTGTGGGGGCCGTCGGGGCCGTCCTGGCCGCGGGAGCCTTGGACGCCGTGGGAGCCGTCGTGGCCCTGGGACCTGCCGGAGCCGTGGGGGCCGTGGCCGGCCGAGCCGAAGTGGTTTCGCGGCGCGGCGCCCGCGGGCCCTGCTGCGGCGTGCCCGCACGGGGCGCGGAGGCCGAGGGCACCGGCGTACCGGAGGACGTTCCCGAGGCGGAGGCCGAGGTCGAAGCCACCGGCGTGCCGGTAGGGGCGCCCGAGGGAGAGGCCGGTGTCGGCGAGTCGGACGCGGCCCCCGAGGGCGACGGCGACACCTCCGCGCCCGCCGAGCCGGACACCGGACCTGCTGCCGGGCCAGGATGCGGACTCGACGGCGAAGGGGCCGGCGATGCGGCGAGCGCGGCCGCCGTGACCGCGGCCGCGGGCGGCGCGACCAGGGCCGCCGCACCGGCCGCGAGGGCCACCGCGCCCCGTGGCCAACGGCGGGCCGCCGCACGCCGTCTGAGTTTGTGTCGCATCGAGAGACCCCTTCACATCGGGCACGGCACAGCGGCACCGTTCCGGCCCAGCCGAAACGCAGGATCTTCTTATCCGACTTTTTCCGTCTTTCAATGATCATGAGGTGCGAACGAGTGAGAGGAGGTCACCGAACAGCCCAGCAAGGGCCCATGCCGCCCTTCCCGGGCGTGGCCGCCAAGTGAGTGCCGGGCGCTGCGCACTCGAGTGACGTGCGCACGACGTCCGCTTGCCGGGTGCCGGTGCAGTGGAACGGCTAGCGCCATGTTCTCGACGCGACGCCTGCGCCTTCGCGGCACGGTCTGCTCGGCCTTGGTCTGCGCCACCGCGCTGTCCCTCGCCGGGACCGTGGCCGCGGCCCCGCCCCGGTCGGCGGACCCTGGACCGCCCGCCAACGAGAAGGACGTGCTGCGCGAGCGCACCGTCGACCTCGATGCCGCCGACTACCAGTGGCTGTGCGGCTCCGGCGGCTTCAGCCAGGCCACTGAGCACACACTTGAGCTCTTCCCCGACGTCCGCGTCACCGTCGTCCAGGACAGCCGCGAGGCCGAAGGGAACACCGTCACCTGGACCGGCCACGTGAAGGGGGCACCGGAGGACCAGGCGGTGATCTCCGCGAGCCATGTCTGTCCGCCCGCCACGAAGGACGTACCGCCCGCCGTCGACGCGCTGATCGACCTGGAGACGTACGCCTACCACCTCACCACCCTGCCCGGGAAGCAGCCGCGGGTGCGGATCACCGAGGAGGATCCGGACGCGCGCCGCCGCCCCAAGCCCGACAACGCCGCCCTCGGCAAGGAGGCCGCGCGCACGCTGCACGACTCCCTCAGGAACCGTGCGCCCGCGGACCCCGCCGACCCCGTCGTCATCGACGTACTCGCCGGATACACCCCGCCCGCCGTACGCCGCCTCGGCAGCGAGCAGGCCATGCTGGCCCGGATCCGGCTCGCCGAGTCCTACATGAACCAGGCCCTGGCAGACAGCAACATCGCGGCCAGCATCGACATCGTCGGCAGCTACAACACCCGGTACTGGGGCGACCAGACTGCCACCGTGATGCACAACAGGCTCTCCAACCCCCAGGACCCCGTCCTCGGCGCGACGGCACACCGCTACCGCGAGCAACTGGGCGTCGATCTCGTCACCGTCATCAACGACGTCCCCAACGGCTCCTCCGGACAGGGCAGCCTGCCCACCCGGGGCCGGATGGACAGCGAGCTCGCCTACTCCGTCGTCGACGTCCAGTCCCTCGTCGACTGGTACAACCTCGGACACGAACTGGGCCACAACCTCGGGCTGTTCCACGACCGCACCACGCTCGACAACCAGGCACCCGGTGGGTACCAGCACCTGCTCAACGCCCCCTACGGCACCGGCTGGATCACTCCGCGCCGCGACTACCACACCGTGATGGCGTACGCCGAGTACTGCGGCCGCCCGTGCGGTCCGGTCAACCAGTACTCCAACACCGAGAACACCGTCGACGGCCAGCCCCTCGGGGACGCGAACAACAACAACGCCGCCCTGGCCCGGCTGACCGCCCCCATCGTCGCCGACTACCGCGCCCTGAAAGTGAATCGCCCCCGGCACCGGCTCACCCTCGAAGCCAGCCCGAACGGCACGACCCGCCCCGCCGTCCACGGGCCCTACGCCCCCGGCACCACCGTCGCCGTCACCGCCAGGCCCGCACCCGGCTACCGCGTCAGCGCCTGGGTCGTCGACGGCCGACGCCACCACATCACCGACGAGCACGTCACGATGACCATGGACCGCCCCTACACCCTCAGCGCCGTCTTCACCCGGACCTGACCGCGCTCGTTCCGTACCGCCGCCGGTGCGCGTCCGGAGTCGGTCCGGACCCTTCGCGGAAGGCGCCTCGTCGGGCTCTTGCCTGCCGGGGCGCCTTCCGCGTTTTCCTGCTCCCCGCACGCGGGCAGCGGGCCATTGTCGCTCCCCTCAGCCCATTCCCAGCGGTGATCTTGGCGCGTTCTGGGCGCCCATGCCGCGCCTCGACACGAGTCATCACGGCGAATTCTTCGAGGAATGCTCGCGGCGCCCCGAGGTTGCTGACTTCAGGGCCCATATCGCGTGGACTCGCCCCGCCACATATTGCTGTTAAATCTGGCCGATTCCCTACCGGTTGAGTCAAGCCTGAGTAAAGAAGCCATGTCCCGTTGCCCAGACAAAACTTCGTGATCACGTGTGGGAGCTGGTATTTCGAGTAGGGAGCACTGAGGTCGCCCCTATCGGAGCCGACCAGAAATCCAGAGGGACGGAGCATTCGGAATGTCTTATTCCGCGTCGACCACGGAAATCCCGATGACGACGTTCTCCGAGCTGTTCGACCGGCAAGTGGCCGCGTCTCCGGACGCGACAGCCGTGGTATTCGGCACGGAAGAACTCACGTATCGCGAACTGGACGCCCAGGCGAACCGACTGGCGCGGCTGCTCGTCGCGCGCGGCGTGGGCCGCGAGTCGGTCGTCGGTGTCGCGCTCCGGCGATCGCCACACTTCTGGGCCTCCGCGCTTGCGGTGCTCAAGGCGGGCGGCGCGTACCTGCCACTGGACCCGGAGTATCCCGAGGCCCGGCTCGCCTTCATGGTCACGGACTCCGGAGCCGCACTCGTCCTCGCCGACACCGCGGCCGACGTGCGGCTTCCCCGGCTCTCCGCTCCCGTCCTCCGGGTCGACGAGGGGGAGTTCGTCACGGCCGTCGCCACGGCCGACGCCTCTCCGCTGACCGAAGCGGACCGGCCCGCCCCCACGGCGGCCAACAGCGCGTACGTCATCTACACCTCGGGCTCCACCGGCCGTCCCAAGGGCGTCACCGTCACCCACACCGGCCTGGCCGCCCTGCGCGCGACTCACCGTGAACGCTTCGAGGTCACGCCCGGTTCACGGATCCTGCAGCTCGCCTCGCCCAGCTTCGACGCGGCGGTCTGGGACGCGCTCATGGCCCTCACCAACGGCGCCGCCCTGGTCATACCCGAGCAGACACGCCTCGTCGGCGACGACCTCGCCCGCCTGCTCGCCGAGAGCCGCGTCACGCACGCCACGCTGCCGCCGGCGGTCGTCGCCACGCTCCCCTCCGACGCCCCCGGAAACCTCACCGACCTCAGGGTCCTCATCGTCGCCGGCGAGGCCTGCCCGCCCCACCTGGCCGCCCACTGGGCCCCCGGCCGTCGGTTCATCAACGCCTACGGCCCCACCGAGACCACTGTCTGCGCGACTCTCAGCGCACCCCTGACCTCCGACCGGGCCCCCATCGGCACTCCCGTCGCCGCATCCCGCGTCCACGTGCTCGACGAGCGCCTCGAGCGCGTGGGGCCGGGTACGGCCGGGGAGTTGTACGTGACGGGCCCGAGCCTGGCCCGCGGCTATCTGAACCGGGCGTCCTTGACCGCGGAGCGGTTCCTCGCCGACCCGTTCGGCGCCCCCGGCGAGCTGATGTACCGCACCGGGGACGTGGTACGCCAGGGCGACGACGGCCAGCTGGAGTACCTGGGCCGCTCCGACGACCAGGTGAAGGTCCGGGGTCTGCGGATCGAGACCGGGGAGATCGAGGCGGCCCTGGCGGCGCACCCCCGGGTGGCGCACTCCGTCGTCACCACACACGACGGACGCGACGCGGGCGAGGAGCGCGGCAGCGGCGGCACACAGATCATCGGATACGTGGTGCCCGTCGAGGCGGACGCCCGCGAGCAGGCAGGACGTGGCACCGGGCATCTGGCCCTCGACGCCGGGTTCGAGCCGGGCGAGCTGCGGGAGTTCGCAGCCGCGCGTCTTCCCGAGTTCATGGTTCCGGCGCGGGTCCTGGTGCTTGACCGGCTGCCGCTGACGACGAACGGGAAGGTGGACAAGGCCGCTCTCCCCCAGCCGGTGTTCCAGGGGACCGTCTACCGTGCGCCGCAGTCGGCGGCCGAGGAGGCGCTCGCGCTCCTGTTCGCCGAGGTCCTCGCGGTCGACCGGGTCGGTGTCGACGACGACTTCTTCACGCTCGGCGGCGACAGCATCCAGTCCCTCCAACTGGTCTCGCGGGCGCGCGCCCAGGGCGTGGCGATCAGCTCCCAGCAGATCTTCGAGTGCCGTACGGTGGCCCGCCTCGCGCAGACGGCCACCGCCGAGGGGGACGCGGCGCCGGTCCTCGAGGAGCTGGCCGGCGATGGCACCGGCTGGATGCCGCTGCTGCCGGTGGCCCGTTGGCTCAAGGACGTGGGTCCGGGCTTCGACCGGTTCTTGCAGACGATGGTCCTTGATCTCCCGCCCGGCATCGACGCGGAAGGCCTGACCAGCACGCTCTCCGCGGTGATCGACCGTCATGACCTGCTGCGGTGCCGTCTGGTGGACGAAGGCGAGGGCGCGCTGGTGGTCTCAGGCCCCGGCACGGTGGACGCGGCGTCCCTGGTGCGCCGCGTCGCGTGCGAGGGCGACTGGGCGCGGCGGCCCGACGCGTGGCGGACGCTCGTCCTCACCGAACTGGACGAGGAAGCGGGCCGGTTGGCCCCACGGGCAGGAGTCGTCGCCCGGTTCGTGTGGTTCGACGCCGGGCCGGAGACGGCCGGTCGGCTGCTCGTCGTCCTGCATCACGTGATCGTCGACGGCGTGTCCTGGCGCGTTCTCCTGCCGGACCTCGCGGCTGCCTGGAGTCAGATCCGCGAGGGGCACGTGCCGCGGCTGCCCGCGGTGGGCACGTCGGTGCGGCGCTGGGCGCACGCCTTGGTCGAAGAGGCCGCGAGCCCCGACCGGGTGGCCGAACTCGGGCTGTGGCGGTCCGTCGTGGACGGTCCCGACCCGCTCCTCGGCGGCCGCCGCCTCGATCCGGCCGTGGACGTGCGGGCCACCGTGCGCGAGACGCGCGTCGAGCTGCCGGTGGAGGTGACCGAGGCGGTCCTGAGCGCGTTGCCGACCGCGTTCCGCGGTGAGGTCAACGACGGGCTCCTGGCCGCGCTCGCGCTCGCCCTGGTCCAGTGGCGTCGTACGCGGGGTGTGCGGGAGTCGTCCGCCCTGATCCGCCTCGAGGGCCACGGCCGTGAGGAGGCCGTGGTGCCGGGCGCCGATCTGGCCCGTACGGTGGGCTGGTTCACCAGTGCCTTCCCGGTGCGTCTGGACCTCGCCGCAACCGATCTCGCCGATGCCTTCGCGGGCGGCGAGGCGGCCGGGCGGGCCCTCAAGGCGGTCAAGGAGCAGCTGCGCGCGATCCCGGACAAGGGCATCGGCTACGGCCTGCTGCGCCATCTCAACCCGGACACCGCGCTGTCACTGGCGCCCCACCCCATCGGCCAGGTCTCCTTCAACTACCTCGGGCGATTCTCCGCGGTCGCGGACATGCCCGCCGGGCTACGGGGCTTCGGCTTCACCCAAGCCCACGACGTGGCCGAGCTGGCGGTCCTGGACGCCGCCCACGACCCCCGTATGCCCGCCCTCGCCGAGATCGACATCAACGCCGCGGTCACCGACACGTCCGACGGCCCGTGTCTGAGCGCTGAGTTCGCCGCTCCCGAAGGCGTGCTCGCGCCGGAGGACGTCCGTGAACTCGCCGACCTGTGGTGCCAGGCCCTGACCGCTCTGACCCGGCACGTCGCCCACGGTGGCAGGGGCGGTCTGACGCCGTCCGATGCCCCGCTGGTCACCGTCGCGCAGACTGACATCGACCGTTGGGAGAAGCGCTACCCCGGCCTGTCCGACATCTGGCCCACTTCTCCCGTTCAGTCGGGCATTCTCTTTCACAGCCAGTTGCGCGCCGCCGACGAAGAACCGGCCGGGGCCGCCGACACCGGCCGGGGCTCCTTCGACACGTATCAGGAGCAGTACACGCTCCACCTGTTCGGACCGGTCGACTCCGAGCGGATGCGGGCGGCCGGGCAGGCGCTCCTGGACCGGCATCCGGCGCTGCGCACCGCGTTCGTCCCGGACACCGACGGGCGCCTGGTCCAGCTCGTCGTCGACGACGTCCGGCTGCCGTACGCGCACACCGATCTCGGTCACCTCACGGGCGCGGCCCAGGACGACGCCTTCGAGGAACTCCTCGCAGCCGACCTGCGGGCGCACTTCGACCCGGCGGACCCGCCGCTCCTTCGGCTGCACCTGGTCCGCCTCGGCGAGGAGCGCTTCGAGCTGGTCGTGGCCTCCCACCACGTCCTGTTCGACGGCTGGTCGGTACCGGTCCTGGTGGGTGATCTGCTGCGCTGCTACGGCGAAGGGCACCTGGGCGGACCGGCGCGCGGCCGCGGTTTCGGTGACTTTCTCACCTGGCTGGCCGGACGGGACACCGAGGCGTCGGCGTCCGCCTGGCGCCAGGAACTCGGCGGTCTGGAGGAGCCGACGCTCCTCGCCCCCACCGGAGGGTCCGGCGGCGGTCTCGGCATCGGTCTGGCAGACGTGCCCCTGACGGACGAGCAGGCACGCGGCCTCACGCGCACGGCCGCCGAGCTCGGACTGACCCTCAACACCCTCGTCCAGGGCGCCTGGGGGCTGCTCCTCTCTCAGGTGACCGGCCGTGACGACGTCGTCTTCGGCTCGGGCGTGGCCGGGCGGCCGCCCGAGCTGCCCGGCGTGGACTCGATCGTCGGCATGTTCCTCAACACCCTTCCGGTGCGGGTGCGTTGTGCGCCCTCGGACACACTCGCCGACCTTCTCACCGGCCTTCAGGACCGCCAGGGCGCGCTGCAGGACTACCATCACCACGCGCTCAGCGACCTGCATCACCTCACGGGTCACAAGGCCCTGTTCGACACCGTCATCGCGTTCGAGTCCTTCCCCATGGACCGCGCGGCCATCGCCGAGGCGAGCGCGGCGGCCGGGATCTCCGTCACCGGTATCCGTGCCTTCACCCCCAGCCACTATCCGCTGGGCGTCTTCGTCTATCCCGAAGGGCCGCGCCCGCGCCTGAACCTCCAGTTCCAGCAGCACGCCTTCGACCAAGCCACCGCCGACGACTACGCCGCCCGCTTCGCCCGCGTTCTGACGCGGATCGTCGAGAACCCGCGGTCCCAGGTCGCCGACATCGACGTCCTCGCGCCCACCGAACGCCGAAAGCTGCTCGCCGACTTCCAAGGCACCGCCGCGCCCGCCGTCGAGCACTCCATGGCGGAGCTCTTCGCCGAGCACGTCTCGGCGAGCCCGGACCGGCCCGCGGTCATCTCCGGCGAGCAGCAGCTGACGTACCAGGAGCTGGACGCGCGCGCGAACCAGCTCGCCCGCCTGCTCACCGCACACGGCGTGCGGCGGGACTCGGTGGTGGGCCTCGCGCTGCCGCGCTCGGCAGACCAGATCGTGACCGTGCTCGCCATCCTCAAGGCGGGCGGCTGCTATCTGCCCCTGGACCCCGAGTACCCCGCCGAACGCCTCGCGTTCATGCTGCGCGACGCGGCACCCGTACTGGTCGTCACCCACACCGGGACAGCGGTGGACCTGCCGGACGGCCCCTGCCCCCACCTGATCCTCGACGACCCCGGCACCCGGGCCGCCCTCGCGGAGCTCTCGGCCGACCCCCTGGAAACCGCTGCTCGCACTCACGTCGACCAGCTCGCCTATGTGATGTACACCTCCGGCTCCACCGGCACCCCGAAGGGCGTCGCTGTCACCCAGCGCGGCGTCGTACGCCTCATCTTCGACAGCGGCCACCGCGAGGGCGTCCACGAGCGAGTCCTGACGCAGTGCCCGCAGGCTTTCGACGCCAACACCTACGAGCTGTGGTTCCCGCTCCTGCGGGGCGGCACGCTCGTCATCGCCCCTCCGGGACGGCTCGACGCCTCGACCCTGGCGCGGATGGTCACCGAACACCGGCTGACGTCGGTGATCGCGTCGGCCGGCTTGTTCAAGGTGGTCGCCGACGAAATGCCGGAGGCCTTCGCCGGCCTGCGGGAGGCGTGGTCGGGCGGCGACGTGGTGCCCCGCACCGCCTACGAGCGCGTCCTGGCCAGTTGCCCGGGCGTCCGCGTGGTCAACGGCTACGGACCGACCGAGGCCACCATGGCCACCACCATGCACCCCGTGTCCGTTCCCGGGGAGATCGGTGCGCCGGGGGAAATCGGACCTCCGATGGACAGCACCCGCCTGTACGTCCTCGACTCCGCGCTCCGCCCGGTGCTGCCAGGTGTGTCCGGCGAGCTGTACATCGCCGGCGACCGGCTGGCCCGCGGTTACCTCGGGCGCTTCGGCCTGACCGCCGAGCGCTTCGTGGCCTGCCCCTTCGGCACGCCCGGCGAGCGCATGTACCGCACCGGAGACGTGGCCGCCTGGACTCCGCAGGGCCGTCTGGTCTTCCAGGGCCGCGTGGACACCCAGGTCAAGATCCGGGGCTTCCGGGTGGAGCCGGGTGAGGTCGAGGCAGCGCTGTCGGAGCATCCCGGTGTCGCCCACGCGGTCGTGACGTTCGGCAAGGACCAGACGGGCGAGCGGCGCCTGGTCGGCTATGTGGTGCCGCACCCGGACGGCGCGGACCACGCCGAGGACACCTCGCGGCAGGTCGGCCAGTGGGAGGAGATCTACGACCAGGTCTACTCGGCCGCGAACACCACGTGGGGCGAGGACTTCACCGGCTGGGACTCCAGCTACACGGGGCGGCCGCTGCCGTTGCACGAGATGCGGGAGTGGCGCGACGCCGCGGTGGAGCAGATCGCCTGCTGGGGGCCTCGCCGGGTCCTGGAGCTCGGTGTGGGCTCCGGCCTGCTGATGGCCCACCTGCTGGCCGACGTGGCGGAGTACTGGGCGACGGATCTGTCCTCGCAGGTCATCGACCGGCTCGAGCAGGAGGTCGCACGGGCGGGGCACGCGGACAAGGTCACCCTGCGCCACCAGTTGGCGGACGACGTGTCGGGGCTGCCGCGCGGCCACTTCGACACCGTGGTCCTGAACTCAGTGGTGCAGTACTTCCCCGACGCCGCCTATCTGGACCGGGTGCTCGCGCAGGCCTTCGAGCTGCTCGCGCCGGGCGGGCGCGTCGTGGTCGGTGACGTGCGCAACGCGGCCACCCTGCCGCTCTTCCGCGTCGGGGTGCAGCGGGCGCAGCACCCCGACGCGGCACCGTCGGCGGCGCGGGCGGCGGTCGCCCGCTCGGTCCTGATGGAGCCCGAGCTGGTCCTGGACCCGGACTGGTTCACCGGCTGGGGACGACGGCACGGCGCGGCCGGTGTCGACATCCGGCTGAAGCCGGGCCGTGCGCACAACGAACTGACCCGCCACCGCTACGAGGTCACCCTGCACAAGGCCCCGGTCGAGCCGGTGGCGGCCGCCAAGGCACCGACCCTGCGGTGGGGCCGTCAGGTCGGCGACCTCACCGCCCTCCGCGAGCGCTGCCGGGCCCACGGCGGCACGCCGGTGCGGGTGACGGGCATCCCCAACGCCCGGCTCACCGGCGAGTCCGAGGCCGCCGCCACGATGTCCGTGACCGACGCCCCGGCCGCGACCGCCGCTGCCTTGGACCCGCAGGACCTTCACGACTGGGCGTCCGAGCAGGGCTACGGCGCTCTCCTGACCTGGTCGTCGGCGTCCACCGAGTGCTTCGACGCGGTCATCTTCACCGACGGGAGGCCGGTGGCCGGGCAACTGGTGGCCGACGGGTACGTTGCCTCGGGCCGGGCCGACCGGACGCTGGCGAGCAACCCGGCCGCCGCGGGCCACATCGGGACCCTGGTGGGCTCCCTGCGCGAGTACCTCGCCGACCGCCTGCCCGCGCACATGGTCCCCGCCTCCGTGGTGGCCATCGCCGAGGTGCCGTTGAACGCGAGCGGGAAGCTGGACCGCAAGGCGTTGCCCGTGCCGGACTTCGCGGCGGTGGCGACGGGACGGGCTCCGCGCACCCCGCAGGAAGAGCTGCTGTGCGGCCTGTTCGCCGAGGTCCTCGGCCTGGACCGGGTCGGCATCGACGACAACTTCTTCGACCTCGGCGGCCACTCCCTTCTCGCCACGCGACTGGTCAGCCGGGTGCGGGCGGTGCTCGGCGTGGAGCTGCCGATCCGGGTCGTCTTCAGCGCCCCGACCGTCGTGGAACTGGCGGACCACCTGGGACGAGGTGACCAGGTGCGGCCCCCGCTCACCCGCGCGGAACCGCGCCCCGAGCGCGTGCCGCTGTCCTTCGCCCAGCGCCGCCTGTGGTTCATCGACCGGTTCGAAGGCCCCTCCTCCACGTACAACGCGCCGTTTCCCCTGCGTCTCCGTGGCGAACTGGACGCGGTGGCGCTCGCCGATGCCATGCGGGACGTGGTGGCCCGGCACGAGAGCCTGCGGACCGTCTTCGCCGAGGACGAGGAGGGCGTGCCCTTCCAGACGGTGCTCCCTCTGCACCAGGCTTCGCTGGACCTGCGGGTCGTGGACGTCGCGTCCGGGGGTGTCGGCTCAGCCATCGACAGGGTTGCCGCACACCGCTTCGACCTGTCCGCCGAGATCCCCATCAAGGCCGTGCTCCTGCGCCTGAGCGAGCATGAGCACGTCCTGGTGTGGCTGGTGCACCACATCGCGTGCGACGGCGCCTCCATGGCCCCGATGGCCCGCGACCTCAACACCGCCTACACCGCCCGCCTCGCAGGCCAGGCACCACGCTGGACCGAACTCCCCGCCCAGTACGTCGACTACACCCTCTGGCAGCGCGACCTCCTCGGCGACGACAACGACCCCGACAGCCTCCTGTCCACCCAGATCGCCTACTGGCGCGAGGAACTGGCGGACATCCCCCAGCCCCTCCAGCTCCCCACCGACCGGCCCCGCCCCCATGAGGCGACCTACCGCGGCGCGTCCCTCGAATTCACCCTCGACGCACAGCTCATGGCCACCGTCGACGAGCTCGCCCGTACGCACGGAGCGACTTCCTCAATGGTCCTGGAGGCAGCCTTGGCCGTCCTCCTGCACGGCCTCGGCGCCGGCGACGACATCACCATCGGCTCCCCCATCGCCAACCGCACCGACGACAACCTCACCGACCTCGTCGGCT
>NZ_JNXT01000047.1 GCF_000716675.1 Streptomyces alboflavus
GGAGTGGGGGGAGTGGGGGCGCCGGGGTGAGCGGGGGGTGTGGGAGTGACGGAGGCGGTCGCCGCGGCCGTCGCTGTCGCCGTCGTCCGGGGCGCCTCGGAGGCGGGCGTCGCGGCCTTGCCGCTCTTCGCGGGCGCGGCGGCCTCGGCCGTCTTCGTCGCCGTCTTCGCCACCTTCTTGGCCGTCGCCTCGGCTGCCGTCCTGGCCGGCTTCTTGGCCGGCTTCTTCGCTGTCTTCTTGGCGACCGGCTTCGCTGACTCGGCTGTCTGCGTCGTCTTCTTGGCGGGCTTGGCGGGCTTGGTCTTCTTCGCCGGACCGGAGGCCTGGGGCGTCCTCGGCTGCTCGCCCGCGCCGGTCGGCCCGGCCGCCTGCGGGGCCCTTGCCGATGCCGACCGTGCCGTATCCGGCTGCGGGGGGGTGCCGTCGGGCTCGCGTTCGGGCTGGTCCGACGGGGTGCGGGAGGTGGGGCGGCGGGTCACGGGGGCGGCCTCCTGTCAGCGGGCGGGGGTGCGCGGCGGGGCGGTCAGAGGGAGGCGTCGGTGCCGGGGTCGGCGGCTCCCTCGCGCGTGGACCCCGCGGTGAGCCGGTCGAGGGCGGCCAGCGGCACGGGCAGCCAGTCCGGGCGGTGCCGGGCCTCGTACACGGCTTCGTACACGGCCTTGTCCGTCTCGTGGGCGCGCAGGAGCACCGGGGAGGTGCGGGGGTCGCGGCCGGACACGTCGGCGTAGCCGGAGCAGTACGCCGCGCGGCAGGTGTCGGCCCACTCCGGGGACCAGGGGCGGTAGACGCGGGCGGCGTAGTCGAAGGAGCGGAGCATGCCCGCCACGTCGCGGGCGGCGGGCTGCGGCAGGCGGCGCTCGGCGAGCGGGCGCGCGGGCTCGCCCTCGAAGTCGATGAGGGACCAGGTGCCGGACGGGGCGCGCAGGCACTGGCCCAGGTGCAGATCGCCGTGCACGCGCTGGGCCATGAGGCCGGTGTCGCCCTCCCCGAGGTCACCGCCCAGGTCGGCGAGCGCGTCGTAGGCGGTGCGAAGGGCGGGCGCGTACGGGCGCAGCGCGGGGACGGCCTGCGCGGCGGCGTCCAGGCGCTCCGTCATGCCCCGGGCGAGCAGCTCGACCTGCGCGCGGCCGAGCGTCACCGTGGGCAGCGCGGCGGCGAGGGCGGCGTGCACCTCGGCGGTGGCGCGGCCGAGCGCGCGGGCCTCGGCGCTGAAGTCGGCGCCCTTGGCGAGGACTTGGAGTGCGAGCTCCCAGCCGTCCGTCGCCCCGGCCACGTACGGCTGGAGGACCCCGAGGACCAGTGGCTCGTCGGCGCCGTCGGCCGTCATCCACGCGGCGGGCGGCGGCACCCGGCGGCAGCCCTGCGCGGCGAGGGCGAGCGGCAGCTCCAGGTCGGGGTTGACGCCCGGCACCACCCGCCGGAACAGCTTCAGGATGAACGTGTCTCCGTACACGAGCGAGGAGTTGGACTGCTCCGCGCCGAGCGCGCGGGGCACGAGTCCGGGCGGTATGTCGATGCCGTGGGCGTTCCCGGCGGCGGGCGAGCCCGGGGAGCCCGGGGCGGAGCCGTTCCCCGGGGCCCGCAGGAACCGCAGCACGCCGAGGCGCCCCGGAAGCCGCAGCCGTTCCAGGAGCAGCGCGGCAAGACGCGGGTCGTGCAGCGCCTCGTACACGGTGCGCCCGGCCAGCGGGCCGCCGGTGACATGGCCGATCAGGGCGGGCGCCAGCCTCGGCGGGAGTTCGGTGCGGATGCCGAGCAGCAACTGGTAGCAGTCGGGGGGCAGTTCGTGGCCGGCCGCCGGGGCGGCGCCCGGCAGTGACTGGCGTACGCGGACGAGCAGATGCAGCAGTCCCTGCTCGGCACCGGGCGGAAGCAGTTCCGTCGCCGCCACCAGATCGAAGCCCGCGACCGGGCGGCCCTTGCCCGCGAACCACCGCTGGCGCGGCAGCCAGCCGCGCAGCAGCGGATCGAGGGACGCGAGGAGCGCGCCGGGGTCGGCACTGGGGCGGGTGGCGGCTTCCGACATGATGTCCCGTCCTTTCCGCGGCGCGGACAAGTCAGGTACCGAGGGAGGTGCCGAGCAGAGGAGGTGCCGTGTGCGGGAGGTGCCGTGCGGGTCGTGCCGTGGACGAGTGCCCCGTGCGGGGTGGGTCACGCCGGCGAGGCCGACTCACGCCGCCCGTGACGGCGACCTTACGCCGAGTCGTCGCGCAACCGGAACCAGTAGAACCCGTGCCCCGCGAGGGTCAGCAGGTACGGCAGTTCACCGATGGCCGGAAAGCGCACTCCGCCGATGAGTTCGACGGGGTGGCGGCCGTTGAAGGCCTGCAGGTCGAGCTCGGTGGGCTGGGCGAAGCGGGAGAAGTTGTGCACGCACAGGACCAGGTCGTCGCCGTCGTCACCGGTGGAGGGCGCCTCGCGCAGGAAGGCGAGCACCGCCGGGTTGGAGGAGGGCAGTTCGGTGTACGAGCCGAGGCCGAACGCCGGGTTCTGCTTGCGGATCTCGATCATCCGGCGGGTCCAGTGAAGGAGCGACGACGGCGACGACATGGCCGCCTCGACGTTGGTGACCTGGTAGCCGTAGACCGGATCCATGATCGTGGGCAGATACAGACGGCCCGGGTCGCAGGAGGAGAAGCCCGCGTTGCGGTCGGGCGTCCACTGCATCGGGGTGCGCACCGCGTCCCGGTCGCCGAGCCAGATGTTGTCGCCCATGCCGATCTCGTCGCCGTAGTACAGGATCGGCGATCCCGGCAGCGACAGGAGCAGGGCGGTGAACAGCTCGATCTGGTTCCGGTCGTTGTCGAGGAGCGGGGCCAGGCGGCGGCGGATGCCGATGTTGGCGCGCATCCGCGGGTCCTTGGCGTACTCCGCGTACATGTAGTCGCGCTCCTCGTCGGTGACCATCTCCAGGGTCAGCTCGTCGTGGTTGCGCAGGAAGATGCCCCACTGGCAGCCGGAGGGGATGGCCGGGGTCTTGGCGAGGATCTCCGAGACCGGGTAGCGGGACTCGCGGCGCACCGCCATGAAGATCCGCGGCATCACCGGGAAGTGGAACGCCATGTGGCACTCGTCGCCGCCCTCGGCGAAGTCGCCGAAGTAGTCGACGACGTCCTCGGGCCACTGGTTGGCCTCGGCGAGCAGCACCGTGTCGGGGTAGTGCGCGTCGATCTCCTTGCGCACCCGCTTGAGCAGCTCGTGCGTACGCGGCAGGTTCTCGCAGTTGGTGCCCTCCTCCGCGTACAGGTAGGGCACGGCGTCGAGGCGGAAGCCGTCGATGCCGAGGTCGAGCCAGAACCGCAGGGCGGAGACGATCTCCTCCTGGACGGCCGGGTTCTCGAAGTTGAGGTCCGGCTGGTGGGAGAAGAAGCGGTGCCAGTAGTACTGCTTGCGGACCGGGTCGAAGGTCCAGTTGGAGGCCTCGGTGTCGACGAAGATGATGCGGGCGTCCTGGTACTGCTTGTCGTCGTCGGCCCAGACGTAGTAGTCGCCGTAGGGTCCTTCGGGGTCGCTGCGGGAGGCCTGGAACCACGGGTGCTGGTCGCTGGTGTGGTTCATCACGAAGTCGATGATCACGCGCATGCCGCGCTGGTGGGCGCAGTCCACGAACTCCACGAAGTCCGCGAGGTCGCCGAACTCGGGGAGCACCGCCGTGTAGTCCGACACGTCGTAACCGCCGTCGCGCAGCGGCGACTTGAAGAACGGCGGCAGCCACAGGCAGTCCACGCCCAGCCACTGGAGGTAGTCCAGCTTCGCGGTGAGGCCCTTGAGGTCCCCGACGCCGTCGCCGTTGCTGTCCTGGAAGGAGCGGACCAGGACCTCGTAGAAGACGGCGCGTTTGAACCAGTCGGGGTCGCGGTCCTTGGTGGGCGTGTCCTCGAAGGTGTCCTGGACGGGCTCGTTGAAGATCATGATGTGGGTGACCCTCCGATCAGCGGTGAGGACGGTCGCAGGACGAGCACGTGCGCGGGCGCCTGGGCCGGGTCGAGGCGCACGTAGTTGGTCCTGCCCCAGTGGTAGGTCTCGCCGGTGAGCTCGTCGCGCACCGGCACGGACTCGTGCCATTGGAGCCCGAGCTGTGGCATGTTCAACGAGACGGTGGCTTCCTGGGTGTGGTGGGGGTCGAGGTTGACGACCACCAGAACCGTGTTCGAACCGCCGGTGTCCGCCGCCGACTTCGAGTAGGCGATCACCGAGTCGTTGTCGACGTCGTGGAAGTGCAGGTCACGGAGGGTGGCGAGGGCCGGGTTGGCGCGCCTGACCCGGTTCAGGGTGCCGATCAGGGGCGCGATGGTGGTGCCCGCGCGCTCGGCGGCCGCCCAGTCGCGCGGGCGCAGCTGGTACTTCTCCGAGTCCAGGTACTCCTCGCTGCCGGGGCGCGCCGGGGTGTTCTCGCACAGCTCGAAGCCGCTGTACACGCCCCAGGTGGGCGAGAGCGTCGCGGCGAGCACCGCCCGCGCCGCGAACGCGGGCCGCCCGCCCTCCTGGAGGTAGGCGTGCAGGATGTCCGGGGTGTTCACGAAGAAGTTGGGCCGCAGATAGTGCCCGGTCTCGCCCGCCAACTCCTCTAGGTACTCGGTGAGTTCCTGTTTCGTGTTGCGCCAGGTGAAGTACGTGTACGACTGGTGGAAGCCGATCGCGGCAAGGGTGCGCAGCATCGCGGGGCGGGTGAAGGCCTCCGCGAGGAACAGCACGTCCGGGTCGGTGCGGTGGATCTCGGCGAGCACCTCCTCCCAGAACACGACGGGTTTGGTGTGCGGGTTGTCGACGCGGAAGACCCGTACGCCGTGGCCCATCCAGAACCGCAGCAGCCGGACGGTCTCGGCGACCAGGCCCGGCAGGTCCCGGTCGAAGGCCAGCGGGTAGATGTCCTGGTACTTCTTCGGGGGGTTCTCCGCGTACGCGATGGTGCCGTCGGCCCGGTGGGCGAACCAGTCGGGGTGCTTGTCCACCCAGGGGTGGTCCGGCGAGCACTGCAGCGCGAAGTCCAGGGCCACCTCCAGGCCGAGCCGGGCCGCCTCGGCGACGAACGCGTCGAAGTCGTCCAGGGTGCCGAGGTCCGGGTGGACGGCGTCGTGGCCGCCCTCGGGGGAGCCGATGGCCCAGGGCACGCCGACGTCGTCCGGCCCCGCCGACAGGGAGTTGCCCGGGCCCTTGCGGAAGGTGCTGCCGATGGGGTGGATCGGCGGCAGGTACACGATGTCGAAGCCCATGTCCGCGATGGCGGGCAGACGCCCCGCGGCCGTGCGGAAGGTGCCGCTCACGGGCGGGGCGCCCGCGCGCACCACGGCGCCCTCCGAGCGCGGGAAGAACTCGTACCAGGCACCGAAGAGCGCCCGCTCACGGTCCACGCGCAGGGGGAACTCCTCGCTGGAGGTGAGGGGTTCGCGCAGGGGGTGGCGGGCGAGGACGGCGTCCACCTCGGGGGTGAGGGCCGCGGCGAGTCGCGCGGCGGGCGGCCGGGCGCGGTCGCGCAGGGCTTCGGCGGCGGTGCGGAGGATCTCGGCGGGGGTGGGGGACGTGGCCGGGGCGGCGGCTGTGGAGGTGGCGGGCGCGGGCAGCTGCGCGGCGGCCCGTTCGTACAGCCGGGCGCCCTCCTCCAGGACCAGCTCGGTGTCGATGCCCGCGGGTATCTTGATCCCCGCGTGCTGCCGCCAGGTCGTCACCGGGTCGCCCCACGCCTCGACGGCGAAGGTCCACTCGCCCTCCCGGTCGGGCGTGACCCGCGCGCCCCACCGGTCGGTGCCCGGCGCGAGCTCCCGCATCGGGGTCCAGGGCCCTTCTCGCCCCGAGGGATCCCGCAGCACGACATTGCCGCCCACCGCGTCGTGCCCTTCGCGGAAGAGGGTGGCGGTGACCTGGAACGTCTCGCCGACGACGGCTTTGGCGGGGGCGCGGCCGCCGTGCACGACCGGTGCCACGTCCAGGACGGGGATCCGTCCGGTCCGGGGTCGGACGGTGAACTCCCTTGGCGCCTTACGGGGTTGAGGCATGACCGCTCCTGTTCCGCGTGCGAGTGGGCGGAGATGAGTCGTGGAGGGGTTCCGCGGCGCACCCGCTGCGGGCCCGCGAGGGGCGGGTGCGGGTGCGTACCGGAGGAGCCTTCCCACGGTTCTCGGGTGGGCAATCCGGCGCTTTGTTAACTACTCGCGCGTAACGGCACGCACAAGACCAGCCGCTCCCCGAACCCGGTCCCGAAGGCACGGAACCGGCCCCGCCCGTGCAGGCGGAGCCGGTCCCGGGGCGGCGCGCCATCGGCGCGAGACAGGCGAAGCAGCCGACTACAGGCCGCTCACCTGCAGCAACCTGTTCGGCGACCCGGCCCCCGGGCTGGACACGAGCCCCTTGGCGGAGCGCGCGACGAGCTTCTTGGCGACGTCGGCGGGCCGCGCCGACGGATGGCCGGAGAGATACAGCGCGGCCGCGCCCGCGACGTGCGGCGCCGCCATCGACGTACCCGAGGAGAGCGTGGACGCGGTGTCGTTCCGACTCGACGCGGACCGGATCGCCACGCCGGGCGCGAACAGGTCGAGGCCCGCACCCCGGTTGGAGAAGGCGGCCCGGGCGTCGTTCCGGTCGGTGGCGCCGACCGTCAGGGCCTGCTTGACGCGGGCCGGCGAGGACTGGCTCACCGGCTTGTTCTCGTTGCCCGCGGCGACCGTGTACGTCACGCCCGACGCTATGGACGCGCGGACGGCCGCGTCGAGTTGGGCGTTGGGCGGGCCGCCGAGGCTCAGGTTGGCGACCGCGGGCTTGCGGGCGTGCCGGGTCACCCAGTCGATGCCCGCGAGGACCTGGCCGAGGGTGCCGCTGCCCTCGTCGTCGAGCACCCGCACGGCCACGACCTTCGCCTTCTTCGCGACGCCGTACTTGGTGCCCGCGACCGTCGCGGCCACGTGTGTGCCGTGGCCGTTGCCGTCCTGCGCGACCCCGTCGTTCTGCACGAAGTCCCGCCCGGAGCGGGCACGCCCGCCGAAGTCGCGGTGCGAGGTGCGCACGCCGGTGTCGATGACGTACACCGTGACGCCCGCGCCCGCCCGCCGCGGCGCGGTGTACGACTTGTCGAGCGGCAGCCGCTTCTGGTCGATGCGGTCCAGGCCCCAGGACGGCGGGTTCTGCTGCCGCGCGCCCGTGCGCACCCGGGTGTCCGGGACGAGGGAGGCGACGGCCGGGTCGGCGGCGAGACGGGCCGCCTGTGCCGCGTCCGCCCGCACGGCGAAGCCGTTGAGCGCCGCGCTGTACGTGCGGTCGATGCTCGCCCCGTACCGGGCGGCGAGGTCGCGGCCCGCGTCGGACGCGGCGTCCGTGCCCGGCGCGAGCGTCACGACGTAGCCGCTCCGGGCCGCCCCCTGGCCGGTCGGCGTGTCGGGCGCCGCGGGTGCGCCGTGTGCGGTGGTCGGGACGATCGACAGCGCGGCCGCCGTGACGGCGGCCGCGAGAATTCCCTTGGGACGTAGGTGTCTTGCCCGTGGTGCAGCCATGGCTGGATTCCCTCCCCTGGGTCCGACGGCAGGTCCCGCCGCGGGTGCGCGCGCGTCCGCGGGCACGGTGCGTCGGCGGCGCCGTCCCCCGCAGCGTCTCGTGCGGGGAGAGGGGCGACAAGGCCGCATCAGCGGGTGGAACGGGTGGTATCGCCACGAAGCATGATCAAAGCGCCGTGGATTCAAGCTCCAGCTTTGGTTCGTACGAGTAATTCCTAGGATTGACTTGGGGTTTGGAGGTTCGGGAAGATCACCTCAGGGCCCTGGGCGGCAACCCGTCCCGGACCCCCGCCGCGGTCCGGACTCCGGCGGGGGAGCGGGCGGGTGCCGACCCGACCCCGGCCGTCGTGCGTTGACAGGGCGCGGGAGAGGCGTCTGTAATGGGCGAGTGCCGCGTGGCACCGGCCAGAAAGCAGTGGGCAGGCCGGTGACCGGGCGAGCACCCGCACCAAGGGACATGACCTTGTGTACTGATCACTTCACCTCGCCGCGCACCGGCACGACGTCCTCGACGTGACCGTGCCCGCGCGCCGGGCCCATCGAGCCTGAGCGCGCCTCGCGTACCCCTCTTCTTCCTTTCTTTCTTCTCTTCTTTCTGCGCTTGGAGAACCCCTTCCGCATGCCCACGCCCATGCCCGCTCCCGCCGCCACGCCCGCCCCCCGGGAGATCCACACCCTCGCCGACAAGCTCCTCGAAGTGCACGACTGGCTGCGCGGCCAGCTGGTCGAGCTGCGCGCCGAGGCCGCCGCGCACTTCGCCGAACGCGCCGCCCACCAGGGCCCCGGACAGCCGCCCGCGCCCGGCCTCGGGCTGCAGATCAGGCAGCGCTGCCTGGAGTTCTGCGACGCGCTGACCTTCCACCACACCAGCGAGGACGACCACGTCTTCCCCGGCGTCGCCGCGCACCACCCGCACCTGCGGCCCGCCCTGGACCGGCTGAGCACGGAACACCGTGCCATCGCCCGGCTCAAGGAGAGCCTCGTCGGGCTGCTCGCCGACCTCGCCGCGGCCGAACCCGAGGAGTTCCTCGGGGAGTTCGACCGTCTGGCCGCGGACCTGACGGAACATCTGGAGTACGAGGAGACCTGGCTCGTTCCCGTGCTCGCCGAGGTACCGTTCCCGCCGGTAGCGCCCGCACCCGAGGAAGGAACAGCAGTGACCACCGAGCGAAGCACTGTGCGCGTCAAGGACTTCGACCACCTCGTCCTGAACGTCGGGGACGTCGAGCGGGCCCTGGACTTCTACTGCGGCACCCTCGGCCTGGAGCCGGTCCGGGTCGAGGAGTGGCGTGCCGGGAAGGTCCCGTTCCCCTCGGCGCGCGTCAGCGAGGTGACCATCATCGACCTGGTCTCCGGCGAGCGCGGCGAGGCCGAGGAGTCGAACGTCGACCACATCTGCCTGGTCGTGGAGCCGCTGGACTGGCAGGAGGTCATCGACTCCGGCACCTTCACCGTCCTGGAGGGCCCCGTCGGCAGATTCGGCGCCCGGGGCGACGCCGAGTCGATCTACGTACAGGACCCGGACGGGAACTCCGTGGAGCTGCGCTGGTATCCGCAGGACCGGTGAGCGCGGGCCCTCACAGGATCCGGCCCGAGACGATCGGTCCCTTGCCGGACTCGGCGAACACCGCGCCGCCGAGGAAGAGGGGCGTGTACAGCGTCTTGGGTTCGGGGCCCGTGGCGGAGTAGGGGATGGACCAGGTGGTGACCCGCTCCGCGTCGCCGTCGAGCGGCACGCCGCGGACGTCGAACGAGTTCACGACGAACACCCGGTCCTTCGACAGGGCGAGCGCCGTGGCGTCGCCGCCCGCGGGCAGGTCCCACAGCCGCTTCCCCGACCGCCAGGCGTACCCCGTCAGGCGGTTGGGGGAGCGGGGGCGCGGGGAGTGGGAGATGACCAGGACGTCGGCGCTCCCCACGACCGGCGGGGCGAGCGGTTTGCCCGTCCCGACGGTCCGGCGCACGGCGAGGGTGTCCGGGTCCAGGATCCGCACTCCGTCCTGCGTCCGGGACCAGCACACCAAGGCGTCGCGGTGGCCGAGGAGGCTGTCGCACAACGGCTTGGCGACGCGGGCGGCCCGGTCGCCGTCCTTGGCGGACAGCGCGAGCACGCCGCCGTTCTCCAGGGCGGTGTACAGCACGCCGCCCCGGACGAGTGGTGTGCCCTGGGGCTTGCCCTTGAGCGTGGTCTGCCAGAGCTGGCGCCCCGTCTCGGCGTTCCTGGCCCGCACGGTGGTGGTGTACGGGTCGGGGGCGCCGTCGAGGTTGAACTCTGCCGTGTACACCACCCCTTGGGCGTGCGTCATCGCGATCAGGCCCGCGTACCGTGGCGTCCCGTGGCGCCAGACCACGTCGCCCCGCTTCACGCCGAGCGCGCTGACGCCGCGTTCGCTCGGGACGTAGACCCGCTCGGCGTCGGCCTCCGGAGGGTTCTCCTGGGAGCCGCTCGGCGCGCTCGGGAAGCCGCGCGTCGACCAGCGGTCGGCACCCGTGGCCGCGTTCAGGGCCCGGGCTGCGCCGCGCCCGTCCCGGCACACGAGGGTGTCCCCGGTCAGGACGCAGCCCTTCCCCATGCCGTCCATGCCCCGGGACCGCTCGCGGGACCAGAACCGCCAGTCGTCCGGGCGCTTCGCACGGTCGGCCGCCGACGGACCGAACTCGCCGGAGTGGTCCTGGTTCCCGTACGCGGTGACCACCCGGTCGGCCACGGCCCGGGGGGCGCCCGGCGGCTTCCTCGACGGGTCGTCGCCGGGGCCGTCCCGGAGCGCGTCCGGCAGCGTCACGGCGGCCACCGCGAGCCCGGCCGTGGTGAGCGCCGCCGCCAGGACCCACAGACGACGGCGGCCGCGCCGGGGCGGGGCGGCGGCGGGCGGCGTGACCGGCGGCGGTGCCGGAGCCGCGCCCAGCGTCGGGGACGGCTCGGCCCGCAGCCGGGGCCCCGAGACGCCCGCCGTGGTCGCGGCGTCGGCGAACCCGCCCTGGTCGTGGGCGCGTTCACTGGCCGCCACGGCCTCCCGGTACTCGGCGAAGAGCGACAGGACGTCGGCGGGCCAAGGGAAGAGGGCGGGGGCCGGGGAGGGGCTTGGGGGTGTGCCGTCCCCGGGGGCGGACAGGGTGGTGGCCAGGGCTTCCGGGGTGGGGCGGTTCTCCGGGGTCGGGTGCAGGCACGCGGCGAGGGTGTCGCGCAGCTCCGGCGGTACGTCGGACAGGTCGGCGTCGCCCCGCACGATGCGGAAGACGACGGCGGCGGCCTCCGGGTCGTCGAAGGGGCCGCGGCCGGTCGCCGCGTGGCACAGGACCGCGCCGAGAGAGAACACGTCCGACGCGGGCACGACCGCGTGCGAGCCCTCGATCTGCTCCGGCGCGAGGAAGCCGGGCGTGCCCACCAGGACGCCCGTCATGGTCAGGGCCGTCGCCTCGAAGGCCTGGGCGATGCCGAAGTCGATCAGGCGCGGCCCGTCCGGCGCGAGCAGCACGTTGGCCGGCTTCAGGTCCCGGTGCAGGACCCGCGCCCCGTGCACGGCGGTGAGCGCGCGGGCGAGCGCGGCACCCAGCGCGCGCACCGCGGGGACCGGCAGCGGACCGCAGCGCTCGACCACGTCGGCCAGGGACGGGCCCGCTATGTACTCCGTGGCCAGCCAGGGGCGTTCGGCGTCCGCGTCGGCGTCCACCAGGGCGGCGGTGAACGGT
Source organism: Streptomyces alboflavus (assembly GCF_000716675.1). Classification (GTDB taxonomy): domain Bacteria; phylum Actinomycetota; class Actinomycetes; order Streptomycetales; family Streptomycetaceae; genus Streptomyces; species Streptomyces alboflavus. Next base: position 11,172 of record NZ_JNXT01000047.1, read on the forward strand.
CCCGTGACGGCACGGGCCGCGGCGATCTCCCGCCGGAACCGCGCCCGGAACGCGTCGTCGAGGTCCAGGTCCTGCCGCACCACCTTCACCGCGACCAGCGGCGGCACGCCCTGCCCGTCCCGGTCGCCCCGCCGGTCCCGGCGCGCCAGGAACACCTCGCCCATGCCGCCCGCACCGATCCTGGCGAGCAGGGTGTGCGGGCCGATGCGGCGGGGGGTGCCCGGCGGGAGGGGGACGAGCATGGGGCTCCTCGGGTCGGTTCGGGGGCGGTTCGGGGCAGATTCGAGGCAGATTCGAGGCAGAGGGGACGGGCTCCGCCGGGGAGTCGGTCCTGCTGGGGAGTCGGGCCCGCTACGGAATGGCCACCGACGAGATCCTGCCCTCGTCGTACACGATGTGCGCCACGCCCCCGAGGGCCAGGACGGTCGGCGGGCGCAGCGTCTCGGAGATGACGGTGCCGGCCGCGTTCGGCGGCGGTTCGGGGCGGTCGCCGGGTGCGCCGGGCACCGGAAGGCGGGTGGCCTTGCCGCCGTCGTCGCCGAGCGGAAGCGTGTACAGCGCCGCGTTGCTGGCGTAGACGACGCGGTTGCCGAGGATGAGCGGCGCCGACGGCGGGACCTTGTCCTTCGGGGTCCGCTCGGCGTACAGGGACTTCCCCGTGCGTACGTCGTGCACGAGGACCCGGCCCGCGCGGCTGTCCTTGACTACCGCGACGGCGTCGTCCACGGCGGTCACGAAGGGCGCCGGTCCTTCGCCCTTCGACGGCGGGAACCGCAGCGGGCCGTCCATCCTCTTGAGGGTGCGCGGCGTCAGGCGCAGCACCTCGGCGCGCGCCCCCGGGCCGCCGCCCTCCTCGCCGGTGGCGCACAGCACCGCCTTCGCGGTCGCGAGGACCGCGCCGCACGTCTCGTCGGACCGGCCGAGGGGGTCGCCGGTCCTGGCGTCGTACGCGGCGAGGCCCCGCTTCTGGTCGGCGTAGACGACCCCGTCGCGCAGGGCCCGTACCCCGTACAGATTCAGTTCCGCCTTGGCCCGGGCGGCCTCGCCGAGCGTCTTCTCCCAGCGGAGGCGGCCGGTGACGGCGTCGTACGCGAACAGGGACGGCGCCGGGTCGTCCTCCTGGACGAACGGCACCTGCGCGACGACCAGCACGACGTCGTCGTCGAGGAACGGGGTACCGCTGAACACGCGCCGCTTGTCCGGCGGTTGGGCCTTCCAGAGCACCTTTCCCGTCGCGGAGTCGCGCAGTTGCAGGACGCCGTCGCGGGCGATGGCCGCCCTGCCGCCCCTGACGCCCGGTTCCAGGCGGTCCCCGGGCATGAAGAAGGATCCGCTCGGGCCGTAGTACGCCTCGTCCATGCCGCTCTCCGGGTCGATCTTCCCGGACGTCCACAGCCGCTTGCCGTCGCTCGTGCGCACGGCCTCGTACGTGCCGTTGGTGAGCAGGCACACGAGGGCGCGGGTGTCGGCGGAGCAGCCCATCGGGGCGTGGCTGAGCCTGCCCTGCCAGGCCTTCCAGCCCTTGGGGCGCTGGGTCGCGATCTGCGGTACGGCGCCCGACGCGTCCGCCGTGCCGCCGGCGCTCACCTCGGCCCGCGCGATCAGCTTCTTGACGGCCGCGGGGGCCTTCGGTCCTGGCTCGACCCAGCCGGACCGCCCGCCGCGGCCGGGGCCCTCGGAGCTCGCGCCACCGCTGCCGCCGTCCCCGCCCCCGTCCGACGCCCCCGGGCCCCACACCGCGAGCGCCCCGCCGAGCGCCGCGGCGACCACGCCGACGGCGACGATGCCGAGGACGGCGCGGCGGCGCCGGGAGCGGGCGGGACCGGTGGCGGCCCCCGGCACGCGGGGCGGGGAGCCGCTCATCGTCGGCAACCGGTGCGCGCCGCCCGGGCCGTGCCCCGCACCGGCCTGCTCGGCCCCGCCCTGCCCCGGCGCCGTCGCAGGCCCGTCCTGGGCCGTCGCCGGATGCCCGGCCCCCGCCGCCTCCGGCCACACCGGCACCGGCAGCAACGGCCGCCCCGAGGCGCACAGTTGCTCGACATCCCGGCGCGCCTCGGCCGTGCGGGCGCGGACGGGCTCGGGCCACCCGGGGGCGCTCGCCGCCTCACGGAGGGCGCCGAACCGCTCGACGAGGTCGGCGGGCGCGGGCCGTTCGTCCGGGTCGCGCACGAGGCAGGCCGCGAGCACGGACCGCAGCTCGTCGGGCATGCCGGTGAGGTCGGTCTCGGCCTGCGAGACCCGGTACAGGACGGCCGCCACCGGGCCGTCGCCGAAAGGATCGCGCCCGGTCACCGCGTAGGTGAGCACGGACGCGAGGCAGAAGACGTCGGACGCGGCCACCACGTGTCTGCCGCCCGCCACGTGCTCGGGCGACATGAAGCCCGGCGTGCCCACGAGGAGCCCCGTCGACGTCATGGTGGACGCCGCCTGCACCCGGGCCACGCCGAAGTCGATCATCTTGGGCCCGTCGAGGGCGAGCAGGACGTTCGCGGGCTTGAGGTCGCGGTGCAGCGCCCCCGCGCCGTGCACGGCGGCGAGGGCCCGCGCCAGGCCCTCGCCGAGGGAGGCGACGGCGCCCGCGGGCAGCGGTCCGTGGCCGCGTACCGCCTCGGCGAGGGTGGGGCCGACCACGTACTCCGTGGCCAGCCAAGGCTGTTCGGCGTCGGTGTCGCTGCCGACCAGGCGCGCCACGTACGGGTCGCGGATCGCGGCGGCGACCTCGGCCTCCCGCCGGAAGCGGCGCCGGAACACCGCGTCCGTCGCCAGCTCGTTGCGGATGGCCTTGACGGCGACCAGGTCACCGGGCCCGTACGCGGAGAGGTCGAGGGGCCGCCCGAGGAACACTTCTCCCATGCCGCCCGCGCCGAGCCGCGCCAGCGTCTCGTACGGTCCTATCCGGCGTGGTGACGACTCCCGCAGCTGGCCGATCATCCGCCCCGTACCCCCTGTGACCGCGTGAACTCTCGTGACCGGGGGTCACGTTATCCCCACGACGGCCCCGATGGCGCGGCTGGTCCACGTCAATGTGGGCGCTCCGGGCGCGCCCCGTGCGCCGTGGTTGCCGGGCCCCCGCGCCGCTACCTTCGATACGCCGACAACGTCACGTACGCCTTTCCGACAGAGCCCCTTTCCGACAGAGGTGCCCCGTGAAAGCCATCCGTCGATTCACCGTACGTCCCGTCCTGCCCGCCCCGCTCGGCCCGCTCGCCGAGCTCGCCCGCAATCTGCGCTGGTCCTGGCACCCGGCGACCCGCGACCTGTTCCGCGACGCCGACCCGGCCCTGTGGGAGGCCGCGGGCGGCGACCCCGTGCGGCTGCTCGGCTCGGTGCCGTCCGCGCGGCTCACCGCCCTCGCCACCGACGACGGCTATCTGCGGCGCCTGCGCGAGGCCGCCGGCGACCTGCGCGAGTACGTCACCGGGGAGCGCTGGTACCAGGAGCGGCAACGCGAGCCCGGCCGTGAACTGCCCGGCGCCATCGCCTACTTCTCACCCGAGTTCGGCGTCACCGCCGCCCTGCCGCAGTACTCCGGCGGCCTCGGCATCCTCGCCGGCGACCACCTGAAGGCCGCGAGCGACCTCGGCGTGCCCCTCATCGGCGTCGGACTGCTCTACCGGCACGGCTACTTCCGCCAGTCCCTCACCCGCGACGGCTGGCAGCAGGAGCACTACCCCGTCCTCGACCCCAACGAGCTGCCCCTCACCCTCCTCCGCGACACCGACGGCACCCCCGCCCAGGTGCGGCTCGCCCTGCCCGGCGGCCGCTCCCTGCGCGCCCACGTCTGGCAGGCACAGGTCGGCCGGGTACCGCTGCTCCTGCTCGACTCCGACGTGGAGGAGAACGACCCGGCCGCCCGCGAGGTGACCGACCGGCTCTACGGCGGCGGCAGCGAACACCGCCTGCTCCAGGAGATGCTGCTCGGCATCGGCGGCGTGCGGGCCGTGCGCGCCTACTGCCGCCTCACCGGACACGCCGAACCCGAGGTCTTCCACACCAACGAGGGCCACGCCGGGTTCCTCGGCCTGGAACGCATCCACGAACGCGTCGGCGACGGCCTCGGCTTCGACGCGGCCCTGGAGTCCGTGCGCGGCGGCACCGTCTTCACCACCCACACCCCCGTGCCCGCGGGCATCGACCGCTTCGACCGCGAACTCGTCGCCCACCACTTCGGCCCCGACGCCGAACTGCCCCGCGTCGACGTCGAGCAGATCCTGCGCCTCGGCATGGAGACCTACCCCGGCGGCGAGCCCAACCTCTTCAACATGGCCGTCATGGGCCTGCGCCTCGGCCGCTGCGCCAACGGCGTCTCCACCCTGCACGGCAAGGTCAGCCGGGAGATGTTCCAGGGCCTGTGGCCCGGGTTCGACCCCGAGGAGGTGCCCATCACCTCCGTCACCAACGGCGTGCACGCCCCGACCTGGGTGGCCCCCGAGGTGATCCGGCTCGGCGCCCGCCAGATCGGGCAGCGGCGCACCGACCGGGCCCTGTCCGTCGGCGGCTCCGAACGCTGGGACGCCGTCGCCGACATCCAGGACGGCGACATCTGGCTGCTGCGCCGCGAACTGCGCGCCCAGCTCGTCGACGAGGTCCGGCGGCGCCTGCACCTCTCCTGGCGCCAGCGCGGCGCCGCCACCGCCGAACTGGGCTGGATCGACGAGGTCCTCGACCCCGACGTCCTCACCATCGGCTTCGCCCGCCGCGTCCCCTCGTACAAACGCCTGACCCTGATGCTGCGCGACCGCGACCGCCTGATGGAACTCCTCGGCCACCCCGAGCGGCCCGTGCAGATCGTCGTCGCGGGCAAGGCGCACCCCGCCGACGACGGCGGCAAGCGGCTCATCCAGGACCTGGTGCGCTTCACCGACGACCCGCGCGTGCGCCACCGCATCGTGTTCCTGCCGGACTACGGCATGGCGATGGCCCAGAAGCTGTACGCGGGCTGCGACGTCTGGCTCAACAACCCGCTGCGCCCCCTGGAGGCCTGCGGCACCTCCGGCATGAAGGCCGCCCTCAACGGCTGCCTCAACCTGTCGGTCCTCGACGGCTGGTGGGACGAGTGGTTCGAGCCCGACTTCGGCTGGGCCATCCCCACCGCCGACGGCGCCGCCACCGACGACCACCGCCGCGACGACCTGGAGGCCGCCGCGCTCTACGACCTCCTGGAGCGCCGCATCACCCCCCGTTTCTACGAGCACGGCCCCGGCGGACTGCCCGACCGCTGGATCGAGATGGTCCGCAGGACCCTGACCCGCCTCGGCCCGAAGGTCCTCGCGGGCCGCATGGTGCGTGAGTACGTGGAGCGCCTGTACGTCCCCGCCGCCCGCGCCCACCGCGTGCTCGTGCCGGACGCCGCCGCTTCGCTCGCCGCCTGGAAGACCCGGGTCCGCGCGGCCTGGCCCCGCGTCGCCGTCGACCACGTGGAGGCCTCCGCCGTCGGCGCCACCGCCGAACTCGGCACCACCCTCGCCCTGCGCGTCCGCGTCCAGCTCGGCGACCTCACCCCCGACGACGTCGAGGTCCAGGCCATCGCGGGCCGCGTCGACCCCGAGGACCACCTCACCGACGTGACCCCGGTGGCGCTGAAGCCCGCGAGCGGCCCCGACCCCGAGGGCCGCCTCCTGTACGAGGGCCCCCTCGCCCTGGACCGCACCGGCCCCTTCGGCTACACGGTCCGCATCCTGCCCGCCCACCACTTGCTGTCCGACGGCGCGGAGATGGGCTTGGTGGCGGTGCCGTCGGAGGGGACGGGGGAGGGGGCGGGGGTGCTGATGCGGTAAGGGGAGGGGCGCCCCGAAGGGGCGCGGGGAACTGCGCGCCCAGCCACATCGGACCCGCACGGTCCAAACCACATGGTGCGGGCGGCGCCCGGGGGACAGCTCCCCCCCCCGGGCGCCGCCCGGCTCTAAAGGCCCAGGGGCCAGCTCACTTGACGTTCACACCGGTCCACGCGGCCGCGACAGCCTTCGCCTCGGCGGAGTCGACCCCATACAGATCGGCGGCAGCCTTGACCGTGTCCTTGCGCGCCTGCGCGTAATCCGTCGTCGTGGTGAAGTACGTGGTCAGCGCCTTGAACCAGATCTTCTCGGCCTTCTCACGCCCGATGCCCTCGACCTTGGACCCGTCCTTGGTCGGGCTGTCGTACTTGACGCCGTTGATCTCCTTCGCGCCGCTGCCCTCGCTCAGCAGGTAGAAGAAGTGGTTGGCGATGCCGGACGAGTAGTGCACGTCGACGTTGCCGGCGTTGGTGTCCCAGTAGTCCAGGGAGTTGCCGTCCTTGGAGGGCTTGTCCATGTACCGCAGCGGGGTGCCGTCGCCGTTGATGTCGATCTTCTCGCCGACCAGGTAGTCGCCCTTGTCCTGGGCGTTGTTCGCCTTGAACTCGACGGCGGCGGCGAAGATGTCGCTGGTGGCCTCGTTCAGGCCGCCGGACTCGCCGCTGTACTCCATGTTGCCGGTGGCCGAGGTGACGCCGTGCGTCATCTCGTGCGCGGCCACGTCGATGGACGTGAGCGGCTTGGCGTTGCCCTCGCCGTCGCCGTACGTCATGCAGAAGCAGGAGTCCTGCCAGAAGGCGTTGACGTAGTTGTTGCCGTAGTGCACGCGGGACGTGGCGCCCTTGCCGTCGCCCTTGATGCCGCTGCGGCCGTGCACATCCTTGTAGTAGTCCCAGGTGAGACCCGCGCCGTAGGCGGCGTCGACGGCCGCGGTCTGGGTGTCGGCCGGCTTGCCGGTGCCCCAGGTGTCGTCCGCGTCGGTGTACAGCTTGCCGCCGCTTGAGCCGTGGTTCAGGTCGAGTGTCTTGTGGTTGCCGCGGCCGCCGTCGGTCAGCTCGAAGCCGCTGCCCGCCTTGGTGGAGCCCACCTCGACGTCGCCGCTGTACTGGCTGTGGCCCTTGCCGTTCTCGACGGCCTGGTACTGGAACAGCTTCTTGCCGGTCGCCGCGTCGGTGATGACGTGCAGCTCGCTCGGCGTGCCGTCCTTCTGCGTGCCGGTGACGACCGTCTCGAAGGCCAGGGTCGGCTTGCCCTCGGCCGCCCAGACGACCTTGCGCGGCGCGTTCGCGTCGGTCTTCTTCGTCTCACCGGTCTTCGCCGCCGTCGACTCCGCGGCCTTCGCGACCGCCTTCGGCGCGAGCTTCGCGCTGGTCGACCTGACCTTCACGGTCGCCTTCGTCGCCTTGCTGACGCCCTTGACCGCGCCGCTCTTGGCGGTGTGCACGACCAGGTCGCCGCCGAGGACGGGCAGGCCGTCGTACGTGCGCTCGTAGCGGGTGTGCGTCGTGCCGTCGCGGTCCTTGACCACGTCGCGGACGACGAGCTTCTCCTTGGCGCCGAGACCGATCTTCTCGGCGGTGGCCGCCGTCTTCGTCTCGGCGTCCTGGATCAGGCCGGTGCGGACGGAGGCGGAGAGCCGCATGGGGGAGGCGGCGGAGGCCTCGGCGGCGTTGCCGCTGACGTCCTGCTGTGCGGAGGCGCCGGTGGTCAGTCCGGCGGTGAGCAGCGCTCCGGCGGCGGCTGCGGTGGCGATGACCAGGGTGGAACGCTTCCTCGATATGTGGGGGGTCACGCAAGCTCCTTGTGTGGGGGAGCCCGGGTGGCATGGGGGACCACCCGGGCCGATAAGTGCTGTGCGGATGTAACTGGTGTGCCGTGCGGGGGAAGCGTGCCATTTGGGGCAGGTGCATGTCAGGACCTTGATTGAATGTTGGCCAAAAGAAGTTCGTTGGCCGAAGGTCAAGGTCCGCAATGCGAACAGTGGGTGAAGAGGGGTGCCGCCCCCGGGCAGTTGGCGGGAAAGCGCTGCCCGGGGCGGCTCTGTCTCACGACTGCGGTGGGGTGACTACGGCCGGGTGCCGACGTTCACCGCCGCCCAGGCGTTCGCCACCGCCTTGTACTCGGCGCTCGCCGTGCCGCCGAACAGCTCGCTCGCCGCCGCGAGCGTGCCGGTCCGTGCCGCCGCGTAGTTGGTGGTCGTGTTGAACTTCGTGGTGAGTGCCCTGAACCAGATCTTGGCGGCCTTGTCGATGCCAATTCCGGTCACAGGCTTGTTGTCGTACGTCGGCGAGTCGTAGGAGACGCCATTCACGACCTTCTTCCCGCTGCCCTCGCTGAGCAGGTAGAAGAAGTGGTTGGCGATGCCCGAGGAGTAGTGCACGTCCACGTTGCCCGCGCTGCTGCTCCAGTTGTCGAGCGAACGGCCGTCCTTGGAGGGCTTGTCCATGTAGCGCAGCGGCGTGCCGTTGCCCCGGATGTCGATCTTCTCGCCGACGAGATAGTCGCCCACGTCGCTCGGGTTCTTGGCGTTGAACTCCACGGCCGCGGCGAAGATGTCGCTCGTCGCCTCGTTCAGACCGCCCGGCTCGCGGCTGTACTGCATGTTGCCCGTCGCCGACGTCACGCCGTGCGTCATCTCGTGGGCCGCCACGTCGATGGACGTGAGGGGCTTGGCGTTGCCCGCGCCGTCCCCGTACGTCATGCAGAAGCATCCGTTCTGCCAGAACGCGTTGGAGTAGTTGTTCCCGTAGTGCACCCGCGAGGTCGCGCCGACCCCGTCGTTGCGGATCCCGTTGCGGCCGTGCACGCCCTTGTAGTAGTCCCACGTCAGCGCCGCGCCGTAGTGCGCGTCCGCGCCCGCCGTCTCCGCGTTCGACGGCTGGCCGTTGCCCCACACGTCGTCCGGGCCCGTGAACAGCGTGCCGCCGGACGTGCCCCGGTTGAGGTTGTACGTGCGGTGGTTGCCGCGCTGGGTGTCGCTGAGGGTGTACTGCGAGCCCGACTGCGCCGTGCCGAGCGTGACCTGGCCGCTGTACATCGTGTTGCCGGTGCCGTTGTGCACGGCCTGCCACTGCCGCAGCTTCTTGCCGGTCGCCGCGTCGGTGATGACGTGCAGCTCGTTCGGCGTGCCGTCCTTCTGCACTCCGCCGATCACCGTCTCGTACGCGATGACGGGGGCGCCGCCCTTGGTGTCGACCAACCACACGACCTTGCGCGGCTCCTGCGACGCCTTGGTCTTCGTGGACTTCTCCGACTTGGCCGCGCCGAGCGCCTGCTTCTCGGCGGCCGCCGGCTTCACCTCGGCCCCGGTGTCGGTTCCGGCGAGCTTCGCCTTGGAGGCGCGGTTGACGTCCGTCACCTTGCCGCTCTTGTCGGTGGCGACCACCATGTCGCCGCCGAGGACTGGAAGTCCGGCGTAGGTGCGCTCGTAGCGGGTGTGCGTCGTGCCGTCGCGGTCCTTCACGACGTCGCGGACGACGAGCTTCTCCTTGGCGCTGAGGCCGAGGGTGGCGGCGGTGGCGGCCGTGCTCGTGTCCGCCTCGCGTATCAGCTCGGCGCGCTGGGACGGGGAGAGCTTCATGGGCAGGGCGCCGGTGTCGACCTTGGTGCCCGAGGCCGGGTTGTCGGCTGACGCGGTGCCCGCCTGCACGGCCATGCCGAGGAGGGCGGCTACGGCCGTGAAGGTGCCGATGGCGGTGGTGCGGCGGCGGGCGGTACGTCTGCGGGGTGTGGGGGAGTTGCTCAACACGGACTCCTTCTGCGCGGCCGCTGGTCCAGCGGCCAGGGGGCGACCGGACGGCGGTGACCGTCCGGGGCGGAGCAGGCAGTACGTGGTGCGGTGAGCTGGGCGCCGCGCACGCGTGAGCGCGCGTGCGGCTGGTGAGGGGAAGGGTGCCATTCGGGGCAGGGACATGTCAGGTCGGTGAACTCACTTTGGCTGGAATACGTTCGGTGTTCGAATTTTTGTGTCCGGTATGCGGTTTCTCGCGGGGCGCGTTGGGGGGTGTTGGGGTGCGTTCGGGCTTGCCGCCCTTCGCCCGCTGTCCGGTTCGGGCTTGCTGCCCTTCGTCCTCTGCCCGGTTCGGGGTTGCGGTCCTTTCGCCCTCTGTCCGGTTGTGGGGCGGGGCCGCGCCGGTATGTCCGTGCTCGCGTGTGCGTCGTCGCCCACAGCTCCTGTACGCCCCTCGTGGTGAGCCGAGCTGCGCGCGGACATACCGGCACGTCCCCTCCGGTCCGGATTGCGGGGATCGGTCCGGTGGGGTGCGGTCCCTGCCAGTTGCCCCCACCCTGTGGGCAGCTGGGCCGCCAGGGGCGGCACGGGTGGGCACAGCCCCGGTCGGCGGTGACTGTGATGTGGTGGGGGAGAGGTGCGGCCCCCGGGTGCTGTCGGGTTGGGGTGTGGTCAGGAGGGGGCGTCGGCTGTGCGGGTGGTGTGGGCCGAGTGGGGGGTTGGCCAGGGTTCCGACGGGGTCGCTTCGTGGTGGAGGCCGGTGAGCGTCGCGCGGACGGTGCGCTCCGTCTGGCGGTCCGCTGCCTCCGGGCCGTCGACGGCGATGAGCCCGTCGGCGAGCAGGGCGGCGAGCCCGTGCATCGCCGTCCAGACGACGAAGTCGGCCCCGGTGCGGGCGGCGGGCGCCAAGTGGCCGGACTTCACGAGGAGGTCGAGCTCGGCGTCGAGGACGCGGTGGGGGTGGGGGGCCAGGGGGTCGACCCCGGACTCCCGGGGCTCGACCCCGGACCCCCGCCCGGCCGGCGAGGCCCCCGCCCCGAAAGCGAGCCGCGTCACCGCCGGATCCTCCAGCGCCGCCCGCACATAAGCCTGGCCGACGGCCACGAGGCGCCGGTGCGGGTCGGCCTCGGCGGGAAGGTCGGCCGCCCGGCCCATGCGCTCACCGAGCTGGCCGAGCACGCGCAGCGACAGCGCCCCGACCAGCGCGTCACGCGAGGAGAAGTGGTGGTACGCGGCGCTGGGGCTGACCCCGACCCGGGCGGACGCCTCCCGCAACGACCAGCCGTCGACGCCGCGTTCACGGACCAGCGCCTCGGCGGCGTCCAGGAGCGCGCCCCGCAGGTCCCCGTGGTGATAGCGCCCTCGCCCCGTGCTCTTGCCCTTCATGGTGTCCTCTCCCATGCCCTCCATCTTAACAGTGCTCAGATTGGTGCTACGGTGCCCGTGCAATCTGAACGCCGCTTAGATTGGAGGGGTCATGGGCACGCAGGGACCGCTGGAGGGGTCGGCTCGGGGATCGGCCGGAGCGGGGTCGGAGGGGGTGTCGGAGACGGCGTCGCGCGGTGCGCCGGAGGGCGCGTCGGCCGAAGTCGCGGAAGGGGCGCCCGACCTGACCAGCACACCCCCGCCGATCGTGCGCGGAGCACCCGTCGAAGTGGCCGACGGCGTCCACGTGATCCCCGACGGCCGCGTGGAACTGGTCCCGAACGTGGGCATCGTCGTGGGCGCGCACGCCGCCCTGGTCGTCGACACCGGCATCGGCCCGCGCAACGGCGCGTACGTCCTGGAACGGGCCAGGGAACTCGCGGGCGACCGGAAGCTCTATCTCACCCTCACCCACTTCCACCCCGAACACGGCTTCGGGGCCCAGGCGTTCAAGGGTGCGGCCACCATTGTCTATAACCAAGGCCAGCGCGACGAGCTGCGGCGCAAGGGCAGCGCGTACCTCGACATGTTCAAGGGTCTGGGCGACGCCGTGGCGGCCGAGCTGGAGGGCGTCACACTGGTCGAGCCCGACATGACGTACGAGGGGAGCGTCGAGCTGGACCTCGGCGGCCGCGTCGCCGAGCTGCGGCCGGTCGGCCCCGCGCACACCGCGTCCGACCAGATCGTCCTCGTCGACGGCCGGGTGCTCTTCGGCGGAGACCTCCTGGAGACCCGGATCTTCCCGATCGCCCCGTACTTCCCGCCGTACGACACCGATGTCGACGGCGACCGCTGGATCGCCGTCCTCGACGAACTCCTCGCCCTCGGCCCGGAGATCGTCGTCCCCGGCCACGGCGAGGTCACCGACGCGGCCCTGATCCGCGACGTCCGCGACTACCTCGTGTACGTCCGGGCCGAGACCCACCGGCTGCGGGGTGAAGGCGCCTCCGCCGACGAGACGGCGGCCGCCGTCGACCAGGCCGCCCGTGCCCGCTGGAGCACCTGGGAGCGGCCGGAGTGGATCGGCCTCGCGGCCCGCGCGTTCTACGCGGCCGGGGGCGCCGCCTGAGCGCATTCGGGTGTACGCGGACGCGCGGGCGTTGCGGTCGGCCGCCGGGCGCGGATGATGGGCGTCGCGGCGGCGCGGTCGCCGCCGCGTGCCCCGGCCGTCGAGCGAGCGGGAGATGGCAGACATGCCCGACATGTCCGAAGCGAACGCCGACGTGGACGTGGACGTGGATGTGGACGTCGACGTGTTGATCGTGGGCGGTGGGCCGGTCGGGCTCACCGCCCGCGTGCTCCTGGAGCGGTGGGGCGTCCGCACGTCCCTGGTCGAGAAGCGCACCGAGCTGTCGCCCTTCCCCCGCTCCCGACTGGTCAACGTACGCTCCATGGAGATCTTTCGGGGGCTCGGCCTCGCCGTCCCCGTCGCCGCCGTCGCGTTCCCGCCGGAGTACGGCCGCATCCGGTTTCGCGACACCCTGTCCGGCGACGACTTCGCGAGCGCGGCGATAGTGGGCGTGCGCGCGCCTGTGCCGGAGAGCCCCGTGACCGGCGCGGTCACCTCGCAGGACCGGCTCGAACCCCTCCTCCTGGACGCGGTGGACGCGGCGGACGCGCCCGTGCGGTTCGGCGTCGAACTCGTCGGCCTCACCGAGGACGCCGACGGAGCCGTGGCCGTGCTCCTCGACCACCGGAGCGGCACGGAGACCCGCGTACGGGCCCGCTACGTCCTCGCCGCCGACGGCGCCCACTCCACCGTCCGGCGGCACCTGGGCATCGCCACCACCGGCCCCGGCGAACTCGCCCGCGTCACCACCGTCGTGTTCGACGCCGACCTGAGCGCCCTGGCGGCCCGGCAGCCCGCCGGCGTCTACTTCACCGCCCACGGCACCTTCCTGCCGCTCTACCCCGAGGGCGGCTGGTCCTGGCTCGCCCCCACCCCCGAGGACGCCGGGGACACCGACTGGTCCGCCCTCGTCGCGCACGCCATCGGTACCGACGTCGACGCCGACGTGCTGCGCGTCCAGCACTGGACCATGAACGCCGCCGTCGCCGAACGCTTCCGCCACGGCCGGACCCTGCTCGCCGGCGACGCCGCGCACGCCCTGCCCATCATGGGCGGCCTCGGCATGAACGCGGGCCTCGCCGACGTCCACAACCTCTGCTGGAAACTCGCGGGCGTCCTGCGGGGCTGGGCCGGGCCCGGTCTGCTGGATTCGTACGAGGCGGAGCGGCTGCCCGTCGCCCATCGGACGCTGCGGCAGGCGGTCGCCAACACGAAGCTGGGGTTCGAGGTCCAGGATCGGCGACGTGCGCAGATCCGGTCCGGTGCGGGTGTGCGAGAGCGGGTGGAACTCCCGTGGTCCGAGCGGTACTTCGCCCAGCTCGGGCTCGTGCTCGGGGTCCGTTATGACTCCGGTGCCGTCCTTGCCGATGGCGGCACGCTGCCGGAGCCGTCGTACGGCGATGGCGGTGACGAAGGCACCGACTACCTTCCGTCGGCCACACCGGGGTGTCGGATGCCCCACCTCTGGCTCGCCCCCGGGCGCTCCACGCTCGACGCCTGCGGGGAGTGGTTCACCGTGCTCGCCCCCGATCCCGCGCGCTGGGAGCCGGGGACCGGCGGGCCGTGGCCGGTGCGCGTCGAGCCGCTGCCGGGCGAGCACGCCGACGCCTGCGGCCTCGGCCCGCACGGAGCCCTGCTCGTCCGCCCCGACGGCCATGTCGCGGCCCGTTGGCCCGCGGGACCCCCGACCGGGGCGACCCTCCCGGAGGCCCTCGCCGCCGTGACCGGCCCGGCCGCCTGAGCCCGGCCGACCCCGGGTCGGGCCGCTACGCGCCGCTGCCCACGACGCTGTCCCGCCACGCCCGGTGCAGCTCCGCGAACGGCCCCGTCCCCGCGATGAGTTCGGCGGGCGTGCCGTCCTCCACGATCCGGCCGTGCTCCATGACCAGGACCCGGTCGGCGATCTCCACCGTCGACAGGCGGTGCGCGATCACGACGGCCGTGCGGCCCCGCAGCACCGTGTCCATCGCCCGCTGCACGGCCCGCTCGCCGGGGATGTCCAGGGAGCTGGTGGCCTCGTCGAGGATCAGGACGGCGGGGTCGGCGAGCAGCGCGCGGGCGAAGGCGACCAGCTGGCGCTGGCCCGCCGAGATGCGGCCGCCGCGCTTGCGTACGTCGGTGTCGTAGCCGTCGGGCAGCGACATGATGAAGTCGTGGGCTCCGATGGCCTTCGCGGCCCGCTCGATGTCGCCGCGGGTGGCTTCCGGGCGGCCGATCGCGATGTTCTCCGCGACCGTGCCGGAGAACAGGAACGCCTCCTGCGTGACCATCACGACGCCCCGCCGCAGCTCGGCGCCCCCGAGCTCGCGCAGGTCGACGCCGTCCAGCAGGACCTGCCCCTGCGACGGGTCGTAGAACCGCGCGAGCAGCTTCGCGAGCGTCGACTTGCCCGCGCCCGTCGAGCCGACGACGGCCACGGTCTGCCCGGCGGGCAGCGTCAGGTCGAAGCGCGGCAGGATCTCACCGCCCGTGCGGTATGCGAACCGCACGCCGTCGAACTCGACGGTGCGGCCGGGGTGCTCGGAGGCAGGCGGCGGCAGCTGCTTCTCGGTGCCGGGCTCCGGCTCCGGCACGGACGGCGTCTGCGCGAGGAGGCCCGCGATCTTCTCAAGGGACGCCGCCGCCGACTGGTACGAGTTGAGGAACATGCCGAGCCGGTCGATCGGGTCGTACAGGCGCCGCAGGTACAGCACCGCGGCGGCGAGCACACCGAGCGCGAGCGTGTCCTGCGCCACGCGGTACGCGCCCCACAGCACGATGCCCGCGACCGCCGTGTTCGCGACGAGCCGCGAGCCCACCACGTACCGCGCCATCTCCAGGAGCGCGTCGCCGTTGGTGCGCTCGTGCCGGTGGTTGAGCGTCGCGAACTGCGCCTCGTTGGCCTGCTCGCGGCGGAACGCGCGCACCGGGCGGATGCCGTTCATCGTCTCCGTGAACTTCACGATGACGGCGGCGACTGCGGTCGAGCGGACGCGGAACACCTTGCCCGCACGGTGCTGGTAGAGCCGGATCAGGGCGTACAGGGGCACGAACGACAGGACGGCGACCGCGCCGAGCCCCAGGTCGAGCCAGAGCAGCATCGCCGAGATCGTGACGAACGACAGCACCACCGTGAGCAGTTCCTGCAGGCCCTCGTTGAGCAGCTCCCGCAGTGACTCCACATCCGTGGTGGCGCGGGATATCAGCCGCCCCGACGTGTACCGCTCGTGGAAGTCCACGCTCAGCGCCTGCGCGTGCCGGAAGATCCGGCCCCGCAGGTCGAGCAGCACGTCCTGGTTGACGCGGGCGGACGCCACGATGAAGGCGTACTGGAACGCCCCCGCGGCCGCCGCGCACACCAGGTAGGCCACGCCTACCGCGATCAGCGGGCCGTGGTCGTCCGCGCGGAACGCGGGCACGGCGCGGTCGATGGCGTACGCGACGAGCAGCGGCCCGGCCTGGATGACGGCCTGCTGCACGAGGAGCAGGACGGCGGCCAGCGTGACGCGGGCGCGGCGGGGCGCGAGGAGGGAGCGCAGCAGGGTGCCGGTCGCGCCCGGGGGAGCGGGGAGGGTGTCGTTGTCGAAGGCGTCGTCCAGGGCTTCTGGGGCGGTGCCTTCGTGGGCGGTGCCTTCGTGGGCGGTGCTTTTGTGGATGCTGTCTTCGTAGGTGGTGCTTTCGTGGCGGCTGTCTTCGTGGGCTGTGCCTTCGTGGGCGGTGCCTTCCCTGGTGGGGGGAGCCGAGGGCCCGTCGTCCGGCCCCGTTCTCCCGTCGCCGCTGCGACCCCTGTCGCCGACCGTGCTCATTCGTCCGTCCCCCCAGACATCAGCCATGCGTACTCGGCGTTCTCCCGCAGCAGTTCCTGGTGCGTGCCCACGGCCGTGATCCGGCCCCCGGACAGCAGCGCGACCCGGTCCGCGAGGAGCACCGTCGACGGGCGGTGCGCCACCACCAGCGCCGTGGTGTCCTTCAGGACCCGCCGCAGCGCCGCCTCCACCAACGCCTCCGTGTGGACGTCGAGCGCCGACAGCGGGTCGTCGAGGACGAGGAAGCGCGGCCTGCCCACCACCGCGCGGGCCAGCGCGAGCCGCTGCCGCTGCCCGCCGGACAGGCTCAGACCCTGCTCGCCGACCTGGGTGTCCGCCCCCTTCGGCAGCCCGTGCACGAACGCGGCCTGCGCGATCGCGAGGGCCCGCCCCAACTCCGCGTCGCCCGCGCTGCCGTCGGCCCCCATGAGCACGTTCTCGCCCACGGAGGCGGAGAACAGCGTGGGCTCCTCGAACGCCATGGACACCAGCGTGCGCACCCGTTCGCGCGGCATCGCCGCGATGTCCTCGCCGTCCAGCGTGATGCGCCCGCCCGTCACCTCGTGCAGCCGGGGCACGAGCGCCGTCAGCGTGGTCTTGCCGCTGCCGGTGGCGCCGACGAGGGCCAGCGTCTCGCCCGTGCGGATGTGCAGGTCGATGCGGTCCAGGACGGGTGGGGCGGCGTCCGGGGCGTCCGGGTAGCGGAACTCGACGGCTTCGAAGCGGATGCCGTCGGCGGGGGCGCGGGGTGCGGGGACGGCGGCGACCGCGGCCGCCTTTCCCGGGTCCGGCGCGGAGCCGGGGCCGCCCGGGCCCTGGCCCGTGCCCGCGCCCGTGTCCGACTCCGGCTCCGCGTCCAGCACCTCGAAGTACCGCTCCGTGGCCGTCGCCGCCTCCTGGCTCATCGCGAGCAGGAAACCGATCGACTCCACCGGCCAGCGCAGCGCGAGCGCCGTCGACAGGAACGCCACCAGCGTGCCCGTCGAGAGGTCGCCGTCGGCCACCTGGACCGAGCCGAGCACGAGCGCCGCGCCGATCGCCAGCTCCGGCAGCGTCATGATCACGCCGTAGATCGCGGCGAGGAGGCGGGCCTTGACCAGCTCCGTGCCGCGCAGCGTGCCCGACAGCTCGCGGAACGCCCGGGCCTGACTGCGGTGCCGCCCGAAGCCCTTGATGATCCGGATGCCGAGCACGCTCTCCTCGACGACCGTCGTCAGATCGCCCACCTGGTCCTGCGCGCGCCGCGCCACGGCGGCGTACCGCCCCTCGAAGTACGCGAGGAAGGCCACCATCGGCACCACGGGCGCGAGCAGCACCAGGCCGAGCGTCCAGTCCTGGGCCAGCAGGATGGCCATGCCGACCGCGATCGTCGTGCCGTTGACGACCAGGAACGTCAGCGGGAACGCGAGGAACAAGCGCACCAGCATCAGGTCGGTCGTGCCGCGCGACAGCAACTGGCCGGACGCCCACCGGTCGTGGAACGCCACGGGCACCCGCTGGAGGTGGCGGAACAGGTCCGCCCGCATCTCCGCCTCCACCCCCGCGAGCGGCCGCGCGACCAGCCAGCGCCGGAAGCCGAACAGCACGGCCTCGACGACACCGAGCCCCAGCAGGAGCAGAGCCCCGAGCCAGACGCCCCCGGTGTCCCGGTCGGCCACCGGGCCGTCCACGA
Source organism: Streptomyces alboflavus (assembly GCF_000716675.1). Taxonomy (GTDB): domain Bacteria; phylum Actinomycetota; class Actinomycetes; order Streptomycetales; family Streptomycetaceae; genus Streptomyces; species Streptomyces alboflavus. The sequence goes on from NZ_JNXT01000047.1 coordinate 28,627, forward strand.
TCCACTTCAGGACGAGCGGGAACAGCAGGCCCGTACAGGACGCCACGATGGCGACGAACGCCGCCGTGAACAGGCGTGTCCGTACGGGGCGCACATACGGCCACAGCCGCGTGAGCGTCCTGACGGCCGAGCGTCGGCCGGGGTCCTGGGCAGGTGCGTGTGTGGTGGACATCAGGGGCGAGCCTACGTTTCACCACTGACAGCGCCCACCGAGTTTTGGTCCGGTCCTGGTCGGTCGCTGGTCCTAGTCCGTGCCCGCTGGGACGGCCGCTTCCGCGCAGCTCCGAGGGGTCGTAGGGGGCCATCGACCGATCGGTTGATGGTGGTCGCGCGGGATGGGCGATGTGGGGCGGGGGCCGTGACGGCGAGGCTGGTCGCATGCCTCCTCCCATCATCGAAGTCAGGGACCTGCGCAAGGTCTACGGCGGCCGTGCCGTCGTCGACGGCGTCTCGTTCGCCGTCGAGCAGGGCGAGATCTTCGGCGTCCTCGGGCCGAACGGCGCGGGCAAGACGACCACCGTCGAATGCGTCGAGGGCCTGCGCGTGCCCGACGCGGGCGCGGTGCGCGTCGCCGGACTCGACCCGGTCGCGGACCACGCGCGGGTCACCCGCGTCCTCGGCGCGCAGCTCCAGGAGAGCGAGCTCCAGCCCAAGCTCACGGTCCGCGAGGCCCTCGAGCTGTACGCCGCGTTCTACGCCCACCCGGCCGACTGGCGCCCGCTCGCCGAGCGCCTCGGCCTCACCGACAAGCTGAGCACCCGCTTCGCCAAGCTCTCCGGCGGCCAGAAGCAGCGCCTGTTCATCGCCCTCGCCCTGATCGGCAGCCCCCGCGTCGTCGTCCTGGACGAGCTGACCACCGGCCTCGACCCACGGGCCCGCAGGGACACCTGGCAGCTGATCGAGGAGGTGCGGGACAGCGGTGTCACGGTCCTGCTCGTCACCCACTTCATGGAGGAGGCCCAGCGGCTCTGCGACCGCATAGCGGTGATCGACCGAGGCCGGGTGGCCGCGCTCGACACCCCCGCGGGACTCATCGGTCGCTCCGCCGGCTCCACGGTCATCTCCTTCACGCCGTCGGTGCCGCTGGCCCCCGCCGACCTGGCCGCGCTGCCCCGGCTCAGCTCCGCCACGGAGAAGGAGGGCCGCCTCACCCTGAACGGCACGGACGCCACGGTCGACGCCCTCCTCACCCTCCTGGCCCGCCACCGCATCACGGCCCACCAACTCCGCGTCACCGACGCCACCTTGGACGACGCCTTCCTCGACCTGACGACCACCGCGACCGACGCGACCGACCCGTCCGCACCGGCCGACGGCCACGCCCCCACCCCGACCGACGGCCACGCGCCCACCCGCCCCGGACACCACGGAGCCCCGGCATGACCACTCCCGCAGCTTCCCCCGGCTCCGCCGCCGCGGCCGACTCGGTCCCCGCGACGACCAGCCCCGCCGCCCCCGGGCCCGCCCCCGGCCCGCACGCCGCCCCGGCCCGCGCCCCCGGTGCCGCCCGAGCCGTCCTCAAGGCCGAAGTGCGGCTGTTCCGGCGTGAGCCGGGCTCCCTCTTCTGGATCCTCGCCTTCCCCACGGTGCTCCTGGCGGTCCTCGGGTCCGTCCCGTCCTTCCGGGAGGCACAGGACGACCTGGGCGGCATCCGCCTGGTCGACGCCTACGTCCCCGTGACCGTGCTGCTCTCCATGATCATGTCGGGGATCCAGGCCATGCCGCCGGTCATCACGGGCTATCGCGAGCGCGGCATCCTGCGCCGGATGTCGGCCACCCCCGTGCGGCCCGCCGCCGTGCTCGGCGCACAGATGGGACTGCACGGCGCCGCCGCGCTCGGCTCGGCACTGCTCTCCCTGACAGTGGGCCGGGCCGTCTTCGACGTGGCGCTGCCCCGGCAGATATTCGGGTACGCGGTCGCCCTTGTCCTGGCAACGGCCTCCGCGCTTGCGCTCGGCGCCCTGGTGTCGGCGCTCTCGCGCACCTCCAAGGCGGCGACAGCGGTCGGCTCGGCGGTGTTCTTCCCGATGATGTTCAGCGCGGGCGTCTGGCTGCCGGTGCAGGCGATGCCGGACACCCTCGCCCAGATCGTCGAGGCCCTGCCGTTCGGCGCGGCCGCGGAAGCGCTGAACGAGGCGGCGGCCGGGGACTGGCCAGGACCGGTCCACCTCGGCGTCCTCGTGCTGTGGACGGCGGTGCTCACGGCGGCGGCGGCGCGATGGTTCCGCTGGGAGTGACCGGGGGCACGGTGGGGGCCGCGGTCCCGGTGGACGAGACTGAGCGCATGGCACGACCCGGCACGCCGAACGGCCCCGACACCCCCGCCGACTCCGGCAGGCCCACCGCTCGGGCGACCCCGGGCGCGCCGCCTGTCCCCGGCGCGCCGCCTGTCCTTGGCACCGGGCCTGTCTCCGGCACCGGGCCTGCCCCCGGCACCGGGCCTGCCCCCGGCACCGGGCCCGCCCCCGACACCGACTTCACCGTCACGACCCCCACAACCACCTCCACGCCGACCACCCTCATCACCGAACGCTGGGAGCTGTTCCACCGCTGGGGCCCCCTCGTCCTCCTCGCCTTCGGCAGCCTGCTCTCCGCGGCGACCGCCGATGTCGTCGGCATGGGGTGGGACGCGTGGGCCCTGGCGGCGGGGCTCATCGTCGCCGCCGTGGGGCTGCAGGTCTGGTGGATCGGGGCCGCGCGCTCCCGGCCGGGGCCCTCCCGCTCCGGCGGGGCGTACTACTTCCTGCGGTGGGCGCTCGCGTTCACGCTGTCGTGGCTGAACCCGTTCTTCGTGTTCTACGCCGTCACGGGGTACTTCGGGTCCGAGCGGCTGCTCAAGCACCGGCTCGTCCCGGTCGGGCTCTTCGCGACCGCGGTGACGATGGCGGGCGCGCAGGCGGGCGGGCTGCCGCCGCAGGGGCGGATCGGCTGGGTGGTGTTCGGCGCGATGCTCGGCGTCAACGTAGGGCTGCTCACGGTCTTCGCGCACCTCGCCAACAAGGAGGAGGAACGCACCCGGTTCCAGGAGCGGACCATCGACCAGCTCGAAGCGGCCAACGCCGCGCTCCAGCAGGCCCTGGACGAGAACGCCGCACTGCACGCCCAACTCCTGCTCCAGGCGCGCGAAGCGGGCGTCGCCGACGAGCGCAGACGCCTCGCCGCCGAGATCCACGACACCATCGCGCAAGGCCTCACCGGCATCATCGCCCAGCTCCAGGTCGTCGCGAACACCCCCGACCGGCAGCTCGCCCGCGAGCACCTGGACCGGGCCACCGACCTGGCCCGGCACAGCCTCGGCGAGGCCCGCCGCTCCGTGCACAACCTCGCCCCGGTCGCGCTGGAGCACGACAGCCTGCCCAAGGCCCTCGGCAAGACGGTCGCCGAGTGGGGCGACCGCACGGGCGTGCGCGCCGACTTCACGGTCACGGGCACCGACGGGCCCCTGCACGAGGAGATCGAGTCGACCCTGCTGCGCATCGTCGAGGAGGCCCTGTCGAACGCGGCCCGGCACGCGGCGGCGACCCGCGTCGGCGTCACCCTTTCGTACATGGCGGGGGAGGTCACCCTCGACGTCCGCGACGACGGCCGCGGCTTCGACCCGCTCGCCAGGACCGCCCGCACCCGTGCCGGCGGCTTCGGCCTCGCCGGCATGCGGGCCCGCGCCGAGCGCATCGCGGGCACCCTCACCGTCGAGTCGGAGCCCGGCGGGGGAACGGCCGTGTCGGCGCGCGTACCGTTGGTGGGCGATGAACACTGAAGTGATCACCCTCCTCGTCGTCGACGACCACCCGGTCGTGCGCGACGGGCTGCGCGGCATGTTCGAGTCGGCGCCCGGATTCACGGTCCTCGGCGAGGCGGCCGACGGCGTCCAGGCCGTCGAGCTGACCGCGCGGCTCGACCCGGACGTCGTCCTGATGGACCTGCGGATGCCGGGCGGCGGCGGGGTCGACGCCATCGCCGAGCTGTCCCGGCGCGGCGCCCGCGCCCGCGTCCTGGTGCTCACGACGTACGACACGGACACCGACACGCTCCCCGCCATCGAGGCCGGGGCGACGGGCTATCTGCTCAAGGACGCCCCGCGTGACGAGCTGTTCGGCGCCGTCCGCGCCGCCGCCGAGGGCCGCACGGTGCTTTCCCCGGCCGTCGCGTCCCGCCTGGTGCAACGCGTACGTGCCCCTGACGACGAGCGGCTGAGCACCCGCGAACGGGAAGTGCTCGCACTCGTCGCCAGGGGCACGTCCAACCGCGACATCGCGAAGGGGCTGTTCATCAGCGAAGCCACGGTCAAGACCCATCTCACCCATATCTACGGCAAGTTGGACGTCAAGGACCGGGCCGCGGCCGTCGCGACTGCGTATCGCCGCGGCATCCTCGACTGACCGTCCACGCGGTCCGCCGAAGCCGGAATCCGGTCCTTGCGGCCACGCCTCCCCCCGGAGTCGCGGCCTGACGGCCATGGGTCCGCATCCACGCTCCCACCAGCGTGGATGAGCAGTGGTCCCGCCCGGGTCCCGGACGGGCCCGCCGGTCAGGGCGGGCCCGTCACAGGGTCAGGCGGCCTCCCACAGGGCGGGAGTGTTCGGCGGCTCCCAGCCGGGCTGGGCCTGGTGCGGCTGGATGCAGCGGTAGGTGGCGCCGTTGTAGGTGACGGTGTCACCGGCCGCGTACACGGAGCCCGCCGCCCAGGTGCCGGTCGGGTCGCCGGGGTCCGGGTCCTGGCCGCCGCCCGTGGTCTTCAGCGTCAGCTGGTACTGCTGAAGGAGCGGGTTGATCGGCTGGTGGAACGTGGTGCCACCGGAGCGGCAGTTGCCCGAACCGCCGGAGGTGACGCCCTGCGCCTGGCTGCCCGAGATGTACGAGCCGCCGGAGTCACCGGGCTCCGCGCACACGGTCGTACGGGTCACACCGTTGATGGTGCCCTCGGGGTAGGTGACGCTGGTGTTGTGCTGCGAGATCGTGCCGCAGTGCCATCCGGTGGTCGATCCGGAGCGGCAGATCGAGCCGCCCACCGGCGACTGCGTCGAACCCGCGACGCTCACGCGCTGGCCCCCGGAGCCCTTGACGTACGGCGTCGCCGTCCACTGCGCGTTCGTGGCCACCCACGCCATGTCCCGGCCCGGGAAGATCGAGCCGCGGAACGTGCCCTGGGCCTGCTGGTTGACGCCGCGCGTGGTGGTGCCCGCGCGCCCGCAGTGGCCCGCGGTCGCGAAGCCCTGCGTGGCGCCCTGGGTGACGGAGAAGCCCACCGAACAGCGGCCGCCGCTGCCCATGTAGTACGCCTCACCCCCCACGATGTCGTAGAAGGGCCGCGGCCGTTCGGCGGTCCGCTGGACCTCGACGAGCCCGCGGTCGACCTTCGCCGCCTTCACCAGCTTGTGCGCCGCGGCGCCCTTGACGGCCTTCACCACGACCGCGTTGGACTTCACGTCGACGAACCACACGGGCGCGTCAGCGGTACGCGTGCTCTTCGCGGCCCGGTCCAGCTTCGCCTTCGCGGCGTCCAGCTGACCCAGCGAGTGGCGCACCACCAGGGCGCGGGCGCCCTCGGCCTCGATGGCCGCGACGTCCCGGGCGTCGGTGGTGGCGACGGTGAGCGTGGCCGAGGTGGCGCCGGTCACCCAGGCGCCCGCGAAGTCACGGCCGAGCGCCGACCGCAGCGCACCGCCCGCGGCCCCCGCCTCGGCCTCGTTGACCAGCCGTGCCTTGGCCTGCGCGGCGGTCAGGCCCAGGTCGCGCTGCATCGCCTTCAGAACCGCGGGTGACGTCTGCTCCACGGCGGCGGCCGCCGCCGCGTCGCGGGGTGTGGGGGAGGGGGACGGGGAGTCGGTCTGGGCGACCGCCGAGCCGGGCAGACCGGCGAGGACGAGCGCACCGGCGGCGGCGAGCGCGGCACCCGCCGCCTGGGCGCGGCGGAGCACCTTCCGGCCGTCTTGAGTCGGGGAGGAATGTCTGAGCTGCATGGGGGTCTCTCCTCGGTGTGGACGGGGAGCGGCGGACCCCCAAGCGGGGAAGCGGGATCCGCTCGTTCTCCGGTCGACCACACCGTAGAAGGGTCAACAGGCGTCACATAGATGCCAGTTGCCCCCCTGCGTGGATGTTATGGACCCCTCGCAAGTCGGGGGGAGTATGTAGCCCGTCCGGCGATTGAGGACGAGCGCGCAGCGCGATCGGGGGCGCGCCGTCCCACGGCAACGGGACACCCACCTCAGCCCACATCCGCCCCCGGCAGAGCCAACCACGCCGAATAACTCTCACTACGCGCGGCGGCAGCCGCATGCACCGCCCGCGCGAGCGCCAGCACCTCCGCCGCGCTGTCGTGCGCGTACGTCTCCGGATGCCACCCCAACAAATGCCGCCAGTACAACGGCGCCCCCGCCAGCGGCCGCGTCACGATCCCTCCGGTCGGCGGAAACGTGGCCCGGCACAACCCCACGGCCCGCCCCACCTGCACCAGATGCACGCACGACGCGGTGTCGGTCTCGTACACGGACGAAGGAGCGAAGCCCGCCCGCGCGCACGCCGCGGTGAAGCAGTCCCCGAAGCACCCGTCCCCTGGCACGTCCGTCCACGCCTCGCCCGCGAGATCGGCGAGGTCGATCTCTGTGGCCCCGGCCAGCGGATGCCCGGTGGTCAGCATGACGAACACCGGGTCGCGCGCCACCTCGCGCCACACGAGCCGCTCGTTCTCCGGCGGCATGCTCGCCCCGCACGTCCCGACGAGCGCGAAGTCGAGCCGCGCGTCGGCCACCTGGGCGGCGATCTCCCGCTCCGACCAGGAGGTGTACGTGGACACGGCCTGGTCGGGGTGCGCGGCGGCGAGCCGGTCCACGAGCCCACCGAGCAGCGGCCCGTGCGTACCGCCGAGCCGGAACCCGCGCCGGTCCTGCCACCCGCGCGTGAACCGCTCGGCCTCCTCCTGGAGCCCGGTGACCGCGGGCAGCACGATCCGGGCCCGGGCGAGCACGAACTCACCGAGCGGGGTGGGCCGCACCCCGGACCGCCCGCGCTCGAACAACTCCCCGCCCAGGGCCCGTTCGATCCGCTTCAGCTGGGTGCTGAGGGCGGGCTGCGCGAGGCCGAGGGCGGTGGCAGCCTTGGTGAGGCTGCCCGCGTCGGCGATCGCCCGGATCGTCTTCAGGTGCCGCAACTCCAGGTCCATGCGGTGAGCTTCGTCCGGGTCCGCGCCATGGGCAATACCTTGGTACGGACCTGAAAGCCCATCAAGTCCCTGGCGCCCCCTGCACCCCAGCGCCCTCGGCCCCGGCGCCCCCGGGCGCCGCGTCCCCCGGAACGGCCCGCAGCAGCAGCACCGACCGCGCGTCGACGCGCACCGCGGCCCCCGCGGCCAGCAGCGCACCCGGCGCGTCCTCCTGCTCCTCCAGGGAGGTGTCGACGAGGACTTCGTACGCGGCGGCCCACGGCGGCCCCGGCAGGACGAAGTCGACGGGCCGCTCCGCCGTGTGCAGGACCGCGAGGAAGCTGTCGTCCGTGACCGCGGCCCCGCGCGCGTCCCGCCCCGGTATGTCGCGCCCCGACAGATACATCCCGAGCGTCGCCGCGGGCGCGTACCAGTCGGCCTCCGTCATCTCCGTGCCGCGCGCCGTGAACCACGCCAGGTCCCGCAGCCCGTCCGCCGCGTGCGCGCGGCCGGAGAAGAAGGACCGCCGCCGCAGCACCGGATGCCGGTGCCGCAGCGCGATGAGCCGGGCCGTGAGGCCGAACAGCTGCCGCCACCCCGGCTGTTCGCGCTCCTCCCAGTCCACCCAGCTGACCTCGTTGTCCTGGCAGTACGCGTTGTTGCTGCCGCGCTGGGTGCGGCCCATCTCGTCGCCCGCGACGAGCATCGGCACGCCCGTCGAGAGCAGCAGCGTGGTCATCAGGTTCCGCAGCTGGCGCCGCCGCAGCGCGGCGATGTCCGCGTCGTCCGTCTCGCCCTCGACCCCGCAGTTCCAGGACCGGTTGTCGTCCGAACCGTCCCTGTTCCCCTCTCCGTTGGCCTCGTTGTGCTTGCGTTCGTACGTCACCAGGTCGCGCAGCGTGAAGCCGTCGTGGGCCGTCACGAAGTTCACCGACGCGTACGGCCGCCGCCCGCCCCACGCGTACAGGTCGCTCGACCCCGAGAGCCGGTAGCCGAGGTCCCGCACATCGGGCAGGGCGCCCCGCCAGAAATCCCGCACCGCACCCCGGTACCGGTCGTTCCACTCCGTCCACAGCGGCGGGAACGCCCCCACCTGATAGCCGCCGGACCCGACGTCCCACGGCTCGGCGATCAGCTTCACGCGCCGGAGCACCGGGTCCTGCGCGATGACCGCGAGGAACGGCGAGAGCATGTCGACGTCGTGGAAGGAGCGCGCGAGCGCCGCCGCGAGGTCGAAGCGGAAGCCGTCCACGCCCATCTCCGACACCCAGTACCGCAGCGAGTCGGTGATCAGACGAAGGACGTGCGGCTGGACGACGTGCAGGGTGTTGCCGCACCCGGTGTAGTCGGCGTACCGGCGCGCGTCGTCCTGGAGCCGGTAGTAGCCGCGGTTGTCGATGCCCTTCAGGGACAGCTGGGGCCCCAGCTCGCCCGCCTCTGCCGTGTGGTTGTAGACGACGTCGAGGATCACTTCGATCCCGGCCTCGTGCAGCGCGCGCACCATCCGCCGGAACTCGCCGACCTGCTGGCCGCGGGTGCCGGACGCCGCGTACGCAGCGTGCGGCGCGAAGTACCCGATCGAGTTGTAGCCCCAGTAGTTCCTCAGGCCCCGGCGCAGCAGATGGTCCTCGTGTGCGAACTGGTGCACGGGGAGCAGCTCGACGGCCGTCACCCCGAGGCGCACGAGATGGTCGACGGCGGCCGGGTGCGCGAGCCCCGCGTACGTGCCGCGCAGCGGCTCCGGGACCCCCGGGTGCAGCTTGGTGAAGCCCCGGACGTGGAGTTCGTAGATGACGGAGTCCGCCCAGGGGGTCTTCGGGCGCCGGTCGTCGCACCACTCGTCGTCCGGCGCGTCGTCGTGCACCACGACGCCCTTGGGTACGTACGGCGCCGAGTCGCGGTCGTCGCGCACGGTGTCGGCGACGTGCTGCTGCGGCCAGTCCCGGACGTGGCCGTACACCTCCGGCGGCAGCGCGCCGTAGTCGTTGCCCTCCCCGGCGTCGACCGCGCGGGCGTACGGGTCGAGCAGCAGCTTCGCCGCGTTGAACCGGGCGCCCGTCCACGGGTCCCAGCGGCCGTGCACCCGAAAGCCGTACCGCTGCCCCGGCAGGACCCCCGGCAGGAAGCCGTGCCAGATCTCGTGCGTCAGCTCCGTGAGCGGGCAGCGCGTCTCGGTGACCCGGCCGCCACGGCCGCCGTCCTCGTCGAACAGACACAGCTCGACGGCCTCCGCACCGCCCGCCCACAGCGCGAAGTTGGTGCCCGCGACCCCGTCGGGCCCCACCCGGAACCGGGCCCCGAGCGGCGTCGGCGCCCCCGGCCACACCGTCCGCGCGGGCGCCTGCCGGGCCCGCGCCCCGCGCCCGCCGTTGGCCCCGGCGGCGGTGTCCGTGCCGCCGTCCGGCCGGCCGCGGACCCGGGCCCGCGCCCGCTGGACTGCCTCCTGCTCGGCTGCGCTCGACACCTGCTCGCCTCCCGCGGCTCCGGCCGGTCGACGCGCGCGCTCAGGGCGTGCGGCGTCCCGGCCGCGGCTGCCCGCACGACGTCCTTGCTGTCTGTTCTGCCCAGCCGGTGCGTCGCACTCACGTTTCCCCGGGCGGGCACGGTCGTTGGGACCCACGTGAGACAGGCAACGAGGCGCGCTCGGCGCGCAGGGGCCGCGCTGGCCGCAGCGGTGGCATGGGCAGGACTGGTACTCGGAGCCACGGGCTGCTCCGGCTCGGAGCTCGACGGGGTGCTCGGCAAGCCGCCGCGGCCCGCCGACGCGATCAGGGTCACGCCCGGCGACGGCGACAAGAACGTGCGCGCCGGGGAGCGCCTGGAGGTGCGGGTGCCGGACGGGCGCCTGGAGTCCGTGCGGGTGGTGCGGTCGCAGGACGCGCAGGAGGCCGAGGTGCCCGGGCGGATCGGCGCGGACCGCACGACGTGGCGCCCGGTGGACGACGGACCGCTCGCCCTCGCCGCCGAGTACACGGTGGACGCGGTCGCCCTCGACGGCCACGGGCGGCGCACCGCGCGGCACACCACCTTCAAGACGTTCGTCCCCGACGAGCGCTTCATCGGGTACGTCACGCCGGAGCACCGCGCCACGGTCGGCACCGGCATGATCGTCTCCCTGGAGTTCAACCGCGAGGTCGTCAACAAGGAGGCCGTCCAGCGCGCCGTCCGCGTCACCGCGGAGCCGGCCGTGGAGATCCGGCCGCACTGGTTCGGCGCCACGCGCCTGGACTTCCGCCCCGAGAAGTACTGGAAGCCCGGCACCAAAGTCACCGTGGACCTGGACCTGCGTGACGTCAGGGCCGCGCCCGGCGTCTACGGCCTGCAGGACAAGACGTTCTCCTTCACCGTCGGCCGCAGCCAGGTCAGCCTGGTCGACGCCGCCGCGCACACCATGGAGGTGCGCCGCGACGGCGAGCTGCTCTCCACGGTCCCGATTACCGCGGGCGCCCCGAAGACCACGACGTACAACGGCAAGATGGTCGTCACCGAGATGCTCGAGGTGACCCGCATGAACAGCCGCACGGTCGGCTTCGGCGGCGAGTACGACATCCCGGACGTGCCGCACGCGATGCGCCTGACCACCTCGGGCACCTTCCTGCACGGCAACTACTGGGCGCCGCACGCGCCCGGCAACACCAACGTCAGCCATGGCTGTGTGGGCCTGCGCGACGTGAAGGGCGGCAGCTCACGGACGCCCGCGGGCTGGTTCTTCGACCGCAGCCTCATCGGTGACGTCGTCGAGGTCGTCAACAGCAACGACAAGAAGGTCGCTCCCGACAACGGACTCGGCGGCTGGAACATGGACTGGGAGGAGTGGAAGACGGGAAAGAAAGCCGCAGATGGGAAGAAGGGCGACAAGAAGCCGCGCTCGAGCCGCCCCTGACGGCCACAGGTCCGCACCGTGAACGCAGTTGGAACGGAACGGTGACATTGGCGGGGAGTCATCGCTTCGGGGCCTGTGGTTATCTAGCGCAGTGCGCGAGTCGGCTCATTCTCGACCACCGCGCGGGGCACTGGAGTGCGGGCCTGATGGGGCCGTGCGAGGGGAGAAAATCTTGAACGGGCGACCGATATCGGGGGCGTCGGCCCACGCGCGAAAGCGCGGGCGGCGGCGGGGCGCCAACACACTGTTCGCGGCGGCGTCCGGGGCGACGCTGCTGCTCGTCACCGCGTGCGGCGGCGGTTCCGACTCCGGCGACGGGGACGGCGGCAAGGGCAAGGCGGACGACAACAAGCCCTCGCAGGCCGTCGTCACCATCGCCCCCAAGGACGGCGCGGACGCCGTCGCCACCAGCGGGGCGCTGAAGATATCCGCGGCCAAGGGCAAGCTGTCGGAGGTGACGGTCAAGGACCCCAAGGGCAAGACCGTCCCCGGCAAGATCGTCGCCGGTGGCGCGAAGTGGACGCCCGAGCGGCACCTCGCCGCCGGGACCAAGTACAAGGTCCACGCGATCGCCAAGGACTCCGAGGGCCGCACGTCCGCCAAGGACTCGGCGTTCACGACCCTCGTGCCGAAGAACACCTTCGTCGGCCAGTTCAACCCCGAGGACGGCACCAAGGTCGGCGTCGGGATGCCGTTCTCGGTGAACTTCTCGCGCGGCATCACGTCGCCGGACGCGGTCGAGAAGGCCATCGAGATCAAGACCGATCCGTCCGTGCCCGTCGAGGGCCACTGGTTCGGCAACGACCGCCTGGACTTCCGCCCGGAGAAGTACTGGAAGCCCGGAACCAAGGTCACCGTGAAGATGAACCTCGACGGCGTCGAGGGCCGCCCCGGGGTCTACGGCAAGCAGGCCAAGACGATCACCTTCGAGATCGGCCGCAGCCAGGTCTCCACCGTCGACGTGAAGACCAAGAAGATGACCGTCGTGCGCGACGGCAAGGTCCTCAAGAAGATCCCCGTCACCACCGGCAAGCCCGGCTACGAGACGTGGAACGGCCAGATGGTCGTCAGCGAGCGCCTCAAGGTGACCCGCATGAACGGCGAGACCGTCGGCTACGGCGGCGAGTACGACATCAAGGACGTGCCGCACGCCCAGCGTCTGTCCACGTCCGGCACGTTCATCCACGGCAACTACTGGGGCGGCGGCGCGTTCGGCAACTACAACGCCTCGCACGGCTGCATCGGCCTGCGCGACGTGCGCGGCGGCTACGACAAGAAGGCGCCGTCCGCCTGGTTCTTCAACCACTCGATGGTCGGTGACGTCGTCGTGGTGAAGAACTCGAACGACAAGATCATCGCGCCGGACAACGGCTACAGCGGCTGGAACATGTCCTGGGAGAAGTGGAAGGCGTAGACCTTCCCGAAAGGGGGGCGGCGCCCCGAAGGGGCGCGGGGAACTGCGCGCCAAGCCACGGCGAAGCCGCAGACAACCGACGCCACGGCGCGGCACAACCAGCGGAGCGTTAACGTGCCACGCATGACAACTGTGCATCTCGAAGTCGCCGACGGCGTCGGCACCATCCGTCTCGACCGCCCCCCGATGAACGCCCTGGACATCGCGCTCCAGGACCGCCTGAAGGACCTCGCGGCGGAGGCGACGGCCCGCGACGACGTCCGGGCCGTCGTCCTCTACGGCGGCGAGAAGGTGTTCGCGGCGGGCGCGGACATCAAGGAGATGCAGGACATGGACCACGCGGCGATGATCGTGCGGTCCCGGGCCCTGCAGGACTCCTTCACCGCCATCGCCCGGATCCCGAAGCCGGTCGTGGCCGCCGTCACCGGATACGCCCTCGGCGGCGGCTGCGAACTGGCGCTGTGCGCCGACTTCCGCATCGCCGCCGAGGACGCCAAGCTGGGCCAGCCCGAGATCCTGCTCGGCCTGATCCCGGGCGCCGGCGGCACCCAGCGCCTTCCACGGCTCGTCGGCCCGGCCAAGGCCAAGGACCTCATCTTCACCGGCCGTATGGTCAAGGCCGACGAGGCGCTGACCATCGGCCTGGTGGACCGGGTGGTACCCGCCGCCGAGGTGTACGAGCAGGCCCGCGCGTGGGCCGCGAAGCTCGCCCAGGGGCCGGCGTTCGCGCTGCGGGCCGCCAAGGAGAGCGTGGACGCGGGTCTTGAGGCGGACATCGACACCGGTCTCGCCATCGAACGCACGTGGTTCGCGGGCCTGTTCGCCACCGAGGACCGTGAGCGGGGCATGCGCAGCTTCGTGGAGGACGGTCCCGGCAAGGCGAAGTTCCGCTGAAGTCAAGCCAGTTGAAGGCCCGTCAGCCAAAGTGTCCCCCGAAGGGGCGGATTATGGCAGGCTTAAGACAACCTTAAGGCAGGGCTCTTGCGGGCGCTCCGTGATCACTTGTGAGCAAGAAGTCATCGCAGGTGAGAGGGGGTGCGGCAGAGGCTGAACTGCCGTAGGCATATGCCTGGACGGCCCCCCGGAACGGAAGCTTCCGGGGGGCTTATTCCGTCGGAACGGCCCCAATGCGGTCGCGGTGCGGCCATGATGGGGGGCATGGCGGGGCAGGAGGGTTTCGAACAGCAGCGGCGGCGCCCGGGTGCGACCGCAGCGCGCTGGTCTCCGGCGGTGGAGGACGAACACGCGCTGAAGGCACTGGAGTTGTTCGGCAACCCGACCGACGCCGAGGTCCCGCTGCCCTCCCGCCCGGAGTCCGCGGCCATCGCCCGCCGCCTCGCGCAGGTGGTCGTCCTGCGCCACTGGGGCCTGACGCCCAAGCTCACCGAGGACGTCGTGCTCCTGGTGTCCGAGCTCGTCGGCAACGCCGTGCGGCACACCGGCGCGCGCGTCTTCGGTCTGCGCACGCTGCGGCGGCGCGGCTGGATCCGGGTCGAGGTGCGCGACCCCTCGCGGGGGCTGCCGTGTCTGATGCCCGTCCATGAGCTGGACATCAGCGGCCGGGGCCTCTTCCTCGTCGACAAGCTCGCCGACCGCTGGGGCGTGGACCTGCTGCCGCGGGGCAAGACGACCTGGTTCGAGATGCGGATCACCGAGCGCTGACGCGGATCACCGAGCGCTGGCGCGGATCACGGAACGTCGGCGCGGATCACCGAACGCCGGCCGCGTACGCGAAAGCCCCCGGGGCCGTGGGTGCGGCGCTGTCGGGGGCCTTCGAGCGGGGCCGGGACCGATGGGGTGTGGTCCGCGGCCCGTAAAGGCGACGTGGCTCGGGTCAAAGAGGGTCGCTTCGTCGACTATGGCAGACGGGGGCCTCCGATCCAAAAGTCCTAATTCGGGCATTGGCTGCCATAGTGTGACAGTTTAAAGGTGAATCCTTGGTGAGATAGAGCACGCGCCTTGTAAACGATGGCTAAACGGTGCCTGTGAGCGGTCATCGCGAGCTCCGGCGGAACCTGTTGGTCTGGACCGCACCTCATGTCGATCAGCGGCTTTCGGGGGTCGCCGCCCTATAAATGGGTCGCGTGACTTCGACCGACCGGCGCGGCGCGCTGCGCATCGGCACCGGGCTCGCCCTCACCTCCCTCGCGGGCTGCGCCCCGGCGGAGAGCAGCCGTGCGCCGCGCCCCGCGAGGCAGCCGCACCGGGCGCCCGCCCCCGGCCCCCGCGGCTTCCCCGGCCTGCCCGTCCAGATCGCCCACAGCCCCCGCGGCCGCCCCGAGGTCGCCCTCACCTTCCACGGCCAGGGCGACCCCAGGACCGCCCGCGCCGTGCTCGCCGAGGCCGAACGCGCGGGCGCCCGCGTCACCGTCCTCGCCGTCGGCACCTGGCTCGACGCCCACCCGAAGCTGGCGCGCCGCATCCTCGACGGCGGCCACGACCTCGGCAACCACACCCAGAACCACCGGGACATCAACGCGCTGCCCGAGCGGGCCGCGTACGCGGAGATCACCGGGTGCGCCGACCGGCTCCGACGCCTCACCGGCGGCATCGGCAACTGGTTCCGGCCCTCGCGCGCCCAGCGGGCCAGCCCCCTCGTCGCGCGCCTCGCGCGCCGCGCGGGCTACCCGCACGTCCTCTCGTACGACGTCGACTCCCTGGACTTCACCTCGCCCGGCGCCGCGGCCGTCACCCGCACCGTCGCCGACGGGGCCCGCGCGGGCTCCGTGGTGAGCCTGCACTTCGGGTACGCGGACACGGTCGCCGCGCTCCCCGCCGTCCTCGACGAACTCCACCGCCGCGGCCTGCGCGCGGTCACGACCACGGAGCTGCTGACCTGATGACCCGCACTCGAACCCGCACCCGCACCCCGCTGCCCCTGACGCTGACCCGGCGGACCGCCGTCCTGCTCGCCGCCGGGACCGCCGTCGCCGCCGCCCTCGCCGGCTGCGGCACCGAGCAGGCCGACCGGCAGAACAAGGCGCTGTCCACCAAGGCCGTGCCCGAGCCCGCCAAGCCGAAGGCCGTCCAGGGCCTGCCCGGCATGCCGCCCGTCCTCGACCCCAAGGACGTCTACGCCGCCGACCGCCCGAACAAGCTCTCCCCGGTGGTCAAGGACTTCCCCTCGCGCGTCTACGTCCCCAACACCAACTCCAACACCGTCTCCGTCATCGACCCCAAGACGTACGAGGTCATCGACACGATCAAGGTCGGCGTCCAGCCGCAGCACGTCGTGCCGTCCTGGGACATGAAGACGCTGTGGGTCAACAACAACCGCGGCCACACGCTCACGCCCATCGACCCCAAGTCCGGCAAGGCGGGCAAGCCCGTCGAGGTGCACGACCCGTACAACCTCTACTTCACGCCCAACGGCAAGCACGCGATCGTGATGGCCTCGCTCGACCGCGAGCTGGTCTTCCGCGACCCGCACACCATGAAGCGGGTCAAGACCGAACCGGTGAGCTGCTACGGCGTCAACCACGCCGACTTCTCCCTCGACGGCCGCTACTTCATCGTGTCCTGCGAGTTCTCCGGCGAACTCCTCAAGGTCGACACCGAGAAGATGAAGGTCGTCGGCCAGCAGAAACTGCCCTTCAAGGGCGCCATGCCGCAGGACGTCAAGGTCTCCCCGGACGGCAAGAAGTTCTACGTCGCCGACATGATGGCCGACGGCATGTGGGTCCTGGACGGCGACACCTTCTCCAAGCCCGAGCTGCTGCCCACCGGCAAGGGCTGCCACGGCCTCTACGTCAGCCGGGACTCGCGCGAGATGTACGTCTCCAACCGCGGTGAGGGCTCGGTCTCGGTCTTCGACTTCACCAGGAACAAGCTCACCAAGAAGTGGCACCTGCCCGACGGCGGCAGCCCCGACATGGGCGGCGTCTCGGCGGACGGCAAGGTCCTGTGGCTGTCCGGTCGCTACGACTCCGAGGTGTACGCCATCGACACCCGCACCGGCGTCCAACTCGCCCGCATCCCCGTCGGCGGCGGCCCGCACGGCCTGGCCGTGTATCCGCAGCCGGGCCGCTACTCCCTGGGGCACACCGGCATCTTCCGCTGAGCGGCCGCCGGGGGGGAGCCTTCGTTCAGAGAGTGTGAACGATGCGGCAGAATCGTGTACATCGGCTGTGTGATCAAGGGGGGGATCAGTCGGATGATGGAACGCGCCGAGATGGAGATATTCCTGACGCTCGCGGAAGAGCTGCACTTCGCTCGCACGGCCGCGCGTCTGCACGTGTCGCCCGCGCTCGTCACGCAGACGGTCAAGAAGACCGAGCGGCGGCTCGGGGTGGCGCTGTTCGCGCGCACCAGCAGACGCGTCGCGCTGACCGAGGTCGGCGCCGGGCTGCGCGACGAACTGCAGCCGTTGTACGAGGGCATCAGGCGGGCACTCGATCGCGCGGAGCTCGCCGGGCGCGGCATGACGGGCACGCTCACCGTCGGGTTCATGGGCAGCCAGAGCGGACGCTGGGTGGGCGCCGCCCGCGAGGTGTTCGAGCTACGGAACCCGGAGTGCGGCGTACGGGTCGTCGAGACGCAACTGCACCATAATGTGGCGCAGTTGCGCGACGGAACCGCCGATCTGCTGCTCATCACGCTGCCGGTCGACGAGCCGGACCTGACGGTCGGCGCGGTGGTCACGCGCGGCGTCCGCTACCTGGCCGTGGCCGCGAACCACCGCCTCGCGGAGCGCACAGCGGTGTCGTTCGAGGATCTGGCGGGCGAGACCTTCATCTCCGTCGAGGGAACGGTCCCCGCCGAGTGGATCGACTTCCACATGCCCCGGCTTACGCCCGGCGGGCAGCCGATCGGCAGGCACAGCGAACCGTGCACCACCTACGCCGAGGCCCTGGCCCTGGTCGCGACCGGGCGGGCCGTCGTGCCCGGCGACGCGCAACTGCCGCTGCTGTACCAGCGGCCGGACCTCCGCTTCCTGCCGGTCGCCGACATGCCGCCGGTCGAGCAGGGCCTGGTGTGGCGGACCCGCGACGACGCCGACAAGCGCGTGCGGGCCTTCGCCGACGTCGTCCTTGAGATCGCGCCCCCGCTGGCGCCGCCCGGCACGACGTGCGTCCCGGACGGCGCTTCACGCAGCTGACTCAGACGACGCGAGAATCCCCAGGCACGACGGAATGATCGCCCTCGATGTCCTGGCCATGGCCGGTACTCACTGCGATCGTCACCCGGTCCGGCCGTTACCCTGACCTCCGTCAGTAGTGCAGAACGCAGTAGTGCGGAACGAAGGGGCGGACCCGGTGGCGGACATCGAAGAGGCACGCAAGCAGTTCGAGCGGTTCGACGCGGACGGCGACGGATTCATCACGGCCGCGGAGTACAAGCAGGCCATGGCGCAGATGGGGGACTGGAACGTCACCGAGTCGGTCGCCGAGGCCATCATCAAGTCCAAGGACGCGAACGGCGACAAGCTGCTGTCCTTCGACGAGTTCTGGGCGAGCCTGAACAAGTAGCGCGTGCGGCACGGCCGCCCCGCGCCCTGAAGGGGCCGCACCCGGTGTCCGGGGTGCGGCCCCTTCGCACGTCCCGCCTCAGCCCCGCGCCCCGGCCCGCGCGCTCCAGCGGCCGTCGCGCCGCTCCACGCGCACCGTGTGCGCGAAGCACGCGCTGACCCGTTCCGTGGTGAGGACGTCGGTTGCGGCGCCCGCGGCCACGGCGCGGCCCGCGCGCAGCAGCAGCGCGTGCGTGGTCCCCGCGGGCAGCTCCTCCAGGTGGTGGGTCACCAGGACCGTGGCCAGGCCGGGACGCGCGCCGCGCAGCGCGTCGAGGCTCTCCAGGAGCTGTTCGCGGCCCGGCAGGTCGAGGCCGGTCGCGGGCTCGTCGAGGAGCAGGAGGCGGGGGTCGGGCAGCAGGGCGCGGGCGACGAGGGTCCGGCCGCGCTCCCCCTGCGAGAGCGTCGGCCAGGGCGCGTCCGCGCGGGCGGTCAGGCCCATGGTCGCGATCAGGAGCTCGGCCCGGTCCCGCTGCGCCGCCGTCGGCGTCCGGTGCGGCACACGGGCCACGCTGTTGGTGAGGCCGGTCAGGACGACGTCGCGGACGGACAAGGGCGAGCGCAGCGGGTGGCGGGGGTTCACATGGCCCAGGTACGTGCGCAGTTCACGCAGGTCGACGGTGCCGAGCCGGCGTCCGAGCACCGTCACCGCGCCGTGCGTGGGGTGGCCGAGCGCGCCCAGCAGGCCGAGCAGCGTGGACTTGCCGGCCCCGTTGGCGCCGAGCAGCGCCCAGTGCTCGCCGGGGCGGACGGTGAGGGAGACGTCGTCGAGGATGCGGCGGCCGTCGCGGATCACGGAGACGGAGTCGGCGCGCAGGACGGGGGAGAGGGTGGCGGGGGCCGGGACCGAGGCCGGGGCCGGGTCGGCCGGGTGTGCCCCGTGCGGCGCGCGGGTGGCGGGCGTCGTCATCCCGTAGCCCCCGCCCGGTTCACGGCCGACACCACCGCCTGCACCGACGCCGCGAGCAGCGAGGTGTCCACGCCCACGCCCCAGACCTCCAGCCCGCCTGCCCCCTCGGCCGTGCCCGCCCCGCCGACCCGGCACCGCGCGTACGCCACCGCCTCACTCGCCCCGCCCGACGTGAGGGCGTGCTCGCTGTAGTCCAGGACGTCCACCGCGACCCCGGCGGCGGACAGCGCGTCCACGAACGCCGACAGCGGGCCGTTGCCGTAGCCCTCGAAGTCCCCCGTCCTGCCCCCGGCCCGGAGCGTGCAGACGCAGCGGTGGGCGCCGTCCGCGGCGGTGTCCGTGGCCCAGGACAGCACGGACACCGCGCCGTCGAAGTCCGGCTGCCCCGGCGCCAGATACGCCGTGCGGAACAGCGCGTACAGCTCGTCGGGGCGCGCCTCGCCGCCACTGTCGTCGGTCGCCTCCTGCACCACCCGGGAGAAGTCGCGGCGCAGCCCCGCGGGCAGGTCGAGGCCGTGGTGCGTGCGCAGCAGATACGCCGTGCCGCCCTTGCCCGACTGGGAGTTGACGCGGATCACGGCCTCGTACGAACGCCCGATGTCGGCCGGGCCGATCGGCAGGTACGGCACGCTCCAGGGCGCCTCGTGCGGCTCGACGCCGAGGTCGGCGGCCTGTTTGGCGTGGTGGGCGAGGCCCTTGGCGATGGCGTCCTGGTGGGTGCCGGAGAACGCGGTGTGGACGAGGTCGCCCGCGTACGGGTGGCGGGGGTGCACCGGGAGGCGGTTGCAGTGCTCGACGGTCTCGCGGACCGCGTCGATGTCGGAGAGGTCGAGCATCGGGTCGACGCCCTGCGCGTACAGGTTCAGGGCCAGCGTCACCAGGTCGACGTTGCCTGTGCGCTCGCCGTTGCCGAACAGGCAGCCCTCGACGCGCTGCGCGCCCGCGAGCACCGCGAGTTCGGCGCAGGCGACGCCGGTGCCGCGGTCGTTGTGCGGGTGCACGGAGAGGATGACGGAGTCGCGGCGCGCCAGGTTCCGGTGCATGTACTCGATCTGGTCGGCGTACACGTTGGGCGTGGCGATCTCCACGGTCGCCGGGAGGTTGTGCGTCACCGGGCGGTCCGGGCTCGCGTCCCACAGCTCCGTGAGCCCGTCGCACAGTTCGAGGGCGAAGTCGGGCTCGGTGAGGTTGAAGGTCTCCGGGGCGAACTGGAAGCGGATGTGCGCGTCGGGGCGGGCGTCGGCGAGGCGGGCCATGTGGGCGGCGGCCTCCGTGACGGTGGCGCGCACGGTGGCGCGGTCCCGGCCGAGGACGACGTCGCGCCACACCGGCGAGGTCGGGATGTACAGGTGGACCACCGCGCGCGGCAGCCCGTCGATCGACGCGAAGGTGCGGTCGATCAGGTCGGTCCGCGCCGGGGTGAAGACCACAGGCGTGACGTCGTCGGGGACGGCGCCCGCGCGCACCCGATCGACGAGGTGGCGCACGAAGTCGAAGTCCGCGCGGCTCGCCGACGGATAGCCGACCTCGATCTCCTTGAAGCCCATCGACACGAGCAGCTCGAAGAAGCGCTGCTTGCGCGCGGTGTCCATCGGCTCGGCGAGCGCCTGGTTGCCGTCGCGCAGGTCGACGGGGACCCACAGCGGGGCGCTCTCGATCCGCGCCGACGGCCAGCCGCGGTCGGGGGCGAGGACGGTGACGCGGTCCTCGTGGGAGCGGTAGCGGTGGAAGGGCATCGGTCCGGGGCGCTGCGGGTTCCAGATCATGCGGAGCACCCTAAGCACACCTCAGGTCCTCAGACAAGTACTCCTCAGACAAGTAGAATCGACGTACGCTCCGGACGCCCGCACGCCGTCAGCTGTACGTTTCCCACGCCCGCAGTCAGCCGTACGTTCCTCACGCCCGCACCACAGACAGGTGACCCCCGTATGCCGCTCGGCTCCCTCCGCCCCAGCCCCCTCGTCGAACAGGCCACGGAGCGGCTGCGCGAACAGATCACCACCGGCCACTGGCCGGTCGGCAGCAAGCTCCCCGGCGAGACGACCCTCGCCGGGGAACTGGGCGTCGGCCGCTCCACGGTCCGCGAGGCCCTGCGCGCGCTCGCCGGGGCCGGGCTCGTCCAGGCGCGGCAGGGCGCCGGGGTCTTCGTCATCGCCTCGGCACCGGCCGAGGACTGGCCGACCCGGCTGCGCAGGGCGAAGATCGGCGACGTGTACGAGGTGCGGATGCTGGTCGAGGTGCAGGCGGCCCGGCTCGCGGCCACCCGCCGCACCCCCACCGACATCCGGGCCATGCACGCCGCGCTCACCGCCCGCAGGGCCGCGGCCCCCGCCGCCGACGCCGCCTTCATCGACGCCGACATCGCCCTGCACGCGTCCGTCGTCGCCGCCGCGCACAACCCCGTCCTCACCGACCTGTTCGGCGAGTTCGTGCCCGCCCTGCGCGAGGGACTGATCGCCCTGCTCGACCTCATCGACATCCACCGCGCGGAGTCGGACCACGGCGACGAGGCCCACGAGGCGCTGGTCCGGGCGGTCGAGGCGGGGGACCCGGAGGCGGCGGAGCGGGTGGCGCTCGCCGAACTGCGGGCCACCTTCGGCAAGTTGACGGGGATCGGCGACGAGGTCGGGCGGGGCTGAGGAGGGCCGGGGCGGGCGCCGGGCGGGGCTGGGCCGAAGGTATCGTTCGCCTCAGCTCGTTGTGTTCGCAAAGCCTGACGGGGGATGGTCATGACGTCGCCGCGCTCGGCCCTGACACGCCGCGGACTCCTGGGGGCGGCGGCGCTCGTCCCGCTGGCCGCGTGCTCGACGGACGAGGACCCGGTCAGGTACCCACGCGGCACGCACGTGGGCCCGACCGAATCCCCGGCCCGGTCCCAGTCCCAGTCCCCGTCCCCCGCTCCGGGCGCCCGCCGCCACCGCCGTCGGTTCGCCGACCTGGAGCGGGAGTTCGACGCCCGCCTCGGCGTCTACGCCCTCGACACCGCCACCGGCACCACCCTCGCCCACCGCGCCGACGAGCGCTTCGCCTTCTGCTCGGCGTTCAAGGCCCTCGCCGCGGCCGCCGTCCTCGACGGCAACCCGCTGTCCCACCTCGACAAGCGCGTCAGGTACAGCAGAGCCGACCTCATGAAGCACGCCCCTGTCACCGCCCGCCACGTCGACACCGGCATGACCATCCGGCAACTGTGCGACGCCGCCATCCGCTACAGCGACGGCACCGCGGGGAACCTGCTGCTCCGCGACCTCGGCGGCCCCGACCGCCTGACCGCCTACGCCCGCGGCCTCGGCGACAAGGTCACCCGCATGGACCGCGTCGAACCCGCGATCACCCAGGCCACCCCCGGCGACCCCCGCGACACCAGCTCGCCCCGCGCCTTCGGCGGCACGTACCAAAAGATCGTCATCGGCGACGCGCTCCCGGGCCGCAAGCGCGCCTTCCTCCTCGACCTCCTCAAGCGCAACGCCACCGGCGCCGAGCGGATCAAGGCCGGACTGCCCCGCGGCTGGACCATCGCCGACAAGACCGGCACCGGCGACCACGGCACCCTCAACGACATCGCCGTCCTCTGGCCCCCGAGGTCCGCGCCGCCCGTGCTCCTCGCGATCATGACGAGCAAGGCCGCGAAGGACGCCCCGTACGACCAGGCGCTGCTCGCCGAGGCCGCCGAGTACGTGACGTCCGTGCTGCCCGGGAAAGCCCCTCGGTAGGGCTCGGTGGGCCTTGGTGGACCTCGGTAGGCCTGAGGAGGCCTCGGTAGGGTGGGACGGCACATCGTGAACCGGAACAAGGAGCCAGACGTGAGCGAGTCGGCGGCCATCGCCCTGCAGCAGGAGATCGCCCGGGAACTCCAGGTGGCCGAGGTCTTCGAGGCCGAGCGCGAGATCGAGCGCCGGGTGGCGTTCCTCGCCGAGCGGCTGACCGCCACCGGCCTGCGCTCCCTGGTGCTCGGCATCAGCGGCGGAGTCGACTCCACCACCACCGGACGGCTCTGCCAGCTCGCCGTCGAGCGGGCCCGCGCCGCCGGGCACGAGGCCCGCTTCCATGCCATGCGCCTTCCCTACGGCGTCCAGGCCGACGAGCACGACGCCCAGCTCGCGCTCTCCTTCATCCAGGCCGACGACGTCCTCACCGTGGACATCAAGCCCGCGAGCGACGCCGCCCTGGAGGCCTCGCTGGCCGCCGGGGTGCGCTTCCGCGACGCCCACCACCAGGACTTCGTGCACGGCAACATCAAGGCCCGGCAGCGCATGATCGCCCAGTACGCGGTCGCCGGGGCGCACGACGGCCTGGTCGTCGGCACCGACCACGCCGCCGAGGCCGTCTCCGGCTTCTTCACCAAGTTCGGCGACGGCGCCGCCGACCTGGTCCCGCTCACCGGCCTCACCAAGCGCCGGGTGCGCGCCGTCGCCGACGCCCTCGGCGCCCCCGCCGAGCTGGTGTGGAAGACCCCCACGGCCGACCTGGAGACCCTCGACCCCGGTAAGGCCGACGAGGACGCCCTCGGCGTCACCTACGACGACGTCGACGACTTCCTGGAGGGCAAGCCGGTGGACGCGCGCGCCTTCGACACCATCGTCCGCCGCTACCGCCTCACCGACCACAAGCGACAGCTGCCCGTCGCGCCCTGAACGGCTAGGTCTCACCCTGAACGGCTACGCGGCCCGCCCCCTGCGGTACCGCCCCGGCGCCACCCCGAACTGCCGCTTGAACGCCTTGGCGAACGCGAACTCCGAGGCGTAGCCGCAGCGTTCCGCGACCACCCGCAAGGGCGTGTCCTCACTGCGCAGGAGGCGCCCCGCCGTCGTCATCCGCCACCACGTCAGGTACGCGAGCGGCGGCGAGCCCACCGTCGCCGCGAACCTGCGGGCGAACGGCGCCCGGGAGAGCCCGCCGAGCGCGCCGAGCTCCGCCACCGTCCACGGGTGCGCGGGGTCGGCGTGCACGGCCCGCAGCGCCGCCGCCACCGCCGGGTCGGCGAGCGCCGCCGCCCAGCCCGTCGGATGTCCGGAGCCGTGCCGCTCGCCCAGCCACCAGGCCCGCAGGATGTACAGGAGCAGCGTGTCGAGCAGCGCCGACACGATCGTGTCCGAGCCCGGCTTCGGGTCGTCGAGCTCGGCGCCGAGCAGCTCCACGGCCGCGCGCAGCGAGCTGTGCGCGCCGACGCGGGCGGGCAGGTGGACCACCTCGGGCAGCTCGGCCAGGAGCGGGTGGGCGCGGGCGCGGTCCAGGCGGTAGGCGCCGCAGAGGAGCACCGCGGCGGGCGGCTCGCCCGCCGCCACGTCCGGCAGCCGCTCGGGCGGGCGCGGCCAGGTGCCGTCCGGCTCCAGCTCGAACGGCTCCAGCGGTGCGCCGGGCTCGCTCATCAGGGCGTGCCCGCAGCCGTGGGCGACGAACACGATGTCCCCCGGCGCGAGCGCGATCGGCTCCGTCCCCTCCCGCCCCGGCACCAGCCAGGCCGACCCCCGCAGCAGCACATGGAACCCGGCCCCGCTGGACGCCTCGAACCGCGCGCCCCACGGCGCGTACTTGTCCCAGATCGCCGAGTGCGGCCGACCCAGCCGTATGGAGGCGACCGCGTCACTGAGTACGTCCATGTCCGAACCGTAGCGCGCACCCCGAGCAGCGAGACGTACAGACAGAAAACCGAGACCAGCAAGCATGGTTCGTCTCGTGCGCGCTGCCTAGCGTGGAGGCCATGACGACAACGACGACAGCACCCACGGCAACAACTACCGCCAGGGCAGTGCTCTTTGACGAGACCGGCGGCCCCGAGGTCCTGACGGTGCGCGAGGTGGAACTCCCCGCCCCGGGCCCGGACGACGTCCTCATCCGCGTCGAGGCACTCGGCCTCAACCGCGCCGACGCCCTCTTCCGCTCCGGCACCTACTACTACCAGCCCACCCTGCCCGCCTCCCGCAACGGCTACGAGGCCGCGGGCGTCGTCGAGGCGGTCGGCGCGGACGTCACGGCGTTCGCGCCCGGCGACACCGTGCTGACCACCGGCAACTTCGAGCTGAGCGCCCACGGCGTGTACGCGGACCGGGTCGTCCTGCCGCAGCAGGCGGTCGCCCGGCGCCCGGCCGACGTCGACGCGGTCACGGCGGCCGCCGTCTGGCTCACGTACACCACCGCCTACGGCGCCCTGCACCTGCGCGCGGGGATGCGCCCCGGCGACCACGTCCTGATCACCGGCGCGTCCAGCGGGGTCGGCACGGCGGCCCTCCAGGTCGCACGCCGAGCGGGCGCCACGCCCATCGCCACCACCCGCACCGAGGACAAGCGCCGGCAACTCCTCGACCTGGGCGCCGAACACGTCATAGTCACCGACACGGAAGACGTGGCGAAGGAAACGAAACGCCTCACCGAAGGCCGAGGCGCCGACATCGTCCTGGACGCGATCGGCGGCCCCGCCTTCCAGACCCTCGGCGAGGCGGCGGCCGACGACGCCACGTACATCCTCTACGGCTGGCTCGACGCCCGCCCCGCCACCGTCCCGATGACCTGGCCGGTAACCGTCCACGGCTACAACAACGCCCTGGTCACCGACACCCCCGACGCCCGCCGCCGCGCCGCCGCCTACCTCAACTCGGGCCTACGGGACGGCACCCTGCGCCCCGCGATCGCCCAGACCTTCGACGGCCTCGCCCACATGCCGGACGCCCACCGCCTGATGGAGTCGAACACACACATCGGCAAGATCGTGGTGCGGCCGTAGCGATCGGGCGATCACGCCGGCGTCAATGCCGGGGTGACGTAAGGCCGTTCGGCTCGTTGATCGATACATGCGCAATTGTTCTGCAAGCGGGGATGACTGGACGTGTGACCGGTCGTCCGACAGGTATCGCCTGACGAAGGGGCTGTGCCCCGCCCACTACTCCCAGTTCAATCGAGGCAGGCCCTTGGCCCGCATCACGCGTCATCGCTCCACACCGGGTGGCTACCCGTCATGTGCGTTCGATGGCTGTGACCGGGCCGTTTCTGCCAGAGGGCTCTGCAAAGGGCACTACGACCAGCGGAGCGCGGGACGGCCCCTCGCTCCCTTACGGAAGAAGAGAGACAGCGCGTCCTACCAGGCGATGCTCCGGCACGGTGTCGTCGAGTGCCTCGGATGCGGAGAGAGCAAGTCCGTCTCGGAGTACTCCCTCCTCAACCGGGGCGGCGCCCCACGTCCCTACTGCAAGCCGTGCCACGCCGAACGGGTACGGCTCGCTCTCTACGGCGTGACGAGCGACTTCCTCGACCTGCTGCTCCGGCACCAGAGAGGATCCTGCGCCATCTGCGGGGTTTTCGAAGAGGAGGCGAGGCGCTCGCTGCACATCGACCACGATCACGCCTGCTGCCCCGGCCGGGGGTGCTGCGGAGCATGCGTGCGTGGCCTCGTGTGCTCGAACTGCAACACCTATGGTCTCGCCTGGTACGAGGCGCTCCCGCCCGAGCTACGCACTTTCGAGCTGCTCAACGGCTACCTCGCCAACCCGCCGGCGAAGCAGCTCCGGGCGGAGGCGCCTGCCCAGGTCGGCTAGGGAGTGGCCCAGTCCCGCATCGCGTCCTCGCTCGCGAAGTCCGCCACGTTCTTGTCCAGCGGCGTCGACGTGTACTGGTGGATGCGCCACTTGGCCTGGATGCGGGGCTTGCCCGCCGTCACGTAGTCGGCGATCCAGAGGCCGTCGCCCGCGTACGAAGTCGTGTCGCGGTTCAACCAGAAATCGCGGTTCGCGTACAGCATCACGCGATGATTCGGCCGCAGTCGCTTCACCTCGCGGATGAAACGGTCCTTCTCCGCGTTCGTGGCGGCCGTGTGGTCGCCCGTCCACTCCCAGTCGACGGCCAGGAAGTCCCCGGCCTTCTCGGGTGCCTTGCTCACGAAGTACTCGGCCTGGGCGGTGATGTTCCCCGGCCAGAGGAAGTGGTAGAAGCCGACGACGCAGCCGCCGTCGCGGGCGAGTTTCGTCTGGGCGGTGAGGCGGGGGTTGATGTACGAGCGGCCCTCCGTCGCCTTGACGATGACGAAGGAGAGGCCGTCGGTGGAGAAGGACGACTGGTGGGAGCTGACGTCGATGCCGCGCAGCATGGGGCCTCCAGCGGTGGGGGGGGGAGTGGGTCCGGCGCCGGGGCCGTGGGGTGGCCGGGTCCGGCGCGTGCGGGGTGGGTGAACGGTGAATGGTTGACTGTTACTTGACCGTTCCCCGTGAGGGACTGGTTCCACCCTCGTACTGGCGTTCCTGGTCCTCGTACGTGTATGTGTACGTGCACGCGCTCCCTGTCGCGCCCCCCACTCACGGATACGGGACCCCACATGCCCCTGACCCGCCGCGCCTTCCTCACCGGCGCCACGGCCACCGCCGCCACCGCCCTCCTCACCGCCCCCGCCTCCGCAAGGACCCGCACGCGCGCGCTCGGCGTGCAGAACTGGATGGCGGGGATCGACGCGGGGACTCCGCTGCAGCGCCTCACGATTCCCGGGACGCACGACTCGGGTGCCCGCTTCGGCGGCTGGTGGGTGGAGTGCCAGAACACGACGCTGGGGCAGCAACTGGGCTCCGGCATACGCTTCCTGGACATCAGGTGCCGGGCCTTCGAGGGGTCCTTCACCATCCACCACGGCGCGTTCTACCAGAACCTGAACTTCGACGACGTGCTCGGCGCCTGCCGGGACTTCCTGCGCGGGCAGCCCACGGAGACCGTCCTGATGCGGGTCAAGCAGGAGTATTCGGAGGAGGGCGACGCGACGTTCCGGACGATCTTCGACGACTATCTGGACCGGCGCGGCTGGCGCTCCCTGTTCCACATCGGCGACGCCTGGCCGCGCCTCGGCGAGGTCCGCGGGAAGGTCGTCCTCATCGCCGACAACGGCGGCCTGCCCGGCGGCATCCGCTGGGGCGACGGCGGCCTCTTCGACATCCAGGACGACTACAACGCCGTGCCCGCCGCCAAGTTCCCCAAGATCGAGGCCCACTTCAGGAAGGCCGCGGCCCAGCCCGGCAAGCAGTACATCAACTTCGTCAGCACGGCCGCCGCGATCCCGCCGCGCTGGAACTCCGACGACCTCAACCCGAGGACGCACACCCTGCTCGAAAGCGCCGAGGGACGCGGCTGGCGCGGGCTCGGGATCGTCCCGATGGACTATCCCAACACCCGCGCCGGCCTGGTGGAGTCACTGATCGCACACAACTAGCGCCCGCCCGGAGGGGCGGCGCGCGGCCGGGCTCAGCACTCGATGATGTTCACGGCGAGCCCGCCGCGCGCCGTCTCCTTGTACTTCACGTATATGTGGACGGTTATTGGTCATCGGGTTGACCTGCACTTTTGGCCTGCTCAGGCTTGCCTGGTCGGGGTTCCCAGTCTCCAGGATCATCCCGGCTGCCACGTCGAGGGCCTTGTCCATACGCCCGCCGTTGTTCTCCTTCTCTACGTCGATGGCGCGCAGCACGCGGACAACGTGAGGGCGGGCCGCCGCATGCGCGGCGGGCAGCCGGTCCGTGGCGTCCGCCAGGTCCCAGCCAGCCGGGACTTGGTATGCGGCCGGGCTGTTGTCGTAGGTGACGACCCTGGGAGTGCCTTTGCCGCTGCCCAGGTGGACGTCCAGGCGGAGCCGGGACGCTTCCCGGAACAGGGCAGTGATGCCCGGGCCCATGCCGTCGAGGATCACCTCGCGGACGGCGTACCCGTGCTGGCGCAGCAAGGTGCGGGCGAGCCAGACGGCGGTGCCGGGGTTGGTGAGGTGCCTGTCGTAGACGAGGGTGGCGGTGCCGTCGGCAGGGCTGATGTCGCAGATATCGGCGGCCTTGCCGGGGGAGGTGGTTCCGCGTCGGACCGTGAGGGTGAGGTCGAGGGGGATCGTGGCGGTCACGGCGTCACCTCGGTCTGCTTGGCGGGGATACGGGTCGTGACGAACGGCGCTGGCATGTCAGGCAGCGGTACCCCGAGCGCCTGGGCGAGCAGGTACAGACACGCGCATGCATTCCTGCGTCCACAATCAGGGCTTCGGACTGTGGAGGCACAGAAGGTAGGTGCTTGGTGACGCCGACGGGAGTAACACTTGTTGCTGTTTTCGCCATGGTCGTGCTCCTCCAATGCGGGAGTTGGGTACAGACCTCAAGGCCGTTGACGTAACCACCGGCCGCGGCCGTTCTGCTTTCGGTGGTAGTCGCCCTGGCAGGGGCGGAACAGGCGCTCTTCTCCGTTCGAGGGACGCTGCCCCCGGGACCGATTACCGTCCTGATGCGAAGCGCGTAGAGTGCATCTTTTCTGGCACGCTCGACCTTGCGGCTCGGGGTGCGGGCCTCATCGAGACGGGGCCGAGGCCGTGGGCTTTGAAGATGCGGGTGATCTCGGCGAGGTCCGGGGCCTACCGCGAGGACGGGGTGCGGAAGACGCGCCATGTGCCGTAGGTGCTGGCGGGCAGCTTGTCGAGGACCTTCTTCGCGGCGGGCTCGCCGTGGTCAGTGCGGCGGGCCTGGCCGGCGGCGCCCTCGTACTCGCGAGACGCGGCCTCGATCTGCTCGACCGGGGGTGGGTTCAGAACTGGAGTCCTGCCCGACGGGGCTCGGCCCAGCCCGCCGCCGGGCCTTCCTGGGGCCAGAATGAGGCCGGAAGGACAGGGAAGCACCGAGAGTGATCACCAAACCCCGGGCGCCTCAATGCGTGGAGCTCTTCAGTCCGGTTTCGATGATCCTGCGCGCGCCGACCGGCTGCCGGACCTATTCCTGCTTCGGGGCGTGTTTTCTCAGACTCAGTGAGTGTCGGGCTCCGGGTTCGGCAGGGGGAGTTCGTCGAGGTCGAGGGTGAAGGTGCGGCCGTCGGCCAGGGGGATGGGGAGCTTGCCTGTGCCGTATGCGCGGGTGTGGGCGGTGCTGTAGCCGCTGGAGGTGGGCTCGGTGTGCAGGACGACTTCCCGGGCGTAGGGATCCACGACGAGGTAGACGGGGATGCCGTACCGGCCGTACTTCGCGGTGCAGTCGTCGTAATCCTTGCGTGCCGAGGACGTGGAGACGACCTCCGAGATCAACAGGACGTCCTCGAAGCTGTAGCGCTTGCCCTCCTTGCGCGCGTCCTCGCGCAGGATGGCCAGGTCGGGAGCGGAGTTCTCGTCGGCGGGGAAGTCGATGTAGACGTCCGAGGTGACCTTCGCATGACGGCCGAGGGCGAGAGAGTCGATCTGCATCGACCTGATTGTGCTGGAGTGCTCTTCGCTCTGCGGGGTCATGATGATCTTTCCGTCGGCGCCGAAGAACACCACGTATCCCGCGGGGAACTCGGTGTGCGTGATCGCGTCGACACTCATGGACGGTGCTCCTTCCCGTGTGCCGTCATGATACGGCGGACAGAGCCGTCCCACGGGTGGACTTCCGTGACGTGCGCGCACTGTAGGGGGAACCGGTACGCACGAGCGGCCGCCGTGACGCGGGGCGTGAGCTCGGCCCGTAGATGTTCAGACCCAACAGCTGGCGTTAGGTGACTTTCAGGGCGGCGGCCATCTGCCGGGTGGCCATGGGGTGGTCGGACTCCTTTGGGTGTTGCATGTGGTTTGACCAGGCGCAACGGCCTCTGGCGGTATCAGTCTTCACCAGGCCGGGCAAGCTGGATGGGCACCAGGTCCGCCGCTGTCCCGCCTGGGCCCGCCGGGTCACCCTCGCGATGCCGGCCCACGCCTTCCTCGCCGTCGTCTGCGCCGACGAACACGCGCACCGGCCCACGCCGGACGACGTGATCCCATTTGTCCTGCGACGAGACTGCGGAGGGTCTCTCCCGGGGCTGCTTCGAATCGTTTCGATACAGAGAGCGAAGGTCTTCGCGGCGCGCCACCCCCTTGAGCGGGGGAAGGCATCGATTTGATACGTCAGCTGGTGGGTGACCGGCACATCCGGCGTTGATCACGTGCCGTGAACCTGCAGCTCAAAAGCCCCTTCCAGGGGGATGTCTCAGGGACTTTTCAGGGACTTTCCGCCGCGTAAACAGGGAAGGCCCTGACAGCGCTCAAAGATGCGAACACGCTGGTCAGGGCCCATCTGGCTAGCACTCGATGATGTTCACGGCGAGCCCGCCGCGCGCCGTCTCCTTGTACTTCACGCTCATGTCGGCGCCGGTCTCCTTCATGGTCTTGATGACCTTGTCGAGGGACACCTTGTGGCTGCCGTCTCCGCGCATCGCCATCTTCGCGGCGGTCACGGCCTTCACGGCGGCCATGCCGTTGCGCTCGATGCACGGGATCTGGACGAGCCCGCCGACCGGGTCGCAGGTCAGGCCGAGGTTGTGCTCCATGCCGATCTCGGCGGCGTTCTCGACCTGCTCCGGGGAGCCGCCGAGGACCTCGGCGAGGGCCCCCGCGGCCATCGAGCAGGCGGAGCCGACCTCGCCCTGGCAGCCGACCTCGGCGCCGGAGATGGAGGCGTTCTCCTTGAAGAGCATGCCGATGGCGCCCGCGGCGAGCAGGAAGCGGACGACGCCCTCGTCGTCGGCTCCGGGCACGAAGGTCATGTAGTAGTGCAGGACGGCGGGGATGATTCCGGCGGCGCCGTTCGTCGGGGCGGTCACGACGCGGCCGCCGGCGGCGTTCTCCTCGTTCACCGCCATCGCGTACAGCGTGATCCACTCCATGGCGCGGGCCTGCGGGTCGCCCTCGGCGCGCAGCTGCCGGGCGGAGTTCGCGGCGCGGCGGCGGACCTTCAGGCCGCCGGGCAGGATGCCCTCGCGGGACATGCCCCGGGACACACAGGCCTGCATGACGCGCCAGATGTCGAGGAGGCCCTCGCGGATCTCCTCCTCCGTGCGCCAGGCCTTCTCGTTCTCCAGCATCAGGGCGGAGATGGACAGGCCGGTCTCGGAGGAGAGGCGGAGCAGCTCGTCGCCGGTGCGGAAGGGGTACTTCAGGACGGTGTCGTCCGGGACGATCGGGTTCTCCCCGGCCACTGCGTCCTCGTCGACCACGAAGCCGCCGCCGACCGAGTAGTACGTCTTCTCCAGGACGAGGGCGCCGTCGGTGTCGTACGCGAAGACGGTCATGCCGTTCGCGTGGTACGGCAGGGCCTTGCGGCGGTGCAGGATCAGGTCGGCGTCGAAGTCGAAGGCGATGTCGTGCATGCCGAGGACGTTCAGGCGGCCCGTGGACTTGATCTCCTCGACGCGGTCGTCCGCCGACTCCACGTTCACGGTGCGGGGGGACTCGCCCTCCAGGCCGAGCAGGACGGCCTTGGGGGTGCCGTGGCCGTGGCCGGTGGCACCGAGGGAGCCGTACAGCTCCGCCCGTATCGAGATGGTGTGGGCCAGCAGGCCCTCGTTCTTCAGGCGGCGGGCGAACATGCGCGCCGCGCGCATCGGGCCGACCGTGTGGGAGCTGGACGGGCCGATGCCGATCGAGAACAGGTCGAAGACCGAGATGGCCACGGTGGAACTCCAATGATGGGTGGTAGACGCCTTTGTCCGCCGGGTGGTGCGGGGGCAGCTTGCCGTGCTGGTGGGCACGTGGTGCGGGGCACCGCGCGCACTGTCCTCATGTCCAGTGTGCGCGGTGCCCCGGAAGTCCGTACCAACTAAAGCGTACGAAACTACTTCAGGCCGGGGTACAGCGGGTGCTTCGCGGCCAGAGCGGACACCCGGGCCTTGAGGGCCTCGGCGTCGAAGTCCGGCTTCAGGGTCTCGGCGATCACGTCCGCGACCTCGCGGAAGTCCTCGTCCTGGAAGCCGCGGGTGGCCAGGGCCGGGGTGCCGATCCGCAGGCCGGAGGTGACCATCGGGGGCCGCGGGTCGTTCGGGATGGCGTTGCGGTTGACCGTGATGCCGACCTCGTGGAGGCGGTCCTCGGCCTGCTGCCCGTCGAGCTCGCTGTCGCGCAGGTCGACGAGGACCAGGTGCACGTCCGTGCCGCCGGACAGGACGTCCACGCCGACGGCCTTGACGTCGTCCTGCACCAGGCGCTCGGCCAGGACGCGGGCGCCGTCCAGGGTGCGCTGCTGCCGCTCCTTGAAGTCGTCCGAGGCGGCGACCTTGAAGGAGACGGCCTTGGCCGCGATGACGTGCTCCAGCGGGCCGCCCTGGAAGCCGGGGAAGACCGCCGAGTTCAGCTTCTTCGCGAAGTCCTTGTTGCGGGCCAGGATGATGCCGCCGCGCGGGCCGCCGAGCGTCTTGTGGGTGGTGGAGGTGACCACGTCCGCGAACGGCACCGGGTTCGGGTGCAGGCCCGCGGCGACGAGCCCGGCGAAGTGCGCCATGTCGACCCACAGCTTCGCGCCGACCTCGTCGGCGATCCGGCGGAACTCGGCGAAGTCCAGCTGACGCGGGTAGGCGGACCAGCCCGCGATGATCACCTTGGGGCTGTTCTCCTTGGCCAGGCGCTCGACCTCGGCCATGTCGACCAGACCGGCCTCGTCCACGTGGTACGCGACCACGTTGAACTGCTTGCCGGAGAAGTTCAGGCGCATGCCGTGGGTGAGGTGGCCGCCGTGCGCCAGGTCCAGGCCGAGGATCGTGTCGCCGGGCTGGGCGATCGCGAAGAGGGCGGCCTGGTTGGCGGAGGCGCCGGAGTGCGGCTGGACGTTGGCGTACTCGGCGCCGAACAGGTCCTTGACCCGGTCGATGGCGATCTGCTCGGTCACGTCCACGTGCTCACAGCCGCCGTAGTAGCGGCGGCCGGGGTAGCCCTCGGCGTACTTGTTGGTGAGGACGGTGCCCTGGGCCTCCATGACGGCGACCGGAGCGAAGTTCTCCGAGGCGATCATTTCCAGGGTGGACTGCTGGCGGACGAGCTCGGCGTCGACGGCGGCGGCGACGTCCGGGTCGAGCTCGTGGAGAGGGGTGTTCATAAGCGACATCGGAAGATCAGTCCTTACGCCGTGGTCAGCTGCCTGCGAACGCGGTGTACTCGTCGGCGGAGAGCAGGTCGCCCGGCTCCTCCGCGACGCGCACCTTGAACAGCCAGCCGCCCTCGAAGGGGGCCGAGTTCACCAGGGACGGGTCGTCCACGACGTCCTGGTTGGCCTCGACGACCTCGCCGGCGACCGGCGAGTACAGGTCGCTGACCGACTTGGTCGACTCCAGCTCGCCGCAGGTCTCACCTGCGGCGACCGTGTCGCCGACCGCCGGGAGCTGGGCGAACACGACGTCGCCGAGCGCGTTGGCCGCGAACTCGGTGATGCCGACCGTCGCCACACCGTCCTCGGTGGCCGACAGCCACTCGTGCTCCTTGCTGTAACGCAGCTGCTGGGGGTTGCTCATGGCCTGAATTCTCCTGTACGCGGGCGAGTGCTGAGGAACGTGGGTCTTACGGACTGAGACGGGCGCGTGCCGCCACCTGGGCCGACGGGACGCGGAGGCGTCCGCGGACCGGGCGGGGGCCGTCGCCGCCGGGCTACTTCTGGCGCTTGTAGAACGGCAGCGCGACGACTTCGTACGGCTCGTGCGTGCCGCGGATGTCCACACCCACGCCCGCCGTGCCGGGGGCGGCGTGCGCCGCGTCGACGTACGCCATCGCGATCGGCTTGCCGAGGGTCGGGGACGGCGCGCCGGAGGTGACCTCGCCGACGACCTCGCCGCCGACGACCACGGACATGCCCGCGCGCGGGACCCGGCGGCCCTCGGCGATCAGGCCGACCAGCTTGCGCGGGGGAGCGGCCTCGGCGCGCTCGGCGGCCGCGCGGAGCGCCTCGACGCCCACGAAGTCATCCGCGTGGGACGTCTTGTCAAACTTGACGACCCTCCCCAGACCGGCGTCGAACGGCGTCAGGGCCGTCGTCAGCTCGTGCCCGTACAGCGGCATGCCCGCCTCCAGGCGCAGCGTGTCGCGGCAGGACAGGCCGCAGGGGACCAGGCCCACCGGGGCACCGGCATCGGTGAGCGCCCGCCACAGCTGCTCGGCGTGCTCGGGGGCCACGAACAGCTCGAAGCCGTCCTCGCCGGTGTAGCCGGTGCGGGCGATCAGGGCGGGGACGCCCGCGACGGTGCCGGGCAGGCCCGCGTAGTACTTCAGGCCGTCGAGGTCGGCGTCCGTGACCGACTTCAGGATGCCGGGGGACTCCGGGCCCTGGACGGCGATGAGGGCGTAGGCGTCGCGGTCGTCGCGGACCACGGCGTCGAAGCCGCCGGCGCGCGCGGTCAGCGCGTCGAGCACGACCTGGGCGTTCCCGGCGTTGGCGACGACCATGTACTCCGTCTCGCCGAGCCGGTAGACGATCAGGTCGTCCAGGATGCCGCCGTCGGCCTGACAGATCATGGTGTAGCGGGCGCGGCCGACACCGACGGAGCCGATGTTGCCGACCAGGGCGTGGTTGAGCAGGTCCACCGCCGCGGGGCCGGAGACCGTGATCTCGCCCATGTGGGAGAGGTCGAAGAGACCGGCGCGGGTGCGGACCGCGTTGTGCTCGTCGCGCTCGCTTGCGTAGCGCAGCGGCATGTCCCAGCCCGCGAAGTCGGTCATGGTCGCGCCGAGGTCGCGATGCAGGGCGTCCAGGGCGGTGTGGCGTGGGGTATTGCTCATCAGTACTGGCTCCCGGGGCATGACGGGCGAGGTCGATCCTCCCCATCTGTCATCGAACCTGAGAGGTTCACCACGTCCCGTGCGTATGACGGGTCATGACTTGCACCTTGGGTGGAGCCGCCCCTGTGACCGGTGTGGCCGGGTGTGACCGGGGATCGACCCGCTTTTCAGATGTGCCTCGCCCGCGCGGTACGGGGCCTGAGAGATTCAAGGGAGGAACTTGCTCCTTCGGCGCCCCGGGACGACGTCCGCCGCAGAGTGCGGTCACGTCTCCGGGAACTCTCCCGCGCGGATTCAAGCGGCCGGTATGGAGTTGGCGCGCACATCATTGCACGCGCCCCCGCTTCACGACAGCAGCAACTTCTTCACGACGGCGGCTACGGCGGAATGCCCTTGTGCGGCATTACCGTCTCTTTACACTCA
This sequence comes from Streptomyces alboflavus, assembly GCF_000716675.1. Taxonomy (GTDB): domain Bacteria; phylum Actinomycetota; class Actinomycetes; order Streptomycetales; family Streptomycetaceae; genus Streptomyces; species Streptomyces alboflavus. The sequence goes on from NZ_JNXT01000047.1 coordinate 64,372, forward strand.
ACGGAGAAGTACTGGGGATGAGTGACGTGACCAGCATGGGGAGGCCGATCACGGTGCACAGGAGCGGTGCTTATGCGACCACCACGGGTGCGGCGCCGCCCGGGAGCCACGTGGTGCCGCCGCAGCCCGGTGTCCCCGTGCGCGAGAGCCTCGGGTACTTCCCGCGGCCCGTCGTGCGCGACCTCAGGGACCGGGCCCGGCGCGGCCCGCGCCGCCTGGTGTTCGCCGCGAGCGACATCGTGGTCGTGTCCGGGCTTCCCGGCAGCGGCAAGTCCACCCTGATGCGGCGCGCGGTGGCGGGCCCGCGCGTGGACTCCCAGGACACCCGGGACCGCTGGGCGGCCCGCATGCCCCGGCTCCTGCCGTACGCCCTCTACCGCCCCCTGGTCCGCGTCGCGCACTACGCGGGCCTGCACCGGGCGCTGCGCTCCGGCGCGGGCGTCGTCGTGCACGACTGCGGTACGCAGCCGTGGGTGCGCCGGTGGCTCGGCCGCGCCGCCGCCCGGCGCGGGGCCACGCTGCACCTCCTCCTGCTCGACGTGCCCGTCGAGGTCGCCCTGGACGGGCAGCGCGAGCGCGGCCGCGGGGTCTCGCGGTACGCCTTCGCGCGCCACCGCAGGACGGTCGGCCGCCTCGTCCGCGCCGCCGAGCGGGGCGCGCTGCCGCGGGGCTGTGGCTCGGCGGTGCTCCTGGACCGGGAAGCGGCGGGGGCGCTGCGGGAGATCGGGTTCGAGGGCTGAGGGGGCTGAGGGGGCTGAGGGGGCTGAGGGGGCGGTGCTGCGGGGGTCCCGGTTAGGGTCGGGCCCGCAGCACAGGAGCAGGGCAGAGCGCAGAGCAGGGGTCGAGGACAGATGAACTATCCGGGGGACCACCCGGGCGGCATTCCGGCACAGGCACCGGGACCGGACCAGGGACATCCGCACGGGCATCCGTACGAGGGCTGGCCGGCCAACGAGCTGGAGGAGGTCCTGGCCGCGTCGCTCGGGGCGCCGCCGTCGGACTCGGTGGGCGCCCGCATCGTCGAGACGCTGGGCCGCGGCCGGGTCTGGGTCCCGCTCCCGTCCGGCGGCGGCCCCGACCAGGGCACGCTCGACCTGCCCACGCTGGAGATCGACGGCCAGGCGTACGTCCCCGTCTTCACGTCGGAGCAGCAGTTCCAGCTGGTCACGGGGGGCCGGATGAGCTGGACGGTGGCGCCCGCGGTGGAGTTCGCGCGCGGGCTTCAGCCACAGCTCGGCATCGTCCTGAACCCCGAGGGCACGGTTGCCGTGCCGCTGCCGCCGCCCGCCGTGGCGGCGCTGTGCCAGGTGGGGCGCACGGAGCTGGACGGCCCGACGACCGGCGGCCGGGTCCGCCTCTTCGAGCCGGACTGGAAGGAGGACCCGGTCGACTTCCTGGGCGCCGCGTCCCGCGAGTTCCAGGCGACCGGGGTGGTCCTGACGGCCCGCCGCTGCCTGGCCAGCGTCGAGGGCGAGGACCCGTCCCTGTACGTCGGCGTGGAACTCTCCTCCTGGGAGGGTGACGCCCGCGAGGCCCCCATGCAGGCCCTGGCCCGCGCCCTCACCGCGTTCCCCCCGGCCTGGCCGGTCAACCTGGTCCTCCTGGACGTGGCCCAGGACCCGGTCACGGACTGGCTCCGCACCCACATCCGCCCCTTCTACACCTCCCACTGACCCCACGACCTTAGGTTTTCTCCCACCCACCCACCCGCCCTTACTCGCCCGTGGCGCGGGCGGACGGCACGGGAGGGCCGCCCGGGGGCGGCGGCAGCGGTGGCGGAGGCGGTGGCAGGGGGGGGCGGAGGCCCGGCTGAGGGCGGCCGCACGGGTGTCGGGGCCGATCGGGGTGGTCCGCGGGGCCGTCGGGGCCGACGGCAGGGTTGCCAGGGCTGCCGGGGCGGACGGCAGGGCTGCCGGGTGTCGGTCGGGGTCGGGATGGGTGGGTGGCGGGGTATTCGGGTGGTCGCCGTGGTCGAGGCCAAGGGGTGGCGCCCCCCGGCCCGCACGGGAACGCCACCCCGC
>NZ_JNXT01000048.1 GCF_000716675.1 Streptomyces alboflavus
CGCCGAAGCCGCCCCCGCCCGTCCCCCCGGCGCCCCCGCGCCCGAGCCCGCCGAGGATCTGCCCGAGGACGATCCCGCCGAGCACGGCCCCGCCCGTTCCGCCCGCGCCACCGCCCCCGCCGCCGTACGGATTGCCGTAGGCCCGGACGTCCCGCTCGGCGAGCGCCTGGGCCTCGCGGGCCAGGGAGTCGGCGCGCCGGGCATCGGCGAGTGCCGCACCCGCCCCCGCACCGCCCGACACCGCCTCCGCCCCCTCTGCCCCCTCCGCCCGCTCCAGGTGCCGCTGCGCCTCCGCGAGCCGCGTCCGGGACGCGGCTCCCACCGCGCCGCGGTGTGTCGTGACGTAGTCCGTGGCCGCGGCGACGGCGCTGCGGGCGGTGAGGAGGGCCTGGCCCAGGAGGGACCGGGCGCGGGCGTCCGTGTTTTCGCGGTCCTCGCGTTCGCGCGCGCCGGACAGGGCGGCGTCGAGCGCGGCGTCGGCCTCCTCCACCCGGCGCAGGGCGTCGATCGGGTCGTACGGCCCGGCGGCGACGGCCCGCCGCACCGCGCCGGTGACGGCCTCGGCCCGGGCCACGCGCCCGCGCAGGTCGGCGTCGGGCGCGCCGCCGGTGCCGGTGAGCCGTCCGCGGGCCTCGGCGAGGTCGGCCTCCGCCTCGCTCAGGGCACCCGGCAATCGGCCCGCCGCCCGGGCGAGTTCACCGGCGAGCCGCTCGACGGCGGTGAGGAAGGTGTCGGCCTGGTCGACGGCGCCCTCGGCCGCGCGCAGGTGGACGGCGGCCGTGCCGTTGTCGGCGCCGTCGACGGCCGTGCGGGCCTGGTGCAGCTGGCCGGTGGCGAACACGAGCCGGTCCTTGGCCTGTTCGATGTTGCCGACGACCGCTTCGCTCGCGCCGGGGGAGTAGCGGGCGCGCAGCTCCTTCAGGGTGCTCTCGGCTTCCATGGTGCGGGCACTGACCTGCTGGAACGCCGTCTCGGCGTGGTCGAGGGCGGCGGGCGCGGCGCGTTCGAGGGCGCGCAGCTGGTCGAAGGCGGCGGCCTCGGCGTCCAGGCGGCGGCCCGCCTCGGTGCAGCGGGCGACGATCTCGTCGAGCATGCGGCGCCGGGTCGCGTCGTCCTCCGGGTAGGCGTCGTCGAGCTCCTGTCGCAGCCGGAAGGCTGCCGTCAGCTCCGCGCGCGCGGCGGCCACGGCGGCCGTGAAGGGCCGCGCGGCCTCCTCACCGAACTGGGCGGTGGCGAAGCCCAGTTCCTCGGCGCTGGTGCGCACCGCGTCGTCGGTCTCCACGAGCAGGGCCCTGGCCCGGGCGTCGAGGTCGGGCAGCGGCTCGGGCCCGGCGCCGGTGCCACGGCCGGGTGTCGTACGGGAGGTGAGGCGCCGCCGCCGACGCCGGAACGCGACCAGCGCGAAGCCGCCCGCCGCGCAGGCCGCGACCACCGGGAGCACCAGATCGCCCGCCACCCCGTCGTCGGCGCCGCCGCCGGTGCCGCCCCCGCCGGGATCGGCCTCGCCCGGGGTGATCGTCGGTGCCACCACCCGCTGCCCGTCGAGCACCGCCGCGTACCCGTTCGCCGCGCCGACGGCGGCGCCCGCCCAGTCGTGGCGCCGCAGGGCGGGCTCGACGGCGGTGGCGGCGACGTCCCGCAGCTGCTCGTCGGTGAGCCGGGCGGCCGCGTCGAGGGAGTAGGCGTACTGCCGGTCGTGGGTGGCGACGGCGAGCAGCACGTCGTCGGCGCCGAGGCCGTTGCGGTCGGCGGTGGTGTCGGCCCAGTCCTGCGCGGACCGCCCGGAGAAATCGCGTACGTACACGACGAACAGCTGGATCCGCTGCTCCTCGTAGAGCCGGTCGAGCGCGTCGGCGACGGCGGCGCGGCGGTCGCCGAGCGCGTCGGTGCGGTCGGTGATCTGGCCGTCGCGGTCGAGACGGACCGGGTCGTCGGCGGGCGCGGCACGCGCGGAGGGCGCGGCGGGCAGGGCGGACGCGGCGCCCGCCGGGGGCGCCGACAGCGGGAGCCAGCACCAGAGCAGCAGCGCGGCGGCCGCCGCCCGCGCGGATATGTGCGACGGGGCGCGGGAGGACGGCGTCACATCTGGCAGCGTATGACCGCATATGGGGTCACGCGACCGGGGCGGGGCGGCACCCCCGTCGCCGCCCCGCCCCGCACGCCCCGACCCCGCCGCCTGGCTACGGAGCCACGAACCGGACCTCGGGGAAGCGGTCCGAGGGGCCGTCGAGCAGGTGGTCGTCGCGCCCGCCGAGCGTGCGGTCGAAGAACGAGGCCACGTACGCGCGCTGGGCGGCCGTGGCGCGCGCCGGGTCGACGGTGCCGATGTTCTTCTCGACCACGTCGCGCCCCACCCCGGCCTGCGGCAGGACCGCGGCGAGGTCGGTGTAGGTCTGGTGCTTCGCGCCGCGCAGGTTCAGGTCGCGCTTCCAGCCGGTGCCGTGCTTCCAGAAGGAGCCCCAGGACGGCTCGGTGGTGTGGTCGCTGCCGTCCCGGCCCATCAGCAGGAACGGCCGGTGGTCCAGGCCGTGCCGGGCGACGGGCGTGAGGTTGGTGCCCTGGGGTTCCCCGTTGTGCTCCAGCGTGCCGTCCAGGTTGACGCCCGCCTTCACGCGCTTGTCCTCGTACATGGTCTCGGCGGCGGCCATCCCGCCCGCGGAGTGCCCGACCACGCCGACGCGGCTTTGGTCGACCGCCCTGCCCAGGCCGTGCGGCAGCGCGCCGAGCCGGTCGAGCACGAACTTGTCGTCGGCGACGCGGGTGGTCAGGACCTTCTCCATGAGTCGCGGCAGCTTTTCCGGCGGGCTCTTGGCGAGCGCGTCCCGCAGCGGCTTGTCGGTCTTCACGGAGCCGTCGGGGAACTCGACGCCCGGCGACTCGTAGGTGTGGTCGACGGTGACGACGACATAGCCGCGGCTTGCCATCTCCTCGACGAGGGAGGTGCCCCAGGTGCGGGGGTCGTTCGCGCCCGCCGAGTACAGCAGCACGGGCAGCCGCCCGCCGCCGGTCTCGACCCGGGCGCCCTCCCGGGCGTGCGTCCGCATGCCCGCCCAGTCGACGGCGTCCTTCGGGATCCCGTGCGGCGCGGCCGCGTTCCAGCGCGCGGCCGCGCCCTTCGCCATGTACGGCGCGAAGCCGTGCCCGCCGGTGGCACGAGCCGGGTACCAGACGCTCACCATCAGCTCCCGGTACGGCTGCGCGGTGACCCACGGGTCGTTCCGGGAGTGGTCGACCAGGCGGGTCGAGAACGTACCGACGGCGTGCGGTCCTGTGGGCGCGGGCAGCGCGGCCCGCACGCCGTGTCCCGCCGGGGCGTCGCCCGAGCCCTGCGCGGACGCCGGCGAGGCCGCCCCGGCCGCGAGCACGGTGGTCACGGCGAGGCCCAGGGCGAGGGCGCCCTTGCGGGCACGGGCGGAGGTGCGGGACGAACGAAGATCGCGGAAGTTCATGCCTCCATGCTGGCCTGGCACAACGCCCGCCACCATGGAGGCAATCCGGAGAATCCCAGCTGGGGGATTACCCCCACCCAGGACTCTCCGGCCGCTTAGCCCCTCGTCCCGTACGCCGCTAACTCGTCGGCCGCCGCCGGATCTTGTTGCCGAGCCAGACCAGCGGGTCGTACTTGCGGTCGACGGCCCGCTCCTTCAGCGGGATCAGCGCGTTGTCGGTGATGTGGATGCCCTCGGGGCACACCTCCGTGCAGCACTTGGTGATGTTGCAGTAGCCGAGGCCGTGCTCCTCCTGGGCCGTCGCCTTGCGGTCGAGGCCGGTGGCGGCGGCCGCGTCCAGGGGGTGCATGTCGAGTTCGGCGACGCGCATCAGGAAGCGGGGCCCGGCGAAGGCCGTCTTGTTCTCCTCGTGGTCACGCACCACATGGCAGGTGTCCTGGCACAGGAAGCACTCGATGCACTTGCGGAACTCCTGGGAGCGGTCCACGTCCTCCTGCATCATGCGGTACTCGCCGGGGCCGAGGTCCTTCGGCGGTACGAACGAGGGGACCTCCCTGGCCTTGGTGTAGTTGAAGCCCACGTCCGTCACCAGGTCCCGCACCACCGGGAAGGCCCGCAGCGGCGTCACCGTGACGACCTCGTCGCGCGCGAACACCGACATCCGCGTCATGCACATCAGACGCGGCCGCCCGTTGATCTCCGCGGAGCACGAACCGCACTTGCCCGCCTTGCAGTTCCACCGCACGGCGAGGTCGGGGGCCTGGGTGGCCTGGATCCTGTGGATGATGTCGAGGACCACCTCGCCGTCGTTGACCTGGACGGTGAAGTCCTCCAGATCACCGCCTTCGACGTCGCCGCGCCAGACCCGGAAGCGCGCGTCGTACGCCCCCGAGCCCTCGTCGCCGCCCCCGTCCGCGGCCGCGCTGGAACCCGTGCCGGAAGTCGTCGTACTCACTCGTAGAGCTCCTCTTCGGCGAGGTACTTGACCAGCTCCTCCTTGTCGAAGAGGGCGAGCAGGTCGGGGCGGATGGGGTCGGTCGTGACCCGGGTGAGCTCGATCTGGCCGCGCTCCGGGTCGCTCACCGCGAGGACGCCCGTCGGGTCGGCGAGGGCGCACAGCAGGTTCACGCGGCGCCACTCGCGGTTCATGCCGGGGTGGTCCTCGCGGGTGTGCCCGCCGCGGCTCTCCGTGCGCTCCAGGGCCGCGCGCGCCACGCACTCGCTGACCAGCAGCATGTTGCGCAGGTCGAGCGCGAGGTGCCAGCCCGGGTTGAACTGGCGGTGCCCCTCGACCCCGGCCCTGCGGGCGCGCCGCCGCAGCTCCGCCAGCTTCTGCAGGGCCTCGGCCATCTCGCCCTCGCGGCGGATGATGCCGACCAGGTCGTTCATGGTCTGCTGGAGCTCCTGGTGCAGGGTGTACGGGTTCTCGGGCACCGCGCCCGCCTCCGGGCTCTCGGCGCTGAACGGGCGCAGCGCCTCGGCGGCGGCCGCGTCCACCTGCGCGTCGTCCACGACCGGGGCGGTGGCCAGGTCGTCCGCGTACCGCGCCGCGTACAGCCCCGCCCGGCGCCCGAACACCAGCAGGTCGGAGAGGGAGTTGCCGCCGAGCCGGTTCGAGCCGTGCATGCCGCCCGCGACCTCACCGGCCGCGAAGAGCCCCGGCACGCCGCGCGCCGCCGCCGTGTCCGACTCGACCGCGATGCCGCCCATCACGTAGTGGCAGGTCGGCCCGACCTCCATCGCCTCGGCCGTGATGTCGACGTCCGCCAGCTCCTTGAACTGGTGGTACATGGACGGCAGTCGGCGCCGGATGACCTCGGCGGGCATACGCGTCGACACGTCCAGGAACACCCCGCCGTGCGGGGAGCCGCGGCCCGCCTTCACCTCGGAGTTGATGGCGCGGGCCACCTCGTCGCGGGGGAGCAGCTCGGGCGGGCGGCGGTTGTGGTCCGGGTCGTCGTACCAGCGGTCGCCCTCCGCCTCCGACTCCGCGTACTTCTCCTTGAAGACGTCCGGGACGTAGTCGAACATGAAGCGTTTGCCGTCGGAATTGCGCAGCACTCCGCCGTCTCCGCGCACGGACTCGGTGACGAGGATGCCCTTCACCGACGGCGGCCAGACCATTCCGGTCGGATGGAACTGCACGAATTCCATGTTCAGGAGCGGCGCCCCGGCGAGCAGCGCGAGCGCGTGCCCGTCACCGGTGTACTCCCATGAATTCGACGTCACCTTGAAGGACTTGCCGATGCCGCCGGTGGCGAGCACCACGCTCGGCGCCTCGATGACGAAGAAGCGCCCGCTCTCACGCTCGTAGCAGAAGGCGCCCGAAACCCGCTCGCCGTCCTTGAGGCTGTCTTCTTTCAAGATGCGGGTGACCGTGCACTCCTGGAACACCTTCAACCGGGCTTCGTAGTCGCCGAATTCACGCTCGTCCTCCTGTTGCAGGGCGACGATCTTCTGCTGGAGCGTGCGGATGAGTTCGAGGCCGGTGCGGTCTCCGACATGCGCGAGCCGCGGATACTCGTGCCCGCCGAAGTTCCGCTGCGAGATCCGCCCGTCCTTCGTACGGTCGAAGAGCGCGCCCCACGTCTCCAGTTCCCACACCCGGTCGGGCGCCTCGCGGGCGTGCAGCTCCGCCATCCGCCACTGGTTGAGGAACTTGCCGCCGCGCAGCGTGTCGCGGAAGTGCACCTGCCAGTTGTCGCCGGAGTTCACATTGCCCATGGACGCGGCGATGCCGCCCTCGGCCATCACCGTATGGGCCTTGCCGAACAGCGACTTGCAGATCACGGCCGTACGTGCGCCCTGCTCACGGGCCTCGATGGCGGCCCGCAGCCCGGCGCCACCGGCGCCCACGACCACGACGTCCCACTGCTGCCGCTCTACTTGAGACATCTAGAAGAACCTCGGATCGTCGAAAGCGCCGGAAGCGATCAGATACACGTAGAAGTCGGCGAGTGCGACGCTGATCAACGACGCCCAGGCGAGCAGCATGTGGCGGCCGTTGAGCCAGCCGACCCAGCGCCACATCCGATAGCGCACCGGATGCTTGGAGAAGTGTTTGAGCTTGCCGCCGACGATGTGCCGGCAGGAATGGCAGGAGAGCGTGTACGCCCAGATGAGCGTGATGTTCACCAGGAACACGAGGGTGCCGAGCCCCATGTGCCCCCACTCGTAGTCCTCGTTGCGGAAGGCGAGGACGGTGTCGTACGTGAGAATGCCCGCGACCGGCACCGCCGCGTAGAAGAAGTACCGGTGGATGTTCTGCAGGATCAGCGGGAAACGCGTCTCACCCGTGTACTTCGCGTGCGGTTCCGCCACCGCGCAGGCGGGCGGTGACGCCCAGAAACCGCGGTAGTAGGCCTTGCGGTAGTAGTAGCAGGTGAGGCGGAAACCCAGCGGGAAGATGAGGATGAGCAGCGCCGGGGAAAGACCCCACCAGCTGCCGAAGATCTCCCAGTTGGGCCCGTTCCGCATCGGTTCGCAGTTCTCCGCGACGCACGGGGAGTAGAACGGCGAGACGTAGGGCGCCTCGTAGTAGTCGGCGTTCGCGAACGCCCGCCACGTCGAGTAGACGACGAAGGCGAACAGTCCGGCGGCGGTCGCGGCGGGCTGGAGCCACCAGCGGTCCGTCCGCAAATGGGCAGCGGTGATGGCGGCGCGCGTGCCGTGCCGTACGCCGCCGGGACCCGTGCCCTTCTTCAGATGGGGTTCCGTGCCAGTGGCCAACGAGGCTCCACTCCTTCGTCGACGGGCGGATCGTCGCGGGGGTCGCTAGGGCGCGCGGCGGTCGCGGGCGCCCAGGCCCTCGTCGTCCGAGTCCGTCCACAGGGACCGGTCGTACGGCGTGTCGGGGATGGTGACCAGCTCGGGGCGGGTCTTGGGGGGCGCGGGCGGGGCCGGTGGCGCCGCGGCGGAGGTGGCCGCCGCGCGCAGCAGGGCGACGCTCTCGCGCAGGTGGTCGGTGTCCATGCGGACGCGGCGGAAGTCGACGCCCGCGAGTGCCGCGTCGGCGCGCTGCTCGATCTTGCCCACGGTGCGGACCAGGTCGTCCACGCAGCGCTGAATGGCCGTCAGATCATCGTGCAGAGCCATGACTTGCCCTCACTTCACAGGTGCGGTGGCAACGCTCATGCGCCTGAGAGTGTCGCCCCTCACATCCCGTGTTGGGAACCCACGTGCGTGGATTCGACCCCTCCGGGTGAGATCTCGGGCGCGGGCGCCTTGGGCGGGGGTGCTGTGGCCGTGGGCCGGGGTTGCCCCCGATCGCGCTGCGCGCTCGTCCTCAATCGCCGGACGGGCTCAAATTTTCCGCCGGTGGGGCAGAGGGGGGATTCCCGCCGGTGCGTCCGAGGGGAGCCGGTCGAGTTGGGGCGGGTGGGTGGGAGAAAGCCTGCCCGGCGTTTGAGGGCGAGCGCGCAGCGCGACCGGGGGCGCCCCCGGCCCACGGCCGGGTCACATCGGGCCGCGCCGCAGGGGGGAGCCAGCCGCGGCCGGGGGCCGTTCCGCCGCACGGGTGGCTTCCAGGGCGCCCCCCGTCGTGTCGGCGCCCCCGCCAGAACTCCGTCCCGTTCAGTGGATGACATACGTGTGATCAACTCCATATTTCCCCCGTGATACCGCCAAACGTGCACCCCGCACGGGCAACCCCCGGAGGTACCCGTCATGCCCCTCGACCGCTCCAGGCGATCCGCCGTCTTCCTCGCCGCCGGAGTCCTCGCGCTGCCCGCCCTCACCGGGTGCGGCTCGGGCGAGGAGTCGAGCGCCCCGACGGCCGGGCAGGACATCGCCCCCGCGGCCCGGGAGAAGATCGCCGACGGCGGCTCGGTGAAGTGGGCCGTCGACGCCCTCCCCGAGACCTTCAACTCCTTCCAGTCCGACGCCGACGAGGCCACCACGCGCGTCGCAGGCGCCGTCCTGCCGTCGATGTTCCGCCTGGACTCCCGCGGCAGACCCGAGGCGGACGCCGACTTCCTGGAGTCCGCGAAGGTCGTCGAGCGCGAGCCCCAGCAGGTCGTGCTCTACAAGCTGAACCAGCAGGCGGTGTGGAGCGACGGCCGCGAGATCGGCGCCGACGACTTCGCCGCCCAGTGGCGCGCCCTCTCCGGCAAGGACAGCGCGTACTGGACCGCCCGCAACGCCGGCTACGACCGCATCGGCAAGATCGAGCGCGGCGCCAACAACCTGGAGGTGCGCGTCACCTTCGACAAGCCCTACGCGGACTGGCGCTCCCTGTTCTCCCCGCTGTACCCGAAGGACGTCATGGGCACCCCGGACTCCTTCAACGACGGCGCCCGCACCAAGCTCAAGGTCACCGCGGGCCCCTTCGCCCTGAAGGACGTCGACCGCGACGACGGCGAGCTGACCCTGCGCCGCAGCGCCCGCTGGTGGGGCAGCCCCGCCAAGCTCGACAAGCTGGTCCTGCGCGCCGTCCCCCGCGACAAGCGCGCCGCCGCCCTCGCCGAGGGCAAGGTCGACCTCGCCGAGATCGACGCCGACGAGGCGGGCCGCATCGCCCTCGCCGCCCGCGACAAGGGCACCCGGGGCCCGCTCGCCCACGGCCCCGGCGCCGCCCTCACCCCGGCCGGGGCGCTGCGCTCCTGGGCCCGCGCCCACGGCTCCGACGAGGAGGCCGCGGACATCGAGCAGGAGGCCCGCGCGAAGACCCGCAAGGCCGTCGAGCGGTACGCCGAGGAACAGTCGGGCCTGCGCGGCTACGAGGTCCGCAAGTCCCTCGAACCCGCCTACACCCAGCTCGCCCTCAACGGCTCCGAGGGCCCCCTCGCCGACGACCGTGTCCGCCGCGCCGTCGCCCGCGCCCTGAACCGCGACGAACTCGCAAAAACGGTTCTGAAGCCCCTCGGCCTGCCCGCCGAGCCCGTCGGCAGCCACCTCGCCCTCGCCGGTCAGGACGCGTACGCCGACAACAGCGGCGCCCTCGGCGACCAGGACACGGCGGAGGCCTCCGCCCTCCTCGCCGACGCGGGCTGGACGCCGGGCGGCCCGCTCAAGGAGAAGGGCAAGGAGAAGGGGGAGGGCACGAAGAAGGAGGGCGACGGGGGCGACGCCGGGTCGGAGGCCTCGGACACCGACTCCGACTCCGGGTCGGGCTCCGGGTCCGAGTCCGACGACGGCACCTACATCGTCGGCGAGGACGACCAGAAGCCCGGCGACCCCCGCGCCGCCCTCCTCAGCCCCGACCGCGCCGCCGCCTTCCAGCAGTCCGTCCTGATGCGGCAGGCCGACGCCCTCACCGCGCGCCGCGAGGCCGACAAGGAACAGAAGAAGGACCCCGGCGGCCACGCCAAGCAGCACGCGAAGAAGCAGGCCCAGGGCGGCGCCCCGGGCGCGTACGCCCCGAAGGGGACCGCCGCCCCCAAGGGCGCCGCCCGCAAGGGGGCCAAGGGCGCCGCCGCGGGCCCGCTGGCCAAGGACGGCAAGGCGCTCACGCTGCGCTTCGTGCTCCCGTCCGGGGCGGGCTCTGAGTCGCTGCGCGGGGTCGCCGACCGGATCTCGCGGATGCTGCAGCGCATCGGGGTGCGCACGGAGATCGCCAAGGTCGCCGACGACAGCTACTTCAAGGACCACATCGCGTCCGGCCAGTACGACCTGGCGCTGTACTCCTGGCCGGCGTCCGCGTTCCCCGCGACCGACGCCCGCCCGATCTTCGCCAAGCCGGTGCCCGCCGCGGACGGCTCCCTGAACGTCGAGCAGAACTACACCCGCGTCGGCACCGACCACATCGACCAGCTCTTCGACCAGGCCGTGAGCGAGCTGGACGAGTCCGAGAACCGGTCCCTGGTGAAGAAGGCGGACGCCCGCATCTGGGCGGCGGCCGGATCCGTCCCCCTCTACCAGCGCCCCCAGCTGGTGGCGGCCCGCACCAACCTGGCCAACGCGGGCGCCTTCGGCTTCGAGACCCCGAGGTACCAGGACATGGGCTTCCTGAAGCCGGGGGCGAAGGCGGGCAAGCAGCCGAGCCAGTAGTGAAGGGGCGGACGGGCGGGAAATAGCCCGTCCGGCGCTTGAGGACGAGCCAGGCCGGAGGCCGCGATCGACGGCGCCCCCGGCCGGGCGGAACCCCGTGTTCCGGGGCTGCCCAGGAGCCCGACAAGCCGCCCCCGGCGAGGCCACGTAGGATGGGGTAAGGCCGTGGCACGTCTGCCCGGCAGGGCACGCGTACGAAATGGACGTACGCGCCGCCGTCCAAGCCTCCCGGGAGAAGCGCACCTCGCATGCCCACGCGCCACGACATTCGTAACGTCGCCATCGTCGCCCACGTCGACCACGGCAAGACGACCATCGTCGACGCCATGCTCAAGCAGGCGGGCGCCTTCGCCGCGCACGCCGCCGAGTCCCTCGACGACCGCATGATGGACAGCAACGACCTGGAGCGTGAGAAGGGCATCACGATCCTGGCCAAGAACACGGCCGTCAAGTACCACCCGAAGGATGGCGGCGACGTCATCACCATCAACATCATCGACACCCCGGGCCACGCCGACTTCGGCGGCGAGGTCGAGCGCGGTCTGTCGATGGTGGACGCGGTCGTCCTCCTCGTCGACGCCTCCGAGGGCCCGCTGCCGCAGACCCGCTTCGTGCTCCGCAAGGCGCTCCAGCAGCGGCTGCCCGTCATCCTCTGCATCAACAAGACGGACCGTCCGGACTCGCGCATCGACGAGGTCGTGAACGAGACGTACGACCTGTTCCTCGACCTGGACGCCGACGAGGACCAGATCGAGTTCCCGATCGTCTACGCCTGCGGCCGTGACGGCGTGGCCTCGCTGACCAAGCCGGAGGACGGCACCGTCCCGGCCGACAGCACCAACCTGGAGCCGTTCTTCACCACGCTGCTCCAGCACGTCCCGGCCCCCGAGTACGACGAGACCGCGCCGCTCCAGGCCCACGTCACCAACCTGGACGCCGACAACTTCCTCGGCCGTATCGCGCTGCTCCGCGTCGAGCAGGGCGAGCTGCGCAAGGGCCAGACCGTGGCCTGGATCAAGCGCGACGGCACGATCGCCAACGTCCGCATCACCGAGCTGATGATGACCGAGGCGCTCACCCGCAAGCCCGCCGAGGTCGCGGGCCCCGGCGACATCTGCGCCGTGGCCGGTATCCCGGACATCATGATCGGCGAGACCCTCGCCGACCCCGAGAACCCGATCGCGCTCCCGCTGATCACGGTGGACGAGCCCGCGATCTCCATGACCATCGGTACGAACACCTCGCCGCTGGTCGGCCGCGGCGGCACCGGCAAGGGCGCGGACGCCAAGGCGGCCGTCAAGGACCGCAAGGTGACCGCCCGCCAGGTCAAGGACCGTCTGGACCGCGAGCTCATCGGCAACGTCTCGCTGCGCGTCCTGGACACCGCGCGCCCCGACGCCTGGGAGGTGCAGGGCCGCGGCGAGCTGGCGCTCGCGATCCTGGTCGAGCAGATGCGCCGCGAGGGCTTCGAGATGACCATCGGCAAGCCGCAGGTGGTCACCAAGGAGGTCGAGGGCAAGACGTACGAGCCCGTCGAGCGCATGACCATCGACGTGCCCGAGGAGCACATGGGCGCGGTCACGCAGCTCATGGGCGTCCGCAAGGGCCGCATGGACAACATGTCGAACCACGGCTCGGGCTGGGTCCGCCTGGAGTTCGTCGTCCCGTCCCGCGGCCTCATCGGCTTCCGCACGGAGTTCCTGACCCAGACCCGCGGCACGGGCATCGCGCACTCCATCCACGAGGGCCACGAGCCGTGGTTCGGCGAGCTGAAGACCCGTAACAACGGCTCCCTGGTCGCCGACCGCGCCGGCGCCGTCACCGCGTTCGCGATGACGAACCTCCAGGAGCGCGGCGTGCTGTTCACCGACCCCGGCACCGAGGTGTACGAGGGCATGATCGTCGGCGAGAACTCGCGCTCCGACGACATGGACGTGAACATCACCAAGGAGAAGAAGCTCACCAACATGCGCTCCTCCTCGGCCGACTCCTTCGAGGCGATCGTCCCGCCGCGCAAGCTCTCCCTGGAGCAGTCCCTGGAGTTCTGCCGCGACGACGAGTGCGTCGAGGTGACCCCGGAGGCCGTGCGCATCCGCAAGGTCGTCCTGGACCAGAAGGAGCGCGGCCGCACGGCCTCGCGCGCCAAGCACGGCTGAGCCACCCTTCAGGCAGCGTCCTGAGGCCGGTTTCGCGCACTCCCCGGAGTGCGCGAAACCGGCCTCTCGCGTTGCGGCGGGCGCTACGGTTGCGGTGTGACGCGCGTCGACCCCGGGGGCCGTCACGAACTCCCTGACGGCCCTCCTGGCAACCGGTTTTCGCCCGCGATCTGTCCGGTATGCGGACCCACTTGACCGTTAGATGTGTAACACGTCCGTTTCGCAACCATCTATCTGGGATCGGTTTGTCCGGATTTTGGAAGTTGTACGTGCCAGGTGTGATTGAACCGAGACCAAAAGGGTGTGGTCGGGCCGTACCTCATGGCTAATAGTTGACCGCGTATAGCTCGGGTCAATGGGTCACGCGCTGTGGGGAGCGCCGACTCACGAGCACACTGGGGTACTCGATCTTCGCCGTCAGGGGTGGCGGCGCTGCTCTGCGTACCCCCTCTTGTAGTGAACAAGTGGACTCATGAGGAGGAACCCCATGCGTGGTGCCAAGAGCGCCAAGTGGGTCGCCATAGCCGGCGTTGTGGCGCTTACCGCTACTGCCTGTGGTGGAGGCGACGACGACAAGGGCAGCGGCAAGGTCGACCCGAAGGGGATCGTCAGCTACGCCAATGGTGAGCCGCAGAACCTGCTGCAGCCGTCCAACACCATGGAGGCGTACGGCAGCGTCGTCATCGACGCCCTCTTCACGGGGCTTGTCCACTACGACAAGCAGGGCAACATCACCTATGAGAACGCCGAGTCGGTCACGCCCGACAAGGCGAACAAGGTGTGGACCGTCAAGCTCAAGAAGGGCTGGAAGTTCCACGACAACACGCCGGTCACGGCGAAGTCGTACGTGGACGCCTGGAACTGGGCCGCCGACCCGGCCAACGGCCAGCAGAACAGCGCCTGGTACCGCGACATCGTCGGCTACGACGACGTCCACCCGGCCAAGGGCAAGGCCAAGAAGAAGGCCATGTCCGGCCTGAAGGTCGTCGACGAGAACACCTTCACCATCACGCTGAAGAACGGCATCCCGTACTACCAGTACAAGCTGGTCTACAAGCCCTTCTTCCCGCTGCCCGCGGCCGCCCTGAAGGACCCGAAGAAGTACGGCGAGGCCCCGGTCGGCAACGGTCCCTACAAGTTCTCCAAGTGGGACCGCAAGAAGCTGATCTCGGTGCGCACCTGGCCCGGCTACAAGGGCGAGGACAAGCCGAAGAACGGCGGCATCGACTTCAAGGCGTACACCAAGGACACCGCGGCCTACGCGGACCTGAAGTCGGACAACGTCGACACGATGCCGATCGTGCCGAACAGCGAGCTCGCCAACTTCAAGAACGACTTCGGCGACCGCGCCATCGTCTCCGACTACTCGGCGCTCAACACGGTCAACTTCGCCTTCTACACGCCGCAGTGGAAGAAGACCGACATCAAGGTCCTCCAGGGCCTGTCGATGGCGATCGACCGCGACACCATCGCCAAGACGGTGTTCTACGGCACCCGTGAGTCCGCGACCGGCTGGGTCGCCAAGGGCGTCAAGGGCTACCAGGACGACGCCTGTGGCAAGTTCTGCAAGTTCGACCCGAAGGCCGCCAAGGCGTCCATCAAGGCCGGCGGCGGTGTCCCGGGCAACAAGATCCAGATCCAGTACAACGCCGACCAGCCGCACAAGGACTGGGTCGTCGCGGTCTGCAACTCCATCACCAAGGCCACCGGCGTCAAGTGCACCGGCGACGCGGTGACGGACTTCGCGGCCGACACGGAGATCCGTGACCAGAAGAAGGTCAAGTCGATGTACCGCTCCGGCTGGGTGCTCGACTACCCGTTCAACGGCAACTTCCTCGCCGACCTCTACGGCACCGGCGTCGACGGCAACAAGGGCGGCTTCTCGGACCCGAAGTTCGACAAGCTGACCGCTGAGGCCGACAAGGCCAAGACGATCGACGAGTCCGCCGAGCTGTACCAGAAGGCCGAGAAGGAGCTGGTCAACAGCTTCCCGGGCATCCCGCTCTGGTACAACAAGACGCTCTCCGCCTACTCGAACAACGTCAAGAAGATCGAGTTCGACCAGGCCGGCGACCCGGTTCTGTCCGACGTCGAGGTCTTCGAGAAGTAGCAGTCGCCGGAGTTCCGCCCCGGAAGCGACGCCCGGTGATCCCGGGCGTCGCTTCCGGGCGGCTCCGCAATGGACGGAGGCACCACTATGGGGCGCTACGTCGCGAGGCGACTGCTCCAGATGATCCCGGTCTTCATCGGGACAACCCTGCTGATCTTCCTGATGGTGAACGCCCTTCCGGGTGACCCGGTCAAGGCGCTGTGGGGAGACAAGCCGCCGGACCCGGCACAGGTCGCGCAGATCAAGCACGACCGGGGTCTGGACCTGCCCCTCTGGGAGCAGTACCTGCACTACATGAAGGGTCTGTTCCAGGGCGACTTCGGCAACACCATCGCCGGCAACCGGCCCATCCTCGACGAGATCACGCAGGCGTTCCCGGTCTCCATGCGGCTCGCCGCGATGGCCTGGACGTTCGAGCTCGTCGTCGGCATCACCCTCGGTGTGATCGCCGGTGTGCGGCGCGGCCGGATCATCGACACCACCGTGACGTTCTTCACGCTCCTCGTGATCTCCGTCCCGATCTTCGTGTTCGGCCTCGGCTTCCAGCTGATCTTCGGCAACGAACTCGGCTGGGTGAAACCGACCGTGCAGGACTCGGAGAACTTCCAGCAGCTGATGCTGCCGGCGCTCGTGCTCGGCCTCGTCGGCCTCGCCTATGTGGCCCGACTGACCCGTACCTCCATCAAGGAGAACCGGTCGGCGGACTACATCCGCACCGCCGTCGCCAAGGGCCTGCCGAGACGCCGCATCATCTCCCGGCACCTGTTGCGCAACTCCCTGATCCCCGTGGTCACTTACCTCGGTACGGACATCGGAGCCCTGATGGGCGGCGCGGTCATCACCGAGGGCATCTTCAACGTCACGGGCGTGGGCAACCTGCTGTACACGGGGATCGCCCGGCGTGAGGGCGCGATCATCGTGGGCATCGTGACCGTCCTCGTCATCGTCTACCTCCTCGCCAGCCTGCTCGTCGACCTGCTCTACGCGGTCCTGGACCCGAGGATCCGTTATGCCTGACCTGATGAAGACCCCGCCCGCGGACGAGCCGGAGGTGGCGCTCGCGCCGCCGAGCGGCAAGGCGGCCGAAGCCGGAGAGGTGGGCGGTGCCCGCAGCCTCTGGGGCGACGCCTGGCGCGACCTGCGCCGCAGGCCGCTGTTCGTCGTGTCCGGCCTGCTGATCCTCCTCGTGCTCCTCGTGTCGGCCTTCCCCGGCCTGTTCACGAGCACCGACCCGGGCAGCGGCGACCTGACGAAGAACTTCCTCGGTTCGCCGAACCTGACCCACTTCTTCCAGGACGACTGGTTCGGGTACGACCGGCAGGGCCGCAGCATCTACGCCCGCGTGGTCTTCGGCGCCCGCAACTCCGTGATGGTCGGCCTCGGCGTCACGCTGCTCGTCACCTTCTTCGGCGGCCTGGTCGGCATGCTGGCGGGCTACTTCGGTGGCTTCTGGGACAGCCTGCTCTCCCGGATCACCGACGTGTTCTTCGGCATCCCGTTCCTGCTCGGCGCGATGGTCGTCCTGAACGCCTTCACCGACCGCGACGTGTGGGTGATCACCGGTGCGCTCGCGTTCCTCGGCTGGACACAGATCGCGCGCGTCATGCGCGGCGCGGTCATCACGACCAAGCACGCGGACTACGTGATGGCGGCCAAGGCACTCGGCGCGGGAACCAAGCGGATCCTGTTCCGGCACGTGCTGCCGAACGCCGTCGCCCCGGTCATCGTCGTCGCGACCATCGCCCTCGGCACGTACATCGTCGCGGAGTCGACGCTGTCGTACCTGGGCCTCGGCTTCGGCAGCGACGCCGTGTCCTGGGGTGCCGACATCTCCGACGCGACGCAGGACATCCGGAACAACCCGCACACGCTGATCTTCCCCGCCGGAATGCTCAGCATCACCGTGCTGGCGTTCATCATGCTCGGCGACGCGGTACGCGAAGCCCTCGACCCGAAGCTGCGCTGAGGGAGGCGTACGTGACGATCACAGAGAAAACCGCGGACGTCCCCGCCCCCCGCTCGGGTGAGGACAAGAGCGGTCGGCTGCTCGACGTGAAGGACCTGCACGTCGAGTTCCACACCCGCGACGGTGTGGTCAAGGCCGTCAACGGCGTCAACTACAGCGTGGACGCGGGCGAGACGCTCGCCGTGCTCGGCGAGTCCGGCTCGGGCAAGTCCGTGACCGCGCAGGCCATCATGGGCATCCTCGACATGCCGCCCGGAAAGATCCCGCAGGGCGAGATCGTCTTCCGGGGCCAGGACATGCTGAAGATGTCGGGCGAGGAGCGCCGGAAGATCCGCGGCCGCAAGATCGCGATGATCTTCCAGGACGCGCTGTCGTCCCTGAACCCGGTGCTCTCCGTCGGCTACCAGCTCGGCGAGATGTTCCGGGTGCACGAGGGCATGAGCCGCAAGGAAGCCAAGGCCAAGGCCGTCGAGCTGATGGACCGGGTGAAGATCCCCGCCGCCAAGCAGCGGGTGAGCGACTACCCGCACCAGTTCTCCGGCGGCATGCGCCAGCGCATCATGATCGCGATGGCGCTCGCCCTGGAGCCGGACCTGATCATCGCCGACGAGCCGACGACGGCCCTCGACGTGACGGTCCAGGCGCAGGTCATGGACCTGCTCGCCGAGCTCCAGCGCGAGTACAACATGGGCCTGATCCTCATCACCCACGACCTCGGTGTGGTCGCGGACGTGGCGGACAAGATCGCCGTCATGTACGCGGGCCGGATCGTGGAGACGGCGCCGGTGCACGAGCTGTACAAGCGGCCGGCGCACCCGTACACGCGCGGTCTGCTCGACTCGATCCCGCGCCTGGACCAGAAGGGCCAGGAGCTCTACGCGATCAAGGGCCTGCCGCCCAACCTCCTGAAGATCCCCTCGGGTTGCGCGTTCAACCCGCGCTGCCCCAAGGCGACGGACATCTGCCGCACGGATGTACCGCCGCTGGTTCCGGTGACGGAGCGGGACGGCGCGGAGCTCGTGGGCCGCGGCAGCGCCTGCCACTTCTGGAAGGAGACGATCCATGGCTGAGGTCAGCAAGAACGACGAGCCGACGGACGTCACGCCGAACGTCACCGAGGTGGAAGCGGTCGACGCGGAGACGCCCGAGGACGCGGTGGCCGTCATCGAGGCCCCCGCCGAGCGCGGCGAGCCGATCCTCCAGGTGCGCAACCTGGTGAAGCACTTCCCGCTCACGCAGGGCGTCATCGTCAAGCGCCAGGTCGGGGCGGTGAAGGCGGTCGACGGGATCTCCTTCGACCTCTACCAGGGCGAGACGCTCGGCATCGTGGGCGAGTCGGGCTGCGGCAAGTCGACGGTCGCCAAGCTGCTCATGACTCTGGAGCAGGCCACCGCGGGCGAGGTCTTCTACAAGGGCCAGGACATCACCAAGCTGTCCGGCCGGGCGCTGAAGGCGGTCCGCCGCAACATCCAGATGGTGTTCCAGGACCCCTACACGTCCCTGAACCCCCGTATGACGGTGGGCGACATCATCGGGGAGCCCTTCGAGATCCACCCGGAGGTGGCGCCGAAAGGCGACCGCCGCCGCAAGGTCCAGGAGCTCCTCGACGTCGTCGGCCTCAACCCCGAGTACATCAACCGCTACCCGCACCAGTTCTCGGGCGGCCAGCGCCAGCGCATCGGCATCGCGCGCGGCCTGGCGCTCAACCCCGAGATCATCATCTGCGACGAGCCGGTCTCGGCCCTGGACGTGTCCGTCCAGGCCCAGGTCATCAACCTGATGGAGAAGCTCCAGGACGAGTTCAACCTGTCCTACCTCTTCATCGCGCACGACCTGTCGATCGTCCGGCACATCTCGGACCGCGTGGGTGTGATGTACCTCGGCAAGATGGCCGAGATCGGCTCCGACGAGCAGATCTACGACCACCCGACGCACCCGTACACGCAGGCGCTCCTCTCGGCCGTCCCGGTCCCCGACCCGGAGGCCCGCGAGGGCCGCGAGCGCATCATCCTCACCGGCGACGTGCCGTCCCCGGCCAACCCGCCCTCGGGCTGCCGCTTCCGCACCCGCTGCTGGAAGGCCCAGGACCGCTGCGCCGAGGAGATCCCGCTCCTCGCCATCCCGGAGCGTTTCGTGGGCAAGGACACACCCGCCGCCCACGAGTCGGCGTGCCACTTCGCGGAGGAGAAGGACGTGGTGCACGCGGCGTAGCGCCGTGGTGCCGTGCGTGTGCCCCGTCGGCAGGCCCGGCGGGGCACACGCATGTTCCGTCGCGGGTCAGCGCCGGTCCGGCTTTCCGTAGCGCCGGAACTCGGACGTGTCGACGGTCCAGGGGCCCAGGGATACCTGGTCGCCGAAGATGTACGGCTCCTTCTCCCCGTAGTGCGTCCCGCACGGCTCGGAGTGCACCTCGATGGTGCCCTTCCTGGGGTCGACGATCAGGTAGTGCTCGATGCCCATGGCGGGGTACTCGGAGAGTTTCTCGACGTAGTCGTTCTCCGGGTTCGAGGGGGAGACGATCTCGATGACGGCGAGGACCTGCGTGGCGTCCACGGCCAAGCCCTCTTCGTCGAGCACCACCTCCGGGATCACCACCGCGTCCGGGCGCCGCATGCGGCCGATGGAGGGGTGCTCGATCTCCGGTCCGTTGGCGCAGATGTAGCCGGGGTGGGTCGCGGGGAGCTGTTCGTCCAACTGCTTGCAGATACGGCGAACCGTGCCCTCGTGCCGCTTCGAAGGGCACATCATGGCCAGTATCGGACCGGAGGGGCCGATCTCGACGCTCCAGGAGCCTTCGAGCCGCTCTGCGTAGACCCCGAGCTCCTCGGCGATGGCGCGCATCTTGGCGTAGTCCATATGTCCAGCCTAGCGAGCCTGCCCGGCCCGAGATGTGGCATCCGGATGGCCTCCCCCTCATACGGCCGGGCTAAATGTGCGGTTCGTCCGCTCTGCCGTGATATTTGCGGTAACACGCGCATTGTCGGCGCGCAGAGCGATCGAGGAGGCACTCCATGCGTGGAGCCACGCACGCCAAGTGGGCCGCTGGTGCGGTGGCCGTCGCACTCGCGGCGACGGCCTGTGGGGGTGGGAGCAGCGGTGGTGGCGGCGACGGCTCCGGGGTGGTGGGGTCGTCCTGGGGGGATCCGCAGAACCCGCTGGAGCCCGCGAACACGAACGAGGTCCAGGGCGGGAAGGTCCTGGACATGGTCTTCCGGGGGCTGAAGCGGTACGACCCGAAGACCGGCGAGGCCAAGGACATGATCGCCGAGTCCATCGAGAGCGAGGACTCGCAGAACTTCACCGTCAAGCTCAAGGACGGGTGGAAGTTCAGCAATGGCGAGGACGTCACCGCGAAGTCGTTCGTCGACGCGTGGAACTACGGGGCGCACCTGAAGAACAACCAGAAGAACGCCTACTTCTTCGGGTACATCGAGGGCTACGACAAGGTGCACCCCGAGAAGGGCGATGCGACGGCCGACACCCTGTCCGGGCTGAAGGTCGTCGACCCCAAGACGTTCACCGTGAAGCTCACGCAGAAGTTCTCCACCTGGCCCGAGACCCTCGGCTACCCCTCCTTCGCGCCGCTGCCCAAGGCGTTCTTCGACGACCACGCGGCCTGGCTGTCCAAGCCCGTCGGCAACGGCCCGTACACCATCAAGTCGTACCAGAAGGGCTCCAAGATGGAGCTCAGGAAGTGGGACGGCTACAAGGGGGACGACAAGGCGGAGAACGGGGGCGTGGACCTCAAGGTCTACACGGACAACAACACCGCCTACACGGATCTGATGGCGGGGAATCTGGATCTCGTCGATGACGTTCCGGCCTCGCAGTTGAAGAACGTGAAGAGCGACCTGGGGGATCGGTACATCAACACCCCCGCGGGGATCATCCAGACGCTCGCCTTCCCCTTCTACGACAAGAAGTGGGACAAGGCGGGCGCGGAGAAGGTCCGCCAGGGGCTCTCCCGGGCGATCAACCGGGAGCAGATCACCGACACGATCTTCCAGAAGACCCGCACCCCCGCCAAGGACTGGACCTCGCCGGTGCTCGGCGAGGACGGCGGCTACAGCGACAGCGTGTGCGGTGAGTGGTGCGAGTACGACGCCGACGAGGCCAAGAAGCTCGTTGAGGAGGGCGGTGGCATTCCCGGCGGCACCCTCAAGATCTCGTACAACGCGGACACCGGCTCCCACAAGGAGTGGGTGGACGCCGTCTGCAACTCCATCAACCGGGCCCTCGGCAACGACAAGGCCTGCGTCGGCAACCCCATCGGCACCTTCGCCGACTTCCGCAGCCAGGCGTCCCAGCAGAAGCTCGACGGGGCCTGGCGCGCGGGCTGGCAGATGGACTACCCGCTGATCCAGAACTTCCTGGAGCCGAACTACTACACGGACGCCTCGTCCAACGACGGCAAGTACTCCGACAAGGACTTCGACAAGCTCATCAACGAGGCCAACGGGGAGACGGACGCGGCCAAGGCCGTCACCAAGTTCCAGGACGCCGAGAAGATCCTCGCCAAGGACATGCCCGCCATCCCGCTCTGGTACCAGAACGGCAGCGCCGGCTACTCGGACCGGGTCTCCGACGTCGCGCTGAACCAGTTCAGCGTGCCGGTGTACGAGGAGATCAAGGTCAACTGACGTCGGTGGAGCGGCCGTTCGGCGCCCCCGCCGGGCGGCCGCTCCCACTACTCCTGGAGCGAGCCCCATGGGTCGTTATGTGATCCGGCGTCTGCTGCAGATGATCCCGGTCTTCTTCGGCGCCACCCTGCTGATCTTCCTGATGGTCAACGTGATGGGCGACCCCATCGCGGGCCTCTGCGGCGACCGCAAGTGCGACCCCGCGACGGCCGCCCAGCTGAAGAAGGAGTTCGGCCTCGACAAGCCCGTGTGGCAGCAATACGCGACGTACATGGGCAACGTCTTCACCGGCGACTTCGGCACCGCCTTCAACGGTCAGAAGGTCACCGAGCTGATGTCCTCGGCGTTCCCCGTGACCCTCAGGCTCACCCTCGTCGCCATCGTCTTCGAGATCGTCATCGGCATCTCGCTCGGCGTCCTCACCGGCCTGCGGCGCGGCAAGCCCGTCGACACGGTCGTGCTGCTCCTGACGCTCGTGGTCATCTCCATCCCCACGTTCGTGACCGGCCTGCTGCTTCAACTGCTGCTCGGCGTCGAGTGGGGCGTCATCAAACCGTCCGTGTCGACCGAGGCGACCGTCGACGAACTGATCGTGCCGGGACTCGTGCTCGCGTCCGTCTCCCTGGCGTACGTCACCCGCCTCACCCGGACCTCCATCGCCGAGAACCGCCGCGCCGACTACGTCCGCACGGCCGTGGCGAAGGGCCTGCCGCGCCGCCGCGTCATCACCAGGCACCTGCTGCGCAACTCACTGATCCCGGTGGTCACCTTCATCGGCACGGACGTGGGCGCCCTCATGGGCGGCGCCATCGTCACCGAGCGGATCTTCAACATCCACGGCGTCGGCTTCCAGCTCTACCAGGGGATCCTGCGGCAGAGCACCCAGACCGTCGTCGGGTTCGTGACGGTGCTCGTCCTCGTGTTCCTCCTCGCGAACCTGATCGTCGACCTGTTGTACGCCGTACTCGACCCGAGGATCCGCTATGCCTGAACCCCATGAGCCCGCCGAGGGCGCCATTGCCGGGACCGGCGCGGGCGGCGCGATGGACCTCGCGGCGAGTGAGGCGACGACGCTGGCCCCGGGCGGTCCCGAAGGCGGCCCCGGCGGCACCGGCGCCGCCGCCCCCGCCCGCAGCCTGTGGTCCGACGCCTGGCACGACCTGCGCCGCAACCCGGTCTTCGTCATCTCGGGCCTGATCATCCTCTTCCTGGTCTTCATCTCGCTGTGGCCCTCCGCGATCGCCTCCGGCGACCCCCTGGACTGCGACCTCGCCAACGCCCAGAAGGGCTCCTCGCCCGGCCACCCCTTCGGCTTCAACGGCCAGGGCTGCGACGTCTACACACGCACCGTGTACGGCGCCCGCTCGTCCGTCACCGTCGGCGTCTGCGCCACCCTCGGCGTCGCGGTCCTCGGCAGCGTGCTCGGTGGGCTCGCCGGGTTCTTCGGCGGCGTGTGGGACGCGATCCTCTCCCGCATCACCGACATCTTCTTCGCGATCCCCGTCGTCCTCGGCGGCCTGGTGCTGCTCTCCGTCGTCACCAGCAACACCGTCTGGCCCGTGATCGGCTTCATGGTCCTGCTCGGCTGGCCGCAGATCTCCCGCATCGCCCGCGGCTCCGTCATCACCGCCAAACAGAACGACTACGTCCAGGCCGCCCGCGCCCTCGGCGCCTCCAACTCGCGGATGCTGCTGAGGCACATCACGCCCAACGCCGTCGCTCCGGTCATCGTCGTCGCGACCATCGCCCTCGGCACCTACATCGCCCTGGAGGCCACCCTGTCCTACCTCGGCGTCGGCCTGAAGCCCCCCACGGTGAGCTGGGGCATCGACATCTCCGCCGCGTCCCAGTACATCCGCAACGCCCCGCACATGCTGCTCTGGCCCGCGGGCGCCCTCGCGGTCACCGTGCTCGCGTTCATCATGCTCGGCGACGCGGTGCGCGACGCCCTCGACCCGAAGCTGAGGTAGGCGCCCATGGCGACCACGGCATCCCACACGGCAACCGGCACCGCAACCGACCCGGCAGCCAAGCTGCTCGAAGTCCGCGACCTGCACGTGGAGTTCAGGACCCGCGACGGCGTCGCCAAGGCCGTGAACGGCGTCGACTACGCCGTGGACGCGGGCGAGACCCTCGCCGTGCTCGGCGAGTCAGGATCCGGCAAGTCCGTCACCGCGCAGGCCGTCATGGGCATCCTCGACATCCCGCCGGGCCGCATCACCTCCGGCGAGATCCTCTTCCAGGGCAAGGACCTGCTGAAGCTCAAGGAGGACGAGCGGCGCAAGATCCGCGGCGCGGGCATGGCCATGATCTTCCAGGACGCCCTCAGCTCCCTGAACCCCGTGCTGAGCGTCGGCGACCAGCTCGGCGAGATGTTCGTCGTGCACCGCGGGATGTCCCGCAAGGACGCCCGCGCCAAGGCCGTCGAGCTGATGGACCGGGTCCGCATCCCGGCCGCCAAGGAACGCGTCACCCAGTACCCGCACCAGTTCAGCGGCGGCATGCGCCAGCGCATCATGATCGCCATGGCGATGGCGCTCGAACCCTCCCTGATCATCGCCGACGAGCCCACCACCGCCCTCGACGTCACCGTCCAGGCCCAGGTCATGGAACTCCTCGCCGAGCTCCAGCGCGAGCTGCACATGGGCCTCATCCTGATCACCCACGACCTCGGCGTGGTCGCCGACGTCGCCGACACCATCGCCGTCATGTACGCGGGCCGCATCGTCGAGAAGGCCCCCGTGCACGAGATCTACAAGGCCCCCGCGCACCCGTACACCAAGGGCCTGCTCGAATCCATCCCGCGCCTGGACCAGAAGGGCCAGGACCTCTTCGCCATCAAGGGCCTGCCTCCCAACCTCATGAACATCCCGCCAGGATGCGCCTTCAACCCGCGCTGCCCGATGGCCCAGGACGTGTGCCGCACCGACGTCCCGCCGCTCGCGCGGGTCACGTACGAGGGACTCACCGCGGAGCGGCGCAGCGCCTGCCACTTCTGGAAGGAGACCCTCCGTGGCTGACATGGCCAAGACGGCGGGCGTGGCCGAGAAGCCGGTCACGACCGAGCCGCTCCTCCGGGTGCGCGGGCTCGTCAAGCACTACCCGCTCACGCAGGGCATCCTCATCAAACGGCAGATCGGCGCCGTCAAGGCCGTCGACGGCGTCGACTTCGAACTCGGCGCCGGGGAGACCCTCGGCATCGTCGGGGAGTCCGGCTGCGGGAAGTCCACCGTCGCCAAGATGCTCGTCAACCTGGAGCGGCCCACCGCCGGGGAGATCCAGTACAAGGGCGAGGACATCACCAAGCTGTCGGGGCGTGCGCTGAAGGCGGTCCGCCGGAACATCCAGATGGTGTTCCAGGACCCCTACACCTCCCTCAACCCGCGCATGACCGTCGGCGACATCATCGGGGAGCCGTACGAGATCCACCCGGAGGTTGCGCCGAAGGGCTCGCGTCGGCAGAAGGTCCAGGAACTCCTCGACGTCGTGGGCCTCAACCCCGAGTACATCAACCGCTATCCGCACCAGTTCTCCGGCGGTCAGCGCCAGCGCATCGGCATCGCGCGGGGGCTGGCGCTGCGGCCCGAGATCATCGTCGCCGACGAGCCCGTCTCCGCGCTCGACGTGTCCGTCCAGGCGCAGGTCGTCAACCTCCTGGACCGGCTCCGACGTGAATTCCACCTCTCGTACGTGTTCATCGCCCACGACCTGTCCATCGTGCGGCACATCTCCGACCGGGTCGGGGTCATGTACCTCGGGCGGATCGTCGAGACCGGGACCGACGCCGAGATCTACGAACATCC
This sequence comes from Streptomyces alboflavus, assembly GCF_000716675.1. Taxonomy (GTDB): domain Bacteria; phylum Actinomycetota; class Actinomycetes; order Streptomycetales; family Streptomycetaceae; genus Streptomyces; species Streptomyces alboflavus. The sequence continues at coordinate 25,112 of NZ_JNXT01000048.1, forward strand.
GACGCACCCCTACACGCAGGCGCTGCTGTCCGCCGTGCCCGTGCCCGATCCGGACGCCCGGGAGCATCGTGAGCGGATCATTCTGAGCGGGGACGTGCCGTCGCCCGCGAATCCCCCTTCCGGGTGTCGGTTCCGGACGCGGTGCTGGAAGGCGCAGGAGCGGTGTGCGTTGGAGGTGCCCGCTCTTGCCGTTCCGGCGGAGTTCCGGGGGGTCGGGGGGCCTGCGGAGCATGATTCGGCTTGCCACTTCGCGGAGGAGAAGCACGTGGTGCCGTGAGCGGCGGCTCGGAGGGCGGCCCCGTGCGGGTGGGTCCGCCTCTCTCCCACCCGCCCGCCCGAACTCGCCCTGGGCCTGCCCGAACCCCCGGCACCTCCAGCCTCGCCCGGGCGCACCCCCGTATCGCGCTGCGCGCTCGTCCTCAAACTCCCCCAAGCTCTTAAGGAGCAGGGGGTACCCCCATGACGGGCTTTCTCCCACCCGCCCGCCCGGACTTGTCCCGGGCCTGCCCGAAAGCCCGGAACCCTCAGCCTCGCCCGGGCGCACCCCCGAATCGCGCTCCGCGCTCGTCCTCAAACGCCGGACGGGCTGAAAACAACTTCGCCGGGGCGGGCTGAAGGGCGTCGGGCAGGCTGTGCGTCCCACCCGGGCCGAAGCGATAGCCGGGGCGGGTGGGTGGGAGAGAGCCCGTCCGGCGATTGAGGACGAGGCGCGGAGCGCCGATTCGGCGGAGGACTGTCCCACGGGAAGGGGTGGGGCTGGGGCAAGGAAACATCAGGGCAACCCCGTTGACCCGTGGGGGAGACACGGGGCGGGCAGGGTGGGGAGTACGGCCGTGCGGGTGCCGTTGGACCGGTCGGGGTGCGCCATGTCACCCCGACCGGTCACCCCGGCGGCCAGCCGTCCGTGGACGGGGAGCGGTCAGGTCAGGGACAGCGCGCGCTTCAGGAAGTCGACCTGGAGCAGCAGGAGGTTTTCGGCCACCTGTTCCTGGGGGGTCATATGGGTGACCCCGGAGAGGGGCAGGACCTCGTGCGGCCGCCCGGCGGCGAGCAGCGCCGAGGACAGCCGCAAGGCGTGCGCGACGACCACGTTGTCGTCGGCGAGCCCGTGGATGATCTGCATCGGACGGTGCGGCTCACCGGGGTCGACGAGGCCGTCGTCGGAGACGAGGGAGCTGTTGCGGTAGGCCTCGGGCGAGGTCCGCGGATCGTCGAGGTACCGCTCCTGGTAGTGGGTGTCGTACAGGCGGAGGTCGGTGACGGGCGCCCCGACGACGGCGGCGTGGAAGACGTCGGGGCGGCGCAGGACGGCCATGGCGGACAGGTAGCCGCCGAAGGACCAGCCGCGCATGGCGACCCGGCCGAGGTCGAGCGGGAAGCGCTCGGCGAGCGCGTGCAGCGCCTCGACCTGGTCGTCGAGGGTCCGGGTGAGATCGCCCTTGACGGACTTCTCCCAGGCGGGCGACCGCCCCGGCGTCCCGCGCCCGTCGGCGACGACGACGGCGAAGCCCTGGTCGGCGAACCACTGCGAGGTCAGGTAGACGTTGTGGGCCTTCATCACACGCTGCCCGTGCGGACCGCCGTACGGATCCATGAGTACGGGAAGCGGCCCGTCCGCCGGTTCGTACCCGGTGGGGAGCAGCACGGCGCACGGAATCCGCCGCGCGCCCCCTTCGATAAGCGTCACGCGCGGGGTGAGCCCCGGGCGCTGGGCGTGCGAGGCGACGGTCGCCACCTGCTTGCCGTCGCGCAGCACGGACACCCGTGAGCCGGGACGGTCAAGAGTGGCCGAAACCAGCACGGTGACCTCGCCCGCGCGGACTGCCGAGTGCACCCCGGGCTCCTGCGAGACCCGCTCCACGCCGAGCTCGTTGACGCGGTAGACATGCACCTCGCCGATCTCCGGATCGGCGGCGCCGGAACCCGCGGACGCCGAGATCAGCGCGGAGTCCTCGGTCACGTCGAGCACGGCGCGGACATGCAGCTGAGGGCTCGTCAGCGGCCGCTCGCCCCACGCGAGCACCCGCGCGCCACCCTCGTCGGCGATGCGCACGAGCCGCCCGCTGGGCGACCACGAGGGCGAACCGGGGAAGAGTTCAAGCCAGTCCGCGTCCTCGTCGGCGTGCACCATCCGCGTCGAGCCGTTGTCGGGGTCCACCGCGAGATACAGCGCGCTGCGCTGGTCCCGGGCCTGCACCAGGAGCAGCGGCGCCCCGTCCGCCGACCAGTGCACCCGCGCCAGATAGGGGTAGCGGGCCCGGTCCCACGCGACCTCCGTGCGCACCCCGTCCAGGCCGACCACGAACAGCCGCACGTCGGCGTTGTCGGTGCCCGCCGCCGGATAGGCGACCGACGCCGGCTCCCGGTCCGGGTGCGCCGGGTCGGCGATCCACCAGCGCCGCACGGGCGCGTCGTCGACCCGCGCCACCAGGAGCCGGTCGGACTCCGGCGACCACCAGAAGCCGCGGTGGCGGTCCATCTCCTCGGCCGCGATGAACTCCGCGAGCCCGTACGTCACCGTGTCCGCCTCGACCGCGTCCGGCGCCGCGAGCGCCCGGTCGCCCTCGCCGTCGGCGCCCGTGACGCGCAGGGCGCCCCCGGACACGTACGCGATGTGACGGCCGTCCGGCGAGGGCCGCGGGTCGATCACCGGGGCGGGGACGGACAGTTCGCGAGCCGTGCCCGCGCGCAGCTCCGCGACGAAGAGGCGGCCCGACAGGGCGAAGGCGGCGAGCTCCACGGCCGCGTCGGTGGCGTACCCGACGATGCCGGAGCCGCCCTCGCGGCTGCGCTCGCGCCGCGCCCGCTCCGCCGCCGAAAGGCGCTCCGCGGAGCCGTCGAGCAGCGCCCGCGGATCGGCGGCGACCCGCTCGGCACCGCCGTCGGCCAGGTCGAGGACCCAGAGCGCGCCCGTCCGGTCCGTGCCGGAGGCGGAGCGTACGAAGACGACGCGGGAGCCGTCGGGGGCCACGGTGAAGGCGCGCGGCGCGCCCAGGGAGAAGCGCTGCGTGCGGGCATGTTGGCGCGGGAACGAAAGCCGCTGCGCGGCACCGTCCTTGGGCCCGTCGGTTTCCGGGGTCTCGATGGTCATTCCCCGAGCCTATGGCTCATGCGCCCCTTGTGCTGCGGTGCTCCGACTCATGTGGCTCGACACATAGTTATGATCCGTAGCGCTTGGTGGGTATGACCTTGCTGGCACGGCGAGTTGGGTCCTGTCGGCCGGACGCAGGGGGCGGTCCCGAGGCGGCTCGGGGCAGTCGGTCGGAACGTTGTCGCGTGATGGGAATGGGAGGTGAACCGCCGTGGCACTCTCGGTATCGGTGGTGCTGCTGCTGGCGATCATCGTGGTCATGCTGGTGCGGAAACAGGGGCTCAAGACGATCCACGCGATCGTCTGCGCGCTGCTCGGCTTCTATCTGGCCAGCTCGTCGCTCGCACCGACCATCGATGAGCTGTCGACGAACCTGGCGGGGGTCATCGAGGACATCAAGTTCTGACGGCATCCGCTGTACGGGCCGCCGCGGCCGGGCTCGACCTGGCGAGGGGAGCGGGGGGACAGGGGCCCGGTGATCAAGGGGCAGAGGGTGACAAAGGGGGATGGACCGGGGCGGGCGGGCGTGGGGACGGGGGAGCGGGAGGCGAGCGGGCGCGAGGGGCTCACGGGCCCGCGGCGGGCGCGCTCCGGGCTCGTAGGCTGTTCCCATGACGGAACAGCCCGCCCGGCGCCTGCTGCTCGTGCACGCGCACCCCGACGACGAGTCGATCAACAATGGCGCGACCATGGCCAAGTACGCGGCCGAGGGCGCCCGAGTCACGGTGGTGACGTGCACGCTCGGCGAGGAGGGCGAGGTCATCCCGCCCGACCTCGCCCATCTGGCCGCCGACCGCGAGGACACGCTCGGCGCCCACCGCATCGGTGAGGTCGCCGCCGCGATGAAGGAGGTCGGCGTCACCGACCACCGCTTCCTCGGCGGCGCGGGACGCTACCGCGACTCCGGGATGATGGGCACCGAGCAGAACCACCGCCCCGGCGCCTTCTGGTCCGCCGACGTCGACGAGGCGGCGGCCGACCTCGTCGAGGTGATCCGCGAACTGCGCCCGCAGGTGCTCGTCACGTACGACCCGGACGGCGGCTACGGCCACCCCGACCACATCCAGGCCCACCGCGTCGCCATGCGCGCCGTCGAGCTCGCGGCCGAGCCCGCCTTCCGCGCCGACCTCGGCGACGCGTACACCGTCGCCAAGGTCTACTGGAACCGCGCGCCCCGCACCACCGTCGAGGACCGCTTCCGGCGGCTTCCGGACGAGCTGCCCGCCTCCCCCTTCACCGCCCTCGCCACGGTGGCCGACGTGCCCGGCGTGACCGACGACGAGCGCGTCACGACGGAGATCGACGGACGGGCCTTCGGGGCGGCCAAGGCGGCGGCGATGCGCGCCCACGCGACCCAGGTCGAGGTCCACGAGCGGCTGTTCGCCCTGTCCAACGGCCTGGCGCAGCCGATCTTCGACGTGGAGTACTACGAACTGGTGAGAGGCGAGGCGGGCACGGTGGACGGCGGACGCGAGACGGATCTCTTCGCGGGGCTCGGCGTGGCGGAGGGAGCGAAGTGAGCGCGCGTTCGAGGGCTTCGTCCTCTTCATCTTCGTCTTCGTCTTCGTCTTCGTCGTCCTCGGCCAAGGCGGCCCGTGCCGGAGCCGTCGGCAAGGGGAGCGGAAGCGGCAAGAGCGGCGCCGCCAAGGCCGCCGCCACCCCCGCCCGCACGGCCGCCGGTTCCGGCCGCGCCGGTGCGTCCGCGGCGCCCGGAGGCTTCCTCGCGCAGCCGCTGAACGCCGTGCGCCTGGTGGCGTACGCCGGGCTCTTCCTGCTCGGCACGGTCGTCGGGGTGGCGGGCGCGCTCGCCCAACAGGGCTGGTTCCCCGGTGGGTTGCTGCTCGCGCTCGCCGGTTCCGCGGGTGCCTTCTACGGCGGCTCGCGCGCCACCGGCACCCGGGGCGGGGCGATCGCGCCCGCCGCAGGCTGGCTCGTCGCCGTCATGCTGCTCACCGCGACCCGGCCGGAGGGCGACTTCGTGTTCGGCGCCGGCCTCGGCTCGTACGTCTTCCTGTTGGGCGGTATGGGGGTGGCTGTGATGTGTGCCACCCTCGGGCAGTCACCGCAACCGGGCGCGTCCGACGCCCGACTTGGCAAGTGACGTACCACTTGAGCCCGTGTCCCGCACGGGTTTGACGCCGGTCACGGGATGACCGTGGGCGGCGGCCAGTATGGTGGTGCGCGCCGCCGAGCCGCCCGAGTGGTCGAAACGGGCGGTGGAGCCAACCAGGAGAACCTGCCTTGAGTCGTGAAACTGACAGTTCGTCCTCCGGTCCCCAGGGACGCACGGGGGCCGCGTACCCGTCGGGCACGCCGCCGTACGGCTCGCCCGCACAGGGCGCCGCGCCCGAGGGCGGTCCGGACGGCGTCGGCCGGGGTGCCGGCGACGAGCGGAACGACGAACCCAAGACCGAGACCACGCTGACCACCCGCATCCGGATCAACATCCCCGGTTCGCGGCCGATCCCCCCGGTCGTCATGCGCACGCCCGTCGGTGACGCCGACGGCGACAGAGGCGCGGACGACCGGCGCGCGGACGGCGCCGGGGGCGCGGGGTCGGGCACGAGCGCCCTCAGCGGCGCGGGCGCGACGGGTCTGTCGGGTCCCTCCTCGACCGGAGCATCCTCCGCTTCCGCCTCCCCGGCCGCCGGTGCCGCCCCTTCCGGGGGTCCGGCCGCGCCCCAGGGCGCCGCGGGCGGCGAGGACGGCGACGAGAAGGCCAGCGACTGGTTCGCGCCGCGCAAGTCCGCCCCGAAGGGTGCACCGGGTCCCGCGGCGTCCTCCGGCTCGCCGTCCTCCGGCTCTTCCGGCGCTTCCGGCGCTTCCGGTTCCGGTTCGGGCGGTCCGGGTGCGGGGTCCGGCACCGGTGCGTACGACGTGTCCGGCGCCGTCGCGAACGGGCCGCTGGGCTCGGGCGGGCCGCGCGGCGGTGAGTCGCAGCGCGGGGACCTGCCGTACTTCTCCGGCGGCGAGGGCGAGTACGGAGCCTCCGGCCAGAGCCCCGTCGGGCCGACCGGGGGACCGGTCACCGGCGACGGCCCGATGCTGCCGCCCGGCCCCGGGCCCGACCTCGGCGGCTATCCGAACGGCACCGACCTCTACGGCAGCGCGGGCTACGGCTCGGGCTCGGACGCCTTCCCCGACGGCGGCCCGCTGGGCGACGGCCCGGGCGGCCCGGGCGGACCTGGCGGACCCGGCGGCCAGGGTGCCCCGGGCGGCCCCGGAGGACCTGGTGCTCCCGGCGCCCCCGGCAACCCCGTCGCCCCCAACGGCCCCGGCGCCCCCGTCACCCCCCGCCTCAGCGACGACACCGCCATCCTCACGCCGCAGAAGCCCGCCTCCGGCCAGCGTCCGCCCGTCCCCGGCGGGCCCGGTGCGGGCGTGCCCGGCGGCCCCGGCGGCAACGTCTCCGGCGACACGCTGAACAGCGGCATCCCCGTCGTCCCGCCCGCGCAGAACTCGCCGTTCGCGCCTGGCGCGCACCTCGACGAGCCGGGTCCGCACACGCCGCCGAAGCTGCCCGAGCCGGTGCAGCCGAACGTGCCGGCGGCGCCCGCGGCCAAGAAGAAGAAAAAGGGCCGCAGCAAGCTGGTCCTGCTCGGCGGAGTGGTCGTCGTCCTCGGCTGCGGCGCTTATGGCGCCGGGCTCCTGATGAACCACGCCGACGTACCGAAGGGCACCACCGTCCTCGGTGTCGACGTCGGCGGCGGCACCCGCGACGAGGCCGTGAAGAAGCTCGACGCGGCGCTCGGCGAGCGCGTCAACAAGCCCCTGAAGCTGACGGTGGGCGGCGACCAGGTCACCCTCAAGCCGGACCAGGCGGGCCTCACCCTCGACAGCCAGGCCACCGTGCGCGCCGCCGCGGGCAGCGACTACAACCCGGTGTCGGTGATCGGCGGCCTCTTCGGCGGCGAGCGCGTCGTCGAGCCCGAGATGCCCGTCGACGAGGAGAAGCTGGCGGCCGCCCTGGAGCGCGCCGCGGGCGGCTCGGGCTCGGCCAAGGAGGGCACGGTCAAGTTCGTGCCCGGCAAGGCCGTCGCCGTCTACGGCAAGGCGGGCAAGGGCATCGACGCGGCCAAGGCGTCCGAGGCCGTCGCCGCCGCGTACAAGAAGCAGGTCGAGACGGGCAGCGCGGGCACGGTCGCGGTGCCGGTCACCAACCGCAAGCCGACGGTCTCGGACGCCGAGGTCGACGCGTTCATGACGCGGTTCGCGAAGCCCGCCATGTCCGCCAACGTCACCATCAGCGTCAAGGGGACCAGCGCGTCGATCCCCCTCGGCCCGGCCAAGTCGCTGCCGCAGATCCTCGGCGCGAAGCCCGCGAGCAGCGGCAGGCTCACGGAGACGTACGACCTCAAGGCGCTCAAGCAGCTCTACGGCAACACGTTCGACGGCATCATGATCCAGCGCGCCAACGGCAAGAAGACGCCGGTCCAGCCGACGGACGTCGCCGTGGCCATGGGCAAGGCGCTCCGGGGCAAGACGCCCGCGGAGCGGATCGGCGTGATCGAGACGAATCCGAGCTAGCCGAAGCCGGAGCGAAACGAAACGGGCAGCGAAACGAAACGGGCGGGGTGCCGGAAGGCACCCCGCCCCTTCGCGTTCCTCCGGCCGACCGGCCGGACGGCCCGCCGCTCCGTCACCCGTACGACATGACACCTGTCATCCCGGTCCGGTCACACACGACACTGCCGGGACACCGCTGTGACCAGCAACGATGGTGCACATGACGACGACAGAGACAACGGCGGGCACGGCCCGGGGCACGGCCGCGGAGGCAGCCGGCAGCGCCGTGAGCTTCGACCGGGTGACCAAGGCGTACGGCGACGTGGTGGCGGTGGACGGGCTCAGCCTCGACCTGTATCCGGGCGAGACCGTGGCGCTGCTCGGGCCGAACGGCGCGGGCAAGTCGTCCACGCTCGACCTGCTCCTCGGCCTGCGGCGCCCGGACAGCGGCACGGTGAGCGTGTTCGGGACCGGCCCGCGCGAGGCGATCACCGCGGGGCGGGTCGGCGCGATGCTGCAGTCCGGCGGCCTCATGGACGAGGTCACCGTGGGCGAGCTGGTCCGGCTCGCCTGCGACCTGCACCCGCGCCCGTACCGCGTCCAGGACGTCCTCGCCGCCGCCGGGATCGCCCAGATCGCCGACCGCAGGGTCAACAAGCTCTCCGGCGGCCAGGAGCAGCGCGTCCGGTTCGCCCTCGCCACCGCCGGGGCCAACGACCTGATCGTCCTCGACGAGCCGACGACCGGCATGGACGTCACGGCACGCCAGGCCTTCTGGGCGACCATGCGCGAGCAGGCCGACCAGGGCCGTGCCGTCCTGTTCGCCACGCACTACCTGGAGGAGGCCGACGCGATCGCCGACCGCGTCCTGGTCCTGCACCGCGGCCGGCTCCTCGCCGACGGCACGGCCGCCGAGATCAAGGCACGGGCGGGCGCCCGCAAGGTCAGCTTCGACCTGGACGAGCTGCGCGCGGACGGGGCGGCGGCCGTCGAACAGCGGCTGCGGGAGCTGCCGTTCCTGTCGGCGCTCGACCTCTCCGGCCACACCGTCCGGCTCCAGTCGACCGATGCCGACGCCACCGTGTACGCGCTGTACGGCCTCGGTGTCCACCCGCGGAACCTGGAGGTCGCGGGCCTCGGCCTGGAGCAGGCCTTCGTCGCGATCACGGCGGCGGAGGAGGCGAGGTCGGCGTGAGCGGGACGAGCGGAGCGATCGACGAGGCGGCCCGCACCCGCGGCCTTCAGAAGGAGAACCACATGACCACGCACACCACACCGAACGCTCCTACTTCGGGCAGCCCGCGCTTCACCTCCGGCGCCCTGGTCACCCTCGAGGTCCGGCGCGCCCTGCGGAACAAGAAGTTCCTGTTCTTCTCCGTGATCTACCCGGCGCTCCTGTTCGTGATCATCGCGGGCGGCGCCGACAGCACCACCGAGGTCGCCGGGACCGGCCTCGCCCTGCCCGCGTTCATGATGGTGTCGATGGCGTCGTTCGGCGCGCTCACCGCCGTCCTGATGGGCAACAGCGAGCGCATCGCCAAGGAGCGGCAGAGCGGCTGGGTGCGCCAGCTCAGGCTGACCAGCCTGCCGGGGCGCGGCTACGTCCTCGCGAAGACGGCGAGCGCGGCCGTGGTCAGCCTGCCGTCGATCGTGGTGGTGTTCGTGACCGCCGCCGCCGTCAAGGACGTACGCCTGGACGCCTGGCAGTGGCTGGCCCTGACCGGCGCGATCTGGGCGGGCAGCCTCTGCTTCGCCGCGCTCGGCGTGGCCGTCGGCTACAGCGCCACGGGTGACGCGGTGCGGCCCATCACGATGATCCTGTACTTCGCCCTGTCCCTGCTCGGCGGCCTGTGGATGCCGACCACCACGTTCCCGCACTGGCTCCAGACGCTCGCCGACTGGACGCCGACCCACGCGTACGCGGCCCTCGGCAGGGCCATCGAGCTGGGCGGCGCGCCGCACGCCGGGGACGTCGTGCTGCTCCTCGCGTACTTCCTGCTGTTCGCGGGCGGCGCGGCCTGGCTGTACCGGAAGGACACACTGAAGGCGTGAACGAACCACACGACCCCGACCGGCACCCCATGCACTCGTTCGGGCAGCCCGTCCTCGACCGCCGCCAGGCCCGCGTGAAGCTGGCCTGGATCGGCATCTGGCTGGTCTTCCTCGCCGGGCCCGTGAACGACCTGATCGACGGCGGCCACGGCGGCACCGCCACCGTCCTCGGCTCGCTGGGCCTGACGGCGTTCGTCGGCTGCTACCTGACGCTGGTCTTCCGGTACACCACGAGGATCCGGGAGTGGGGCGTGGTGTACGTGACGCTCGCGGGCCTCACCGTCCTCGCGGTGGTCCTCGCCGTCACCATGGGGACGGCCTGGCTCGGTCTGTTCGTGTACGTGGCGGTGGCGGCGGGCGCGGTGCTTCCGATGCGGCGGGCGGTGTGGGCCATCCCGGGAGTCACGCTCCTGATGGTGGCGATCGGCACGGGGGAGACCGACGCGGCCGACCTGTTCCCCGGCCTCGGCGTGACCACGCTCCTCGTCGGGTTCGCGATGACGGGCGTGCGGCAGCTGATCCGCACCACCGTCGAACTGCGCCAGGCGCGCGCCACGGTCGCCCAACTGGCCGCCAACGAGGAGCGGTTGCGCCTCTCCAGGGACCTGCACGACCTGCTCGGCCACTCCCTGTCCCTGATCACCCTGAAGAGCGAGCTGGCCGGGCGGATGCTGCCCGACCACCCCGACAAGGCCGCCCAGCAGGTCGCGGACATCGAGCAGGTCAGCCGTCAGGCCCTGGTGGACGTGCGCGAGGCCGTCACCGGCTATCGGCGGCTCACCCTCGCCGGGCAGCTCGCCGGGGCCCGCACGGCCCTCACCGCCGCGGGCATCGACGCCGACGTCCCCCTGGAGACACCCCGCGGCGACACCGCGCCGGACGAGGAGCGGGAGGCCGCGCTCGCCTGGGCGCTGCGCGAGGCGGTCACCAACGTCGTACGGCACAGCGGCGCCCGGCGCTGCGCGGTCACGCTGACCCGTCGGCAGACCCTCGCCGGGCCCTTCCTCGAACTCGCGGTCGAGGACGACGGGGTGGGCCCGGGGGAGGACGGCGTGGGCCTCCCGCCCGGCAGCGGGCCCGGCAGGCAGGGCAATGGCCTGACGGGGCTCACGGAGCGCCTTGAGGCGGTCGGCGGGGTCCTTGACGTGTCGTCCGGGGGCGGGGCAGGGGCGGGGCGGGTGTTCGGCGGTCGGCGGTGGCACGGCGGTGACCGGCCGGGGTTCCGGCTCGCGGCGCGCGTACCGCTGGTCGCGGGCCCCCAGGAGGGCGCCGCACCCACCGCCCTAGGATCGTCCGCATGAGCGGTACGGACGGGCCTGTGGAGGCCACGGGGGCAGCGGGCGGGACCGGGGCGGACGGCGGCACGGGGCCCGCCCGCGGGATGGCGTCGGCGCCCGGCACGGGGCCCGTCCACGGGACGGCGTCGGCGCCCGGCACGGGGCCCGCCCCCGACACCCCCGCCCGCCCCATCCGCGTGCTCCTCGCCGAGGACCAGTCGATGGTCCGTGAGGCGCTCGCCGCGCTGCTCGGCCTGGAGCCGGACATCGAGGTCGTCGCACAGGCGGCCCGCGGCGACGAGGTCCTCGACGCCGCCCGGGCGGGGGACGTGGACGTGGCGCTCCTGGACATCGAGATGCCGGGCCGCACCGGCATCGAGGCGGCCGCGGAGCTGCGCGAGGCCCTGCCGGAGCTGAAGGTCGTCGTGCTCACCACCTTCGGGCGGCCCGGCTATCTGCGCAGCGCCATGGAGTCCGGGGCCGTCGCCTTCCTGGTCAAGGACGCGCCCGCGTCCCAACTCGCCGACGCCGTGCGCCGGGTCCTCGCGGGGGAGCGCGTCATCGACCCCACACTGGCCGCCGCCGCCCTGGCCGAGGGCGCCAATCCGCTGACGGCCCGCGAGCGCGAGATCCTGCGCGCCGCGGCCGACGGCGCCACGAACGCCGAGCTGGCCGCCGCCCTGCACCTCTCCCAGGGCACCGTCCGCAACTACCTGTCGACGGCCATCCAGAAGCTGGCGGCCCGCAACCGCGCGGAGGCGGTCGGCATCGCCCGCGAGAAGGGCTGGCTCTGAGCGGCGGGTCGAGCTGCGCGGTCGAGCCGCCTGGTCGAGCTGCCCGGTCGAGCCGCCGGACCGAGCCGCCCCGCCGGACCGGTCAGTTGAGCCGTGCCCGCGCCGCGCTCGCCTGCCTGCGCACCCGGTCCGCCGCCTCCTCGTCGTCGGCGGCGAGGGCCTCGGCGTACGCGTCGAGTTCCGCGGCGCCGGTGCGGAAGTCGCCGAGCCGGACGAGGAGCTGAGCCCGGTCGTAGTGCAGCCGGTTCTCGTGCGCGGGCAGGAGCAGGGCGAGTTCGACGGCCCACAGGGCGACGTCGGCGCGCTCGGGGCGGGTGGCGGCCCAGGCGCGGATGTTGTTGAGGACGCGCCGCACGATGTCCAGGGCACCGGCGGGCCGCAGCATCGCGGGGTCGAGCGGCGCCCCGGTGGCCCCGGCGACCATCAGCTGCGCGTCCAGGGGGCTCAGGACCCGTCCGCCGTCGAAGGGATTGGCCAGTACGCATCTCTCGTACGCGTCGTGCGGGCCGAAGCCGACGACGAAGTGGCCGGGCAGGGCGACGCCATGGACGGGCGCCCCGGCGCGCCGGGCGACCTCGATCCAGACGACGGAGAGCAGGATCGGCAGGCCGCGCCCGCGCCGCAGGACCTGGTGGAGCAGGGACGACTCCAGGCGCTGGTAGTCGCCGGGGCGCCCGCCGAACCCGCACCGCACGCCGAGGAGTTCGGCGACGGCGGCCGCCCACGCGCGCGGGCAGCAGGGACCGGCGGGCAGCAGGGCCGCGAGCCGGTCCAGACGCCGCCGTGCCGCCGCCATGCCCCGCGCGTCGAGGGCGGGGTCCGCCTCCGTGCCGATCAGCAGGCACAGCCGCGCGAGGTCGGGCCGCTCGGCCCTGGCCTCGGCCGCGAAGGCCCGGCGCCACGGTGTGGTCCGTGCGGGTCGGGGGTGCATACGTCCGTGGTGCCCGTCCGGACCGATCGCTACCGGTCGATGCCCGGGCCAAGCACTTCGCCTACGGAGACCGCCTACGGTCATCGCATACGAACACCGCGCGCCCCCGGCCCTTCCAGCCCGGCTCCGCGCCCGCCCCGCCCTCCAGAGCGGCGCCGCCCCCCCACCCCTCAGTTCAGCTTCGCCCGCGCCGCCCGCGCCTCCAGGCGCACCCGCTCCGCCGTCGTCGGCTCGATCGACGCCACCACCTCGGCGTACTCGTCCAGACCCCGCGCGCCCGCCAGGAAGTCGCCGCGCTCGACCAGCAGATGGGCGCGTTCGTAGCGCAGCCGGGCCGGGTGCGAGGGCAGCAGCAGGGACAGCTCAAGGGCCCACAGCGCCACGTGGGAGCGCTCGGAGCGGGCCGCGGCCCAGGCGCGGATGTTGTTGAGGATGCGCAGCATGATGTTCAGGGGGTCGGCCGCCGACAGGAGCGAGGGGTTCAGCCTGCCGCCCGACGCCTGCGCCACCAGTTGCTCGGCGTCCTCGGTGGACAGCAGCCGGCCGCCGTTGAACGGGTCGGCGAGCACCTGCTCCGGCTTGCCGTAGGCGTCGGGGGAGCCGAAGCCGACGACGAAATGGCCGGGCAGCGCCACGCCGTACACCGGCGCCCCGGCGCGCCGGGCGACCTCGATCCAGACGACGGAGAGCAGGATCGGCAGGCCCCGCCTGCGCCTGAGGACCTGGTGGAGCAGGGACGACTCCAGGCGCTGGTAGTCCGGCGGGCTGCCGTGGAACCCGTGCTGCCCGCCGAGGAGTTCGGCGGCCGCCGCCGCCCATTCGCGTGGCCCGCCGGGACGAAAGGGCAGCTGTCCGGCGAGCTTGTCCAGCTCGATCTGCGCCGCGTCGATGCCCGCCTCGTCCAGCTCCGGGTCCGCCTCCCCGCTGAGCAGCAGGCACAACAGGGACAGGTCCGGCCGCTCGGACCTGGCCTCGTCGGCGAACCTGCGCCGCCATTCACTGGACTTCGCGGGCTGTGCGCGCATCCGTGCCTCTGTCGTTTCTGTCTGGCACCGGTGGGATTCTCCGGTCGGGTTCATCCGTGGTGCGGTTGCCGGTGGTGCGGTCGCCGGGGCGCCGAGGTCGGGCGGTGCCCCTGGGGCCTGTGGTGGAGCGGTCGTGCGGTGTCCCCCGTCGCGTTGCCGGTGAGGCAAATTCCCGGGGGACCTTAGCCGTAAGCGTCGGGCCCCCCGGTGACTGGCCATATCGCACCGCTCATGCCCGCGCCCGCTGTCCGCACTCTCCGTCGTCCGGACCGACCGCGTCTTGGTCGTTTCCGTCACTCAGGACAGCTCACGCGCGCACCGCCCGTCACGACCCGGGCGGCCTCCCCGGCCCTTCACCTCCCGTCACCCTTCCGGGTCACCCCCTCGACGGTTCCCCGCGGTGGCTCACTGTCCTACGCCACCACCCGGACCGTCTCGTTCCGGTTCCCGGTAGTGGTGATAGTGGTGGTGGGTCGCGAAGCCCATCTGGTCGTAGAGGGCCCGCGCGCCGCCGTTGTCCTGCTCCACCTGGAGCCACGCGGCCGACGCGCCCTCCGTGAGCGCCCGGCGCGCGAGGGCCGCCATCACGGCCGTCGCCAGGCCCGCGCGCCGCCGCGCCGGATCCACCTCGACCGCCATGAACCCGGCCCACCGCCCGTCGACCACGCACCGCCCGATCGCCGCGGGCGGCCCCTCGCCGCCGGGCACGGTCGCGAACCACACCGAAGGGCCGCTGCCGAGCACGTGCAGGACCTGCGGCCCGACCTCCCCGGACCGCTGGTAGCGGCCGAGCCAGTCCGCGCCCACGGACCGCGAGAGCGCCACGTGCCCGGTCTCCACGTCGAGGTCCCCGACCGGCGCGAGCGCGCCCACCCGCAGCTCGGCGCTCACCTCCCGCTCCCAGCCCCGCTCGACGAGCTCGGCGCACAGCCGCTCCTGCGTGCCCGCGCCCCCGGTCGCGGTCTGCACGTACGCGGGCAGCCCCCGGTCGGCGTACCAGCGCCGCACGAAGCCGAGCGCCTCGTCGAGCGGGCGCCCCGGATCCCCCAGCGGCAGCACGGAGTTGGCGCGCCGCGTGAACCCCGCCCGGCGCCCGGTGGAATCTCCAGAGGACGGCTCCTGCACCGCGGCCCGCAGCTCCCAGTCGCCGAGCCGCTCGCTCTCCACCGGCTGCCAGGCCCGCGCCGCGACCCGCGCCAGCTCCTCGTACGTGGCCGCGGGGCCGCGTCGGCGGGCGGGCGTGGCGGGCACGGTCTTGCCCGCGACCAGCGTTTCCTGGGCGATCCGGACGATTTCCCCGTCCCTGCGTGTGATCACCAGCACACCGTCAGTCCACGATGTGAGAACGCCCACCGTGTCGGTGAACTCCTGTGACGGCGCCCCACCTTCGACCAGGCGTCGGACAGAGACACGTTTGCCCACGTCAGATGGGGTGATTCGGACCTCGAGTCGTCCGCCGGCGGTGAATTCCACAGCTCTGTACGCCCCTCCTGTTCGGATCATGCCCGGGAACGGAGATACTAGGTGCGGGCATCGACGACGCCGCGCTCCCGCGCGCCAGGCGAGCGGAGCCTGAGGACGGCCCGCCAACGCCCGTATCGAGGAGGAACGACAGCGTGACCTACGTCATCGCGCAGCCTTGTGTCGACGTCAAGGACAAGGCGTGCATCGAGGAGTGCCCGGTCGACTGCATTTACGAGGGCAAGCGGTCCTTGTACATCCACCCGGACGAATGCGTCGACTGTGGAGCCTGCGAACCGGTCTGCCCGGTCGAGGCGATCTTCTACGAAGACGACACTCCTGAAGAGTGGCAGGACTACTACAAGGCGAACGTCGAGTTCTTCGACGACCTCGGCTCGCCCGGTGGTGCCAGCAAGCTCGGCCTGATCGAGCGCGACCACGCCTTCATCGCCGCGCTGCCGCCGCAGAACCAGTAAGCGGCCGCACGAGCGCCGCCCCGGTCCCGTACGGCTCTTTCCGCTGTACGGGACCGGGGCGTTTGTCGAACTACACACCCCTGGAGCCCGTCCGTGTCTGGACCCACCGACCGCCCGTCCGGCACCCGTGGAGCGTCGCCGCGCGACCGCCTCCCCGACTTCCCCTGGGACAAGCTCGAGCCCTACAAGGCGACGGCGGCCGCCCACACGGACGGCATCGTCGACCTGTCCGTGGGCACCCCGGTCGACCCCGTGCCCGAGCTGATCCAGAAGGCGCTGATCGACGCCGCCGACTCACCGGGCTACCCCACGGTGTGGGGCACCGCGGAGCTGCGCGACGCCCTCACCGGCTGGTGCGAGCGCCGCCTCGGCGCGCGCGGCGTCACGCACCGGAACGTGCTCCCGATCGTCGGCTCCAAGGAGCTCGTGGCCTGGCTCCCGACCCAGCTCGGCCTCGGCCCCGGCTCCAAGGTCGCCTACCCGCGGCTCGCCTACCCGACGTACGAGGTGGGTGCCCGTCTGGCCCGCGCGGAGTACGTCACGTACGACACGGAGGCGCTCGCGGCGGACCCCGAGACGGCGGGCCTCGACCCGACGGACCTGAAGCTGCTCTGGCTCAACTCGCCCTCGAACCCGACCGGCCGTGTCCTGTCAAAGGACGAACTGACGCGCGTCGTGGCGTGGGCGCGCGGCCACGGAGTGCTTGTGGCGAGCGACGAGTGCTACCTGGAACTGGGCTGGGAGGCGGAGCCGACGTCGGTCCTGCACCCGGACGTGTGCGGCGGCTCCTTCGAGGGCCTCGTCGCGGTGCACTCGCTGTCCAAGCGCTCGAACCTCGCCGGGTACCGGGCGGCGTTCCTGGCCGGTGACGCCGACGTGCTCGGCGATCTGCTGCAGATCCGCAAGCACGGCGGGATGATGACGTCCGCCCCGACGCAGGCGGCCGTGGTGGCCGCCCTGGGCGACGACGCGCACGTCCACGAGCAGCGCGAGCGGTACGCCGCCCGCCGCACGGCCCTGCGCGACGCCCTCCTCGGCCACGGCTTCCGCATCGAGCACAGCGAGGCGAGCCTGTACCTGTGGGCCACCCGCGACGAGTCGTGCTGGGACACGGTCGCCCACCTCGCCTCCCTGGGCATCCTGGTGGCGCCCGGCGACTTCTACGGCGAGGCCGGGCGGAACTTCGTCCGGGTCGCCATGACGGCGACGGACGAGCGGGTGGCGGCGGCGGTGTCGCGCCTGCGGTGAGGCGGGACCCGGCGCTGCCGGGGCGCGCACGACGCGAAGAAGGGGTGCGGGAGGCGGTGGGCCTCCCGCACCCCTTCGGCGTACGCGGGCGGGGAGTGCGTACGCGGGTGGATCGGTCGTGTGTCCGCGGCGGGTCAGCCGAGCGGCAGGCCCTTGAGCGGGAGCTGGTCGGTCGGGGCGCCCTTGCCGAGCGCGTCGGTGGGCAGGCCGCCCTGGGTGGCCGTGCCCGCGGTGTCGCCGACGACGTCACCGGCGGATCCGGCGAGGTCACCGCCGACCTGCTGGGCGGCGGGCGCGGCGGTCCGCACGCTCTTGCCGAGGGCGTTGCCCGCGGCGGGTGCGGCGTTCTTCACGGCCTTGCTTCCCGCCTGCCCCGCCAGGTCGGTCACGTTCCGGGCCGCGTCGTCGACGGCGTCGCCCACGTTCGCGCCGTCCAGGGTGGTGACCCCGCTGAGCGCGGGGGCGGCCGGGAGCTCGGCGGCGCTGGCGGAGCCGGCCGCACCGACCACGGGTGCCGCTGCCGCAACGAGCAGCGCGGCACGGGCGATCCGACGGGTCAGGGGGAGGGACATGATGCTCCTTCAGAACGGAGAGAACGTGTGAGGTGCCCGGCCGATCCGTACTGCGGGGCGCGGTGCGGACTGCGGCGCTCGGACGCAGTGACTACCGCTCGAAGGCCTTGAAGGTTGCGGTGCGCCAACGTAAAGAGTTGGCAATGCGTCGCATAATCAGGTCCGGATAAAATCGGGCAAACAGCGTTCGCGTCTGACGGCTTGAACCCCGTGAAACCCTTTGTTCCCAAGGGCTTTGTGACATGCGCGAAGGGTCGCGCGAACATCCGCCACAGGTGTCACCGCGCGGCGACCGCCATGCCCCCTTCGAGTGATCGGCCGCACTACTGCCCAGTGACGATTCGGACCTCACCGGCGGGCCCGGGGCCCGTGCCGACCCCGCCGGATGCGCCGCCGGAGTCATGCGCGGCACCGTCGGACCCGGTATTTTCGCTCACTTCGGACTTCTGCGGACCGGCCTCCGCCTTTCGCCATCCATGCCCGTAATCCGCAGAATCCGCGGAATCCACAGAATCCCCGGAATTCGCAGCGGAATCCACAGAATCCCCGGTGGATGGCGTGTACGTGCCGTAACCGTCGCTCCGGGCCCGCCACTCGCGGCCCGCGTACGAGACCCGCTCGATGCGCAGCGCGGAGGCGTGGGCCACGGCCCAGTGGGTCAGCTCCCAGCCGCGTCGCGCGGCGCCGCCGCCCGCGGCGACCGCCTCCGGCACCGGCACGCGGACCACTCCGCCCGCCGCGTCGCCCTTCGGCAGGACCTCCGCCCCGAAGTCCCGCACCAGCGCCCGGCGCACCCGTTCCGGGCCGCCGGGGTCCGCGCCGGGCCGCCCCTCGCAGGTGAGGGTCGCGGGCGCCCGGCCCGTGAGGGCGGCGGCGAGCAGGACGGCGTCCGGCTCGTGCTTGGCGTACGCCTGCGGGAAGCCGCTGCGCTGGACCCGCTGCGCGGCCACCGTCAGGGGCAGCCGCGCATAGCCCGGCACCTCCGCAAGGCGGGCGTAGAACCGCCCGGCCGCGTACACCGGGTCCATGACCTGCCGCCGGGTGCCCCAGCCCTGCGAGGGCCGCTGCTGGAACAGGCCCAGCGAATCGCGGTCGCCGTGGCGGACGTTGTGCAGGCCGGACTCCTGCAGCGCGGTCGCGAGGGCGATCGTCACGGCGCGTTCCGGCATCCCGCGCCGGGTGCCGACGGCCGCGACCGTCGAGGCGTTCACGGCCTGCTCCACGCTCAGTTCGTACGCGGCCCCGTCGCCGTCGCCCGACACCACCGCGCACCGGGGCCCCGGCTCCCCGGACACGTACTGCATGACCCCGTAGCCCACGACCGCGAGCAGGACGGCCACGGCCACCCCGATGCGCGGGAGGCGGCCGCGCCGAGCGGAGGCGGCGGTTCCGGACACGCGCCCCAAGGTACTGGAGCGGACGGGCCCGGGCGGGTGGTCCCCGCGCGGAGAGTTAGGGTCGAAGCCATGGACCGGACGCCAGCTCACACCGCAGCCACGACCGCACCGGCAGGCGCGGCCCCGCTCGACCTCACGCTCGACGCCGCCGCGCTGACCGCCGCGCTCGTCGACTTCCCGTCGCCGAGCGGCGAGGAGAAGGCGCTCGCCGACGCCATCGAGACGGCCCTGCGTGCCCTGCCGCACCTGACGGTCGACCGGTTCGGGAACAACGTGGTGGCCCGCACGCACCTGGGCCACGCCGAGCGCGTGGTCCTCGCGGGCCACATCGACACCGTGCCGATCGCGGGCAACGTCCCCTCGCGCCTGGACGAGGACGGCATGCTGTGGGGCTGCGGCACCTGCGACATGAAGGCGGGCGTCGCGGTGCAGCTGCGCATCGCCCAGACGGTCACCGAGCCGAACCGCGACCTCACGTTCGTCTTCTACGACAACGAAGAGGTCGCCGCGCATCTGAACGGCCTGGGCAAGGTCGCCGAGGCCCACCCCGACTGGCTCGCGGGCGACTTCGCCGTCCTGCTCGAACCCACCGACAGCCAGGTCGAGGGCGGCTGCCAGGGCACCCTGCGCGTCTTCCTGAAGACCAAGGGCGAGCGGGCGCACTCCGCGCGCGCGTGGATGGGCTCCAACGCGATCCACGCCGCGACGCCGATCCTGGAGAAGCTGTCCGCGTACGAGCCGCGCAAGCCCGTCGTCGACGGACTCCAGTACCACGAGGGCCTGAACGCGGTCCGCATCGAGGGCGGCGTCGCCACCAACGTCATCCCCGACGAGTGCACCGTCGTCGTCAACTTCCGCTACGCGCCCGACCGCACGCCCGAGGAGGCCGAGGCGTTCGTGCGCGAGTACTTCGCCGACTGCGGCATCGACGAGTTCATCGTCGACGACCACTCCCCGGCCGCCCGGCCCGGCCTCACGCACCCCGTGGCGGCGGCCTTCATGGCATCGGTCGGCGGCGAGGCGCGGCCCAAGTTCGGCTGGACGGACGTCGCCCGCTTCAGCGCGTTCGGCGTGCCCGCGGTCAACTACAGCCCCGGCAACCCGATCCTCGCCCACAAGGTCGACGAGCGCGTCCGGGCGTCCGAGATCCCCGAGGCCGAGGCCCGGCTGCGCGCCTGGCTGACCGACTGAGCCCGGTCACGGCCGGACGCGGCCGCCCGACTTCTGGAGTTACGCCCCGCGTAACGCCCGTAGACCTACGCTGAAGTGGCACAACGAACGAGTTGAGCGCGGCCGTGCGGGTGGGCCGGGGTCGACCGGCAGTGGAAGGGGATGTTCATGGGCAGTCCGGAAGCACAGGGTCCGCCGGAGGAGCAGCACCTGGGTCCTGTGGTGCGGCGGCGCGATCAGATCACGCCCGGCACCACCGACCAGCGCCTCCTCGACACCGAGGGCGACACCGAGTGGGTGCACACCGACCCCTGGCGGGTCATGCGCATCCAGTCCGAGTTCGTCGAGGGCTTCGGCGCGCTCGCCGAACTCCCCAGCGCCATCAGCGTCTTCGGCTCCGCCCGTACGCGGCCGGGCACCCTCGAGTACGAGGCCGGGGTCCGGATCGGCAAGGCGCTCGTCGAGGCGGGCTTCGCCGTCATCACCGGGGGCGGGCCCGGCGCCATGGAGGCCGCCAACAAGGGCGCCCGCGAGGCCAAGGGCATCTCCGTCGGGCTCGGCATCGAGCTGCCCTTCGAGCAGGGGCTCAACCCCCACGTCGACATCGGCGTCAACTTCCGCTACTTCTTCGTCCGCAAGACCATGTTCGTGAAGTACGCCCAGGGGTTCGTCGTCCTGCCCGGCGGGCTCGGCACCCTCGACGAGCTCTTCGAGGCCCTCACCCTCGTCCAGACCCGCAAGGTCACCCGCTTCCCCATCGTCCTCTTCGGCACCGCCTACTGGGGCGGCCTCGTCGACTGGCTCCGCGACACCGTGGTCGCCCAGGGCAAGGCCTCCGAGAAGGACCTCCTCCTCTTCCACGTCACGGACGAGGTGGAGGAGGCGGTGGCGCTGGTGACGAAGGAAGTGGGCCGCTAGGCGGTGCCCTCGCGGGGCGCCCCAGTCCCGCCCCTTCTCCGAAACCGGGGCTGCGCCCCTGGACCCCGCTGATCGGCGCTTCGCGCCTCGTCCTCAAACGCCGGACGGGCTAGAAACTTCCCCGGGGCGGGCTGAAACCTTGCCGCAGCGGCGAGATATTTAGCCCCTCCGGCGTTTGAGGAGCGGGGTCTGGGGCGGAGCCCCAGTTACGGGAAGGGGCGGGGTTGGGGAGCCCCCGGCAGGGCCTACGCCAGCCCCCTCCGGGCGACCGCTGGAGGCCTACGGCCAGCGATCGTGGCGACCATGTCCACCACCTGCCGCGTCTCGGCGACCTCATGCACCCGATACACCTGCGCCCCCAGCCACGCGGACACAGCGGTCGTGGCCAACGTCCCCACCACCCGCTCCTTGAGCGGAGTGTCCAGCGTCTCCCCGACGAAGTCCTTGTTGGAGAGGGAGACGAGCACGGGCCACCCGGTGTCCACGAGCTCCCCGAGCCGCCGCGTGGCCTCCAGGGAGTGCCGCGTGTTCTTCCCGAAGTCGTGCCCGGGATCGATGAGCACGGACTCCCGCGGCACACCGAGCCCGACGGCCCGCTCGGCGAGCCCGACGGTCACACGGAGGATGTCGGCGACGACGTCGTCGTACTGGACGCGATGCGGCCGCGTACGCGGCTCGGCGCCACCGGCGTGGGTGCACACGAGCCCCACCCCGTACCGCGCGGCGACCTCGGCGAGCTTGGGATCGACCCCGCCCCAGGCGTCGTTGAGCAGATCGGCCCCGACGTCGCAGACGGCCTCGCCGACCTCGTGCCGCCAGGTGTCGACGCTGATGACGACGTCGGGGAAGCGCCGCCGCACCTCGGCGACGAAGCCGACGGTCCGCCGCGCCTCCTCCTCGGCGGTGACCTCCTCGCCGGGCCCGGCCTTGACCCCGCCGATGTCGATGATCGCGGCGCCTTCGGCGACGGCCTGCTCCACGCGCGCGAGGGCGGGCTCGTCGTGGAACGTGGCCCCCTGGTCGTAGAAGGAGTCCGGGGTCCGGTTCACGATCGCCATGATCACCGGCTCGTGCGCGTCGAACTCGCGCCTGCCCAGCCTGAGCATCCCCTGTGAGCCTCCTTGTCGTTCTTCTGTCCGGCCTCGCGGTCCGGCCGCCTGCGACCTTAACTGTCACACCCGCATGGCACGATCGGAGCCAGACAGTTTCCGTGTCGGCCGCGGTGCGGCCGGCATCCGAGCGTGGGGACCGCAGAGATGGTCATGTTCCTGTTCCTGGTCATCGCCCTCGTCGTCGTGGTGGGCGCGGTGACCCTCGCGGTCCTCGGCGGCGGGGAGAGCGGCGCGCTGCCCGAGGCGCCGCCGGAGCGGCTGACCGACCCGCTGCCGCCGGACCGCCCGCTGCGCCGCGCCGACGTGGAGGCGGTGCGCTTCCCGATGACGGTCCGCGGCTATCGGATGGTGGACGTGGACGAGTGCCTGGACCGGCTCGCCGCCGAGCTGGCGGAGCGGGACGCCCGCATCGCCGAGCTGGAGTCGGCGCTCGCGGGCGCCCAGGCGACGGCGGTCGGCGGACCCGGCCTGTTCAAGAAGTACGACGCGGCGGAGCGCGGGCAGGAGCGGCACGGCGCCCCCGCGCCGTCGGACGAGCGACCGGAGGACGGCAGATGAGCGGCGGGGCGATCCCGGGCCCGGACGGCGGCCTGCGCTGCCCCTGGGGCCTGTCCACCGAGGACTACGTGGCGTACCACGACGAGGAGTGGGGCCGCCCGGTGCACGGCGACGACGCGCTGTTCGAGCGCGTGTCCCTGGAGGCGTTCCAGTCGGGCCTGTCGTGGATCACGATCCTGCGCCGCCGCGAGGGCTTCCGCGCCGCGTTCTCCGGCTTCAAGATCGCCGCGGTCGCGGAGTTCGGGGACGCGGACCGGGAGCGGCTGCTCGCCGACGCGGGGATCATCCGCAACCGCGCGAAGGTGGACGCGACGATCTCCAACGCGCGCGTGCTCGCCGACTGGCCCGCCGGTGAACTGGACGAGCTGATCTGGTCGTTCGCCCCGGACCCGGCCGGGCGCCCGGCGCCGCGGACCCTCGCGGACGTGCCCGCGGTCACGGACGAGTCGACGGCCCTGTCCAAGGCGCTGAAGAAGCGCGGCCTGCGCTTCGTCGGACCCACCACGGCGTATGCCCTGATGCAGGCCTGCGGCCTGGTGAACGACCACCTCGCGGACTGTGTGGTCCGCGAGGCGGGCGGGGCCTGAGCGTACGGGGCCTGAGGGGACGGGGCCTGAGGCCCCGGGCTGCTCAGCGGCCGAGGTACTTGGGCTTCGCCTTGTCCAGGAACGCCTTCACCGCGATCGTGTGGTCCTCGGAGGCGCCCGCCCGGGTCTGCAGCTCGTCCTCCTTGTCCAGCGCCTCGTCCAGGCTGTGCCCCGCGGCGTAGGCGAGCGACTCCTTGATCGCCGCGTACGCCAGGGTCGGGCCCTCGGCGAGCGCGCGGGCCGTCTTCAGGGCGGTCTCCGCGAGCTCGGCGGCGGGCACGACCTGGTTGGCGATCCCCAGGTCGTACGCCTCCTGCGCCTTGATGCCGCGCGGGAAGAGCAGCAGGTCGGCGGCGCGGCCCGGGCCGATGAGGCGCGAGAGGGTCCAGGAGACGCCGGAGTCGGCGGTCAGCGCGACGCCCGCGAAGGACGTGTTGAACGACGCCGTGTCCGCGACGATCCGGTAGTCCGCGGCGAGGGCGAAGCCGAAGCCCGCGCCGGCCGCCACGCCGTTGACCCCGGCGACGACCGGCTTCGGCATGCCGGTGAGGGCTCGCACGATCGGGTTGTAGTGCTCACGCACCGTGCTCATGGTCTGCCCGGAGCCGGTCTCGCGGTCCTCCTGCAACAGGCCCACGTGCTCCTTGAGGTCCTGGCCCACGCAGAAGGCGCGTCCGGTGGCGGTGAGCAGCACCGCGCGCACGGCGGGGTCCGCCGCGGCCGAGCGCGCCGCCTCCCGGAGGGCGACCTTGGCCTCGACGTTCATCGCGTTCATCGCGTCGGGGCGGTTCAGCGTGATCGTCGCGAGCCCGTCGCTCACCTCGTAGAGCACGGTGTCGGCCATGGTGGGTCCCCTCCGCTGTCCTGTGGTCCGCTGTCGTGTGGTCCGCTGCCCGGTGGGCTTCGGGCCCAGCATGACCTAGATCATCGGCCCTCGGTACGCCGCCGCCGATGTGACCTGCGTCAAAGTGCGCGGGGCGGGAGAAGCGTGTGGGGCGGCGAAGTATTGCAGTCACATCGCCGAATTGAGTGGTTTTGCGGACGCGCGTTGCGCAAGCGATGCCGACTGATGTTGGTCATCGGGTCCCGCGATGCGGGATAATGACCTGGAAGCAATGTGTTCGATGCCGCTGACACCTGGGTTGTCGGCTGCGACAAGCTGGTTTCAGGAAGGGGAACGAGCATGGCGGCCATGAAGCCGCGGACGGGCGACGGCCCGCTCGAGGTGACCAAGGAGGGGCGGGGCATCGTCATGCGCGTTCCGCTCGAAGGCGGCGGTCGACTTGTCGTCGAACTGACCCCCGACGAGGCCGACGCCCTCGGCGACGCCCTGAAAAAGGTTGTCGGCTGACGCGAAAGCGCCCACAGGGTTCACCGTTTTTCTGCACTGCCCCGGCATCGTACGACGAGCCGGGGCAGCGCTGTGTACGGGGGCCGAAGGCATACGTGAGCTTGACGGGGGGCTGGACGACGAGGGGCCGCCGTGGGGCCCGCGGCCTGCGTGAACGTCCGGATACCGCTGCGGTACGGCAGCGCCCCGAAGGGGCGCGGGGAACTGCGTGACCAGCCACAGTGCACCCGCAGATCCAAGACGGCACAGCGCGGCAGATCCAGCGAAGCGCTCAGCGTTTGACGGCGCAGAGGAGGCCGTCGCCCACCGGGAGCAGCGACGGCACCAGGTCCTGGCTCTCGCGGACGGCCCGCAGCAGCTCACGCAGCCGCAGCACCTCCACGGGCTGCGGTCCCGAGTCCACGGTGCGGCCGTCCGCGAAGACGCCCTCGAAGCAGACCAGGCCGCCCGGACGGAGCAGGCGCAACGATTCAGCGAGGTAGTCGAGGACTTCCGTGCGGTCGCCGTCGCAGAAGACCAGGTCGTAGCCGCCGTCCGCGAGGCGGGGCAGCACGTCGAGGGCGCGTCCGGGGATGAAGCGGGCGCGGTTGCCCGCGAAACCGGCGGCGCGGAAGGCCGTGCGGGCGAACTGCTGGCGCTCCGGTTCCGGATCGACCGTGGTCAGGACGCCGTCGGGGCGCATTCCGTGCAGCAGGTGGATGCCCGACACTCCCGTGCCCGTACCGATCTCGGCGACCGCCTTGGCGTCCACGGTGGCGGCCAGCATGCCGAGCGCGGCGCCGGTGCCGGGGGACACCGAGCGCAGCCCGGCCTCCCGCGCCCGGTCCCGGGCCCACCGCAGCGCCTCGTCCTCGGCGACAAAGGCGTCGGCGAACGCCCAGCTCGTCTGCCGGTTGCCGGTAATGGCCCTCTCCTGTCCCCGTGGTTGCCTGGCCGTGACTGTATCCGTTGGGGCCGGGAACCCGCAGATGGGACCGTGCGTTTAGAAGGGGTGTGAGGACAGCGGGGGCATAGACATGGATCTGGAACTCAAGTCGGCTCGCGGAGTTTGCGTGACGCAGACCCGACGCGCCGGGTACGGCAAGAGCCAAGTACCAAATTCACGTAAAAACGCTTATCCGGAGCTAACGGGCGAGGTGGTTATGGTAGGGGCTCCACTGGACACCACCAGAGCCGACAGGGGAGGTGCGGCTGCGCGCGCAGATCGGAGAAGGCCACTCAAGCGCTTTCTCGGATTCGCGGGCAAGCCGAAATCCGTGACCGACACCGCTGACCGTTCCCGCGCCACCGACTCCGCTCAGACCGCGACCTTTGCCGCTGACGCGGAATCGCAGGCGTGGACTCCTCCCACCTGGGAAGAGATCGTCAGCACGCACAGCGGCCGCGTCTACCGCCTCGCCTACCGCCTGACGGGCAACCAGCACGACGCCGAGGACCTCACGCAGGAGGTCTTCGTCCGCGTCTTCCGCTCGCTGTCGACGTACACGCCCGGCACGTTCGAGGGCTGGCTGCACCGCATCACCACGAACCTCTTCCTGGACATGGTGCGCCGCAAGCAGCGCATCCGGTTCGACGCCCTGGGTGACGACGCCGCCGAGCGCCTCCCCAGCCGCGAGCCGTCCCCCCAGCAGGTGTTCAACGACACCCACTTCGACGCGGACGTCCAGCAGGCGCTGGACACCCTCGCGCCCGAGTTCCGTGCCGCCGTCGTCCTGTGCGACATCGAAGGCCTTTCGTACGAGGAGATCGCCGCCACCCTGGGCGTCAAGCTCGGTACGGTCCGCAGCCGTATCCACCGCGGTCGCTCCCAGCTCCGCAAGGCCCTCCAGCACCGTTCCCCCGAGGCCCGCGCCGAGCGCCGCTCGCTGGCCGTGAGCGGAGCCGTGGCGCTGGGAGGAGGGGGCGCGACCGCGTGAGTGGATCACGGTCCAATCCTGCCGAGCGGCATCTCGCCGAGCAGCACCTGGGGGACCGGCTCGCCGCGCTGGTCGACGGTGAGCTCGGTCATGACGCGCGCGAGCGAGTGCTCGCGCATCTCGCGACCTGTCCGAAGTGCAAGGCCGAGGCCGACGCGCAGCGCCGCCTCAAGAACGTCTTCGCGCAGACCGCGGCGCCGCCCCCCAGCGAGAGCTTCCTCGCCCGCCTTCAGAGCCTTCCCGCCGCCGACATCGACGACATCGGTCGGTCCGGGGGCCCGCGCACGCCCGTCGACGACGGGTTCGCCACCGGGTCGTCGGAGAGCACCGGCCTGCCCCAGGGCGGTGTCCTCAGCATTCGCGGGGGAAGATCCGAGCCCTTCGCCGGGTACGACCCCTCGGGCGCCCACGCCGCGGTGCTGCCCAGTGAGCGGCGCGGCTTCCGCATCCATGACGTCGGCCGGCCCGAGGCCGAGCGGTCCGTCTGGCTCGGCCGCCGGTTCGCGTTCGCCGCGGCCGGGGCGGTGTCGCTGGCCGCGATAGCACTCGGCGGGGTCACGATGGGCACGCCCCTGACCGCGGGCGAGCAGCGCGCGGGCGGCGTCGGCGCAGCCAACAGCAACGCCTCGCCGCTGCGTTCCCCGAGCACCGCCAACGCCGCCGTGCCCGACTCCGTGCGGCGTCGCGGCGCCAATCCGCTCTCCGTCCAGGGACCCCGGTCCCCGGCCCTCGCGCCCACCACGGCCGCCGCGCCCCTGCTCGCGGGCGCCCGGCTGCGCCCCGGGCACGGGCCCGACACCCCGCAGGTCACGGCCCCGCTCCTGGCCGGGGCGGGCGTCATGTCCCCGCTGGTGCGGGCCGTCGCCGACGAGTCCAGGGACGGCACACCCCAGGGCCTCACCCTGAACGCCACGGTGGACTCCACCCTCAAGGCCACCCCCAGGCCCGACCCGCTCTACGGCAGGCAGTACCACTGACGGCCCACCACCCCCCTTCGCCGACGTGAGCTGCACGTCGGCGAAGCAGACCTGGTTGAATCCTCGGTGGGCCGTGCCCGCCGGGGACTCGGCGGACCCGGCGACAAGCACGTAATCGGCGTCCGCCGCGGGCCAGTTGTGGGGAGAGCATGGACGTTGGCACTGGGCCTGAGGGCGGGAATGGTTCGGCGGGGGCGTCTGGTGAGCAGGTGGCCCCTGGCGGGGAGGCTCGGGGCGCGATGCCCCCGGGCCGGGACGCGGCAGCTCCGGGCCGGGACGCGGCGGTCGGCGGTGCTGCGGTCGGCGGTGCGAGCCCGCAGGGCGGGGTGACTCAACGGTCGGGGCCGGAGGATGCGGTGCCGGGTGAGGCGGTGGCCCAGGGTGCGGTGCCGGGCGGTGCTGTGTCCGAGGGGTCGGTGGCCCAGGACGCGGTGCCCGCTGACGCCACACCTGCCGGTCGTGGCCCTGCGGACGCGTCCTCGGCCGGTGCGGGTGTCCCCGTGCCCGCTGGCACCGCACCCGCCGAGCGGGCCCCCACCGACCGCCCCCGCCCCCTGCACGACCCCGACCCGTACAGCACGCCGCCTTACGGCGAGCCCGGGCCCTGGGCCCCCGCCCCGCCCGTACAGCACCCCGTGGCGACCCCGGCCCAAGGCACCCCCGTCTACGGGGCCCAGAGCCACGGCGCCCCCATACCCGGTGCCCCGGCCCCTGGTGCCCCCGTGCACGGCACACCGCCGCCCGGAGCCGGAGCCCCGTACCCCGGAAGTCAGGAACAGAGAAGTCAGGGGCAGAGCGGAACCCAGGGGCAGAGCGGAACCCAGGGACACGGCCAGCAAGCTCCCGGCGCGCCCCTCCACGGCACGCCCGCCCAGGGCACCCCCACCCACGAGGTCCCGCCGCACGGCACCCAGGCCCCCACCCCCCTGCACCAGGGCATGCCCGCGCCCGCCGCCCCGGCTCCCAGTACGCCTCAGCAGCCAGCTGCCCAGGGACACGTGCCGCACGCACACGGGACGCAGCCCCAGGCCATGCCCACCCCCGCCACCCCAACCCACGGAACGCCCCCGCCTGGGGCCGACGCGTTCGCCCAGCCGAACCCCGGACCGGAGGTCGCCGGAGCAGGAGCCGTTGGGCACGGTGTCGTCGGGCCCGGTGGGCCCTGGCAGCGTTATGACCCCTGGAGTGCGCCGCTGCAGCAGACCGGTGCCGCCGTCGAGACCGAGGGGCAGCGGCGTCGGCGGGGGCGGCGGGTGCTGGTTCTCGGGGCCGCGCTGATCGCGTTGGTCGCGGGTGGGATCGGCGGGGTCGTCGGGGCGCAGTTGGAGCGGGACGGTGGGTTCGGAGGCGACGTGGAGTTGCCGCAGGCCGAGTCCGGGTCCCAGAAGCGGTCCAAGGACAGCGTCGCCGGGATCGCGGCGAGCGCCCTGCCCGGCGTCGTGACGCTGCACGTTCGCGGCGACGACGGCGCGGGCACCGGCACCGGCTTCGTCCTCGACGCCAAGGGCCACATCCTCACCAACAACCACGTGGTCGAGCCCGGCGGCTCCGGCGGCGACATATCGGTCACCTTCAGCGGCGGCGAGACCGCCGACGCCAAGGTCGTCGGCCGTGACGCGGGCTACGACCTGGCCGTCGTCAAGGTCTCCGGCGTCCGCGGGCTCAAGCCGCTGCCCCTCGGCAACTCCGAGAACGTCCAGGTCGGCGACCCCGTCGTGGCCATCGGCGCGCCCTTCGACCTCGCCAACACCGTCACCTCCGGCATCATCAGCGCCAAGGAGCGCCCCATCACGGCGGGCGGCGAGAAGGGCGACGGCAGCGACGTCTCGTACGTCAACGCGCTGCAGACCGACGCGCCCATAAACCCGGGCAACTCCGGCGGACCCCTCGTCGATTCCCGGGCCCGTGTCATCGGCATCAACAGCGCCATCCGCTCCGCCGGCAACGACTCCGGCCCCGACGGCGGCCAGTCCGGCTCCATCGGCCTCGGCTTCGCCATACCGATCAACCAGGGCAAGCGCGTCGCCGAGGAACTCATCAACACCGGCCGGGCCACGCACCCCGTCATCGGCGTCACCATCGACAAGCAGTTCACCGGCGACGGCGCCCGGATCGCGCGCGAGAGCCGGAACGGCGGCCCCGCCGTCAACCGCGGCGGGCCCGGCGCCAAGGCGGGCCTGAAGGCGGGCGACGTGATCACGGCCGTGGACGGCCAGCGCGTGCACTCCGGCGACGAGCTGATCGTCAAGGTCCGCGCCCACCGCCCGAAGGACCGCCTGGAGCTGACCGTCGAGCGCGGCGGCGACGAGCGCAAGGTGACGCTGGTCCTCGGCACGGCGAGCGGGGAGTAGGCAGGGGGCGGCGGCAGCAGCGGGGAACGGCGGACGGGCGGTCCGCGGCCCCGCCTGGTCCAGCGCCCAGGCCGCACCGCCCCACCCCGCCCCGCGTTGTCCGCGGTGTCGCCCTGCGGCTACCGGACGGACAACCGCGCCGGGTACCGTAGACCCGGTCCGGACGGCAAGGAGCTTTCAAGGTGTTCAACGACATTGGCGCACTCGAGATAGTGACGCTGGTCATCCTCGCCGTGCTGATCTTCGGCCCGGACAAGCTGCCGAAGCTCATTCAGGACGTGTCGCGGACCATTCGCAAGATCCGCCAATTCTCCGACAGTGCGAAGCAGGACATACGGAATGAACTGGGCCCGGAATTCAAGGACTTCGAGTTCGAAGACCTGAACCCGAAGAAGTTCATCCGCAAGCAGATGGAGAACGACGACCTCGGTCTGAAGGAAATCCGCAACGGCTTCGACCTGAAGAAGGAAATGGCCGAAGTCGCGGACGCCGTGCACGGCCGCGACAGCGATTCCGGCGACGACTCGGGCAGCCGGGCCACGGGTTCCGCGGGCTCCTCGACGACGTCGGCGAACGGTTCCGGTGGCGGCCGCATCGACATGGAGAAGCGGCCCGAGCCCGGAAAACCGGCGGCAGGCGACCCGCCGCCGTTCGACGCGGACGCCACCTGAGGCGACCCGCCGACGCCTGACGGCCCCCGTCGGCCCCCGCACGCACCGCACGGCGGTCCGGCGAAACCCCGCGCCGCCCCCGGCGCCCGCGTGCGCCGGTGCGTGTCCGAGATGCGCCGCCCGGCGCCCGGTACGGCCTGGTCGGGACCCTCGCGAACACCCCTTCCGCCGACCGGTTCACCGGCATCCGGAATCGGTGTGGCTATCCTGCCTTGTTGTCCGGCGTGAGGACGCCCGAGGGGGGCGGGCCGCTCCGGACCGACGAGAGCGAGGAGGCGGCCGGGTACATGGAGACGACAAGTCGGGTGGGCGCGCAGGCGCCAGCCGCGGATGGTGCCGCGCAAGCGGTGCCCTCCGCCCGGCGTACGGTCGACGGCTACCTGCTGGCGCCCTTCCCCTGGTACGGCCTGGACGAGGCCTTCACGGGACCGCGCTGGCTGATGCAGGTCGGCACCGCCGCGGACGGGGCCGTCGAGCACGGCTCCATCGGTCACGGTGACGAGCCGTCGGTCAGGGCGGAGGGTTCCTTCGGGAACGGCGACAAGGAGCGGTTCGCGGTCGTGGTGACCATCGCCGCCAACCCGGTGCGGCGCAGCGCCGACGGCACCGGCGTCCTGGAGGCGACCTCGGTGTCCTCCGCGGCCTGGCTCGCCGGGGTGGGGCTGCTGTCCTTCACCTGGCCCGGCCAGATGGACCACAGCCTGCGGGACGACTGGCTCGACCAGCAGACGGAGACCGCCTGGGTCCTCGCCGACGACCTGCACGGGTCCGACTGGTCGACCCTCTCCCTGCCCGTGGACGGGGTCCCGACCTCGTTCCACTACCGGGAGTCCGAGTACGGCTGGGTGCTCGCCGGGTCCACGAAGGAGGGGGTGCATCTGGGGGCGTACGGACGCGGAATGAGCGCGTACGGCCTCGGGTTCTCCGTCGTACAGGACATCGGCTCCTACGCGGAGTAGTCCCGCCGACGGGTCGACCGCACGCCGGGCGGGCTGGGAATCAGCCCGTCCGGCGCTTGAGGACGAGCGCGGAGCGCGATGCGGGCGCCATGCGGGGCGCGCGACGCGAACGGTTCAGAACTTGTTCCGGGGCGTGATGCCCAAGGAGAGACCCGAAAGACCCCGCTGGCGGCCACCCAGCTTCCCCGCGATCGTGCGCAACGCGCTCCCCGCCGGGGACTCGGGGTCGGACAGGACCACAGGACGACCCTCGTCGCCGCCCTCGCGCAGGCGCACGTCGATGGGGATGGAGCCGAGCACCGGCACGGTCGCGCCCGTCGTCTTCGTCAGGCCCTCCGCGACCTTCTGGCCGCCGCCGGTGCCGAACACGTCGACCATCTCGCCGCAGTGCGGGCAGGGCAGGCCGGACATGTTCTCGACCACGCCGACGATCTTCTGGTGGGTCTGCACGGCGATGGAGCCCGCGCGCTCGGCGACCTCGGCGGCGGCCTGCTGCGGGGTCGTGACGACGAGGATCTCCGCGTTCGGGACGAGCTGCGCGACGGAGATCGCGATGTCGCCCGTGCCCGGCGGCAGGTCCAGGAGCAGCACGTCCAGGTCGCCCCAGAAGACGTCCGCGAGGAACTGCTGGAGCGCGCGGTGCAGCATCGGGCCGCGCCACACGACGGGTGCGTTGCCCGGGGTGAACATGCCGATCGAGATGACCTTCACGCCGTTCGCCGACGGCGGCATGATCATGTTCTCGACCTGGGTGGGGCGCCCCTCGGCGCCCAGCATGCGCGGCACGCTGTGGCCGTAGATGTCCGCGTCCACGACGCCGACCTTCAGGCCGTCGGCAGCCATCGCCGCCGCCAGGTTCACCGTCACGGACGACTTGCCGACGCCGCCCTTGCCGGAGGCGACCGCGTACACCCGGGTCAGCGAGCCGGGCTTGGCGAAGGGCACCTCGCGCTCGGCGGTGCCGCCGCGCAGCGCGGTGGCCAGCTCCTTGCGCTGCTCGTCGCTCATCACGTCCAGGGTCACGTCGACGCGCGTGACGCCCTCGACGGCGGCGACCGCGTCCGTGACGTTCTTCGTGATCGTCTCGCGCATGGGGCAGCCGGAGACCGTCAGGTAGACGGTGACGGCGACCGCGCCGTCGGCGCCGATCTCCACCGATTTGACCATCCCCAGCTCGGTGATGGGTCGCTGGATCTCGGGGTCGTTCACCGTCGACAGTGCTTCGCGCACCGCGTCTTCCGTAGCCATGTCCTTGATGGTACGGCCCGGTAGCAGGGGGCCGGAAAGGGCTGTCAGCGGTCGCCTACATCACGTGCGCGGGATGCCTCGGACGGGAATACCCCGCGCTGCTCCTCCAGCTCCTTGACCAGGTCCTGGAGCTCGGAGCGGATCCAGTCGCGGGTGGCGACCTCGCCGAGGCCCAGGCGCAGCGAGGCGATCTCGCGGGTGAGGTACTCGGTGTCCGCGATGGACCGCTCGTTGCTCTTGCGGTCCTGCTCGTGGGTGACGCGGTCGCGGTCGTCCTGGCGGTTCTGCGCGAGCAGGATCAGCGGGGCGGCGTACGACGCCTGGAGCGACAGCATCAGGGTCAGGAAGATGAACGGGTACTGGTCGAAGCGCAGGCCGGCCGGGGCGGAGACGTTCCAGACGACCCACATGATGATGACGACCGTCATCCAGACGATGAACCGGCCCGTGCCGAGGAACCGCGCGATCCGCTCCGAGAGCCGCCCGAAGGCCTCCGGGTCGTAGTCGGGAAGCAGCTTGCGGCGCGGCGCGCGCGGCTGGTCGAGCCGGAACCGGCCCCGGCCCCGCGTCTCCCGGTCCCTGCCCTCCCGCTCCCGGTCGCGCTCCCGCTCAGCCGCCGCCATGACCGGCCCCCTCCTGGAGGTGGTACTCCGACTCCCGCCAGTCCTCGGGCAGCATGTGGTCGAGCACGTCGTCGACGGTGACCGCGCCGAGCAGCGAACCGCTCTCGTCGACGACCGGCGCCGACACCATGTCGTACGCGGCGAAGAAGCCCGCCACGACCGGCAGCTCGGCCTCCGGGCGCAGCGGCCGCAGGTCGTCGTCGAGGATCGAGCCGACGAGCGTGTACGGCGGGTCGCGAAGGAGGCGCTGGAAGTGCACCGCGCCCAGGTACTTGCCCGTCGGGGTCTCGTCCGGCGGGCGGCACACGTACACCTGCGCGGCGAGCGCGGGGGAGAGGTCCTCCTGGCGCACCCGCGCCAGGGCGTCGGCGACCGTGGCGTCGGGGCGCAGCACGATCGGCTCGGTCGTCATCAGACCGCCCGCCGTGCGCTCCTCGTACGCCATCAGGCGGCGCACGTCGGCCGCGTCGTCCGGCTGCATCAGGGTGAGCAGGCGCTCCTTGTCGTCCTCCGGGAGCTCGGAGAGGAGGTCGGCGGCGTCGTCCGGGTCCATCGCCTCCAGGACGTCGGCGGCGCGCTCCTCCTTGAGCGCGCCGAGGATCTCGATCTGATCGTCCTCCGGCAGCTCCTCGAGGACGTCCGCGAGCCGGTCGTCGTCGAGCGCGGCGGCGACCTCCGCGCGCCGCTTCGGCGACAGGTGGTGCAGCACGTTGGCGAGGTCGGCGGGGCGCAGCTGCTCGAACGTGGCGAGCAGGCTCTCCGCGCCCTGTCCGTGCTCCTCCAGGGAGAACCCGTCCACGGCCGACCAGTCGACGGTCAGCGTCTCGCCCTTGCGCCGGAAGGCGCCTCCCTTGCCCTTCCGCACGAAGACCCGGTCCGCCTCCCAGTCCCTGCGCGCCGGAAGCCGCTGCACGGAGATGTCGAGGACGGTCACCTCCTCACCGCTCTCCACCAGACGCACCCGGCGGTCCAGCATCTCGCCGAGGATCAGCCGCTCGGTCGGGCGCTGCTCGAAGCGCCGCACGTTCAGGACGCCGGTGGTGATGACCTGGCCCGACTCGATGCCGGTGACCCGGGTGATGGGCAGGAAGATGTGGCGGCGGGTGGCGAGTTCCACGACCAGTCCGAGCAGCCGCGGCGGTCTGCGGCCCACCCGGAGCATCACGACGAGGTCCCGCACCCGGCCCACCTCGTCGCCGTTCGGGTCGAAGACGGCGGTGCCGGCCAGGTGCGAGACGAAGATCCGGGGCGCGCTTGCCGCCATGCGCGGCGCCTCCCTGCTGCTCACTACCGCTGGTCGTATCGAGTGATGTCGCTTTCAGGTGCATTTATACGATCTTTCGTACGCGCCCCAGGCTAGCCCCTGCCGGACGTATCCGCCCTGGTGAGACGTCCGTACGGACTGGCTCCGAGGCGGGTCCGCGGCACCGGTACGCTGCGGTACGCCAGGCCGTAGCCGCGCTACGGCCGCCGCCGTAGAGGACGTCCGCACGAGAGGCAGCGCCACCTGTGACTGCGATGCGACAGGCCCGTCGTACCCGAAGGCCGGCGCTGCTGAGGGCGGCGTGCGCGGGGCTCGTGGCGGGCTGCGCCGGTCTGACGGGCTGCGGGGGCGGCGGCGAGGACCCGGACGCGGGCACCAACGGCGTGGGCAAGCTGTCCGCGGCGAAGATCCAGAGCAAGACGCGGCAGGCGGCCAAGGGCGCCGACGCGGTCCGCCTGTCCGGCACGCTCGTCAGCAAGGGTCAGACGTACAAGCTCGACATGCGCCTCAAGGGCTCGGGCGGCGAGGGCACGGTGACCGTCAAGGGCGGGACGTTTCAGCTGCTGCGGGTCGGCGAGCAGCTGTACATGAAGGCCGACGCGGGCTTCTGGAAGCACCAGAACGAGACCGGAGGGGCCGGAGGGGCCGGGGGCACCGAGGGCAAGGCGGGCGGCTCGGCGGGCGACCGGGCCGCGGCGGCCAAGCTCAACGGCAAGTTCGTGAAGGTGCCCGCGGGCGACCCCGCGTACCGGCAGCTGAGCGGCTTCACCGACAAGGACCTGATGCTCGACGGCACCCTCGCCCTGCACGGCAAGCTGTCGAAGGGCGAGCGGTCCGACTCGGGCACGCGGCGCGTCATCAAGATCGCCGGGGACGAGGGCGCGGGCGGCACCCTTGACGTGTCCCTGGAGGGCGAGCCGTATCCGCTGCGGCTCCAGCGGGCGGGTGGCGCGGGCACGCTGCGGCTCACCGAGTGGGGCAAGGAGTTCGTCCTGGAGGAGCCCGGCAAGGACGAGACGGTGGACTACGGCAAGCAGCTGCCCACGCAGTGAGGGCGCGCCCCCTCAACCTCGCTTCTTCTGCTTCTTCTTGCGTCCCAGGAGCAGCCGCGGCAGCGCCGCGGGCGCGGGACGGCGGGTCGTCGCGTCCGTCGGCAGCGGGGCCGCCGCGAGGGAGCCGTCGGGCAGGTCCGTGCTCGCCGCGCCCGGCGTGAGGCGCAGCACCCGGCACTCCGCGGCCCAGCGCTCCACCATCTGCTCCCCGTCCGGGGCGTTCAGACGCTTGCCCTTGAGTTCGGCGACGGCCGCCTCCCAGGCCTCGGAGCGCGGCGCCAGCTCGGTCACCGCCGCGGTCCAGGCGATCAGGCGCCCGCCCTTGTCCTTGCTGCGCACGGTCACCTCGGCGCCCGCCCCGTCGACGAGGCCGGGCAGCGGCTGCTCGCCGGGGCCGTCCCCGACGAGGTGGGCCGCGCCGTCGACCCACACGTGCCACAGGGCCCGCACGGGTCCTTCGGGCGCGGCGCCGCGCACCCAGATCAGCCCCGACTTCTTCGTGGCCTCCTCGACGAGGGCGCGGTCGAACAGCGCGTCAGCAGTCATGTGGAGAGCTTAGCGAGGCCCGCAACGCGCCTCAGAGCCAGCCGTTTCGCTTCAACGTGCGGTGGATCGTGTAGCAGACCGTGCCGATCAGGCCGAGCACCATCGGGTAGCCGAAGCGCCAGTGCAGCTCCGGCATGTGGTCGAAGTTCATGCCGTACACGCCGCACACGGCCGTCGGTACGGCGATGATGGCCGCCCAGGACGTGATCTTGCGCATGTCCTCGTTCTGGGCGACGGCGGCCTGGGCGAGGTTGGCCTGGAGGATGGAGTTGAGGAGTTCGTCGAAGCCGAGGACCTGCTCCTGGACGCGCGCGAGGTGGTCGGCGACGTCGCGGAAGTACTTCTGGATGTCGGGGTCGACGAGCCGCATGGGCCGCTCGCTGAGCAGCTGCATGGGGCGGAGGAGCGGCGACACGGCGCGCTTGAACTCCAGGACCTCGCGCTTGAGCTGGTAGATCCGCCCGGCGTCGACACCGCGCGAGACGCCCTTGCCGGTGGCCGCGAACACCTCGTTCTCGACGTCGTCGATGTCGACCTGCATGGCGTCGGCCACCGCGAGGTAGCCGTCGACGACGTGGTCGGCGATGGTGTGCAGGACCGAGGAGGGGCCCTTGGCGAGCAGCTCCGGCTCGTCCTGGAGGCGGCGGCGCAGCGCGCGCAGCGAGCCGTGGCCGCCGTGCCGGACGGTGATGAAGAAGTCCCGGCCGGTGAAGCACATGACCTCGCCGGTCTCGACGACCTCGCTGGTGGCGGTCAGCTCGGCGTGCTCGACGTAGTGGATGGTCTTGAAGACCGTGAAGAGCGTGTCGTCGTAGCGCTCCAGCTTGGGCCGCTGGTGGGCGTGGACGGCGTCCTCCACGGCCAGCGGGTGCAGCCCGAACTCGGCGGCGATCCCGGCGAACTCGGCCTCCGTCGGCTCGTGCAGGCCGATCCAGGCGAAGCCCCCGTCGCGGCGCACCTGGAGCATCGCCTCGTGCGGCGTCAGGGTGTCGTCGCAGGCGACGCGGCGGCCGTCGCGGTAGACGGCGCAGTCGACGACGGCGGAGACGGCGCTGGGGTCGCGGGTGGCGTCGTACGAGCTGTAGGAGGTGCTGTCCTTGCGCTGGGACGGGCGCACGGCGTCACGCAGGTCACGGATCATCGACATGGGCAGGCTCCTTCGACGAAAGGGCCGCCGGCGACGGGTGGAACTGCCCGGAATGGGGACGTCCTGCTGCGGGATCTGGCACGTCCACAAAGCGGGGAGCACCGCACCGTCGCGGTGGCAGCAACGCTACTGATGCAGATCAGGTGAAACGCGGTGCTCTTCCGTCGTGCGCGGTACGGTCCGGATGCGGACGCTTCGTCCGGGAGGGGCCGTGCGCGCGGCCGCAGCTACGCTGCTGCGGGACGTTCAGCGGGCGGAAGAGCGAGTGGTACTGCACGGTCGACTTCGATCCACTGCAGCCCCACCTCCTCCGGCCGGTCCCCCGTAGGGGAGGTCCCTGGCGCGTAAGGCGCCGTCCTGCGTCCGGGCTTGAAGGCGACGCTTCTGCGTGCTGCCCGGGCCAGCGGCCAACAGTATCAGCCGACCGGCAGCCGAACCCCCACCTTTACCCATCACTGACGAGTTCTATGCTCGCGTCATGGCTGATGTTCTTGCGCTGGTCGAGGCCCGTCTCCGTAGTGGCCTGGGGGAACCGGACGCACGCGCGGCGGTGACGTTCCTGGGCACGGACCGCATCGAAGTGGTGCGCTTCACGGACGGGGACGTCGTGCGGTACGCCACGCTCGGCATGTCCGCCCACCCGATGACCGACCCCACGGCCGTGCTCGCCGACCCCGTGCAGGGGCCGCGCGCCGAACTGGTCCTGTCCGTACGCGGCGGGCTCGTCGACACCGACAAGGTGCTGCGCCCCCTGGCCGTGCTCGCCGCCTCCCCGCAGGTGGAAGGCCTCGTGGTCGCGCCGGGCGCCTCCCTGGACGTGGGCGAGCCGCTGTGGCCCGGTGCGCCGTTCACCTCGGTCCTCGTCGCCGAGCCCGGCGGCCTCGTCGAGGACCTGGACCTGGACGCGCCCATGGACCCCGTCCAGTTCCTGCCGCTGCTCCCGATGACGCCCAACGAGGCGGCGTGGAAGCGGGTGCACGGGGCGGGGGCGCTTCAGGAGCGGTGGCTGAACAGCGGCACGGACCTGCGCGATCCGCTGCGCAAGTCCGTGTCCCTGGACTGAACGTCCGCCCCGGCCGGGTCAGTTGGCGAAGACGGTCACGCCGTCCTCGGTCGCGTGCCGGGTCTCAAGATCCTCGGCCTCGTGGGTGAGCGCGGCGCGCCGCGCCCACACCACGACCGCGCCGAGCAGGGCCGTGACGGCCGCGACCACGAACGGGATGTGGATGTCGCTCCACTCCTCGATCTTCGGCGCGAAGTAGGGGGCCGCGGCGGCCGCGAACCAGCGCACGAAGTTGTATCCGGCGCTGGCCACGGGCCGGGGCGCGTCCGAGACGCCGAGGGCGAGCTCCGTGTAGACGGTGTTGTTCACGCCGATGAAGGCCCCGGACAGGATGGTGCAGACGACGGCGGCGGTGTGGTTGCCGTACCCGAGTACGAGGACGTCCGCGGCGAGCAGCACCAGTGAACCGCCGAGCACCTTCAGGGAGCCGAACCGCTTCTGGAGCCGGGGCGCGACGAGTACCGAGAACACCGCGAGCAGCACGCCCCAGGCGAAGAACACCGCACCCGACTTGTACGGGGTCATGTTCAGGACGAACGGCGTGAAGGCCAGGACCGTGAAGAACGTGTAGTTGTAGAAGAACGCCGACGCGGCCGCCGAGGCGAGGCCGCCGTGACCGAGCGCCTTGAGCGGGTCGAGCAGCGAGGTCTTGCGGGCGGGCTTCGGCTGTTCCTTCAGGAACGCCGTGATGCACAGGAATCCGACGGCCATCAGAGCCGCGGTGCCGAAGAACGGGTAGCGCCAGCTGGCGTCGCCGAGCAGCGCGCCGAGGAGCGGCCCGCAGGCCATGCCGAGGCCGAGCGCGGACTCGTACAGCAGGATCGCCGCCGCGCTGCCCCCGGCGGCGGCGCCCACGATGACCGCGAGCGCGGTGGACACGAACAGCGCGTTGCCGAGGCCCCAGCCCGCGCGGAACCCGACGAGTGCGCCGACCGATCCCGAGGTGCCCGCGAGCCCCGCGAACACCACCACCAGCGCGAGCCCGGCGAGGAGGGTCTTCTTGCCGCCGATGCGGCTGGAGACGAAGCCGGTCACCAGCATCGCCACGGCGGTGATCAGGAAGTACGAGGTGAACAGGAGCGAGACCTGGCTCGGCGTGGCCTGAAGGCCCTGGGCGATGGACGGCAGGATCGGGTCGACGAGGCCGATGCCCATGAACGCCACGACGGACGCGCCCGCCGTGGCCCACACCGCCTTCGGCTGCCGCAGCAGGCCTCCGGCCCCGGCGTCGAAGGGGTCCTCGTGTGCTCCGGCTGTGGGGGTGGTCATCCGCAGCTCCTTCGTGTGCTTCCGGACATAGATCGTTGACGTATACACATAATAAGTTAGCTGAGCTAACTAATGCAAGCTACATCTAGTTTTGCCTGGTGGTGGGCCCGGGAAAGTAGCGGGGAGTTTCGTGGAGGCGGCCTCCGGACGGGTGATCGTCCTTGACGGGGCGGCGAGGGGGGAGGACCGTTGGGCGCTATGAGGGGCGAACCCAGTTGCCCGAAGTGTGGTGGCCGGGTCAGGGCTCCCGGCCTCTTTGCCGACTCCTGGCAGTGCGATGTGCACGGCACGGTGCACCCGCTGCAGCCCGTGATCCCGCCCAGTGTCGAGGCCCTCCAGGTCGTCGTGCGGCGCGCGCAGGTGCCCGTCTGGATGCCGTGGCCGCTGCCCGTCGGGTGGCTCTTCACCGGGGTCGCCTGCGCCGGGGACGACCGCAGTGGTGGCCGGGCCACCGCCGTCGCCTGCTCCGGGCCCGCGCCGCTCGGCGGTGTCGGGGAACTCGTGCTTGTCGCCGAGGAGTTGGGGGTCGGGCTCGGGGCGCGGTACGCCGGGATCGACGGGCCCGATCCCGGGCCCTCCATGAGTGTCGGCAAGCCTGCCCAGGCCAAGGTGCTTGCCGCCGGGCGGCCCACGGCCATGTGGCACGTGCCGGGGGCGCCCGATGACCGGGCCGTCTTCGCCGGTGAGGCGCGGGGGCTCTGGCTGTGGGCCATCGCCTGGCCCGAGCAGTCCGGGCTCCTCATGTACGACGAGCTCGTCCTCACCGACCTGCGGGATGCCGGGGCCGAGGTCGATCTTGTGCCGTGCGGGGCGCTGTCGCCTCGGCTGCTGATGCCGTAGGGCGGGGCGCTGTCCTTCGCGGGGCGCCCCAGTCCCACCCCTTCCCGAAACCGGGGCGCTGCGCCCCCTGGACCCCAGCCCTCTGGCCGGTGTCCCGTGCGGGTGGGCCCCGCCCCCGCCGGATCGGCGCTCCGCGCCTCGTCCTCAATCGCCGGACGGGCTGAAAATACTTCGCCGGGGCGGGTGGAAAGCCTCGCCGGGTCGGGCTGGAGGGCTCCGGGCAGGCAGTGCGTCCCACCTGGGCCGAAGCCCTGGCGGGGGCGGGGCCCACCCGCACGGGACACCGGCCAGAGGGCTGGGG
>NZ_JNXT01000049.1 GCF_000716675.1 Streptomyces alboflavus
GGGTGGGAGTGAGCCTGTCCGGCGATTGAGGACGAGGCGCGGAGCGCCGATCGGGGGAGCTCCGGGGAGGCTGAGGGTGCCGGGCCGGTGGGAGGCCTGGTGCGAGCAGGGGCGGGTGGGTGGGAGGAAAGGGGCAGCTGAAGATCGCGTGGGGGAGCGGGCTACGCTCGTAGCCATGAAACGCAGCGTGCTGACCCGCTACCGGGTAATGGCCTACGTCACCGCCGTCATGTTGTTGATCCTGTGCGCCTGCATGGTGGCCAAGTACGGCTTCGACAAGGGCGAGGGCCTGACGCTCGCGGTCTCCCAGATCCACGGCGTCCTCTTCATCATCTACCTGGTCTTCGCCTTCGACCTCGGCTCCAAGGCGAAGTGGCCGTTCGGCAAGCTGCTCTGGGTCCTTGTGTCCGGCACCATCCCGACGGCCGCGTTCTTCGTCGAACGAGGCGTCGTCCGCGAGGTCGAGCCGCTGATCACGGACCCCGCGACCCCGCTCGCCAAGGCCTGAGGCCCGCACCGCACCCGGGCCACACCCGCGCCACACCCCCGCCACGGCGT
Organism: Streptomyces alboflavus; assembly: GCF_000716675.1. Taxonomy (GTDB): domain Bacteria; phylum Actinomycetota; class Actinomycetes; order Streptomycetales; family Streptomycetaceae; genus Streptomyces; species Streptomyces alboflavus. The sequence continues at coordinate 559 of NZ_JNXT01000049.1, forward strand.
GTCCGTGGCGGTTGGCCATCGACATTTACTAGGACGTCCAAGTAAATTGGTGGCATGGACGCTGACGCCATCGCAGAGGGCCGCCGCCGCTGGCAGGCCCGGTACGACGCCGCGAAGAAGCGCGACGCCGATTTCACGACGCTCTCCGGAGACCCGGTCGAGCCTGCCTACGGGCCCCGGCCCGGGGACACCTATGACGGCTTCGAGCGCATCGGATGGCCCGGCGAGTATCCGTTCACGCGCGGCCTGTACCCCACGGGGTATCGCGGGCGTACGTGGACGATCCGCCAGTTCGCGGGCTTCGGCAACGCCGAGCAGACGAACGAGCGGTACAAGATGATCCTCGCCGCCGGCGGCGGCGGCCTCAGCGTCGCCTTCGACATGCCGACGCTCATGGGGCGCGACTCCGACGACCCGCGCGCCCTCGGCGAGGTCGGCCACTGCGGTGTCGCCATCGACTCGGCCGCCGACATGGAGGTCCTGTTCAAGGACATCCCGCTCGGTGACGTGACCACGTCCATGACGATCAGCGGCCCCGCCGTCCCCGTCTTCTGCATGTACCTGGTCGCCGCCGAGCGGCAGGGCGTCGACCCGGGCGTGCTCAACGGCACGCTCCAGACCGACATCTTCAAGGAGTACATCGCGCAGAAGGAGTGGCTCTTCGAGCCCGAGCCCCATCTGCGCCTCATCGGCGACCTGATGGAGCACTGCGCCCGCGACATCCCCGCCTACAAGCCCCTCTCGGTCTCCGGCTACCACATCCGCGAGGCAGGGGCGACGGCCGCGCAGGAGCTTGCGTACACCCTCGCGGACGGCTTCGGTTACGTCGAGCTGGGCCTCAGCCGGGGCCTCGACGTCGACGTCTTCGCCCCGGGACTTTCCTTCTTCTTCGACGCCCACGTCGACTTCTTCGAGGAGATCGCCAAGTTCCGTGCGGCCAGGCGGATCTGGGCGCGCTGGATGAAGGACGTGTACGGCGCCAAGTCCGACAAGGCCCAGTGGTTGCGCTTCCACACGCAGACGGCGGGCGTCTCGCTGACCGCCCAGCAGCCGTACAACAACGTGGTCCGCACCGCCGTGGAGGCCCTCGCCGCCGTCCTCGGCGGCACGAACTCCCTCCACACCAACGCCCTCGACGAGACCCTCGCCCTGCCCAGCGAGCAGGCCGCCGAGATCGCCCTGCGCACCCAGCAGGTCCTCATGGAGGAGACGGGCGTCGCCAACGTCGCCGACCCGCTCGGCGGTTCCTGGTACGTCGAGCAGCTCACCGACCGCATCGAGGCCGACGCCGAGAAGATCTTCGAGCAGATCAAGGAGCGGGGCCGCCGGGCTCACCCCGACGGGCAGCACCCCATCGGCCCCATCACCTCCGGCATCCTGCGCGGCATCGAGGACGGCTGGTTCACCGGCGAGATCGCCGAATCCGCCTTCCAGTACCAGCGCTCCCTGGAGAAGGGCGACAAGCGGGTCGTCGGCGTCAACGCCCACCACGGCTCCGTGACCGGTGACCTGGAGATCCTGCGCGTCAGCCACGAGGTCGAGCGGGAGCAGGTGCGTGTGCTCGCCGACCGCAAGGGGCACCGGGACGAGGCCCGCGTCCGGACCTCCCTCGACGCCATGCTCGCCGCCGCCCGCGACGGGTCCAACATGATCGCACCCATGCTGGACGCCGTCCGCGCCGAGGCGACGCTCGGCGAGATCTGCGGGGTCCTGCGCGACGAGTGGGGCGTCTACACGGAGCCCGCGGGCTTCTAGCCCTCCCGCCGGAGGGCGGCGGCGCCGGGCGAATCGGTTCCGCGCAGGCGTTGCGCGTGCAGCCGGGCCAGGGCCGGGAGCTGGCGGTGCTCCCAGGCCGTGGCCCGGCGCAGGTGCCGGTAGTGGACCCGCCACGTCATGCCCGTCGGGCGGTCCAGGACGACGAACGCGCCGTCGACCTCCCGCACGGTGCCTGGGCGGATGCCCGCCGCTGTGCTGAACACCGCGGGCCGGTGCGCCCGGCTCCTCGGGGCCGCCGTGGGGTGCTGCGCGGTCACAGCAGCTCGCCCCGGCTGCGGGCGTTCGCCTTCGCGGTACGCGCCCTCAACTGCTGTGCGGGGGTGGCCGGTTGGGTGTTCTCCGGGGCGACGGTCCACTCCCGCCCGCCGGTGATCGGGCGCAGGGACCAGAGTCCGCACCACTCGCCCCGGAACTCGCCGAGCAGGTCGCGTGAGATGTCCAGGACGAGGGTGCCGGGGGTCGGGATGTCGGCCATGTTCGTACCTCTCCGTAGCGAATCCACTACCAAGGGGCTTCAGCGTGGCCTACGTTGGGAGAACCATTCAACGTGGACGCGGGGGAGGAAAGGTTGGTGAAGGCCCGTTGAACCGCAAGGAGTTGGACCCGGACAGCTCTCCGAAGGCAGCCTTCGGGGCGCGTGTGCGCAGTTGGCGTGAGGAACGCGGCTGGACTCAGGACGAGTTGGCCGAACGCATGGGGTACTCCAGTACACATCTCTCCTCCGTCGAAACCGGCCGAAAGATGCCAACCTTGCGCCTCGCGCGGCGTTTGGACGTGGCTTTTGGGGCCGAGGAAACGTTCGAACGCGCGTGGCGGGTGGTGCGCAACGCGGGCTTGCTGGAGGGCTTTCCGCAGTTCGTCGATCACGAAGCGGAGGCGGCCGAGATCCGGGTGTACGAGGTGGGTGTCATTCCCGGACTGCTCCAGACCCCGGAGTACGCGACGGTGCCGTCAAGCGTGGGGCGATCACAAGCGAGCAGGCGGAGGAGCGGATCGCGCTCGTTGCGGAGCGGCAGGCGTCCCTCACCCGGACGCCCCCACCGTTGGTCTTCGTGGTGCTGGACGAGAGCTGTCTCCGTCGACCGATCGGTGAACCCGCCGTCATGGAGGCTCAGTTCGCGCGCCTGGTTGAGTTCGCCGAGTTGCCGAACACCGTGCTCCAGGTGGCCCTGTTCGAAATGGGGGATCGCCGCCCACTCAGTCTGCCGATCTACCTCCTGACGCTGGCGGACCGCTCGCTGGTGTCGTACGCCGAGTCCGCACAGCGGGGCCACCTCGAACGGGACAACACATTCGTGCTACCCCTGCTGACGGCCTACCATCAATTGCAGGCCGAAGCGCTCTCTCAGGCGGCATCCGTGACCATGCTCAACGAGCTACGAAAGGGCACCCCGTGACTACCGAAACCCCCCGTTGGTTCGCGTCTTCGTACAGCGAGAACGGCGGGGCCTGCGTCGAAATTGCTGCCAACCTCGTCGCCTCGCGCGGCGTGGTCCCCGTCCGTGACTCCAAGCGTCCGGAAGGTCCGGTTCTGGGCTTCCCGACCCGCGCGTTCTCGTCTTTCGTGGACGGCGTGAAGGCCGGAGGGCTCGGGAGTATCTGATCCCGGATCCCACGCGCATGACGAAAGGGCACCTTGTGACGACCGAAGTGCCACGTTGGTTCACGTCCTCCTACAGCAACAACGGCGGTCAGTGTGTCGAGGTCGCCGTCAACCTGGCCGCCGCGCACGGCATAGTCCCCATCCGTGACTCCAAGCGTCCGAAGGGCCCTGTCGTGGACGTCCGCGCCGACGCGTTCTCGTGCTTCGTGAACGGTCTGAAGGGCGCCTCGTGACTGCCGAATCTCAGTCCCGGTCCGCGACTCCAAGCGTCCGAAGGGCCCTGTCGTGGACGTCCGCGCCGACGCGTTCTCGTGCTTCGTGAACGGTCTGAAGGGCGCCTCGTGACTGCCGAATCTCAGTCCCCGTCCGAGACTCCAAGCGTCCGAACGGCCCGGTCCTGGACGTCCACGCTCGCGCGTTCGCCGACTTCGTGGGTGGCGTGAAGGGCGGCGACTTCGGCAACACCGCATCCCCGAGCTGGTTCACGTCCTCCTACAGCGACAACGGCGGCCAGTGCATAGAGGTCGCCGCTAACCTCGTCGCCGCACACGGCATAGTTCCGGTCCGCGACTCCAAGCGTCCGGACGGCCCCGTCGTGCACGTTCGCGCCGACGCGTTTTCGTGCTTCGTGAACGGACTGAAGGGCGCCTCGTGAACACCGAATCCCCGCGCTGGTTCACGTCCTCCCACAGCGGCAACGGCGGCCAGTGCATGGAGGTCGCCGTCAACCTCGCCGCCGCCCACGGCACAGTCCCCGTCCGCGACTCCAAGCACCCCGACGGCCCCGTCCTCCACCTCCCCGCCCGCGCGTTCGCCGACTTCGTGGGCGGTGTGAAGGACGGCGGCCTCGGCGCCCGCTGACCTAGGTCGGCCACGTCAGGCGGAACAACGCCCCGCCGCCCGGGGCCTGTTCCGCCGTCAGTTCCGCGCCGTGGGCCCGGGCGATCTGGCGTGCCATGGCCAGGCCCAGGCCGGAGCCGGGCAGCGCACGGGCCCGTTCGGCGCGGTAGAAGCGGTCGAAGACGTGCGGCAGGTCTTCCGGGGCGATGCCGGGGCCGTGGTCCCGGACGGTCAGGCCCGCCGTGGTCAGGGACACCTCCACCACCGCCCCGGCCGGGCTGAACTTCGCCGCGTTGTCGAGGAGGTTGGTGACCAGGCGGGCGAGTCGCGCGGGCACGCCGGGCAGCGTCAGCCCGGCCGCGTCCGGAGCGACGTCGTACGTGAAGACGATCGCGGGCCAGTGCTCGCGCGCCGCGTTCACGACGTGCTCGGTCAGCGCGGCGACCCGTACCTCCTCCAGGAGCGGCTGCGGCTCCTCGTCGCGGGCCAGTTCGATCAGGTCGTTGACCAGGCCGGTGACCTCGCGCAGCTGACGGCCGAGCGCGGCCGACGCGCGGTCCCGCTGCTCCGGCGTCAAGCGGTCCGCGCGGCCGAGGAGTTCGGCGTTCGTACGCAACGACGTCAGCGGCGTACGCAACTCGTGCGAGGCGTCGGCGACGAGGCGGCGGCGGGCCGCGACGGATTCCTCCAGCTCGCCGAGCATGGTGTTGAAGGCGGTGGCGAGCCGCGTCACCTCGTCCTCGCCGCGGCCGCCGGGCGGCCCGGGCGGCAGCTCGATGCGGTGCCGGGCGTCGCGGGTCGCGGCGATGCGCTCCGCCGTCGCCGTGAGCCGCGCGACGGGCGCGAGCCCCGTACGGGAGACCCAGTAGCCGCCGAGCGCGGACAGCAGGATGCCCGCGCCGCCCACCACCGACAGGATCGCCGCCGTCTGCCGCACCCCGCGCTCGGCGATGTCGGCGCGCAGCGCCACCTGGACGGCCGCGCCCTTGCCGTAGGTGGTGGTGAACATGCGCCCCGGCTTGCCGCCTGGGAGGGTGAAGTTCGAGTAGTAGGGGGCGAGTTCACCCGCCGCGACCTGCCGCGTTGAGCGGTTCACGGGCAGCAGGTACGGCTTCTCCGGGTCGTCGGCCGCGGCGGCGGGGACGATCTGCGCGCAGGCTGGTGCGCCCAGGAAACGGCACTCGCCCGCGAGGACGCCGTGGTCCCGCTCCCCGGACCGGTGCTCCTGCGCGGCCAGCGTCGCCGACTGGGCGAGGTTCTGGTCGAGCTGCTGGTACAGCTTGTAGCGGAGCACGAAGAACGACGCCGTGCAGACGCAGATCGCGACCAGCGCCACCGCGGCGGACGCCGCCACCGCGAGGCGGGTGCGCAGCGGACGGCGCCGCCGCCAGCGGGCGCCCAGGGCGCGGCGGCGGCCGCCTCCGGGGGCGCTCACGGCGAACCGAGCCGGTAGCCGACGCCGTGCACGGTGTGCACGAGCCGCGCCTCGCCGCCGGACTCCAGCTTGCGGCGCAGATAACCGACGTACACCGCGAGGGAGTTGGAGTCAGGGCCGAAGTCGCGGCCCCACACCGCCTCGTGGATCAGTTCGCGGGGCAGGACCTGCCCGGAGTTCCGCAGCAGGAGTTCCAGGAGCGTCGCCTCGGTGCGGCTGAACTCGATGCGGCGCCCGGCGCGCTCGCCGGTGCGGGTCCGGGTGTCGAGCGTCAGATCGCCGTACGAGAGGGCGTCGCCGTCGGCTTCCGGGCCGCCGGGGCCCGCCGGGTCGGGGGCGGCCCGGCGCAGGAGTGCCCGGACCCGCGCCACCAGCTCGTCCAGGGCGAACGGCTTGACCAGGTAGTCGTCGGCCCCCGCGTCCAGGCCGTCGACGCGGTCGCTCACCGAGTCCAGAGCCGTCAGGACGAGGACCGGGGTGCGGTCGCCCGCCGCGCGCAGCCTCCGGCACACGGCGAGGCCGTCGAGCACGGGCATCTTCACGTCCAGGACGAGGAGGTCCGGCTCCCACCTGGCCACCGCGGTCAGCGCGCGGTGGCCGTCGGCGGCACCGCGCACCAGATGGCCCTCGACGCTCAGCGCGTCCTCGACGGCGGCACGCACTTCGGGGTCGTCGTCGACGACAAGGACTTTAGAGGCGTACGCGGCGCGCGCGGGCGGCGGCGTCATGCGGCGGCGCCCGGGGCGGGCCGGGTCCCGGGAAGACCGCACCTCGTGCGGCACAGGAACGAACTCATGCACCAAAGGTGCCAAACCCGGCTCTTAAAACCCTCTTAGGACGGGTCGCGAAGCTCCGGCGTCATGAGAACTCCCGTCACTCCCGCCGCGGCCCGCGCCGCGGCGACCCACACGTACAGGCCGCTGTCCGTCGTGATCGGCGCGGGCGGCACCGGCGGCCACATCTACCCGGGTCTCGCCCTCGCCGACGCCCTGCGCCGCGCCGTGCCGGACGCGGTGATCTCCTTCGTGGGCACCGAGCGCGGCCTGGAGACCCGGCTCATCCCCGAGGCCGGGTACCGGCTGCACACCGTCGACATGATCCCCTTCGACCCGTCCCTCGGCGCCCGCCGCTATCTGCTGCCCGCCGCCCTGGTGAAGTCCGGCGCCCAGTGCCGGGCCATCCTGCGCGAGCAGGGCGCGCAGGTCGCCGTCGGCATGGGCGGCTACCCGAGCGCCCCCGTCATCGTCGGCGCCCGCATGGCAGGCCTGCCCAGCCTCATCCACGAGTCCAACGCCGTCCCGGGCCGAGCCAACCGCTTCGCCGCCCGCCTCACCCCGCACATCGCCGTCGCCTTCGACCGCAGCCGCGCCCACCTGCCGGGCGGCGACCGCGCCGTCACCACCGGCATGCCCATCGCCGCCGCCCTCGCCGCCCTGGACCGGGACGCGCTGCGCGCCGAGGCCCGGCGCGCCCTCGGCGTGCCCGAAGGGGCCCGCCTCGTCCTCTTCAACGGCGGCAGCCTCGGCGCCGCCCGCCTCACGGAGGCCGCGCTCGGGCTCGCCGCGCGCTGGCGGTGGCGTGGCGACGTATCCCTGCTGATCAAGACCGGTCCCGCCGCCCTCGACGAGACGCGGCGGCGGCTCGCGTACGAAGGCGGGGACGCGGTCGCCCGCGCCGTGCCCTACCTCGACCGGATGGACCTCGCCTACGCCGCCGCCGACCTCGTCGTCTGCCGCGCGGGCTCCGCCACCGTCGCCGAACTCGCCGCCACCGGCGTCCCCGCCGTCCTCGTGCCCTACCCGCACGCCCCCGGCGACCACCAGACCCACAACGCCCGGGTCCTCTCCGACGCCGGCGCCGGGCTCCTCCTGCCCGACACCGAGACCACCGCCGACCGGCTCGCCGGGCTCCTCGAACCGCTACTCGCCGAACCCGCCCGGCTCGCCGCGATGAGCGGCGCCGCCGACCCCGGCCCGCACGCCCGCGCCGCCGACCTGCTCGCCGAGCGGGTCCTGCACCTCACCCACCGCACCGACCACCTGGAGTACGCCGCATGAACGCCCTGGCCCCGAACACCCCCGCCCCCTTTTCTTGGCGCGACCGCACCGTCCTCGTCACCGGCGCCGAGGGCTTCATCGGCTCCACCCTCGTCGACCAGCTCCTGGAGCGGGGCGCGAAGGTGCGCGCCTTCGTCCACTACAAGCCGTACGGCGACAAGGGCCACCTCGCGCACCTCGCCGGGGACCCGCGCGTCGAGCTCGTCGCCGGTGACGTGCGCGACGCCGGGCGCGTCATGGACGCCGTCGACGGCTGCGACACCGTCTTCCACCTCGCCGCGCTCATCGGCATCCCGTACTCCTACGACTCACCCGGCGCGTACGTGCAGACCAACGTCGTCGGCACGGAGAACATCGCCGAGGCCTGCCGCCGCCACTCCGTCCGCCGCCTCGTCCACACCTCGACCAGCGAGGTGTACGGCACCGCCCTGACCGTCCCCATCAGCGAGAGCCACCCCCTCCAGCCGCAGTCGCCGTACTCCGCGTCGAAGATCGGCGCCGACATGACCGTGCTGTCCCACTGGCACGCCTTCGAGCTGCCCGTCGCCGTCGTGCGGCCCTTCAACACGTACGGCCCCCGGCAGTCCGCCCGCGCCGTCATCCCCACGATCCTCGCCCAACTCCACGTCGGGGCCCGTGAGATCAAGCTCGGTTCGCTCACGCCCACCCGTGACTTCACCTACGTCACCGACACCGCGCGCGGGTTCCTCGCCGTGGCGGAGCACGACGCCGCCGTCGGCCAGGTGGTCAACCTCGGCGTGGGCCGGGAGATATCCATCGGGGACCTGGCCCAGGAGCTCATCACCGCGAGCGGCCGGGACGCCGTCGTCGTCGCCGATCCCGCGCGGATGCGGCCCGCTGGAAGCGAGGTGGAGAGGCTGCTCTCCGACAACTCGCTCGCGCGAGAGCTTTCGGGGTGGGTGCCCGAAGTCTCCCTGCGGGAGGGGCTGAAGTTGACCTCCGCGTGGGTCGCCGAGAACCTCCACCTGTTCGCGGCCGACCGATACCAGGTGTGATTCTCTGCTGCGGGCCGTGGGGGCTGGTCGCGCAGTTCCCCGCGCCCCTTACGGGGCTGGTCGGGTAGTTCCCCGCGCCCCTCACGGGGCTGTCGTTGTCGCCGCCAAGCCCCCCAACAGCAGCGTCGTGAACCGGTGGGCCCATTCCACGTCCACCGGTTCCGCGCTGACCAGCGCCCGGTGCACCACCGCGCCCGCCGTCACGTCGAAGATGAGGTCCGCGGTGCGGCCCGCCGTCTCGGGGTCGGGCTCCACGGGGAGCTCGCCGCGGGCCTGGGCGCGCTCGCGGCCCTCCAGGACAAGACGTTTCTGCCGCTCCACGATCGACGTGCGGATGCGCTCGCGCAGCGGGCCGTCCGTCGTGGACTCGGCGACCACGGCCATCAGGGCCGTCCTGGTCTCGGGGCGCCCGAGCAGCGCCGCGAACTGGAGCACCACGCCCTCGATGTCGGCCGCGAGGCTGCCCCGGTCGGGCAGCTCCAGCTCGTCGAACAGCTCGGCCACCGCGTCCACGACCAGCTCGCTCTTGCCCGCCCAGCGCCGGTAGAGCGTGGTCTTGGCGACCCCCGCCCGGGTGGCCACGTCGCCCAGGGTCAGCTTGGTCCAGCCGAGGTCGACCAGGGCCTGCCTGGTCGCTTCGAGGATGGCGGTGTCCGCCTCGGTGCTGCGGGGGCGGCCCCCGGCGCGCGTCGGCGGTGTGTCGCGGCTCTGCATGCCCGCGACCATACCGGCCAGTATGACCAGCGTGACCAGCGCCGAGTGAGGCAGATCACGTTACGTCCGCTGCCGCGCCCCGTGTCGTGCAGTTACGCTACGAGCCGTAGCGAAAGCCGCGTACGGCGGCAGACCGCTGCGAGCGACTCTCACCGCCCGTCGGGCGGCAACCACAGCGCGGGGTGGGGACCCCGCGAGATCCACGGCCCTCCTCGGGGTCCGGAGGAACAGGCGAATCGGTTCGGCCCGCGGCACCGCAATCCGGCGGAGAGCCGCGGACGGGCACGGTTCGCATGCGGCTTGGGGGAGGATGTACTCATGCAGCCACGGAACATGTCCATGAGCGGAGTCGTCGACCTCGCCGCGGTGAAGGCGGCCCAGGAGGCCAAGGCGAAGGCGGAGCAGGCGCGCGCCGAAGCGGCCCGGCAGGGCGGCCCCGGCGCGGGCGCCGGTGTCTCTCCCGCGAGTCTCGTCATCGACGTCGACGAGACGGGTTTCGAGCGGGACGTCCTGCAGCGCTCCACCGAAGTACCGGTCGTCATCGACTTCTGGGCCGAGTGGTGCGAGCCGTGCAAGCAGCTCAGCCCGCTCCTGGAGCGCCTGACGCAGGAGTACAACGGCCGGTTCGTCCTCGCGAAGATCGACGTCGACGCGAACCAGATGCTGATGCAGCAGTTCGGGGTGCAGGGCATCCCGGCGGTCTTCGCGGTCGTGGCGGGCCAGGCCCTGCCGCTCTTCCAGGGCGCGGCCCCCGAGGCGCAGATCCGCCAGACCCTGGACCAGCTGATCCAGGTCGGCGAGGAGCGCTTCGGCCTGACCGGCCTGGTCGTCGACCCGAACGCCTCCGGCGACGAGCCGCAGGCCGCCCCCGCCGCCCCGGCGGGCCCCTATGACGCCCTGCTCGAAGCGGCCGTCCAGGCCCTGGACGCGGGCGACCTCGGCGGCGCCGTCCAGGCGTACAAGAACGTGCTGAGCGACGACCCCGGCAACACCGAGGCCAAGCTCGGCCTCGCCCAGGCCGAACTCCTGCGCCGGGTGCAGGACCTGGACCCCGCCGTGGTCCGCAAGGACGCCGCGGAGAAGCCCGGCGACCCGGCCGCGCAGATCGCCGCGGCCGACCTGGACCTGGTCGGCGGCCATGTCGAGGACGCCTTCGGGCGTCTGGTGGAGACGGTCCGGCGCACCGCAGGCGAGGACCGGGAGGCCGCGCGGCTGCGGCTGCTCGAACTCTTCGAGGTCGTCGGCGGCGACGACCCGCGGGTGACGTCGGCGCGCACGGCGCTCGCCCGCGTGCTCTTCTGACCGCCGACTGACCGCTGGGCGGGGGCCCTTGGGCCCCGACCCCGGCAAACTGTCGGAATTGCCCCGGCCCGTTCGCTGACCTGTGGTGATGCGCAACGGGCCGTGGTGCGCAAGTGAAAACTCTGCCGAGGCAGTGTCACAGTGGCCGCGTTTTGCCGAATCTTGGCAAACGCGGCCACTGTTACTTGGAGTAAGAGCGAGGCGGCGATCTGTCCGCTTCTCTTCATCAATCACCCGATATTTTGCCCCTGTTGGGGCCACCGTCTGTCGTTGGTCGATGCCGGGCGGTGCCGGGTCGGTTATCCCGCCGTTACCAGCGAGTAACGAACCCCCTTGTGCGGACGCCGAGAATGCACCACGATCGGCCACGCTCGGTCCATTGCCCGCAGCCCGAAAGCCAATCGGGAGACGGGAATTCTGGGTCCCCACCGGGCAGGCCGGCGACGCCGTCGCCGACCTTGGACAGGGGGGTCTCTGCCGGTTCCGGCAGGGCCTGTCCAGCAAGGTTGTGCGTGATGCGTCAGGCGCGACCAGTGGTTGTCGCTCGGGGGTGATCGCCGGTGATCGAGGCGCGCTGCGCGCCCCTTGACGCGGGCGCTCTCCCTACCGAGGACGTAGCACTTCTCCCATCCCTGCCCGGCTGAGCCGCCCGAACGGGAGCAGCCAGGGCCGGAGATGTACGTCCGAGAAGGAGGAAAGTCATGGAGTCCGTGGCTCGTGGCGGAACCAGATGGAAGCGGTTCGCCGTGGTCATGGTGCCGAGCGTCGCGGCGACCGCCGCGATAGGCGTGGCCCTCTCGCAGGGTGCGCTCGCGGCATCGTTCAGTGTGTCCGGTCAGCAGTTCAAGGTGACCGCGGATCAGCTCGACGGTACGGGATTCGTCCAGTACGGCGGGATGGACAGCGGCAAGTCGGGTAACCACCCGGTCGCCGTCGTCGGCATGGATTCGGCGAAGATCACCAACCTCTGCCAGTCCGTGGTCGTCCCGGTTCCGGTCTTCGGCGATGTGTCGATGGTCCTCAAGGCCGGTGGCAAGGGCAGCCCGAGGGTCGAGGCGAAGAAGCTGTACATCGACGCCGACGACCTGAAGGCCAACGCGACCTTCACCAATGTCGACATCGGTGTCTCGATCGACCGTACGACGAAGGGCCCGGGTCCGGCCAAGGGCGACAAGTACGTCCCGGACTCGTTCGCGCAGCAGGCCGACAAGGTCCGCTTCACCGATGTGAAGCAGCGCGCGTGGGCGACCACGGCCGGCACCTTCAAGCTCTCTGGCCTCGGCATGTCGGTCAAGAAGGGCAAGCACGAGTGCTACTGAGGCGGTAGCGGCCTCGTTCACCCGGCCGGGCGCGGGGGCGCCGTCACGCACATCAACCAGCCGTCCCCGTGCCCGAATCCGCACACACAGAACCAAACGCCATACCCGAGGAGCTGTACGACATGAGCGCCGAAGCGCAAGTGGGCCTTGGCAACAGGCTTGGCCGGATGCGCCAATCGTTCCGAGGGTGGCGCGGTCAGCGCCCGTTCTGGGGTGGACTGCTGACACTGCTCGGCGGCATCCCGATCATGTACTTCCCCTATGCGAACCTCACCCTGGGCACGATGACCATCCGGATGGCGACCACCGCCGGTGCCGGATCGCTGATCATCGGTGTGCTGTTGGTCGTGCTCGGCCTGACCATGTGGTTCCAGCCGATGTCCCGCGTGTTCGCGGGCGTCGCGGCGATCCTGCTCGCCCTGGTCTCCCTGGTGGTGTCCAACTTCGGCGGCTTCGTCATGGGCTTCCTGCTCGCCCTCGTCGGCGGCGCGCTCGGCGTCTCCTGGATGCCGTTCAAGCCCGAGAAGCGCTCCAGGCGCGGCGCGCAGGCGCCGGACGCCGGGGGATCCGACGACGGGGCTCCGGCCCCCGCGGCCGCGGGGGCCGCGAACGGAGCCGTACCGGAGACGGGCGGTGCGACCGATGACCTGTCAGGAACGAGCCCGACGAACGGGACGAACGGGAGGCACCGTGCCGGCTGACGAGGCGCGCCGCGGGACTGATGCGGACACGTCCCGTGTGAGAACGGGGCCGCGGCACGCGGCCCCGAAGAAGCCGCTCCTTACCCGGCTGCATGTGCCCGCGGGGAAGGCGATAGCCCTCGCGGCCATGCCCACCGCCGTACTGATGGGCATGGGCCTGACCCCCCAGCTCGCACAGGCGAAGCCGGGCGTGCCCAAGAACCCCTTCCGGGACGGCCCCTGCGTCACGGCGCCGGACGAGCAGTCCAAGGACGCCGACAAGGACGCGAAGGACGAGCAGGACGCCAAGGAGAAGGCCGCGAAGGAGGCCGCCGAGAAGGCTGAGGCCGCGCGCGAGAAGGCCGACGAGGCCAAGGACAAGGCCGACGGCGAGGACGGGAAGGACGGCGAGGACGGCGACAGGTCCTCGGACGGGTCCGGTACGTCGAAGCCCTCGGGCGGCGACGCGGACGAGGACGGCTCGGGGTCCGGGGACAGCGGCAAGGACGACGAGGACGCGGCCGACGAGCCCGCCCCCGACAAGCCCAAGAACCCGCTGGACCCGCTGGGCCTCGGCGACGCCATCAAGGACATCCTGACGCCTGAGGAGAAGAAGGCCCAGGAGGAGAAGGCCGAGGAGGAGAAGGCCCAGGAGGAACGGGCGGCGAAGGAGGAGTCGGGCGACGGGAAGTCCTCGGGCTCCTCGGACGACGACGCCAAGGACGGCGACGACTCCGACCGGGCCACCAAGCCCGTCGAGGACACCCTCGGCAAGGTGAAGGACGGCCTGAAGGACACCTCCGACAAGGCCGAGGACCGCCTGAAGGACGCCGCCGAGAAGGCCGACGACCTCGCCGACAAGGCCGAGAAGGCCGCGGACAAGGCCAAGGACAAGGCCGAGGGCGAGGACGAGGACGGCGCGGAGGAGTCCGAGGAGTCCAAGGACCCGATGGCGCCGGACGAGGACGGCAAGAAGCCGTTCCCGTGCGTGGTGGAGAAGAAGGTCGACGGTGACGACGAGCAGTCGCCCGCGCCGATTCCCAACCAGCCGTGGCACCTGGAGGCCAGCTCGCTGCTCCTGAAGGGCGCGGACTACAAGGGCGTCGTGAACCTGAAGACGCCCGACGGCCGGACCAAGCAGGCGCTGAAGTACATCATCAGCGGCGGCACGGACATCGGCGACCTGCACCAGATCGTCGAGAGCCCGAACGGCAAGAAGTACCACGTGCAGGCGGCCAAGGGCTCCACGTCCACGATCCGTAACGGCGACACGACGATGTACACCGAGCGGATCTCGGGCAACCTCTTCGGTCTGATCCCGATCACGTTCGACCCGGAGCACCCGCCGCCGCTCAACCTGCCGCTGATCTACTTCACCAACGTGAAGGTGCAGCAGGCGGGCCAGTTCGGCGGCGAGCTGACCATCCCCGGTCTGCACCAGTCGATCACCGACTGAGCCCCGAGTCCCGTTCCGGGAGCCGCGGCACGTCGAACACCGAGGGCGCCCCCTGTCGCAGGGGGCGCCCTCGGTGCCGTACGGAAGCCGTCGCGCACGACGTCGTACGGAAGAGAACGGGTCCCGGTCCGGCAACTTGGTCGGGGGCCGGACCGTGGACCCGTGGCTCAGTCGCGGTCGCCGCCACCCAGGTGGTGGACGCGGACCATGTTGGTGGTGCCGGGGATGCCGGGGGGCGAACCGGCCGTGATGACCATGGTGTCGCCCTCGTTGTAGCGCTGGAGCTTGAGCACCTCGGCGTCGACCAGCTCGACCATCGCGTCCGTGTTGTCCACGTGCGGCACGACGTACGCCTCGACGCCCCAGCTCAGCGCGAGCTGGTTGCGGGTGCTCGTGTCGGTGGTGAAGGCGAGGATCGGCTGGGCCGCGCGGTAGCGGGACAGGCGGCGGGCGGTGTCACCGGACTTGGTGAAGGCGACCAGGGCCTTGCCGTCGAGGAAGTCGGCGATCTCGCAGGCGGCGCGGGCCACCGAACCGCCCTGCGTGCGCGGCTTCTTGCCGGGGACCAGCGGCTGCAGGCCCTTGGCGAGCAGCTCCTCCTCGGCCGCCGTGACGATCTTCGACATCGTCTTGACGGTCTCGATCGGGTACGCGCCCACGCTGGACTCGGCCGACAGCATGACCGCGTCCGCGCCGTCCAGGATCGCGTTGGCGACGTCGGACGCCTCGGCGCGCGTGGGGCGGGAGTTGGTGATCATCGACTCCATCATCTGGGTCGCGACGATCACCGGCTTGGCGTTGCGGCGGCACATCTCCACGAGGCGCTTCTGCACCATCGGGACCTTCTCCAGCGGATACTCCACGGCCAGGTCGCCGCGCGCCACCATGACGGCGTCGAAGGCCGCGACGACGCCCTCCATGTTCGCCACCGCCTGCGGCTTCTCCACCTTGGCGATGACGGGGACCCGGCGGCCCTCCTCGTCCATCACCTTGTGGACGTCCTTGACGTCGTCGGCGTCGCGCACGAAGGAGAGCGCGACCATGTCGCAGCCCATCTTCAGCGCGAACCGCAGGTCGTCGATGTCCTTCTCGGACAGGGCGGGGACGTTCACGGCCGCGCCGGGCAGGTTGATGCCCTTGTGGTCGGAGATGACGCCGCCCTCGACGACGATCGTCTTCACGCGCGGGCCCGCGACCTCGACGACGCGCAGCTCGACGTTGCCGTCGTTGATGAGGACCTGGTCGCCCTTGGAGACGTCGCCGGGCAGACCCTTGTAGGTCGTGCCGCAGATCGACTTGTCGCCGGGCACGTCCTCGGTGGTGATGGTGAACTCGTCACCGCGCACCAGCTCGACGGGGCCCTCGGCGAAGGTCTCCAGGCGGATCTTCGGGCCCTGCAGGTCGGCGAGGACGCCGATCGCGCGGCCCGTGCGCTCCGCCGCGGCCCGGACGCGGTCGTACCGGCCCTGGTGCTCGGCGTGCGTGCCGTGGCTGAAGTTGAAGCGGGCCACGTTCATTCCGGCCTCGATCAGCGAAACGAGCTGATCTTCGGAGTCGACGGCGGGGCCCAGCGTGCAAACGATTTTGGAACGGCGCATGGGGGCGATCCTATCGGTTTGTTTCGCTTCGGAATATTCCATCTGGCGGAAGATACAAATGGGCGAGGTGGCGCTCAGTTGCCCATGCGGACGAAGCCGCTATCCATGCCGCCCGACCAGTGCATAAGTCTGCGCGGCGATTTCCAGTTCCTCGTCGGTCGGCACGACGGCGACCTTCACCCGGGCGTACTCCGGCGAGATCAGCCGCGGCTCGTCACTCCGTACGGAGTTCAGCTCGCCGTCCACCGCGAGGCCCAGCTCCTCAAGGCCCGCGACGGCGGCCGCGCGCACCGGCGCCGCGTTCTCGCCGACACCCGCCGTGAACGCGATCGCGTCCACCCGGCCGAGAACCGCGTAATAGGCGCCGATGTACTTCTTCAGCCGGTGAATGTAGATGTCGAAGGCGAGACGCGCCTGTTCGTCGCCCTCGTCGATACGGCGGCGGATCTCCCGCATGTCGTTGTCGCCGCACAGACCGATAAGGCCGCTCTTCTTGTTCAGAAGAGTGTCGATCTCGTCGATGGACAGCCCGCCGACGCGCGCCAAATGGAAGATGACGGCCGGGTCCAGATCTCCCGACCGCGTGCCCATCACCAGACCTTCAAGCGGCGTCAGCCCCATCGAGGTGTCCACGCACCGGCCGCCGCGCACGGCCGACGCGGACGCGCCGTTGCCGAGGTGCAGCACGATGACGTTCACGTCCTCGGGGGCCTTGCCGAGCAGCTCCGCGGTCGTGCGCGAGACGTACGCGTGCGAGGTGCCGTGGAAGCCGTAGCGGCGCACGCGGTGCTCGTCGGCCGTCGCCACGTCGATGGCGTAGCGGGCGGCCGCCTCCGGCATCGTCGTGTGGAAGGCGGTGTCGAAGACGGCGACCTGGGGCAGGTCGGGGCGCAGCGCCTGGGCGGTGCGGATGCCGGTGAGGTTGGCCGGGTTGTGCAGCGGCGCCACCGGGATCAGGCGCTCGATCTCGGCGAGCACCGCGTCGTCGACGACCGTCGGCTCGGTGAAGTGCTTGCCGCCGTGCACGACCCGGTGGCCGATCGCGGCCAGTTCGGGCGAGTCCAGGCCGAGCCCGTCGGCGGCCAGCTCCGCGGCGACGGCCTTCAGGGCGGCCTCGTGGTCCGCGATCGGTCCGGTGCGCTCGCGCTCGGCGCCGTCGCCCGCCAGCGGGGTGTGCTTGAGCCGGGAGGTCTCCTCGCCGATGCGCTCGACGAGGCCCACGGCCAGACGGCTGCTGTCCGCCATGTCCAGCAGCTGGTACTTCACCGACGAGGAGCCGGAGTTGAGGACGAGGACACGGGTGGCGCTCACTGGGCGGTTGCCTTCTCGGTGGGGGACGGGGCGGTGGGGGTCTGGGACTGGATCGCCGTGATGGCGACGGTGTTCACGATGTCCTGGACGAGCGCGCCGCGGGACAGGTCGTTCACGGGCTTGCGCAGGCCTTGCAGGACCGGGCCGACGGCGATCGCGCCGGCCGAGCGCTGCACGGCCTTGTAGGTGTTGTTGCCGGTGTTCAGGTCGGGGAAGATCAGCACGCTGGCCTGGCCCGCGACGTCGGAGTCCGGCAGCTTGGTGGCCGCGACCGACGGCTCGACGGCCGCGTCGTACTGGATCGGGCCCTCGATCTTCAGGTCCGGGCGCTGCCCGCGCACCAGCTCGGTGGCCTCGCGGACCTTGTCCACGTCGGCGCCCGATCCCGAGGTACCGGTGGAGTACGACAGCATCGCGATGCGCGGCTCGACGCCGAACTGGTCGGCGGTGGCGGCCGACTGCACGGCGATGTCGGCGAGCTGGACGGCGTTCGGGTCCGGGTTGACGGCGCAGTCGCCGTACACGAGGACCTTGTCGGCCAGGCACATGAAGAAGACGGACGAGACGATCGACGCCTCGGGCTTCGTCTTGATGATCTCGAAGGCTGGCCGGATGGTGGCCGCGGTCGAGTGCACCGAGCCCGACACCATGCCGTCGGCCAGGCCGCCCTGCACCATCAGCGTGCCGAAGTAGTTCACGTCCGCCACCACGTCGTACGCCAGCTCGACCGTCACGCCCTTGTGGGCGCGCAGGCGCGCGTACTCCTCGGCGAAGCCCTGCCGCAGCTCCGACGTGGCCGGGTCGATGAGCTGCGCGTCCTTCAGGTCGATGCCCAGGTCGGCGGCCTTCTTGCGGATGGCCTCCACCGGGCCGAGCAGCGTCAGGTCGCAGACGCCCCGGCGTAGGAGCACGTCGGCGGCGCGCAGCACGCGCTCCTCGGTGCCCTCGGGCAGGACCACGCGGCGGCGGTCGGCGCGGGCCCGCTCCAGGAGCTTGTGCTCGAACATCATCGGCGTGAGGCGGTCGCTGCCGGAGACCGAGAGGCGCTTGAGCAGGTCGGCGGTGTCGGTGTACCGCTCGAAGAGGCCGAGTGCGGTCTCCGCCTTGCGTGGTGTCGCCGCGTTCAGCTTGCCCTCCAGGGCGAACAGCTCCTGCGCCGTCGGGAAGGACCCGCCGGTCACGGCGACCACGGGCGTGCCGGGGGCGAGCCGGTCGGCCAGGCGCAGGATCTCCGGGCCCGGCTGCTCGTTCAGGGTCAGCAGGACGCCCGCTATGGGCGGGGTGCCCGCGCTGTGCGCGGCGAGCGCGCCCACGACCAGGTCGGCGCGGTCGCCGGGGGTCACGACCAGGCAGCCCGGGGTCAGGGCGTTCAGGAAGTTCGGCAGCATGGCGCCGCCGAAGACGAAGTCCAGGGCGTCGCGGGCCAGGCCCGAGTCGTCGCCGAGGAGCACCTTGCCGCCGAGGGCGTGGGTGATCTGCGCGACGGTCGGCGCGGCCAGGGCGGGCTCGTCCGGCAGGACGTAGCAGGGCACCGGGAGGCGGGCCGCCAGGCGCTCGTGTATCTCGTCGCGGTCGGCCGGGGCGACCCGGTTGGTGACCATCGCGAGGACGTCGCAGCCGAGGCTGTCGTAGGCGCGGTGGGCGTTGCGGGTCTCGGCGCGCACCGACTCGGCGGTCTGGTTCTTGCCGCCGACCACGGGCAGGACCGAGGCGCCGAACTCGTTCGCGAGCCGGGCGTTCAGCGCCAGCTCGTCGGGGAGCTGGGTGGCGGCGAAGTCGGTGCCGAGGACCAGGACCACGTCGTACGCGCGGGCGACGGCGTGAAAGCGGTCGACGAGCTGGGAGACCAGCTCGTCGGTGCCCTTCTCGGCCTGCAGCGCGGACGCCTCGTGGTAGTCCATGCCGTACACGGACGCGGGGTCCTGCGCGAGCCGGTAGCGGGCGCGGAGCAGCTCGAAGAGGCGGTCGGGTCCGTCGTGGACGAGCGGGCGGAAGACGCCCACGCGGTCGACCTGACGGGTCAGGAGCTCCATGACTCCCAGCTCGACGACCTGACGGCCGTCTCCCCGGTCGATCCCGGTCACGTACACGCTGCGCGTCACGCGTGCTCTCCGTTTCTTCTCAGACTTACGTCTTCGCTGGTGAGGAGGGGGAGGGCAGCTCCGGCAGCGCCGGAAATACACCCGATATTGTTGGCTGTGCCCTCTTGACAATACCTCTGCGGCTGGCTAGGCCGCAGAGCGGACAACGGGCGGCGGCCCCGCCGGGGCCGTGGAACAATCGGATCGGCTCACAAGTACCAGCAGCGAGCAGGAGACACAGCGCGATGCGTATCGGAATTCTCACCGCGGGCGGCGACTGCCCGGGCCTCAACGCAGTGATCCGGTCGGTCGTGCACCGAGCGGTCACGAACTACGGCGACGAGGTCATCGGCTTCGAGGACGGATACGCGGGCCTGCTGGACGGCCGCTACCGCACCCTCGACCTGAACGCGGTCAGCGGCATCCTCTCCCGTGGCGGCACCATCCTCGGCTCCTCCCGCCTGGAGCGCGCCCGCTTCCGCGCCGCCTGCGACAACGCCAAGGAGCTCATCGAGAAGAGCGGCTTCGACGCGCTCATCCCGATCGGCGGCGAGGGCACGCTGACGGCCGCGAAGATGCTGTCCGACGCGGGCGTGCCGGTCGTCGGCGTCCCGAAGACCATCGACAACGACATCTCCTCCACGGACCGCACCTTCGGCTTCGACACCGCGGTCGGCGTCGCCACCGAGGCGATGGACCGCCTGAAGACCACCGCCGAGTCCCACCAGCGCGTCATGGTCGTCGAGGTCATGGGCCGCCACGCCGGCTGGATCGCCCTGGAGTCCGGCATGGCGGGCGGCGCCCACGGCATCTGCCTGCCCGAGCGCCCCTTCGACCCGGCCGACCTGGTCAAGATGGTCGAGGAGCGGTTCGCGCGCGGCAAGAAGTTCGCCGTGATCTGCGTCGCCGAGGGCGCGCACCCCGCCGACGGCACCATGAACTACGGCAAGGGCGCCATCGACCAGTTCGGCCACGAGCGCTTCCAGGGCATCGGCACGGCCCTCGCGTACGAGCTGGAGAGCCGCCTCGGCAAGGAGGCCAAGCCGGTCATCCTCGGCCACGTCCAGCGCGGGGGTACGCCGACGGCGTACGACCGCGTCCTCGCCACCCGCTTCGGCTGGCACGCCGTGGAGGCCGTGCACCGCGGCGACTTCGGCCACATGACCGCGCTGCGTGGCACGGACATCGTGATGGCCCCGCTCGCCGAGGCGGTCACCGAGCTGAAGACGGTGCCGAAGGACCGGATGGACGAGGCGGAGTCGGTCTTCTAGGCGGTCGCGGCGGCTGGGCGGCTGCGGCGGTCGCGGCGGTGCCGGGGCGTGTGTCAGTTGGCCCCCTGGAACCCCAGCCCCACAAGGAGCGGCAGCCCCACGAGGATCAGGTGCGTCACGGCGGTCTTCCAGCACCGGAACACCGCGGCGAGGCAGCACCCGCCGACCACCAGCCACGCCAGGAACGCCAGAACGCTCTCCCGCGCGGCCGCCGCGTCCTGCACCTCCTGCGGGCTCGGCGCCCCGAAGGACAGCCCGGACAGGACGAAGCCGTAGCCCGCGCAGAGCACGACCATGATGTCGACGACGGCCGTGACTACAGCCACCGTGCCGTCGTTTCGGCGTGGAGCGAATTCCATGCCGATGATTTTCCCCTGCGCGGTGACCAGGGCGAACCTGTGGCGCCTCAACCCGTGAAGTCCGGAACCATCGGCCAGAAGTGGTCCAGGATCCGGTCCAGGAAGTCGCGGCCCGCGTGTCCCGACGCGTCCGCGCCCGCGCCGCCGCCCCAGCTGAGTGTGCGCACCATCCGGGACTGGTAGTCCTCGTGGAGCTTGCGCAGGGGGCCCTCCAGGTCGCGCTTCTCCACGGCGAGCAGCTTGCTGACCGGGCGGACATAGCCCTGCCAGCGGGTCGTCACCGCGCTGCGCAACAGCTCCGCGAGGTCGTCGGCGCGGCCCGTCACCGTGACGAAGTCGGGCAGCGGGAGCCGTAGCGTGCGGGCCAGGGCCGCGGACTGGCGGTCCGTGCCGCGCCACTCGTTGGTCTCCTCCATGCGCAGATACGTCTGGATCTCCACGCCCGCCCCGCGCGCCACGTCCTCCGGGGCGAGGCCGCGGGCGAGACGGTGCTCCCGCAGCGTCGTGGCCGCGCCCATCAGCTCGCCCGGCGAACACCACAGCGTCGCCGCGAGCGCGGCCAGCTCGGCGGCGTTCGGCGCGGCGAGCCCGCGCTCCCACGCCATGACGGTGTCCGGCGTGACATGCGCGAGGCCGTAACTGGCCCGCATGCCGTACGCGACGTGCCCCGGCGCCATGCCCAGCGCCTCCCGGAGGCGGCGCGCGGCGGGGAAGTTGAAGGGCGGCGTGGGCTGGCTCGGTTGCACGGGCACACGGTATGGCCGTACGGGGGCGGCGACTACGGTCTGTTCACACAGGGCTGCGGCTCGTACGAAAGTACGGCGGGCGGGCGCCCTCCACGCACTCCATGCGCCCCTTTATGTGTGGGTATCAGCCCTTGACCGCACCCCCCAACGCGAACCCCCCGCCCAAGCGCCGCGCCACCAGGACGTACAGCAGGATCACGGGTGTGGAGTAGATGAGGGAGAACGCTGCCAGCTGGCCGTAGATGATCGCGCCTTTGGAGCCGAAGAAGTCGTTGATGCTGACCGCCGCCGGCATCTGGTCGGGGGACAGGAGCAGCATGAAGGGGACGAAGAAGTTGCCCCACATCATGACGAAGGAGAAGACCGTCACGACGGCCACGCCAGGGCCCATCAGGGGCAGGACGATGCGGAGCAGGGACTGGAAGGGGGATGCGCCGTCCGTCCAGGCGGCCTCCTCCAGCTCCTTGGGGACGCCGTCCATGAAGTTCTTCATCAGCCAGATGGCGAACGGGAGCTGGGACGCGGCGAAGAAGAAGATCGTGCCCTGCATGGTGTCGATGAGGTCGACGCGGACGAACAGCGCGTACACCGGGACCATGATCGCGGTGATGGGCAGGCTCGTCGCGAACAGGATGGTGAGCATGAACGGGCGGTTCAGGCGGGACCTGTAGCGGGACAGGGGGTACGCCGCGAGGGCCGCGCTCACCACGGTCAGGAGGGTGCCGCCGCCGCACAGGAGCAGGCTGTTGAGCATCGGCGTGAACGTGATCTCGTCGGTGAGGACCGCGTCGAAGTTGTCGAGCGTGATGCCGTCGGGGGTCTTCATGCCCACGTCGGCCTTGGGGTCGAGGGCGGAGAGGACCACCCAGGCGAGCGGCACCGCGAAGGTCGCGGCGACGGTCAACAGGCCGATGTTCGCGGCCAGTCTGCGGCTTCGCGTGCGGCGTGCGGACGGTGTGGACGACACTCAGACCTCCGTGCGCAGCAGGCGCATGTAGACGAGCGAGAACAGGGATCCGACCAGGAGCAGGAGCAGGGCCACCGCGGTGCCGTAGCCGATCATGCTCTTCTGGAAGGCCTGCTCGTACATGAACAGCGGGAGGGTCTGGCTGCGGTTGCCCGGGCCGCCGCGCGTCATCACCCAGATCAGGCCGAAGACCGACAGGGTCTGGAGGGTGTTGAGCATCAGGTTCGTGCCGATGGAGCGGCGGATCATGGGGAGCGTGATGTGCCACATGCGGCGCCAGCCGCTCGCGCCGTCGACCTCCGCGGCCTCGGTGATCTCCTTGGGGATCTCGTTGAGGGCGGCGGAGTACACGAGCATCGAGAAGGCCGTGCCGCGCCAGACGTTGGCGAACGACACCGCGAGGATCGGCAGGGTGTACAGCCAGTTCTGGGACGGCAGATGGAGGAAGTCCAGGACGGCGTTGAGGGTGCCGTCGCGGCGGAAGAAGGCGTAGAGCAGGAAGCCCGCCACGACCTCGGGGAGCACCCACGCCGTGACGACGACCGCCCCGGTGGTCGTGCGGACCGTCTTGGACGCCCGCTGCATCAGGCTGGCGAGGGCCAGGCCCAGCGTGTTCTGGCCGACGATCGACGACAGGAACGTGAAGACCAGCGTCAGCCAGACCGCGTTGATGAAGTCCTCGTCGCCGAACGCCGTCCGGAAGTTCTCGAAGCCCACGAAGGACTCGTGGGCCTGGCCGGTGAGCTGGAGGTCCGTGAAGGCGATGTACGCGCAGTAGCCGATCGGGCCCGCGAGGAACAGGGCCATCAGGACGACCGCGGGCGACACCGGCAGGGCCCGGGCCAGCGAGCGGGCGAGCCGCCGGTGGCCCGGGGGAGCCGTCACTTCTCGATCACCTTGCCGTCGGTCGCCGACTCGACCTCGTCGTCATAGCCGCCCGCCGCCTTGTCCACCGAGCCGTCCCCCGTCGTGACCTGCTCCATGGCCTCCTGCATCGCCGTCGACACCTTCGGGTACGCCGGGAACGCCGGGCGGTAGTGCGTGGACGCGACCAGGTCGGTGAAGAACTTGATGCCGGGCTGCGCCTTCACGTACGCCGGGTCCTTCGCGACGTCCTCGCGCACCGAGATGCCGGAGTTCGCGATGTACCACTTCTTCGCGTTCTCCTTGGTCTGCATCGTCTCGATGAACTTGAACGCGAGGTCGGGGTTGCCCGCCTTCGACGGGATCGCCCAGGTCCAGCCGCCGGACATGCTCACCTTGCCGGGCGCCTGCCCGTGCTGCGTGGGCATCGCCGCGAGCCCCAACTCCTTGGACCACTCGGGCCATTCGTGCCCCGAGCCCGGCAGCCAGTCCTGCGGCAGCCAGGAGCCGTCGAGGTTGATGCCGAGCTTGCCCTTGGGCAGGAACTCGCCGCGCACCCGCGTCGCCATGTTCGGGTCGAGGGCGTCCTCGACGTCCGGGCCGAGCTTCTCCTTGTAGACGGTCTCCACGAACTTCAGGGAGTCCTTGAAGCCCTGGCTGCCCACCACCCACTTCTTCGCCTTCGGGTCGTACAGCGGGTTCTCGCCCGTGCCGTACAGGAGCATCTCCATGCCCTGCATGGACGACGTCTCACCGCCGGGTTTGCCGGTGTAGACGTTCAGCGGGACGACGTCGGGGACCTTCTCCTTGATGGTGCGGGCCGCGTCCAGGATCTCGTCCCAGTTCTTCGGCTGCCAGTTCGCGGGCAGGCCCGCCTTCTCGAAGATGTCCTTGTCGAACCAGAGGCCGCGGGTGTCCGTGCCGTCCGGCACGCCGTACGTCTTGCCGTCCTCCGCCTTCGCCGCCGCCTTGGCCGTGTCGATGAACTTCGGCCACTCCTTCCACTTCTCCAGATAGGGGTCGAGCGGCTTCAAGTACCCGCTGGTGATGTCGGAGTTGATGAGGAAGGTGTCCTCGTAGACCAGGTCGGGCGCGGTCTTCGGCGAGCGCAGCATCTGCTGCACCTTCGTGTAGTACTCGGCGTCCGGCGCCTTGATCGGCACCAGTTTGATCTTCTTGCCGGGGTTCGCCTTCTCGAACTGTTTCTTCATCGACTCCAGGTAGTCGTCCATCACCCGGATCTTGTTGTCCATGGACTGCTTGTACGAGACCTTCACGGTGTCCGGGTCGTCGCCGGAGCCGCCGCCGCAGGCGGTCAGGGTGGAGGCGGCGAGCACGGCTGCCAGGAGCAGAGGGGCGGGAGCGGTGGGGCGCACGGGCACGACCTCCTACGGTCCGACGCGGCACGCACGGCGGCGCGGAGGCGCTGCCGCGCGGGGCTGCTGCCGGTGAACGTAAGCGCGGGCTCGGAGCAAGGTCAATGCCCTTGCAACGGGGTTGCGGCGGCTGTGCGTTGACGCTTGTCAGTAACGTGACAACGTTGTTATGGGGTGGGGGTTTGGGGTCCCGCGGGCGTTGATCAGGACGGCCGGGCGGGGGTGTCGTACGGGGTCCGCGGTGCGGCGGTCAGGACGGCGGGAGCCAGCGGTAGATCAGCTCCGGGCGGCCCACGTGGCCGTACTGGGGGCTGCGGGCGGCGCGGCCCGTCGTCACCAGGTGCTCCAGGTAGCGGCGGGCCGTGATGCGGGACAGGCCCGTGGTGTCCGCTGTGGCCGCGGCGGTGAGGCCGTCGGGGGCCGCGTCCTGGAGGGTGCGGGTCACCTTCTCCAGGGTGGGGCCGCTGAGGCCCTTCGGCAGTGCGGCGGGGGCGGGGGCGCGGAGCGTCGCGAGGGCGCGGTCGACCTCGTCCTGGCCCGTCGCCTCGCCTGCGGCGGTGCGGAATTCCGCGTAGCGGGTGAGGCGGTCGCGGAGGGTCGCGAACGTGAAGGGTTTCAGGACGTACTGGACCACGCCCAGGGAGACGCCCTCGCGGACCACCGCGAGGTCGCGGGCCGAGGTGACCGCGATGACGTCGGCGCGGTGGCCCGCCGCGCGGAGGGTGCGGGCGAGGGCCAGGCCGTGGCCGTCGGGGAGGTTCAGGTCGAGGAGGATCAGGTCGACGGGAGTTCTGTCGAGGGCTCTGCGGGCCTCGGCGGCGGTGTGGGCGGTGGCGGTCACCTCGAAGCCCTGCACGCGGTTCACGTAGAGGACGTGGGCGTCGGCCGCGACGGGGTCGTCCTCGACGACGAGGACCCGGATGGGCTGGGGGTCGGTCATCTGCCGGCCTTTCCTTCGGTGCGCCCGCCGGGGTGGGCGCCTGAGGGAACGGCGGTGAGCGGGAGTGTCGCCGTGAACTCTGCACCGCCCCCCTCCGGTTCCGTCAAGGTCAGCGTGCCGTGGTGGCGGGTGACCGTCTGGTGGACCAGGGAGAGGCCGAGGCCGCGTCCTGAGTCGGCCTTGGTGCTCCAGCCGTGCTGGAAGACCGATTCCCGCCGGTCCGGGTCG
This sequence comes from Streptomyces alboflavus, assembly GCF_000716675.1. Lineage (GTDB taxonomy): Bacteria > Actinomycetota > Actinomycetes > Streptomycetales > Streptomycetaceae > Streptomyces > Streptomyces alboflavus. The sequence continues at coordinate 26,498 of NZ_JNXT01000049.1, forward strand.
ACGCCCGGGCCGGTGTCCGTGACCCGTAGGAGCAGGCCGCCGGACTCCGCGCGGACCGTCACCGTGACGCGGGCCGAGGGGGAGCCCTGGGCGGCGTCCACGGCGTTGTCGACGAGGTTGCCGAGGATGGTGACCAGGTCGCGGGGCGGCAGGCCGGTGGGGAGCATGCCGTCGTCGACGCTGGTGTCGGCGGAGACGACCAGCTCCACGCCGTGCTCGTTGGCCTGGGCCGCCTTGCCGAGGAGGAGGGCGGCGAGGACGGGTTCGTTGACGGCGGCGACGACCTGGTCGGTGAGGGCCTGGGCCAGCTCAAGCTCGGCGGTGGCGAACTCCACGGCTTCGTCGGCGCGGCCAAGCTCGATCAGGGACACCACGGTGTGCAGCCGGTTCGCGGCCTCGTGGGCCTGCGAGCGCAGGGCCCGGGTGAAGCCGCGCTCGGAGCTCAACTCGCCCGCGAGCGCCTGGAGTTCGGTGTGGTCGCGGAGGGTCACCACGGTGCCCTTGCGGTCGCCGCCCGACACGGGCGAGGTGTTCACGACCAGGACCCGGTCGGCCGTCAGATGCACCTCGTCCACCCGCGGCCGGGTGTCGAGCAGCGCGCCGGTGAGCGGCGCGGGCAGCCCGAGGTCGGTGACGTACCGGCCGACGACACCCTCGGGCGCGCCGAGCAGCTCGCGGGCGCCGTCGTTGATGAGGGCGACGCGGCGCCGCCCGTCGAGCATGAGCAGTCCCTCGCGGACGGCGTGCAGCGCGGCCTCGTGGTAGTCGTGCATGCGGCTCAGCTCGGCGGCGTTCATGCCGTGGGTGGAGCGGCGGAGCCGGGCGTTGATCACGTACGTGCCGACGGCGCCGAGGGCGAGCGCGGCCACCGCGACGCCGAGCAGGGCGAGGAGCTGGCCGCGGGCCTTCTCGCTGATCGCGTCGATGGTGATGCCCGCGCTGACCAGGCCGACGATGCGGCCGTTGTCGCCGCGCCGCTCGTCGCCGCCGTCGCGGACGGGCGTGACCACGCGGGCGGACGGGCCGAGGGTGCCGGTGTAGATCTCGGTGAAGGTCTGCCCGCGCAGGGCCTCCGCGGTGTGGCCGAGGAAGCGCTCGCCGATGCGGTCGGGGTCGGGGTGGGTCCAGCGGATGCCCCGCGGGTCCATGATCGTCACGAAGTCGACGCCGGTGTGCCGCTGCACGTCGGTGGCGTACGGCTGGAGGGTGCGGGACGGGTCCTCGCCGCGGATCGCCTCGCGCACCGAGGGCGCGTCCGCCACCGCCCGGGCCGCCGCCGTGGCCTGCCGGAGCGCGGCCTCCTCCGCCTGGTGCCGGTCGCTCAGGTACGTGAACAGGGCGCAGCCCGCGACCACGACCGCCACCAGGACCACCTGCATCGCGAAGAGCTGACCGGCGAGGCTGCGGGGGCCTCGGGGTCGGCGGGGCGAGCGCGACGAGCGGGGTGCTCGGGCTGGTCGGGGGGCCTGGGGCATATTGCCAGTCTGCCGTGACGTGTATGTGCGAACTAAATGAACGTAACCGTGACCGCCGTCACAGGCCGGGAGATAGTCACCCGGAATCGCCAGGACGTGAGCCGCACGACTAGCGAGGACGCAGACGCCAGTCGTACGCAGCGTACGTAGCCCAAGGAGGCACCCCGTGGCAGAGGGACAGACGGCGGCCGACACCGCCACAACGGGCGCACCGCCCGCGAAACGGGACCGGACCCACTACCTGTACATCGCCGTCATCGGCGCCGTACTCATCGGTATCGCCGTCGGCTTCATCGCGCCGGACTTCGCCAAGGAGCTCAAGCCCATCGGCACGGGCTTCGTGAACCTGATCAAGATGATGATCTCGCCGATCATCTTCTGCACGATCGTTCTCGGCGTGGGCTCGGTCCGGCAGGCGGCCAAGGTCGGCAAGGTCGGCGGGCTCGCGCTCGCCTACTTCGTCGCGATGTCCGTGGTCGCACTCGCCATCGGCCTGATCGTCGGCAACATCCTGCACCCCGGCGACGGCATGGACCTGACCTCGTCGGACAAGAAGGCGGGCCACACCGCCGCCGACGAGGCGGACAAGGGCCTGGTCGACTTCGCGCTCGGCATCATCCCCAAGACGATGGTCTCCGCCTTCACCGAGGGCGAGGTCCTCCAGACCCTCCTCGTCGCCCTCCTCGTCGGCTTCGCGCTTCAGGCCATGGGCAAGACGGGCGAGCCGATCCTCCGTGGCGTGGGGCACATCCAGAAGCTGGTCTTCCGCATCCTCGGCATGATCATGTGGGCGGCACCGATCGGCGCGTTCGGCGCGATGGCCGCGGTGATCGGCGAGACCGGCACGGACGCGCTCAAGGCGCTCGCCACCATCATGATCGGCTTCTACGTCACCTGTGCCCTGTTCATCCTCGTGGTGCTCGGCACGCTGCTGCGCCTGGCGACCGGCGTGAACCTCTTCAAGCTGCTCCGCTACCTGGGCCGCGAGTTCCTGCTGATCCTCTCCACCTCCTCGTCCGAGTCCGCGCTGCCGCGGCTCATCGCGAAGATGGAGCACCTGGGCGTGAGTCGCCCGGTCGTCGGCATCACCGTCCCCACCGGGTACTCCTTCAACCTCGACGGCACGATGATCTATCTGACGATGGCCTCGCTGTTCATCGCCGACGCGATGGACCAGCCGCTCGGCGTCGGCGAGCAGATCTCGCTGCTCCTGTTCATGATGATCGCGTCCAAGGGCGCGGCGGGCGTCTCCGGCTCGGGCATCGCGGTCCTGGCCAGCGGCCTTCAGTCCCACAAGCCCGCCCTCGTCGACGGCGTCGGCCTCATCATCGGCGTCGACCGCTTCATGAGTGAGGCGCGGGCGCTGACGAACTTCGCCGGCAACGCGGTGGCTACGTTGTTGATCGGTACGTGGACGAAGGAGGTCGACCGGGAGCGGGTCGGTGCCGTCCTCGACGGCAAGATTCCGTTCGACGAGCGGACGCTTCTTGACGATGGCCACGGGGGCGTGGGGGCTTCCCTTGAGAAGGAGTCCGTGGTTGCGCCGGGGCGGCCGGTGGATGAGGTGGACGCCGTCAAGGTCTGACGGGACGTGGCCCTTGGACGGGGCCGGGGCCGGATCGGCCTGCGGCCTCGTCCTCAAACGCCGGACGGGCTGTTCTCTCGCAGCAGCGCCGAGCCCAAAGGTGTCAGGACGTGGCGTACCGCGTTGCTCTGGCGGACGCTGGCCACCAGGCCCGCCTCGCGCAGGACGGCGGCGTGTTCGCTCGCCGAGGAGAGGGAGACCCCGGCCCGGCGGGCCAGTTCCGTGGTGGTGGGGTCGCCGCCGAGGGCCTGGAGGACGGCGGCCCGGGTGTGGCCGAGCAGGGGCGCCAGGCCCTGGTACGCGGGCTTGGCCGCGTCGGCCTTGGGCGCGCGGGCCGGATAGACGAGCGTCGGCGGCAGCGCGGTGTCCGCGAGGGCGACCGGGCTGCGGGCGAAGCACGACGGCACCAGGAGCAGCCCGCGCCCGTCGAGACGCAGGTCCCGGTCGACCGGGTACGCGACTTCGAGCACCGGCGACCGCCACCGCATCGACGGGCCGTACGTCCGCAGCATCGCCTCCGCGCCGCCGTGCCACAGGGCGTGCAGGCGCAGGGCGCGGTCGGTGTGCGCGCGGCGGGTGACGCGGGGCCAGAGGGGGCCGAGCGTGCTGTGGTGGTAGGTGCGCAGGGCGCGGGCGAGGCGGCGCAGGGTGGTGGGTTCGCCGTCGGCGAGGGAACGGGTCCACGACGGCAGCGGGTTGCGGTCGGCGAGGACGGTCAGCTCGGCGCGCAGCCGGGTGCGGGGCGTGGACATCAGCGCCTCCAGGCCGGGTTCGACTCCGGCCGCCGCGGCGGGTGGCGTGAGGAAGTCCGGGAAGTAGCCGCGTCGCGGCACGAGCGGCAGGAGCATGGCGAGCGGACCCCGTCCGTGCGGACCCCGTCCGTCGCCGTGCCCTGAACGGCGACGGACGGGCAGGGCCGGATCGGGATGCCGGTCCTGGAGCCGGTGCAGGCTGAGGACGGTCTCCCAGAGCGGATCGGCCCCGTCGGAGACCCGGGTGCGGACGAGGTCGGTGGCGGTGAAGTGGACGCGCAGCACGGTGTGTTCCCCCGATGGTGTCGAGCGGTCGCCGATCCCCCGAACGGCGACACGGACGACGATCTCGACGACACGTGCCGACGGCAAGCAGGACGCGTCCCGCTGGGACGATGGGACGCCCGAATCCGCCCTGCCTGCTATGTTCTGCCGCTGTGGGACGGACACCGGGGGCGAGCCCATGAGCGAGACTCACGAACTGGCCGATCTTCTACAGGAGTTGAAGGAGCGCAGTGGCCGCAGCTACACGGCTCTCGCGAGCCGCACCGGCCTGAGCCGCTCCTCCGTGCACCGCTACTGCCAGGGCCTGACCGTGCCCGCGAGCTTCGGCACGGTCGAGCGGATCGCACGGGTGTGCGGGGCGGGGCAGGGGGAGCTGGACCGGCTGTACGGGGCGTGGGCGCGGGCGGAGGCGGAGGCGGCGTCGGGCGAGGCAGTGTCGGGGGAGGCCCCGTCGGGGGAGGCCGGCTCGCCCGCCGAACCGCCCGCCTCGTCGGCCGCAGCGGAGCCCGCCGCACGGACCACCCGGCGGTCGATCCCCCTCCCCCCGCGACGCTTACGCACCCTCCTGCTCGCCATGGTCGTGGCCGTCGCCGTGGTGAGCGTCGTGACCTTCGACGGACGGCCGGACCCGGGCGGTGAAGGCGGGGGCGCCACGGCGAGCGGCGGCACGGGGGGCGGTGGCCCAGGGAGCGGCGGCGGCACGGTCGACCGCTCCTCCGGCCAGCGGATCGACGGCCCGTACTGGGCCCTGGCGCCCAAGCCGCTGGACCGCGAGTTCTTCGGCATGACGATGAACACCGACACCGGCCTCATGCCGGACTTCGACGTCGGTGGGGTCAGGCTGTGGGAGAGCGAGACGCGCTGGGCCCAAGTCGAGCCGGAGCGCGGGAAGTTCGACTGGAGGATCCTGGAGCGCACGGTGCGGGGCGCCGAACGGGAGCGCCTGCCCATCCTCTTCGTGTTCGGCGGCACCCCGGGCTGGGCGGCTCCCGAAGGGCCGAAGACGCCGTACCACGACGACTCGCGCGCCGCGCCCCCCGACGATCTGGCCGACTGGGAGCACTTCGTCGAGAAGGTCGCCACCCGCTACCGCTCCCGGATCGGGGCGTACGAACTCTGGGACAGCGCGGGGGCCACGTCCCACTACACCGGGAGCATGGCCACGCTGGCCGAGATGGTGCGCGGGGCGGCACGGATCATCCGGCGCGTCGACCCGGACGCGAAACTCGCGTGCCCCTCCTTCGGCAAGCTGTGGGAGGCCGAGGGCAGGGAACTGCTCGCGAAGTTCGTGCGCACCGGGGCGTACGAGTTCTGCGACACCGCGGCGCTCAAGCTGCACCCGCGCCGGGCCGACGGGCCGCCCGAGGAGATCATCGAACTCGCGGCGAAGGTCGAGGACGTCTTCCGCAGGAACGACCAGGGCCGGCGCGTGTGGAACACCGGTCCGGGCGCGGAGGTCGACGACGGCGCGCGCCTCTCCGCCCGGCGCGCCAACGACTACGCCGTGCGCTTCTACCTGGTCGGCCTCTACGCCCGTAAGTCCTTCGTCGAACGGATGTACTTCTACGCCTGGGGCGGCAGGAACATTCCCCTGGTCGTCCAGCCCGTGGGCGGCCCGCCCGCGGAGCCGGGCCGCCGCATCGGCCGCCTCCACGCCTGGCTGGCCGACCAACAGATCACGTCCTGCGGCAAGGGCACCGGAGTCGGCCTCCCGCCCGGCGTCTACGAGTGCGTCTTCCGTCCCGGCGGAACCCGCGAGCCCGACCCGGCGGGCCCGCGCCTGGCGATCCGCTGGACCCAACACGGGCGTGCCGAAGCCGAGTTGGATGAGGGGGCTCATCGGCTGCGGCGGATGGACGGCGGGGTGCAGCGGGTTCGGGCGGGGGAGCGGGTGATGTACGGGGAGACGCCGGTGCTGGTGGAGTACCGGACGTGAACGGCCGGGGCCTTGCGGTCTGCTGACGGCAGGGCCCCGGGCTTTCAGGAGGGGTACAGGTCGACCTTCTGGCCGTCCGGGACCCGGTAGCAGCCGGACACGAGGTCCAGGCTCAAGCTCGGCCGGTCACTTTTTGCCATTTTGACGATGTTTACGCTGACCTTCTTCTTGTCGTTGTCGGCGGTCAGGTTGATATTTTTGTTCCTGCTGGTGTCAGGGCCGTATTCGACGATCTTCCATCCGTGCTTCGGCAGTTCCCTCTTGAGTCGCTCCATCGCTTCGTCGAGATCGCTGGCCGATGTGGGGTGGAAGCTCCAGGGGTGGTAGATGCGGAAGTGTGTCTTTCTGTCCTTGCCTGCGCACTCCGTGACTCCCGGGAAGTTCTCCGACGCCTTTCCCTTTACGCCGATCAGGTCGTATATGCCGCTGGATGTCTTCTCCATCGCATCGGACGCGTCACGTGTGGTGCTCGTGCCCGCAAACGGGACGCCGTCGGATTTATCGTCACTCATTCCGCATCCTGTCAGAGCTGCGAGTGCAAGGGGCACGGCGAGAATGAATGTGCGCGTTCTTGCCTGCATGTCAAGGTCTCTCCTACTTTGCGCGCATCAATTCTTCGGAAGGTCCAGATGGCGGATCCACCAACTTCACGTCTTCGCCTTTTCCGACCACCACCAGAGCCTGGTTCTGCAGGCTTCTGGAGCCTTCATCCCAGTAACCGCTGTGACCTTCGGTGTCGGTGGCCATCTGGTTGGCCCCGAAACCCGGATCGCTGGGAATCTTGGGCTCCTCGAAAATGCTCTCGCTTCCGCCGTGCAGAAAGCGACCGGCTTCCGGAACGGGGTCGCCCTTGGCATCCTCGTTCCACACGTGCCCCTTCGGCACGTCCAACTGATCGGCATGCGACACTTTGGCGCCCGGGCTGCCGGCGAAGACGACGTCGTCGGAGTTGAGGTCCCCTGTCTGCGCCGCCGAGCCGATCAGGGTCGATCCGTATGAATGGCCGATCACGGTGCGGTGCGGTGCCGTGTCGCCTGTATGCGTTGTCTCAAGACCATCCAAGAATCGGTTGAGCGCCGGTGCGCCGTCGTACGCGTAGTGCTCGAAGGTGGCGTCCTTGACCACGTCGTCGGGCGCGTCGTATCCGAGCCAGGTGACGGTGGAAACGGATTCCCCGTCTGATCTTGCGGTGGCCGAGTTCCATACCTTCACCCCACGTTCGATGTCCCCCTCGATGTTTCCGAGTGCTGCTTTCGTCCCCGGTACGTACACCGCCTGGTGATCCGCAGTGTCCGGGTTCCCGTTGGCGACGATCGCGCGGCCGTCCCCCTCGGCGCTGAATCCGAGCAAGTACGCCTCGGGCATGCCTTTCACACCGGACTGGTCGAAGCGTGTCTGAATCGCGTCCATACCGTCGATGGGCTTGTGGGCGTTCTTTCGCCTCTCGTCCCATTTCTCCCATGCGGGATTGCTGACCTTGACTCTCTCTTCGACGGTCCCGGTCATGGGATTGATGTAGGACGTGTACCGAGGGGGCGCCGGGTTGTTCTTGAGCCAGGTCTCGTACTCGACCTGCGCGTTGCCGCGGGCCTCCGCGAGGACCATCCGGTTCGCCTCGTCGCGGACCGTGGACGGCAGGCCGTCCAGGTTTCCGACGGAGTCCGGGCGCATGGCGACCCACGCCGACCGTTCGTCGGCGTCGAGGCCCTTCCACCACTCGGCGTTGGCCTTCGGGTCGCCGTTCTTGGGCGGCTGCGGCATCGAGTCGAGGTACTCCTTGCCCGCCGCGTTCACGCCCCGGGTGTCCGAACCGGCGTCGGCCCAGTCCTTGGCGCTGACCGTCAGGTCGTCGTCGGCCTTGAGCGCCCGCACCTTCGGCGCCCACTTCGCGTCGGCCTCCGTCGCTTCCTTGAGGGCCCTGGCGATGGTGTCCGCGCAGTCCTGGGCGAGGCGCGCCTTGGGGTTCGGGTTGAAGTTGGCCGCCTGGCGGCCGACGGCCGAGGCGGTCTCATCCGTCAGGCCGGTGGCTGTGCCGCCCTCCGGCGTCCTGCCGTCCTTGTCCTTGTCGCCGCCCGGCGGATAGCCGACCGAGCCGTCGGCGTGCACGGTGAGGCCCCCGGCCTTGGCGTCCGCCAACGCCGCGTCGAGCTTCTTCTTGGCCGCTTCCATCTCGTACGAGAACGCGTCGAGCGCCGAACCGACGAGGCCGCACTCCGTCTGGACGTAGTGGAAGTTCTTCCCCAGCTCCGCCAGTTGCTTGATCGCCGCCGACGCGGCCTCGCCCTTCAACGACTTCCGCATGGCCGCGGCGATCTGCGTCCCGACGCGGTCGTGGGCCGCCCGTGCCATGTCCGACGTGCGGCGGTATCCGTTGGCCGCCTCCGCGTACTCGTTCGGCTTGAGGGCTTTGAGTGTCGCGAGGTCCATGACGTCCGACTACCGCCCCTTGCCCTGTCCGCCGATCGCGGGCGTGTCGTCGTACGCGATCCTCAGATTGCCGAGCGCGGCCCTGACCGAATCGTCGGTCTTCAACTGCTCGTTGCCGGCCTTCTCCAGGAGCCCCGCGAGTGTTCCGCAACGGCGGCTCACGGCCTTGACGTAGCGTTCCCAGGAGGCGTGGACCTCCTTCTGGGCGCCCGCCGTCCGGCAGCCCGTGTCCGCTCCCAGGCCGGTCTGGCCGTCGGAGAGCTGATCGAGCGCCTTGCCGATTCCCTCGCGCAGCGAGCCGACGTCATGGCCCGCCTTGGCCCAGGCCCGCTTGTTCGACACCAGGTCTCCGGTGTTGACCCCGGAGTCGGGCTCTGCCTGGTTCAGTTGCATTCGTGCGGTGTGCTGCTCGGCCGCTTCGGCTTTGAGCTGCTCCCACTCCTCCCATGCCATCCGCGCTCTTCCCCGTTCTGGTCCCCGTGCCGTCGGGCAACGTGCGTGTGCCACTGCGACGTTGCATTGATCGACTTGTACCGTACGGCTTCGCGCGCGTGTGCCCGGTCCGTTTCGGTCATCACGGGTTCTGAGTACGGGTACTCAGGCCCGGACGACCGACGTCAGGAACGCCGTCCAGGCGGTGCGCCCGAGGAGGAGGGCGGGGCCGTCGGGGTTCTTGGAGTCACGTATGCCTACGCCTCCGGCGGGGTGGGGGGTGAGGTCGGCGGCCTCCAGGCAGTTGTTGCCTGTGCCGCCGCTGTACGACGACTTGAACCATGCAGTCTCAGGGGCGAGTTCGGGCGCGGTCTGGGGACGCGTGCTCATCGGGTTTCAGCTCTTTCGCTAGTTCGGTCACGAAGCGGGCGGTGTCCTCCGGCGGCAGGGCCGAGGCAACCATGGCGTCGAACCGACGGGTGAAGCGGTCCACCTCGCGGGGCTTGTCCGAGGTGGACACGGCCCCCCACGCGTTGTCGATCTGAACTCGCGGGGGCAGCTGGTCGCCGAGTTGGAGGATCGCGAAGTCGCTCGCGGACCGGTAGCCCGTGCGGAACGGCAGCACCTGAATCGTGACATGGCTCCAAGACGTCAGCTCGGCGATTTTCGCGTACTGCTCGCGCATCACCTCGGCGCCACCGACGGGGTACCGCAAGGCGGCCTCGCCGAGGATGACGTGCAGCCGGACCGGGTTCTCTCGCGTCAGGATCTCCTGCTGCCTCATCCGCAAGCTCACGCTGCTACGGATGAGTTCGGACGTGGTCTCCTCGATCGGCTTCTCGACCTCGTGGATCGCTTGGGCGTAGCCCTCGGTCTGGAGGAGGCCGTACACCAGCGTGGGGTGGTACGCCTTCATGCTGCGCGCCTCGGGCTCCAGGCCGACAAAGCCCGGCATCCCGGCGGGCATCAGGCCTCGGTACTGGGTCAGCCAGTCCTGGCGGGACGAGTCACGGTTGAGGCTGATCAGAGCCTCGATCACGTCCTCGTCAGTCACCCCGTACTTGTCCAGGAGCTTCCGCAGGTCGCCCACGTTGCGGAAGTTGAGGTCGCCGTTCTCGATGCGTTGCAAAGACGCCTCGGAGATGCGCAGCCCCTGGGCCGCCTGCTTCCGGGTGAAGCCGCCACCGCGATCGCCCAGCCCGCAGGTCTCCCTCAATTGCCTGAGCTGCAGGCCCAGTTCGAGTCGCTGAACCGTCCGTCCACGTTTCGCTGCCATGTGCACCACCTGTGCGCCGTTGTACGTGCCACTCGGCCCCGTCCGCCGAGTGTGGCGCCCTGTCCGCCGGTCGCGCAGCCGTTTGTGCACATCCGCGCATAGTCCAATTCTCAACTCACTGATTAATCAGGTGGCATTCGATTGAACCCGAACGCGCCGACTCGCGACCGTAGACCCATGACCAACCCCACCGCTCTGCCCACCCGCAACTGGTTCGCCAGTTACCCCCTCACCCCCGCCTCCGCCCGCCTCGCCCGACAGCACTCCCGTCTCCGGCTTGCCGCCTGGCAATGGCGGGGCGACCTCGACGACGCCGTCCTCGTCGTCTCCGAACTCGTCGCCAACGCCGCCCGGCACGGCAAGGTGACCGGCCACCACCTCTGGCTGCGGCTCGCCCTCGCCGAGGACGACGAGCTGATCGTCGACGTGTCGGACCCGAGGCGGGAGTTCCCCGCGTTCGAGGGCGGGGGTGCCGCATCCGGCGAGGGCGGTCGGGGGCTGGTCGTCGTGCGTCAGCTCGTCCGCGAGCTGGAGTGGTTCCGCCGGGACGGGCAGGGCAAGACCGTCCGCGCCACGCTGCCCCGCAAGGGGTGAGGGCGGGTGGGTGGGGGAGTCAGGCGCCCGGCTCCGACGCCCGCCCCGCCACCCCCGGCACCTGCTCGGCGGCCACCTCGGCCACCAGCGCCTCCGCCTCCGCCGGAGGCAACCCCGCCGCGCACAGGAACGTGACCGCCGCCGCCGGTCCGGCCTCCTCCGCCGGAATCAGGCCGTCGTTCACGGTCTCCATCAGGGCGAACATGATGTTCTCGACGACGTAGGCGAGGGCGTTCGCGGGCATCGGGGAGACGAACCGGCCCTCGTCCAGGCCCCGTTGGAGCATCGCGGTGCCGCGCTCGTGGACGGGGGCGAGGCGTTCGCGGATGCCCTCCATGGCGATGGCGCGCTGCGCGAGGGAGATCAGCAGGCGGTAGCGGTCGGTGACGTCCCAGACGGCGAGCATCGCGCTGGCGACCGCGCGGGGCGGGTCGTCCACGCCCTCGTACCCGGCGGCGTGCGCGGCGGTGACCGCCTCGACGGCCTCGTCGAGGATCGCGGTGACCAGGGCGTCGCGGCTCGGGAAGTGGCCGTACACGGTCCGGCGTACGACACCGGCGGCGCGCGCGATCTGGTCCATGGACGCGTCCGGGTCCCGGGTCAGCTCGGCGAAGGCGACGTCCAGGATGCGGCGCCGGTTGGCGTCGGCGCGGGCCTGCGCGGCGGACACGGCGGCGGGCGCGGTGGCGGGTCCGGCGACGGGCGCGGTGGCGGGCGTGGCCACGGGTGCGGCGGCGGCCCCGGCGGAGGGTCCGGCCGAGGGGCCCCCGGAGGGACCCGTGGAGGGCCCGGACGGCGTCGGCGTCGGCTGCGTACGGCTCATGGGCTCATTCTGCCGCCCGGCAGGTAATTGCACAGCGATGTGCAACACGGTCGCTCATCGCGTACATTGCACAAGGACGTGCAATTGCACAGCGCTGTGCAAGATCTGCGCTGGCGACATTCTTGCGAGGGGTGGACCCGATGCCTTTGCTGATCAAGGAGCCGGTCGAGCGGATGGACCGGCCCTACGCCCGCCGCTGGTGGGCGCTCGCCGTGCTGTGCCTGAGTCTGCTGATCGCCGTCATGGCGAACACGGCGCTCACGGTCGCGGCCCCGGACATGACCCACGACCTCGACCTGTCCAGCTCCGACCTGCAGTGGGTCATCGACGCGTACACCGTCCCGTACGCCGCCCTGATGCTGCTGTTCGGCGCCATCGGCGACAAGTACAGCAGGCGGGGCGCCCTCGTCCTCGGGCTCGTGGTGCTGAGTGCGGGCGCCGCGGCCGGGGCGCTCTCGGACAGCTCGACCGCCGTCATCGCCGCCCGCGCGGTGATGGGCGTCGGCGCGGCCATGATCATGCCTGCCACGCTCTCCCTGCTCGCCTCGACGTTCCCGCGCGAGGAGCGGGCCAAGGCGATCACGCTGTGGGCGGCCACGTCCGGCATCGCCATCGCCGCCGGACCCCTGATCGCGGGCGCCCTCCTGGAGCACTACGGCTGGGCCTCGACCTTCCTCATCGACATCCCGGTGGCCGCCGTCGCGATCCTCGGCGCCTTCGTCCTCGTACCGCCGTCGAAGGCCGCGACCACGGGCCGCATCGACTACGTGGGAGGGCTGCTCTCCGTCGTCTGGATCGGCGCGCTCATCTACATGATCATCGAGGGTCCGGGCTTCGGCTGGGGCGCGAGCGCGGTGACGGCGGCCGTGATCGCCGCCGTGGGCCTCGCCCTGTTCGTCGTCTGGGAGCTGCGGCACCCGCGCCCCGTCCTGGACGTACGGAAGTTCGCCGAGCGCGGCTTCTCCGGCGCGAACCTCGCCGTCGCCCTGTTCTTCGTGGCGGTCTTCGGCGCCTTCCTCTACCTCACCCAGCACCTCCAGTTCGTCCTCCGGTACGACCCGCTGGAGACCGGCGTCCGCATGCTGCCGCTGGCCGGAGCGGTGTTCGTCGGCTCGGCGCTCACCGGCTTCCTCACCCCGCGCCTCGGCGCGAAGGTCATGGTCACGGCGGGCATGGTCGGCGGCACCACGGCCCTCGCCCTGCTCACGGCCACCGACGCGGGCTCCACCTACGGCGACTTCGTCCCCTCGCTGATCATCCTCGGCGTGTCCCTCGGCTTCGCCGTCTCGCCGTGCACGGACGCCATCATGGGCGCCTTCCCGGAGTCCGAACTCGGCGTCGGCGGCGCCGTCAACGACACCTCGCTCGAACTCGGCGGCTCCCTCGGCATCGCCGTCCTCGGCTCGGTGCTCGCCACCTCCTACGCCGACGGGCTCGCCGACGAGACCAAGGGCAGCAAGCTGCCGGCGTCCGCCCTGGAGCAGGCGCAGGACTCCGTGGGCGCGGGCGGAGGCGTCGCCCAGGCCATCGGCGGCCAGGCCCGCAAGCTCGCCGAGCAGGCCGCGGCGCCCGGCACCACGCCCCAGAAGGCCGCCGAGCTGAAGGCCCAGGCGGGCGAACTCGCCCAGGGCGCCGAGCAGATGAAGCACGCGGTGGGCTCGGCGTTCTCCGACGCGGTGGCGCACACCAGCCTGGTCGGAGCGGTGGTCCTCGGCGTCGGGACGGTGATCGTGGGCTTCCTCCTCCCCAGGAAGGGGCAGGAGAAGCGGCAGCCCGCGGAGGCCGCGCCCGCGGGGGACCGCGAGGCGGTCAAGGAGCCGGTGGGTTGAGGCCGGATCCGACGAGGCCGAGGCCCGTCCGGCGGGTCGGCGCGGTGGCGCGGACCCCTTCGGACGGGCCTCGGCGGCGTTCCCGCGGGCCTCAGTCGCCCGGCGCCTCCGCCCGCGCGGCGGCCTGTTTCCGCCGCCACTCGTCCATGACCTTCCCCAGTGCCTCGTTCACGAGCAGCAGGAACTCCGCGGAGGACCCGAAGCGCGCCCCCGCCGGAGTCGCGGCACCGAGCACCTCCGCGCCGCGCTGCGACGCCGCCGCGAGCACTCCGTTCATCTGGAACGCCGCCAGCGTGGACCGGAGCCAGATCTCGTCGTCGACGACATAGCGCTCGCGGCGCGTGCCGGGAGCCCGGTCCCGGGTGATCATCCCTTGCTCCTCAAGGAAGGTGACGGCGTGTGAGATCGACGCCGGGCTGACCCGCAGCCGCTGGACCAGCTCGGCGGCGGTGAGGGCGCCGGAGTCGGCGACGAGCAGGCAGGCGAGGACCCGGGACATCATCCGGGGGAGCCCCTGCTGCGCGAGGAGTTCGGTGAAGGACTCCGTGAAGTCCTGGACGGCCTGCGGATCGCGGCCGTGGCCGCTGTCGGGCAGCGGCGGCGCCGGGGGCGGATCCTGTTTCTGGCGGCGGGCGCGGTTGCGGGTGGCCTCCTGCGCCCGGTCCGCCCCGTAGCCTTCGGGGCCGCCGTTGCGGGTGACCTCCCGCATGATCGTCGAGGCGGGCCGCTCGAGGCGGCGGCCGATCTCGGTGTAGCCGAGCCCCTCCGCCAGTCCCGCGGCGATGAGCCGACGCTCCTCAGTGGTGAGTCTGCCTCCGGGCATTGGTGTGCCTCTCCCCTTCTCTCGCCCCGCGCGTGGCTCGGCGCCCGCACCTGCGAAGTATGCGTTCATTCGCAGCCCATTGCAATCGCGGCTCGGGTCGCGCATTGCGTTCAGCTCCAGTCTCATTGCAATGGAGAGTCTGTTCATCCTTGGTTGCAGGAACTTTGGGTTCACATTTGCCTTTGACGAATCAGTGAACGCAATGTAGCTTCGTACTCGTTCAGCGATTGCTGAACGAACGCGACGGTACGCAAGGGGGTTCGTGATGGGCAAGGGCATGGGCAACGGCAACGGCTTCACGGAGGCAGGGCTCGACCGGCTGCGCGAGGTACTGGCACGGCACGTCGAGTCCGGCCGGATCCCCGGGCTCGTCGCGCTGGTCGGCCGGGGCGACGAGACGCACGTCGAGGCGGTCGGCACGATGCGCCACGAGGGCGGCGCGCCGATGGCCCGGGACACGATCTTCCGGATGGCGTCCACGTCCAAGCCGGTCACGATGGCGCCGGTCATGGTCCTGCTCGACGAGTGCAGGCTGCGCCTCGACGACCCGGTGGACGAGTGGCTGCCCGAACTCGCCGACCGCCGGGTCCTGAAGCGGATCGACGGCCCGGTGGACGACACCGAGCCCGCACGCCGGTCGATCACCGTGCGCGACCTGGTCACCTCCACGTTCGGGCTCGGCATCGACCTGACCGCCCTCGGCACCCCGATCATGAACGCGGTCTTCGCGAGCGGCGTCTTCAGCCAGGGCGCGTCGCCGCTGCCCGGCCCCGACGCGTGGATGCGCGCCCTCGGCGAACTGCCCCTGATGCGGCAGCCCGGCGAGCGCTGGCAGTACCACCTCAGCCACGACGTCCTCGGGGTGCTCGTCGCGCGGGTCACGGGGCAGCCGTTCGAGACGTTCCTGCGCGAACGCGTCCTCGACCCGCTGGGCATGAAGGACACCGGCTTCCACGTCCCCGCCGACAAGCTCGACCGGCTGCCGCCCAGCTACGCCCCCGACCCGGAGTCCGGCGCGTTCACTGTCTGGGACGAGGCCGTCGGCGGGCAGTACAGCTCACCCCCGCCGTTCCAGGCGGGCGGCGGCGGCCTCGTCTCCACCGCCGACGACTACCACGCGTTCTTCCGGATGCTGCTCAACGGCGGCACGCACGGCGGCGAACGGGTCCTGTCCCGGCCTGCCGTCCAGCTGATGACCACCAACTGCCTCACGCCCGAGCAGGAGGCCGCCCGTACCGCCCTGGCCCGCGACAGCGTCCAGGTGTCGTTCGGTCAGGGCCAGCAGGGCGGCTGGGGCTTCGGCATGGCGGTGCGCACCTACCGCGGTGACTACGCGCCCGTCGGCCAGTTCGGCTGGGACGGCGGCACCGGCACCTCCGCGTACGCCGATCCGCACACCGGCCTCACCGGGGTCCTGCTGACCCAGGTCGGCCTGACCACGCCGCACCCGGCGCGGCTCATCCACGACTTCTGGACCACGGTCTACCAGGCGATCGAGGACTGACCCCGGCCGGCGCCGTACGCGAGAACCCGCGTTCAGCACGCACGCGTTCAGAAATCTCTCGTCCAGAAAACTCCCGTACAGACTCCAAGGAGCACACCACCATGTCCGTCACCCTCACCGACCAGGACAAGTCCACCCTCCGCACCGCCGCGTACGGCGCCGTCGCGCTGATGGCCGCCGCCGACGCCACAGGGAAGCCCGGCAAGGTCGCCGCCGAGGGCTCCGTCGCCCTGACCGCCGCGACCGGCGTGGTCGGGCACGTCCTCGCCGAGTACCCCAAGGACAGCGACCTCGGCGGCAGGTCCGTGGCCGACCTCGCCGACCGCGTGCTGCCGAACCTGACGGCGGCCATGGCCCTGCTCAAGAAGCAGGACCAGGCCGAGGCCGACAGCTACCGCACCGCCGTCCTCGTCGCCGTCGAGACCGCGGCCCGGGCCACCAAGGGGCAGCCCGGACCCGTCCTCGTCGACATGAACCGCAAGATCACCGAAGCCCTCGACGCCGCCTGACGGCGGCCGGGGTGACCGCTCCGGGCTACGCGTACGGGATCCGCACGAACGACTGGTTGCCGGTCCCGACCGTGCTCGCCGCGTTGCCGATCGCGTTCCACACCTCGACGCGCACGGTGCCGTTCGTCATGGCGCCGTGCGCGCCGGTGGCTGATCTGAGCCCCTTGGACTGGGTGTAGTGCTCATAACCCGGTACCGGATCGGTGGCGAAGTACTGGTACGTCTCGGTGCGTTCCCACGATCCGTCGCCCGTCCGGTCGTAGCTCACCCGCACCTGCTGGCCGTTGGCGACCGCCGAGCCCGCGTCGACGAGCAGGTCGAACTCCGTGGCCCCGCCGCCGTAGGCGCCGCTCACGCCGGTGGCCGTGAACGTCTGCGGACTGTGCGGGGCGCCGTCGTGGTTGGCGCCGCCCGCCGACGCGAGGGTCGTCGCCGCCGCGGAACCCGTGGCCTGGCCGAGGCCGCCGCCCGGACGCAGATGCAGGGTGGAGGGCGTACCGGGATCGCCGCCCCCGCCGCCGCGCGTCCACACCGCCACATAGTCCACGGCCATCGCCCGGCCCGGCACGGTGGCCGCCACCGGCGTCGCACGGCCCGCGACGCCGTCGGGGAACGCGCCGCCCATCGCCACGTTCAGGAGGATGAAGTAGCCCGCGTGGTTCGTCATGTTGTTCCACGCCTCGGCGCCCACCCGGTTCTGGTCGACGCTGTGGTACAGCTGCCCGTCGACGTACCAGCGCAGGACGTTGGGGCTCGCCGAGCGGTCCCACTCGAAGCGGTACGTGTGGAAGGCCGACTGGCACGAGGAGCCCGGGCAGGCGCGGCTCGCGCCGATGCCGTTGGTCTCGTTGCACGGGCCGCCCGGGTTCACCCCGCAGTGCAGCACGCCCCACACCGAGTTGATGCCGTTGACGTTCTCCATGACGTCGAACTCGCCGATGCCCGGCCAGTTCCAGTAGTTGCCCCGGTAGGGCGCGCCGAGTGCCCAGAACGCGGGCCAGTAGCCGAGTGCCTGCTCGCCGGTGACGTTCGGCATCTGGATGCGGCCCTCGATGGCGAGGGTGCCGCCCGCCGGGGCCTTGAAGTCGGCGCGCTTGGTCTCGATCCGCGCCGAGGTCCAGTTGCCCGCGCCGTCCCGCAGCGGGGTGATGCGCAGATTGCCGTTGCCGTCCAGGCTCAGGTTGTCGGGCGACGAGGTGTAGTTCTGGATCTCGCCCGTGCCCCAGTTCGCGGGGCCGCCGGGGTAGTTGTGGCCGGTGTCGATCTGCCAGTTCGCGGCCGAGGGCAGCGAACGGGCGGGACCGTTGAAGTCGTCGCTCCACTGCAGGGTCCAGCCGGGGGCCGGGGGGACGTCGCCCCGCGCCTCGGCGGGGCTCAGCAGCGCGGCGCACAGGCCCGCGGCGGCGAGCCCGGCGAGGAGAGGGGCTCCGCGTCTCGTACGGAAGAGGCGGCTCGTGCGGCTCGTGCCCATGGGGCACCTCCGTGAGGCTGGGGACGGTGGTGGTGGGGCGGGCTGTTCGCTGAGAGCGCTCTCAGGGTTTTGTAGTTGTGGGCGGCGGTGCCGTCAATGGCTGTGCGCCGTCAACTTCCCGAAGGGGGAGTGGAGTTGTCCGGCAGCGGTCGCGTGGTCGTCCCCGGGACGCAATTCCGGTTGCGTCCCGTCCCGGCCGCCCCGCAGGCTGAGAGGTCATCACCGGCGTGCCGCCTGACCAGCGGCAGCCGGACGCGACCTCATGAGGAGTGGACGGCCATGGACCAGGGGGAAGACGGCGTGACGGAGATCGCGGCGGCGCGCGCGTCGGGGGACGGAAGCGCCGGGTTCGAGCGCGTGAGCCAGCTGTTCGAGGAGTTCCTGGAGGCCGTCGCGCGCCCGGCGAGGACCGACGGCACGGACCGCGACCTCACCGCCCGCCTGCGCGCCCACCTCGGCATCGAGCCCGGCGAGGCCCCCGTGGTCAAGGCCACCTACGCGGCGTACGACCACCCGAACGTGCACCTCGCCCTGGAGCGCTGGTTCACCGCCCCGGCACGCTCGTACGAACTGCTCGGCATGACGGGCTCCGACCACCGCAACCACTACTCCCTGTCGGAGATCATCGAATCCGCCGACCGCTACGACAAGTTCGTGGTCGGCGCCGTCGACTACACCCACCTGCCGATCTCGCCGGACGACGAACTCGCCAGCGTGTCCTTCGGGTTCTACCTCGGCACGGAGCGCACTCCCGACGGCGGCGAGGAGCGCTGCGTCGCCCTGCTGCGCGGCCCGAACGAGGACTACGGCCGCGAGAAGGTCCAGCTGGAGGTGCTCGCCGCGTCCCGCGACACCGCCCGGCGGCTGCTCGCCCGCGTCGACGCGTACCTGAGCGAGCACAACATCTTCCGCGGCCAGGTCCTGTCCTTCCAGGGCGACGCCTTCGGCGAGGGCCTCGGCCCGTTCCGCTTCCACCGCCGCCCGGGCCTGACCCGCGACGACATCGTGCTCCCCGACGGCCTGCTCGACCGGGTGGAACGCCAGGTCGTGGGCGTCGCCCGGCAGCGCGAGCGGCTGCGCGCCGCGGGCCAGCACCTGCGCCGCGGCCTGCTCCTGTACGGCCCGCCCGGCACCGGCAAGACGCACACGGTCCGCTACCTCCTCTCCGGCCTGCCGGACTTCACCGTCGTCCTCCTGTCCGGCACCACCATCGGCGCCATCGGCCCGGCCTGCGCCCTCGCCCGGATGCTCCAGCCCGCCCTCGTCGTCCTTGAGGACTGCGACCTCATCGCCGAGTCCCGCGACTTCGGCGGCGGCGAACAGCCCCTGCTCTTCCAGGTGTTGAACGAGATGGACGGCCTCGGTGACGACTCCGACGTGGCGTTCCTGCTCACCACCAACCGCGCCGACCTCCTGGAGCCCGCCCTCGCCCAGCGCCCCGGCCGCGTCGACCTCGCCGTCGAGATCCCGCTGCCCGACGCCGTGGGACGCCGCCGCCTGCTCGACCTGTACGGCGGCGCGCTCGGCCTCGACGAGGAGGTCCTCGCGGAGACCGTCGAGCGCACGGAGGGCACGACGGCGTCGTTCGCGAAGGAGCTGGTGCGGCGGGCCGTGCTCGTCGCCGCCGAGCGCGACGCGGACACCGACGCCCAGGACGTCCGCGCGGCCGTCGCCGAACTCCTCTCGGACCGCGACCAGTTGACGCGGCGGCTGCTCGGCGTCTCGGCGGACGAGGACCCGGACGACCCGGAGGACGAGTTCGCCTTCGAGGGTGACGGTGACGACGGCGACGGCGGTGACGGCGACGGCGGCGGGGGCGGTGGGGGCCGCCCCGGTGGCCGTCCCCGTCGCCCGGGCCCCGGGCGTCTCGGTGAGAACGGCGGCGGGTTCTTCACGGCGTCGTACCGTCCGATGCCGCGACGGCTGCCGTGACGGCTGCGGTGACGGTCGCGGTGCGGTGACGGCTGCCGGTCCGTGGCGACTACGGCTCCGTGACTACGGCTCCGTGATGATGTCCCACAGCCGGATCACCTGGTCCTCACCGGCGCTGGCGAGGGTGCGGCCGTCGGGGGCGAAGGCCAGGCACAGGACCTCGCCCGCGTGCCCGGTCAGGGCGATGCGCTGGTCGCCGGTGTCCGGGTCCCAGAGACGGATCAGGCCGTTGCCGCCGGCGGTGGCGAGGATGCGCCCGTCCGGGCTGAACGCCAGGGCCGTCGCCCCCTGGGCGTGCGCGTCCACGGTGCGGCGGTCCTTGCCGGTGTCCGGGTCCTTGAGGTGGACGAGCAGGTCGCCGACCGGGGCGGTGGCCAGAATGCCGCCGTCCGGGCTGAACGCCAGGGCGGTGTCGGCCGTCCGTCCGGGGATCTCCCAGCGTGACTCGCCCGTGGCGGTGTCCCAGAGCCGACTGGTCCTGCTCTGGCCGCCACCGGCCAGGCCGCGGCCGTCCGGGCTGAACGCGATCCGCTGCACCCAGCCGCCGGGCCAGCGCATCTCCCGCACCGCGTCCCCGGTGTGCGGGTTCCAGAGCCGGATCGCCCCGTCGCTGCCGCCGGTGGCGAGGATGCGGCCGTCCGGGCTGAACGCCACGGCGCTCGCCACCCTGTTCCAGCCCGGGTACTTCACGACCAGGCGCTCCACGAACTCCTGCCCGTGCCAGAGGCGCAGATGGTGGCCGCAAGCGGTCGCGAGGATGCGGCCGTCCGGGCTGAAGGCCACGAGCGCTCGGTGGGAGTTGCCCGTGGGGAGCGGCTCGTGCGCCTCGCCGTCGTCCGGGTCCCACAGGCGTACGTACTTGTCGCCGCCGCCGGACGCGAGGGTGCGGCCGTCGGGGCTGTACGCGAGCGAGAGGACAGCGGTGCGGTGCCCGGAGAGGGTGCGGCGGGCCACGGCGGTGAGGAAACTCCCGCGGGTGCTCCGCCGGGGCGCGGGCGCGGGTGAGGTGGCGTGTGCGGGTCTTGTCGTGGGGGCGGCCTCGATGGCATCGGCCGTCCCGTTCGGCGCGGCGAGACGGCGGGCCAGTGTGGCCGCGTCCGGCCGGTCCCCGGGGTCCTTGGCCAGCAGGGCGAGCACCAAGTCGTCGAGCTCCACCGGGAGTTCGGGACGCAGCTCGCGCGGCGGCCGTGGCGCCTCGGTCACATGGTGGTGCATCAGGGCGTACAAGGACGCGTCGGAGGTGAACGGCGGGCGTCCCGTGAGCAGTTCGTACAGGACGCAGCCGAGCGAGTACAGGTCGGCGGGCGCGGCCGGCTCCTCGGCGCGCCACTGCTCCGGCGCCATGTACAGCGGCGTGCCCACGACATGGCCGACCGTGGTGAGCACGGCCGAGGCGTCGGCGGAGCGGGCGATGCCGAAGTCGCAGATCTTGATGTGGTCGCCGGGCCGCACGAAGAGGTTGCCCGGCTTGAGGTCGCGGTGGACGACGCCGCTGTCGTGCGCGGCGGCGAGCGCGACGGCCGTCTGCCGCGCCAGGCCGACGGCCCGCTCGACCGGCACGCCCGTGCGGTGTCCTGCCATCAGGCGCGCCACGTCCTGGCCGCGCAGCAGTTCCATGACGATGAACAGGAACCCGTCGTGCTCCCCGGCGTCGTGCACCACGGTGATCCCGGGATGCTGGAGCCCCGCGAGGGTCGCCGCCTCCCGCTGGAAGCGCCGCACCGCGTCCGTGCCGACCGGAGTCGGCAGGACCTTGACGGCGACGTCACGACGCAGCAGCGAGCGGTCGTGGCCCCGCCACACCTCGCCCATGCCGCCGCGGCCGAGCAGCTCCTTCAGTTCATAGCGCCCGGCCAGCGTCACCCCGGACAGTTCCATGCGCTCTCCCCGTGCTCCCGGATGCCACGAACGTACGACATGAGGGGTGCGGGGGAAGGGAGTTGGCGGGATCTTCGGTCACCGCGCCGGGCCGCTCACCGCACCGGCGCCCCTGTGTCCTCGTGCCGCAGCAGCCGCGCGATCGCCGGGACCGGGAACAGGAGCAGCGCCAGGTTCGGGATCCACCACGTCGGCGACCAGTCGCCGCGCAGCGCCCAGAACACGACGGCCTGGAGCCCGGCCGTGCTGGTGAGGGTGAGGGAGACCAGCATCAGGGGGCGCCAGGCGATCCGCTGCGGCGGGCCGGCATCGCGGGCGCGGCGGCACAGGTGCAGGGAGGCGAGTCCGGTGGCGCTCGCGGCGACGTCCAGCGGCAGGAACGAGTAGTTCCAGTCGCTCATGACCGGGTCGTCGTAGTCCTTGTACGCGTACTCCGCGGGGATCAGGCCGAGCAGCGCGGCGCTCCAGTACACGAGGAAGCCGACGTCGGTGATCAGCATGGCGACCTTGACGGCGGTGAACCCGGGGGTGCCGCGGAGTTCGGTGCGGGCGTGCGGGGGTGCCTGGACCATCAGTGCTCCAGGCCTCCGCCCACGTACATGACCGCCACGCCGAGGGCGATGAGCAGGGCGCCCGCGACCGTTGCCAGGCGGACGTTCTCGTCGAACAGGAGCACCCCGCCGACCAGCGCGCCGATGGTGCCGAGGCCGGACCACACCGCGTAGACGGGGCCGACGTCGAGGGTCTTCAGGGCCTGGGCGAGGAACACGAACGCGGCGCCGTAGCCGAGGACCACGAGGACGGTCGGGCAGAGGCGGGTGAGGCCGTGCGAGGCGCGCAGGGAGAGGGTGGCGGCGATCTCGGAGACGATGGCGCCCGCGACCAGGAGGATGCCCATTACGCGACCCCCTCGGTCGGCTCGGCCGGTTCGGTCAACTCGGTGAGCAGGCGCCGCAGTTGGCGGTGGTCCTCGCCCTTGGGGTCGGCCAGGCCGAGGAGGCGGGCGGTCCACCAGCCGTCGACGGCCATGCGGACGAGCGTGGCGACGCCCGGGGGCAGGCCGTCCTGCTCCAGGCGCGCCTGCCATGTTCGATAGCGCTCCTGGAGGATGTCGAGCACCTCCGGGCCGTTGGCCGCCGCGAGCAGGGCGACCGGGACCGAGTCGGATGCGGTGGCCTCGCCCTCGGGGGCATCGGCCGGGATCGAGGCGTCGAGCCAGGCGCGCGCGAACGCGCCCGGTGGTGCGTCCGGTCCTGGCAGTACTTCTTCGAAGCGGTCCGCGAGCCGCTCCACCACGCCCTGCACGAGGGCCAGCTTGGTCGGGAAGTGGTAGAGCAGGCCGCCCTTGCTCACGCCTGCCTCCGCCGCCACCGCGTCCAGGCGGATGGCGTCCACACCCTGCTTGACCAGGAGTCTCTCCGCCGCGTTCAGGAGCCGGTTGCGCACGCCTCACACCGTCTTTCGGTCGTCGGTCGTTCTGCTTCTCTGATCACTTTCAAAAGATCGCCGATCTTGCTTTCGGCCTTTTTCGATCTTGTTTTACGCGGACGTCCTTCGAGTTTCCGACCGTCTGGACGGTCGAATGCAGGCTAGCATGGGCCCTGAGTGGGGTGCGAGAGCATTCCGCGGGGGGCGCGGGGGAAGCGGAACGGTTAATTCTGCATTTCGCCGCACCGAGTTGGTCAAGAGATTGGTTGACGCTTTCGTCGAAGGTTGTCTAAAGTCGCTGCCTGGCTGATTCGGTCGACGAATCCAGGCCGGAATTGATCATCAATCGGGGGCTGCATGTTCGAGTCATCTGCGTATTAACTCTCTGTGTCAGCCGGTGGACGGGCCCTGTGCGCCCGTTGCCCGCGGGCTTCGCGACCGCCTGCCGGGACCGGTATCTGCCCAGGTCAAAGGCGACCTTTCGAGTCCGCTGCGGCAGCTGCGGACCATGCACGGGTTCGCTCCCATGCTTCGGATGTTCCCGCCGACGGCGCTTGTGTCTGTCCGTGCCCAGGGGAATCCGGTGGCATGCAAAGTCCTGCGCGCAACCTTGAATCCGGTGCGGTTTCGCCATGCCGCCCTGCTTTCCCGGACGCGCCTGAATTCACAGAGGGAAATAAATGTTCAATGCATCGGAACCGCCCGACCTATTCTCCCGCTTCGCGAGTTATACCACGGCGTCCGACCTGATGAAGGCCGGTCTCTACCCCTACTTCCTGCCGCTCGCCGGACAGGAGGGAGCCACCGTGCGCAGGAGCGGACGGGAACTGATCATGTGCGGCTCGAACAACTACCTGGGCCTCACCGCCGACCCGCGTGTCCACGCCGCCGCCCGCGCCGCGCTCGACCGGTACGGCAGTTCAAGTACCGGATCCCGTTTCCTCAACGGCAACACCGATCTGCACGAGGAGCTGGAGGCCGAACTCGCCGACTTCCTGGGCAAGCCCGCCGCCCTGGTCCTCTCCACCGGCTACCAGGCCAACCTCGGCGCCCTCGCCGGGCTGCTCACCCCGCGCGACTACGCCGTCGTCGACCGGGACGCCCACGCCTCCCTCGTCGACGGCTGCCGGCTCAGCGGCGCGAAGGTGCGCAGGTTTCCGCACAACGACGCCGAAGGCCTGCGGCGCACCCTGGAGCAACTGCCCGACGCCGCCGCCCGGCTCGTCATCGTCGACGGCGTCTACTCCATGGAAGGGGACATCTGCGACCTGCCCGCCATCACCGCCGTCTGCGCCCAGTACGGCGCCCGGCTCCTGGTCGACGACGCGCACGGCCTCGGCGTCCTCGCGGGCGGCCGCGGCACCGCCGCGCACTTCGACCTCACCGACCAGGTCGACCTGATCACCGTCACCTTCAGCAAGGCCCTCGCCTCCCTCGGCGGCGCCGTCGTCGGCAGCGAGGAGGCCATCCACTACCTCAAGCACAAGGCGCGCAGCCTGATGTTCAGCGCCTCCATGACGCCCACCAGCACCGCCGCCGCGCTCACCGCGCTGCGGATACTGCGCGCCGAGCCCCATCTCACCACCGACGTCCGCGCCAAGGCCGACCACGTCCGGCGCGGACTCATCGCCGCCGGCGTC
The DNA here is from genome assembly GCF_000716675.1 of Streptomyces alboflavus. GTDB lineage: Bacteria > Actinomycetota > Actinomycetes > Streptomycetales > Streptomycetaceae > Streptomyces > Streptomyces alboflavus. Next base: position 51,097 of record NZ_JNXT01000049.1, read on the forward strand.
GGCACCGGCGACAGCACCACGCCGATCATCCCCGTCCCGGTGCCCGACGCCGCCGGAACCCTCGCCATCTGGGAACGCCTGGTCCGCGCGGGCGTCTACGTCAACCCGGTCCTCCCACCCGCCGCCACCCCCCGCCTGCGCACCAGCTACATGGCCACCCACACCCGGGCCCAGCTCGACCGCGTCGTCGAAGTGCTGGGCTCCGAGCCGGAGTTGCGGCGCGCGGGGGACCGGGTCGCCTCTTCGGTGAGCGTGGCGTGAGCTTCTCGGGGGGAGAAGGACGCGCGGGGTCCGGCCGGGGGGCGGCCGGTCGGCCTTGGGCGAGGGGTGCCGCCGCCGGGGGTGCCGGGCCGCGGGGCGCCGAGCCGGAGGGCGCTGGGCCGGTGGGCGCCGGGGCGGCGGGTGCGGGGCCTCGGGGTGCCGGACCGGTGGGCGCCGGGGCGGCGGGTGCCGGGCTGCCGGGCCCCGAGCCGGAGAGTGCCGGGCCGGTGGGCGCCGGGTCCTCCGGTCCCGGGCTCGCCCTGGTCGCCGCGGCGAGCGCCGCCGGGGTGTCCGTCGCGGCCTGCTTCGACCCCGCGGGCGGTCCCGGTGTGCCGAGGCTGGCGCTGCTGGGGTGGGGCCTCGCGCTCGCGGCGGGCGCGGTCCTTGCCCACCGGGGAGCGCTTGCCGGGTGGAGTGCCTCCGGGGGCCTCGCTGGGCGCAGTGTCACCGGGTCGCCTGCCCGCCGTGGGGGCGCCATGTCGTGGGCGCGGCGCGGTACTTCTGCTGAGCGTGGTGCTTCCGTCCAGGGCGGTGCTTCCGCCGAAGGTGGCGCCTCCGCCCAGGGTGGCGCCTCCGCCCAGGGTGGCGCCTCCGCCCAGGGCGGTGCCTCCGCCCAGGGCGGTGCTTCCGCTCAACGTGGTGCTTCGGCACGGGGTGGTGCCGCTGCCCGGGGTGGTGCTTCCGTCCAGGGTGGTGCTTCCGCTCAACTTGGTGCTTCCGTCCAGGGCGGTGCTTCCGCTCAACGTGGCGCTTCCGCGCAGGGCGGCACCGCCCGACGTGGTGCCTCTGCCCAGGCGGGCGCCCCTGCCCGGCGTGGCGCCTCCGGCCGAAACGGCGCCCCCGCCGCCCACCGCACCCTCCGGCCGCGCGGCGGCGACCTCCGCCCCGTTGTCGCCGCCGCGCTCCTCGTCCTCGGCACGGCCCTGCTGTGCGCGGGCGGCGGGGGAGCGGTCGCTGCGGCGGTCGTGGCGCTGTGCGTGTGTGGGGCGGGAGTGGGGTTCGTGGGCGTGACGGCGGTGGCCGGGGCGTCGGCGGTGCGGGAGCCGAGGGCATCGGGGGCGTCGGGGTTGTCCGGTGTCGGCGGGGCCGCGTCGGCGTCCCGGTACGCCGTCCTGGTCACCGTCGCCCTCGCCGCAGGCGCCCTCACCGCAGCCTGGTGGCTGCCGCAGGCGCGGGGCGCGGCGGGCGCCCTCGCCTGCGCGGCCGGACTCCTGCACCTGGCGCGCGCGGCGCCCGCGCCGAGACCGGGCCAGTGACGCCCGGCCTCCGCGCGCGGACCGGGCCGCTGGCGCTCGGCCCCACGTGGCCCCTGACCACTGGCGCAGGGGCCACCGCGACGGTGGGCCCGGCCCGCTTAAGCGCGGCCCGCTTAAGTGCGGCCCGCCGCAAGGACGGAGGCCGACCCGCTGACGCACGACCACCGTGTGGAGACCCACCCGTCGTCCGCACGGTGGCCGTGCGGACCCTGCCCCTGCCGACGTACGGCCCACCGGAAGGACGGAGGCCGACCTTGACACCCGACCTCCGCGTGGAGACCGGACCACCGGCGCACGGCCACCGGCGCACAGAGCACCGCGACGGCGGACGCCAACCCGCCGAAGCGCGGTCCGCCGATGCGCGCTCCGACACCGGGGCGGGCGTCGACCCCGGCGACGTACGACCACCACAAGGGCGGGCGCCGACCGCGTCGACGTACAGCACTCCGCCGGGGCGGGCGTCGACCCCGGCGACGCACGACCACCACAAGGGCGGGCGCCGACCGCGTCGACGTACAGCACTCCGCCGGGGCGGACGCCGACCCCGCCGACGTACGACCACCACAAGGGCGGGCGCCGACCCCGCCGACGTACAGCACACCGCCGAGACGCGCACCGACCCCGCCGACCGGGCGCCCGCCCGGCCACCACACCACCGACCACCACCGCACACTCACCCAGGGAGCCGCACATGTCCCGTATACGCCTAGCTGCCCGCGCCCTGCGTCTCGCGTTGAATCGGGCGCATGCCGATCCGACCGCCGACTACGACGCGGCCAGTTCCGACTACGACACGTTCTTCAGCCCCGTCATGGGCGGGCACTCCACCGCCGCGCTGGCCGAGGTGCCCATCGCGCCCGGTGACCGGGTGGTCGAACTCGCCTGTGGTACCGGGCACTTGACGGCCGAGATCATTCGGCGGCTCGGCGGCAAGGGGTCCGTGCGGGCCATCGACAAGTCGCCGGGGATGCTGGACGTCGCCCGGCGGAAGGTGGAGGCGCTCACCGAGGGCAGGCCCGGCCTGGACGTGCGGCTGTTCGTGGACGACATGGACGCGTTCATCCGCTCACAGCCCGACCGCAGTGCCGATCTGGTCGTGGTGGGCTGGGCGATCTGCTACACGAAGCCGACGCGGCTGCTCGCGGAGATCGGGCGGGTGCTCAGGCCGGGCGGCCGGATCATGGTGATCGAGACCCGGGCGGACGCCCACCAGGCGCTCACCGAGGGCCTGGAGAAGGTCTTCGCCGACGACCCCTCGCTGCTCACCAGCCTCATCCGGGTGTCGCTGCCGAAGAACGCGGCGGCGGTGGCCGGGTGGTTCGGCAAGGCGGGCCTGACCGTCACCGGGCAGCGCGACGGCGCCCAGATCATCCCGGCGCACACCCCGGCGGCCGTCCTGGAGTGGGTGCAGCGCTCCGGCGCCGCCGCGGGCTTCAAGACCGCCGTGGACAACGGCCGCCAGCAGCTCGTCCTCGACCGCGTCGAGGCAGCCCTCGCCGAACTCCTGGCCCGCGAGGGCAGCTTGGACATCCAGCACACGTTCGTCGTGGTCACCGGCGCCAAGCCCGTGGCCCCCCGCGCCCGGCACGGGGCCCGCACCGGCGAGGAGGCCGGCGTCGCATGACGAACCCGACCACGTCCGCGGGTCCGCCCGCGCCGACGACGCCGCCGGGGGACGGCGACCGGACCCGCCCGGGCCCGGCGCGCGGCGCCGTCCAGCGGGCCCTGCACCGCTTCGCCGAGAGACTGGCCGCCCGGCCCAAGACGGTGATCGTGGTGTGGGCGCTGCTGATCGCGGTGTGCACGCCGTACGCCATGGGGCTCGACGACGTGCTCACCGACCAGGGCGCCTCCAAGGTCGTCCCCGGCACCAGCAGCGCCCGCGCCGACGAGCTGACGAAGAAGGCCTTCCCGCACCGCTCCGAGCGGGAGGTGACCGTCGTCGTCGAGGCGCCCGACGTGCGCGACGGTGAAGTGCGGTCCCTGTTCGCCGAGTTGGACGGCCGCATCGCGAAGCTGCGCGGCACCGGCGAGGTCGAGCGCACGTCGTCCGCGTACACCCTGTACCGGGACGCGACCGCCGCGTTCCTCACCCAGGTGCGCGACGGCGCCCGCGCGGCGGCGGACGACCCGAAGGGGCGGCGGGCGTTCGTGGACCGGGAGGCGGACCGGGGCCGGGTCCCCGCCGCGCTCGCCGGGCCCGCCCGGGAGGCCGCCGAGGCGACCGACAAGGCCGCCGTGTCCCGCATCGCGGGGAAGTTCGCGGCGGCCACCGACTGGCGCGACTACCCGCTGCCGGTGCCGGGCGACGCGGTCGCGCGGCTCATCTCCGACGACGGCAAGTCCGCGCTCGCGTCCGTGAGTTACACCGACAAGGCGGGCGCCGACCCGGACGTGGAGTGGCTGCGCGACACCGCCCGCGAACTGCTCGCCGACAGCGGCATCGGCAAGTCCGCCGAGGTGCACGTCACCGGCGAACTCGCCCTCATCCACGACACGTACGAGCAGGCGGAGGCCGACAACTCACTGATGGAGTCGGTGGCGTACGTCATCATCTTCGTCATCCTGCTGGTGTTCTTCCGCGCCCTGGTGCCCGCGGTCCTCACCCTCGCCGTCATCGGCCTGTCCATGAACGTCAGCCAGGCGGGCCTTCACCTGCTCGGCGAACAGGTGACGCTCACTCAGTTCACGGTCACCATCATGACGTTCGTGATGCTGGGCGCGGGCGTCGACTACAGCATGCTGCTCTCCTCGCGCTACCGGCAGGAACGCCTCGCGGGCCGCCCGCCGCGCGAGGCGGCCGTGCACGCCACCGTGCACGCGGGCGAGAGCATGCTCCTCGCCGCCGTCGCGGTCGCCCTCGCCTTCGGCGCCACACTCCTGTCGCCGGTGGACTGGATCCCGCCGCTCGGCTACGGCGGCCTCATCGGCATCCCCATCGTGCTCGCCGCGGCCCTCACCCTCACGCCCTGCCTGCTGGTGCTGCTCGGCGACCGGTTCTTCGCGGTGGGCCGCGACCCGCTGTCCGACCTGGAGCACAAGGGGGCGATGGGCAGGCACCTGCGCCGCACGGCGGAGTTCGCGCGCCGCCGCAAGGTGTGGATCGTGGTGGCGTTCCTCGCCGCGACCATCCCCTTCGCGCTGCTCGTCGCCGGCAACCGCTCCACGTCCGACCCGGTCGCACTCAGCCCGGCCACCGACTCCCGCGACGGCTTCGAGACCGTCGCACGCGAGTGGGGCGACGCGGCCGTCATGCCGACGATCGCCGTCGGCCGCGCCGAGTCCGGAGTCGTCAGCGACGGGCGCCTCACCCCCGAAGGGCAGGCGGCGGTGGCCAGGCTCACCGACCGCATCGCCGCCGTCCCCGGCGTCGCCTCCGTGGACTCCGCGACCCACCCCTTCGGCACCCGCTGGTCCGACCGGCAGCTCGCGGACGCGGGCCGCCTCGACGACTACGTCTCGCGCGACGGCACCCTGCGCTTCGTGATCGCGCTGGACGGCGACCCGTACGCCAAGGCGGCCGGCGCCACCGTCGACCGGGTCGAACGCGTCACCGACGAAGCAGGCGGCTCCGTCGGGGAGTTGGAGGTCGGCGGCACCACCCAGGTCGACCGGCAGTACGGGTCCGCGCTCAGCTCCAGCTTCTGGCAGATGGTCGCGCTGGTCAGCGTCGGCGTCTTCGTGATGCTGATGTTCACGCTGCGCTCGCTGCTCGTACCGCTGCGCCTGATCGCCACCATCATGCTCAGCAACGTCTGGGCCGTCGGCCTCACCGTGCTGATCTTCCACCACTGGCGCGGCGAGGCGATCATCGACGATCTGCCGATCTTCCTCACCGTCCTGATGATGGGGCTCGGCATGGACTACGAGATCTTCCTCGTCACGCGCGTCCGCGACCTGCTGCGCAGCGGCCTGTCGCAGGAGGAGGCCACGATGCGGGCCGTCGTCGACACCGGGCGCGTCATCAACGCGGCGGGCCTGGTGATGGCGGGCAGCCTCGGCACGATGGCCCTGTCGTCCACGCTGATGCTCCAGGAGTACGGCGCCGGGCTCGGCCTCGCCGTCCTGCTCGACGCCACCGTCATCCGCATGCTCTTCGTCCCGGCCACCCTGCTGCTCCTGCGCAAGTACAACTGGTGGCTGCCCAGCATCGGCGTCCGCGGGCGCCGCCTGGACAAGGCGACGGCGGGGTGACGCGCATGACGCTGGAGATCCACGACGAGCCCGGCACCCCGGGGCCCGGCACCCGCGCGTCCGGGGCGTCCGCGTCCGGGGCGCCCGGCCCCGGCACGCCCCGGCCCGGCAGGCTCGACCGGCTGCGGCTGCACCACGCCGCGTACCCGGTGACCTCGGCCGCCGCGCTGTTCGCGGTGCTCGCGGCCGTGCGCGTCGCCGGGGCCTTCACCTTCGTGGTGATGGTCCTGTCCGTGGCGCTGAGCGCGGCCGTGCTCCTGGTCCTGCCGCGCACGGACTGGGCCGCCGCCGGAGTGCGCCGGTTCCCCCTGATGCCCGCCGTCCTCGGCACCGCCCTGGTCGCCGTCGTCTACGGCCAGACGTTCCTCGCCACCCGCGACGCGTTCGGCGACGGCGACGACAACTGGACCACGTGGATGCCGAAGCTCTTCGAGGGCACGGTCCCCGGCGCGCCCTGGGCGGACGTCGTCGCGATGGTCCTCGCCCTCGGCGTGCTCGTGCCGCTGGTCGAGGAGGTCTGCTACCGAGGCGTCCTGTACCGGGCCGTCGAGGTGCGCTGGGGCGGCTACGCGGCCGTCGTGACCACGGCCGCCGGGTGGGCGGCCGTTCACGTCGGCGACTACGGCCTGAACCCCTTCAACCTGAAGGTGCTCTGCGGGCTGCTGCCCTCGGTGTTCCTGATGGGCCTCGCCCTCGGCGTCCTCAGGGCCGTCACCGGCTCCGCGCTCGCCTGCGCCGCCGCGCAGGGCGTCTGCAACCTGCTGCTCCTCGGGGCGGCGGCCGCCTGGCTGTGACCGCCGCCCCACCGACACCCACGACCACGCCAAGGCCCGGAGCCACCACCCGCGAGCGCCTCACCACCCGGATACGAAAGGGAAGTCCATGCCCCGACGCCTGTTCACCTCCGAGTCCGTCACCGAGGGCCACCCCGACAAGATCGCCGACCGGATCAGCGACACCGTCCTCGACGCCCTCCTGCGCGCCGACCCCGCGGCCCGCGTGGCCGTGGAGACCCTGGTCACCACGGGCCTGGTGCACCTCGCGGGCGAGGTCACCACCAGCGCGTACGCCCCCATGGCCCAGCTCGTCCGCGAGGCCGTCGTCGACATCGGCTACGACTCCTCCGCCAAGGGCTTCGACGGCACGTCCTGCGGGGTCTCGCTGTCCATCGGCGCCCAGTCGCCCGACATCGCCCAGGGCGTGGACACCGGCGGCGCGGGCGACCAGGGCATGATGTTCGGGTACGCCACCGACGAGACCGCGACGTACATGCCGCTGCCGATCCAGCTCGCGCACCGGCTCGCCCGCCGCCTCACCGAGGTCCGCAAGAACGGCTCCGTGCCGTATCTGCGCCCCGACGGCAAGACCCAGGTCACCATCGAGTACGAGGGCAGCCGCCCGGTGCGCCTCGACACCGTCGTGGTCTCCTCCCAGCACGCCGCCCACATCGACCTGGACGCGCTGCTCCTGCCCGACATACGCAAGTTCGTCGTCGACCACGTCCTGGAGGAACTGCACGACGAGGGCACGGAGTTGGGGACCGAGGGCTACCGGCTCCTGGTGAACCCCACGGGCCGGTTCGAGATCGGCGGGCCGATGGGTGACGCGGGCCTGACCGGCCGGAAGATCATCATCGACACGTACGGCGGGATGGCACGGCACGGCGGCGGCGCGTTCTCCGGCAAGGACCCCTCCAAGGTGGACCGTTCGGCGGCGTACGCGATGCGCTGGGTCGCCAAGAACGTCGTCGCGGCGGGGCTCGCGCGGCGCTGCGAGGCACAGGTCGCGTACGCCATCGGCCGCGCGGAGCCGGTCGGCCTGTTCGTGGAGACCTTCGGCACCGCCACGGTGTCCCAGGCCCGCATCGAGCAGGCCATCGCCGACGTCTTCGACCTGCGTCCCGCCGCCCTCGTCCGCGACCTCGACCTGCTGCGCCCGATCTACGCGCAGACCTCGGCGTACGGCCACTTCGGGCGCGAACTCCCGGACTTCACCTGGGAGCGCACCGACCGGGCGGACGCCCTGCGCACGGCGGCCGGGGTCTGAGCCGGTGTCCGCCCCGACCCGGGACCCGGCGGGCGACGCGCTGCCCGGCACGCCCCTGGGAGCGGTGACCCCGACGGGTCCCGGCGCGCGCATCGCCGTCACCGGGTCCATCGCCACCGACCACCTCCTCACCTTCCCCGGCCGGTTCACCGAACAGCTCGTCGCCGACAGGATCGACCGCGTCTCGCTGTCCTTCCTGGCCGACGACCTGGAGATACGGCACGGGGGCGTGGCCGCCAACATCGCCTTCGGGCTCGCCGGGCTCGGCCTCAGGCCGCTCCTCGTGGGCGCGGCCGGGCGGGACTTCGCCGAGTACGCGGCCCGGCTGCGCGCCGCCGGGGTCGACACCTCCGGCGTGCGCGTCAGCACCGAGCGGCACACCGCGCGCTTCGTCTGCACCACCGACCGCGACCAGAACCAGATCGCCACCTTCTACGCCGGGGCGATGACGGAGGCCCGCGCCATCGACCTGGCCGCGCTCGTCCCGCGCCCCGGCGGACTGCTCCTGGTCCACATCGGCGCGGACGACCCGGCGGCGATGCTGCGCCACACGGCGACCTGCCGGGCCCTCGGCATCCCGTTCGCGGCCGATCCGGCCCAGCAGCTCGCCCGGCTCGACGAGACCCAGACCCGCCAACTCGTCTTCGGGGCAAGCCTGTTGTTCACCAACGCCTACGAGGCGGGGCTGCTGTGCAAGCGCACAGGATGGGGCGAGGACGAGGTCCTCGCCCGCGTCGGCTCCTGGATCACCACGCTCGGCGCGGACGGCGTGACCATCGCCCGCGCGGGCCGGACGCCGCTGCGGCTTCCCGCGGTGCCCGCGCGCCGGATAGCCGACCCGACGGGCGCGGGCGACGCCTTCCGCGCCGGGTATCTCGCGGGGGTCGCGCGGGGCTGGCCGGCCGACCGGTCGGCGCGGCTCGGGTGCGCGCTCGCGGCGCTGGCCCTGGAGTCGGTGGGCACGCAGGAGTACGAACCCTCGCGCGTACGCGAGACGGCTTACTTACCTTTTGGTGAGTACCTGACCAAATAGTAGGTACTTGTGGGCCGGTTCGCGCGAATCAAGGATGGAGGCATGCCTGACGAAACGAACTCCACCAGCTCCGCCGACTCCACGACCGCCGCCGACCCCACCGTCGCCCCCACCCCCGTCACCGTCCTCGGCCTCGGCGCCATGGGCCAGGCCATCGCGGGGGCCTTCCTCAAGGCGGGCCACCCGACGACTGTCTGGAACCGTTCGGCGGGCAAGGGCGAGGACCTGGTCGCCCGGGGCGCCACCCGGGCAGCGACCGCCGCGGACGCGGTGCGCGCGGGTGAGCTCGTCGTCGTGTGCGTCGTCGACTACGACGCGTCGCAGGCCATCCTGGAGCCGCTGGCCGCCGACCTCTCCGGGCGTGTGCTCGTGAACGTCACCTCGGACTCCCCGGAGCGCGCCCGCGAGGCGGCGAAGTGGGCGGCCGGGCACGGCATCGCCTATCTGGACGGCGCGGTCATGATCCCGACCGTGATGGTCGGCACCCCGGAGGCGCTGCTCTTCTACTCCGGCGACGAGGCCGCGTACAAGAAGCACGAGGCGCTCCTGAAGTCCCTCGGCGGCCAGTCCGCGTACGTCGGCGCGGACCACGGCCTCGCCGCCGTGTACGACCTGTCGATGCTCGACTTCTTCTGGACGTCGATGGCGGGTCTGGTGCACGGGTACGCCCTCGCGGCCAAGGACGGCGTCCCGGCCTCGGCGCTCGCCCCGTTCCTGCAGTCCCACATCTCGCTGCTCGCGCTGCTGGTCGGCGAGACGGCCAAGGACGTGGACGCGGGCGTCTATCCGGGCGAGGAGGGGAACCTCGCCATGGAGCTGGAGGGCGTCGAGCACATCCTGCACGCGGCGGAGCGCCGTGGCCTGGACGTGTCCGTGCTGCGCGGGGTGCGGGACGTCGCCAAGCGGGCGGTGGACCTGGGGCACGGTGCCGACAGCTGGACGGCGACGGTCGAGGGGGTCCGCAACCCCGGCGCGTGAGCCGCGCCCCGGCTCCGGCGCCCGAGCGCTGGCCTTGACCCCGACGTCCACGCGGACGCTGCGTTACTACGAGTCGCGCGGGCTGCTGCCCGCGCGGCGCGACGATGGGGGTACCCCCTGCTCCTTAAGAGCTTGGGGGAGGCCATCGCACGTACGGCGAGGACGACGTGCGGCTGCTCCAGCAGATCAGGACCTTGCAGGACTTCGGGTTCGAGCTTGAGGAGACGCGGCCGTTCGTGGAGTGTCTGCGTTCGGGGCATCCGGCCGGGGACTCGTGTCCGGCGTCCGTCGCCGTCTACCGCCGCAAGCTCGGTGAACTCGACACGCTGATCGGCGAGTTGAGTGCCGTGCCGGCAGCTCGCGCCGGTGCTCGGTGAGATCGCCCGGGAGGAGGCGGGCCGGTTGAAGGTGGTGCAGGTGGACGTGGACCGCAATCCGGAGACGACGGTGGCGTACGGGGTGTTGTCGACGCCGACGTTGATGGCGTTCCGTGACGGCGAGCCGGTGTGGCAGGTCGTGGGGGCGCGGGCGAAGCGGAAGCTGGTGGGGGAGCTGGAGGGCGCGGGGGTGCTGTAGGCCCCGTGGCCGGGCCCGGTCTCCGTGGCCGTGTGGGCTCATGAGAAAAGCCCCGGACGAATTGACGTCCGGGGCTTTTCTCTGCGTATATTGGATTCTTTCGCGAAGCCCTGCCTATTCGCATGCACTGCTGCGTGCGGGGGCGACGCGGGAATCTGTATAAGAGCAATGTAACTGGCGAGGGGCTGAATTGTCAAGCGAGGAATTGCGGGAAGAGCAGCAATTCGTCTCCGGTCTGTACGCGCGCCTCGACGCGCTGCGCGAGGAGGCCGAGTCCGCCGTGCAGGCGTCATTGGCGCAGGTGGGCAACGGGTCACAGGCACGTCTTGAGCGCGATGTCATGGTGGCGGAGCAGTCCGGTCTGCTCGCCGCCTTCGACGCGGGCGAGAACGGTCTCTGCTTCGGGCGCCTTGAATTCAGGGACGGCCGTGACCATCACATCGGGCGCATCGGAATCCGCGCCTCCGACATCGAGCGCACGCCTTTGGTCATCGACTGGCGGGCGGAGGTGGCGCGGCCCTTCTATCTCGCCACCGGACACACTCCGATGGGTCTGCGGCGCCGCAGGCACATCACCAGCGAGGGCCGCCGGGTCACGGCCCTGCACGACGAGATCCTCGACCTCAGCGACACCACCCGCACCGGGCACGAGGCCGCCGACGCCGACGAGGTGCTGCTCGCCGCGCTCGACTCCGCGCGCACCGGCCGCATGCACGACATCGTGCAGACCATCCAGGCCGAGCAGGACCGGGTGATCCGCGCCCCGCACCAGGGCGTGCTCGTCGTCGAGGGCGGGCCCGGCACCGGCAAGACGGTCGTCGCGCTGCACCGGGCGGCGTTCCTGCTCTACGCGCACCGGGAGCTGCTCGCCAAGCGGGCCGTCCTGGTCGTCGGGCCGAACCCGGCGTTCCTCGGCTACATCGGCGAGGTGCTGCCCGCGCTCGGCGAGACGGGGGTGCTGCTCGCGACGCTCGGCGAGCTGTTCCCCGGGGTGACCGCGACCGGCATCGACTCGCCCGCCGCCGCCGAGGTCAAGGGGCGCGCGGAGATGGCCGACGTGCTCGCGCGGGCGCTGCGGGACCGGCAGCAACTGCCGGAGCCCGGGGCGCCGATGGTCATCGAGCACGACGACGGCGAGCTCGTCCTCGACTGGTCGATCGCCTACGAGGCGCGGGACGCGGCGCGCGCGGCGGACCTGCCGCACAACCTCGCCCGGCCCACGTTCGCCTTCCACGTCATCGACGCGCTCACCCAGCAGCTCGCCGAGCGCATCGGCCACGACCCGTACGGCGGGCCCAACTTCCTCGGGCCCGACGACATCGCCCAGCTCGGCAAGGCCGTCGCGGTCAGCCCCGAGGTGCACGCCGCCGTCGAGGAGCTGTGGCCCACGCTCACGCCCGAGCGGTTCGTCACCGACTTCCTCGCCGAGCCCACGCACCTGTCCGACGAGGACGCCGCCGCCGTCCGGCGGGCGCCGGGCGGCGACTGGACGTCCGCCGACGTGCCGCTCCTCGACGAGGCCGCGGAACTCCTCGGCGTCGACGACAGCGCCGAGCGGGCCCGCGCGGAGGCCAAGTGGCAGCGCGAGGTCGCGTACGCGCAGGGCGTGCTCGACGTGTCGTACGCCTCCCGCACCTACGAGTTCGAGGACAAGGAGGAGAACGACCCCGAGGGCGCCGAGGTGCTGCTCGCGCACGACATCATGGACGCCGAGCGGATGGCCGAGCGCCAGGAGGAGGCCGACCACCGCAGCGCCGCCGAGCGGGCCGCGGCCGACCGGACCTGGGCGTTCGGGCACATCATCGTCGACGAGGCGCAGGAGCTGTCCGCGATGGCCTGGCGGCTGCTCATGCGGCGCAGCCCGACGCGGTCGATGACGCTCGTCGGCGACCCGGCGCAGACCGCCGAGTCCGGGGGCGTCGGCTCCTGGCGCGAGATCCTCGCCCCGTACGTCGAGGACCGCTGGGAGTACGCGCGCCTCGGCGTCAACTACCGCACGCCCGCCGAGATCATGGACGTCGCGGCGGAGGTGCCGCGGGCCGCCGGGGTGGCCGGGTTCGAGCCGCCGTCCTCGGTCCGGAGCACCGGCGTGCGGCCTTGGGCCCGGCGGGTCGACGATCTTGCTGTGGCCGTCGCCGACGCCGTCGCCGAGGAGGCCTCGGGGGTGGGGCGGCTCGCCGTCATCGCTCCGCGTGCGTTGCACGGTGCCCTTGCGGGCAAGCTGCCGGACGTGTCCGGGCCCGAGGGCGAGGTCGATCTGACGCGGCGCGTTGTGCTCATCGATCCTCGGCAGGCCAAGGGGCTCGAGTTCGACTCGGTCCTTGTGGTCGAGCCCGCTCTGTACGGGACCAGTGATCTGTACGTCGCCCTCACTAGGGCCACGCAGCGGCTCGGGATCCTTTCGTCACGGGAGCTGCCGGACGCCCTGGCCTCGCTGCTCTAGCTGTACTCGGCCGACCGGTCAGTGACACAGGGCTCAGTGGCACAGGGCCTTTTCCACGACCTTGTCCACGCGGGTCATCACCGTCTTGTCCGTCGGTTGCGTCGTCACCGCCACGTTCGCCGCGCGGCCGTCGGCGGTGGCGCCGCCGCGTGTCTCGTAGCCGGGGAAGCTGCCGCCGTGGCCCCAGTAGACCTCGCCGGGGCGGCAGGAGAGGGGCTTGCTGACCAGGCCGAGGCCGTAGCGGGCGCCGGGGCCGAAGGTCTGGTCGGCGCCCTTGACCGTCGTGCGCATCTGGTCCAGCTGGGGCTTCTTGAGGAGGTGTCCTGTGAGGAGCTTGGAGTAGAAGCGGTCGAGGTCGGAGTTGGTGGAGACGAGCTGGCCCGCCGCCCAGGTCCAGGACGGGTCCATCTCCGTGACGTCCCGCAGCGGCCCGCCCGGCTTCTCCTGGAGGTAGCCCTTGGGGTGGGCCTCCCGGATGGTCTCCTCGCGCGGGGTGGGGAAGTAGGTGTGGCGCAGCCCGATGCGCTTGATGACGCGGCGGTCCAGCTCCTCGGCGTACGAGTGGTGGGTGACCTTCTCGATGATCATGCCGGCCACGACGTAATTGGTGTTGCTGTACTGCCAGTCGTCGCCGGGCGCGAACTTCGCCTTGTGCTGCAGGGCGATGGCGACGAGGTCCTTGGGTTCGTAGTGCTTGAGGGGGATGTCGTACTCGGTGTAGTTGGGCAGGCCGCTGGTCTGCTGGAGGAGGTGGCGGATCTTGATGGCGTGGCCGTCGATGCCGTCGCCGCGCAGGAGGCCGGGGAGGTGCTTCTCGACCGGGTCGTCGAGGCGGAGCTTGCCCTCGGCGACGAGTTGCAGGACGACCACGGCGGTGAACGCCTTGGTGTTGCTGCCGACCCGCACCTGACCGTCGCGGGGCACCTTCGCGCCGGTGGCGAGGTCGGCCACGCCCGCGGTGTAGGTGCGGGTGTGGCCCGTCCGGTCCATGACGCTCGCCAGGGCCGCGGGCACGCCGTCGTCGCGGACCAGCTTGTTCAGGCCCTGCTGGACGGGGTCAGGACCGGTGGCCGCCGTCGCCGCGGACGGTGCCAGCGCGGTGAGAGTGAGGGCGCCGACGGCCGCCGCGGCCACCGCCGTCACGACGCGGCGCCGACCGCCCCGCTGCCGCCCGGCCGAATGAACGCGCTGCCTCGTCTGCTCACGCATGTGCCAACTCCTGGGAATAGTGCGGAACCCGGCGGCTGATCACCGCCGGAGATCAGCTTGTCCGGGCGTGGCACCTCCGGACGATCCGGCCACCCCGCCGCCTTGAGGTGGGGCTAGCCCCATGTCGCCGGACGGCGCCTTCGGCCGAGGATGGTGCCACCGCAATGGCCCGGTCGGCTCACGTGGCGCCAAGGCGTCGAAGCCGCGCCACGTCGCTGAGCTGCGGATATGTGATACCAGCCCGAGTTTGGCGCCACGTTTGGCATCGGTGGTGCCATAAATGGCTCGCCATGGCGCTACGCATGTGCCATGATGGCGTCATGGACAGCGCACCCCTCGGCCGCACGGTCGGGGGGCGCGCGTTTCGCGGAGTGAGTCGAAGGGGTCGGATCATGGAGACAGCGCAGAGCCAGGAGCAGACGGCACCCGGCGCCTTCACCGCGTTCGCCCGCTTCGTGCTCTGCGGCGGCGGGGTGGGCGTCGCCTCCTCCTTCGCCGTGGCGGCCCTCGCCTCCTGGGTCCCCTGGGTCGTGGCCAACGCCCTGATCACCGTGGTCTCCACGCTCCTCGCCACCGAGCTGCACGCCCGCTTCACCTTCGGGGCGGGCGGGCGCGCGACCTGGCGCCAGCACACGCAGTCGGCCGGGTCCGCGGCGGCCGCGTACGTGGTGACCAGCGTGGCGATGCTCGTCCTGCAGCAGCTGGTGGCGGCGCCCGGCGCGGTCCTCGAGCAGGTCGTCTACCTGTCCGCGTCCGCGCTCGCCGGTGTCGCCCGGTTCGTGGTCCTGCGCGTCATCGTCTTCGCCCGCGGCCGCACCCAGGCCCCGGCCGTTCCCCGCGCCGCCCTGCCGGTGCCCGCGACCGTCGCCCGCACCTCGGCCCCGGCCGACACCGCGGCGCTCTGCCGCGCGGCCTGACGCGACCGCCGCCCGCGTCCGCGCTCGCCGGTATCGCCCGGTTCGTGGTCCTGCGCGTCATCGTCTTCGCCCGCGGCCGCACCCAGGTCCCGGCCGCCCCCCGCGCCGCCCTGCCGGTGCCCGCGACCGTCGCCCGCACCTCGGCCCCGGCCGGCACCGCGGCGCTCTGCCGCGCGGCCTGACGCGACCGCCGCCCACGGCGCCGCCCCAGGCGCGGACAGTCCCTTCCCGACCGCACCGCCCCCGACCGCACCGCCCCGGACAGCCCCGCCCCCGCCGGCACCTCGCCCGGCGGGGGCGGACCCGTTCCTAGGCGGGGCGCAGCCAGATCGTGGCGAGTGGAGGCAGCGTCAGGCGCAGGGAGGCGGGGCGGCCGTGGGACGGGGACGCGTCCGGCTTGAGGGCGTGCGGGTTGAGGGTGTCGCTGCCGCCGTAACGGGCCGCGTCGGTGTTGAGGACCTCCTGCCAGGCCGCGTACTCCTCCGGGACGCCCAGGCGGTAGTCCTGCCGGACGACCGGCGAGAAGTGGGACACCGCGAGCAGCGGCGCGCCCTGCGCGTCCGTGCGGAGGAACGCGAACACGTTGTCCTCGGCGGCGTCCCCGTCGACCCACGCGAACCCGCCCGGGTCGGTGTCGCGCTGCCAGAGCGCGGGCACCGCGCGGTACAGGGCGTTCAGGTCGCGGACCAGATCGCGCACGCCCCGGTGGTCCGCCTCCGCGCCGTACGCCGGGTCGAGCAGCCACCAGTCGGGCCCGTGCCCCTCCGACCACTCCGCGCCCTGCGCGAACTCCTGCCCCATGAAGAGGAGTTGCTTGCCGGGGTGGGCCCACATGAAGCCCAGGTAGGCGCGGTGGTCGGCGCGCCGCTGCCACCAGTCGCCCGGCATCTTCGACACCAGGGCACGCTTGCCGTGCACCACCTCGTCGTGCGAGATCGGCAGGACGTAGTTCTCGCTGTAGGCGTACACCATCGAGAACGTCATCTCGTGGTGGTGGTGTTTGCGGTGCACGGGGTCCTTGGACATGTAGCCGAGCGAGTCGTGCATCCAGCCCATGTTCCACTTCAGGCCGAAGCCGAGGCCGCCGAAGCCGCCGGGCCCGGTGTGGTGCGTGGCCCGGGTGACGCCGTCCCACGCCGTGGACTCCTCGGCGATGGTGACCACGCCGGGGCAGCGGCGGTACACGGTCGCGTTCATCTCCTGGAGGAACGCCACCGCGTCCAGGTTCTCCCGGCCGCCGTGCTCGTTCGGCGACCACTCGCCGTGCTCGCGCGAGTAGTCGAGGTAGAGCATCGAGGCGACCGCGTCCACGCGGAGCCCGTCGATGTGGAACTCCTCGCACCAGTACGTCGCGTTGGCGACGAGGAAGTTACGCACCTCCTTGCGCCCGTAGTCGAACTCCAGGGTGCCCCAGTCGGGGTGCGCCGCCCGCGCCGGATCCTCGTGCTCGTACAGCGGCCGCCCGTCGAACTCGGCGAGCGCCCAGTCGTCGCGCGGGAAGTGCGCGGGCACCCAGTCCATGAGCACCCCGATCCCGGCCCGGTGCAGCGCGTCGACCAGGTGCTTGAAGTCGTCGGGCGAGCCGAGGCGGGACGTCGGCGCGTAGAAGCCTGTGACCTGGTAGCCCCAGGAGCCGCCGAAGGGGTGCTCGGCGACCGGCATCAGCTCCACGTGCGTGAACCCCAGGTCGGACACGTAGGCCGGGAGCTGGTCGGCGAGCTGGCGGTACGTCAGGCCAGGGCGCCAGGACGGCAGATGCACCTCGTACACCGAGAACGGCGCCTCGTGCACGGGCGTCTCGCCGCGCCGCCGCAGCCACTCCTCGTCCCGCCACACGTGGGCCGACTCGTGGACGACGGAGGAGTTCGCGGGCGGCACCTCCGTGCGGCGCGCCAACGGGTCCGCCCGGAACGTCATGCTGCCGTCCGGCCGCGTGATCTGGAACTTGTACAGCTCGCCCGCGCCGAGCCCCGGCACGAACAGCTCCCACACCCCGCTGCCCCCGAGCGACCGCATCGGGAAACCCACGCCGTCCCAGAAGTTGAAGTCCCCGACGACCCGCACGCCCCGCGCGTTCGGCGCCCACACCGTGAACCGGGTCCCGCGCACCCCCTGGTGCGTCATCGGCCGCGCGCCGAGCGCGTCCCACAGGCGCTCGTGCCGTCCCTCGCCGAGCAGATGCAGATCGAACTCGCCGAGCGCGGGCAGGAACCCGTACGCGTCCGGGACCTCCAGGTCCGTCTCCTCGTACGTCACGTGCAGCCGGTAGGAGTCCGGTACGGCACGCAGCGGCACCACCGCCGAGAAGAACCCGTCCCCGTCGTCGACCAGTTCGGCCCGCAGCTCCCCGGCGACGACGGTCACGGCACGGGCGTACGGCCGCAACGCGCGGAACGCCACGCCGTCGCCGACGAGGTGGGCGCCGAGCACGGAGTGCGGGTCGTGGTGGGTCCCGTCGAGCAGCCGGGAGCGGTCGGCGTCGGGGACGGGGGAGAGGGGGAAGCCGGGG
>NZ_JNXT01000050.1 GCF_000716675.1 Streptomyces alboflavus
AGACGGCATACGAGATTCGCCTTAGTCTCGTGGGCTCGGAGATGTGTATAAGAGACAGGCCCCGGAGTACGGGGAAACCCGTACCCCTCGGCCGCACATACGGGTGCGGGAACAGGCCCACCTGCCCGCCCGTGAAGGTCGGCCCCGGCGTACGGGAAAACCCGTACCCCTCAGCCGCACACGCGGGAGCGGGAACAGGCCCACCCGCCCGCCCGTGCAGGTCGGCCCCGGGCTACGGGAAGACCCGTATCCCCGGCCGCACGCGCGGGTGCGGGAACAGGCACCCACCCGCCCCAGGGGCGAGGGCTCCCGCCCATCCCGGGGGTCCGGGGGCGGAGCACCCGGTTTCGGGAAGGGGCGGGGTTGGGGAAGAAAGATCCGCCGCCGCGGCGAGCAACCCGAACGGCGCGTCCCGGCGGTGCCGAAAGATCCGGTGCCGAAAGATCCGGTGCCGAAAGATCCGGAGCCCAAAGAACCGGTGCCGAAAGATCCGGTGCCGAAGCAACCGCCGCCGAAAGAACCGCTAGCCGTGCCGCAGGCAAAGGCGCGCGTCGTCGCGCGAGCGCCATCGCATGCCGTTCACCTGCCCGGGCTCGTCCCCGATGACGTACCGCACCCGCCGCCCGTGCACACGCCGAGCAGGCGCCCTGCACCCCCGCGGCCGACAGCCACGGGCAAGGCGGGCGTAAGGGTCACGGGCTCCCGAGGGGGCCGCAGGGCCCACCGGCGCCGCCGACCGCACGCACGCCCGCCCGCCGTCCGGGCGCGAGCCCGGCCGGTCGGCGGCGGCGAAGAGGTCGGCGGCCATGGTCGCGGGTCAGCTCCTGCCGTGCCGCAGCGCCGGGTGCGCCCCGGCGGCGACGAGGTCGGACACCGCACCCCGCGGGTCCCGGCCGGTGACGAGGGACTCGCCGACGAGCACGGCGTCGGCGCCGGCGTTGGCGTAGGCGATGAGGTCGTGCGGCCCGCGCACCCCGGACTCGGCGATCTTCACGACGGAGTCGGGCAGCTCGGGCGCGACCCGCTCGAAGGTGTCGCGGTCGACCTTGAGGGTCTTCAGGTCGCGCGCGTTGACGCCGATGACCCGAGCTCCCGCGTCGACGGCCCGCTCGGCCTCGTCCTCGTCGTGGACCTCCACGATCGGGGTGAGGCCGATGGACTCGGCGCGCTCGATCAGCGACTCCAGGGCGGGCTGGTCGAGGGCGGCGACGATCAGCAGGGCGAGGTCGGCGCCGTACGCCCGGGCCTCCCACAGCTGGTACGACGTGACGATGAAGTCCTTGCGGAGCACCGGGATGTCGACCTTGGCGCGGACGGCCTCCAGGTCGGCGAGCGAGCCGCCGAAGCGGCGCTCCTCGGTGAGCACGGAGATGGCGGCGGCGCCACCGGCCTCGTAGTCGGCGGCGAGCCCCGCGGGGTCGGCGATCGCGGCGAGCGCGCCCTTGGACGGGCTGGAGCGCTTGACCTCGCAGATGACCTTGACGCCGTCGCCGCGCAGCGCGGCGGCGGCGTCCTTGGCCGCCGGGGCCTTCGCCACCCGCTCCTTGAGTTCGTCGAGGCTGACGCGCGCCTGCCGCTGTGCGAGGTCGGCGCGGACTCCGTCGATGATCTCGTCGAGCACACTCACGCGAGCGGCCCCCTTCCAGGACAGTTGAATCTACGTTCAAGCAGGTTCAGAGCGGTGTTCAAGCAGTACAGCGCCATTCGGTCCGTCCTCGACGGGCTTTCCCATGGTCACTGCGATGGTATCCGCAGGAGGGCGAAGGGCCCGCATCCGGTTGACGCGGGTCCCACGACCTGGACGTTTGTCAGGCGTGCGGTGGAGCGCTATGGGTGCAGCGCACCGCCGAAAGGCAGGTTCCGTACGAGGGTGAACAGCGCCACCACGACGCCGACACCCCACAGCTGCGCGCGGCCGAGGTCGAGCCGCGGCGGCCTGCCGCGCGCCGTCCCCAGGGCCCAGACGCCCCACACCACCGCGAACAGGCCGAAGCCCACGACGGCCAGCGCGTTAGCGCCGAGGGCCGTCGACAGGTCACCGTGCGCGAAGGCGTGGGCGCTGCGCAGGCCGCCGCAGCCGGGGCAGAAGATGCCCGTGTAGTGCAGGAGCGGGCACGGCGGGTAGTGGCCGGGCTCGTTCGGGTCGACCGTGGCGACGTAGGCGAAGGCCGCGACGACCGAGCCGAGCAGCCCGAGCGGCACGGCCAGGCGCCGCAGCGCCCCGGCCGGGCCCGGGGGCGCGGTGGTCGGCGGTGGTGGGGTCACCCGGACATTGTCTCCCGCCCGAGGGCCGCGCGCCCGCGTGGTACGCCGTCGGAGGGGCGAAGTGGTCCGGCCGGGGGCCCGGGATGCGCGAAGGGGAGCCGGAACGTGTCCGGCTCCCCTTCGCGTACGGATGTCCGCCTGCGCGGTCAGCTCTCGGAGCTCGCCACCCGCGGCGCCCGCTGCGGCTTCTGGCCGAGGCCGGCCAGGCGCATGGCGCCGCCCACGACGCCGCCGACGAGGGTGAGGGCCATGCCCGCCCAGAAGCCGAGCGGGTTGTCCATCACCATGAAGGCGCCCGCGACACAGAAACCGATGAAGGCGATGATGACGCCGGTCCAGGCGGCCGGGGTGTGACCGTGTCCGTGGCTGCTGCCCGCCATGACTTGCTCCTCGTAGCTATGCGTGTGGGGTGGGCGCCGGTCCGGGCGGATCGCCGGTCCCGCGCCACCGTGAGTCGGACGCTCGGCTCCATTGTCCCGTACCCGCGCGTATGCCTTGAGCGCGGGGTCCCGACCCGCCCGGCCCGTCGGACAGGCCCTAGGCCTCGCGGGTGGGGTCCTCGCCGCGGTCGATGGCCTTCCACAGCTCCTCGGGCCGGTCCGGGTCGGGGGCCCGGCGGGGGGCGCGGGGGCGGGGGGAGCCGTCGCGTTCGTAACGGCCGGACATCGCGGGCCAGTTGCGGCCGCAGAACAGGGCGAGCAGTCCGGCGGCGAGGATCAGGGCGCCCGCGGCGACGGCCGCGTAGGGCCAGCCGGTGTGGCTGAGCCCGGCGATCCGGGACGCCGCGTCGCCGGAGGCCTCGGCGGCCTTCTCGTCCAGGGCGGCACTGTCGTTCGCGCCGAGCAGGGCGGCCACGACGATGCCGACGCCGCTGAGCGCGAGCACCAGGGACACGAGCAGACGGCCGGTGCGGCGCACGGCGAAGACGGCGACGAGCGCGGCCAGGCCCACTATCGCGAGGGCCGCGGGCACGCCCGTGACGTCGCCGCCCTTGGCCGTCAGCGGGAAGTCGCCGCCCGCCACGGCCGTGGTGCCGTGCGCCCAGGACTGCCGGGACGCGAGCAGCGCGAGGGCGGCCCCGGCGGCGCCGAGCAGCAGGGCGGCGGCGAGGCTGCGCCGACCGCCGCGGGGTGCGGGGTCGGCGGCCACCTGCGGCGCCCCGTCGGAAGCGGGCGACACGCCGTCGGTACGCGGTGTTGGCACTGCAGAAGTCACCCGTCCACTATCCCTCACGGCTCTCGGCGCCGTGCAGCCGGTTCGCGGTGTGGATGGCGCGCAGCACGGCGGCGGCCTTGTTGCGGCACTCGGTGTCCTCGGCGACGGGGTCGGAGTCGGCCACGACCCCGGCTCCGGCCTGCACGTACGCGGTGCCGTCGCGCAGGAGCGCGGTGCGGATGGCGATGGCGGTGTCGGAGTCGCCCGCGAAGTCCAGATAGCCGACGCAGCCGCCGTACAGGCCGCGCCGGGACGGCTCGAGTTCGTCGATGATCTGCATGGCGCGGGGCTTGGGGGCGCCGGAGAGGGTGCCCGCGGGGAAGCAGGCGGTGAGCACGTCGTAGGCGGTGCGGCCCTCGGCGACACGGCCGGTGACCGTCGAGACGATGTGCATGACGTGGGAGTACTTCTCGATGGACATGAAGTCCACGACCTCCACGGAGCCCGGCTCGCAGACCCGGCCGAGGTCGTTGCGGCCCAGGTCGACGAGCATCAGGTGCTCGGCGCGCTCCTTGGGGTCGGCGAGGAGTTCCTCGGCGAGCGCCTGGTCCTCCTGCGGGGTGGCGCCGCGCGGCCGGGTCCCGGCGATGGGGTGCACCATGGCGCGCCCGTCCTCGACCTTGACCAGCGCCTCCGGCGAGGACCCGACGACGTCGAACGCCTCCCCGTCCCCGTGGGGGAACCGGAACAGGTACATGTACGGCGACGGGTTGGTGGCCCGCAGCACGCGGTAGACGTCCAACGCGCTCGCCCGGCACGGGGTCTCGAAGCGCTGCGACGGCACGACCTGGAAGGCCTCGCCCGCGCGGATGCGCTCCTTGATGTCCTCGACGGCCTCCTGGTACTGCTCGCCGCCCCACAGCGCGGTGTACGGGGGCAGTTCGGAGGGCGGGAGCGCGGCCGGGGGCTGGGAGAGCGGCCGGGAGAGGTCGGCCTCCATGGCGTCGAGGCGGGCGACGGCGTCGGCGTGGGCCTCGTCGACGCCGGTGTCCTGGTCGTTGTGGTTGATGGCGTTGGCGATGAGCAGGACCGAGCCGTCCCAGTGGTCCAGGACGGCGAGGTCGCTGGTCAGGAGCATCGTCAGCTCGGGCAGGCGCAGGTCGTCCCGCTCCCCCGGGCCGATCTTCTCCAGGCGGCGCACGATGTCGTAGCCGAGGTAGCCGACCATGCCGCCGGTGAACGGCGGCAGGCCCTCCGCGCCGGTCAGGTCGCGCGGGGTGTGCAGGGCCTCGACGGTGGCGCGCAGCGCGGCCAGCGGGTCGCCGGAGGTGGGGACGCCGACGGGCGGGGCACCGAGCCAGTGCGCCTGGCCGTCGCGGACGGTCAGGGTGGCGGCGCTGCGGACGCCGACGAAGGAGTACCGGGACCACGAACGGCCGTTCTCCGCGGACTCCAGGAGGAACGTCCCGGGGCGCTCGGCGGCGAGCTTGCGGTAGAGCCCGACCGGTGTGTCGCCGTCCGCGAGGAGTCGGCGGCTGACGGGGATCACCCGGCGGTCGGTCGCGAGCTTGCGGAAGGTCTCCAGATCCATGGGTCCAGACCCTACTGACCCGGCGCCGGGGCGTCGGCCACGGCGAGCACGTCGGCGTCGAAGCAGGTGCGGGTGCCGGTGTGGCAGGCGGCGCCGACCTGGTCGACCTGGACGAGGACGGTGTCCGCGTCGCAGTCGAGGGCGACGGACTTCACGTGCTGGACGTGGCCTGAGGTGTCGCCCTTGACCCAGTACTCCTGGCGGCTGCGGGACCAGTACGTGCAGCGGCCCGTCGTCAGGGTGCGGTGCAGCGCCTCGTCGTCCATCCAGCCGAGCATCAGCACCTCACCGGTGTCGTACTGCTGGGCGATGGCGGGGACCAGGCCGTCGGCGCTGCGCTTGAGGCGCGCGGCGATCTCCGGGTCGAGGCTGCTGGGCTGCGGCGATGCGGTCATGGGGCCATTGTGCCGCCCGCTCGGCGCTCACCCGGCGGACGTCCACTGTCCGGACCGGGCACCCGGTCGTAGGCTGGCTCCATGTCGACCCATGCCAAGCGTGAACGACTCCTCCTCGCCGATCTGTTGGAAGCCGCCGGGCCGGACGCACCGACCCTCTGCGACGGCTGGAACACCCGCGACCTCGCGGCCCACGTGGTGGTGCGCGAGCGGCGGGCGGACGCGGCGGGCGGAATCCTGATCAAGCAGCTCGCCTCGCGCCTGGAGCGGGTGCAGGCGGAGTTCGCCGCGAAGCCGTACGAGGAGCTGATCCAGCTGATCCGTACGGGCCCGCCGCGGTTCTCGCCGTTCAACCTGAAGCAGGTCGACGAGGCCTCGAACGCCGTGGAGTTCTACGTCCACGCCGAGGACGTGCGGCGCGCGCAGCCCGACTGGACGCCGCGCGAACTCGACCCCGTCTTCGCCGAGGCCCTGTGGTCCCGCCTGGAGCGGATGGCGCGCGTCGTCGGCCGCAAGGCCCCGGTGGGCCTGGTCCTGCGCCGCCCCGACGGCCAGACCGCGGTGGCCCACCGCGGCACGCCCGTGGTGACGGCGACGGGTGAGCCCGCCGAGCTCCTGATGTTCGCCTTCGGCCGCCAGGAGGCGGCGGAGGTGGAGCTGGAGGGCGACAAGGACGCGATCGCGCGGCTGCACGAGACGAAGCAGCTCGGGCTCTGACCGTCAGGTCCCGGGTCCGGCGACCGTCAGGTCCGGCCCCTGATCCGGCCCGGAACCGGGACGGCCGCGGCAGGCGCTGTGAGCGACTGCCGCGGCCGTGGTCCCTGTCCGTCCCGCGTCACCGCTGGGGCGGTTCCTCCGGGCGGTCGGCGCCGAGCTGCTGCTTGAGCTTGTCCTGGGCCGTGTCGACCTGGCCGCTGTACTTGCCCTGGGTCTTGTCGTCGACAAAGTCACCGGCCTTGTCGACGCCCTGTCCAGCCTTGTCCTCGTGACCCTTGAGCATCTGCTTCAGCTTGTCCATTACAGACATAGCCGGCCTCCTCGCTTTCGTCGGTCACTTCCAGCATGGGCTCGGAATACGCAGCGCGCATCCGCAAGCTCCCGCAGTCACCTCGGCAGCTCGGCCCCGCGCAGCCACCGCAGCCCCACCGAGCCGCCCACGGCGGTCACCACGGCCCCCGCCACGAACACGGGAGCGACGCCCCACAGCCCGATGGCGACCCCGGTGAGCGGGTAGCACAGCGGCGGCACCCCGAGCGTGAGCAGGCTCGCCACCGACGTGACCCGCCCCAGGTACGCGGGCTCGGTGACCGTCTGCAGGAGCGCGCCGCCGAGGGCACCGCCGAGGCCGAGCAGCAGTCCGACCAGGAGTGCCGCGAGCACCGCCCCCGCGACCGACGGCACGAGCGCGAGGGCCGCGAGCGCCGCCGCCCCCGGCAGCGCCGTCCACGACAGGACGGCCCCGGCCCGCCGCACCCGCCCGCGCACGGCCACGCCGAGCGCCGCGAGCCCCGCCCCGACGCCGAAGCCGGAGACGATCCACCCCATGCCGGTGGCGCCCCAGCCGCGCTCGTCGGCGAGGAGCACGATGCCGACGTTGCCCGGCCCGGCGAAGCCCATCTCGGTCACCGCGACGACGACCATCAGCGGGGCGAGCACCTTGTGCCCGCGCACGTACCGCAGGCCGCCGATGAGCTGCCGCCCGGCGGGCTCCGCAGTGCCCGCCCGGTCGTCGGCGGGCAGTTCGCGCACCCGCACGGCAAGGAGGAGCGGCAGCGAGAGCGCGAACAGCAGCCCCGCCACGGCGAATCCCGCCGCGGGTCCGCCGAGCGCGACGGCCACGCCGCCCGCGGGGGCGGCCGTCACCGTCGCCACCCGCTGGGCGAGCACCTTCATCCCCTGTACCCGGGCCAGCTCCCCGGGCGCGGTGAGCCGCGGCGGCAGCGCCCCGACGCTCGGCAGGAACAGCGCGTCCACCACGCCGAAGAGCAGCGCCGCCACCACGAGCAGCCAGACCGCGGGCGTCGACGCCAGCAGGACCGCGGCCAGGGCGAGGGTCACCACGCACCGCGCGGCGTCGCTGCCGAGCACCACGCGGCGCGGCCCGAAGCGGTCGGCGACGACTCCCCCGCCGAGCATCAGGGCGGCGCGCGGCACGGCTCCCGCGGCGAGCACGAGGCCGGTCTGCGTGGCGTTGCCGCCGCGGGCGGCCGCCCAGGACAGGGCGGCGAAGTAGACGCTGTCGCCGATCATCGACGCGGTGTACGCGGCGAGCCAGCGCAGGACGTTGCCGTCGCGGTGGGCGGGTTTCCCGGTGGCCGGGGCGGTGCGCGTCCGTGTGACGGTCACGGGCCGCGCTCCTCAGGTCCGGAACGGGAAGCTGTAGAGGTGCAGCGCGACGTTCTCGCGCCCTTCGTCGTCGCCCGCCTCGTGCGCCGTGTTGCCGGAGGCGGCGTACTTCTGGACGACGGCGCGCAACTCGCCGGACAGCGCGGCGAGTTCGGCCGCGGTGAGCCGGAGCAGGAAGTCGGAGCCGTCGGCCGCGGCCTGCCACTCGGGGCTCCAGGCAGGCTGTTCGTCGAGGTAGCGCAGGTAGGCGTCGGTGCGCTGGTCGACGATCGCGCGGGCCACGGCAGTGTGCGCGGCGAGCTTCTCGGGGGCGTCCTCGAAGTCCCTGCGGTGCAGGCTCAGGCCCTGCTGTGCGGGCTGCCACCAGCGCTCCCTGCCGTCGCCGCGGGTGGCGCCGGGCGCCTCTTCGATGAGGCCGTGCTCGGCGAGTTTGCGCAGGTGGTAGCTGACCAGGGAGACGGCTCCGTCGACCTCTTCGGCGAGCTGTGAGGCCGTCGCCCTGCGGCGTACGTACAGCGAGCGGTACAGCTTCAGGCGCAGCGGGTGGCCGAAGGCCTTCAGCGTGCCGAGGTCGGTGATGCGGCGGTCCTCGGGCCGGTCGCCCGCGCTCCGCGGCTCCTGCTCGGGCCGGTCGTCCTGTTCGGGCTTGTCGCTCATGCTCGGCACGCTAGGCAGGAAAGGAAAGTTGCGCAATCATTTTTGCGCAACTTTCCTTTCGCATCTGTACGCGAGCAGGCCCCGGCCACCCTGAGGTGGACCGGGGCCTGGTGGCGCGGAGCTACCGGACGGGGTGTCCCGCCGACCGCAGCGTCTCCTTGACCTCGCCGATGCGCAGATCGCCGAAGTGGAAGACGGAGGCGGCGAGCACCGCGTCCGCGCCCGCCGCGACGGCGGGCGGGAAGTGCTCGAGGCGGCCCGCGCCGCCCGAGGCGATGACGGGGACGCTGACGTGCTTGCGGACCGCCTCGATCATCTCGATGTCGTAGCCGTCCTTCGTGCCGTCGGCGTCCATCGAGTTCAGCAGGATCTCGCCCGCGCCGAGCTCGGCCGCGCGGTGCGCCCACTCCACGGCGTCGATCCCGGCCGACTTGCGGCCGCCGTGGGTGGTGACCTCGAAGGAGCCCGACGCCGTGCGCCTGGCGTCCACGGACAGGACGAGCACCTGGCGCCCGAAGCGCTCGGCGATCTCGCGGATCAGGTCGGGCCGTGCGAGGGCGGCGGTGTTCACGCCGACCTTGTCCGCGCCGGCCCGCAGGAGCTTGTCGACGTCCTCGGCCGTCCGCACGCCGCCGCCGACGGTGAGCGGGATGAAGACCTGCTCGGCGGTGCGGCGGACCACGTCGTACGTCGTCTCGCGGTCGCCGGAGGACGCCGTGATGTCCAGGAACGTCAGCTCGTCGGCGCCCTCGGCGTCGTACACCTTGGCCATCTCGACGGGGTCGCCCGCGTCGCGCAGGTTCTGGAAGTTGACGCCCTTGACGACGCGGCCCTTGTCCACGTCCAGGCAGGGGATGACCCGTACGGCGAGCGTCATGCGGCGTCCCCCTCTCCGACGGGCCCGTACGCCTCCACCTCGACCTCGACGACCAGGCTCGGGTCGACGAAGCCGGCGACGACGAGCATGGACGCGGCCGGACGGACGGCGTCGAACAGCTGCTTGTGGGCGCGGCCGACGTCCTCCACGTCCCGGGCGTGCGTCAGGTACATCCGGGTGCGCACCACGTGCTCGGGGCCGAGGCCGACCTCCTTCAGGGCGTCGAGGGCGACCTGGAAGGCATTGAGCGCCTGCTGGTAGGGCGTGCCCGCTTCGATCGTGCCGTCCACCACGGACGCGCAGCCCGACACCAGGACCAGGCCGCCCGGCAGCGCGACGGCGCGCGAGGAGCCGATGGACTCCTCCCACGGCCCGCCCGCACCCACCCTGCGGATGGCGCCGGTCATGCCGACGCCACCGCCGCGAGGGCCTCCTCCAGCGTGAACGCCTTCGCGTACAGCGCCTTGCCGACGATCGCGCCCTCGACGCCCTGCGGCACCAGCTCGGCGATGGCCCGCAGGTCGTCCAGGGACGAGACGCCGCCGGAGGCGACGACGGGGCGGTCGGTGGCCGCGCACACGTTCTTCAGGAGCTCCAGGTTCGGGCCCTGGAGCGTGCCGTCCTTGGCGATGTCGGTGACCACGTAGCGCGCGCAGCCCTCGGCGTTCAGGCGCTCCAGGGTCTCGTACAGGTCGCCGCCGTCGCGGGTCCAGCCGCGGCCGCGCAGGGTGGTGCCCCGCACGTCGAGGCCCACCGCGATCTTGTCGCCGTGCTCGGCGATGACCTTGACGACCCACTCGGGGGTCTCCAGGGCGGCGGTGCCCAGGTTGACGCGGGTGCAGCCGGTGGCGAGGGCGGCGGCGAGGGTGTCGTCGTCACGGATGCCGCCGGACAGCTCGACCTTGATGTCCATGGCGGCGGCGACCTCGGCGATCAGGGCGCGGTTGTCGCCGGTGCCGAACGCGGCGTCCAGGTCGACCAGGTGCAGCCACTCGGCGCCCGACCGCTGCCAGGCCAGGGCGGCCTCCAGCGGGGACCCGTAGGAGGTCTCCGAGCCGGACTCGCCGTGGACGAGGCGCACGGCCTGGCCGTCGCGGACGTCGACGGCGGGGAGGAGTTCGAGAGTGCTCACAGGGTTCCGATCCAGTTGGTGAGGAGCTGGGCTCCGGCGTCGCCGGACTTCTCGGGGTGGAACTGGGTGGCCCACAGGGCGCCGTTCTCCACGGCCGCGACGAACGGCTCGCCGTGCGTGGCCCAGGTGACGAGCGGGGCGCGCAGGGCCGGGTTCACCGTCTCCAGGGACCAGTCGTGGACCGCGTAGGAGTGCACGAAGTAGTAGCGCTCGTCGGCGCCGAGGCCCTTGAAGAGCTCGGAGCCCGCGGGGGCGTCGACGGTGTTCCAGCCCATGTGCGGGACGATGTCGGCCTTCAGCGGCTCGACCGTGCCGGGCCACTCGTCCAGGCCCTCGGTCTCGACGCCGTGCTCGATGCCGCGCGCGAAGAGGATCTGCATGCCTACGCAGATGCCCATGACGGGCCGCCCGCCGGACAGGCGGCGGCCCACGATCCAGTCGCCGCGCGCCGCCGTCAGGCCCTTCATGCAGGCCTCGAAGGCGCCGACGCCCGGCACCAGGAGGCCGTCGGCGTTCATGGCCTTGTCGTAGTCACCGGTGATCTCGACGTCGGCGCCCGCGCGGGCCAGGGCCCGCTCCGCGGAGCGGACGTTGCCGAAGCCGTAGTCGAAGACGACGACGCGCTTACGTGCGGGGGCGGAGGTCAATTCCACACCTCCAGCCGGACGACGCCCGCGATCAGGCACATGCCCGCGCCGATGGAGAGCAGCGTGATCAGGCTCTTGGACTGCTTCTGCTTGACGAAGGAGTAGACGCCGCCGAGGAGGAAGAGCCCGACGAAGAACAGCAGGGTGGAGGTACCGCTCATGGCTTACAGCGCGCCCTTCGTGGAGGGGAGGATGCCGGCCGCGCGCGGGTCCCGCTCGCTGGCGTAGCGCAGCGCCCGGGCGAGGGCCTTGAACTGGCACTCCACGATGTGGTGCGCGTTGCGTCCGTAGGGCACGTGGATGTGCAGGGCGACCTGGGCCTGGGCGACGAAGGACTCGAAGATGTGCCGGGTCATCGTCGTGTCGTACGCGCCGATCATCGGCGCCATGTTCTCCGGCTCGGTGTGCACCAGGTAAGGGCGGCCGGAGAGGTCGACGGTCACCTGGGCGAGGGACTCGTCGAGGGGGACCGTGCAGTTGCCGAAGCGGTAGATGCCGACCTTGTCGCCGAGCGCCTGCTTGAAGGCGGCGCCGAGGGCGAGGGCGGTGTCCTCGATGGTGTGGTGCGAGTCGATGTGCAGGTCGCCGTCGGTCTTGACCGTGAGGTCGAACAGGCCGTGGCGGCCGAGCTGGTCGAGCATGTGGTCGTAGAAGCCGACGCCGGTCGACACGTCGACCTTGCCGGTGCCGTCGAGGTCGATCTCGACGAGGACCGAGGTCTCCTTGGTGGTCCGCTCGACTCTGCCAACGCGGCTCATGCGCTCTGCTCCTTCTTCAGTTCGCGTACCGCATCGAGGAACGCGTCGTTTTCGGCGGGGGTTCCCGCGGACACCCGCAGCCACCCCGGCACTCCGTTGTCGCGGACGAGGACGCCGCGGTCGAGGATCCGCTGCCAGGCCGCGTGGGTGGCGCCCGGGCCCTCGAACCGCCCGAACTGCACGAAGTTGGCGTCGGACTCGGTCACCTCGAAGCCGATCGTCCGCAGCTCGGTGACCAGGCGGTCGCGCTCGGCCTTCAGCTGCTCGACGTATCCGAGGAGGGTGTCGGTGTGCTCCAGGGCGGCCAGGGCGGTCGCCTGGGTGACGGCCGAGAGGTGGTACGGCAGGCGCACCAGCTGGACCGCGTCGACGACCGCGGGGTCGGCGGCGAGGTAGCCGAGGCGCAGTCCGGCCGCGCCGAACGCCTTCGACATCGTGCGCGAGACGACCAGGTGCGGGCGGCCTGCGAGCAGCGGGAGCAGCGAGGCGCCGTGGCTGAACTCCACGTACGCCTCGTCGACCACGACGATCGAGGGCTTGGCCGCCTGCGCGGCGTCGTACAGCGCCACGACCGTCTCGGCGGAGACGGCGTTGCCCGTGGGGTTGTTGGGGGTGGTGATGAAGACGACGTCGGGGGCGTTCTCGGCGATGGCGCGGGCCGCCGCCTCCGGGTCGATGGTGAAGTCCTCGCGGCGGGGGCCCGAGATCCAGCCGGTGCCGGTGCCGCGGGCGATCAGGCCGTGCATCGAGTACGAGGGCTCGAAGCCGATGGCCGTACGGCCCGGGCCGCCGAAGGTCTGCAGGAGCTGCTGGATGACCTCGTTCGAGCCGTTGGCCGCCCACACGTGGGCGCGCGTCACCTCGTGGCCGCCGGTGCGGGTGAGGTAGCGGGCGAGCTCGGTGCGCAGCTCCACCGCGTCCCGGTCGGGGTAGCGGTTCAGGTCGCGGGCGGCCTCGCGGACGCGCTCGGCGATGCGCTCGACCAGCGGCTCGGGCAGCGGGTAGGGGTTCTCGTTGGTGTTCAGGCGGACGGGGACGTCCAGCTGGGGCGCGCCGTACGGGGACTTGCCGCGCAGCTCGTCCCGGACGGGGAGGTCGTCGATGCTCACGTCGCTCACTGGCCGGGCACCTTCCATCCGAACCTCGCCTTGACGGCGGCGCCGTGCGCGGGCAGGTCCTCGGCCTCCGCGAGCGTCACCACGTGGTGGGCGACGTCGGCCAGGGCCTCGCGGGTGTAGTCCACGATGTGGATGCCGCGCAGGAACGACTGGACGGACAGGCCAGAGGAGTGGCACGCGCAACCGCCCGTGGGCAGCACGTGGTTGGAGCCCGCGCAGTAGTCGCCGAGGGAGACCGGCGCCCAGGGGCCGACGAAGATCGCGCCCGCGTTCTTGACGCGGTCGGCGACGGCGGCGGCGTCGCGGGTCTGGATCTCCAGGTGCTCGGCGCCGTACGCGTCGACGACCCGCAGGCCCTCGTCCGGGCCGTCGACCAGGACGATCGCGGACTGCCTGCCCGCGAGGGCCGGGGCGATCCGGTCCTCGACGTGCTTGGTCGCGGCGACCTGCGGCTCAAGCTCCTTGGCCACGGCGTCCGCGAGGTCGGTGGAGTCGGTGACCAGGACGGCGGCGGCCAGCGGGTCGTGCTCGGCCTGGCTGATCAGGTCCGAGGCGACGTGCACCGGGTCGGCGGTGTCGTCGGCGAGGATCGCGATCTCGGTCGGTCCTGCCTCGGTGTCGATGCCGATGCGGCCGGTGAAGTACCGCTTGGCGGCGGCGACCCAGATGTTGCCGGGGCCCGTGACCATGTTGGCCGGGGCGCAGCTGTCCGTGCCGTACGCGAACATCGCTACGGCCTGGGCGCCGCCGACCGCGTACACCTCGTCGATGCCGAGGAGCGCGCAGGCCGCGAGGATCGTCGGGTGCGGCAGGCCCCCGAAGTCGGCCTGGGGCGGGGACGCGAGCGCCATGGAGGCGACGCCGGCCTCCTGCGCGGGCACGGCGTTCATGATCACGGAGGACGGGTAGACGGAGCGGCCGCCGGGGGCGTACAGGCCGACGCGCTCGACCGGCACCCACTTCTCGGTGACCGAGCCGCCGGGGACGACCTGGGTGGTGTGCGGGGCGCGGCGCTGGGCGCGGTGGACGGTGCGGGCGCGGCGGATGGACTCCTCCAGGGCCGCGCGGACGTCCGGGGCGAGGCCGGCGAGGGCCTCGGTGAGCGCGGCGGCGGGCACGCGGACGTGCTCCAGCTTCACGCCGTCGAACTTCTCCGCGTACTCGATCAGCGCCGCGTCGCCGCGATGATGCACGTCCTCGCAGATCGGCCGCACCTTCTCCAGGGCGGCAGCGACATCGAAGTCGGCACGGGGCAGCAGGGCGCGCAGGGCGTTGCCCTCGGGGAGGGCGTCGCCGCGCAGATCGATTCGAGAGATCACATGGCCAATTCTCTCAGACGGCCATCGGCGGTCGGCCGCCCGTATCAGTGGCTGATACAGGCCCCCGGACCCGGACGTTCCACCCGGCGAATTAACGGAGGGCCGTGTTCACCACTAGCGTTCAGGCGGTCACGGAGCGGGCATGAACAGGTGTACGAGACACGAGTGCGCCGGCGAACACACGGGAGGACACCAGCAGTGGTCGACGACACCGGCATCGGGGACCCGCCGGACGGGCTGACCGCAGCGGAGATCGGCATGTGGCAGGCGTTCCGCAACGGCAGCGTGTACGACCTGCGGTCGGGGGACGCGGCCGAGGACGACCCGCACGGCGGGTATCCCTGGGGCCCCGAGCGCAGCGTCCGGGCCCGCATCGTGTGCTGGCTGCTGCTCGACGGCCCGCCCGCGCTCGCGGGCCGCGTGTCGTCGCTGAAGCTGGCCGGGGTGCAGATCACGGACGTGCTCGACCTGGCGGGCGGCACGGTCGTGCCGTACACGGAGCTGAAGGGCTGCCGGTTCGAGAAGGAGATCCTGCTGCCCGAGGCGCGCTTCACCACGCTGCGCCTGGTCGACTGCTCCATCCCGCGCCTGGAGGCCGCCCGCCTGCACACCGAGGGCGACCTGCACCTGCCGCGCTGCCGCCTGCACAACGGCATGCGGCTCACCGACGCCCACATCGGCACGGACCTGCTGCTCAACCAGGCCGTGGTCTACCGCGACCGGCGCGGCCGCTCGATCATGGGCGACGGCATGACGGTCGGCCAGGACCTCCAGGCCGAGATGCTGGAGTCGCACGGCGAGCTGAGCCTGCGCGGCGCGAAGGTCGGCGTCAGCCTGAGCCTGCGCGGCAGCCGCCTCGCCAACCCCTACAGCCGCCGCGCCTTGAACGCACCCCAGCTGACCGTCGAGCGCACGCTGTACCTGACCCCGGCGGGCGTCGGCAATCCCCCGCAGACCAGCGGCACGACGCCCGCGCGGGGCACCCGCGTGCAGCGCTTCGAGTGCGAGGGTGGCATCCGCCTGGACGACGGCCGCTTCGGCGACGCGGTGGATTTCGGCCAGGCCCGGTTCACGCTGCAGAACGACCAGGAGGTGTCGCTGCGCCGCGTCCAGACACCCGAGCTGCGCTTCCTGTCCGAGGCGCCCCGGCGCGGCAAGATCGTGCTGTCCGGCGCACGGGTGGTCAACCTGATGGACCGCGCCTCCAGCTGGCCGGGACCCGGCAACCTGCAGATGGGCGGCTTCACCTACGAGAACCTCATCCCGCAGGGCAGCTTCCCGCTGTCGCGGCGCCTCGCGTGGGTGGCGGCGGCCACCGCCGAGTACAACCCCGAGCCGTACGAGAAGCTCGCCACCGTCCTGCGCAACGGCGGCGAGGACGCCGACGCCCGCGAGGTCCTGCTCGCCAAGCAGCGCCGCCGCCGCGAGACCCTGCCCCCCGCCGCCAAGCTCTGGGGCTACGCCCAGGACTGGACGGTGGCCTACGGCTACCGCCCAGGACGGGCCGCACTGTGGATGGCCGTCCTGTGGGCGGCGAGCGCCATCGCCTTCTCCCGCGCCGACCACCCCCCGCTCAAACCCGGCGAACACCCCAACTGGAACCCCTCCCTCTTCGCCCTCGACCTCCTCCTGCCCGTCATCAACCTCGGCCAGGACAGCTACTGGCAACTCCGCGGCGGCTGGCAGTGGCTCGCCGCCGCCCTGATCCTCCTCGGCTGGATCCTGGCGACGACGGTGGCGGCGGGGGCGACGCGGCTGCTGCGGCGGAGCTGAGGGGGCGGGGCCCAGGAGGGACGGGGTGGGCCGGGGCCCGGGCCCAGGAGGGACGGGGTGGGCCGGGGCCCGGGGTGAGCCGCCGCCCGCTGCCGACCGGGTGCGCGCCGGAGCCGGGCCGGGGGTGTGCGCCGTGCGGGCGCCCGCGCTTCGCGGCTGAACCGTTATCCGGCGGGGGGCAACCATCGGCCCATCTCGCCCGTCAACACACGCGACCAGCAAGAGACCCGCTCGCGGACCACGAGCGGGCCGCAGCACCGACCACGACACCGGCCACGGCGACCGGCGCCCCGCCCCACGCAGCGGCGCCGGCCGGGGCGCGAAGGGGGACAGCCAGATGCCGCTGCTTCGCGCCTTCGTCCGCACCGCCCGCATGATCCGGCACACCCCGCGCCTGGCCGACGGCCTGACCCCCGACGACGAAGTGCTGCTCGACGTGCCGGACGACCGGCTCGGGCCCGCCCTGGTCGCGGCCGGACGCGGCGAGTACGGCCCGGCCGCCAAGCTGCTCGCCACCACCCGCGAGGCCGCCGAGTGGGAGAACCGCGACCGGTACGCGACCCGCCTCGCCGCCTTCGCCCGCTCCCGCCCCGAGTGGTTCGACGACTGGCTTTCCGCCACCCCGCACGACCCGGATGCACTGCTCCTCAAGGCCGAGCTCGCCGTCGTCCGCGGCTGGGAGTCGCCCGCACGCGCGGAGCTCCTCCGCGAGGTCAGCCCGCTGCTCACGGCCGCTGCCGACGCCGACCCGCGCGACCCGGTGCCCTGGCGCATCGCGCTCGACCACGCCCGCGGCACCCACGCCTCGCACACCGAGTTCGAGGAGCTGTGGGCCCAGGCGGTGCGCCGCTCCTCGTACCACTACGGCTGCCACGCCTCGGCCCTGATGTACCTGTCGGCGGACTGGTACGGCTCGCACACCGAGTGCTTCCACTTCGCGGAGCGGGCGGCGGCCGACGCGCTGCCCGGCTCGCTGATACAGGCACTGCCGGTGCGCGCCGCGTTCGCCTACCTCACCAGCGCCGCCGGGAACCTGCCGCGCGAGCGCCTCGACAAGGCGGCCGACCTGGCCATCGCCCTGTCGGGTGAGTACGCCGCCGCCGACCCCTGGCCGGCCGAGGTCCGCAACCTCCTCATGTACGTCCTGATCCGCCTGGAGCGCTGGCACGACGCCCTCGACCAGCTCCGCCTGATCGGCCCGTACGCGACGTCCTTCCCCTGGGACCGCCTGTCCGACGACCCGCTCGGACAGTTCCTGGAGCTGAGGGACGGGGTGCGCATAGAGGTCGCCGCACGGACGCCGCTGCGCCCGCGGCAGGGCGACGCGGACGGCCGGGGTGCCGACGGCCGTTAGGCTTTCGGATCGTGACGACCGTCCGGCTTCCGCTCTTCCCGCTCAACTCGGTGCTGTTCCCGGGGCTCGTGCTGCCCCTGAACGTCTTCGAGGAGCGTTATCGCGCCATGATGCGCGAACTCCTGAAGGTTCCCGACGACGAGCAGCGGCAGTTCGCGGTCGTGGCGATCCGTGACGGCCGGGAAGTGGCGCCGAGCGCGCCGGGCCTGCCCGATCAGACCTCCCAGCCCGAGCAGGGCCCCGCCGCGGGCTTCGGCGACGACCCGCTGAAGGCGTTCCACGAGGTGGGCTGCGTCGCGGACGCGGCGACCATCCGGGAGCGCGAGGACGGCGGCTTCGAGGTCCTCGCCACCGGCACGACCCGGGTGCGGCTGCTCTCGGTGGACGCCTCCGGGCCCTACCTCGTCGGCGAGCTCGAAACCCTCGACGAGCAGCCCGGCGAGGAGGCGGGCGCGCTCGCCGAGGGCGTCCTGCGCGCCTTCCGCTCGTACCAGAAGCGGCTCGCGGGCGCCCGCGAACGCTCCCTGTCGACCAGCGCGGAACTCCCCGACGAGCCATCGGTCGTGTCCTACCTGGTCGCGGCCGCCGCCGTCCTGGACACCCCCACCAAGCAGGAGCTCCTCGAAGCCCCCGACACGGCGGCCCGGCTGCGCGCCGAGCTGAAATTGCTGCGCGCCGAGACCGCGATCATCCGTAATCTGCCGTCGTTGCCCGCGACGGAACTGACGCGCGGCACGACCAGCCTCAACTGAGGCGCGGCCGGAACCCCTCCCGTACGAACCCGTACGAGTCCGCACGAAACCGTACGAACCGCGGAAGTTGGCGAGCAGCAGCGTGGCGAAGAAGCAGAAGAAGACGCAGGCGGGCGGGACCCCCGCGACGGTCGCCCTCACCACGGCGGGCACCGCCTTCACCGTGCACTCCTACGACCACGACCCCTCCCACCCCTCGTACGGTCAGGAGGCCGCCGAGGCCATGGGCGTCTCCCCCGACCGCGTCTTCAAGACCCTGGTCGCCGACGTCGACGGCGAGCTGACCGTGGCCGTCGTCCCGGTCGCGGGCACCCTCGACCTGAAGGCCCTCGCCACCGCCGTCGGCGGCAAGCGCGCCACCATGGCCGACCCGGCGGCGGCCGAGCGCACCACCGGGTACGTCCGCGGCGGCATCTCCCCCCTCGGCCAGCGCAAACGCCTGCGCACCGTCCTGGACGACTCGGCCTCCGCCCACCCCACGATCTGCGTCTCGGCCGGCCGCCGCGGCCTGGAGGTCGAGCTGTCCCCCGCCGACCTGGCCGCCCTCACCTCCGCGACGCTCGCCCCGATCGGGCGTGCATGACCCCTCGACGCGGGTCCCGTCCTCGACTAGGACCACACCCATGTCGAAGAAAACACGCAAGCGGAAGTGGCGCGTAAGGAAGGGCAAGTCCAACCACGGCAGGCGCCCGGCGTAACAGGGGCTGCTCCCCTCAAACGCCGGACGGGCTGGATTTTCCAGCCCGTCCGGCGTTTGAGGACGAGGCGCGGAGCGCCGATCAGCGGGGGTCCGGGGGCGGCAGCCCCCGGTTTCGGGAAGGGGCGGGATTGGGGAAAGCCCCGCAGGGCCCCTACACCCGCTCGTACGAAGAGAACGGCTCCGGATCCCGCGGCCCGAACAACCCCGTGAGCACCAGCTGCGCGACCATCGCGGCGACGGGCCACGCAAGCAGCACCCCCTTCGCCTTCAACTCCATGGGCGCGTCGAAGACAACCCCCGCCCCCACGGACCGCGCGTGCGCCGCCACATCCGTCTCGGGCCCGACCCAGACGCCCACCTTCCAGGCGAGCACGGCCCCGAGCAGCCCGCCCGCGGCGAGCCCGACGACGAGCGGGATCCCGCCCCGCCGCCGCACGAGGAAGACGACGACCGCGCTGACGAGGCCGAAGGCGAGGCCGAGGAGAGCGAACGTTCCGTCGACCCCGATGGCCTGCTCGCCCTCGGTGTCCTTGAGGTAGACGTTCGTCTTGTCGGCGATGAGCGGCACGGTGGGCGCGAGCCACAGCCACAGCAGCCCGAGCAGCACTCCACTGGCCGCGACGGCGACCGCGATCACCACGGCGTCCCGCACGTCGGCCTTCAGATCGGTCGGCACGGGCGCTCCGCCCTCCTCGTGCGCCAGCTCGGCCGCGTACCCCGATGACCGCGCTGGTTCCCGCCAGGGGTTGTCGGGGCCGGACGAGTCGGCGTTGCCGTCTTCGGGGCGGTCGTGCGGCGGTTGGGAGGGTGTCAGCGGTGCGGTCACGCACACATGGTGCCAGCTCCGCCTGAGAACCGCGCCACCGGACGGCGGATCGGCGTCAGCGGACGGCGGCCCGCCGGTAGGCCCAGGTGGCGACGGCCAGGGAGGCCACGCCGACGCCCGCGCAGACCGCGAGATCGAGGGCGACGACGCCCCAGTCGGGGTCGGAGCCGAAGGTCCGGGCGAGGGCCTCCACGCCGTACGTGGAGGGCAGCAGATCGCGGGCGTACTGCAGGAACTCGGGCATCCGCTCGGCCGGGAGCACCCCGAGCAGGAGCGCCGCGGACATGCCCATCTGACCGAGCAGGGTGGCGAGTTCGGGCCGCGGCGCGAGCAGCCCGAGGGCGGCGCCGAGCCCGGCGAGGGCGGCGCCGGAGAGCGGGATCACGGCGGCGAGCACCCACAGGTGCGTCAGCGGCAGGCCGAAGAGCCCGCAGCCGACGACGGCCGTGACGATGGTGCCGGGCACGGTGAAGGAGGCGTACGCGGCGGCGGCACCGAGGACGACGGCGGCGGGCGGCACGGGCAGCGTGGCGTAGTGGTCGAGGCCGCCGTCGCCGCGGAGCTGGCCGAAGTACTGGGCGAGCAGGTTCAGCGCGACGAACGCGACCACGAGGACGGAGGACCCGGCGACGACGGCGTGGGCCTCACCGCCGCCGTCCACGACGCCCCGCATCAGGATCATGATGCCGACGGACTGGAAGGTGGCGACGAAGAGCAGCGGGATCCGCGCGACGCGGGCCCGCGACAGCTGTGCCCGGTAGACGGCGCCCAGGGCCGGCAGGAGCCGCGCCCGGGCCCCGAGCGGCGCCGCGACGTCCGGCACCGGTACGACGCCCTCCTCGGCGCGCACGACGGCTTCCAGGGGAACGGCACTCAACGGACAACCTTCCTGCCGACGTCGTGGCGCTTGCGGGCGAAGCCCACCCTGCTTCGTCCGCCGCCCTCGCGGTTCGGGGTGACGGACGGACGGGTGGAAGAGGTCCGCCGCGCGGCGGCGGCACCGAAGACCCCGCCGCGGAGAGGAGCTGTCACGCCTTCACCAGCCCGTCTCCGCCTCGCCCGCCCAGGGCGAGATACACATCTTCCAGGCTGGGCGTGGCCAGCGTGAAATCGTCCAGCGCCGCGAAGGCGCCCCCGCCGGTGACGGCCGCGACGGCCGCCCGCGCCTCCTCGGGCGCGAGCCGCAGCGTCCACTTGCGCCCGGACTCGACCGCGGAGGACCGCAGCGCGGCGACCTCGGGCACGTCGACGGGCGCCCGCTCGCGCCAGACGAGCTCCACCCGGACCTCCCCGGCGACCTGCTCCTTGAGCCCGGCGGGCGTGTCGCAGGCGATGACCCGGCCGTGGTCGAGCACGGCGACGCGGTCGAGCACGGTCTCGGCCTCGATGACGTTGTGGGTGACGAGCAGGACGGTGGTGCCGCGCTCGGCCCGGCGCCGGTCGACGGCGCCCCACACGGCGCGCCGCGCCACCGGGTCCATGCCGGTCGTCGGCTCGTCGAGCACGAGCAGGCGCCGCTCCCCCACCAGGGCGGTGGCGAAGCAGGCGAGCCGGCGCTGGCCGCCGGAGAGCTTCTTCAGGGGCCTCGACGCGAGGGCGGTGAGCCCCAGCTCGTCCAGGACGTCGTCGCGCTCGGTCCGCGCGCGTGCGGTCTCCAGGCCGCGCAGGCGCGCGGTGGTCTCGACGGCGAGGGAGACGGTCAGCTCGTCCAGGGCGGTGGACTCCTGGCCCAGATAGGCGAGGAGCCGGGCGGCCCGCTCCGGGTGGCGCACGATGTCGTGGCCGAGGACGTGGACGCTGCCGCTGTCGGGCCGCATCAGACCGGTCAGCTGGCGTACGAGGGTGGACTTGCCGGCGCCGTTGGGGCCGAGGAGGCCGAAGATCTCGCCGCGGCCGACGTCGATGTCGAGGCCGTCGCTGGCACGGACCTCGGGTGTCGCGGGCCTGCCGCGCCTGCCGCGGGCGGCGGGATAGACCTTGACCAGGTCCCGCACGACGCAGACGGCATCGCTGCCGTGCCCCTGCCGGAGCCCCTGTCGGACTGCCTGTGCCGCGCGCGTACTCACGAAGGACGAGGGTACGGGGTCCCGTGTCCGGTAGGGCGCGCGGGGCGGCTCTCGCACCCCCCGCGCCCACCGAAGAGGGGACCCCCGGCACCCGGGAGGGGACCCCCGCCTCCCGCCGGAGCGGGCCTCACTCCCCGGCCGGAGCGTGCTCGGCGGCGGTCCGCACGTCGATCTCGCGCCAGAAGCCCGCCCGGATCGCGTACCGGTCGTGCTCGTCGATCTGGTCGTCCTTGTGGGCGAGCAGCCCGAACCGGGCGGCGTAGCGCAGCAGCTCGCCGTCGATGCGGTGCGGGATGCGCGGGTACATCGCGCCGAGCTTCTGGAGGTTGTGCTGCTCGGGCAGGCGTCCCATCCAGCGGCGGGCGAAGACCTGGCCGACCTCGAAGGGGTCGCCGCCGACGGTGGTGATGTCCTCCTCCCGGTCGGCCCAGCGCTGCTCGGCCGTGGTGAGCTGGGCGAGGGTGGGCAGCGCCGCGGCCTCCGGGGGCTCGGCGGGGGTGCCGGGGCGGTCCACCCAGCCCTTGTCGGAGGACCAGCGCAGGGTGGCGTTCGCCGGTTCCTTGGGGTGGTGGACGCCGGGGGCGCGCAGGGCCGCGAGGTCCTTGGGGGTGGGCACGCCCTTGGTGGCCGCGTGCCGGTCCCCGTTCTCCTGGGCGCGGGGGGCCGCGGCGGGATGCGGGGCGGCCGTGGCCTGCTCGGGGGTCGCGGTGAGCGCGGACTCGGGCAGCGGGGCGGAGAGGATCGCGGCGATCTCGGGGCGGGGGGCGGGCTGCGGGGCGCAGACGCCGGTCAGTTCCTTGGCGCGGACGGCCTTGGTGATCCAGACGCGGTCGAGGACGCGGCGCTCGTCGGCCTCGGCCACCAGGTCCTCGGACTGGTTGTAGTCGCCGTCGGCGGCCTGCACGGCCCAGAGGTGGACGGCGACGCCGTGTTCCTTGGCGGCCATCATGCCGGG
Source organism: Streptomyces alboflavus (assembly GCF_000716675.1). GTDB lineage: Bacteria > Actinomycetota > Actinomycetes > Streptomycetales > Streptomycetaceae > Streptomyces > Streptomyces alboflavus. The sequence continues at coordinate 22,687 of NZ_JNXT01000050.1, forward strand.
CAGCAGATCGCCGTCGCCGGTGACGAGCACGACGTCGGAGCAGGCGCGGTTGCGGGCCAGCTCGGTCAGCTCGGCGTGCATGGCGGCGTCCACGCCCTTCTGCGCCCAGCGGCCGTCGCTGCGGGTCAGGGCGCCCAGGCGGACGGTGACGCGGGGCATCACGCGGAGCCTGCGGTGCTCCGGCTGGGGTACGCGGTCGGGGGCGCCGTCGAACCAGTAGATCCGCAGCAGCGGGCGCTCCGTGTCGGCCTCGGCGCGCTCCCGCAGACCCTGGATGAGGGCGGTGTGGTCGACGGTGATCCGGGACCGGGACGGCTCTCCCGCGAGGAGGCTCGCGGCGGCTCCCAGCAGATACCCGGCGTCCACCAGGACGATGCAGCGGTCCACGCCATCCACCCTCTTCCCTGGAAGATTCCTGGAGGTGCCCGAAGATCCCACAGATCCCGGGCGGGGATCCGGCGTTTTCGCGGATCGGAAGATCCCGCGGATCCTGGAGGTCACTTCGGGTTTCCTTCGAGTCTGCCCGACCTCGGGGAGGTTAAAGGGCCGAACTCGATCTTCGGCGTGGCGTATCCGCCCGAACGCGCTGCGTGGCTCCTTTCGAGTGCCTTGGCGAGTGCCCCTATGACGCACGGTAATTATCCGAAATGCGCCCTTTGCCGACCTATGTGAGTCTGGTCGCGTCCTGGCCCCTCGATCACCCTCAGGAGGAAGATCACTATGGCCAAGAACAAGAACCGCAAGCAGGGCGGCCAGCAGAACCGCGCCTCGCAGGCCGAGCAGGCACAGGAGCAGGCCAAGTCGTCCGCCTCCGAGGCCCAGTCGGCCATGCAGTCGCAGGCTCAGGGCAGCCCCGCTGATGTTGCCCGTAAGCACCAGCGCCGCTTCGGCCACAACTGACGCCCGCACAGGCACACATGAGGGGCGCACCCGGTCCGGGTGCGCCCCTTGGCCATGCGGTTCCCGCGGTGCGCGCCGCTCGCGCCGCCGGTGGTGGGGTCAGCCCGCCAGGCAGGACGGGCCGAGCAGCACCTTGAGGTCGCCGAAGAGCGCCGGGTCGGGCTTCACGCGGTGCCGGTCGAGCCGGAGCACGGTGGTCTTCTGGGCGCCCTGGAGCTTGATCCGCACCTCGCTGTTGCCCCGGTGGTGGCTGAGGATCTCGCCGAGGCGCGTGACCATCGGCGGGCTCACCTTCACGGTCGGGATGGTGATGAGCACGGGGGCGTTGGTCCCGGCGTTCGACAGGTCGGGGACCTGCATCTCCATGGCGACGAGGCGGGGGACGTCCTCACGCTTGTCGAGCCGTCCCTTGACGAACACCACGGCGTCCTCGACGAGTTGCGTGGACACCAACTGGTACGTCGCCGGGAAGAACATGCACTCGATGGAGCCCGCGAGGTCCTCCACGGTGGCGATCGCCCACGCGTTGCCCTGCTTGGTCATCTTGCGCTGGAGCCCGGAGATGATGCCGCCGATGGTGACGACCGCGCCGTCGGAGAAGTCGCCGCCGGTCAACTGCCCGATGCCCGCGTCGGCCTTGTCCGAGAGCACGTGCTCCAGGCCGAACAGCGGGTGGTCGGAGACGTACAGGCCGAGCATCTCCCGCTCCTGGGCGAGCAGATACGTCTTGTCCCACTCGTCGTCGGAGAACTCCACGTCGAGGCCGAACCCGGGCTCGTCGGAGTCGTCCTCGCCCATCCCGCCGAAGAGGTCGAACTGCCCCTCGGCCTCCTTGCGCTTGACCGCCACCACGTTGTCGATCATCGGCTCGTACTGCGCGGTGAGGCCCTTGCGGGTGTGCCCCATCGTGTCGAACGCGCCCGCCTTGATCAGCGACTCCGTCGTGCGCTTGTTGCACGCGGCCGCCTCCACCTTGTCCAGGTAGTCCGGGAACGAGGCGAACTTCCCCTTCGCCTTCCGCGACCGGATGATCGACTCCACCACGTTCGTGCCGACGTTGCGCACCGCCTCCAGGCCGAACAGGATCACGTCGTCGCCCTGGGCGGCGAAGTTGTGCACCGACTCGTTCACGTTCGGCGGCAGGACCTTGATGCCCATGCGGCGGCACTCGTTCAGATACACCGCCGACTTGTCCTTGTCGTCCTTCACGGACGTGAGGAGCGCGGCCATGTACTCGGCCGGGTAGTTCGCCTTCAGATACGCGGTCCAGTAGGTGACCAGGCCGTACGCGGATGAGTGCGCCTTGTTGAACGCGTATCCGGCGAAGGGCACCAGGACGTCCCACAGGGCCTGGATCGCGGCGTCCGAGTAGCCCTTGTTCTTGGCGCCCGCCTGGAAGAGGACGAAGTTCTTCTCCAGCTCCTCGGGCTTCTTCTTGCCCATCACGCGGCGCAGGATGTCGGCCTCGCCGAGGGAGTAGCCGGCGATGATCTGGGCGGCCTTCTGCACCTGCTCCTGGTACACGATGAGGCCGTAGGTGAGGCCCAGCGTCTCCTTCAGGGGCTCTTCGAGCTCCGGGTGGATCGGCGTGATCTCCTGGCGGCCGTTCTTGCGCTCGGCGTAGTTCGTGTGCGAGTTCATGCCCATCGGGCCCGGCCGGTAGAGGGCCGAGACGGCGGAAATGTCCTCGAAGTTGTCGGGCTGCATCTGGCGGAGCAGCGAGCGCATCGGGCCGCCGTCGAACTGGAAGACGCCGAGGGTGTCACCGCGGCAGAGCAGTTCGAAGGTCTTGGGGTCGTCGAGCGGAAGGCTGAGCATCTCCAGGTCGATGCCCTTGTTGGCCTTCACCATCTTGACGGCGTCGTCCATGATCGTGAGGTTGCGCAGGCCCAGGAAGTCCATCTTGAGCAGGCCGAGCGACTCGCACTGCGGGTAGTCCCACTGTGTGATCGTGACGCCGTCGGTGTGCCGCACCCAGATCGGCGCGTGGTCCACGATCGGCTCGCTGGACATGATCACGCCGGCCGCGTGCACACCCATCTGCCGGACCAGGCCCTCCACGCCCTTGGCGGTGTCGATGACCTTCTTGACGTCCGGCTCGTTCTCGTACATCCCCCGGATCTCGCCCGCCTCGCTGTAGCGCGGGTGGGTGGGGTTGGTGATGCCGTCGAGGTCGATGCCCTTGCCGAGGACGTCGGCGGGCATGGCCTTGGTGAGCCGGTCGCCCATGGCGTAGGGGTAGCCGAGGACGCGCGCGGAGTCCTTGATGGCGTTCTTCGCCTTGATCTTGCCGTACGTACCGATCATGGCGACCTTGTCCTCGCCGTACTTCTCGGTCACGTACCGGATCACTTCGACGCGCCTGCGCTCGTCGAAGTCGATGTCGACGTCGGGCATGGAGACGCGCTCGGGGTTGAGGAACCGCTCGAAGATCAGTCCGTGCGTGATCGGGTCGAGGTCGGTGATGCCCATGGCGTACGCGACGATCGAGCCCGCCGCGGAGCCTCGGCCGGGGCCGACCGCGATGCCGTTGTTCTTGGCCCACATGATGAAGTCGGCGACCACGAGGAAGTACCCGGGGAACCCCATCTGGATGATGATGTCCATCTCGTACTCGGCCTGCTTCTGGCGGTCCTCGGGGACACCGCCCGGGTAGCGGCGGTTCATGCCGACCCGGACCTCCTCCTGGAACCAGGTGACCTCGGTGAAGCCGTCCGGGATGTCGAACTTCGGCATGAGGTCGCGCTTCTCGAACATGCCGGTCGTGTCGATCTGCTCCGCCACGAGGAGCGTGTTGGCGCACCCCTCCTGCCAGGCGTCGGAGGAATCGACGGCGTACATCTCGTCCGTCGACTTCAGGTAATAACCCGTCCCGTCGAATCGGAAGCGGTCCGGATCCGAAAGGTTCTTGCCCGTCTGAATGCACAGCAGCGCGTCGTGCGCCGTCGCCTCGTGCGCGTATGTGTAATGCGAGTCATTCGTCACCAGCGGCGGAATGCCCAGCTTCTTGCCGACCCGCAGCAGGTCCTCACGGACCCGGCGCTCGATGTCGATGCCGTGATCCATCAGCTCCAGGAAATACCGGTCCTTGCCGAAGATGTCCTGGTATTCCGAAGCCGCCTTCACCGCCTCGTCGAACTGCCCGAGACGCAGTCGCGTCTGCAGCTCACCCGAAGGGCACCCGGTCGAGGCGATCAGCCCCTCCGACCACTGGGAGATCGTCTCCTTGTCCATCCGGGGCCACTTCTGCAGCCAGCCCTCGGCGTACGCGTCCGAGGACAGGCGGAACAGGTTGTGCAGGCCGGTCTGGTTCGCCGCCCAGATCGTCTTGTGCGTATAACCACCCGAACCGGACACGTCGTCGCGCTTCTGGTGCGGCTGGCCCCACTGGATCTTCCGCTTGTTGCGCCGCGACTCCGGCGCCACGTACGCCTCGATCCCGATGATCGGCGTGACCCCCGCCTTCTTCGCCGAATGGAAGAAGTCGTACGCCCCGTGCAGGTTGCCGTGGTCGGACATCGCGATGTGCGTCATGCCCATCTCGTTGCACGCGTTGAACATGTCCTTCAGCCGCGCGGCACCGTCCAGCAGCGAGTACTGGGTGTGGACGTGCAGGTGCGTGAAGGGCGGCTTCGACACGACGTTGGCCTCCGGGGGAGCTCTGCGGGTGGCGTGGGTGGACAGCGTGGAAGTCTAATCCGCGCGACTGACATCGAGGGCTCATACCGTGGCGCGCAGCGCCTCGATGAGGGGTGGTGGCCGGGTGGCGGGAGGGCGGGCACTCGGGAGTACGGTCGGGCGTTGAGAAGAGGGCGGACGACCGTCCCCCATGTCATGCACCAGGAGGCACCCCGCGATGTCGGTCCCGCAGCCCACCGCCGACCAGCGCGGCGAGGAGATCCTCGCCGTCTTCGACACCGCGTTCGGCGAGCTGCTCGCCGCCGACCCCGCCGCGTTCCGGGTGAAGTTCCGGAAGATGGCGGCCTCGGCCTTCGCGTTCTACCGCGGCACGGCGTGCCTCTTCTACCACGACCTGGGCCGCGACCAGCACGCCGGTCCGTACGTGGACGACCGCACCGGCCGGGTCTGGATCCACGGCGACCTGCACGCCGAGAACTTCGGCACGTACATGGACTCCCAGGGCCGCCTGATCTTCAACGTCAACGACTTCGACGAGGCGTACGTCGGCCCCTTCACCTGGGACCTGAAGCGCCTCGCGGCCTCCCTGGCCCTGATCGGGTACACGAAGGCGCTGAGCGACGAGCAGATCACGTCCCTGGTGCGCACGTACGCCGCGGCGTACCGCGAGCGGGTCCACGACCTCGCGACGGGCGCCAAGAGCGACGAGGTGCCGCCCTTCACCCTCGACACGGCCCAGGGCCCGCTCCTGGACGCCCTGCGCGCCGCCCGCTCCCTGACCCGCTTCGAGCTCCTGGACTCGATGACGGAGATCCGTGACTTCGAGCGCCGCTTCGCGCCGGGCGGCGGCTCCATCGAGCTGGACGCGGCCACGCGGTACAAGGTCCTGGCGGCCTTCGACGGCTATCTGGAGACGCTGCCCGAGTCGTCCCTGGCCCGCCCCGACTCCTACCGCGTGAAGGACGTCGTGGGCCGTCGCGGCATCGGCATCGGCTCCGCCGGGCTGCCGTCGTACAACATCCTCCTGGAGGGCAACAGCGACGCCCTGGAGAACGACGTCGTCATCTATCTGAAGCAGGCCCAGACCCCGGCCGTCTCCCGGCACATCACGGACCCCGCGGTCCGCGGCTACTTCCAGCACGAGGGCCACCGCACGGTCATCTCGCAGCGGGCCCTCCAGGCGCACGCCGACCCCTGGCTCGGCTGGACCGAGCTGGACGGCGCGGGCCAGCTCGTCGCCGAGGTCTCGCCGTACGCGGTCGACCTGGACTGGTCGGACATCGACGACCTGGACGAGATCTCCTCCGTGGTGGCCGACCTGGGCCGGGCCACGGCCACGATGCACGCGGCCGCGGACGACGAGAGCGGCCACTCGGAGCTGGTGCCGTTCTCCACGGAGCGGGCCATCGACGCCGCCATCGCGGCCGACGAGGGCGGCTTCGGCGACCTCCTGGTGGACTTCGCGCACGAGTACGGCGCGCGGGCCCGCGCGGACCACCAGATCTTCGTCGACCTGTTCCGCAATGGCCGGATCCCCGGCCTTTAGCGGCCCGCCATGTGATTCATAGGGACCCTTTAGGGGTCCCTTATGACAGCTCATGGCACACTCGCTTGCGCGATGGACATATCCGGGACCCAGATCAGAGTGGTGCGCGCGGCACTGTTCACGGCACTCGTCGTGATGCTGTCCGCCGCGTCGCACATTCTGCTGTCCCGGGCCCCGCTGCCGCTCACCACCTGCCTCGCCGTCACGGCCGGCGTGTACGTGATCGCGTACGCCCTGGCGGGCCGCGAGCGCGGGTTCGGCCGCATCGCCGCCCTGCTGATCCCGCTTGAGCTGGCCGCCGACACCGTCTTCACGTCGGGCCAGCACGTCTGTTACGGCCAATCGGGCGGCCCCGTCACGGGCCCCTTGCGGTCCTTCGGCGTGGACGTGCTGTGCGGCGGCACCAGCGTCGGCACCCCGCTGGCACGGATGGCGGGCGGCGAGAGCCACGGCGCCGCCGCCCTGCTCGCCGACGGCGGCCCGGCCACGGCCTGGCTGCTGCTCGGCGCGCACGTCGGCGTCGGGCTGCTCGCGGCGGCCTGGCTCGGGCGGATGGAGCGGGCCGTGGCGGGGCTCCTGCGGGCCGCGGCCGCGGCGACGTTCCGGCCGCTGCTGCTCGCGGTCGCCGCGGTGACCCGGCGGATCGAGCCGGTGCGCAGGCTGCCGCACCCCGCCCGCCGGACGCCGGTCGTGCGCACCCGGCTGCTCGTGCACTGCGTGGGACGGCGTGGACCGCCGTGCTCGGCCCTCTTCGCCTGAGCACAGCCGACCGTCCCCCTGTCACACCCACGGAGAACCACCATGAGCAAGCGCAACAGCCAGGCCGCGAAGCAGGCCGCCCGCGAGCGGATCCGCGCCCAGCAGGAAGCCGAGCGCAAGCGCGAGAAGCGCAAGCGGTCCATCATCGTCGGCACGTCCATCGTCGGCGTCCTCGCCCTCGCGGGCGGCGTCTCGTACGCCGTCATGCAGAGCAACAAGCCCGACTACTGGGACGACGCCAAGAACCAGAAGCTCGTCAAGCCCGCGAACACCTCCGGCAAGGACGGCACGACCGTCGTCGTCGGCAAGGCGAGCGCCAAGAAGACCCTGAAGGTCTACGAGGACCCGCGCTGCCCGATCTGCGCGAGCTTCGAGCAGGCCGTCGGCCCGACGGTCGAGAAGGACATCAAGGACGGCAAGTACAAGGTCCAGTTCGTCGGCGCGACGTTCCTGGACAACAACATCCCGGGCGAGGGCTCCCGCAACGCGATGAGCGCGCTCGGCGCCGCCCTGAACGTCTCCCCTGACGCCTTCCTCGCCTACAAGAAGGCGCTGTACTCGGCGGACAACCACCCGAGCGAGCAGGACGACAAGTTCAAGGACGACTCGTACCTGCTGGAGGTCGCGAACGAGGTGCCCGCGCTCAAGAAGAGCGACGCCTTCAAGAAGGCCGTCAAGGACGGCACGTACGACCGCTGGGCCCTGGCCATGGGGCAGGCGTTCCAGGACGACAAGGACGGCGTCGAGGGCACCCCCGCGTTCGTCATGGACGGCAAGCAGCTCAAGGGCTCCGACGGCAAGAACGCGCCGATGTCAGTCGCGGACTTCAACAAGGCCGTGGACGCCGCGCTGAAGGCCTGATCCAGAGTTATCACGCAAGCGCAGTAGGCGTGTTGCGGAAGAGCGGGCGAACTTTCGGTGGTCGCCCGCTCTTCGCCGTTACCGGTCCGTAGGGTAGCCCCTCGTGACCAGTCGAAGAGACAACTACCCCGCGCCCGCTGAGGACTCCGGCACACCGTCCGCCGCCCTCACGCCGCGCCGCCGCACCGTCGTCAAGGCCGCGGCCGCCACCGCCGCCCTCGCCGCCCCGCTCGCGGCGGCCCTGCCCGCCCGCGCCGCCACGGGACCGGCCTTCCTGCACGGCGTCGCCTCCGGTGACCCGCTGCCCGACGGCGTCCTGCTGTGGACGCGGATCACGCCGACGCCCGAGGCCGTGCCCGGATCCGGCAAGGGGCCGGACACCGAGGTGCGCTGGGAGATAGCCGAGGACAAGGGCTTCAGCAAGGTCGTGGGCCGCGGCTCGACCGTCGCGAAGGCGGCGGGCGACCACACCGTCAAGGCCGATGTAAGGGGCCTGCGCCAGGCGACCACCTATTACTACCGCTTCTCCGTAGGCAGCGATTCGCCGGTGCGCTCCCCCGTGGGCCGCACCCGGACCGCCCCCGCCCACGAGGCCGCCGCGCCCGGCATCCGCTTCGGCGTCGTGTCGTGCTCCAACTGGGAGGCCGGGTACTTCTCCGCGTACCGCCACCTCGCCGCCCGCACCGAGCTGGACGCGGTCCTGCACCTCGGCGACTACCTGTACGAGTACGCGTCCGGCGGCTTCGCCTCGTCCGGCGACGTCGTGCGCGAGCACCAGCCGAAGCACGAGATCCTCACCCTCGCCGACTACCGGACCCGGCACGGCGCCCACAAGACCGACGCCGACGCGCAGGCCATGCACGGCACCCACCCGGTCATCGCGATCTGGGACGACCACGAGGTCGCCAACGACGCCTGGTCGGGCGGCGCGGAGAACCACAGCCCGGAGACCGAGGGCCCCTGGGCCGCGCGCGTGGCCGCCGCCAAGCAGGCGTACTTCGAGTGGATGCCGGTGCGCCCGGCCACCGAGGGCACCGTCTACCGGCGCCTGCGCTTCGGCAAGCTCGCCGACCTGCACCTGCTCGACCTGCGCTCGTTCCGCTCGCAGCAGGCGAAGGTCGGCAGCGGCGACGCCGACTCGCCGGACCGCACGATCACGGGCCGCGCCCAACTGGACTGGCTGAAGGCGGGCCTTGCCGCGTCGGACGCCGCGTGGAAGCTGGTCGGCACGTCGGTGATGATCTCGCCGGTCGCGTTCGGCTCGCTGCCCGCGTACCTCCTGAAGCCCCTCGCGAAGCTGCTCGGCCTGCCCGAGGGCGGCCTCGCCGTCAACACCGACCAGTGGGACGGCTACACCCACGACCGCAAGGAACTCATCGGGCACCTGCGGGACAAGAACATCCGGAACACCGTCTTCCTCACCGGTGACATCCACATGGCGTGGGCCAACGACGTGCCGGTGACCGCTGCCACGTACCCGGCGTCGCCGTCCGCGGCCACGGAGTTCGTCGTCACGTCCGTGACGTCCGACAACGTCGACGACTTCCTGAACGTCCCGCCGCAGACCCTGTCCCTGGTCGGCGTCGCCGCAGTCAAGGCCGCCAACCGCCATGTGAAGTGGCTGGACATGGACTCCCACGGGTACGGCGTCCTGGACGTCACGGCGGAGCGCTCGCAGATGGACTACTTCATCGTCTCCGACCGCACGGACCCCAAGGCGACGTCGAAGTGGGCGCGTTCGTACCGCACACTCACCGGCACCCAGAAGGTGGAGCGGGTGCAGTCGCCGGTGCGCTGAAAAGCCCAATGAGTTGGGCCGACAGACGCCCGTACACCCCCTACGCTGTCGGCCATGAGCGGCCAGGGGGACGTGATCGACGGGCGCTTCGAGCTGCTACGGCGGCTCGGCAGCGGAGGCATGGGCACGGTGTGGCGGGCCCGCGACACCGTGCTGCACCGCGAGGTGGCACTGAAGGAGGTACGGCCGCCGGGCCCCGAGCCCGCCGGTGACACCTCACGGCTGCTGCGGGAGCGGGTGCTGCGCGAGGCGCGCGCCCTGGCCCGGCTCAACCATCCGCACGTCGTGACGATCCATCACATCGCCGATGTCGAGCCGCACCCGTGGCTGGTGATGGAGCTGCTCCCGGGCCGCACCCTCCAGGACTTCCTGGAGCAGCGCACCCTGCCGCCCCGGGAGGCCGCCCGCATGGGCCGCGAGGTCCTCTCGGCGCTGCGGGCCGCCCACGCGGCGGGCATCCTGCACCGCGACATCAAGCCCGCCAACATCCTGCTCCGCGAGCCGCCCCCGGACCGCCAGGGCGAGGTGCCGCCCGTCGTCCTCACCGACTTCGGCATCGCCGCGCTCCAGGGCTCCACGCAGCTCACCGCCACCGGCGAGCTGATCGGCTCGCCCGAGTACATCGCGCCGGAGCGCGTCCGCGGCACCGGCGAGGGCCCGGCCGCCGACCTGTGGTCCCTGGGTCTCGTCCTGTACGTGGCCGTGGAGGGCGTCAGTCCGCTGCGCCGTTCGTCCACCCTGGCCACGCTGGCCGCGGTGCTCGACGAGCCGGTGCCGCCGCCGGTGCGCTCGGGACCGCTGGCCCCTGTCCTGGAGGCGCTGCTGGTGCGGGACCCGGCGCTGCGGCCCGATGTGGAGCGCCTGGACGCGATGCTCGCGGCGGTCGCCGACGGGGTCGCGTGGCAGCCCACCCAGACGGCGGCCCGCCCGCCCGTACCGCCCACGCAGACCGCGTCCCGTCCCCCCTTGCCGCCCACCGCGCCACCCCCGCCTCCCGGCGCCCCGGGCCACACCCATCCGCAGCCCGCGTACGACCCGGCTCCCGGCGGCGCGCCCAGGGCCGACCACCAGAGCGCGGCCCGGCGCCGCACGCCCGTGCTCGCCGCCGCGATGGTGGCCCTGGTCCTTGTGGCAGGCGTGGCCCTGGCGTTCGCGCTGCGCGACGGCGGGAACGGCGAGGCGGGGGACAAGGGCGGCGGCCGGACCGGCGGGGCGGCCTCCGAGGGGTCGCGCACGACGGGACCGGCCGAGCGGCCCACCGGCGAGGCGAGCGCCAAGCCGCGCGAGTCCACGGCGGGCCCCGCCTCCTCGGCCCCGAGCTCGCCGACCACGCAGGCCCCGTCCACCGCGTCCACCACGTCGTCCGCGCCGCCCACGTCCGGCCGCTGGATCGCCCAGCTGCACTCCGAGCCGGGCTCGTCGTCCGCCGCGACCCGCGACCGCAAGCTGGCCGCCGTCCGCAGGACCGTCCCGGAGGCCCAGTACCTGCGCAGCGACGACTACGCCTCGCTGCGCCCGGGGTACTGGGTGTTCTACGCGCCGGGCCCGTTCCCGAACGGCCAGTCGGCGCTGCGGTTCTGCGCGGAGCGCGGCCGTACGTCGGACAGGAGCTGTGTGGGGCGCTATCTCAGCGACGAGGCCGCGGACCTCGGCCTGCAGTGCAAGCCGCCCGCGAGCAGGCCGGTGGGCCGCTGCGTGCGGGGCTGAGCGGGGACCGGCCGGGGTCGGCCGGTCGCCGCGCCGGCTACAGGCTCTCCAGGAACCCGAGCGCCGTGCGCCAGGTCGCCTCCGCCGCCTCGGCGTCGTAGTCGTCGAGGTCCGGGTCGGTGTACAGGTGCCCGGCGCCCGCGTACCGGTAGACCTCCACGTCGGCGCCCGCGCGGCCCATCTGGAGGTACCAGGCGCTGAGCCAGTCGTCCGTCTCGAAGGCGTCGGGCTCGGCGACGTGCAGCTGTACGGGGAGCTCGTCCACGGACGCGTTCTCCGCGATGTCCGAGGTGCCGTGCAGGAGCAGCAGTCCGCGGGCCTTGGCGTCGCCGAGGGCGAGGGTCTGCGCGGTGGCGGCGCCGAGCGAGAAGCCCGCGTAGACGAGGCCACGGTCGGAGTAGGGCGCTGCGGCGAGGACCGCGCGCTTGAGCACTTCGTCGTTGCCCAGCTCGTCCTTGTAGGCAAGCCCTTCCTCGACGGTCTCGAAGGTGCGTCCTTCGAAGAGGTCCGGGGTCCACACCTCGTGCCCGGCCGCGCGCAGCCGGTCGGCCGCCGCGCGCACCGCGGGCCGCAGCCCGTACGTCGAATGGAAAAGCATGATGTTCATGGGGCCATCGTGCCACCTACCCTCGAAGGCATGGAGAACGTGCTGCGTCCGTTGATCGTGGTCGGCGGCTCGGTCGTGCTCACGCTCGCGGTCGGCTGGGTGGCCGACTGGGTGTTGCGCCGGGCCGCCGACCGACGGCCCGAGCAACCGCTGTGGGAGCTGCTGCGCCGCTGCCGGCTGCCGTTGCAACTGGTCCTGTGCGCGGCGATGCTGCGCGGGTCCTACGCCCAGGCGGAGATCGCCGAGGACCATTCGGTGGCCATCGGCAGAGCGCTCACGCTGGTCCTCATCGCCTCGGTGGCCTGGCTGGCGGTGCGGATCTCGGCGGCCGTGGTGGAGTCGTCGTACGCGCGCTACGCCTCCGCGCACCGCGACCCGGCCCGGGTCCGGCGGGTGCGCACGCAGGTCACGCTGATCCAGCGCGTGGTCGCGGCGATCGTCGGCGTGGTGGCCGTCGCCGCGATGCTGCTCACGTTCCCGGCGATGCAGGCGGCCGGGGCCTCGCTGCTCGCGTCGGCGGGGATCCTCGGCATCGTGGCGGGCGTGGCCGCGCAGTCCACGCTCGCGAACCTCTTCGCGGGGCTGCAGATCGCCTTCGGCGACATGGTGCGGATCGGGGACACGGTGGTGGTGGACGGCGAGTGGGGTGTCGTCGACGAGATCACGCTGACGTTCCTGACGGTGCGCACCTGGGACGAGCGCCGGATCACGATGCCGGTGTCGTACTTCACCTCGAAGCCGTTCGAGAACTGGTCGCGCGGCGGCGCCCAGATGACCGGCACCGTCTTCCTCCAGCTCGACCACAGCGCCCCCATGGCTCAGATGCGCGAGAAGCTGCACGAGATCCTGCGCGAGTGCGCCGCCTGGGACGGCCGCGACTGGGGTCTCGCGGTCACGGACACGACGCCGAACACCGTGCAGGTACGGGCCCTGGTCACGGCCAAGGACGCCGACGACATCTGGACGGTGCGCGTCACGGTCCGCGAGCAGCTGGTCGCCTGGCTGACCGAGCACCATCCGTACGCGCTGCCGCGGGTCAACACGGCCTGGGCGGTGGAGCCGCCGGACGGGGACCATCCGCATCCGGTGACGCCGCACGTGCCGCGGACGGGCCGGGGCTGAGGCGGCGGGGCCGCGCGTCCCGGCGGGGCGTCAGCGCAGGCTGCGTACGTCCAGGTGGTGCAGGACCCGGTCCACGATCTCCGGGTCGTAGCCGGGTTCGCTGCGCGCGGCGAGGACCTCGTGGCGGGCGGCCGACATCATCTCGCGCTGGATGCGCTGGACGGCCTTGATCCGGTCGACGCGGGTGGCGTACCGCTCGCGCCGCTCGTCGTCCAGGATGTCGGGGCTGATCCGGGCGCCGATGTCGAAGGCGCCGCGCAGCAGCCGCTCGGCGACCTCCTCGGGCAGCTCCTCGACCTCCTCGATCTCCTTCAGGCGCGCCTTGGCGGCCTTCGCGGCGCGCACGGCGAGCTCGCGCTCCAGGGCCCGCTCGGCATCGGTGTCGGCGCGGACGCCGAGCTTCTTGACCAGCCACGGCAGGGTCAGGCCCTGGGCGATCAGGGTCGCGATGATCACGCAGAAGGCGATGAAGATGATCTCGTCACGGGCGGGGAACGGAGCCCCGTCGTCGGTCTTGAGCGGAATGGCGAGGGCCAGCGCGACCGACGCCACGCCGCGCATGCCGGACCACCACATGACGACGGTCTCGCGCCAGCTGGTCGGGATCTCCTCGCCGTAGTCACGGCGCTTGTGCAGCCGCTTGGCCAGCCAGGTGGCGGGCAGCAGCCACATCAGGCGTACGCCGACGACCACCGCCACGATGGCGGCGCCCCAGCCGACCATCTCCCACTCACGCCCGTCGGCGGTGCCGAAGACGTTGTGCAGTTCGAGGCCGATGAGGCCGAACGCGACGCCGGTGACGAGAGTGTCGACGATCTCCCAGAAGGACTGCCCGGTGATCCGGCCGAGCACGTCGTCGGCGTCGACGGCGTTCTCGGCGAGGTAGAGGGCCGTGGTGAGGACGGCGAGGACGCCGGAGCCGAGGAGTTCCTCGGCGAGGACGTAGGCGACGAACGGCACGAGCAGCGTCAGGCCGGTCTGCAGGGTCGCGTCGCCGAGGAGGCCCATGAGCTTGTTGGAGAGCCAGCCGAGCGCGAGGCCGACGGCGACGGCGACGACGGCGGAGAGCACGAGCTGGCCGACGGCCGAGGGCCAGGAGAAGGTGCCGCTGACGGCGGCGGCGATGGCGACGTGGTACAGCACGATCGCGGTGACGTCGTTGAAGAGCCCCTCGCCCTCCAGGATCGACACCAGGCGGCGCGGCAGTCCGAGCGACCCCGCGACGGCGGTCGCGGCCACCGGGTCCGGCGGGGCGACGAGCGCGCCGAGCGCGACGGCCGCGGCGAGCGGCAGCCCCGGCACGACGGCGTTGGCCACGGCAGCGACGGCCGCCGTGGTCACGAACACGAGCGCCACGGCGAGCAGCATGATGGGCCGGATGTTGGCCGCGAACTGCCGCCAGGACGTGCGCTGCACGGACGCGTAGAGCAGCGGCGGCAGGACCAGCGGAAGGATCAGCTCGGGCGCGATCTCGACGTTCGGAACGAACGAAAGGAACGCGAGGACGCCCCCGAACAGCGTCATGAGCACCGGCGCGGGCAGCCCGATCCGGTCCCCCAACGGCACGGTGACCAGGGCCCCCAGCAACAACAGGAGCAGCAACGCCAGTTGATCCACGGGTGCCCTCCGAGGGGTGCGGCCGAGACGATCAGAGCCTCAACCTTGCCACGGAGTGCAATATTCGCCGCAAATCACCCACGCGTCGCGAGGGCGCGGGGCGGTACCGGAGCGCCCCGAAGGGGCGCGGGGAACTGCGCGACCAGCCACAACGAGCCCGCAGCCGAACCACAACGCGGCGCACCCCCGAACGGCTAGCGCAGCGCCTTCCGCATGGCCCGATGCGGAATCCCGGCATCCGGAAACTCCGGCCCATACGCCACATACCCGAGCCGCTCATAGAACCCGAGCGCATGCGTCTGCGCGTGCAGATCGACGGCACCGAGCCCGCGCTCACGGGCGGCGTCCTCAATGGCCCGCACCAGCTCCGCCCCGACCCCGAGCCCCCGCGCGGAGCGCAGCACAGCCAGCCTGCCCAGGCCCCCCACGGTGGCGTCCCCGCCGTTCTTGACGGCGGCCGCCGCCCCCGTGAGCAACCGGCCCGTGCCGAGCGGGGCGCCGTCCGCGCCGCGCACCGCGAGGACGTGCACGGCCCCCACGTCGTACTCGTCGTATTCCAGGTCCTCAGGAACGCCCTGCTCGGCGACGAACACCTCTTTGCGTACGGCGAAGCACGCGTCCAGGTCCGACCGGCCCTCCGCGACCCGGCAGCGCACGCCGCCCGCGGCGGTCACGCGCTCTCCGCCCGCACCCGGTCGAGCGCGAGCTGCAGGTCGTCGGGGTAGTCGCTGGCGAACTCGACCCACTGCCCGTCCCCGGGGTGCTCGAAGCCGAGCCGCACGGCGTGCAGCCACTGGCGGGTGAGCCCGAGCCGCTTGGCGAGCGTGGGGTCGGCGCCGTACGTCAGGTCGCCCACGCAGGGGTGCCGGTGCGCCGACATGTGGACCCGGATCTGGTGGGTCCGGCCGGTCTCCAGCTTGATGTCGAGCAGGGAGGCCGCGCGGAAGGCCTCCATGAGGTCGTAGTGCGTGACGGAGGGCTTGCCCTCGGCCGTGACCGCCCACTTGTAGTCGTGGTTGGGGTGGCGGCCGATGGGGGCGTCGATGGTGCCGCTCATGGGGTCGGGGTGGCCCTGCACCAGCGCGTTGTACCGCTTGTCGACCGTGCGCTCCTTGAACTGGCGCTTCAGCGACGTGTACGCCCGCTCCGACTTGGCGACGACCATCAGGCCCGACGTGCCGACGTCCAGGCGGTGCACGATGCCCTGGCGCTCGGCGGCGCCGGACGTCGAGATGCGGTACCCGGCGGCGGCGAGGCCGCCGATCACGGTGGTGCCGGTCCAGCCGGGGCTGGGGTGCGCGGCCACACCGACCGGCTTGGTGATCACGACGATGTCGTCGTCGTCGTGCACGATCTCCATGCCCTCGACGGGCTCGGCGACGATCTGCACCGGAGCGGGCGCCTGCGGCATCTCCACTTCCAGCCAGGCGCCGCCGTGCACCCGCTCGGACTTGCCGACCACCGAGCCGTCGACCGCGACCTTCCCCGCCGCGGCGAGCTCGGCGGCCTTCGTGCGGGAGAAGCCGAACATGCGCGAGATGGCGGCGTCGACGCGCTCGCCCTCCAGGCCGTCCGGTACGGGCAGGGTACGGATCTCGGGAATCGTGCTCACCCCACGAGTATGCAGGAGGGCTACGACACCGCCGTACCGAACGCCTGACGCGAAGGCCCGCTCAGTCCTCGCGGGAGCCCGCTCAGTCCTTGTGGACGGTGCCGTCCGGGTCGAGCCCGCGGAAGGAGAGCAGCACGATCAGGATGCCGCCGCAGACGATCGCGGAGTCGGCGAGGTTGAAGACCGCGAAGCCCTTCGGGGCGATGAAGTCGACCACCGCTCCCTTGAACACGCCGGGCGAGCGGAAGATCCGGTCGGTGAGGTTGCCGAGCGCGCCGCCGAGCAGCAGGCCGAGGGCGATCGCCCAGGGCAGGCTGTACAGCTTGCGCGCGAGGCGGGCGATCACCACGATCACGGCCGCGGCGATCACGGTGAAGATGATGGTGTAGGCCTCGCCCATGCCGAAGGCGGCGCCCGCGTTCCGGATCGCGTTGAAGCGCAGCAGGTCACCGACCACGTCGATCGGCTCGTGGTGCTCCAGCTTGGCGACCACGATCATCTTGCTGATGAGGTCCAGGGCGTACGCGAACAGGGCCACCCCGAAGAGCACGGCGATCTTGCGCCGCCCCTTGGACTGCGGCCCGGGCTCGGGCTCGGCGTCGGCCTCGGCGTCCGCCGGGGCCTGCGGCTCCGGCGTCGGCTCCGCCTCCGGCTTCGGCTCGCCCGCGGCGCGCTGTCCGTCCTCGGAGCCAGGGCGCCGGCCGTCCTCGGAGCCGGATGCGGACTGCTCAGGACCGGCCCCCTCCGCCTCAGGGATGTCCGGCGTACCGATGATGCGCTCCGCCTCTGCCACGTGAGTCCCTCAACCTAGGTGCCTGACTGGGGACGAGGGTACGACACCGGGGCCGTGGCCCAGGCGCCCAGGCCACGCTCAGTAGCGCCGTTCCTGCTTCTGCTTGCACTCCACGCACAGGGTGGCCCGCGGGAACGCCTGCATGCGGGCCTTGCCGATGGGGTTGCCGCAGTTCTCGCAGAGGCCGTAGGTCCCCGCGTCCAGGCGCTCCAGGGCGCGCTCGGTCTGCTCCAGCATCTCCCGGGCGTTCGCGGCGAGAGCCATCTCGTGCTCGCGCGTGATGTTCTTCGTGCCGGTGTCCGCCTGGTCGTCGCCCGCGCCGTCCCCGGAGTCCCGCATCAGCCCGGCGAGTCCGGCCTCGGACGCCTCGATCTCGGACCGCAGCCGCATGGTCTCGGACATCAGCTCGGTCCGTGCCTCGGCGACCTCCGCCGGGGTCCACGGGTCCTCGCCCGGGCGCACCGCGAGCTCGCCGGGTGTCGCCGCGGCCCGCGCCTTGGGCACCGCGCCCGCCTTCGCCGCCGCCGTCGCCGTGCCCGGAGTCTTCTTCGCAACCACTGTCGTGGCTCCCGTCGTCTCCGCGGCCTGAGCCGCACCCTCGGCCGCGGACGCGGCCGTCTTCTTGGCCGTACGTTTCCTGGCTCCCGAGCCCTTCGCGGCGCCCGTCGCCTTCTTGGACGCACCCGACCCGCCGTCCGCCTCCGTCGTGGCGGCGGAGTTCTCGGCGGCGGCCTGCTCGGGTGCGGCTGTCGTGGCCGACGCCTTCGTGGCCGACGCCTGCTTCGAGGCCGTCTTCTTCGCAGTCGTCTTCTTCGCGGCCGTCTTCTTCGGAGTCGTCTTCTTGGCAACGGTCTTCTTGGCGGCCGCGTTCCTGGAGGTGCCCGCGGTCTCCTTGTCGACAGCCTTCTTGGCGGCAGTCGTGCCAGTGGCAGTCTTGCCAGTGGCTGCCTTGGCGGTGGCTGCCTTGGCGGTGGCTGCCTTCTCCTCGGCGGCCTTCTTCGCCGACGTCGTGGCGGACGTCTTCTTGGCCGGGGTCGTGGCGGCTGCCTTCTTGGCCGAGGCCGTGGCCGACGTCTTCTTCACCGGAGCCGCGGCCGACGCCTTCTTCTTCGCCGCCGCCTTGGCAGGAGCCTTCGCCGCCGCCTTGGTCGTGGTCTTCTTCGGCGCCGCCGAACCCGCGGCCGCCGTCTTGCCCGCACGCACGGTCTTGACGGTGCGGGCCGCCTTGCCGCCCGCTTCCCCCGCCGCCCCGGCCCCCGCGGCTGTGGATCTGCTCGACGCCGACTGCTGTACGGCGGTCTTCTTCGCCACCATGGCCGCGGCCCCTTCACATATTGTGATCTTGCACGCGAATCGTGCTGGGACGATAAATCGACTCCAGGCCCGCGGCAACGGGGCACGCCGCCCGATTCGCCCGCCCCCGGGGGTCGCGCGGTGAGCCTGCCTGCGTTGTGCCCAGCTCCCCGCCGCGTAATCCGCCCGACGTACCGGGCCGGGATCCGGACCCCGCCCATGTCGCCATTCGGGTCAGCACCCGCCGCATCGGCGATATCGGGCACGAACCTGTTTTCCACTGAAATTCAGACATAAACTGGGACGAGAGTCAGGAGACGCACCATGCGCAAGACAGCCGACTGCCGGGAATTCCCGAGCGAGACCCACTGCACCCTCGCCATCTCCGGCGAAGAGGAAGAAGTGGTCCGCGCCGCCAGCGAACACGCCGTGTCCGTCCACGGGCACACGGACAGCCCGGAGCTGCGGAAGATGGTCCGCGACTCCCTCAGGGACGAGGTCCCCCAGCACGCCTGAGGCGCGTGCCCGAATAACCGGTCGGCCGCCCCCGCCCCGGCGCCGTACACTGGCCGGAGCGAGACGTGTGGATGGGGACGAGTAGCGGCGTACGCAGCCATGAGCGACCCGGGGACGGTGTGAGCCCGGGGGCGAGCGCGACGTGAAGATCACCCCGGAGCCGCCGGAAGAAAGCCGCAGGCCGGCCCCCATCGGGGACGGCAAGGGCGAGTAGACCCGGCATCGCGACCCCAATGAGGGGGCCCTGTGGCGCCAGCGCCGGAGGGCCAAGGAGGGTGGTACCGCGGGAGCGCAGCGATGCGCCTCTCGTCCCTCCGACGGAAGGGAAGAACGTCCGCCGGAGGAAAAGCGAATGACGCCGCCGCAGTACCGCCAGGTGCCCGCCCAGGTCGACCTGCCCGCTCTTGAGCACGCCGTGCTCGACTTCTGGGAGCAGCAGAAGATCTTCGCCAAGAGCCTCGAGCAGTCCGAGGGCCGCCCCGAGTGGGTGTTCTACGAGGGCCCGCCCACGGCCAACGGCATGCCCGGCGCGCACCACATCGAGGCCCGCGTCTTCAAGGACGTGTTCCCGCGCTTCCGCACGATGCGCGGCTACCACGTCGCCCGCAAGGCCGGCTGGGACTGCCACGGCCTGCCCGTGGAGCTGGCGGTCGAGAAGGAACTCGGCTTCAACGGCAAGAAGGACATCGAGGCGTACGGCATCGCCGAGTTCAACGCCAAGTGCCGCGAGTCGGTGACCCGCCACACGGACGCCTTCGCCGACCTGACGACCCGCATGGGGTACTGGACGGACCTCGACGGCGCCTACCGGACGATGAACCCGGAGTACATCGAGTCCGTCTGGTGGTCCCTCAAGGAGATCTTCGACAAGGGCCTCCTCGTCCAGGACCACCGCGTCGCCCCCTGGTGCCCCCGCTGCGGCACGGGCCTGTCCGACCACGAGCTGGCGCAGGGGTACGAGACGGTCGTCGACCCGTCCGTCTACGTCCGCTTCCCGCTGACCGGCGGCCCCCTCGCGGGCGAGGCCGCGCTCCTGGTGTGGACGACCACCCCGTGGACGCTGGTGTCCAACACGGCGGTCGCCGCGCACCCGGACGTCACCTACGTAGTGGCGACCGACGGCAAGGAGAAGCTGGTCGTCGCCGAGCCCCTGGTGGAGAAGGCCCTCGGCGAGGGCTGGGAGACCACGGGGCAGACGTTCACCGGCGCCGAGATGGAGCGCTGGACGTACCAGCGCCCCTTCGAGCTCGTGGAGTTCCCGGCAGAGGCGCACTACGTGGTCAACGCCGACTACGTGACCACCGAGGACGGCACCGGCCTCGTCCACCAGTCCCCCGCCTTCGGTGAGGACGACCTCAAGGTCTGCCGGTCCTACGGCCTGCCGGTCGTGAACCCCGTCCGCCCGGACGGCACCTTCGAGGAGGACGTCCCGCTCGTGGGCGGCGTCTTCTTCAAGAAGGCCGACGAGTCCCTCACCAAGGACCTCGACGACCGCGGCCTGCTGTTCCGCCACATCGCGTACGAGCACAGCTACCCGCACTGCTGGCGCTGCCACACCGCGCTCCTCTACTACGCCCAGCCGTCCTGGTACATCCGCACCACGGCTGTCAAGGACCGGCTCCTCGCGGAGAACGAGAAGACCAACTGGTTCCCGGACTCGGTCAAGCACGGCCGTTTCGGCGACTGGCTGACCAACAACGTGGACTGGGCGCTGTCCCGCAACCGCTACTGGGGCACACCGCTGCCCATCTGGCGCTGCGAGGAGAACCACCTCACCTGTGTCGACTCCCGCGCCGAGCTGACCGAGCTGACGGGCACCGACCAGTCGGACCTCGACCCGCACCGCCCGTTCATCGACGACGTCACGTTCACCTGCACCCACGAGGGCTGCTCCCTCGAAGCGGTGCGCGTGCCCGAGGTCATCGACGCCTGGTACGACTCGGGTTCGATGCCGTTCGCGCAGTGGGGCTACCCCCACAAGAACAAGGAACTCTTCGAGAGCCGCTACCCCGCGCAGTTCATCTCGGAGGCCATCGACCAGACCCGCGGCTGGTTCTACACGCTGATGGCCGTCGGCACCCTGGTCTTCGACAAGTCGAGTTACGAGAACGTCGTCTGCCTCGGCCACATCCTCGCCGAGGACGGCCGCAAGATGTCCAAGCACCTCGGCAACACCCTGGACCCGATCCCGCTCATGGACCGGCACGGCGCCGACGCGGTCCGCTGGTTCATGGCGGCCGGCGGCTCCCCGTGGGCGGCCCGCCGCGTGGGCCACGGCACCATCCAGGAGGTCGTCCGCAAGACCCTCCTGACGTACTGGAACACGGTCGCCTTCCAGGCGCTCTACGCCCGTACGTCGAAGTGGGCCCCCTCGGACACCGACCCGGCGCCCGCCGACCGCCCGCTGCTCGACCGCTGGCTGCTCAGCGAGCTGCACGCGCTCACCGACCAGGTGACCGAGGCCCTGGACGCCTACGACACCCAGCGCGCCGGAAAGCTCCTGTCCACGTTCGTCGACAACCTCTCCAACTGGTACGTCCGCCGTTCGAGGCGCCGCTTCTGGCAGGGCGACGCGGCCGCGCTGCGCACCCTGCACGAGGTCGTCGAGACGATCACGCGGCTGCTCGCCCCGCTGACGCCGTTCATCGCGGAGCGCGTCTGGCAGGACCTGGTCGTGCCGGTCACGCCCGACGCCCCGGAGTCGGTGCACCTGGCGACCTGGCCGGAGGCGGACCTGTCGGCGATCGACCCCGAGCTGTCCAAGCAGATGGTGCTCGTGCGCCGCCTGGTCGAGCTGGGCCGTGCCTCGCGCGCCGAGTCCGGCGTCAAGACCCGTCAGCCGCTGTCCCGCGCGCTGGTCGCGGCCGCCGGGTTCGAGACGCTGGGCGCCGAGCTGCGGGCCCAGATCACCGAGGAGCTGAACGTCTCCTCCCTCGCCTCCCTCTCGGAGGTCGGCGGCTCCCTGGTCGACACCACCGCCAAGGCCAACTTCCGTGCCCTCGGCAAGCGGTTCGGCAAGGGCGTGCAGGCGGTGGCCAAGGCCGTCGCGGAGGCCGACGCGGCCGCGCTGTCCCTCGCCCTGCGCGAGGGCAACGCCTCCGTGGAGGTCGACGGGGAGACGGTGACGCTCGCCCCGGACGAGGTCATCATCACCGAGACCCCGCGCGAGGGCTGGTCGGTGGCGTCCGACTCCGGCGCCACGGTCGCCCTCGACCTGGAGCTCACCGACGAGCTGCGCCGCGCGGGCCTGGCCCGGGACGCGATCCGCCTGATCCAGGAGGCCCGCAAGAACAGCGGCCTGGACGTCGCGGACCGGATCGCCCTGCGCTGGACGTCCGCCGACCCGGCCGTCGTCACGGCCCTGACCGACCACACCGCCCTCATCGCGGACGAGGTCCTGGCGACGGACTTCGCCGAGGGCGAGGCCGACGAGACCTACGGCGAGACGTTCAAGGACGACTCCGTGAACCTCGCCTTCCGTCTCCGCAAGGCCTAGCGACAACGCCGAAGGCCCGGGTCCACCAAAGATCTTGGTGGACCCGGGCCTTCGGCGTTGCGTGCCCGCGCACAAACGTCGGAACGTTTCTGCGGCGCACCCTCGGCCGACGTGAGCGTGACTCAGCCCGTCCGGCGCTTGAGGACGAGGCCGGAGGCCGATCTGCGGCCACCGACGCACTCGGCGAAAGCCACCGGCCTGCGGCCCCCCGTCGCACTCCGCCAAAGCCACCGCCGCCCGCGGCGACCCGGCGGGCACAGCAAAAGGGCGAGGCCCCCGGATTCCCGGGGGCCTCGCCCTGTACAGCCTGCCGACGCCTAGGGCGTGGTGAAGCCCGTCAGTTGTCGTCCTCGTCGATGAGGAATCCCCGCATCGGGGACGGAGCCTGCTGCATCGGCTGCTGACCCTGCGGCCGCACCGGCGCCATCGGCTGCGTCATCGCGGGCGACATCTGCTGCTGCCCGCCGTAGGACGGCGCGCCCGCGGGCTGGTTGCCACCCATCGACTGGTTGCCGCCGTAGGACGGGGCACCCGCGCCGGCCGAGGCCATGGAGGGCGCCGGGGACGGCGGAAGCGACGCGGTCGCCGGGGTCCGCGGCGGGGCCAGCGAGTCGTCGGCCTGGGTCTCCAGCTGACGCAGCTGCGACTCCAGGTAGGACTTCAGCCGCGTGCGGTACTCGCGCTCGAAGCCGCGCAGGTCCTCGACCTTGCGCTCAAGGGTGGCGCGGGCGGACTCCAGGGAGCCCATCGCGACGCGGTGCTTCTCCTGCGCGTCCCGCTCCAGGGCGTCGGCCTTGGCGCGGGCGTCCCGCTCCAGGCCCTCGGCGCGCGAACGGGCCTCGCCCACGATCTTGTTGGCCTCGGAACGGGCCTCCGCGATCGCCTGGTCGGCGGTCTGCTGCGCGAGCGAGAGCACACGGGCGGCGCTGTCGCCGCCGGGGCCCTGGCCGGGCTGCGGAAGCTGCGGGCCGTGACCGCCCATCGGGCCGCCCATGGGGCCACCCATCTGACCCTGCATCTGGCCCTGGCCCATCGGACCGGGACCCTGACCCATCGGTCCTGGACCCTGCGGGCCGCCCTGCGGACCGTGGCCACCGGGGCCCGGGGGAAGCTGCGGAGCGCCGCCCGGCAGCTGGGGCGGGCCGCCCATCGGGTGCTGCTGCTGCGGCGGCACCGGCTGCGGGCCAGATATTGCGGCGGGCACGGGGGCGCCGGGACCGCGCTGGTCCTGCGGCCCGTCGGGGCCACCGGGACCGCCGGGGCCCTTGCGCATGCCGCCCTGCTGCTGGTTCTGCGCGGCGGCACGCGTGGCCGCGGCCAGCTTGGCGCGCAGGTCCTCGTTCTCGCGGAGCAGACGGGTCAGCTCGGCCTCGACCTCATCTAGGAAGGCATCGACCTCGTCCTCGTCATAGCCTTCTCGGAGACGGACGGTCGTGAACTGCTTGTTCCGCACGTCCTCGGGGGTCAGCGGCATCTCTTCACCTCAACGTAGTCGTCGGCATTCGGCAAGAACGTAGTTGACATCGCGCTCACAGCCGGCTCACGACGGAGATCAGGATGTAGACGATGATCATCAGCACGAAGAAGGACAGGTCGAGCGCCACGCCCCCGAGACGCAGCGGCGGAATGAACCGCCGCAGAAGCTTGAGCGGTGGATCGGTGACAGTGTAGGTGGCCTCCAGAACGACCACCATCGCCTTGCCGGGTTGCCATGAGCGGGCGAACTGGAAGACGTAGTCCATGACCAGCCGGAAGATCAGCACGATCAGGAAACACATCAGAGCGATGTAGATCACTTGCAAGACCACGCCCATGTTCGTGTTTCCCTCTCCCCTGTCCTCAGTCGAGTCCGTGCTGTGTCGATCCGATGACTGCTGTCTACTGCACTTGCGTCTCAGCTCTGGTTGAAGAACCCGCCCTCTGCGATGCGGGCCTTGTCCTCCGCCGTGACATCGACGTTAGCAGGCGACAACAGGAACACCTTCTGCGTCACTCGCTCGATACTGCCATGCAGCCCGAAGACGAGACCGGCGGCAAAGTCGACAAGTCGCTTCGCATCCGTGTCGTCCATCTCCGTCAAGTTCATGATCACCGGGGTGCCTTCGCGGAAGTGTTCCCCGATGGTACGGGCTTCGTTGTAGGTCCGGGGGTGAAGTGTGGTGATGCGGTAGGGCTCACGCTCGGACACGACCTTGGGCATGATCACCGGTGCGTTCTTCTCCAGGCTCTGGCGTTCAGGTGTGATGGATGCCACGGGGGCGATTCGCGCCGGACGTCCCGATTCAGCGGGAAGCGAAGCGGCGCGCGGCGCCGGTTCGCGGGGGGCGGGCGGCTGCACCACTCGTACCGATTCGTCCCGGTCCAAGTCCCGGTCCGCGAGGTGGGACTGGTGGGACTGGTGCGACGGCTCGTGCCGTCGGCGGTCGCGCTCGGGCTCCGGCTCGGGCTCGAAATCGTCGTCGGGGTCGAAGCCCCGACCGTCGTAACCGTCGTCCTCCACGAGGCCGAGGTAGACCGCCATCTTGCGCATCGCGCCGGCCATGCTCTGAGTCCTCCGCTCTGTGGTGGATCGAAAGGTCCGTCGTCATCAACTGCCCGCGATCCACGTGGTCTCCCGCCGAACTGCGGGAATGACCATATTTTCTGCTGTGGTCCGACTTCCTGGCGACGTTACCCGAGCCCGCGTCGGACTCCGAGTACCGCCGTACCGACGCGCACATGTGTCGCTCCGGCCGCCACGGCCTGTTCGAGGTCCGCACTCATCCCTGCCGACACCATGTTCGCAGCCGGATGGGCCACGCGCAGGGCAGTCGACAAATCCATCAGCCGCTCGAACGCCGCCTGTTGCCGTCCCGCGTATTCCCCGGTGAGCGGCGCGACGGTCATCAGGCCGTCGAGCCGCAGCCCGGGGGCGTCGGCCACGCGTGCGGCCAACTCCTCGATCCCGCCGGGGCCCACGCCACCGCGGTCCCCCCGTCCGTCGGCCTCCGCGTCCAGGGCGACCTGGAGCAGACAGCCGACCTCGCGCCCGGCGCGCACAGCGGCCGTGGACAGCGCCGTGACCAGCTTGGGCCGGTCCACCGACTGAACCACGTCCGCGTAACCGACCACGGAGCGCACCTTGTTGGTCTGCAGCTGGCCCACGAAGTGCCAGCTGAGCGGGAGGTCCGCGCAGTCCGCGGCCTTCGGCGCCGCGTCCTGGTCACGGTTCTCGGCGACATGACGCACACCGAGTTCCGAGAGAAACCGCACATCGCTCGCGGGGTAGGTCTTGGTGACCACGATCAGGGTCAGTTCCTCGCGCTTGCGGCCCGCCGCCGCGCAGGCCGCCGTGATGCGCTCTTCCACATTCGCCAGATTTGCGGCGAGTTCCGCCTTACGGTCCGTCATGCCCCATCAGTCCAACCACACATAGCCCGCGAGCCGACCGGTCGTGCGGTCGCGGCGGTACGAGAAGTGATCGCCCGACTCCCGTGTGCACACCGGCGACTGCTCCCGGTCGCGCACGCCGAGCCGGTCGAGCTGTGCGTGCACTCCCGCGGTCACGTCGACCGCGGGGGTGCCCCAGCTCGTCTCGGCGTACGCCGCGGGTTCCACGGCGGCGACGTCGGCGCGCATGTCCGCGGGTACTTCGTAACAACGGCCGCAGACGGCGGGCCCGGTGCGGGCCACGATCCGGTCCGGGCGCGCGCCGAGGGCCACCATGGCCTCGACGGCCGCGGGCACCACCCCGGCGACCATTCCGGGCCGGCCCGCGTGCGCGGCCGCGGCGACTCCCGCGACCGGGTCGGCGAGCAGCACCGGGGTGCAGTCGGCGGTGAGGACGGCGAGGGCGACACCGCGCCGGGCGGTGACGACCGCGTCGACCGCCGGGATCTCCTCGCGGTCCGCCCAGGGGCCGTCGACCACGGCGACGTCCCGGCCGTGCACCTGGTTCATCCAGACCACGCGCGCGGGGTCGATGCCGAGGTTCTTGGCGACGGCCGCGCGGTTGTGGCGTACGGCTTCGGGGTCGTCGCCGACCGCTCCGCCGAGGTTGAGCTCCTCGTACGGAACGGCGCTCACTCCGCCCCACCGGTCGGTGAAGGCGAAGTGGGCGCCGCTCGCGGTGCTCGTCTCCAAGCGCTGGTCTATCACTTCAGGAAGTCCGGCACGTCCAGCTCTTCGGCCTGGCTGTCCTGGTGCAGACGGGTCGGGGGGACCTGCGGCGGGGTCGCCGACGAGGCCGGGGGCTCGCTCGCCTGGACCGGCTCGGGCTGCTCGGCCGCGGGGGCGTCGTCGCGCGGGGTGACGCTGCCGAGGCCGCCGAACGCCGGGGCCGGACGGGACGGTTCGGGCTGCCGGGCCGGGGGCGCCGGCTCCTCGCGCTTGGCGGACGCCGAGCCGAGGACGTTGTCCCGCTTGGACGGGGGCTGGCCGCCGTCGAAGCCGGCCGCGATGACGGTGACCCGGACCTCGTCGCCGAGCGCGTCGTCGATGACCGCGCCGAAGATGATGTTGGCCTCGGGGTGCGCGGCCTCGCTGACCAGTTGCGCCGCCTCGTTGATCTCGAACAGGCCGAGGTCGGAGCCGCCGGAGATGGAGAGCAGGACGCCCCGGGCGCCGTCGATGGACGCCTCGAGGAGCGGCGAGGAGATCGCCATCTCGGCCGCGGCCACCGCACGGTCGTCGCCGCGGGCCGAGCCGATGCCCATGAGCGCCGAACCCGCCTCGGACATGACCGACTTGACGTCGGCGAAGTCGAGGTTGATCAGGCCGGGCGTGGTGATGAGGTCGGTGATGCCCTGCACACCGGAGAGGAGCACCTGGTCGGCCGACTTGAAGGCGTCGAGCACGCTGACCTGGCGGTCCGAGATGGACAGGAGCCGGTCGTTGGGGATGACGATGAGGGTGTCGACCTCTTCGCGGAGCTCGGCGATGCCGTCCTCCGCCTGGTTCGCGCGGCGACGGCCCTCGAAGGTGAACGGCCTGGTGACCACACCGATCGTCAGGGCGCCGAGGGAACGCGCGATGTTGGCGACCACGGGCGCGCCGCCCGTGCCGGTGCCGCCGCCCTCACCGGCCGTCACGAAGACCATGTCGGCCCCCTTGAGGACCTCCTCGATCTCCTCGCGGTGGTCCTCGGCGGCCTTGCGGCCGACGGCCGGGTTGGCTCCTGCGCCGAGTCCGCGGGTGAGTTCACGGCCCACGTCGAGCTTGACGTCGGCGTCGCTCATCAACAGGGCTTGCGCGTCGGTGTTGATGGCGATGAACTCGACGCCCTTGAGACCGACCTCGATCATCCGGTTGATGGCATTGACACCACCGCCGCCGACACCGATGACTTTGATGACTGCGAGGTAGTTCTGCGGTGCTGCCACGTCGAAGGCCTCTCGCCTCGAGTTACGTGTCGCCGTCTCGCGCTTGAGCGATACGACGACTGATGCCGAATGGGACGGTCCGAACGCCGACCCGAACCCTAACGCTGAAGTTTAGGGTTACCAGTGTGTCTGTTCCCTGGACTCTTCCGAACAGGACACTAAGTCGACAAGTGGCGCACGTTCAACGAACACGCCGAACCTCCCGTTTTTCTTTTCACCCTATGTGATCAGGCTTAAGCCTGCCCATCCAGGGTGCTGGCCTGCGCTGATGTACGTCAACTCGCCGATGACGCAGGGGCGGTGGGGACGCTCACATCGAAGTGCCGTGCCTTCGGAACTGCTTTCATGAGCCCGGCGAGCGCCTCGGCCTTTGCCCGGCCCTTGTCCCCGCTCCCCCACATCACCGTGCGGTCGTCGCGCAACCGCAGCGAGATGGAGTCGTACGAACGGACCTTGACGGTCCGGGTGTCCGCCGCGACCGCGCCGGGCAGGGCGGCGACCACACGGACGGCCTCGCGGCGCAGCCGGGCCGCGTCGAAGCGGCGCAGGCTCGCGGCGGCGCTGCCGGAGGGGTCCGTGGCCATTTCGAGGAGGGGGGTGCCCTTCGGTGCCTTCTCGACCGTGGCGAAACGAACACCCTTCGCGTCCACTTCGATGAACTTTCCGCCCTTTTCGATGAGCAGAACCGGCGTGCGCTCCGTCACTTTCAGTGCGATTCCATGGGGCCAGGAGCGGACGACATCAACCGAGTCAATTCGGGGCAATTTTCTCCGAAGCCGCTCTTCGATGGCTCCGGAATCGACCGAAATCAGCGGTTCCCCGACCGGTACGCCCGCGATCTCGCGCACCTCGTGCGGCTTGAGGACCACCGTCCCGGACGTCGTCACCCGCTCCACCCGCAGCCACGGCGAGCCGTAGAACACCCAGGCGCCGCCCCCGGCGAGCACGGCGAGGACGAGCACCAGGACGATCAGGAGGCGCACCCGCGGTGCCCGCAGCGCCCGCGGAAGGCGCGGGCGGCGGGGGCGGGACGGGCGGGACGGGGCAGACCCGGCCCCCCGCCGTTCGGCGGTCGTCGGTCCGGCCCGTCCGGCCACAGTCCCCTGCCTTCTCTCACGCGTTGCGGCGTGACGCAATCGCCTCGTACACCATGTTGACGAGGAGGTCGTCGGCGTCCCTGCGGCCGAACTCCGATGCGGCACGGGACATCTCGTACAGCCGGTGCGGGTCGGCGAGCACGGGCAGGACGTTGCCCTGGACCCACTCGGGGGTGAGCTCCGCGTCGTCGACCAGCAGGCCGCCGCCCGCCTTGACCACCGGCTGGGCGTTCAGCCGCTGTTCGCCGTTGCCGATGGGCAGCGGGACATAGGCGGCCGGCAGCCCGACGGCGGACAGCTCGGCGACGGTCATCGCGCCCGCGCGGCAGAGCATCATGTCGGCCGCGGCGTACGCGAGGTCCATCCGGTCCACGTACGGTACCGGGATGTAGGGGGGCATCCCGGGCATGTTCTCCACGTACGGCATTTCGTTCTTCGGGCCGACCGCGTGCAGGATCTGGATGCCCGCGCGCTGGAGGACCGGGGCGACCTGCTGGACGACCTCGTTCAGGCGCCGGGCGCCCTGCGAGCCGCCGGAGACGAGCAGCGTCGGCAGGTTCGGGTCGAGGTTGAAGGCCGCGCGGGCCTCCGGGCGGACCCGGGCCCGGTCGAGCAGCGCGATGGTGCGGCGCAGCGGGATGCCGATGTAGCGCGAGCCGCGCAGCTTGCTGTCGGGCGTGGAGACCGCGACCCCGGAGGCGTACCGCGAGCCGATCTTGTTGGCGAGGCCGGGGCGCGCGTTGGCCTCGTGCACCACGATCGGCACACCCGCGCGCTTGGCCGCCAGATAGCCGGGCAGCGCCACATAGCCGCCGAAGCCCACCACGCAGTCGGCCTTGGTGCGCTCCAGGATCTGCTCGGCCGCCTTGATGGTGCCGCGCAGCCGCCCGGGCACGGTGATCAGCTCGGGGGTGGGCTTGCGCGGCAGCGGCACGGCGGGGATGAGGGCGAGTTCATAGCCCCGCTCGGGTACGAGTCGGGTCTCGAGGCCGCGCTCCGTGCCCAGGGCCGTGATCCCCACGGTCGGGTCCTGCCTGCGCAGGGCGTCCGCGAGGGCGAGCGCGGGCTCGATGTGGCCGGCGGTCCCCCCACCGGCGAGTACGACATGCACCGAAATTCACCGCTCTCCGGACGAACGCGCCTTGACGCGCCGTCGCATCGTGTTCCATCTCACCCGAGGCTGCCGCATGGCCAGGGCCGCCTTCGCCGCGGGGTCCTCACGCGCGAAGGCGATCAGGAGTCCCACGGCGAACATGGTCGGCAGCAGGGCTGAGCCTCCGTAGGAGAACAGCGGAAGCGGGACACCGGCGATCGGCAGCAGACCGAGCACCGCACCGACGTTGATCACGGCCTGGGCCGTGATCCAGGTGGTCACGCCTCCCGCTGCGTACCTCACGAAGGGGTCCTCCGTGCGTCCGGCCACGCGGATACCCGCATAGCCTAGAGCCGCGAACAGGGCGAGCACCGACAGCGTCCCCGCAAGACCGAGTTCCTCCCCGGTGATGGCGAAGATGAAGTCGGTGTGCGGTTCGGGCAGTTGACCCCATTTTTCCACACTCGCGCCGAGGCCGGAACCGAAGAATCCGCCGGAGGCCAGGGCGTAGATGCCGTGTACGGCCTGCCAGCACTGGTCGCCGGGTCCGGGGTCGGTCGCGCCGATGCAGGCGAGCCGGGCCATCCGGTTCGGGCTGGTCTTGATGAGGATCACACCGAGGACGGCCGCGATGCTCAGGACCCCCGCGAACAGCCGGGTCGGGGCGCCCGCGAGCCAGAGCAGGCCGAACAGGATCGCGGTGAGGATGATGGCCGTGCCCATGTCGCCGCCCAGCATGATCAGGCCGAGCAGCATGAAGGTGACGGGGACCAGCGGCACCAGCATGTGCTTCCACTGGGTGAGCAGCCGCTTGTCCTGTTTGCGGGCCAGCAGGTCCGCGCCCCAGAGCACAAGGGCGAGCTTGCCGAACTCACTGGGCTGGAGCTGGAAAGGGCCCCCCAAATAGATCCAGTTCTGATTGCCGTTGACGCTGCGCCCTATCCCGGGGATCTGGACCAGGACCATCAGGAAGACGGATGCGGCGAGGATCGGGTACGACAGCGCCCGGTGCAGCTTGACCGGCATCCGCATGGCGATCAGCAGCAGGGCGGAACCGAGGACCGCGGCGACGAACTGCTTGCGGAAGAAGTAGGAGGCGGGCAGGTTCAGCTGCAGCGCCTGGATCATCGACGCGGAGTAGACCATCACCAGGCCGAGCGCCGTGATCAGCAGGCTGCTGCCGAGGATCAGGTAGTACGCGGTCAGCGGCCGGTCCCAGGCCTTGCGGGCCCGGTCGTAGAGCCGCCGCAGCGCACTCTCGCGGGCCACCGGCGTGGCCCGCGGCCGCACCGGTCGCTTCGGGGTGCGCGGGGTGCGCACGGAGGCGCGCCCGGCCATCAGCGGCACCCCGCGCCCGCGCGGGCGCTTCCCCCGCCGGCGCGCGGCCGGCCACGAAACCCCCGCCACGACGGCGTTCCCACGGCTGCCACGTGCCCTCCTTCGGGTGCCGGGCGCCCCCGGACCACGCTGGGCCCGCCGTCAGGCGCTCGCGCCGAGTTCGCGGACGGCTGCCGCGAACGCGTCACCACGCTTGTTGTAGTTGGTGAACATGTCCATCGACGCACACGCGGGCGCCATCAGGACGGTGTCCCCCGGCCGCGCGAGCCGCGCGGCCTGCCGTACGGCCTCGGACATCGCCCCAGTGTCCGTCCGGTCGAGGTCCACGACGGGTACTTCCGGCGCGTGTCGCGCGAGCGCTTCGCGGATCAGCGCGCGGTCGGCGCCGATCAGGACGACCCCCCGCAGCCGCCCCGCCGCGCCCGCGACCAGCTCGTCGAAGGTGGCGCCCTTGGCGAGGCCACCGGCGATCCAGACGATCGACTCGTACGCCGCCAACGACGCCTGCGTGGCGTGGGTGTTGGTGGCCTTGGAGTCGTCGATGTAGGCGACGCCGTCGACGTCGGCCACGTGCTCGATGCGGTGGGCGTCCGGCCGGAAGGCGCGCAGGCCCTCACGGACCGCCGTGGCGGGCACGCCGTAGGCACGCGCGAGGCCGGCGGCGGCCAGGGCGTTGGCGATGTTGTGCGGCGCGGGCGGGCGCACGTCGGAGACCTCTGCGAGCTCCTGGGCCTGCTTCTGGCGGTCCGGCACGAAGGCACGGTCGACCAGGATGCCGTCCACGACGCCCAGTTGCGAGGGGGCGGGCGCGGCCAGCGTGAAACCGATGGCGCGGCAGCCCTCCTCGACGTCGGCCTCGCGGACCAGGTCCTCCGTGGCCTTGTCGGCGACGTTGTAGACGCAGGCGACCTGGTTGCCCTCGTAGATGCGGCCCTTGTCGGCGGCGTACGCCTCCATGGAGCCGTGCCAGTCGAGGTGGTCGGGCGCCAGGTTCAGGACGGCCGCCGAGTGGGCGCGCAGGGAGGGCGCCCAGTGCAGCTGGTAGGAGGACAGCTCGACGGCGAGGACGTCGTACGCGTCGTCGCCCTCCAGGACCACGTCCACGATGGGCGTGCCGATGTTGCCGACGGCCGCCGTGCGCAGACCGGCCGCGGCCAGGATCGACGCGAGCATCTGCGTGGTCGTGGTCTTGCCGTTGGTGCCGGTGATGGCGAGCCAGGGCGCGGCGTCGGGGCCGCGCAGGCGCCAGGCGATCTCGACGTCGCCGACGACGTCGACACCCGCCTCGGCGGCGGCCGTGAACAGCGGCGACGAGGGCTTCCAGCCGGGCGAGGTGACGACGAGGTCGGTGCCCTCGGGGAGCGTCTCGGCGTCCCCGAGGCGTACGGAGATGCCGGTTCCGGCGAGTTCCGCGGCGCGTGTCCGCTGGGCGTCCCCGTCGCCGCCGTCCACGACCGTCACCACCGCGCCGAGGCCCGCGAGCGCGCGGGCGGCGCTGAGGCCGCTCACGCCGAGCCCGGCGACGGTGACGTTCCTGCCCTGCCAGCTGGTCACTTGGTGGCCGCCCACCCTGCGTAGAAGAGTCCGAGTCCGACGATCACGCACATGCCCTGGATGATCCAGAAGCGGACCACCACAAGGACTTCGGACCACCCCTTGAGTTCGAAGTGGTGCTGGAGTGGCGCCATCCGGAAGACGCGTTTGCCGGTGAGGCGGAAGGAGCCGACCTGGATGACCACGGACATGGTGATAAGGACGAAGAGGCCGCCGAGGAGCGCGAGGAGCAGCTCCGTGCGGGAGCAGATCGCGAGTCCGGCGAGCGCGCCGCCGAGGGCCAGCGAGCCGGTGTCACCCATGAAGATCTTCGCGGGCGAGGTGTTCCACCACAGGAAGCCGAAGCAGGCGCCCATCAGCGCGGAGGCCACGACCGCCAGGTCGAGTGGGTCTCTGACCTCGAAACACGCCTCGGGGTTGGTGAGGGTGTTGGCGTTGGCGCAGGACTCCTGGTACTGCCAGACGCCGATGAAGGTGTAGGCGCCGAAGACCATCACGGAGGCGCCGGTGGCGAGACCGTCGAGGCCGTCGGTGAGGTTCACGCCGTTCGACATGGCGAGGATCATGAACAGCGCCCAGACCACGAACAGGACCGGGCCGATCGACCAGCCGAAGTCCGTGACGAACGACAGCTTGGTGGAGGCCGGGGTCTGGTTGCGGTTGTCGGGCCAGTTCAGCGCGAGCACGGCGAAGCCGATGCCGACGATCAGCTGGCCCGCCATCTTGGCCTTGGCGCGCAGACCGAGCGAGCGCTGCTTGACGATCTTGATGTAGTCGTCGAGGAAGCCGACCAGGCCCATGCCCGCCATCAGGAAGAGCACCAGCAGGCCGGAGAGCGTGAACTCCCCGCCGGTGATGAACTTCGTCATGAAGTACGCGATGAGCGTGGCCAGGATGAAGGCGATGCCACCCATCGTCGGCGTACCGCGCTTGCTGTGGTGCTCGCGCGGGCCGTCGTCCCGGATGAACTGGCCGTAGCCCTTGCGGGCCAGGAGCTTGATCAGCAGGGGCGTACCGACCAGGGTCAGGAAGAGCCCGATCACACCCGCGAAGAGGATCTGCCTCATCGGCCGGCGACCTGCCCCTCCGAAGAAACGGCGGCGTCATCGAGCAGGGCCAGGGCGACCCGCTCGAGACCCACCGATCTGGACGCCTTCACCAGCACGACGTCTCCTGGGCGCAGCTCGCTGCGCAGCAGGTCGATCGCCGCCTGTGCGTCGGACACGTGCACCGACTCCTCACCCCACGAACCCTCGTTGTATGCGCCCAGTTGGAGCCAGGACGCTTCCCTGCCCCCGACTGCCACGAGCTTGTTCACGTTCAGCCGGACGGCAAGGCGTCCGACCGCGTCGTGCTCGGCGAGCCCGTCGTCACCGAGCTCGGCCATGTGACCGAGCACCGCCCACGTGCGCCCGCCCTCGGCCTGCGCGGCTCTGCCCATGGCCGCGAGCGCGCGCAGGGCGGCTCGCATGGACTCGGGGTTCGCGTTGTAGGCGTCGTTGACGACCGTCACGCCGTCCGGGCGCTCGGTGACCTCCATCCGCCAGCGGGACAGCGTGCCCGCCTCGGAGAGCGCGAGGGCGATCTCGTCCACGGACATGCCCAGCTCATGGGCGACGGCGGCCGCGGCGAGCGCGTTCGACACGTGGTGCTCACCGTACAGGCGCAGCCGCACGTCGCTGCACCCGGTGGGTGTGGTGAGCGTGAAGGCGGGCTGTCCGTTCTCGGTGAGCCGGACATTCTCGGCACGTACGTCGGCGTCGGCGGCCTCTCCGAAGAGCAGCACACGGGCCTTCGTGCGGGAGGCCATCGCGCGTACGAGGGGGTCGTCGGCGTTGAGGATCGCGGCGCCGTCGGCCGGGAGTGCCTCGACCAGCTCGCCCTTTGCTTGCGCGATCTGTTCGCGGCCGCCGAACTCGCCGATGTGGGCGGTGCCGACGTTCAGGACGAGGCCGATCCGCGGCGGCGTCAGCCCGGTGAGGTACCGGATGTGGCCGATGCCGCGGGCGCCCATCTCCAGGACGAGGAACTTCGTCTCGTCGGTGGCGCTCAGCGCGGTCAGCGGCAGGCCGATCTCGTTGTTGAACGATCCCGGCGTCCACACGGTGGGCGCCTTGCGGCCGATGACCTGGGCGATCAGATCCTTGGTGCTGGTCTTGCCCGCGGAGCCGGTGAGGGCGACGAGGGTGGCGCCGAGCCGGGCGACGACGTGCCGGGCGAGGGCGCCGAGCGCCGTCTGCACGTCGTCGACGACGATGGCGGGCACCCCGCACGGCCGGGTGCCGAGCACGGCGACCGCGCCCGCCGCCACGACCTGGTCGGCGTAGTCGTGCCCGTCGACGCGCTCGCCCACGAAGGCGGCGAACAGGCCGCCGGGCTCCACCTCACGGGAGTCCCGGACGACCGGTGCGGTCACCTGGACCTGCGGATCCGGTATGTCGTACGTCTGCCCGCCGACGACGGTGGCGATCTCGGCGAGGGAGAGGGCGATCACAACTTCATCCCTGGGTTTGCTCGATAGCTTCGCGAAGCACCAGGCGGTCGTCGAAGGGACGGACCACCCCGGCGATGTCCTGGCCCTGTTCGTGTCCCTTGCCCGCGACCAGGACGGTGTCCCCGGGCTCGGCGCGGGCGACGGCCGCGCGGATGGCGGCGGCGCGGTCCTCGAAGACGGCGACGTCACCGCGCTCGTGGGCGGGCACCTCGGCGGCGCCCGCGAGCATCGTCGCGAGGATGGCGAGGGGGTCCTCGCCGCGGGGGTTGTCGGAGGTCAGTACGGCGGAGTCGGCGAGCCGGGCCGCGGCCGCGCCCATCGGCCTGCGCTTGGTCTGGTCGCGGTCGCCGCCGCAGCCCAGCACGATGTGCAGCTTGCCCTCGGTGACCTTGCGCAGCGCGCGCAGGACCGATTCGACGGCGTCCGTCTTGTGGGCGTAGTCCACGACGGCGAGGTAGGACTGGCCCGCGTCGACGCGCTCCAGGCGGCCGGGGACGCCCGGCACGGCCGCGACGCCGTCGGCGGCCTGCTGCGGGTCGATCCCGGCGACGGCGAGCGACACGATCGCGGCGAGGGTGTTGGCGACGTTGAAGGGCCCGGCGAGCGGCGAGCGGGCGGCGATCCGCTCGCCCTTGGGGCCGACGGCTGTGAACGTGGAGTCAAGCGGCCCAACTTCGACGTCCTCGGCGCGCCAGTCGGCGTCCGGGTGGCCCTCGGCGGAGAAGCTGGTGACGGGCACCTCGGACTCGGTGATCAGGCGGCGGCCGTACTCGTCGTCGAGGTTGACCACGCCGAGCCGAGCGCGCCGTTTGGTGAACAGCTGCGCCTTGGCCCGGAAGTAGTCCTCCATGTCGGAGTGGAACTCCATGTGCTCCGGGCTCAGGTTGTTGAAGACGGCGACGTCGAAGACGCAGCCGTCGACCCGGCCGAGCACCAGCGCGTGGCTGGAGACCTCCATGGCGACCGCCTCGACGCCGCGCTCGCGCATCACGGCGAACAGCGCCTGCAGGTCGGTGGCTTCGGGCGTGGTCCGCTCGGACTTGATGCGCTCCTCGCCGATGCGCATCTCGACGGTGCCGATGAGCCCGGTGGCGCGGACGGCCTTCAGACCGCCCTCGATGAGGTACGCCGTGGTGGTCTTGCCCGACGTGCCGGTGATGCCGATCTGCAGCAGGTCGCGGCCCGGGTGGCCGTACACCGTCGCGGCCAGCTCGCCCATGCCGCCGCGCGGGTCGGCGACGACGAGCACCGGAAGTCCCGTGGCGGCGGCGCGGTCGGCGCCGGTCGGGTCGGTGAGGATCGCGGCGGCGCCGAGGTCGGCGGCCTGGGCCACGAAGTCGGCGCCGTGCATGCGGGCGCCGGGCAGGGCCGCGTAGATGTCGCCGGGGCGCACCGCGCGCGAGTCGTGGGTGATCCCGGTGACGGCGGCGTCCGTGCCCGGGGCCGCGGCCCCCAGCTGATCGGCGAGCTCCGCGAGGGGGGTGGCGGAGACCTGGGTCGGCCTCGGCGGTCCCGGGTAGGTCACGGGAGCGTCCTTCTGGGTGGTTTGGGACTGATCAGCGTGTGGCACGGCGGTGAGCGTACCGGGCGCACCCCCGTTGGGGCCAAAAGGCAGGGGGCCACGCGCGGTGCGGTCGGTCGGGGGCGGCGGCGGCCCGGGGGTGGCGGCGCGGTGTGTCGCGGGCCGGTTCCCCGGGTCCGGGGTGATGGTCGTCACGGGCTGTTCCTGTCCGGGTGCGCGTCCTAGCCGCCGTTCGCGGGTCGGCCGGGGGGCTTCGGCCCGCCGGGGTCGTAGGTCACCGGGAGCGGTGCGGGGGCCTTGCCGGTGGGCGGGGCCTGGAGGGTCTTGAGGGCGAACTGCATGACCTTCTTGTAGATGGGGCCGCAGATCTGGCCGCCGAAGTAGCTGCCCTTCGTGGCGTTCTGGATGACGCAGTAGACGGTGACGCGCGGCTTGTCGGCGGGCGCGAAGCCGGCGAAGGAGGAGGTGTAGCCGCGGTAGCGGCCGGTCTGCGGGTCGACCCGGTTGGCCGTGCCGGTCTTGCCCGCGACGCGGTAGCCGGGGATGCGGGCCTTGGTGCCGGTGCCTTCCTCGTCGTCGACGACGGACTCCAGCATCCGTGCCACGGTCCGCGCGGTCTTCTCACTGACCACGCGGGTCTTCTTCGGCGCGGGCGCGGGCGTGAAGCGGCCGTCGGGCCCCTTGGTGCCGCGTACCAGCGTCGGCTCGACGCGGACGCCGCCGTTGGCGATGGTCGAGTACACGGACGCGGCCTGCATGGCGTTGATGGACACGCCCTGGCCGAAGGGGATCGTGAACTGCTGCGAGGTCGACCACTTGTCGGGCGGCGCGAGGATGCCGGAGGTCTCGCCGGGGAAGCCGAGCCCGGTCTCCTTGCCGATGCCGAACTTCCGCAGGTACGAGTAGAGGGTCCTGTTGACCTCCCGCTGCGTCTTGCCGAGTTCGCCGGTGGCGAGGATGGTGCCGATGTTGCTGGACTTGGCGAGCACGCCGTTGAGCGTGAGGTACCAGGTCGGGTGGTCGATGTCGTCCTGGAAGAGCCGGTCGCCGCGGTGCAGGCGGTTGGGCACGGTCACCCGGGTGCCGGGAGTGGCGGCGTTCTCCTCGAGGACGGCGGCCATCGACATGACCTTGGCGGTGGAGCCGGGTTCGTAGGCGTCCTGGAGGGCTGCGTTGCCGAGGCTGGCGCCGCGGGCCTGGGCGAGGTTGTTGGGGTCGAAGCCGGGCGCGTTGGCCATGGC
Source organism: Streptomyces alboflavus (assembly GCF_000716675.1). Taxonomy (GTDB): domain Bacteria; phylum Actinomycetota; class Actinomycetes; order Streptomycetales; family Streptomycetaceae; genus Streptomyces; species Streptomyces alboflavus. The sequence goes on from NZ_JNXT01000050.1 coordinate 60,652, forward strand.
GAGGACCTCGCCGGTGCGGGTGTCCTGCACCAGTACGTAGCCGCGGTCGGCCTTGGACTTGCGCACCTGCTCGGTGATGGCGTCCTGGGCGGCCCACTGGATGTCGCGGTCGATCGTCAGCTCGACGTCCGAGCCGGGCACGGCGGGCTTCTCGGTGCTGCCGGCGGTGGGCACCTGGCGGCCGCCGGACTGGGCGTAGCGGATCTCGCCCTGCTTGCCCGCGAGCTTCTTGTCGAGCTGCTGCTCCACCCCGCCGCCGCCCTTGCCGTCGGCGTTGACCCAGCCCAGTATCCCGGCGGCCAGGCCGTCGTTGGGGTACACGCGCTTGCTGGTGGGCACGGCGAAGACGCCCGCGAGGACGTTGACCGCCTTGGGGTCGGCGCTCGCCTTGTCGGCGAGGGCGGAGCGCAGGTCCTTGATCTGCTTCCAGACCTGCGGCGACTCACGGCGGGCCAGGAGCGTGAAGCGGGTCTTGGGCGTCCGGAGCTTCTTGGCGAGTTCACCGGCGTCCGCGTCGAGGATCGGCGCGAGCAGCCCGGCGGCCTGCTCGGGCGCGTCGCCGGTCTTCGTCTCCTTCGGCGTGAAGAGGGTGGGGTCGGCGGTGATGTCGTACGCGTCCACGCTGGTGGCGAGTTCGACGCCGCCGCGGTCGGTGATGGCCCCGCGCTCGGCGGCCAGCTTGTGCGTGGAGTACCGGTTCTTCTCGGCCTTCGCCGCGTAGGTGTCGGCGTCCACGGCCTGCACCTGGAACAGCCGCACCACGAACGCCAGCATCACCAGGGTCAGGCCGAGGCTGACCATGCGAAGCCGGGGCCGCGGGCTGCCGAGCCGGATGGTCTTGGCCTGGGGCGCCTTGGGCGGCCTCGATCCGGAGGGGCGGGGGCGGCGCGAGGCGGGCGGGCGCGCCCCGGGCCCGGGTCCGCTCCGGCCGCCGGGGCGGGCGGGCCGTGCCGGGCCGGGGACCCGGCGGCGTGGGGGTGGCGGTTGGCGGTCCGTCACTTACGTCACCTGCCGGGGGTCGTGGGGGCGGGCCTCGCGGGAGCGGCC